>DATJOJ010000047.1:0-5149 GCA_035507035.1 Terriglobales bacterium | reverse complement strand
GATGCGCTTTGTCTGGTTAGTGAACAGAAATTTCATGCCGTAATGGTCGACTTCGACGACCCACACAGCGCAGCTTTAGTTTTGGAGAATCTCTCGAACACGCGTTTTCAAAGTCACGCAATCACCGTGGCCCTGATCACCGATAAAACGAAAGTTCGGAACGCCTTCGGCCACGGCGCGAATTTTGTTCTGTATAAACCGGTGAGCCAAGCCCACGCCGAGTCGATGCTGCGTGCGGCGGTTAGCTTGATCCGCAACGAACGCCGAAGTTCTTGCCGCGTGGCCGTGCAAGTCCCCGTAAAACTCGCCTGGAACACCGATGAGGATGCGATCGATGGCATTCTGCTCGACTTAAGCGAGGATGGCATGGACGTGCTGGCCTCCCAGCCGCTTTATTGCTCGGCTATGGTCAGCGCCCGGTTCACGCTTCCCGATATTCCTCCAGAACTGGATATCCCCGGTGAAGTGGTTTGGGCGAATCCGAATGGAGAATCCGGGATTCGCTTCGCTGATATTTCCGATGAAGCACGGCAAATATTGCGGGAATGGATCTCCCAGCATTCGAATCCGGCACCGCCGCTTGAATTCACACCCCGACCGGATTGCAAGCTGACCGATTTAAGCTTGGGCGGATGCTATATGGAAACCCTGTCCCCATTTCCGGAAAAGACGTATGTTCTGCTGAAGATTTCCGCGGGAGAAAAAGAATTGCAAATACCTGGTGTCGTCCGGGTGATGCATCCGTCGCATGGAATGGGGATCGAGTTCACCAACACGGCCGAAGGCCGCCGCGAAGTCGAGGCGTTCATCCATGCCCTGGCTGGCGGGCCAGGCAAACCAAGCGAGCTCTCGATTTCGACTTGTCCCACGCGATCCCAGAACCACAAACCCCCGACCTCTTCGATCGACTTTCACGATCCGCTGCTTGAGCTGTTGCGAAATCATCAGTCCTTCTCTCAGGAAATGTTTCTGCAAACCTTGCACAGTCAGCGCAAGGGCCAAGCCGCGAGAGCATAGCTGGAACGATGTGCTCTTAAACTCTTGCGCAGCAGAGCTCATTTTGTCGACCAACAAGCCTGGTACGAAATCGCCAGGCCATTTTTTTGTTGACATACTACTACACGTGTAGTAGCGTCGCACACAGATATAGGAGACGGATGGCGCGGCTAAGCAAGCTCGGACTTCGCATAATGGATATCCTTTGGAGCCGTGGCAGCGCATCGATCCGAGAAATCCAGGAAAGTTTCCCGCAGAAGCAACGCCCCGCTTACACGACCATTCAGACCACGGTCTACCGCCTGGAAGCTAAGAATGCGCTTCGACGTGTCAGGAAGGTCGGCAACTTCCACATTTTCGAGCCTACCGTTTCCCGCGAGAACGCACAGCGCAAGCTAATCGATGAGTTTCTCGCGATGTTAGGCGGACGCATTCAGCCTGTGATGGCGCACTTAATTCAGTCCGGCAAGCTGACAGCCGCCGACATAAAAGAGGCTGAGGAAATGCTGCGCAAGATGGAGAAAGACAAATGATCGCAATCCTCACCTGGCTCACGAGTCTGTGGAATGCAATGCTCCCCGCCGTAGCCGATCATCTCTGGCAGTCGACAATTTTCGCTCTTGCCGCCGCGCTGCTCGCCTTGGCTTTGCGCAAACAATCAGCGCGAATTCGATACGCTATCTGGCTCGGGGCATCACTCAAATTTTTTCTGCCCTTTTCCTGGTTGGTCGCTGTGGGAAGCCGCCTGCATCCGTCCCATGCTTTAGCTACAAGCAACTCGGGAATCTATCTGGTGGAGGAATTTACTCAGCCGTTCACGCAAAATCCATCACCGATTCACATTCCAGCGGCAGCACAAACCAGCTCGGCCCTGCCATTTCATTGGCAAGCCATGGTTATGATCGCGTGGCTTGGCGGAGTCGTCGTCATCCTCTGTTTCTGGTTAGTACGCTGGTGGAAGGTCTATGCAATATGTCGGAGAGCGAGAATATTATCCGAAGGTCGCGAATCTTCGGCTCTGCGGCGTTTGAAAACCAGCATGGGCGTCGGCCAGCTCAGCCTGTTGCTCTCGCCGACATCGCTCGAGCCCGGAGTTTTCGGCATCTTGCGTCCTGTTTTGCTATGGCCAGATTCGATATCCGAGCATCTCGACGACGCTCATCTGGAAGCGGTTCTCGCGCATGAGCTGTGCCACGTTCAGCGAAAAGACAATCTTGCCGCTTTCTCGCACATGCTGGTCGAGAGCATCTTCTGGTTTCATCCACTGGTCTGGTGGATGGGGGCGCGCCTGATCGAAGAGCGCGAACGCGCATGCGACGAAGCGGTCATTGAAATGGGGAACGGCCGGCGTACCTATGCCGAGAGCATCTTGAAGGTTTGCGAGTTTTGCTTGAGTTCTCCATTGACCTGCGTTTCAGGCGTTACGGGCGCTGATCTAAAGAAAAGGATGGGTCACATTATGACGGATCGCATTGTTTGCAAACTCAACTTCGGGCGAAAACTTCTGCTGTGGACGGCAGCGTGCATCGCGCTCGCCCTTCCAATTGTTTATGGCATGTTTAACCCGACTGCCGGTCACGCCGATTCGGAACCCGGAACGGCTCTTAAGTACACCGCGGTCTCCGTCAAGGAACATCCACCCGATGCCGATGGCATGAGCCGAACACGGATGATGGTGTCGTTGATGGATGGAGGCCTCTCCGCGAACAATGTCACAGCACAACAGCTAATTGAAACGGCATACCGGGTTCAGCAGGGCCAGATTACTGGAGCACCGGACTGGCTGAAGTCTACGAAATATGACCTCAGTGCCAAAATGGATAAGGCTGCTAACGAGCAATTCCAAGCACTTTCCGACGACCAGCGCGGTGCGATCGCCGGACAGATGCTTCAGGGACTCCTCGCTGACGAGTTCAAGCTGCAAGTGCATCAGGAAGCAAGAGATCTTCCGGTTTACGAACTCACAGTTGCTGAAGACGGCAGCAAACTGCAAAAAACTGCAGACGGCAAACACGGCTTTATGCGCCTAGGGATGGGTGAACTGACCTCGAACGGAGCTCCACTTGATCTGCTTACCGCGCAATTGTCGATGCGCCTGGGCCGAACAGTCGTCGACAAAACTGGCCTTAGAGGCAACTATGCTTATTCCCTGCACTGGAGGCCGGATGCGGACGAGCAGATGCGTATGCGCCATGACGAAATGATCGCTCCAGATTCGTCGGAAGTGAATTCTTCCGCACCGCCGCTCCTCACTGCAATTCGGGAACAGCTTGGCCTCACCTTGCAACCCCAAACCGATCGCGTGCAAGTGCTCGTTATCGATCACATTGAGCAGCCCACACAGGAGTAGCAGCGTTCTAGGAGTGCGCCACTCTTGTCGCGCGAGGTTTGCAGCAGGCGGGCAATGAGCGCAGCCGAAAGGGGTGCGGATTCTACTTCCTCTTGCGGTCGCGAGTGGCAGCTATGCCGGGCTCGTAGACTTTATCTGTACAAAAACAGGTCTTCTGAGTGTTCTCTTTGTACGTGGCGTTCGAATTCACGTCGAGGTGTTTCCGGGTCGCTCTCAGTGGCGTAGAACTTCTCTCCGCAGTCTGAACATTCGTGGTATCCGGCCCATATTCCATTGTGAAAAACTGCTTTCAACCGCACCGAGGTTCGCATGGGTCATATGTTAGGTGGAATCGTGAACGCGGGAAATGGCACACGCGCGGAGCGAATATTTTGCGAAAGCCACATTTTCTATTTCACTGTGGCCGCATTGCTCATTCGACCGTTTTCTATGGCTTCCATTTGTTCAGAAACGCAAGCAGGTCCTCCGGACCCATAGCCCGCGTGCGCTCGAACTCGCCATTCTTCTGGCTGTAAATGAGTTGCCCCGAGGAATTGAGCACCGCGAGCGCGGGCACTCCGCGGCTCATGGGCACCTGGTATTCGTTCATCAGATCCTGATTTTTATTACCCGTGCCCACGTCAACGTGAACTACCTCGAAATTCGCATTCAGCGTTGGTGCGATGTCGGGGCGGCGCAGCGCACGGTCGAGAACATGGCAGTCGTAGCACCAGTCGGCGCCGAAAATCACGAGCACCCGTTTGTGGGCCTTTGCAGCCCGCAGCTCCGCCTCGCGAATTTCCCCTCGAGCTTCGCTTGCCGGCGGATAGATTTTTGCATCCAGCGACATCGGTTGTTCCAGCTTTCGCGCATCGGTACGCTCAACGGCTACCAGCTTCCAGGTCCCCGCCTGGTCCTGCCAGAGTTGCGCTTCCACCACATACAAACTTTTGCCCGGATGTGCGGACGTGATGGTTGCCTGAAAAGTAACTTGCTGGACACCTGGTTGGGGCGATGTTGACTGCGCCACATTCAACGAAATTCGTCTCGCCTTCAGCTCGGTCCAGAATTCCGTATCGGCTTGCGTTGAAATCTCTGCCGAACTTTTGGTGATGACCGTAACCCGCGCCGCAGGATCGGTGCTGTATAGACTTTCGAGCGTGCTCGTCCTGCCGCTGACCACGGCACTTTTCCAATGTTCCAGAGGCAGGAATCCGGTTGCAGTTTCGGCGAAGCACACTGCGGAAAGTACAAACGTCGCGAGAAGGTAGCGGATCATTCCAGCCATGTTCTTGTCTCAATTTCAGTATAACGGGACGTCACAGGGCGGCGAATCGTGAGCTCCTGTGAGTTGCCCGTCAAAATTGGGGACGGCATTCCTCAGTAATCCGGTAACAAGGGTATTGCAATTAAGAGCATTGCGCTCGCCATAATAGTTGTGGTGTACGCATCTAACCGTGACCGCGCAGTTGTTGACTGCACTCCGGTGTCCCTGTGATGCCCATACGTGTTCTCATCGCCGATGATGACGCCGCAATCCGGCGCCTGCTTCGCCGTTTGATAGAAACCCACGGTGACTGGAGCGTGTGTGCTGACGCGCGCGATGGCCATGAAGCCGTTGACAAGGCCGCGGAACTGAAACCTGACGTTGCAGTCCTGGATCTTGCCATGCCGGAGATGAACGGTTTTCAGGCGGCGCGCGAGATCTCTCAGAAAAATCCTGAGCTCCCCATGCTACTGTTTACAGTTCAGCAGGTCTCAAAGGAGCTCAGCAGGCAGGCTCGCAGTGCAGGTTTCCGGGGCGCGCTTTCGAAGAACACCGGC
>DATJOJ010000046.1:0-5583 GCA_035507035.1 Terriglobales bacterium | reverse complement strand
GATTTAAATGGAAACCCCCAGGCGGAGCGCTCGGTCAAGCTCCCGAATCCGTTTTATTTCATCCCCTAGCTTACTTCGTATTCGGTTCTTGCGGGATTGCTTCGCCATCGGAACGCGGATCAGCGCCCGCGAAATTGACGTCGCGCATTGTGTCCCGTACGACTGCTTCCCCTTGTCCTACCGTAAATGAGAACGGCTCAAGCAGCTCGATTTGGTGGCCACGTTTCGTTAATTCGTCCCGCACCGATTGGGGAATTGTGCTTTCCATCTGCACATCACAACCTTCAAAAGTTCCTTTGGTAAATCGGGGCTGCTCGAGCGCTGCCTGCACGTTCATGCCGTAATCTATGACGTTCGCCACAAATTGCGCGTGCGCCTGAGCCTGGTTCCAACCGCCCATGATCCCGAACCCGATGTGAATGTCGCCCTTTTCCATAAACGCTGGAATGATGGTGTGGAGTGGTCGCTTATGTCCTGCCAAAGAGTTTGGAAGCCCAGGTGTCAACTGAAATCCCGCACCACGATCGTGAAAGGAAAACCCCAGACCGGGAGCAACCATGCCAGTGCCATAGCCTGCGTAGTTACTCTGTATCAGCGAAACAATATTGCCATCTTTATCGATTGCGGAAAGATAGATCGTCGAATTGCCATGCGCGTCGAGCATCTTTTCTATATCGGAAGGGACGACCTCACAAGCAGCCTTGTCCATTTTGATGAGGGATGCTCGCTTTTTTGCCAGCTCTTTCGAGAGCATCTCCTTAACTGGAACCGGAGTAAATCGCGGGTCCCCGACGTATTTGTACATATCGGCGTAGGCCAGCTTTTTCGCTTCGATCATGATGTGCAGGGCATCAGCGGAATTGTGCGGATACTGTCCCAGCGGAAACTGCTCCATGATGTTCAACATTGACAAAGCGGCAATCCCCTGCCCGTTCGGCGGAAGTTCGTAGACGGTCCAGCCGCGATAGGTAGTGGAGATCGGATCGACCCACTCTGGTTCAAAATCCCGAAAATCTTCGAGCGTGTGCGTGCCGCCTTGTGCCCGTAGGAACGTGACCATGGTTTCGGTCATGGGGCCGTCGTAGAAGCCGTCTCTGCCGTGCGCAGCCACTTGTCGGAGAGAGTTCGCCAGCGCGGGGTTTTTGAAGTCGTCGCCGACCTTCGGAGCGACGCCGTTAGGAAGATAAGTCTCTTTGTAGCCCGGTTGCTGCATCAGACTTTTCGCAACCCAATAGCGCGCGTTTCGCTCTGCAAGCGGGAATCCGTTCTGCGCGTAGTAAATTGCCGGTGCCAGAATCTCCGAAAACGGTAGCCTGCCGAATCGGCCGCGTAGTGCATCCCACCCGGCCACTGCGCCGGGAATATCGATCGTTTCTACGCCAATCGGGTTGATGTGATCGACGCCGTGCGCCTTCAGGTAGTCGATCGTAAGGGCCTTCGGAGTCCAACCACTCGAATTCAAGCCGTAAAGCTTTCCGGTCTTTGCGTCGTAATAAATTGCAAAGAGGTCGCCGCCCATACCGTTCACATACGGCTGCACCACGCCCATCACCGCATTCGCCGCAATGGCCGCATCCGCCGCATTCCCGCCCTCTTCGAGAATATGCGCGCCCGCTTGCGCAGCCAGAAATTGCGGAGCCGCCACGATTCCCAACTTCGTGACGACCATGGATCGCCCCTGACCCGGAATAGAAGAAAACTGCTGTGCCGCAACGGTAGGACAAAGCGAAATTATTAGGGCCGCCAGAAGTGTCTTCATGAGAAGGTTCCTTTAGAGATTCTCCACACTTTGGTTAACGAAAATGCGGACTCGGTTTCGACCACTCCCAACCTTACCCAATCTTCCGCAACAGCAATTCCGAAAACTGGAAGATTCGATCGATCGCCACTGCAGCCACACCTATTGCGATAACGGTGACAACTTCAATCGCCAACCTGCGAACGATTGTTTTGTCTTTCGCCGCACGCCACACAATCGGAAGGTTCACTGCTGCGCTTGCCAGGGAGGCCAAGACGGTCGTGCTTCCCGCTAGAGCTGCACTGATTTTCCCATGCATCGCCAGAGTGGCGGCCGCCGCGGTTGTGCTCGCACTGCTGATGAGCCCTCCGAACACGCCCGTTGCCAGCATCCCATAACTGCCGAATCGTCTGGTGAGAAGCGTACCCGAAATCTGAATCGCAATGAACAACGTCCCGAACCACAACACTTTTGTCAGTGAAATCGGTGATGCAAGCTTGACGCTTCCAGGAAGCGTCTCATCGATGACGCGATCGCGCCACATCCATAATCCCGCAACTAGAGTCATTGCCAGAAGTGGAACGAGCGTAGCACTGAGTGACTGCGGCGAGAAAAGCGTAGCCAAAATCAGATTTCTGGCAAACATAGCAATCGTGGTCAGCAGACAAAGTGTTGTAGCTCGCCCAGTCACCCCGGCTTCAACCGCCCTTCCAGCCAATTCGGCGACGGTCGCGCTGCTGTTCACTAGGCCGCCGAAGATCGCACTGAGGTAAAGACCGCGAGTGCTGTAGATCCTCAGGAACACATAATTCACGAACCCGATTCCGGCGATCGCGATAACACTGATCCAAGCGTCACTTGGATTGAACAATTGCCAGGGATCGATATACCGCTTTGGAAGCACCGGATAAATTACGAATCCGATCAGTCCGAGAAGCACCGCGCTTCTGATCTCTGAAGGCAGCAACCCGCCGGCAAAACGGCTCAACTCAGTCTTCCACGCCAAGAGCATCGTCATCACGATGGCGCCGGCGACCGGAGTGAAGATGTGGCCGAGCCCCACGAGGACGCCAAGAAGATAATTCACGAGGAGCGCAGCGGATGTCGTGATCTCCAAGGTCCGATCGGCGAGGATACTGCGAGCGTTCATTGCGGCGATTAGGAGTAGGACACCGACCAGAGCGGCGACACTGACAGTGGGGCCGATTACGGAGGCCAACATCCCCAATAACGCGACAATCGCGAAGCTCCGGACGCCGACATCTTTGTTGGACCATTCACGCTCCATTCCCACGAGCATTCCAATGCCAATGGCTACGCCCATCTTCAGAGCGATCGGAGTGGCCGGGAAATGGGTAGACTCAACTTGCATTGCGAACTCAGATCAAATACGCGCTTTTAGCTTAATACCACGGCGGCGCGGTCGGATGATTACGAAAATCAAACTTTAGCGCCCGCAGAATCCCAACCGATCAAAAGCGGTGTACAAAGGGCATCCAGTTTTTGAGCCCTCAACGTACAATCTGGTTTTCATGGAAGATAGAGGTTCGCCGGGGTGGTGGCAATACCTGCGGCTCCGACACAGACTGCGCTTGGTCAGCCTGGCTGGCAGCTGTTTTACCTCTTGCCTTTATCGGCCCGAAGAAGCGTCACTATACCTTAAGACGACTGGCATTCGCTTTCGATCCTCCTGCACCACGAGAATTAGTTTGTCATACTCTGTGTCGGCGACTTGGACCGTTCTCCCCGTGAGTTTGTTGACAATTTCCGGGATTGTATCCGAGTGACCAACTATCAATACGCCCGATGGTTGCTTCAGTGATCCAGAGACAACGGTTTCGATATCGGATGCCGGAACGATCTTCGGTGTGATCCCCAAGGCTTGTGCCAAAGGTCTGGCTGTCTGTTGGGTCCTGGTAAATTCGCTCACGTAGATGGTTTGTATATTTGCGTCGTGCAACACTCGCGCCAAACACTCAGCGCGCTTCTTTCCCTGAACAGACAGGACCGCGTCATGCTCCTGAGATTCTTTCTCCGCATGGCGAACCAGGAATATCACATTCCCGCTGTGTGTCTGCGCCACGGCTGCGAATGAAAACACCAGCGCTGCCAGGCACAATGCCATACCACGAACGAGAGTCCCTTTCACGCAAGCCTCCTTTATTTGAACGGGAAGATATTAGTCGAATTCCCTCATGGCCTAGCTCCGAATCCAAGAGTCTGTCAGTTGGCTAAGAGAGGTCAGAGGGATATCTGGAGTGCACCCCAAAACTGAGACAGGAAATTAAGGGGCCAGCTACAGTGAATGGAGGAGAACGATGCTGGTGCCCCGACAAGAATATTCCCGCGAATTAAAGATCGCCTGCATGCACGAGCTGGACTCGGGCAAGGGCATGGCCGAGGTAGCCCGGCAATATCAGCTCAGTCCCAAACGGTTGGAAACCTGGAAGGGCGAGTGGCGTGCCAAAGGTGAGCTGGCGTTTCCCGGCAAAGGTGCGCGTCCGCAAGCCCGGCTAGATAGCGAGCGGATTGCCGTACTGGAGCGCAAGATCGGACAGCAGACCATGGAGATTGATTTCTTAAAAAAAGTCTTGCGGCGTTTCAAGGAACATCCCCTGGGAGCCGGCGCCAATGGCGGCGCCGCATCTACGAGCAAATCCAGGAAGCGGGCGAAGCGGAGGCCGGCGTGAATCGACTCTGCCAGATCACCAGAGTGAGCCGCTCCGGATACTACCGTTTTCGGCGGCGTCATGAATCCAGGCAAGCGAGCATGACTCTGCGGAACCAGATCCAACATATTGCCTTACGCTGGCCGGCGTACGGCTATCGCCGGGTGCATGCCGAACTGGTGCGTCAGGGCTGGAAGGTAAATCACAAACGCATTCTGCGTCTGATGCGTAGCGACAACTTACTTTGTGTGCGGCGGCGGAAGTTCATCTTCACCACCGACTCGCGACATGGCTTGCCGATCGATCCCAACTTAATCGAGGGCTTGGTCGTGACCAGAATCGATCAGCTGTGGGTGGCTGATATTACTTACATTCGCTTGCAACTGGAGTTTGTTTATCTGGCAGTCCTGCTGGATGCGTTCTCGCGGCGTTGTCTCGGCTGGGCATTGCAGCGGAGCTTGGAAGCGGTCCTGGCGCTGAAAGCCCTGCGCATGGCGCTGCGGCGTCGCAGGCCGAAACCAGGGCTGGTGCATCACTCCGACCGCGGCGTGCAATATGCTTCTCGCGACTACACCGCAGAACTCCAGCAACACGGCATCCGCATCAGCATGAGCCGCACCGCTTCCCCCTATGACAATGCTCAGGCGGAGAGCTTTATGAAAACTCTCAAATACGAGGAA
Source organism: Terriglobales bacterium (assembly GCA_035507035.1). Lineage (GTDB taxonomy): Bacteria > Acidobacteriota > Terriglobia > Terriglobales > Acidobacteriaceae > DATJOJ01. The sequence continues at coordinate 496 of DATJOJ010000046.1, read as the reverse complement.
GTCTATCGCACGGAATATCGCAGCCTGGAAGATGCACGGGCTTCGATTGGAGAGTTCTTGGACAAAATCTACAACCGCGAGCGCTTGCATTCGGCGCTCGGTTATCGTCCGCCACTGGAGTTCGAGCGCTACCTGCGGCACGCCCAAGCGATGGGGAGAGGACAAGCATGAGTTTTCTGAGGCATGGGGAATCTATCGATCCGATGAGGTTTGTTCCACTGGGAGCAAGCGGCCTGGCTCACTCCCAGTGCTCATCGGCGTCGATGAGTTCCAGCCGGCTATTCCTTGGCAGGTTGCTCTCCAGCAGAGCCTGCCTCCGCTTCACCGGCCGCGAGCGATTCTCCAAAACCAAACCTCGCCGTACAATGATTTTTCAGCGAACGGCGACAACCCCCTTAACTCCGTGTCTCAGCCCAAGGGTGCAGTCCAATCAGAATCCCTCTCCTTGGACATTCAGCCTGATGTGGTAAACGCTGGTACTGGCGGCAACATAAAG
>DATJOJ010000045.1:0-4249 GCA_035507035.1 Terriglobales bacterium | reverse complement strand
CTCAAGGGATTCGCCGTTGTTCCGTTGCCGACTTGGCGGACGTTATCAGTCGAGAGTTTGAGCCGATTTTTTACCGCCAGCAGATTCGACGGTTTGAGGCGCGAGTGGACCAGACCACGTGCATGCAGAAAAGCCAAACCGTCGAGCATAGGCGGAAGAAGTTCGCTCACCTCCGCAGCTGAAAGTGAACGCGACGGCAAAACCTGGTCCAAATGCTCTTCCGCATGCTCCATCACGCAATAGACCCACTGCGCGCCATTGACCCGGCACGATCCGGCATCGAAAATTCGCAGAAGGTCCGGGTTCGACAACGTCGCCAGCTCCTTCCATCGCATGACCTGCTGCGCAGGATTCAGAGAGTCAGCGCGGACGAGCTTTATGGCCGCAGGCTGTGCCGGCTTGCCCGGCAATTCGGTACGAAACACGGTTGTTGCCGCCGAGCCGCCGATCCATTCGAGCAGGGGATACTTGGCGTCGATGACCTGGCCTTGCCAGCGTTCCTGAGCCACTGCAGCATTCATCGGGATTCACTCGTGAGGCGAATTGTATGTCGAAATCGAGGTGAGCGCGAACACCGCAGGCCAGTCACCGCAGACGGGCGTGCCAGTGGCCGTTGGGTGCGTGAGCACCGGAAATTGGATCGGTCGAACACTGAACTGAAGTAGCTTGCGGCAGGGTGGGCTGGACCAGCCGTGGTTCATCATAGGCACTCTGAGGCGGGGAGGCAAGAAGAAGCTGAAATTTGACCAAGAGGCGGGGGGAAATGCTATTTCTGCCGAAAAACGTCCCGGCGGATGTCTGGCCAAAACTCTTTAGCAATGTTGTTCAGGGCGGCGGATTCCATCTGATCTCCCCAATCTCGCAAGGTTTGGTGCAGACCGCGCTCCTGCGGTGGGTAATAAGCGTTCGAGAGTGATGCCTCCAGGGCATTCCCGCCAACTTCCGACCAATCGAAACTGGTACCATTCGAATCTGTCTTGGTAATTACCGTGCGAGATAAGGAGTAGCTGAGCCGCCGCCAGAATCCGCCGCGCCCCAAAGTAAAGTACCGGGGGTCCTCGTGGGTCACAACCGGCACAATGGCTTCGGTGAAGAAAGTTCCAGAGACTCCGTCTGCAAATGCGCGCCAGTAGTAACGCATATAGCCGGCGAAGCCGCGCCCGAGTTCGGGGTCGGAATCCAAACCGTAGCTCTGCGCCGTGATCATCGCCGTCCAAACGAAGGATGAGTAATCGAAACTGTCATGTGAGGCCAGAACAAATTTTTGACGTGGCGATAGAGGCGTAAACTTGACGCCCGCGCTGACTGCACCGAAGTTAGGAACCACCCATAGCATGCGCTTGGTCTGCTTCGGCTCCGAGTTTTGTGTGGATTGTGAGTTGTTGGTAGATGACGTTTTCGTTTGCGAGTTGCTTTGGGCAGGGGTGGTCGACTGCGGAGCCGCGTCGCCGGAGTTTAGCGCTGCCTGCTGGCTCTCTACTGCGAGCGCGGCACCAGGAGCGTCAGGGAGATATTGAGCCAAAAGAATAACGGCGGAAAGTAAAACGAAAGCTACTGTTTCAAGTGGGTTTCGAATACTGGCGAATATGTTCAGAGTCGCGTGCAGCTTTGCGGTTTGGTCCACGTCCGTATGTCCGTTGCTATACGATGACGTTTCCTGCCGGATTTCTGCCTGACTCTGAATCGATAGGTGGCGAAATTATGCCATTAGTGGGACTTCAAAGCCATCAGGAAGGAATCCTGCGAGCTCCATGGCATGCCCGGCTTCGGGGTTTCGCATGAATGTATTCCAGACGAATTGAGTGCGGACATTTTCGGCCATCAGCATGGTGATGCCGGCGTCGATCCCGATTACGTCACGGCTGACCCAACCGGTAAGCGGATTGAATGCATCGACAAAGCCGTACTCCTTCCAGATCTGCTTACCGTACTGGCGGCGCAAGGTTGAAAGCACAGTCATGGATTCGCGGAAGAGGAATGGCAATGATCCGGCTGATGCCGCGGGGACGATGCTGCCATCGATCGGGCCCAAAACCGGAGGGCCACCCCATGCGACGTATCCTTCGCGCGATTCAGAGGCACTGATTCCCCAAACATCTTTCGAGTAGCAAGGAAAACGGCGGCTCAGCTCTTCGCAGAATTCGCGATGGGCCAGTGAAGCGATGACCGAATTCTCAAAATAGTTGGCATAATCATCGTGCTTCGACCGGAAATCGAACCAGGCGTGGGAATACTGATGCACGAACAGCGGCGCCGGGCTGGAGATATATTGATGGCCGCGATAGACCATCTTGGGACGATGAATGGCATGCCAGCACTCCGGCGGAATCGGATGCGTGACAGAACCCATCGCGAGCAGGTACATCATCATCAGCTCGCAATAAGAATCCCAGCGTTGACGGCTGAAGTGGTACTCAGGTGTCCAATCCATGGCGAAGGTCTTGCCGCCATTTAATGCCCAAGGCCAGTCCACGCGGTTGTAGATTGTGGTGGCGTCACGGTAGAGGGCCTCATCGCTGAAATGCTGCCGGCAGGTGAGCACGCCACAGAGCAGGATGGAAGTATCGATGGGTGAGACTTCCGAATGGACCGCACGCTCGCCGCTCTTAGGATCGAGATAGTGGTAATAAAACCCGTGTTCGGTAGGGAGATTCGCCAGAAACTGCAACGCTTGAGCGACGCGTTGCTGAATCTGATCGCGCGATCGAAAGCCTCGTTCAGCACCAATACACAGGGCGGTGAGGCCGAATCCCGTGGCGGCAATGCTCGAGAAGCCGCAATTGCTCGCTCCTGCAGCGTTGGCGCGATCGAACACCAACCCGGTCTGCGGGTCAGCTTGGTTCCAGAAAAATTCGAAGGCGGTGCGCTCTACTTCGTTTAGCAGGGTGGAGTCGTTCGTTGCGGGATCAGCGGGACCGGTGAGCAGATCGGAGGCAGCGATCTTCCTCGCGAACGGAAGAGTTGCGGCCCCAGTCAGCGCCACGCGAAGGAATTGACGACGGGTCGGAAACATCGAACTGGTACTCTCATTATGAAACAGAGCTGCTGATTCGCAAGCCGCAAAGCCGCACAAAAGTGAAACTTCTTCCTTGGCCTTGAAAAAATTTCACGAAAAAGCGCGGTTACCTAAGTTCGCACACAGTGTTGCGGAAATCGAAGCGCTCATTGTGAACGTGTGTCACGAACGTCATAAGGCAAACGACTTAACCGAAGCGCGAGCGGAATTTATAATGAATTGCAGGTCGGCAAATTGGGGAAAGACGGTAATCTAACCATCCGAGAGCTGTGAAGCCGTCTTCGTAAGTGCAAGAGATAAAACCTCTGGGCGGCTTTTCGGCATCTCTGGTGGTACCGCGCGGCGCGGGCCTTTAAGACCGGGCCAGGACTCGGCCAAATGTCAGAAAACGAAACCTTCTGGAGCAGTTGGCAAGAGCGCCTTTCGGCCTTACGCAACGTCCCGCCTGTCTTAAAGATCGTTTGGCAAGCAGGGCCGGGGGTGGTTACTTTCGGCATCAGCGCGCGAGTCGTTGCCGCCGTCATCCCGATCGGGCTCACCTACATTGCCAAGCTGATTATTGACATCGTCAATAACTCGCTAAAAGCCCACCAACCAGTCCCGACGCGCCTGTGGTGGCTGGTTGCGGCGGAATTTGGTACGGCCCTGGTGAGCAGCCTGATTAGCCGGGCGATCGATTACTCCGATTCTCTGCTTGCAAATAAATACACGCGGCACGTCAGCATTGAGGTTATGAAGCATGCGTCCGAGCTGGACGTGATCGCGTATGAAGATCCGGTTTTCTACGACCGCCTGGAGCGGGCGCGGGTGCAGGCGACGGACCGCCTGGTGATGATTCAGTCGATCGGGCGCCTCGAACTACAGGCAATTACTGCAATCGCATACTCGGCGGCGGTGATGTTTTATGCGCCATGGCTCATGCTGCTGCTGATTGCGGCCGTCGTACCGGCATTTCTCGGCGAGACGCATTTCGCTTTTCTCGGTTACGCGAAGAATTTCCGCCAAACCCCGATAAAACGCCAGCTCGACTACTTACGCCAGGCCGGCGCGACTAAGGAGGCGGCCAAAGAACTTAAGCTTTTCAACCTAGCTGGATTCTTTACCAACAGGTTCGCGAAGCTCTCCGACATTATTTATAAGCAGGATGTTGATCTGGCGCGCAAGCGGCTGGGGATCGGGTCTATCCTCTCTGTCATCAGCACCGGCGGATATTACGGCGCGTACGCGTATGTG
>DATJOJ010000044.1:0-115960 GCA_035507035.1 Terriglobales bacterium | reverse complement strand
CGGTCATGAAATCCGTGATACGGGTAGCGCGATCGCGCTCGCGAGTGGCGCGATCTCGTTCGTGGTTGGCGCGGTCGCGCTCTTGCGTGATGTGCCGTAACTGAAAGCTTTGTGCTACAGCGAAAGCCAGCAGCAGGAGGGCAGCGCCCGAAGCCACGGTGACGGCTGCCCGATGCCGCCGGACGTATTTCTTAAAACGATAACCCGTACTCGCAGGGCGTGCGACTACGGGTTCGTTGTGCAGGTAACGCCGAATGTCAGCGGCCAGCTCAGAAGGCGCGGAATAGCGCCGGGCCCGATCCTTCTCCAGTCCCTTCATCGTGATCCAGTCGAGATCACCGCGCAACAGGCTCACCAATTGCCCCGGCTCGATACAGCGCGCCTCGGCGGCAGCCGACGTATCCCGATCACTGCTGACCTTGGCGCTAGGTCGGGGCGGTTCCTCCTCGCGCAATGTCCGCATCACTTCTTCAAGTGGCTGCATCTTCCATTTCTTCGCATCAAACGGCTGTGATCCGGCGAGTAAAACGTAGAGAACCACCGCTAACGAATACACGTCTGTACGCGTGTCGATGTCCTGCACACTGGGATCGGCTTGCTCCGGACTCATGTATCCGGGCGTGCCCATAAAATGTCCCATTTGCGTAATCGTCTCGCCTGCAACCTGAGGGGTTGTCGCCTTGGCCAGCCCGAAGTCGATAATTCGCGGCACGGGTTTGCCGTCCACTTCCACGACCAGGATGTTTGCCGGTTTCAGATCGCGATGGATGATGGCTTTCTGGTGCGCATGCTGTACCCCATCGCATACCTGGATGAAGAGTTCGAGCCGATCTCTGATCGTGAGCTTCTTCTGATCGCAATATTCCGTGATGGGCAAGCCCTGCACGTACTCCATCACGAAATACGGTTGGCCCTGTGGTGTCGCACCGGCGTCAAACACCTTGGCGATGGCAGGATGATCCATGATCGCCAGCGATTGCCGCTCCGATTGGAAGCGTTGCACCAGTGCCTCGTCGTACATTCCCGCCTTGATCAACTTGAGCGCGACTAGTCGCCGCACCGGATGAGTCTGTTCCGCCAACCAGACTTGTCCCATGCCGCCTTCACCCAGCCTGCGGACAAGGTGAAAACGCTGCGAAAAAACTTGCCCTGCCTCCAGCGTGGCTACAGCCCCGAGCCCATCCGGGCCCACGCCCAGTTCGTCGGCCAGCGTGGGCGATTGCATGAAGCTGGAGCGGACGCTTTCATCCGCCAACAGAAGAGACTCGACCTCGGCGCGAAGGGCGTCGTCAGAAGAGCAGGCCCCATCTAGGAACCGGGTACGTTGTTCGGGAGTGAGTAGCAGAGCCTGGTGCAGCAGCTCTTTGACACGATCCCAACGTGCGACGCTCATAGCTCCGCTCTCCTGTTCATTTGCCGATGCAGCCAGACGCGGGCGGTTGCCCAGTCGCGGTCAACGGTGGCGCGCGAGATTCCCAGCACGTCGGATATTTCGGAAGCCGACAACCCTCCAAAAAACTTCATTTCTACGATCTTTCCCTGGCGGTCATCGATACGAGACAACTCATCCAGGGCATGGTCCAAATTCAGGAGCTCGGTATCTCCGGAGACCGGCAGAGCAGCCATATCCTCGAAGACGATCCTGCATCCCGCGTCACGTTTGTCCGCTCGCCGCTTGCGGGCGTAGTCCACCAGGATTTGACGCATGAGGCGCGAGGCGACGGCGATGAAATGTGCCCGGTTCTGTAGCTTTACCGGTTGACCTCCCAGTAGTCGGAGATAGGCCTCGTGAACCAGCGCTGTGCTTTGCAGCGTGTGATCCGGTCGTTCGGATTGAAGGTGATAGTGAGCCAACCGCCGCAGCTCTTTGTATACCAAGGGCACGAGAGCGGTGAGCGCGTTCTGATCACCCTGCTTCCAGTGGTGCAAAAGCTCGGTGACCTGGCCAGACTGGTCGTCAGGCATGTGCGCCCCTGTTTCCTTGCGGAGAAGTCTACCAGCATGTTCGCCCGCGTAACGAGCAATCAATCACCTTTGATTTGTGCGAGATGCGATATCGCTTCAACCGCTCGAATTGTTTTTCGATTGCCAATGAGGCGTTTCGCCCGCGCTTTACGCCTTCTGATACAAGCGTTGGCTCCGACCGTCTGCCGTTTCCGCGAAAGCCCTCGCGGCGCAGGCGGAAGAGGACAGAGTTTGCCTTCAAGAGGGTTTGACAGACCGGGATTACGAATAAACCAGTTTTGCGACGGGCTTTCCCCAGATAAACGAGAGGAGAATCAAGATGAAATGGGTTCATGTGGTGATGTTTTCGGCGCTATGGTTGGGGTTCTGCGGTGCACCCAGTCAAGCGCAACAAGCCTTGGCGTCAACAAAAAATAACCGCTCCAACGCGAGCAACGTGGGCGGGGGCGGAGCGACTGACTACCTTCCGCTCTGGTTGAATTCGACGACGCTCGGTAATTCCGAACTGTATCAGGCGGGGAGCAAAGTAGGAGTTGGGACGACAACCCCGGCCGCGACCCTCGATGTCAGCGGCACGGTCAACGCCGCGACCGGCTTCAATCTTGGGGGCTCCCCCTTTGCCACGGGGTCGCTTACGCTCGACAACCTCTTTATCGGCGGAGGGGGAAACTCCACGATGACGGGTTTTGGCAACTTCACCGTGGGTTATGGCTCGCTAACGAAGGACACGACGGGCTATTACAACACGGCGATGGGCGTCAGCAGTCTTGGCGCCAACACCACCGGCACTGGCAATACAGCTTTCGGAGTCGAAGCTCTCGAGCTCAACACAACAGGGAACGTGAACACGGCTCTTGGAATAGAGGCTCTCGAGGATAATACCGCGGGCTCCGAGAACACCGCCGTGGGTATCGGAGCCATGGCGGCGAACACCGTAGGCGATGAAAACACTGCCAGCGGCTATGGAGCGCTTTGGCACAACAGCAACGGCGCGTACAACGTCGCGGACGGGCTCTTGGCCGTGGCCAGCAACACAACGGGAAATGGAAACACGGGCATCGGTTTCGCGGCGCTCTATTACGGCAATACGACTGGCAGCCTCAATACCGCCTTAGGGTATTATGCAGGCCCAGACGCCAAATCCACCAACCTGAAGTTCGCCACGGCCATCGGTGCGAGTGCAGTCGTCAGCCAAAGCAACGCCCTCGTGCTCGGAGGTCCACTGGGGAGCGGCGCGCAGGTCAACGTCGGCATCGGTACGGCCACGCCCACAAATGTTTTGACGATCGCTCAAAGTGCAGGCCAAGCGTTGGCTGACGGTTGGGCTACCTACAGCTCGCGCCGGTGGAAGACCAACATCCACACGCTGCACGATGCACTGGGCAAGGTCGAGCAGCTACGCGGTGTCTCCTATGAACTGAAGGCGAACGGCAAGCCCGAAGTGGGTGTGATTGCCGAAGAAGTCGGGGTCGTCGTTCCTGAGGTCGTCACCTGGGAGAAGAACGGCAAGGACGCCCAGAGCGTCGATTACAGCCGCCTCACCGCGCTGCTGATCGAGGCGACTAAAGAACAGCAGACACTCATCCGCGAACAGCAAAAGCAGATCAAGAGGCAACAGGCGCAGATCGCCCGCCTGGCCTCGAAGGTGGAAACCATTCAGGCCTCGCTGACAACGAGCGGACGAACTGGCACGGAGATGCGCACCGTGAAAGCTGATCTCAGGACGGTGCGTCAGTAACGCAAAAGGCCGAACTCGCCGAACGCAGCTTGGGCCGTAGCCGCCGCCAGTGCCGCCGAAAGTAACGCGGCGTAGAGGCGAAAAGCAAGACGTCCGGTGGGAACTGCAGCTCCACGGACGGCAGCAGTTCCCGTTCGGTTGTTGGCAAGACAAGTCACGGATTGCTTTGAAGATTCTTCGTCGAGGAGAAATTTCCCATGAAATTCCGCGTCGGTGGTGTGGTAGTTGGATTCTTGTTGTCCGTTCTTTCGCTGGTGCAACTGACCGTTGCCCAGTCGCCTACTGAAATTGCATCTGCCCTGCCTCACCTGGTCCGCTTCGGCGGGACGGTGAAGGATCTTAACGGCAGTCCTCTGACCGGATTGGTCGGGGTTACCTTTGCTCTCTACTCGGAGCAAACTGGGGGTAGCGCTCTCTGGATGGAGACGCAGAACGTCACCGCAGATAGCAACGGCCATTACACCGTGCTGCTGGGCTCGACCACCAGCGAGGGGTTGCCGGAGAGTATCTTCACCTCTGAGCAGGCCCACTGGGTGGGAGTACAAGTCTCGGGGCAGGCGGAGGAGCCGCGCGTGTTGCTGGTTAGCGCCCCCTATGCGTTGAAAGCTGGCGACGCGGAAACGGTTGGTGGATACCCAGCCTCCTCTTTCGTTATGGCCAATTCGGGCGGTCACTCCTCAGGCAGCAAAGGTAAGGCCGCGCCCGGCACCGAGACCCAGAACTTCATCCCAATCTTCATCGACAACTCCGGAGATCTGGGCAACTCGATTTTGTTCCAGTCGGGCACAACCGAAGTCGGCATCAACACCACTACCCCGTCAGCCACGCTCGAAGTCAACGGCACCGCAAAGTTCGACAATCTGGTGAACTTCGCCTCCGGGCAAAGCTTTCCGGGAACGCTCACAGGGATCACTGCCGGCACCGGAATCAACGTTACCGGCAGCAAGACCAATCCGACGGTGGGCATCAACACAACATTCGCCAACCAGTTTTACGCGCAGCTAAAAGCGGCCAACACCTTCACCGCGAATCAGACGGTGAATGGCACGATGACGGCGACGACATTCTCCGGCAGTGGTTCCGGACTCACCAATGTCACCGCGGCCAATGCTAACGAACTGGGCGGGCTGCCTCCGAGTTCCTATCAACCCGCAGGCTCTTACGCAACGACCGGCAGCAATACTTTCACCGGCAATCAAAACATCACGGGGAATCTTGCCGCGACGGGATCGGTCTCCGGCGCAGCCGCCACTTTCACCGGCGTAGTGACGGAAGCCGGTGCGTTGCTTCCGGCGAGCGGAACAGCAACCGCCTCGCAAGGCTACAACTCGCAACCATTCGATTCTGTCACTTCGGTTTTTAACAGCACCGGCGGCACGGCACAAAACCAGGACTTCCGCTGGCTGGCGGAACCGGTGGGAAACGATACCGGTTCACCCTCTGGCAAGCTCGACTTGCTGTTCGGCGCCAATGGCGCCACGCCAACCGAAACCGGGCTCTCGGTGGCCAACAACGGCATTATCACCTTCGCGACAGGCCAGACTTTTGGCGGCGGCGGGGGCGGCACAGTGACCAGCGTAGGTACTGGACTCGGGCTAAAGGGCGGCCCGATCACCACCAGCGGCACACTGACTATTGATACCACTGTGGTCCCGCAACTGGGCGCGGCGAACACGTTCACGTCGAGCCAAACCGTGAACGGCACGCTGACCGCGAATGCCAACGCCAGCAGCAATTTCGGCATCATTGGCACAACCAGTAGCACTGCAACCTTCGCCGCAGGCGTAGAAGGTGGAGCAACGGCTACGACGGGAGCCACGATCGGTGTCTACGGCAGTTCGCAATCGTCTGCCGGCTATGGCCTATATGGAGAGGCATTCTCCCAAACTGGCCTTACCTTTGGCGTATACGGTCAGACCGAGTCGTCCGCTGGCTACGGAGTAAAGGGGGTTGTGGACGCTGACACGGGCTCGACGGCGGGTGTGTTTGGCCAGGCACAGTCACCCACCGGCTACGGTGTCGAGGGCATTAATGGCGCACAATCAGGGAACTCGGTAGGCGTGTACGGCACGACGAATTCGCCCACCGGCTATGGCGTAGAGGGCCAGAGCGCATTTGTCGGTGTCTACGGATCGGGGACCACTGCTGGTGTGTCTGGCCAGACAACCACGATAGGAGGCTACGGCGTGGAAGGCACCAGCCCCAGTGTCGGCGTGTACGGGACAGGCCTTGCGGGAGTGGACGGGGTAACGACCTCGACGAGTGGCTACGGGGTTGAAGGTTTTGCAAATGCCACATCGGGGACCAGCACCGGCGTCTATGGCGCGAACTCCTCGACTTCGGGAGGCGCCGGTGTAATGGGCAACTCGCTGGCAGCGACGGGGGCCTCGGTCGGTGTGTATGGCAGTGTGAATTCCCCCACCGGCTATGGAGTGGAGGGCGCAGCTGGCGCCGGCACCGCCGGCTTTTTCCAGGTGCAATCCAGCAGCGGCACCATCCTCCAGGGAAACATCGGCAGCACCACCGAGTTCCTGGTGGACGCCGCGGGTGATGTCACCGCGGCAGGGGCGGTGTCAGGCAGCAGCTTCCACGCGGGTGATGTCACCGCCGCAGGGGCGGTGTCAGGCAGCACCTTCCAGATTGGCGGCCAACTCTTTGCCTTCGGCTCCTCCGCTAACAACAACGCCTTTCTCGGCTTTGCGGGAAGCCTCAACACGAACAGTTCCGTTCAGCTAGACACTGGCGTTGGTTACGGCGCGCTCTCCGGGGACACCGGAGGATTCAACACCGCCGTTGGTGCAGGAGCGCTCGGCAACAACTCCACCGGCGGTTTCAACACGGCAGTAGGTTTTGCCGCGGGAGCCACCAAAGACCTCAGTAACTTGACCGGAGTCAACGACACCGCCCTAGGGTTCAACACAGAATTCAGCACGGGATCGCTGAGCAATGCCACCGCCATCGGCGCCAACGCGATAGTAAGCGAGAGTAACGCCCTGGTACTGGGAAGCGGTGCAAACGTCGGCATCGGCACGTCCACACCGGGCGCGACCCTGGAAGTGGATGGTCCGAACCAGATCGACGTTCTCATCCAGGCACCCGAATCCGGCGTCGGAGCGGGCTTGGATATAAATACCACGGGGTCGGGAGGTTTGCACTGGGAGATCCTGGACACTGGCAGCGGTTCCGGGCAGGGTGCCAACAAGCTCAACATCCGTAATGTAAATACCAGCACGGATATTCTGACCATTCTTGCCGACGGCCACGTCGGCATCGGCACCACCAGCGCTGACAATACATTGACGGTGAACGGCAGCGCCGATAAACCCGGCGGCGGTTCCTGGGGCACCTACTCCGACGGCCGGCTAAAAACCGTGAATGGCGGCTTCACATCCGGCTTGACCGAGGTGATGAAGATTCAACCGGTTCATTATCGCTACAAGCCCGACAATGCGATGGGCATTCGCGACACCGACGAACACATTGGAGTAGTCGCGCAGGAAGTGCAGAAAATCATTCCGGAAGCCGTGACCCAAAACAGCAAGGGCTATCTGCTGGTCAACAACGATCCGATTATCTGGACGATGCTGAACGCGATCAAGCAACAGCAGGGAGAATTCCAGCAAGAAAAGAGCGAGTTGGCCAAGGCTTTGCGGCTGATCAAGCAGCAGCAGAACCTGCTTCGGGCGCAGAGCGCGGCGATGCGGAGTCTGAAAGCCGAAGTCCGCGAGACTCGCGAGAGCTTGCGCAAAGTGAAAGCACAAGTCGCCGCTGCTCAGCCAGCGTTGGTGGCGATGAAATAGAGGCAGGCGCCGAACTCAGGTTGAGGTGGCGGCTTCAGCGGACGCAGAGACAACGACCAATTGCCGCACTCGAACAGAGATTCGGCGAGAGCACCAAACACGATGAAGAAAGCTGCTATATTCGCTTCCCACGCCTTGATGGCAATGATCGTGATTATGGTCGTTGGCGGACTGATATGTGTCATTGTGAACTCGTGGATGGGAAAGTCCAAGAACCCATGGGTTGACGTTCCCTATAGCCCGTTTCTTTGGGGTCTCGCGTTTGTGGCAGGGTGGCTCGTCAATCACGTCCTGCCCACCGAGTCCGCTAAGTGGGTCTGGGTCGTCGGGGTGGCGTGGCTTTTACTTTTTGCCACCAGCGACATCAGCGCATACAACCCTCGTTGGTGTCAGGGGTGCTCGATTCAACAGCACATTTGGTATAGCTATTTCAGTTACTGGAAGTGCTCCCAAGAGTGCTTGGGGCAGCTCCTCGGGACCGCTCCTATGCTCAACTCCGTCGCGTATTCGATCGGAGCTACGGTTGCGCTGAAGTTCGGACATGGCTTTGCTCTGAAGCACGGCACTCCTCCGCACGCGCTCTAAGAGAAAAACACCGGCCAGTCAAATAAGAGTAATGAGGAGCGACCGGCGCGAAACAGAATTCAACAGATTTCAATAAGGTCTGGAATCTGGTTCGGGACCAGGGGGCTGCGTCAAATGGCGATATAGTGATTCCGATATGTAAGAGACAAGTACGAGATCCGATGATAGGAAAAGTCATCAGTTTTGCGATTATTGTGCTGTTCGCAGTAGTTTTTTCATAATGGTCAGCATTGTTCGAGCTGTACTCCCTCGTCTCGATCCGAGGGAACAAGAGTATCTTCGACATTGGCGCTGGGGCACGGGGTTTGACCGCGCTCTTGGAAGGGCTTGGAATGAACACTCCCGGTCGTTCCCTCATAGCCGAAAGCGTCTGCTGATGGGCTTTCTGCTTGTGTTGGCCATACTTCTAACCGTAGGGTTCCCGCTCTGGAGTACTTTGCTATCGCGATGAAGTTTTTGATGTTGCAGGCGAGCTCGCAGAGTACGCTCGCGGCATCTGGGCACCGGGCAATCGGGTAATGGAAAGAGTAGCCGACGATTCCGGACTTGCCTATTGTTGGCGTTTCAGCGGCTTGCCACTTGCGACCAGGAAAATAGCACTCTTGTGCTCTGCGTGCGGTGAAAAGAAGTTAATCACATCATCGTCGAAGAAGGTCAGTCCGCTAGCACCCAGGTGCTGGGCATACGCAGCCAGGTAGATCCTGCCGCCAATGGTGCCCGCCTCCAGCTGGACGGCCCGGTAACCGCGGTTCCCGTATCGCTCCAAGATGGGTTTTAAATCGGCGAGAAAGAAGATGTCTACGCAGGCATCTGCCGGCAGTTCCTGATCCAGTCCAAGGTGGTGGGCCTCGGCGCGGAATTCCCCCTCCTTTAAGAGCTCCAGACTGTTCTGCTCACGTCGGAAGAAGTAGGCGCCCGGCTTGAGTCCCTGCACCGAGTGGACGATCAGGTAAAGATCGTTGAGTTGCGCGCCAGAGGGTTCAAGAAAGTCAGCCGGAAGACCTCGCGTGGCCCCGTCGAGAATGGTTGATAGCTGCGCCAACGTAATGGATGCCGTCTTGTCGAAAGCTCGGGTAGAGCCGCGGCGCAGGATCACCTGCTCGATCGTGTCCTTCGGTTGGTCTTTTTCCGGCAAGGGCTGCAGTGGAACTTCCTCGCTCAACGGGGCGGAAGGTGGAATGGTCGGTGCCTTCCCGCGCCATTGAATTACTTCCTCTACGGAGGCAAGCGAAGATGAATCGTGTATCTGAAGCATGGCGGGATATTCAACCTCGTGCTGCGAAAGCGGGATTGTCTCCAGGTGCAGCGCGGGAACTTCTCTCGCTGCCGGCAAAGGACTCTCCGAAGTGCGCCCGATAGGTACCAGGCACAAGGAAACTTCGCGCCGCGTATCCAGATCAAGTAAGCAGTTTACCTCTGCGTCCACGAACCCGAGCACGACCTCCGCCGGCAGGCCCGAAGCCGCAGCGACGGCGAGCATATTTGCCAGCAGGGTGCCGTTGTCCCAACCGAAATGGCGATAGGTGCGCGCCTGGTATTTCCAGGCGTTCCGCCAGTAGGTCCCAGTGCAGACGATGGTTGCGGGCGCCTGAGCTACTGCGGGTTCCATGGCGGCCGCTTGAGCTATGTTTCCACGAAAATCACCTTTTCGCAGACGCCGCAGCGAGACGTCTGCCGGATTGAAGTGATACACGCCGGCATCCAGGCCCAGGAGATCGCACGTCACGATATACAACTCAATCTCATAGAGTGCGCCGGTGCAAGCGGCGGCGCGAAAGTAGATTTCTCCGCCTGGAAATTTACGCTGTTTGGTAATCCCTGCCGAGAAATAAAGGAGTCGCGCCAGATCCTGAACGCCAGGAACCGAATCAGCCCGCGACGGAGGAATTGTCTCCGAGGTTGCGGAGAGCGCGCCCACTCCGGTTTGCGGCACGTCCCGCGGCAAGGCAAGCGGTTCTAGCTTTGGGTAGATTTTGAAAGGTAACGGCCGATTGGCCCAATCCAGGAAGTGAGGATGGTTACGAATACTCCAATCGGAGTGCTTCGTCTCATCGTGATACTTCCAAGCTGCCTGGATCTCACTGTTGTTCATGAGCTACTGGGAAAGACTAGCACTGGTTTGAACATTCTCTTGTGAGTATTCAATGTAGCGGACTCGCGAACTGGTCACTATTGACCATCTAGTTGGCCAGCAACGGTTCATTGTGTAGGCATGAAAGCCAAACTGAAACTGGCTCTCGCGGTTCGTTGCCCGACGTGTGGCGCAAAACCGGGAGAAAAATGTGAGCTCAGCACCGGTCTGCCTCGCACAGAACCGCATCGAGATCGGCGCTTAGCGGGCTCGGAAAAGTGAGAAAAACCGCTCAAAAGTGACCACTCTTTCTGAGCCTCGCGGACTATACTTGCGAAAGATGAACTCCCGCGTGGCAGCCAAGAAGAACGGCGGATTCGACTCCGATGTTTTCCTGGCGACCATTGGCGATGGCCGCAAGATTCTGTCTGTTCCAAAGCGGGAAGTTATATTTTCCCAAGGGGACGAGGCAAACGCTGTTTTCTATGTGCAAAAAGGCAAGGTCAGGCTTTCGGTTGTATCCAAGATCGGCAAGGAAGCCACGATCGCGATCGTGAGTGAGGGAAACTTCTTCGGTGAAGGTTCACTGGCCGGGCAGCTTCTGCGTATGGGCTCTGCGGCTGCGATGACAGATTGCGAGCTTCTCCGAATAGAGAAGAAAACGATGATGGACGCTCTACATCGCGAGCCTGCGCTCTCTGAGATGTTCGTGGCGTATTTGCTGGCGCGGAATATCCGTTATGAAGAGGATTTGGTCGACCAACTGTTCAACTCCAGTGAGAAACGCCTCGCCCGCGTCCTTCTACTGCTGGCTCATTTCGGCAAGGAAGGCATTCCGGAAACCGTGGTCCCCAAGATCAGCCAGGAAACGCTGGCTGAGATGGTTGGGACGACCCGCTCGCGTGTCAGCTTCTTCATGAACCGATTCCGGAAATTGGGCTTCATCGAGTACTCCGGCGGCGAAGATGGCGGGCTGCAGGTCCACAGTTCACTGCTCAATGTGGTTCTGCACGACTAATTTCGCCCCCGCAATTCGACAAGGACAAGTCCCGAGACGGGCGATCACCAAAAATCAAGCATTGGCCGGATCCATTCCGTTGAAGGGCCGTAATTTCATTGCCAGCAACACCTCAAGCGGCGTAACGGGTGTTACGAACACTTACCGAGATGCTGACCAGTGCTTCTGAAACCGTCGGATGTTGCTCCGACAGCGAGTCAAGCCGCCCACTCACGGTGTAGAGCTGCTGGACTTCCTTCAGGATCGGATGCATGGGGCACGCGGCTTTCCTCAAAGCCTAAGGAGAGGTGTGTCGCCAATCATTAGTGCGGTGCTGATTGCAGATGGGATCGCGCGAAGCTCTGGAAGGATTCCACGAACGCACTACCTGAGTCTGAGCACTCCGGCTCACTTTTGCCGAATGTCGCAACTGAAGTCGGCGAAAGAGATTTCTCTTGGAAGACCTCTCGCGTGGCAGAAGAAAGCGGCGCGAGTCCAGAGAGTGGACCGGCGCCGATTAGTTGCGGTTGCGCCCCCAACGTCCAGGGTTTGTGCTGCTACAGTGTGAAGCTGAGAGCAACGTTAACGCCAGGATAAGTCGGGTTGCACAAGTAATAGACGCCATTAATGTCGACAACGAAAACCTCTTGCGTATAGAGCCAGTTGGCCGGCCACGGGTCAACGAATCCAAACCAATAGCCGCCGTATTGAAAGCGGTGATTCCTGTAGTCGCCTTCGCTCACGCGGAAGGTGTGTTCGCGTCCGAAGTTGGCCTTGTAACGATCGTCGGGAATTCGGCCACGCTGCGCCTGCTGTCCATGCTCGACCGGTTGTGCATTTTTCTCTTCTTTGGTGTTCTTGTTTTGCTGCTGGGTGTTCTTCTCTTCTTGCTTGTTATTCTTTTCCTGCTGCTGCGCGTTCTTCTCCTCTTGCTTTGGGTTCTCTTGCTGCGCCTTCTTGTCTTCTTGCTGTGCTTTCTTGTCTTCCTGCTGTGCTTTCTCTTCTTGATGCGCAGGCTTGGCTTCGTCCTGGTCCCCGTGCTGCTCTTGAGCGTACACCGGAGCCGCGATACCGAGAATCAAAGACAGAACTGCGGTGCTGATAATTCCCACTAGTTTCATATTGCCTCCATTGTCGATTGCTACGTGACCCGTACTACTGCAAGCTTCCCGTTGTTACGGCCGGGTTGCCGATTGCGTCTCCAGATACGACCAATTCCACTCTCCGGTTCTCCTGCCGTCCGGCGGCATTGTCATTGGAGGCCACCGGCAGAGTGTTGCCGTAGCCTTTTGCGCTGACCGAATTTGCCGTTACGCCCTGGTTCACCAGGTAGTCGCGCACCGACTGGGCCCGGTTTTCGGACAGGGTTTGATTCATCGCATCGCCGCCGACGTTATCGGTGTAGCCGCCGACTTCAATGTTGAGTCCCGGATACGCCAGCAGAATTCCGGCGACTTTCGCCAGCTTCTCCCGTGCACCCGGCTTCAATGAATATTTTCCGGTGTCAAACAAGACGTCGGACATGCTGACGATCAAGCCGCGGGCGCTGTCGCGGGTTTGCAGAATGGAATTCAACTGCTCCGACAATCGCGCGCGCATAGCTGCCTTGTCGGTCTCCGCCTGTTGCGCGTTCTGCTGGGCTTGCTGTGCAGCTAAGCGGGACTGGTCGGCATCGGCCCGGGCTGCGGTAACCGCGGCTGCGGATACGGCTTGGCTTTCAGCCATGTCGGATTGTGCTTTTGCTGCATCCGACTGCGCCTGTTCCTTCTGTCGAGTGGCCTCGTCAGCTTGCGCCTGGGATTGGGCCTGTGCATCGATTGAGGCTTGGAGTTCATCGGCCTGCCGCTGCTCGTCCATCTTCTTGACTGCGATCGCACGGGCATCTTCGGCTGTCTGCACGGTCTCGCGGGCGAGGGCGATCATGGGCTTTCTTTCATGGTGTTTTCGTGTGGCCAGCTCCTCGGTGTTATCCATCAACCGGACAGCGTGCTGATAACTATCGCCGGCGTAGGTCTCCGCACCTTCGGATTGAGCGATACGCAACGCATTCCGCGCTTCGAAGAATTCCAACGGCAACTTGCTATTGAGGACGACGGGGTCGAACTTGTAGCCGGTTGGAATGTAACCGCCCCGCTCCATGAGTTCATACTTTGCGTTGACCACTTCGGAAGTTCCCTTGGTGTCGGCGCGGACCACGTTTTCGAGAACAACGACATTGCTGGGCTGACGAACCGCATAATAAGGTTCGGCGGTAACGACCAGCGCGAAGGCCTGAAGGTCAGTGGTTACGTGCAGTTTGCTGCGATGGTTGTCGCCTAGTAGCACCTCTCCCAGGTTGACGGCGCGGCCTTCCGGCGAAATAGCCCACAGGACGTAGGTTAAGTACTCAGTACCAAAAGCTGTGGGTGCTTGCAGGTTGCTAAACTCGGCCTGGATGTCAATGGATCCGCGCTTGCTATTCACCTCAGCTTCGCCATTGGCTGAAGGCATCAGGTCGGTGCCTGTGAAATCCAGCTTGCTGGCGCCGCTGCGGTGCTGGTAGTTGACGGCTTGCACGTTGCGGCTGACTACGATCACTCGAAAGGTGGGCGCTGGGCTGGTGGAGTTGAGCGCCAAAGTGGATTGGGAGTTGGTTTGGGCTACCGCGCTGAAACTCAGTACGGTTGCGACGGCTAACAATATCTTGATCTTCACGAATATCTCCTTGGGGCAGAGGTCTGCCGGATTACTTGTCTCGCGAGCGGGCTGGCGTTTTTTCAGTTGCCCGGGGTCATCCCTTGCCAACACGGAGGCTGGTGAGATTGTGAAGCAGCCCAAAAACATTGAGCAGCCACACAACCACGACTATGACCACAACGCCATTCAGAATTGACTTGATGGATGACTGCATGGGAATGAAGCGATTCACCAGCCACAGGAGGACACCCACCACGATGAGCACTTCGAACAATTGAATTAAAGGCATGACCTTTGACCTTTCTTCTTGCGTGGGGCTAACGCCTCTCATCCGCTTGGAGATGTTGTCCCAGCTCTCAACTCCGAGAGTCTTTGCTGTCGAATCGTGTCGGCCGGAAATCCCGGCATCCAGAGGCGAAGAGCCAATTCGCTGGATGTGGTAGCTGCGCTGCGAGTGGTTGTTACTCACCGGCAGCGACCTAAGAATGGGAGCTACGAATTAGCTGCGGTCGCTTTCTCGACAGACTCAGGAGAATTAAGGATGACAGGTATAAACTCTCGTGTCTGAGCAAGACAGCTCACATGGGAGAAGTCAGCGATGCCGGGCGAACGGGATCAAATCGCGGAAGCTTCAGCGGGTCCGCAGTTTTTGGGGGCGCATCGGCATTATCGGCCACGCCCGACCGCATAGAAGCCATGAACTCCCAGGAATACTCAAGTTCCCGTGTACCCGTGATCCAGAGCCGGTTACGTGCGCCGCTTACGCCAACCGACACATGACCGGGTGGCACCGCCTCGGCTGCTTTGCCGATACGGTCAATATTGACCAGTAATGCAAGGGTCAAGATTTCATACTAGAAATTGGATAGATCTCAAGGTGGGCGGAAGTCCCGGACTTGTTCGCATTTCGACTTTTGTGAACCGATACGCCACTCACCAGCGTACGAGCCGCGGAGAAATGAAGGAGAGAATATGACCATACTGATAGGAGCAGCGGTCGTCTGCTTGGTGATCGGCGTGTTGTTGCGGACCGTTTCCAAGCCGGAGGCCGATTTGAGTATCGAGCAACGGCCAAAGTAATACGAGGTCTACTGGGCCGCAGTTGAATCCCCGTGCTCTTTCCGCCCTGGCACGGCTCAGCACGTCATTAAATCAGCCGCCGGCGGTGAGACCGAACTGATCGCCGCGCCGTTTTCAACTTAAGCTGCTTTGAGGGACTTGCCGCACTCCAGGCATGTCTTGTGGCGTGATGTGATTAAGCCGCAAAACGGGCACACCCTCTGCAATCGAACCCCTTTGGCCGGCGGGGAAAGGGTTGCCAGCAACTTCATGATCCTATCGGTGATAAGAGCCACCCGCCTGCGTAGCCGAGTATGCAATGGACGACCGCCAGGTTCCATCGACTCACCTTCGTGCTTTCTCCCGGAAGTCATTTTCGGGAGCTTTCTGCGGACAGTTCCCCGCTTGAGATTCCCGGGTAAATATAGGATGTCAGGTCGAGGTGAACGAGTCTGTGCAGGATTGCTCACATTTGCAACGAAAAGACTTTGAAATGCTCAGTTCCGCAAAAACGGTGTGATCGATTATCAGATCAGCGCTCAATCGCAACTGTCCCATCACACTCGGTAAGACTGGTCACTTTTGAACAGCGAGAGCTGCGAATGGCTCGCAAGCTGGCATGAATTTCAATCCTAATTCAGAGGAGCCGCGGAGGGATCCGTCAACGCGATTAATGTCCCAGGCGGGTAGTCTTCTTGTCTCAGAGGAGTTTTAGGCTCGGAATTGATGATAGTGAGCACCTGACCACTGAGAACGCCGCGCATCGTTATGCGGTCGCCCACGACCGCGACCACCCTGTATTGTTCTTCGAAAATTGAGCTCTTACGCTCTTTCATATGCTAATTGGATGCCCCGTCCCATATTAGCGGTTCTCGGTTGTTTCACCCCAGGCCGAGGTGTCATGCACACGGATGGGACTGGGCTCACTCTTAAATCTTTACGGCGGGCCGGACGGCAGCCAGGTCGCAACCGGGCACCTCTACTACTCACCCCGCCGGCGGACTGCTGTGGAGTGGCGGCTTGAGCGGACCGGAAGGTAGCCTTCTTCCATGTCGCATTGACCGCCGCGGTGTTGAAGTGGAGTGGCCGCACGGGGGATCGCTTAGCCGGACCTCTTTCAAACAGCACCCCGTCGCCCACCGAGTAGATTAATGACCAGAACCACCAAAGCCACAACCAGCAACAGGTGGATGAGGCCTCCGGCGATATGCAAGCTGAAACCCAGAAGCCACAAAATTAAGATCACCACGAAAATCGTCCAAAGCATACGAACCTCCTCCGCTCATCTAAGAGCATTGCTTTGATGCGACCATGTTCACCCAGTTGCTTCCGGATTGCTGTACAGAATTGCTCGCTTGCAGTAGACCTGCCCTCGTCGCCGTGATGACCCGCGCGGCGTGATTTCTTCGCTGCCCGGATTTGCCCACAACCGCCGGATGCCACATGACAGTGGGGTTGGTCAATTCATGCATGGCGGAACGCCCGTGAGGGCAGTTCTGCTCCTGCTTAGTATTCTCTTGTTGCAGCAAATCAACTGATCAAAATTGACCAGACCCTTATCGCAGAATGCTCTAGAGTGACTGATGTAACTCTGGCCAAGTTTTATCTGGCATGAGGGCTGCTTCGCTGGCGCACGTCTGCGGTCGCGGCTCTTTTCTTTTTGTGTGGTTTTCCCGGAGGCGTGCCGCATGATGGCACCAGAGCGCGACGTACGAGGTCTTCCCACAAAAAATGAGCAGAGATCCGAAAGGACCAGGAAGTTCGGCCGGAAAAATTGAATTAAGTTTGCCTGGCTTGGGACCATGACCACTGCCTATCGATCCGATCTAATCGACACTGTCTACCGGAGCGAGATCGCCGGCTTGGTGGCCGATTTCTCCGTGAGAATGGACGCGGTAATTCTTCCATGCCCAAAGAACTGCCCCGTGCAATACCGCTTGCTCGGCCCGACGGACGCCACGGCAGCAGAGACCATCAAACGCCAAGCTGAAGTCGCGAAAGCCTTGCAGCAGCAGTATTGCCCTCACCATCCTCCCAAAATCGAATTAGATTTTGGACTTCAAATGCATGAGACCGAATTTTAGGAGTCACGATGTCCCTGTTCGTTTGCCGATGGCAGAACGGCGATTTCTCTGCTGTGAGTGCAGGTTCGAGAGACGAAGCCATTGAACTACTGGCAGAAATCGGCAATGCGAAAGGTTGTGAACTATTTGCTTTCGACAACTTCATGGTGCATTTCCACACCACGAGCGACACTGACAACTTCGAGGAGATGTTGCCGGTGAGGTTGGGTGGCTTCGGAGAGCAGACCCATCGCATGCTCTGCGAGCGTATGTACCCGACATATTGCGCAGCCATTTCGGAGATCGATAAAGACAGGCCGAGTCTTGACGACGTCTTGAAGGACAAGTTGTACGCCGCGCGCGAGCTACTGAATAACGCATTGCGAATCGAACGCAACCGCCAACACGCCGTCAAGCCATCCTCAGTCCCGATCGAGTCCCGGCGGCCAGGGCCGCGGCCAAGTGAATAGAAAGCTTGATGCCATATGATGCCAGATGTTCAAGCCGGCACGATCCTGATCGCCGAGGAATCGCCGCGCATGGCTGAAGTCCTCAATCTGCAGAGTGATCCCTACTTCGAGCATTGGAGCGTGGTTAAGAACCTTAATGGCTTTGCTCTGGATGACAAAATTCATGCTGCACGGTGGAACTTCTTCTTCCTGGCCGGCGAAGTAAGGGCGCTGTTCTTTGGCGCGGTTGGAGCGATCAAGATCCGCGAAGCTTTGCGGCGAATTTCCCTAAAGGTAAAAGCAGAGAACTTCAATTGCCTGGAAGTGACTGGAATTGTGGCCAGGAGATTTCTTGGTGTCCCCTATACCTTGGTGTCCGCGCATTCGCGGCATATTCAAGAAAGCTCCCGACTCCGCGACATCGACCAACGGCGAACGGACCAGGAAGATTCAGACTGGGCCAGGGGTTAACGACGCGCCGGCGGGACTGATCACTTTTGACCAGCTTTCATCGACGCAAACCGGTAAGTTGTAGTGGCAGGCTGTTCCGAGCCAGTCGGGCTTCGGAGTAGTCGGCATTAATGGAACTTGGTGGTCAGCGTTCTCCAGGAGGTGCGAGCATGATGGTCCCGGCAAAAGGCCCCAATCGTTTGAACATGAAGTTCACGAAATCAGGTACTAAGCTCGTGATTCATCTGGTGCGAGGCCTTCCACCCAAACTGAGTAGGGACAAGAAAACCATCACGATTACTTTCCTGGACGACTCCCGCAGCAAGGGCGCACAGTCTTGAAGAACATTTTTGTCGGCAATCTCGATTTCGCCAGCACGGAAGATCAGTTGCGGGCCCTTTTCGCGGCTCACGGTGCGGTCGAGAGCGTCACCATTGTTAAGGATCGTGACACGGGCCAGCCCCGAGGGTTTGCGTTCGTCGAGATGACGCAAGCTGCAGAAGCGGACAGTGCGATTTTGTCATTGGACGGCACGATTCAGAATGGCCGTGCGCTCAGAGTAAATGAAGCCCGCCCAAAGCTTGCACGCGAAACGAACAACAGTCCATCCGGAAATAGGGATCACCGCCACCATCAAATCTAGGGGCTCCGTGCCCAACCAGGCTCGCTTAGCTGGCTGTACATTCAGAAAAGTGCGATTCACCAAGGGCGAGCATCAGCCTTTTGAGGAGCACAGCATGCCGATAGCCGAGAAATCGTCGGATTCGCATCGTTGCGGCCAAATAACGCTGTATTCTCACCTGGAATGTTGGCTCGTCCTGGCTTGCGATCTGTGCTGGACCAGTACGATATCCACAGGCTAACTGGCACAATTGACAACCGAAGTGAATGAGACTAGGGTCGTACCAGGGTGAAGTAACTGATTCTTCGCTCATTCAGGTCTTCTGAGCCAAGTCAGCCTATCTGAAATTTTTCTTTGATCCGCCTCACTACTCACGGGGATTCACATCGATTGAGATGGCACAGCGGTAGAGCCTTGGCAAATTCGAAGAGTCCAGGCCCAGGTTTCAACACCGCAAACGACGAGCATCGAAGAGAGAAGGCGCCCAGATGTCGCGAGTAACCAGAAGATGGGAAGACTATGCGAAAGCAGTTATGCAGGAACAAGACCACGAAAAGCTGGGATACCTGCTTCGGCAGCTCAACCTCGCCCTAAACGGCAATGAAAACCTAGCATTCCCTCCAACGCGTCGGAAATCAGATACAGGCAGATCAGATAAGTTTCACGGCCAAGAAGGGACAGATCCATCGCGCAGTATGCCGTCTGCATGCGGCCAATTGGGGCAGCTTCCCGAGGCCGGCCCAGCTGAAATCGGACAACCGTTGGAACCTGAGCCCATCGCTAGTTTGCCCTGTGTGGCTGACACGGTGCATTGCGGAAAAGAATCGATCACGGGCCGGGTTGACCGTCTGAGGATTGAAGTCGCTGACATCAGGAGGTCGAACAAGGAGTATTTGCAGCTCAAACCCAACCAGCCCGCAGAAAATAGCCACTTCCAACGGCGCTTCAGATTGAAGCAAATAGTTGAGGAGCTGGACGGTCTGCGTAACCGAACTATGCAGTTGCGATAGGGCAGGTGTGGAATCAAGGGCCAGGTCTACGACTGACGCGACGGGGTAGAATCATCGAGTAATTGCAGAAGGGGTTTGGACCTGTGCCGGCATCGGTATTCTGCTGAAGTTGCCGTTCTGGATCCGACAAACGCGCTCCTTCTCGATGCAGGCCGCCAAGAAACAAGTTCTGTTTCGCTATGGATGATATGAGAAATCCGCATCGGGAAGACAGAGGCGATTTATCGGGCAAAAACATAAGTAGGCCCATTCCAACCGACGTGGACTCGGCGCAGGACATCGATGGGTTGCTTGCCGCCATTCGCAATCGTGGCCTTGATGTGCTGGAAGACGAACCTCAGTTAGCGTATTCCGCTCTGCGACACCAGTTGGTTAGCGAACCAGAGGAAATTGATCTCAACCCGGCGCCGGTCACCGCTCCGGAGACGGCCAACGATGCGGTGCGCGTTTACCTGCGTGAGATGGGCGCCTCGCCTTTGCTCACACGGGAAGGGGAAGTGGAGATCGCCAAGCGCATCGAACGCGGGCACCTGCATGCACTCAAGGCCCTTTCCCGTTCCCCGATTGTCATCCAGCAAGTTCTGGCCATTGGCGTGGATTTGAAACGCGGCCTACGCTCGATCCAGGACGTCGTCGCCTTCAATGAGGAAGAGGTCACGGAAGAGATCTTGCTGAAGCGAGCCCATGAGGTCACACTCCGCATCGAGCAGTTGCAGAAACATTACAAAAGCACTCGCAGGCTGGCGACTGTTCTGGCAAATAAGCCGGCACGCTCATCTCGCCGGCGGCGCTGGGAACTTGCGCGCGAGATGGTGCAGATTTCGCTCATTATCCGCGACCTCGGCCTTACCGGCGCGGAGCGCAAGCGGCTGACGGAACGGGTGAATCAGACGGTGGAGAACCTACGCTTGCTGGACCGGCAGCTGCGTGGGCTGGAAAAGAAGATAGCTAGCACCGATAGCGACACGCTGAAAAAAAAATACCGCGCGGCGCGCAGGGGCCATCGCGCAGAGATGGAAAAGCTGCAGGCGGAAGCTGGCATGACGGCGCAAGAGTTGGTTCGCACCCAGCGAGAAATCATTCAGGGCGAGATGGATGCGGAACAGGCAAAGCACGAAATCGTGGAAGCCAATCTCCGGCTTGTGGTTTCTATCGCAAAAAAGTACAACAACCGCGGCCTTCAGTTCCTCGATCTGATCCAGGAGGGCAACGTCGGCCTGATGAAGGCGGTGGACAAGTTCGAGTACCGCCGCGGATACAAGTTTTCCACTTATGCCACGTGGTGGATCCGCCAGGCAATCAGCCGGTCGATTGCCGACCAGGCGCGCACCATTCGCCTTCCGGTGCACATGGTCGAGATTGTAAACAAGCTGGTTCGCACCTCGCGGCAACTGGTCCAAGTGCTGGGCCGGGAGCCCACTTCGGCCGAAATTGCTAAGCAAATGGACATCCCGGAGGCCAAAGTGCGAAAGGCCCTCAAAATCATGCGCCTGCCCGTCTCGCTAGAGACGCCCATTGGTGAGGATGGAAGTTCTCATCACCTTGGCGATCTCATCGAAGACCGCAGCCGAGTCTCGCCAGCCGAGGCCGTTATCAATATGAACCTGAAAGAACGGACCGCGCATGTGCTGCGAACTCTTACGCCGCGCGAAGAGAAGATCCTGAGGATGCGCTTCGGCATAGAGGACGGCTCGGAACACACGCTCGAGGAAGTAGGCCAGTCGTTCGCCCTCACTCGCGAGCGTATTCGCCAGATCGAGGCCAAGGCCCTCCGTAAACTGCGCCAGCCCTCACGCTCTCTCAAGCTCGAACCATTCCTGCAAGACGTGTTCGAACGCGCCAGGTAGTCTTGTTGTCAGCGAGCCAACAGGAGTGGCCGAACCGGTCGCGCATCACTGAAGAGGTTGCATAATTCCTGATTCGGGTTGCACTCTCTCGCGAACCGTAATGGAAGCTCGGAATCGAGAATGAATCGGACGTTTACCCATGGGGCCTGTGTTGTTTCTTGCCGATAAAGATTAGGAAAAGCGCTGCGGCTGCGGTAACTATCAGGGTCATGATTATGAAGAACGCCGGATAGGAGCGTCGCGCGATAAAGGCAAGTATTTCCCGTCCATATCGGGCGGCCAAAAATGCCAGGACTGTGTATCTAAGGGTTCGTCCCAGAGTGAGCGCGGACAGGAATTTTCTGAGCGGATATTGCATGGTACCCGCCGCCACGAGAAATGGAACCATGGGCAGGGGTGGCGGCAACAGCGCCGGAAGTGCGATGGCTCCGAAACCCCATCGGCTGAAGATATCGTATGCCCTCTTCAACTTCCGCGGCGGAAATCGGCGTATCAGTGCTACTTTTCCTCCTTTCCGAGCTAGGCGATAGGTGATGTAGCCCCCGATCACCGAACCAAGAGTTGCCATTGAAGCATAGTAAAGCCACAACTCCTGCCTTCGTGCAGACAGAAAGACGATCAGTATGTCCATGCTTCCTGGAAGAGGAATCACGGAATTGTCGAGCAGGCCAAGCGGAATAAAGCCCAGCCCGCCCAGGGCGTATATCCAGTGTTTAACACTTCGGGCCAGAGTGGGAGCCACGGCGTAGAGATATGGCCCTGGTGTTTCTTTCAACCTAGCACCACGACGCACACCGCCCAATAGGCATTCACCGAACCCTGCGATCCTCCTCTGGCTCCCGGCAAGATGACTAACGCAAACAACGGCCGCATTTCTTCCGGAATGTTCACGCTCTCCTTTTTGACGATGAACCGTTGCTGCTGGAGATTGGAGGTGTTGCAAAAGAGCACGCTCCGCTTGCATTGATTTTTCGCCGGCTAACAGGCGAACTTCATTTTTTTCATTATCCAATTTTTGATTATAGGGGGTGGGGCGTATTGCCCAGATTGTCCCAGGCGGAGAGCACTTCTTGTCTGAGAGGATTTTCGGGGGCAGGATTAATGATGGTGAGTACTGGACTACTTAGAATCCCGCACATCGCTCTCAGCTAATGCAAAGAGGCGACCTCTTCTCGGTCGCCTCTTGAAGTGGTCCGGCGGCTTAGAGCGCCTGAACGTTTTCAGCTTGCCAGCCCTTGGGTCCCTTGGTGACATCGAATTGCACCGTCTGGCCCTCTTGCAGGCTCTTGAAGCCTCCCGCCTGAATGGCGGAGAAATGCACGAAAACGTCTTCACCATTTTGGCGGCTGATAAAACCGTAGCCTTTGGCGTCGTTGAACCACTTTACTGTTCCTTGTTCCATTTTGTTTGTACTCTTGTTCCTTTGTGATAGTTACGCTGGAGGGATTCGGAAGAAAATCTGTGCAGGATGCTTGCTGTTGAGGCGAGAGCTGCTCACGACCGATTCGGTCTAACGTACACAAATAGTGTACGTCGAATAGGAACAACTAGCAAGCTGACGCCGACGCCCTTCGGCAAACCGAGCGCAAAACGAGTATACTCAATACACCAACCTCGAAGACACTGATACGAACACTTGCGCCTTCGCGATTGAGAGATCGAGAGGCGCTCCTTTTGCATCACCGATTCTCGCCGAATAGCTCATTACTGACGCAACTTCGAGCGCTTTTCACGGTCGTTGAGGCTGTTCTGATTGTCGACACCGCAGTCGCCTCCACCACTGCAGGAAAGGTGTGATCAACCGTAGGTTTACTACCAGCCCAATGACAGGAGTTCAACATGTCCGCACGCAATGGCGACAAGTCCAGATATCACCGGGAGCGCAAGCAGAAGATCGCGCGACGGCAGCGAACCCACGAACTGCTGAAGGCAGCAGAACGGAAGTCGGAGGATTCCTCCACCCGCGTTAAAGGAAAGACGGTATCGGAATGAACACTCCGTCGCCGGGATTACCTCTCTCCTCGCCCATACCTGACGCAATCAAAAGGAAGCGAGTGTTGCTCATCGACACCTCGCATGCAAAACGGGATTTGCGCGCTGACGTGTTACGCAAGCGCGGGATGGATGTGGATAGCGCTGCTGACATCGTGGAAGCGCGCACCTGGTGGCGACCTGCCTTATACGACCTGGTGTTGATCAATATGGAAAAAGGTTTCGGCCAACGGGACAAATTTTGTGACGATCTTCGCAACGCCACTCCCCCGCAGCGGCTCGCCTTCCTGGTGGGCCAGCCAGAATATCTCACAACTTTGCCCACCGCGGATCAAGAGTTGCTCATGCAGAGCCAGGACGAACCGAGAGCTATGGAGACGGCGAAAGTCATTTTCCCTGCTGGTCCGGAAGATTTGACGCAGCGCTGGGGAATTTTGGAAGCTTCGCGGCGAATCTCTGCCGTTCGCTCAGCGTACGTCGCCCGCAGCCGGGCCATACGCGCCTTGCCACCCCCACCACGAGACTCAGAAGACCGAGCATCGAGACCATCAACCCTGGATGATTTGCTTCGAAAGGAAATGCAATGAAGAACCTTTACGTCGGGAATTTGCCCCACAGCACAACCGAAGCGGAGCTGCGAAATCTCTTTGAAACACACGGCGCGGTGGAAAAAGTCTCACTGGTGACTGATCGGGATACGGGCCGTTCCCGAGGGTTTGGGTTCGTGGAAATGAGCGATGCCAGTGAAGCCGACAAGGCCATTGCGGCGCTCAACGGAACTGACCTTGGCGGGCGGACGTTAACGATTAACGAGGCCAAGCCTAAGGCGGAGCGTCCCCGAGCTGGCGGCCAGCGTTTCGGCGGTGGAGGTGGAGGGGGCCGTGGGCGCGACGACTACCGCGGCCATCCGCGGCAGCCGCGCGAACCGCGCTGGTAGCAGTTTTTGGCGAGGCGAAGTGCTTTCAGGTTGCAAATGCTTGCCGGAAGGAGATACCAAGGGTACCTATGCCAAGAGGCCGATCAACATTTACAAAACGTCAAAAGGAACAAACACGGCAACAGAAACAGCGCGAAAAGGTAGAGCGCAGGAATCAACGGAAACAGGAGAAAACTGCCGGCAGCGCTGACGAAGTGGCTGAGTTGCACGAACACGCCGCCGAGCAGGCGGCACTATTCAATCTGGGCTCTGACGACGAGACCGGGGAAGGTTCCGCCTCCGACCACGTCGGCGAGTAATAAGCGACTGCAGATCTGCTGGATCCTGGATGCCGGGGAAGCGCAGGACGCGGCAATGTTGGGCACAAGAACCGCAATAACCTAGTGTAGGAGGATGAAGTTGGCAGAAATTCGATTACAAGAGGGCGAATCCTTAGAGAACGCGCTCCGGCGATTCAAACGCAAGGTTCAGTCGGAGGACATTATTAAGGAAGTGAAACGTCATTCGTATTATTTGAAGCCTGGCGAAAGGCGACGAGTGAAACAGGCCTTGGCGCGAAAGCGTGCCCGCAAAAAGATTCGAAGAGAAGGTTCCTTTGGCAAGGACTAGCGAGTGGGCTAGGAAAAAACGGCGCTAGCTCACGAAGAGGCCGCCGGGAGGGACCGTCCGCAACACTTCAGGGAAGACGCTGAGCACCAAGCGGGTTTCTCCCGTGTACATACTTCCGGTACTGCGATCGATCCGCTCACCTAAGTAGGAGTCGCCGCCTAGCGCTCTGCCGAAGCAAAGATGCCTACGAACTTGACCGCGCCGAGCGAATAGACAGATTCCGAGTAGTCGGTGAGTTGGTCTTACAGGTGTGCCGGTAAAACTTCTCACGCAGGCATTTCTCAGCTTCGTTCGGGTCGCCAAACAGATCGTGCGGAGTAAAGAATCGAAACAGGCAGCGCTCGCAGGTAGCAATCCAGAGCGTCGTCACCATGTTCGCCTTCGTCGTCACATCGAGCAGGTCGACACCCAGGGTAACGGCAATTTGTTTCGATTTTGAAGGGAGAAATGAAACAATGGCGTACGAATATTTGATTGTCCCTACTGCGGCAAGTGCAGACGCGAAAAGTAAAGACCAGACGCAAGATGCACTCAATGCCGCCGGAGGCCAGGGCTGGCGGCTAGTACACAGTTTCCCTTCACAGAACGGAACATGGATCGTGATGGAGAAGCAGTTGCAGGCTACGGGCGGACATGCGAGATAGGTTGATTCTTGATCACGTCGTTGGGCGCTTGCATTTCAAAGTCGCGCGCTTCAGCTGATCTTGAATATGTTCTTGTTGCTGCTAGCAGTACACAACTGCACTAAACCGCAAATCAAGACTCCGCGACCGAAAAACCGGCTAGGCCGGTTCAGCAGGATTATCCGGGGTTACTCCCGGCTCGAAACCACGATCCAACGCCGCGGTTAGCTTCTCTGCGAGCTCGATCACTTTTTTCGGATCGGGCTCGCTTATCAGTTGTTCAGCTATTTTTTTCCATTCATCACTGTGAGAGGGCATATTCACCTCAGGCAGCAATAGAATCAACATCCCCTACGAAAAATTCTAGGAAAAGAAAAAACGGCTTGTCAATAGGGTTCCTTCTGCAGAACAGAACAATACCCAAAATCACGGCATCCCGTTACAGCCGGAGACTGGTTTGACGATCACTTAGACCGCGTGTGGGTATAGTCCCCCTGGTCCTGTGACGGAAACGAAGGGCACAACAACGCAGCAACCAGCAGTGTGGCCAAAACTCGGTTCGTCGATCTGCCCGGTAAATTCATCCCTTCCCTCAAAAACGAAACCGGGACGTAAAAGTGAAATTGACGCATCGCGCCGGTTACTTGTTTTTACTTCGGACGAAGTATCTATGGCAAGTTTGACTGTGTCGCGAATACGAGTGATCGGGTGCTGTTCGCCGTCGAGGACTACGCCGATGACATCCAGCCTTGCCTTGTCGTGATCGCTGCGGCGAACAAATGGAATCTCAGATACCGGCACCACCAACGAGATGGGGAAAGAAACTTGTTGGCTTCGAGTCGAAACATAAGCAATGCCGAAATACAGCGACTGATCGGTTGCGGGCGACTCCGAAGCTGGCTGGTTAGACGAGGCCGAAATAAAAATATTCCGCGGTCCGACCTGCAACGCAGACTGAGAAGTAATCATCGATAACGCGAACCAGTGTTAGGGGCGTTGACAAAACTTGAAGGAATGTTAACTAAAGTGAAGTGCTAGAGTATGTTGCACAGTCACGCGGATTGAAAATGTAATGTTTTGTATATAGGGTGTGTGCGTGACTTTTCTGTAATACGATCAATTCAATACCATCGCATGGAACAACAAAAAACTACTGAACACAATTCAGCGGATCAGCCGCTTGCTTCGTCTCAACCCCCAGTTCCTCGGAAACGCAAACTCTGGATATGGTTTGTGGTCTTCCTTTTTGTCGGTCTGATTTTTTACTTCAGCCTGCGCCACCACGATCAAGGACAAGGCGCGCAACCGACTGGGGGCGGCGGAGGTCGGCACGCGTTCTCTGGCCCGGTCGCGCTGAGTACCGTGACGGCAACGAAAGGTGACATCGGAGTCTACCTCGACGCTATCGGTACGGTAACGGCGCTTTACACCGATTCCATTACCGCGCAAGTCACCGGTGTTATCACGTCCGTTCATTACAAGGAAGGCCAGTTGGTGCACAAGGGCGATCCTCTGATCGACATTGATGCGCGGCAATACGAGGCGCAGGTCCTGGAGGCGCAAGGGGCACTTGAGCGCGATCAGAATTTGCTGGCACAGGCCGAGATGGACTTGCAGCGTTACAAAGACGCCTGGGCCAAGAATGCGATCCCACGGCAGACTCTGGAAGATCAAGAGAAGATCGTGCTGCAAGATCAGGGAACCGTGAAACTGGATGAAGGCACGCTCCACTACAACCAAGTGCAGGTGGCTTACTGTCACATCACTGCGCCGATCAGCGGGCGGGTTGGCTTGCGCTTAGTGGATCCTGGCAACCTAGTAACTGCGAATGCGACGACCAGTTTAGTGGTTATCACCGAAACCCAGCCCATCACGGTAGTCGCGACCATTTCGGAGGACAGTCTTTCCGAGGTCCTTGCTCAACCCCACCACGGAATCAATCTGCCGCTGGACGCCTGGGACCGGATGAACCAACAGAAACTCTCGCAGGGCAAAGTCATTTCGTTTGACAATCAGATCGACACCACGACCGGCACGGTGAAAGTGCGCGGGCTTTTTGCTAACAAGAATGGGGAGCTGTATCCCAATGAGTTCGTGAACACGCGGCTGCTGGTTAAAACTCTTCACAACCAGATCCTGCTGCCGAGCTCGGCGATTCAACACAACGGCAACGTCGCCTTTGTCTACGTAATTCAGAACGATCAGGCCAATATGCGCACCGTCAAGACGGGCGTAACCGATGGTGGCAAGACCGTAGTGCAGGGCGTGAATGAGGGCGAAGTCGTCGCGAATACAAGTTTCGAAAAGTTACAGAACGGTTCCAAGGTGACAATTACGCAAACTCCGGCGCCCACCAGTTCTCCGGAAGGTAACGCGCCGTGAGTCCTTCCCGCCCGTTTATTCTGCGACCGGTCGCCACCATCCTGCTGATGACGGCGATTCTGTTGGTGGGAGCTGTGGCTTACCGCCAACTGCCGGTCTCGGCGCTGCCGCAAGTCGACTATCCAACCATCCAGGTACTCACGTTCTATCCGGGGGCGAGTCCCGACGTGATGGCGACTACGGTTACGGCTCCGTTGGAGCGGCAGTTCGGTGAGATGCAGGGACTGAGCCAGATGACTTCGACCAGCGCCGGCGGAGTTTCGGTAATCGTGCTGCAATTCAACTTGTCGCTCGATATCGACGTTGCCGGAGAAGAAGTGCAGGCCGCGATTAACGCGTCCCAGAGCTATCTTCCTGCTAATCTGCCCACGCCGCCGGTCTACAACAAAACTAACCCTGCCGATGCACCGATTCTGACCCTGGGAATCACTTCGAACGATATCCCTTTGTCGCAGGTTGAGGACCTTGTCGACACGCGGCTGGCGCCAAAAATTTCACAACTCAATGGAGTGGGATTAGTCAGCATCAGCGGCGGACAAAAGCCGGCGGTGCGAATTCAGGTGAATCCCACCAAGCTGGCATCGTACGGGATCAATCTTGAGGATGTGCGAACGGCGCTTACGCAGACGAGCGTCAATTCCGCAAAAGGCAACTTCGACGGACCGCGGCAGGATTACCAGATCAATGCGAATGACCAGATTACGGAAGCGCAGGATTATTCGTACATCGTTGTCGCCTATCGAAATGGCGCGCCCGTTTTGCTCAAGGACGTTGCCAGCGTCGTAAACGGAGTCGAGAACTCGCAGCTGGCAGCATGGATGAACACGACACCTTCCGTCGTTTTAAACATTCAGCGTCAGCCTGGCGCCAACACGATTGCCGTTGTGAGAAGCATCAAGACGCTTCTCCCGCAGCTTGAATCCAATCTGCCGGCGTCGGTCCAGATCCAGGAACTCACGGACCTCACTACCAGCATTCAGGCCTCGGTCGACGATGTGGAGTTCGAACTGATGCTGACCATCGGGCTGGTGGTGATGGTTATTTTTCTTTTCCTTCGCAGCATCCGTGCGACGTCTATCCCTTTCGTCGCGGTGCCTCTGTCGCTGGTGGGCACGTTTGGCGCGATGTACGCGTTGGGCTATAGCCTGGACAATCTCTCGCTGATGGCATTGACGATCTCCACCGGTTTCGTAGTGGACGATGCCATCGTCATGATCGAGAACATCTCGCGTTATCTCGAAGAAGGCAAATCGCCG
This sequence comes from Terriglobales bacterium, assembly GCA_035507035.1. Taxonomy (GTDB): domain Bacteria; phylum Acidobacteriota; class Terriglobia; order Terriglobales; family Acidobacteriaceae; genus DATJOJ01. The sequence continues at coordinate 86,829 of DATJOJ010000044.1, read as the reverse complement.
ATGGAAGCAGCGCTGGAGGGCGCGGAACAAATTGGATTCACCATCGTTTCGTTGACCGTCTCCTTGATTGCCGTGCTGATTCCGCTGTTGTTTATGCGCGATGTGGTCGGACGTCTGTTTCGGGAGTTCGCTGTAACCCTGGCAGTCACGATCATTATCTCAGCCGTGGTTTCGCTGACCTTGACTCCGATGATGGCGTCGCGCATTTTGCGGCACAATCCGGAATCTCAGCAAAGCCGCTGGTTTCGGGCATCGGAACGTGCCTTCAACCGCATGATCGAGTTCTATGGCCGCACCCTCAAAGTCGTGCTGCGTTATCAAACCATAACCCTGCTGGTTGCAGTGGCCACCCTAGTGCTAACCGTATTTCTCTATATCTTCATCCCTAAGGGTTTCTTCCCGGTGCAGGACACCGGCGTAATTCAAGGCATCTCTCAGGCGTCGCAATCGATCTCGTTCCAGGCAATGTCAGAAAAGCAGCAACAACTGGCTTCCATCATTCTGAAGGATCCGGCAGTTGAGAGCCTATCGTCGTTTATTGGGGCCGATGGCACCAACACCACGCTCAACAGCGGGCGCATGGCAATCAACTTGAAACCCATTCGGGAGCGCAGTCTGAACGCTTCTGATGTCATTCGACGGTTGCAAGGCAATCTGGCTCAAGTTCACGGAATTCACCTTTACATGCAGCCGGTGCAGGACATTACCGTGGATGATCGTGTATCGCGAACGCAGTATCAATACACGTTGGAGGATCCGGATATCGATGAGCTCGACACCTGGACGGCAAAGTTTGTTGACGAGTTGAAAAAGCTGCCCAGCCTGGAAGACGTAGCTACCGATCAGCAGACCAATGCCCAAGCGGTTGCGGTCAACATCGATCGGGTTACGGCCTCGCGCCTCGGAATTGCGCCTGCCACTGTCGATAACACGCTCTATGACGCTTACGGACAACGGCAAATTAATACGCTGTATACGCAACTGAATCAGTACCACGTCATCCTGGAAGCCCAGCCGGAGTGGCAACAGGACCCGGCAAAGCTGAGCGCGCTCTATTTGCAATCGAATGCTTCTGCCACCGCGACCGGCGCGGCAGCTTCTACATCGTTTGCGGCCTCCGGTTCGGCCGCGGCGGGCTCAAACGCTCTCACGAGTTCTGTTCTCTACACTCCTTCGGCCGCGACGCTGCAACCTTCCGGAAGCGTGCTCAACTTTGCATCTTCCCAAACCAGCGGGTCGTTAAATGCTGGCACCTTCGCAGGAACCACGCCCAACACAGTGGTTGCTGCGACTAGCGCGAACGCAATTCCGTTGGCAGCCTTCGTAAAGGTTTCCGGCACGAAGGAATCACTCTCGATCAATCACCAGGGTCAGTTTCCGTCGGTGACAATCTCATTCAATCTCGCATCGAACGCGGCCCTGGGCACAGCCATCAGTGACATCAATCGAGTAGCCAGGAATATTCATTTCCCGGACAGCTTGCAGGCGCAATTCCAGGGAACGGCCGCGTCGTTTGAGAATTCGCTATCCAACGAAGCCTGGCTGATCCTGGCCGCGTTGGTCACGGTTTACATCGTGTTGGGTGTTCTGTATGAAAGCTTCATTCATCCCGTCACGATTCTTTCCACGCTACCTTCGGCTGGAGTGGGAGCATTGCTGGCGTTAATTCTGTTCCGACAGGATCTGAGCGTCGTGGCCATCATCGGCATCATCCTGCTGATCGGCATCGTCAAGAAAAACGGCATCATGATCGTTGACTTTGCGCTCGAAGCAGAACGCCAACACGGCAAGAACTCGACCGAGGCCATCTATGAGGCCAGTCTGCTGCGCTTCCGGCCCATCATGATGACCACCATGGCAGCCTTGCTGGGCGGCATCCCGCTGGCGCTCGGAACGGGATACGGGTCGGAGCTGCGGCGCCCGCTCGGCATCGCGATGATCGGCGGCCTACTGGTCAGCCAGATCCTTACGCTTTACACGACGCCCGTGATCTATATCTTCTTTGACGAGTTGGGGCAAAGATTTTCGCATCGCAAGCCGAGTTCACGGGAAGGCGGGAGAGGGCAGTCCGACAACGGCGCTCCCGGCGGACCGAAGCCTCAACCGGAGAATGCATGAACATTTCAGAACCCTTCATTCACCGGCCGGTTGCGACCACGCTGCTGACGCTCGCAGTGGCGATTGCAGGTGCGATCGGTTTTACGGTTCTGCCTGTTTCTCCGCTGCCGCAGGTCGATTTTCCCACAATCTCGGTTTCTGCCAGTCTTCCCGGCGCCAGCGCTGAAATTATGGCGTCGTCGGTTGCGACACCTCTGGAAAGACAATTAGGACATATTGCCGGCATTACCGAGATGACTTCGTCGAGTTCGCTCGGCAGCACCTCGGTGACGATGCAATTTGATCTCTCGCGGAACATTGACGGTGCAGCACGCGACGTAGAGGCAGCGATCAATGCCGCGCGCACGTACCTGCCGGCCAATCTGCCGGCCAATCCGACTTACCGCAAAGTCAATCCTGCCGATGCACCGATCATGATCATGGGCCTCACTTCGGAGAAGTACAGCATGCCGAAACTCTACGACGAGGCCTCGACGGTAATCGAGCAAAAGCTTTCGCAGATCCAGGGAGTGGGCCAAGTAGTGGTCGGCGGTGGCTCCTTGCCGTCGGTACGCGTCGAGGTGAATCCCACCAAATTACAAAGCATGGGATTGACGCTGGCGAGTGTTCGGTCGGTGTTGAGCCTGCAGAACTCCGACATGCCGCGCGGACACTTCGCCAACGATTCGATCAGCGCCGACATCATCACCAACGATCAGATTTCCCAGGCGGAACAATACAAGCCGCTCGTCGTCGGTTACCACAATGGCAACGCGGTACGCCTTTCCGATGTGGCTGATGTTTTCGACGGCACGCAGAACCTGCGCACTGCGGGATATTTGAATGGTATTCCGTCGGTGACCGTCATTATCTTTCGGCAGCCGGGCGCAAACATTATCGACACGGTACAACGCATTCGCGATCAAATGCCGTTTCTGTTGGCGATTCTGCCGCAAGGCATCAAGGCAACCATCGTGCTGGATCGGACCACGACGATAAAAGCCTCAGTCGACGACGTGGAGCGGACGCTGGTGATTTCGATTGCGCTCGTGGTTTTGGTCGTATTCCTGTTTCTGCGCAATGGCCGCGCCACCATCATTCCTGCAGTCGCGGTTCCGGTTTCTCTGGTCGCGACGTTCGCGATTATGTACGTGGTTGGTTTTAGCCTGGACAACTTGTCGCTGATGGCGCTAACCATCTCCACCGGATTCGTGATCGACGATGCAATCGTGGTAATGGAAAATATCTCCCGCTACCTGGAGCAGGGAATGGCTCCGATGGAAGCCGCGCTTAAAGGAGCGAAGGAGATCGGCTTCACCGTGTTTTCCATCAGCATTTCGCTAGTGGCCGTGTTCATTCCGATTCTGATGATGGCGGGCATTGTTGGCCGGCTGTTTCGCGAGTTCGCGGTCACGCTGGCGACGGCCATTCTGGTCTCGATGGTCGTTTCGCTGACCACCACTCCCACCATGTGCGCTCATCTCTTGGAAAAAGAAGAGCCGGCGAAGCGCGGATGGTTTTACCGATCCAGCGAAAAATTCTTTTCCGGAATGTTGTGGCTTTATCGAGGATCTCTGGAATGGGTGCTCGAACATCCCGGGTTCACCCTCACGGTTCTGGCTCTAACCATCGCGCTGAACTTTGTATTGATTGTTCGCATTCCAAAGGGGTTTTTCCCGCAGCAGGACACCGGGGCATTAGTCGGTGGTGTGCAGGGTCCGCAGGATGCCTCGTTTCCATTCATGAATTCCTCGATTTTGCAGTTGGTAAAAGTCATCAAGGCGGATCCCGCCGTAGCCAACGTGAATGCGTATACGGGAGGAAATGGCGCCAGCAATGGAGGTTTCATTTATATCGCGTTGAAGCCGCTGAACGAGCGCAAAATTGGAGCGGCGCAGATCATTAACCGCCTGCGGCCTAAACTGAATCGCCTGCCGGTGGCGTCGGCATTTCTGCAGGCGGTACAAGACCTGCGGATCGGCGGACGCTCGAGCAACGCGCTTTATCAATACACCATTCAATCTGACAACATCCAAGACCTGGTTCATTGGGGACCGATTCTGCTCGACAATGTTAAAAAACTTCCCGGATTGCAGGACGTGAACAGCGATCAGCAAAATGGCGGATTGCAGCAGCTATTAAACTACGACCGGATTACCGCGGCGAGATTGGGGCAAACCGCCAGTTCACTGAATCAGGCGCTTTACTCGGCGTTCGGGCAATCTGAGGTTTCGGTCATCTACACGCAAATGAATCAGTACTACGTAGTAATGGAAGTTGCGCCACAGTATTGGCAATACCCTCAGGATTTGAATTACATCTATATCAAGGGCAATCCCAACGTAAACAACGCGACGGCGATGACGCCGATCTCGGTCCTGGCTCCGGGGCAAACCAGCACCACCGCATTGCAGGTAAATCACACGGGGTTGTTTCCTTCCGTGACAGTCTCGTTCAACCTCGCGCCCAATGTCTCCTTGAGTCAGGCCACTCGTGAAATCCAACAACTGGAGCAGCGCTTAGGAGTTCCATCCACTGTACGGGGATTTTTTGCCGGAACGCTGCAAGCGTACCAGCAGTCGCTTTCGTCCGAGCCGGTTTTGGTGACCACCGCTTTGCTAGCGGTTTATATAGTGCTTGGGATTCTTTACGAGAGTTTCATTCATCCTCTGACCATTATTTCGACGTTGCCCTCGGCCAGCGTTGGAGCCATGCTGGCGCTCATGTTATTCCACATGGATTTGAATGTGATTTCGATCATCGGAATCGTATTGCTGATCGGCATCGTCAAGAAGAATGCCATCATGATGATCGACTTTGCTTTGGTGGCGGAACGCGAAGAAGGCAAGAACACGCGGGACTCGATCTTTGAGGCGTGCATGCTGCGTTTCCGGCCGATTCTCATGACAACCATGGCGGCTTTGTTCGGCGCGCTGCCCTTGGCTTTCGGCACGGGCACAGGTTCGGAGCTGCGTCGACCGTTGGGAATCACGATTGTTGGCGGTCTGTTGTTGAGTCAATTGATCACGCTATACACCACACCGGTGGTTTATCTCGAACTCGACCGGCTGCGGCTGCGAACCATGGGCAAACGACGCTCTTCGCCGACGGGAACCGGAAATGAGTTAGCTGGAACCATATGAAGTTGACATTAAAACCAGGAAAATGCGGTGGGCGCATAGCAGCCCTCGCCGTTGCACTGCTCGCCATGTCGGGATGCGTCGTGGGGCCAAAGTATCACCCACCGACGCCGGCAACCCCTGCTGCACCGAACTACAAAGAATCGACGGTCAACTTTCAGGACACGCAGGGATGGAAAGTGGCCACACCCAACGAAGCGATGCTGCGCGGTAAGTGGTGGGAGGTTTTTCAGGACCCGGAGCTCAACGCACTGGAAGACCAACTCGACATTAACAACCAGAACATTAAACAGTATTTTGAAAACCTGATGGAAGCACGGGCTGTGATCCGCGAGAACCGCGCTCAATATTGGCCCACGGTGACGGCGAATCCGTCCTGGCAGCGGAACCGAGCTTCCAGCAACTTGAGAAATACTTACAACACCAATTCAACCACCGGTACAACCGGTGGGCAAGCTACCAGTTCTGGATTGGAAACGACGGTCTGGTCGTTTCCAATTGAGGTTTCGTGGATTCCGGATCTTTGGGGAAGAATTCGCAATGAAGTTCGAGCCGCACAATACAGCGCGCAGGTAAGCGCTGCCGACTTGGAGAACGAACGGCTTACCGAACAAGCTTTGCTGGCCGAATACTATTTCGAAATTCGTGGACAGGACGCGCTGGAAAAGATCCTCGATGACACGGTAAAAGCAGACCAAGAGGCTCTGGATGTAACCCAAGCATCGTATGACAGCGGCGTGGGTGACTACATCTCCGTGGTAGAGGCGCAAACCACCCTAGAGGCGGCGCAATCACAAGCAATTAACCTCAAGATCGCGCGGGCGCAATTCGAGCACGCCATCGCCATGCTGGTGGGAAGGCTGGCTTCGGATTTTTCCATTCCCGCCCGGCCCGAATTGCGCGCGCCACCGCCGATCCCCGTAGGGGTGCCTTCGGAACTGATTGAACGGCGACCTGATGTGGCCGCCGCAGAGCGAACCCTTGCCGCGGCAAACGCGACCATTGGCATCGGCTATGGGGCGTTCTTCCCGAATATCACGCTGTCGGCCACGGGCGGCATTGAAAGTTCAACTTTCAAGAATTGGTTCAGTTGGCCGAGCCGGTTCTGGTCAATCGGACCTTCGATCTCGCAAACCATCTTTAACGGCGGCCTATATCGCGCCGAATTGAATCAGTATGTCGCTACATACAATGCCGACCTGGCGGCTTATCGCCAAACCGTGCTGGTCGCTTTCCAACAAGTAGAAGATTACTTGGCTGCGGTCCGTATTTACTCGGAGCAGATTGAGCGACAGCAAGCCGCGGTCAATCATTCCCAGCAGTTCCTGAATTTAGAAATGGATCGTTACCACACCGGAATTGATCCGTACATCGACGTGGTCACCGCCCAGACTACGCTGCTAGGCAACCAGCAGACTCTGGCGACGATTCAGGTGCAGCAGATGACGTCGGCGGTCTCATTGATCGAAGCTCTGGGTGGAGGATGGGATCAGTCGCAACTGCCAACGCCGCGGCAATTGACGCAGAGCCCACCTCACTCGGAAACCGTGCAGCAGAAATAGAGAGTCGTAGGCGGACGCACTCGGCACGAAGGTCACTATTGCGGCTGACGAACGGGCTCACGGGGTGTAGTGTGCCCTTATCTTGAATTCAAGATCTGGGATTCAAGATCTTGCATTCAAGCGGCCTCTGCAAATCTTCCATGGACGACCAGGCAAGTTTTCAGAGCGTGCAAGGCATACGCAGCATCGTCTAAGTCTTGTTGCTCCTCCCAGTGGTCGCCTTCAGCACGCAACAATTCCTGAGTCCGCAGCCCAATGGCATGCTCCGCCGCATTGATCAGGTTGGGGATTTTCTCTTCATCACCTTCAAGCAGAGCCGCGACGTAGAGACCTTTCCATCCATGATTCGGCAATGGACCGACACTTGTAGCCATATCGCTACCTTTCTTCCTTCTGGATATCTATATAGATGTCGCGGAGGTGGCAGTAGTTACTCAGAATCGATGGCACGGCGCAACAGAGTTATCGATGCAGATACACCAGCACCACCGTCATCCAGCGGGAGTCGCCGCCTCCGAAATAAAAACGTGCCCTTCCCCGATGAAAGGGCACGTATCAGTTTCAGGCAGCGCTTTGCTCGGCCTTCGTCGCGGGCACGGCGGGCACATACGGAAAGCTGTGCGACGGCTTCGAGGTAACCGATTCTTTGCCGATTCCGAGGCGGATGGGAGTGTTCGCGGCAAGCGAGAACATGACGTCTGGCGTGTTATCCGTGAGCGAGCGACCGTTCCAGCCCACGAAGCCGAAAACCGCCGGCGTTCCGATTTCGTACGGAAGGATATTCGGACAGAATCGGTGGGCCACCGTTTCGGCATAAGCCTGCGGATCTTCGGCAGTGCCATAAGCCGCGACCACCCCGGCCACGGCCTTCTTGACCCGCTCTCCATGCGTCGCAAAATCGTCATGCGGGAATCCCGCATTCAAGCGGTTGCCCAGATCTTCGTTGAACTGAGTAAATAGCGGATGAATCATGGGAAGGCCGACCCGGTTAATTGAGCGCCATCCGCCAGCGTCCGTCGCCAAGGTCGATACCGCCCAAATTCCAACTCGGCGATTACCTCCAGTGGCCGCAAGCAACTCCTGATCGGGCACTTCCAGCACAATGGAATACACGGTGTGGCCAGCAAATAAGTTCGTTGCCCGAGCAGGATCCCAACCGGATAGGTTCACTGTGGTGCCATCCTGAAAAGCATGGCCAACCGCGTGCAACACATCCGGCTCGATCCAGAACGGGTCTCCCGCCTGGCCCGCCCACACGCGTAAGCCGCTCGCGGTCTTTACTGTCTCGCCCGTAACTCCCTCAGCGACCACGACACCCGGCTCGTGCGGTTTGGTTGCCTCCGGACCTTGAATACGCCGCACGACGTACCTTTGCTTGCCGTTCTCGTCACGCTCATCGAAGGTTAGCCGATATGTGATGTCTTCGACAGCGTCTCCATTAGAGTCGATTTTGAACTCGTACATTCCTTCGGGGTGATAACCCGGCGCCGGAATCGGACCGAAGATCGAGTGACAAACGTTAATAGCGAATACTGTGCCTGTCTGGCCGCGAAAGACATACAGGTCGGTGATATCGAGACGGATATCCTGCCGCGCGATTGGGGAATCCAGGTGATGCGACATGGCGCTCCTTTAGCTAACGCAATTGGACAACGCCGAACGAATGGTACTTTCCCATGACAGGGTCGGGACGCACATCACGAGATGCAGGGTATTTCTTGTCACCCGAAAGGCTGGCCGGAGGATACCACGTTCGCGGTATCCAACCAGCGCCTCTGCGTGATTCTTTTAAGCGACCTTTTCTTTTTCCATGCGGAACTGACCAGGCTTATAGTCGCCGGGAACCGCCCGTGACGCGATGCTCAAACGGTTCCAGCCATTGATGGTTACGACGGCCAGCGTCAGATCCGACAATTCTTTTTCGTTGAAATGGTAACGCACCTTTTCGTAGACCTCATCGGACACGTGGCCATGGGTAATAAGCGTAAGAGCTTCGGTCCACTCCAAGGCTGCACGTTCGCGCTCGGTGTAGAACGGGGATTCGCGCCAGGCATCGAGGGCATATAAGCGTTGCTCACCTTCGCCCATTGCCCGCAGATCTTTCCAGTGCATATCGATACAGTAGGCGCAGCCATTGATCTGCGAGGCGCGCAGATCGATCAGCAGGAGCAGAGATTCTTCCAGACCACTCTCGCGAAGATACTTCACCAATCCGAGCATGGCGTGGGCGGCCCCGGGGGCAGCTTTGGCATAGTTGAAACGCGCTTCCATAATTCCTCCTTGATTCGGTGATATTGCGACCCGGCTAGGGATTCTATTGTCTTCGATGTTTACCCGCGGTGGGAGACTCACGCGATTGCAAATTTATTGGAGGTTTTTTCCACAACGATTGCTGGGCAGGCCGATGGACGAAGGATTGAGATGCAGGCAAATCGGTTAATTTGCCTGCATCTCATCGCACGGCGTCAGGCCGTTGCATGTTCTGAAAGAAATGTTCTTGTGGGTGGATTCTTGGGAAGAATATCCAGATAACGGACTGCATAGTTGAAAGCGACCGCCGCGGCCGCCAGGGTTGCGAATGTCAGGGCAAACTCTGTCCACTTCGGCACGTAATAGTAGCCGGAGCTGGTTTGAAAAGCCGTGATTGAGACGTTCAGACGGTTGGTGATGAAGCCCATCACGATCAGCGAGCAGGTCCAATACAGGTGTTGCGGATTGCGATGGATCGAGTCATTGCTGAGCAGAAAGATCGGCGCCAGTACAAACAGGCCGGCCTCGAGCCAGAACAGGAAAGTTTCCTGCCGCCACATAAAGAGGTAGGCGAAGTTGTCATGGGTGACGACGTCGACGCCGCGTAAGAAGCCGTAGGCGTAGAGCAATGGCGCCAGCACATAACTCATCTCCCGGACAATTCCGAAATCAACGCGAGTATTTAGCGAACGATTGCACAGGTAAACTGCCATGATGGTCGCGGCCAGCCCTGCCGGGACAGCTGAGAGATAGAACAGCGAGGGTAGAAATGGACTGTACCAGAGTGGATAGACTTTGCCTTTCGCTAAGAGATAAAGTCCACCCAGGAACGACTGGTGCATCGACGAAAGCAGCGCTCCGATCAAAACCAATTCGATCAGAATTGCATGATGCCATTTCAAATAGAACCGCCGGAACCGTTTCCAGGGAATTTTCTCGACCAGGAATGGGGAAAACTCGAGCGAGAGCACAGTGGTGTACAGCATTACGCACCACGAAACTTCAAACAGCACTGAATGCCGGTTCCACATCACGATGGGATGCCAGATTCTCCACGGCAAACCGAGTTCGTACATCATGCCCACGACGACGGACAGATAGCCAAGAAACGAGAGCAGCACAGCAACCCTGACGATTGGACGATAGCGTTCGAAACCTAAGAGATAAACCGCGGCCGCAATCGCAAATCCGCCAGCGGAGATGCCGACCCCGCACAATGTGCCGAGACCTACCCAGAGTCCCCAGGGTTGAGCGTCGACAAGGTTGGTGGATTGCTGAAATCCCAGGAAGAATCGTGCGTAGGCAGCGTAAGTTCCCACGAGTAAGATCACTGCCACGATGGTGCGCCAAAGAGTAATTTTAGGAATTCGATTATTAGACATGATTGCGCTCCTTCTCGATGTTGCCGTTGCCTGAACCACCTTCTTGCAACTCCGCCAGAGCTACGAATTTGCGGCGGTTCGTAATCCAATACAATCCGGCGAGCAAACTGCCACCAACGATCACCACCGTCGGAATGTCGCCGAGGGCGTTCGCCGTAAGGACCGGCATGGGTTGAGTTGGCACCTGGGTGAAACCTAGTTTTTCGAACGGAACGTCAGAAATGACGAATACCGATGTACCTCCGGCTTCTTCGGTGCCGTAAATGTGTTTGACATATTTCGAATCGAGCAGCACGCGGCGCTGCGCTTCTTCGAGAATTTCGTCTCGCCAGCCAACGATCGATGCTTGCACTGGGCAGGCTTCGACGCAGGCTGGAAGTTGTCCTTTGCTTTGGCGCTCGAAGCACATGTCGCATTTGGTGACGAATGGCACGAGCTTCGACCATTGGTAGCGTGGCACGTTGAATGGGCAGGCCACGAGGCAATATCTGCAACCGATGCACTTGGAGGAATCATAGGTGACCGGTCCCAAAGCAGTTTTCTTCAGGGCGCCGACCAGGCACGCGGAGGCACAGGCAGGATCTTGACAGTTCATGCACATGCGCCGCACGAAACGGTCACCGCGTTCCTGCACCACGGTCAGAGCGGTCGGCGAAAGTTCTTGTTCGCTCTCAGCTGGGAAACCGTGAATCTGCTTGCAAGCTTGCTCGCAACTCCTGCATCCGATGCATTTCGTGATGTCGACCAGGATTGCTTTTGTTCTTGCCATACGCTTTCTCCTTCATCCTTTTTTCGCCGCACCTCAATTCAAAAAGAAATCCTTAATCAGTTTCTGACGGAGCTCGATCCCAACCTTGAGGAGAACTTGATTCAGGGGCATTCCTCCATCCTGGGCCAATGCTGGATTCGAACTGGTGATGGCCGAATTCAGCCGGGACACGTTGTAATGCATCCAGGGCGCGACCATGGAACCTTGCAGCAGATTCTTCTTGTTGATATTGAGATCCGGGGCTTTCACCATCGCGATCCAGCCTTTGTTATAGGGATCGCTGATGGCCAACGCCGGGTCTTTCATCACGTCGGGGTTAATGTCGGTGACCACGCCTTCCACCGGCGATACAAGATCAAAAGAAGTGCCAGCAGCTTTGACGCCGATAAGGCGCTGTCCTTGTCGAACCCAGCGTCCGGCGCCAACGACTTCGATCTGCTCGATCTTGCCCACGAGATCAGCAGCGAATTCGTCTAAGCCCACACGTGCGTTGTCGCCTCCCTCCGGCATCACCCAGGTATGGCCGGGGTGGAAGCTATAACCCTTGGGAATCGCAAACCCCATCTCTTTCGCCATCACGGGCACGCTTGGGCGCACAGGGGGTCTAGCGGTGACGGGAACGCTCTGGGCGGTGCGGAAGTAAAGATAGTTCATCGAGATGATGACCAAAAAGGTCAGCAGTACGAAAAGTATGGACATAACCCTCTCCAGGCTCGGCGTTTTGTGTAGCTTTCGTTCTCGCCGCTTGCCACTTTGGTGAAGTGCACGTGAAGGGCTAAACAGGATGGGATTCCGGGGCCATTTGTTCTCAACTGATTGCGGGCAGTTGGCGGGTTGTGCAGAGGACCTGCAGCTCATGCGTTTTGCAGATCGCCGCTGCGTTCTGCAGTGGTGAATTTTGCGGGTGAAATCTCTAGGACAATGACCTTGTGGCGCTAGGCAGGTGTCTTCTTCAATCGCCGCATCAGCGAGGTGGGATGAATGCCGAGGATTTTGGCGGCTTGTGTTTTATTGTTGCCGCTCACCTCCAAGACTTTCAGGATGTAGTCCTCTTCCAATTCGCGCAGGCTGACTAGAACATTCGTGGAAGGCTTTCCATTTTCAGGAATTGGTGTGTTTTTGACCGGATCTGCCGGCCTGCGAATCTCCTGAGGAAGAGCAGCGACATCGATATTACCTTCGTGGGCAAGAATCATGGTGCGCTCGATGACGTTTTTCAGTTCCCGGATATTTCCAGGCCAGGAATAATGAACAAGCAACTCGGCAGCCTCGGGTGTAAAGCCCAAGAAATTCTTCTTTAGTTCATGGTTGAACCAGCCGACCAGGTCCAGGGCCAAAGGCAAAATGTCTTCTGGCCTCTCGCGCAGCGGGGGGATCAAGATGGGCACGACGTTGAGCCGGTAAAAAAGATCTTCGCGAAAACGCCCTTCGGCAACCGCTTCTTTTAGATTCGTATTCGTGGCGGCGATCAGGCGCACGTTTACGTGAATTGTCTTCGTGCCGCCGAGACGCATGAAGGTTTCCTCTTCGAGCACGCGCAGCAACTTGGCTTGCACGCTGGCGGACATGTTCCCTATTTCGTCGAGGAACAGCGTTCCGCTATGGGCTCGTTCCAGCAGGCCCTCTTTGCGGCGACGAGCGTCAGTAAAGGCACCTGGCTCAAAGCCAAATAATTCGCTTTCCAGGAGAGCGTCAGGAAGCGTGGCGCAATTCAGTTCCAGCAGAGGTTGGCCGGCACGCGGGCTGGCATAGTGAATTGCCCGCGCCCAAACACCTTTTCCGGTGCCGCTTTCGCCCTGAATCAGGATGGTTGTGTGATCGCTTTCAGCGGCTTTGCGCGCGACTTCTAAAGTCTCGCGGACGGCCGGATTCTGGGTGACGACTCTGCCGAAGTCGTAGCGACCCTTTTCGGTCTCGACCGTGTCGCGCACGCGAACGCGCAACGCTAGCATCTCGGAGGCGCGCTGCAGCGTACTGGTCAGGTCAGCAAGATGGAATGGTTTGATCAAGTAGTCGTAGGCTCCCAACTTCATCGCTTCGACCGCACGATCCACCATGTGGTAAGCGCTCATCATCAGCACAATGCTAGCCGGGCTGGCGGTCTTGATCTGCCGCAAGACTTCGACGCCGTCAATTCCGGGTAGCACAATATCGAGCAGAACGAGATCGGGCGTCTCTTCGTTGAAAATCTTGAGCCCTTCTTCGCCCGAGCCGGCGGTGAGCACCTCGAAGCCTTCTGAGCTCAGCCCGCGGCTGATGGTGCGAAGGGTTAAAGCTTCGTCGTCTACAACCAGCACTGAATAGCGCATGACTAGTGAATGATTACCTCCTGTCTTTCACCGTTCTGTTGCTGCGCCGGAGTAGGCTCGATTTGGCGGACGGGAAGCGTGAGGGTGACGGTGGTTCCACGCTGCGGCGCACTCTCGATCGCGATCTCGCCGTTATGGCTGTGCACGTATGCCTGACTGATGCTGAGTCCCAGGCCGGTTCCTTTGCCGCGTTTTGTGGTGAAGAATGGCTCGAAGACGTGGGGCAGAACTTCGGGCGGAATGCCGCAGCCCGTGTCGATGACGCGGATTTCTACCGCTTCGCCTTGTGCCCGGTTCGCGAAAACCGAGATGCGGCCGCCCTCTTCGGTGGCCTGGGCCGCATTGAGCAGCAGATTCATCAGGATCTGCGAGAGCTGGTTGGCGTCGACGCGAATCGCGGGCAAGTCCGGCGGCACTTGGTTTTCTAAAATGCGGCCGTGCAGCATCGGCTGATGCTGCAGGAAAGCCAAGGTATCGGAAACCAGACGATGCAAATTGATTTTGCTAAGCACCAGTGGCGCAGGTCGGGCGTAGTTCATCAGACTCCGTAAGGTACTCGATATACGTTGCACGCTCTCAATGCATTGTTCGATCTCCGGGCGTTCATCACCCTTGGCATGCTTCAGTTCCAATTCCAGATGGGAAAGGATGCCGAGCAGAGGATTGTTGATTTCGTGTGCCGCTCCCAGGGCGAGTTGTGTCAGCGCAGCATATTTTTCGTACTCCGCCAACTGCGCCTGGAACTGGCTCCGTTCCTTATTGAGCTTCCCTTCCTCACGGAATCGGCGAAACAGTTCCTGCAGTGCCGTGTCACGCTCCCGCTCAAATTGCTGAGCCACCGCCTCGGCGTGCTGCAGCTTGGAGACAAGGCTTTCCTTCTCTTTTCGCCCGGCGCTCCAAAACGCAGCCGCGACAATCAGTCCCACAATTCCCAGCGGAAGCAAATACAACGACTGCAAGTTCCGGACACCTCCTAGCCCCTAACCGCGAATAACAGCAACAACATACGGATCACGACTCCCATCGGCATGGATCCGCCTGGTGCCATTCATCCATATTTACGATGGAACTTGGAACAGGCTTGCGTCCGTGCCGCCAGTCACCGAGCGGAGGTCTGCTCATCACGCGATTTCGTGATGGTGGAGGTTATGGGTGCTGGGAAACCCGTTTACCGCAATTGTGCTCGGAGCTTTCGCACCGCGTTGGCCATTTCCTTGACGGGTGTACTGCCGAAACCCAAAACAAATCCCTGATGAGGCTTTTGTGTATAAGAAGAGGACAGGGGCACGAGCCACAGGCCGGCGCGAGCCGCGCGATCGACGACTTCGCGATCCAAGATTCCATCCATCACCACGCAAAGATGCATGCCGGCCTGTTCTCCGGTGACCTTGGCCGCACCACCGAATTCTTTTTCGATGTTCTCCACCAGAGCGTTTCGGCGCTCGCGATAAAGCAAACGCATTCGTCGAATGTGCCGGGAAAAGTGGCCCTCCTGAATGAAATCGGCAAGCACCGCCTGAGAGAACGTCGCTGGGGCGATATCCATGGCGAGGCGGACCATGAGAAAGCGCTGCACGAGATCGGAGGGAATGACGAGATACCCCAACCGCAACGACGGCAACAGAACCTTGCTGAAGGTTCCGATGTAGACAACGCGGGAATTGGAATCGAGCCCCTGCAACGAAGAGATTGGCATTCCTTCGTAGCGGTAGTCGCTGTCATAATCGTCTTCCAGAATCCAGGATCCCGAGCGGGCAGCCCAGTCCAGCAGTTGCAGGCGGCGCGACGCGCTTATGGTTACACCTAGCGGATAATGATGCGACGGAGTAACCAAGGCCGCGCGGGCGTTGGGATAACGTTTTCTGCCAATTGAGACATTCAGCCCCTCGTCGTCCACAGGAATCGGGAACATGCGACAGACATTCAGACCGAATACGAATCGCGCGTAGCGGTATCCAGGCTCTTCCATCCAAACTCCATCTCCGGGATCGAGAAGCACGCGCGCTGAAATATCCAGCGCCTGCTGTGAGCCGCTGACGATCATGATCTGATCCGCCTCGCAGCGCACGCCGCGCGCCGTTCTCAAATAAGACGCCAGCGCCTCGCGCAAGTCTTTCAATCCCAGCGGATGACCGTAGTCGAGCGATTTTGGGGCCACAATCCTAGAATGACGGGCCACCAGGCGGTTCCACTCGCGAAAGGGGAAGTGGTCAGCGGCCACTTGGCCAACCGCAAAGGCACCCCATCCACGGCCCCACGGAGGGTTTGCGATCGAATCTGGAAGTGCAGGACGCTTTGCGATTTTGCGCGGCCGTTTGCTCGCGCGAGCGGTGGATGAATGAATGGGGCGCGGCTCGCCCAGCAGTTTTTGATCTGGAAGTGACAGAGAGACGGCAGTTCCTGCACCGACTCGGCTTTGAAAGTATCCCTCGGCCATGAGTTGAGCGTAGGCCCCCAAGACAGGAATCCGAGAGACATTAAGATCGGCGGCGAGCCCGCGGGTGGATGGAACCCTCTGTCCAGGCCGCAACGTTCCGCTTACGATGGCGCCGCGATACCCGTCATAGATTTGACGGTGCAACGGCGTGCGCGCCTTGCGGTCAATCGCGATGATGGGGGTAATAGCAGTCATGGGATGTTATGTCATGCGCAAGACTAAAGATGGTTATATCAAATATGCAATAAGTGGGTATTGGAATCGACCACTTTCATCGATCAAAATCAGGGAATTCGCTCAGCGCAGGGCGAACCGCAAGGCGCTCGCAAAGTAAGGCACTCGGGAACTACGCCATATGAGAAACGTTCATCTTGGACGTCATGTATTCGGGTTAGCAGCCATCCTCTTCGGATTCGTCACTCTTACATGGCGCGACTTCAACATCTGGCAGCAGGTTCAGCCGTTGGGAAATATTCCGCATCGCGAGATGTTTGCCTGCTTTTCCGCCGTCATACAGATTTTCGGTGGCGTAGCGATTCAATTCCGTAAAACGGCGCGCATTGGCGCTCTTACGCTGGGCGGAATCTATCTTGCATTCGCTTTGTTATATGTACCTCGCATGATTGCCGAACCGCGTGTCTACACTCGTTATGGTGGTTTTTTTGAGGAATTCTCGCAGGTGGCAGGAGCTCTGATCGTTTATTCGACGTTTGCTCGCGACGATTCAGAACGCTGGCGAAAACTGGCCCGGACCGGATTCATCTGCTTTGGACTGTCGGTCGTCTCTTTCACTCTCGAGCAGATTTTTTACCTTTCTGCCACCGCGGATTTCGTTCCCAAGTGGATTCCTCCGGGACAGATGTTCTGGGCCGTCACGACTACGATCGCGTTCGCGCTTGCTGCGATTGCGCTACTTACCGGACGCTCCGCCCTTGTTGCCTCTCAACTACTCACCCTGATGATCGTCGGATTTGGCTTATTGATATGGCTGCCGGCGCCGTTTGCCGATCCCCATCAACTGATCAATTGGGCAGGAAACGCGCAGAACCTCGCGATCGCTGGAGCGGCATGGATTGTCATGGACTTTCTCAGCCAGAACCGTGCTGCGGCAATAGTATCAACGGCTGCAACACAGACCCACCCAGTCCAAGCCTGATCATTCCTCACAACGCACTGTGACCTCCATCACCGAGGGAATGTTTACCTCCGGCTACCTTGGGCTGTGGGCGTGGATTTGGTCCATTCAGACCTATGCACGAAATGGGCATTGCGAACTCTGTGCTAACGGCGGTTCGAACTGCGATGCGGCGCGTGCCGGGCAGTTATCCGTCTAAGGTCGGATTGCGGATTGGGCAGATGGCGGCCATCGATCAGGAGGCGCTACGCTTCTGCTTTGAGGCCATCACGCGCGATACCGATCTGGAGAAGCTAAGTCTGGAGATCGAGTTTCGCCCCCTGCGTTATCGGTGCCGGAGTTGTGGACACGAGTTTGCGGTGCAGGATTACGAGATTCAATGCCCGAATTGCCGAAGCCTGGAAACGGAATATCTCAGCGGAGACGAGTTGGAGCTGGCCTATTTGGAGGTGGAAGAGCATGGAACGAATCCCGTTGGAGCGTAAGGTATTGAGCGAGAATGACCGCATCGCGGGCGATTTGCGGGCACGATTTCGGGAACACGGGATATTTTGTCTCAACTTCATCAGTTCACCCGGCTCCGGTAAAACCACGCTGCTGGAACGCACGCTGGAATGTCTGCCGCGCCACGAGCGGGTTGCCGTACTTACCGGAGATATTCAAACCGACAACGATGCGGCCCGCCTGCGGCGTTTTCATTTTCCAGTGAAGCAGATCACGACCGGCGGCACCTGTCATCTCGATGCCCGCATGATCGAGCGCCATTTGGCGGATTGGAACTTGCAAGAACTGGATCTCCTATTCATCGAGAACGTCGGGAACCTGGTCTGTCCCTCCAGCTACGATCTGGGTGAGCACGCCAAGGTCGTGCTGCTCAGCGTGACAGAAGGTGAGGACAAGCCGCTGAAGTATCCGTCGATTTTCTTCAAATCTCGGCTGCTGATTCTGACCAAGACCGATTTGCTTCCCTATGTGCCCTTTGATATCGAAGCGGCCGCCGAAAATGCCCGCCGCGTGCATCCGGACATCGAAGTCGTGAAGGTCTCATGCCTGACCGGAAAAGGCATGGCGGGTTGGATGAACTGGCTGGAACAGCAGCGCAGAGCGGCGAAAACACCGTCGACGCTCGCTCCAGTTCCGGCCGGCCTGTAATGCCAGATGACACTCGTCACGCGCATGCGTGATTCAGGTCACTGAGTAGCCGTTTATGAATAGTGCATAAACACTGCATTCAGTTCGCGGGAACAGAGCCGTAAACGTTACGGTAATTTCGGGAAGGGAGGTTGGGAGATGAGCCGGAACCGCACAATCTGCACTGGCACAGAAATTCATCCATCTGTCATTGTCCGTTACGTTCCTACCAGCAAGTTCCAAATCGCCGATCTCGCCGACAGCTCTTACCGCGGCTGGATGAAAGCACCGAGAGTGGCGATGTGTTGACGGCGTTTTAGTCGATTCAGGCCCGCAACCACGCTGCTCTTGCAACTCGATCTTGATCCGATTTCGAGTTGCCAGGAGATTAGGCATGAAGACGGGCGAAAACTTAACCATCGGCGAACACCTTCGCAACAGTGGAGTTTCACGGCGAAGTTTTCTGCAACTTTGTTCCACCCTCATGGTCGCGGCTCCCGTAGGCTTGAGCCTCACCAGCAAATCGCTGGCCCAGGTTGCGCAAACCATCAGCAAAGCCCGCCGTCCGTCGGTCATCTGGCTGCACTTCCAGGACTGCACCGGCTGCACGGAAACCTTGCTGCGCACCTCGGCGCCAGACGTGGCTCACCTCATTCTTGACGTCATCTCTCTCGATTATCACGAGACCCTGATGGCGGCGTCGGGGGCGCAGGCGGAAGCTGCGCTGAGATCGGCGATCGCCGACAACGCCGGCCAATATGTCCTGGTGGTGGAGGGCGCGATTCCTGCCAAGGATGACGGCGTCTACATGGAACTAGGCGGCAAGCCAGCCATCCAGGTCGTGAAAGATGTTTCACGGCAGGCCGCAGCGATAATCGCCATTGGCTCCTGCGCTTCCTGGGGCGGAATTCCATCCGCCGATCCGAACCCGACGGGAGCGATCGGCGTTGATTCTGTGATTTCCGGAAAACCTATCATCAATCTTCCCGGCTGTCCTCCCAATCCTTACAACTTGCTGGCGGTGGTCCTGGAATACGTCACCATGGGCCGGCTGCCCGAACTCGATGAACTCAACCGCCCCCGATTCGCGTACGCGCGCGTGATTCATGAAAACTGTCCGCGTCGCGCGCACTTTGACGCAGGCCGTTTCGCGCAAGCGTTCGGCGACGAAGGACATCGCAAAGGCTGGTGCCTCTACAAGCTCGGATGTAAGGGGCCGGTCACTCACGCCGCCTGCTCGACCCGGCAATTCAATGAAATTCCGGGCGTGTGGCCGATCGGCACTGGCGTTCCCTGCTTCGGTTGCACGGAAAAGGGCGTGGTGTGGACGATGGGAACTTTCCAGACCGTTCCGATTCATCTGGCAACTCCTCCAGATACATATCCTCCGATTTACAGCAACGCCGGCCAACTCAAAGTCGGTGCCGCTGCGTTAGTCGGTGTGATCGCTGGCGCGGTCGGAGGCGCGGCGTGGGTGGCGTCGCAACGCTTCCAAAGCAGTCTGGATGCAGGCGTGGCACGAGTCTCCGCCGACATTGCGTATGCAGAAAAACTGAAAGCATCGACGGAAAACTCCGTCGTGAAGAAAGAAGGCTGACGTGGCCATCACTCGGCGAGAACTGTTCACTAGCGCCGCCAAGGCCAGCCTGCCGGCGGTGGCAGCCGTAGCAGTCGGCAAGGAGGCGCTGCAGAAAGAGGAAATCCCTGTTCCCAGCGCAGCCGTCGGTTTGCTCTACGATGCGACCATTTGCATCGGCTGCAAAGCCTGCGTGGCAGCCTGTGCGGAGGCAAACGACACGCCGCCCGACACGCGGCGCGATGAACTGCATCAGGCGCCATCGGATTTGAATGACGTCACCCGCAACATCATCAAGCTGTACAAATCCGAAGACGGCAAGCAGTTCTCCTTCGTCAAGCGGCAGTGCATGCAGTGCCTCGATCCCGCGTGCGCCGCGGGTTGCCCATTTCAGGCGCTGCACAAAGATCCGCAAAGCGGCGTAATCACCTGGACGGCCGATAAATGCATCGGCTGCCGCTACTGCACGATCACTTGTCCCTATCACATTCCGCGCTTCCAATGGGTTGGGTACAACCCGCGGGTGACCAAGTGCGAGTTGTGCAGTCATCGGCTGGCCAAAGGACTCAAGCCCGGATGCACCAACGTCTGCCCCACGGGAGCGGTAATCTTCGGGCCGCGTCCGGCCCTGTTGCTGGAGGCCAAGCAACGCATCGCAAAGAGTCCGGGGCGCTATTACCAGGATCGCGTGTATGGCGAGACAGACAACGGCGGCACGCAGGCCCTGTATCTCTCCCACGTCCCCTTTAAGGATCTTGGTCTGCCGGAACTGGGAACAGAATCCGTTCCCGCCCGCACCTTGCGCTGGCAGAAGCGCGTTTACCAGTACTTCGCGCTTCCAGCTCTCTTGTATGCGGGCTTGGTGCAGGTAATCCGTAAAAACCTGAGCGGCCACGAACAGGAAGCTCATGAGCGCGAAAAAGAGACTGGATTGAGGGCCCAACTATGAGCGCACCAGCAAACCATCCCAACCCTTCGGACAATCGCTGGGAGCGAGATGTTCCTGTCTATGGATTTCCGGTCATCAACGGTTTCTTCATCGGTCTGTGTGTCCTAATCCTGATCGCGTTCGTACTAACGGGGTATCGCGAATTGGCCGGCCTTGGCCCGGTCAGCGGAATGAACGACGCTTTCGGTTGGGGCATCTGGAAGACGTTCAATGTGATGGTATTGACCGCCCTGGGTTCCGGTGCATTCGCGATCGGCATTTCGGCTTGGGTGTTCCGGCGGAAGCGCATGCACGCGCTGATGCGCATGGCCCTCCTGACCAGTTTTCTGGCTTACGCGTGCGGCTTACTGCTGCTAGGCATCGATGCCGGCCGGCCGTGGAATTTCTATTGGATCGTGTTCCCGTGGAAATGGAATATGCACTCGCCGCTGGCGGAAGTGGCAATCTGCATGTCGATCTACGCTATGATTCCGCTCGCCGTCGAGAACATTCCGCCAGTTCTCGAGCGGCTATGGTATTTCGATTCGCGGTTGCGGCCGGGCGTCGAGCGCGTGGAGCGCCGTCTGCACGCGTTTTATCCGTGGATCATTGCAGCGGCCTATCTCTTGCCCGGCATGCACCAGTCATCGCTGGGAGCACTCATGCTGTTGGCCGGCGAGCGTGTCCACCCTCTGTGGCAAACGCCCTGGCTACCTTTGCTTTACCTCGGTGCGGCCGCCTTCATGTCGTTCGGTTGCGTGGCGGGAACTACGATGTTGTGCTGCGTGGTGTGGAAACGGGCCATGGACATGGACGTTCTCGACGAAGCCGCAAACATCACTTGGTGGCTGATCTTCGGGTGGCTGGGACTGCGGTTCATCGACATTATCGCCCGCGGCGCTTTCGGGACAGCCTTCCACTTCGACCGCTTCGCCGGCGTTTTCTGGCTGGAAACGATCTTGATCGCAGGTGGCGGCTGGCTGCTGATCAGGTCTGTAAAGAACCGCGACCTTCAAGCCATGTTTATTGGCTACGTCCTCAGCTCGGCCGGCGGGATGCTCTATCGCTTCAGTCCCACGACACTGGCTTTCCGGCCAAATCCTGAAGCTTTGTATTTTCCGGCCACCATCGAAATCCTGGTCTCGCTTGGTTTCATTTCCCTGGGCATTGCAGGGTTTCTGATTGCGGTGAAGCGGCTCGCGATTCTTCCCGCTCCACTCTACGAGTGGCACAACATGGCGAACTACTTCCGCTTCCGGCGGCCCTACATCCGCTGGACGGGATATTTCAAATACGGATATTACGGCGAAAACGAATCTGAAACTCCTACGGCAAGCGCCGACTAACAGCAGGCACCTATGGCAAAACGAATCACCATCGATCCCATTACTAGAATTGAAGGCCACCTCCGCATCGACGTGGAGGTCGATAACAACGCGGTCAGCAACGCATGGGCTTCGTGCACCATGTGGCGCGGCATTGAAACCATTCTTCGTGGCCGCGATCCACGCGACGCGTGGCTGTTCACGCAGCGCTTTTGCGGAGTTTGCACCACGGTTCATGCCATGGCCAGCGTGCGCTCGGTAGAAGATGCGTTGAAGCTGGAAGTGCCGCTGAACGCGCAATACATTCGCAATCTGATTCTGATTGCGCATGCCCTGCACGATCACATCGTGCACTTCTATCACTTGTCCGCACTGGATTGGGTCGATGTGCTGCAGATTCCGAAGGCCGATCCTGCGGCAACTGCCAGGCTGGCGGAAAGCCTCTCGCCCTGGACAGGTAACTCGCGCAATGAGTTCAAAGCGGCGCAGGACAAGGTCAACGCGGTCGCCAGCAGCGGCCAGTTAGGGATCTTTGCCAACGGATACTGGGGACATCCCGCGATGCGGCTGTCGCCAGAAGTGAACCTGCTCGCCTTCACGCATTATGTGCAGGCGCTCGAGTATCAGCGCAAGGCGCTGCAGGTGGTTGGCATTCTCGGATCGAAGACGCCCCACATCCAGAATCTGACCGTCGGCGGAGTGGCCAATGCGATCGATCTCGACAGCTCAGCCGCTCTTGGCATGGATAAGCTAGAGCTGATTCGCGAATTGCTATCGCAAGTCGCGCGATTTGTGCAGCAGGTTTATTTCGTCGACGTTTGCGCGGTTGCCGCCATGTATCCAGAGTGGTTCAAAATCGGCAGCGGAGTTCGCAATTATCTCGCTGTTCCCGATCTTCCTCTCGACAGCCGTGGCTCCGCCTATGATCTGCCCGGCGGCTACATTCACAATGGCGATATTGCGGGCGTGAAGCGATTTCAGACAGCGTCGGACCCAATGTTCCGGCAAGCTGTCACTGAGGACGTGATTCACGCTTACTATCGCGGCGATAGGCCGCTGCATCCGTGGGAGGGAGAAACCGAGCCGGAGTTCACCGGGTGGACGGAAGATGGGAAATACTCCTGGGTGAAAGCGCCACGATTCAACAGCGAACCCGCCCAGGTCGGGCCGCTGGCGCAAGTGCTGATTGGCTACGCTCAAGGTCACGAACTGACACGCAAGTACACGAACCTGGCGATTGAAAAAGTCGCTGGCATCAGCAAGATCCAAGTCACGCCCGACATGCTGCACTCCACGCTTGGACGCCATGCCGCCCGCGCCATTCGCGCCTGCATGCTGGCCGAGCTGGCGCAGAAGCACTGGCAATTGCTGGTGGAAAATGTCTCGAAGGGCGATTACACGGTCTATAACCAGCCAGTGTTGCCAAGCCATGAAGTCGAAGGCGTCGGAACTCACGAAGCTCCCCGCGGAACGCTTTCTCACTGGGTGGTGATCAAAGACGAAAAAATCAAGAACTATCAGGCGGTCGTACCCTCGACATGGAATGCCAGCCCGCGTGATCAAGCTAACGCGCACGGGCCCTACGAGGCTTCGTTGCTGCATACGCCGCTGGCCCGCCCCGAGGAACCGCTGGAAGTTCTGCGGACGGTTCACTCGTTCGATCCATGCATGGCTTGCGCATGCCACGCATTCGATCGCTCGGGAACCAAGATCGGCGTGGTGAAGGTGCTGTGAAATCCGCCCTCATTGGCGGCATCGGAAACGTCTTGTTGGGGGATGATGGCGTTGGCCCCTACGTCATCCGATTGCTGGAATCGCGCTACACGTTCGGCGAGAATGTTGACATTGTCGACTTGGGCACACCGGCACTTGACCTGACTCACCAAATCGCTGCAAGATACTCGCTCATCCTGCTAGATTCCGTCGCGAGCGACGATCCTCCCGGCACAGTCGTGCTCTACCGAAGAGACGACATTCTTTGCGAGGCGCCAGCCCAGCGGCTCGATCCCCATTCCCCCGCGCTATCCGAGTGCCTGCTCACGGCGGATATGCTGGGCGCCAGCCCTGAGAACGTCCTCTTAGTAGGAATCGTTGGCGAAAGCTACGAACCCGGACAGCAGTTGAGTAAAGCCGTCGCTCAATCCGTAGAAGCCGCGATTGACGCAGTTCTCCAGGAATTGGGTCGGCTCGGCTTCGCATTTCAGAAGAGGCCTTGCCCGACCGAGCCGGGCATCTGGTGGGAAAGCTATCCATCTGCCGATTCTTCCGCCATTCTTGGCTGACGTTCAGTTCGCCGAGACCACTTTCCAGCTGAAAAGCCGGCGTTTTGTGATTCCCCTCTCAACCATTTTCCTCTATACGAGGTATCATTCTTAGTGACCCATGAAAGTCCAGTGTAAGTTCGTCCTCTTTCTCATCCTGACTTGTTGTCTCCCAGCCGTAACCCAATCGAGCCCGGAAGCCTTGCCCGAAGCCGTGTCCAATAATGCTGTGGCCATGATGAAGTGGAAAGGACAGATTCAGCTGTTCTCGATCATGGGTCTCGGCGCGAAGAAAGATTGGAATTCCGCCAGCAATCAGGCCTATTTGATCGATGTGGATTCTGGCAAGCCGAGCACGATCCATTCGGTTCCCGGAACAGCGGGCCGCATCGGCGCCGCGGCCGCCGGGGTTGGGAATTATTTGTACCTGTTCGGTGGTTACATTCTTTATCAAGGCGGCGGAATGGCCGTCCAGGACATGGGGATCTATGAGCCGTCTGCCGACCGCTGGCTACGCGGAACGGATATGCCAATCGGCGTGGGCGATGCGGTAATTGGCGTCTATCGCGACCGCTACATTTACATTATTGGCGGTCGTTCCAATCAGGGCGCGGTGGCCAACGTGCAAGTCTACGATGTGGAGAAGAGCCAGTGGACGACTGCCACGCCGATCTCGGATGCGGTTTTCGGCCATGCCGGCGCGATCGTGGGGGACACGATTGTTTACATCGGAGGGGCGCAGAAGAATCCTGATGGCGATTCCCCGAAGTGGGTAGCGGCTACCCAATGCTGGAAGGGAACAATCGATCGCCACGATTTCCAGCGGATTGAGTGGACCAAACTCCCGAACCATCCCGGCTCGGCGCAGTTCCGCGTTGCCGCCGGGGGCTCAGAGAAGGACGAAAAAATCTATTTTTCCGGTGGAAGCGAGAGCCCTTACGACTTTCAGGGAATCGGCTACGACGGCAAGCCGGCGGAGCCTTCACCTGTAACTTTTGCTTTCAATCTTCGCAGCGGCAAATGGGAAGCCCTGGATGAAAACACTCCCGATCCCACCATGGACCATCGCGGACTGCTGGTGACTAAAGAAGGCCTGGTGATCATCGGAGGGATGGAAAAGGGCCAGCAGGTCACGGCGAAGATCGCGCTTCTTTCCAAGCAGCCGAAAGCGAAGTAGCGGCTATCTGGCGCGAGCGAGAACTAGAGTGACGTCGTCCGGCTGCTCGTTGGCGCCAATCCAGTCATCGACTGCCGCAGTGACAATTTCACTAATACGCGCCAGGGGCGAGTCACGGTTCTCCCTCACTAAATCAATCAGGCGCTGCTCGCCGAATTCGCCAAAATCGTTCTCCGGCTCGGTAACGCCGTCGCTGTACGCTAACAAAATGTCGCCGCGGCGCAACTGAATCGAGCCTTCCTCATAGCTCACCTGATTGAACAAGCCCACCACAGTGCCGCCGCGATCCAGGCGATGAATGCTGCCGTCCTCGCTCAAAATGATCGGCGGCAAATGTCCGCCATTGCTATAGGTCAACTTATGATCGGCGCCGTTATACATACCGAGAAATAGCGTCGCGTATTTCTCCGCGGGGGTGCTCTCGTAAAGCTGATGATTCAGTAAGGCCAGCAACGCGCCAGGTGAAACATCAAATGTCAGAGGACTTGAAGCCGACATGCCTCCCGAGCCCGAAACCGCTCCGACCGCGACCGGCTCACGAAGGGCTGGAATATCCTGCAGGCTATAGGCACGGACCGCAGAGTGAATCGTCGCCATCAGCAACGCCGCCGAAATTCCTTTGCCGCTGATATCGCCGACCGCCAATATGAGCTTATCCGGGTTGACCGCAAGGAAATCGTAGTAGTCCCCGCTTACCGTTCGGGCCGGCCGGCAAAAGCCGTGAACTTCGAGCGAGGCGAGTTGAGAAATCTCGCGGGGAAAAAGCTGGGCCTGCACTTCCTGCGCGATCACCAGCTCGTTCTCAAGCCGCTGCTTCTCTTTTTGCTCTTCAATCAGCTTCTCCAGCGACGCGGTCATTGAGTTGAAGGATGTTGCTAAGGCGGCAACCTGATCCGTCGATTTCACCGGAATGCGATGGCTGAAGTCGCCGCGATTTACGTGCTGCGTGGCATCGTAAATCTGTGCCACGGCACCGGTGACGGTCCGTGTAAGGCGGGTGCCTATGAACAGTGCGGTCAGTTCGATGATTCCAAACACAACCGCCATCAACAGCAAAAAGTATTCGATGGCCGGAGCAAAATCGCCTAGCGCGCCGAACAGCCGCTCATAGAGCTTCGAGAAGCGGGTTTGCACGCTGATTCCGGCTGGGCTCATACGGTCGCTGGTATTCCAGTCGACCACGGAAACGGTGGTAGGAAATGTAACCTGCTGATCGGAGCGACTGGTTGGGGGCGGGACGGTGCCGGCGGTCAACGTTGGTTTGAGAGGTCCGTTCCCGGTATTCAGAACGTACTGGCCCTCTGGCTTGTTGAAGGTGATCGTGGTCGATTGCGGCTTGTCACTACCGCTGACATGAACCCCGTTCTGCGCTTGCGACTGATCGACTTTTTCCAGACTGAGCCCGCTGGCATAAAGCGTAACTTCGCCAAGATTGGCAGCAAGATCTTCCAACAGGGTTTGATCGAAAGCATTACTGGAAACAACAACTAAAGTTTTGCCATTGACGGGAACAATGGCTACCGCCCGCAGATAGAGTTGATCCTGATCGCGCGTGACCTCACTGAACGAGCTTTTCAGATAAGGCGGAAGCGATGGCGGCGGGAAGGTTTGTCCGATCGGCGGAACATTCACCAGCAGTTTCTTATCGACCCAGACGGTGACCTGGCGGTCGGCCCAGATTTTTTCGGAGTGGCGCAAACTTTCAAAAGCCGCAGTACTGCTTTCCTGCCCGCGTTGCAGTTGCGAGGCGAATTGGTGGGCAATCGCGAAATTGGCGGCTTCCAGGCTGCGTAGTTCCGAGTTCAACCCGCTGGTTACGATGAAAGTTGCGAACTGTCCGGCGAACAAATAGAACGACCCAAGCGCCAGTGCAACCAGCAGCACAACTGGAATCACGCCAATGAAAACATAAGTGACAATCAGACGGTTGCGCAGCCGCCACAGCATCCTCACCTTCAACCAGCGGAACGCCAGGATCGCAAACAGCACAATGGCCACGAAGCTCAGAAAACCAACCCAGCCACCCAAGCTGTCTCCGAACGACGATTTGAAAAGCGCAAAAACCTTCTGCAGCACAAACAGAAACAGGTCCAAAGCCAGAACGTACCACGCGACTCGACCCATTTTGCTGGTAGGCCACAACCCCCGCGTGGCGAGCTTGAGGCGAAACTGGTCGTACGACGAGTTCATACGCACCTTGGATTATAGATGTCGCTGCAGTCGGCGAGGAACCGAGTCAGATTTCAGGATAGAAATCGAAAAAGGCATCAAGGCTGCTTTTCAACTGCTTTTCGATCTCTTCCTTGCTGCCCTCGAGCATGTGCATCGTGACGTGCGCTTCGCGGCCATTTCTCAGCTTGAGCACGGCATCGCTGACTTCGGCCAGCTCATCTGAGGGCAGCAAGCGTAATCCGTAGACGAGAGTTAGGTTTGCCATGAGGGAATCACTCTCCCAGCAGTTTTTCGACGACCATGTAAGCCTCGCTGAGCGCGCCATCGAGCGCGCTTGAATCTTTTCCACCAGCCTCGGCAAGATCCGGCCGCCCGCCGCCCTTGCCGCCAACTTTTTGCGCGACGGGAGCGATCACCTTGCCAGCTTGAATGCGACCCGTGAGGTCCTTGGTGACACCGACGATCAACGAAACATTGCCATTCGTCGCCGAACCCAGCACCACAACGCCGGAACCCAGCTTCTCGCGAAGCTGATCGACCAAAGTGCGCATTTGCGGACGCTCGAGATTATCGACACGTTGCGCAAGAACTTTGACGCCCTTCACGTCTTTTACTCTCTCGCCGATGTCGGCTGTGCTCGAAGAGGCTGACTTCATACGGGCTTGATCGAGCTCGCGGGCGAGGCGCTTGATTTCAGCATCTTTTTTCTCAAGTTCGGCCTTCAGAGCTTCGGCAGGAGACTTCTCCGATTCGCGAGAGGTTAGGCTGGCAACTACGTTTTCCAGTTGATGATCTTTGCGGAAGTGCTGCAGCGATCCCTCGCCGGTCACCGCTTCCACACGGCGCACACCCGACGAAACGCTGCCTTCTTTCAAAATTTTGATCAATCCGATTTCGCCGGTTTGGTTAGTGTGCGTACCGCCGCAGAGCTCGGTCGAGAAATCGCCGATCTTGATCACGCGAACTTTGTCACCATACTTTTCGCCGAATAGTGCCATCGCATGATATTCGTTGACCGCAACATCGATGGGCACGTTTTCGATGACCTGGATCTTCTCGTTGTGCAGGACTTCTTTATTGATGATGTCCTCGATGTCCTGCAACTCCTCGTCTTCAACCGCGGTGAAATGCGAAAAGTCAAAACGCAGATGATTGGGCGCGACCAGTGATCCGGCCTGCTTCACATGCTTGCCCAGCACCTCGCGCAACCCAGCGTGGAGAAGATGCGTGGCCGTGTGATTGCGCATGGTGGCTTCGCGAATGTCGGTGTTGACGACTGCATCGACTTTGTCGCCGACCCTGAGGGTGGCCCACTCAACGCGGTTTTCGTTGGGTGGGGATTTCATGATGATTTGATGCGCACGCACGCCTTGGATCGGATAGTAAGTACCCTTCACTTCAGCGACGACCGTGTTGTGATCATTGCTGTAAAACCAGCCGCGGTCGCCCACCTGGCCGCCGGATTCGGCGTAGAACGGCGTGTGGTCGAGGATGATCTCGCCTTCTTCGCCGGGCTTGAGTTCTTGTGTGCCCTGTCCGTTCTTGATAATGGCGAGCACTTCGCAATTTTCGGAGCGAGTCTGGCGATAACCCTCGAACTCTGACTTGGGAAGTTGCTGGTAAGCCGGATTCGCAGTTTGCTTGGCCGCGCCTTTCCAGGAAGCTCGGGCACGGGACTTCTGCTCCTCCATTGCACGGTCGAAGCCGGCGGAATCGAACCGCACACCAATATCCCGGCAGGCGTCCTCAATGAAGTCCTTCGGTAAACCAAAAGTGTCATAAAGTC
The DNA here is from genome assembly GCA_035507035.1 of Terriglobales bacterium. Taxonomy (GTDB): domain Bacteria; phylum Acidobacteriota; class Terriglobia; order Terriglobales; family Acidobacteriaceae; genus DATJOJ01. The sequence goes on along the minus strand of DATJOJ010000044.1, from coordinate 57,392 downwards.
TAAAGGCTTTCTCGCCCGGAAGGTCAACAGCTACCCCTGCAAAACGGTTTAGCAGATCAGCAAAGTAAGCCACTGCCCTTACGATCTGTTCCTTCTCACCTTGGCCGACCAGAAGCACTGCGTTGTAGCCTTCAAGGCGGTTTCTCTCCTCGTCGGTCAGACCAATCATATTCAGAATAGCCCCCTCGCGCTGCACCCATTCCTCGCGAGCTGCAGCCGTGATCTCCGCGTAAAGCTCTCTTAGAGCTGCGTCGAGCGAGTGGGCAAATCTGGTTTCCTCCGCGAGTATCACCTTCGAAACGCGGTCCGTCGTCTCCCTCAATTCCGGATACGCATCCTGCATCAGATCGCGAACCTTGAAGACCATCTCGTGTAAAAACGGCTTCGTCTGGCCGAGCAACCGTCCATGCGTGATGGCGCGGCGAATGATCTTGCGCAGCACGTAGCCGCGACCTTCGTTTGATGGAAGCACTCCGTCGGAAATCAGAAATGTTGTGGAACGAGAGTGATCGGCGATGACTCGAAGTGATGCGGCGCCCTTCGTATGAGCTTCTTTATCCAGCTCTTTTTTCAGAGAAGCACCGGTGAGCTCGCTGGCCCTCGCGATTAACGGTGTGAACAGATCCGTATCGTAGACAGAAATTTTGCTCTGCAACACCGATGTCAGGCGCTCTAATCCCGCGCCGGTATCAATCGACGGCTTGGGCAACAGATTCAGCTTGCCGCTGGCATTGCGGTCAAACTGCATGAAGACGAGATTCCAAATCTCGACGTAACGCCCACATTCGCAACCGAACTTGCAGTCGGTATGGCCCTGGTCCGACGCAGCCGGTCCCATATCATAATGAATCTCGCTGCATGGGCCGCAGGGGCCGGTGTCGCCCATCTGCCAGAAATTGTCTTTCAGGCCAAACTCGAAGATGCGATCTTTCGAGACGCCTTGACCGACCCATAGGTCGTAGGCCTCGGCATCGCGAGGCACGCCACCTTCGCCGTTGAAAATGGTGACAAAAAGCTTGTCCTTCGGAATCGCGAACCAATGCGGCGAGGTGATCAATTCCCAGGCATAGGCGATAGCGTCCTTCTTGAAATAATCGCCAAAAGAAAAATTGCCCAGCATCTCGAAAAATGTGAGATGGCGGTTGGTGAACCCGACATTTTCGAGATCGTTGTGCTTGCCACCGGCGCGAACGCACTTCTGCGAAGTCGTGGCGCGACTGTAGTCCCGCTTTTCCAGGCCAAGGAAGATGTCCTTGAACTGGTTCATGCCTGCGTTGGTAAAGAGCAGTGTGGGATCGTTCGCCGGAACGAGCGACGACGAATGCACCTCGCGGTGACCTTTTTGGACGAAAAAGTCCAGGAATTTTCGCCGAACTTGCGAGCCGGTGAGCATGAAATTTAATTTTAAATGATAAACACAGAGGACACAGAGCCGAGACCATCAATTAAGGCAGCTAGTGAAGCGGAATAAGCAGTTCGAACGGTTTGTTTCGTCCCCAACGGTAAACTTCGAAGTCGCCGTCCAGCGTCAAAATCTTGCCGGTACCGAAATAATTTGCCAAGCAGATGAGACCGGCATCGGCGAAATCGATTTGCCGATCACGATACTTGCGCATAATGTCACGAATCTCACCCGCAGATTGCCCCAAAGGAACCGGAATCTGAAAAACTCCTGAGACTACATTCTCGACTACAGCTTCGCCAGCGCCTTTCAGACCTCGCAGGAGATAGCAGCTTTCGGCGATTACGGCTTCGCAGGTGACCAGCGGAGCCGTCAGATCCCTGAGGACCTCAACAGAAGTTTGATGAAAGCGTTCGCTGCGGTCGAGCAAGGCTACGATGACGCCGGTATCCAGAAGGACCGGCTTCACCGCCCAAAGCCTTTGAGATGGCGCTTGTTGGAGGCGAGATCAGAAACCCCAGAGTCGAACCTGCCCAGACCGATGATCTCTCGCTGACCATTTCCGAGGTGACAAGCGGCAAGCAGGCGCAGGCCCTCCCGAACAACCCTGGACGGGCTCCAGCCAAGATGCTTGGCGAGAGCCCGTAGCGCTTTCCGGTCACGATCGTCGAGCCGGGCCTGAACCGTTGAGGAACTCATGTCCCAATTGTACTACGCTCTTCAAATTGTAGTACAACGAATGAATTCCTCCGGATTCTACTTCACCGCGTCGGCGGTCTTGTCGGCGCCTTCCTTCACGCCGTGACCGACGTCGTGCCCGACTTTCTTGATGCCGTGTCCGGTCTTCTTGGCGGCCTTATCGGTAGCTTTTGCAGTGTCCTTGCCGGCTTTGCCCACGGCTTTTCCCGTGTCCTTCCCTGCCGTATCTGCGGCTTTTCCGGTGTCCTTGGCGGCCACTTTTGTGGCGTGACCGGTATCCTTAGCAGCCTTGTCGGTAGCGTGGCCGGTATCTTTGGCGGCTTTGTCAGTGTCCTTCGCAACGTCTTGCGAGAACATCAATGTGGTGGAAGCCAGCAGCATCGCGGCGAGAATTCTCCCCAATTTTTTCATGGTAACCTTCCTTAGAGATGAAATTGATGTTGGAAGTATGCCCTAGTTGGGATTACGGTGCAATCCCGGTCGAAAGCACAGACTCCTTTTGTTGGTGGGATTCCCGCAAATAGAGAAAAGTTACATCTAGATTTGGCCCCACACGTCTACTCGCTTTCGCTTTCCAGCGCGGTGAGGGTTTCGTCCTCAACATCCCACTTTTTCAGGATGGTAAAAATCACTTTCGATCCGAAGCCGGCGCGGATCAGTTGACGAAAAATCTTCGCCGCTTGTTTCTGGTCTTTCGGCTTCACAATCCTTTTCCGGCGCAAATATTCCCGCGCCTGCCGTTCTTCAGATATGCCGTCGTAAATGGAATTGACGGCTTGTTCAATCACGTCGGAGTGCACGCCTTTGGCTTTAAGATCGGTGACCACGCGGCGGCGGCCAAATTTTTCATTGTCGCGGCGAAAGGAGGAATAGGCAGCTGCATAGCGCGCATCGTTCAAGTAACCCTGATCTTTCAGACGGCGAATCACGAGTTCCACCAAAGTTTGCCCGTATTCAGTGTCGGCTTCGACGCGCGGACGCAGCAAACGTTTCAGCTCCGCCACCGAACGCGCGCGGCGCGCGAGTGCGCCGACAGCATATTGGTAGAGCTCGTCTTCGGAATCGGTTTTTCGCGGTCGTGGGAAAGCCATGTACAACCGTAACCTTACAGTAACAACGCGCTTATGCCAGAATAACTTTTAACCCAGCGTTTACTTCTTTTTACATCTTTTTGGTTACCCTGGGAACTTTCAGGCGTCTATTTCCGTAGTTAGACACAGAGATTGAGAGGCAGTCATGCTTACCATCGATGTAGAAAAATCCGGTGATGTGGCAGTCGTGAGATGCGGCGGAAGAATCGTTCGCGGAGAAGAAGTTTGCGCGCTGCGAAGCGCAGTGATTAATGAGAAGTCGAGCCGCATTGTAGTGCTGGACTTGTCGGATGTCGACGCGGTGGACGCAGGCGGCCTCACGACGTTGTTGTCCCTGCATCAGTGGGCGCGCAGCCGTGGTGTACAGCTCAAACTGGTGAATCCTTCGCATTTCGTAGCGGAGGTGCTGACGCGCACCAAACTGGATCGAGTGTTCGATATTTCCAACCTGCATCACGCGCTGCATGTGATCAGCGGAACGCAGTGTCATCACGCGAGGTATGCGGCAAGCGTGTAGTTGAATCGATCTCTCTAAAGGGCCGGAAATTCCTGCTGCCTCCAGAGGAAGTTCTGGCCCTCCCTCCAGGAATAAAATCTTCGCCGCGGATCAACGCCGATCTTCTTCGACAAACTTCGCCACTGATTGGCACACATCAACAGGGATTCTCGGAAAGGGGCGCGCTGGTTGGCACGCCCTTGGTTTTTGTAGTGGAAACTAACCGCCGAAGCCGGTGGCTTGCATGGCATTTTTCGAGATGTCGCTGGTAGAAGAGATGCCCTGCATGCGCAGCTTGAAGTCGTCGGCGTTGGAGGCATTCTCGAGCGCAGTTTCGTAATTGATAAGCCCGGCTTGAAATAAATCCCAGAGAGACTGATCAAAAGTCTGCATCCCGTATTGCGAAGTGCCGGCGGAAATCGCGTCGCGGATAGAACGTGTTTTTTCCGGAACGAGAATGCACTCGCGGATGTAGGCAGTGTTGATCATGATTTCAACCGCGGGCACGCGGCCATCTCCGTCGCAACGGCGAACCAGGCGCTGGCTGATGACGGCGCGAAGCACGGCGGCGAGCTGAAGACGAATCTGCTTCTGCTCCGGCGGCGGAAATACAGCGATGATGCGGTTGATGGTTTCGACGGCGTCGAGCGTGTGCAGGGTAGAGAAAACCATGTGGCCGGTTTCGGCTGCGTGGATGGCGGTGCCGATGGTATCGATATCGCGCATTTCGCCGACGAGGATGACATCGGGATCTTGACGGAGGGAGGCGCGTAAGGCGGCGCCGAACGTCGGCGTGTCAACTTCGATTTCACGCTGATTGACGTAACCTTTTTTATCGCGATGCAAGAATTCGATCGGGTCTTCAATGGTGATGATGTGTTCGGCGCGGGTGGAATTGATGCGGTCGACCATCGCCGCAAGAGTGGTGGATTTGCCGGAGCCGGTGATACCGGTCACGAGAACCAAGCCGCGCGGCATATCGCAAATTTGTTCGACAACTTTGGGTAGATAGAGTTCGTCGAGAGCGCGGATTTTCGTGGGAATCACACGAAGGACGAGGCCGACGTTGCCGCGCTGCTGGAAAACGTTGACACGGAAGCGACCCAGGCCGGCGACGCCGTAGGCCATATCGATTTCTGTGCTCTCTTTGAATTTCTGCTTTTGACGGGCCGACATCATGCTGAACGCCATGGTCAGCATGTCTTCGGCGCTGACGCGCGGCTGATCGGTGAGTGGCGTGAGGTCGCCGTCGATGCGCAGGTGCGGGTAGTTGCCTACCTTAAGGTGCAAGTCGGAGGCGCGCCGTTCCATGGCTATGCGCAGCAGGTCGTCAATATTCATGCCGAGTCCTTTGTAGGGATCTCTCGTATGATGACGCGAAAGGCGCCACAGCTAAAGATGACCTAGGTAATAGGCAGGAGGCCGGACATTGAATGAGATCTCGTAACAGGTTGATTGCATTGGTCGCCGGTAACTTGGTAGAAAGCGGCGACGAAACTAGCATGGGGGAGTGCAGGATCGTCCGCGGCGTCGATTATGGCTACGTATTGCAGCATGGCTGACAACCAGCATTCTTGTCCTCGGGGTGTCTTTTTGGTTTCTTGGGATGCCCTTGGAGGCATGGTATTGGGGTAAGCGCATGCCCGCGCTCAGAGAGAGGCCGATTCCCATTCGCGATTCGTCGATAACTAGATCCGCGGGGAGAAAACTGTCGTTCTGCGGCTGTGAATTCGAGGTTCCGTGGAATGATCTGGATGAAACGAAAACCAAGACAGGCCCCAACTCAGCGGCTCTCCATTTCGAGTCGGGGCTGGTTGCGCTTCTAAAGTGCCAACCGCCGCGTGAATTCGTCGAAGGCGTTTTATCCTCGACGCAGACGCCCCCGGAGGCATTCCGCCGGGCCTTCGGGGATCGCGCTTTCCAATCCGATTACTACTTTACCCGTCTTATGCTGGAAACAACCCCAGACGAGATTACTCCTCGTATGGCACATGGGCAGGACATGTCTATCATGGCAATGCTAGTTCTCAAAATGATGGCAATGCCCCGCTCCGACACCGGGCTATTCTCGATCCACACGGCGGAGTTCGACGGCTTCCAGTATCAAGACCCGCAGAAAAGGCCGGATTGGCTGTTGGTAGACTTGTTCGCCGCCGACAGAGGTTTGGAAATGCAATTTTTTCTCAACTATCATGACGCCTCACCGCACGTGTCGCAGGCCGACATCAATCGGGTTATATCAACTCTGCACAAAGTCGGTCCTTATACGACGGTTAAGCAGGCGGTCCTCGCACCATGATTTCAATCCATTGACTTAGTCCTCCGACTTAGTCCATACTCAGAGTTATGGAATTCAACGTGCACGAAGCCAAGACCCATTTCTCGCAACTTCTCCAGCGGGTTGAAGCGGGTGAGGAGATCACGATCGCCCGCGCCGGCAGGCCGGTGGCAAAGCTGATTGCCGCCGGTCCGCCAAACGGTAAGCGCCCCATGGGAATGGATCGAGGGAAAATCTGGATCGCCGACGACTTCGATGCCCCTGACCCAGAGATCGAGGCCCTGTTCTACGATGCACCACTGACGACTCGCGCAACTCGCAGGAACAAGAGCAAGAAAAAATGAGGTACCTGCTCGACACCAACGTATGGCTGTGGACCGTCCTTGAACCAGAACGGCTGTCACGCCGAGCGCGAGCAGTATTTGCCGACCTAAAACATGAAGTGTTCCTATCCGCGGCGTCTGCCTGGGAGATGGCGATCAAATCCGCGTCCGGAAAGCTGCGTCTGCCTGAGGCTGCGGCAACATACGTTCCGCGGCGGACGTCGGAACAGGGTGTTCGACCGCTGGAGATCTCGCAGCATCATGCTTTGGCCGTGTCGTTGCTCCCGCCGCATCATCGCGACCCGTTCGACCGATTGCTGATCGCGCAAGCCCGGTTAGAAAATATGGTGCTGATCAGTTCCGACCGGATCTTTGAGCGCTATGACGTTCAACTGCTCGATGCAGATCAATAAAAAGCCGCCCCGCAGGGCGGCTTCTTTGTCACTTTCGATGACTATACGCTGACCGGCTGCTTGCTGCTCACCGGCACCGGTGTCAGCCAATTGAAGCGATCGGCTTTCTCACCTCGGATGATCCCGAAAAATTCCTTTTGAATCATCTTGGTGATCGGACCGCAGACGCCTTTTCCGACGCTGATCTTGTCGACCGACCGAACCGGCGTGATCTCCGCCGCCGTGCCGGTGAAGAAGACTTCTTCGGCGATGTAGAGCAGTTCCCGCGGAATCCCTTGTTCGACTACGGTAATGCCGAGGTCGCGGGCTATCTGCAGAACCGACTCGCGAGTAATGCCCGGCAGCACGGAATTGCCCAAAGGCGCAGTTTGTAACGTGCCGTTTTTCACGATGAAAACGTTTTCGCCGGAACCCTCACTGACATAGCCGTTCACGTCCAGCGCGATGCCCTCGACGTAGCCGTTCAGGATGGCTTCCATCTTGATAAGCTGCGAATTCATGTAGTTCGCGCCGGATTTCGCCATCGCCGGCAGCGTGTTCGGTGCAATACGCGTCCACGAGGAAACGCAAACATCGACGCCTTGCTCGGCATCCGAGCCCAGATACTTGCCCCAGGGATAATTACAGATGTAAACCTCAGTCGGCGAATTAAAGGGGTTGACGCCAGCCTCGCCATAGCCGCGAAGCACGATGGGCCGCAAATAGCAGGGCCATACACCGTTGTTCTTGATGACTTCCATCATCGCCGCGACCAACTCTTCACGGGTATATTCGACGTCGATACGGTAAATCTTGGCCGAGTCCAGCAAGCGCTGAGCATGTTCCTGCGCACGGAAGATCGCGGGGCCCGAAGGCAAGGAGTAACAGCGTATGCCCTCAAATACCGACGAGCCATAATTCACCACGTGCGACATCACGTGGATCTGCGCGTCGTCCCAGGCAATGAGTTTTCCGTTGTGCCAGATTTTCTCCGTTTTCGAAATCGCCATGAGCACTCCTCAAATCTTAAGATTCGGTCATACGACTGGAAGATGCGTTTCTTGGATGCCAAATTTCGCAACCGCGTGAGGATCCACCTGCTGGCATGGCAAGCGGCGCGGAAACCAAGAGCCGCAGTAACCAAAGACAACGCATTATAACCGACATGATTGGGATTGCAGGACGTTTTTCGCCGAGGGCGAAAAGATTTTACAGGCCTGCTTACGATCGGCTGGACGAGACAGGAGACTTTTGTCTACTGGCGAGCGAGTGCTGGCTTGGGTGCTGTTCCACTCCCAAGCGCAGTTTGTGCCAGCGCCGGCAGTTCGTCTCCACGGAAGTATTGTCCTTTCGCCGCCCGCATCTCGGGCATAGCCAGGTAGGGCTTGCTGTAATCGTTGGCGGCATTCCAGAAGAGAAAGCCGATTCCGCCCTTTTGTTTGGCGGTCAGAACCTGAGTTTCAATGTATTTCGCCGAGTAGGAAGGCGTGCGCCAGTGGAAGGCCTGCAGCCAGGGGCGAATTACTACGCCGCTGCCTTTGGTGATGAGTTCAAAGCGGTCCATGGACTCGCCGATGAAGTGCTCGGGCGCATCTCCGGGACGGGCATAGCCGTCCATACCGAAGAAATGCGAGGGATAGATCATCGGCGAAAGTACGTCGCAATGTTTTGCCATTCTGACGATGTCTTGGCCAGTGTGAGAAAGATCGACCGGGCGCTGCCAGGCCATCACACCAAAAACGTCGAGCGAAAGCAGAACGCCGGTCGGGTGAATAGCCGCATAGGCGTGATCCAAGAAATCAGCAATTACGTCAGCGCGTTGCCACTGCGGGTGCTCGGTCTGGAAGTAAAAGCTGGCATCTTTCTGATCGCCTTCAGCCGGAAAGCGAACGTAATCGAATTGCACTTCATCGACGCCGGATTTGGCGGCTTCTTTCGCCAAAGCGATGTCATACTCCTGAACTTTCGGCTGCGACGGATCGGTCCAAACCAGCTTTCCATTCTCCCGCCAAGGCTCGCCGGTACGATGCGATTTCACCGCAAGCTCGGGGTGCGACACAACCAGCTTTTCATCGCGGAAAATCGCCACCCGCGCGATAGCATGCATATTCTGCGAATGCAAGAAATGAACGAACTTCGGCAGGTCGGGAATGGGCGCATGATGCTTGCCGAGCAAGGGATAATCGAAAGGAATGTTGACGCTGCCATCACTATCCTTGATGTCGAAAACTACCGCATTTCCGCCGACTTCGCGCCAATGCTGAATGATGCGAATACCGTGATCGCTGCCCGCCATCAAGCCGGTCAGATAGATCGCCCTCACCTCGAAATCGCTGGGCACCGGGATTGCCTTCTCGACGATCGGAGCATCCAAGATGCCCGGCACAAAAATCGTCTGCCCCGGCTTCAGAAACGTCGCCTGAGTGTTGCCGTTGGCCTTGCGGATGGCATCAGCCAGTTCGCTGGAGGTGAGATATCCAGTTTGGCTCAGGAAGTGGTGCGCCACCGAGGAAACCGTGTCGCCGCGCTTCGCCGAATAAGCGAGACTGCCGGGAGGAACAAGCTCTGCGGCAGGTTTGGCCGGAGCGGTAAGACTTGACTGTCGAAGGGTAGGCGCGACCTGTCCAGTTTGTGCCACGGCCACTGGAATCACACGAAACGTCAATCGTCGCGACACACTCACGACACAAACCAACAGAAAAATAGCGATAGAAATCCCCAGAACGCGGTGCACATTTCCTCCCCAAATGGTTAGAGTACTCAAGCTTCTGAAGAGGTTCTAGTTACGTCCGGTCCTCCCCTACTAGAATCCTGTTTGACAAGCAACCGCTTATGCATCTCACGCAAACCTCGACCGCCTCTTAGCGTTGCGACCGCGGAGACACCACCATCCGGGGCTCCTGATGGGAAACCCTCACCCCGACAACGGTAAAGTCCGGGCATGCGCAAAGTATTTCCCTTAACATGACCATAGCCTGCGTGGTATACCCGACTCCTTCATAAGGTGAAAGCATCTAATTCCAATAGAAAGGTGAGGCATGGCGCGGTGAGAGAGTTGGCCAATCATTTGCAATGAGACAAATTGCGGCGAGCGTGGGGCTTGTCGCAGTCATGAAGAAAGTGACAAAAATTGTCGTTTGGTGGATGGCATCGTGAACTCTCCCATGAACCAGCTGAAGGCCCGAAAGGCAAGTGAGGGCCGAGACCCTATGAAAAATACGCTGAACGCAACGCTCGATCCGACGCGCCGCAGCAACGAAGCCCGAGACTTCGAAACGACTCTGCGACGTAAGATCGTCGGCCAGGACGCGGCCGTCGAGAAAGTGGTTGAGATCTATCAGATGTTTCTGGCGGGGCTGAATCCTCCGGGACGGCCGGTCGGCAATCTGCTGTTCTTGGGACCCACCGGATCGGGCAAGACTCGCGTGGTCGAATCCATGGCGGAGGCCTTGTTTGGGGATGCCCGAGCGTGCATCAAGATCGACTGCGCCGAGTTCCAGCACTCCCACGAGATCGCCAAATTGATTGGCTCGCCTCCCGGATATTTGGGTCACCGCGAGACGCATCCTCTGCTGACGCAGGAAGCGCTCAATCAGTGGCACACCGAGCGGCTGAAGCTCTCGATTCTGCTGTTCGACGAAATTGAGAAAGCCTCGGACTCGCTGTGGCAGCTACTGTTGGGAATTTTGGATAAAGCGACGCTGACCTTGGGCGACAACCGCCGCGTGGATCTTTCGCAGTGCATTATCATCATGACATCGAACCTGGGCGCGAGCGAGATGAGCACCCTGGTAGACGGACGACTTGGCTTTGCGCAAAAGCCGAAGGAAGTGGATGCGAGCCTCGATGAAAAAATTGACCGCACCGCGCTCGAAGCGGCCAAGCGTAAGTTCACGCCGGAGTTCATGAACCGCATCGACAAGGTTGTGGTTTTCCGTACGCTGCGGCCGGAGCATTTGCAGCAGATTCTGGAAATCGAACTGGGCATGGTGCAGCAGCGCATTCTAATGGCGCCGGCAGCTAATCAGTTCGTCTTCAATTGCACCGCGGGAGTGAAGTCCTTCTTATTGCAAGAAGGAACTGATCCCAAGTATGGGGCGCGGCATCTGAAGCGCGCTATCGAGCGTCATCTCGTGTTCCCGATGGCGAATTTGGTAGCAACCGGCCAAGTGCGCCTCGGGGATTTCATTCGCGTGGATATGGGGGACGGCGCACTCACGTTTGTTAAGGAGGCTGAGAACGCCATGGTACCCATGCTGATGGAGCGCTACGGAGCCGCGTCGACCACGCCGCCACTAGCTGCTCGCGCCGCGCGCACGGTCAACCGCCGCGAGTTTGGCGCCAGCCCGAACGGCGAAACCAAATAGGTTTTCCAGTAAGTCTGCAGACGAAGAAGGTGCCGGCCAACCAGCCGGCATCTTTTTTGGGTCAGCGGAAGCTATGAACTGGCGGGGAGGCCCACCCTGCATATAGTCCGAACGTCCCCGTGCCCTCGCGCCGAACGCGAAAGGCCGGGCCATCCCGGCTCGATCCAGGCCGCCTCCGCTGTTTAAATAGGTCAGACTACTGTGCCGCGGTAAACCCGTGATATACGCCACCGGAGTCAATATAAGATCCCGCGACGTGGTTGGCGTCGTTGATATTGGTGGCCGCGGTTCCCTGGCCCAGCGCGGTGCCTGCACCGGGAACATTAAAAGTGATGATCTGCCCGGTGGGTGTTCGCCCAAAGCTGTGATACACGCCCGCTGAGTCGCTGAAGTATCCAGCCACCACCCCCGCCGTGTTGATCCAGTCGCCTTGGGTCCCCTGGCCGAAACTCGTGCCTGCGCCGGGAGCGCTGAACTCAGTGATGGTGCCATTCGCCGCCCGCACAAAGCTGTGCGCCACACTGGAGGAATCAATGTAAATGCCTGCGACGGTTCCGGCCGTATTGATCGCGCCTCCGACGGTCCCTTGCAGGGCTCCAGAGCCTGCGCCCGAAGCGTCATAAACGGTGACCGTGCCCGAAGACGTGCGAATGAAACCATGCGCCACACCGCCCGAATCAATGATGTAGCCGGAAATGGTGCCTGACGCGTTGATGCCGAAGCCGGTCGTGCCCTCACCCTTTCCGGTGCCCGCTCCAGTCACGTCGAAGGTGGTGATCGTGCCATTCGCGGCGCGCACGAAACCGTGACGCACGCCGCCCGAGTCCGCATAGAATCCCGAAATCGCGCCCGCGGTGTTGATGTCGTAAGAAGTGGTTCCCTGATCGAACCCAGTACCGGCGCCCGGAGCGTCAAAAACTGTGATGGCGCCCGAAGCCGCGCGCACAAAGCCGTGGTTCACGCCGCCGGAGTCGATGGAATACCCTGCGATCACGCCGGCCGTGTTCATGGCACGCGAAAAGGTTCCCTCGTCGACTCGTGTTCCCGCGTCGGGGGCGTCGAAGCTGGTGATGGTTCCCGAAGCCGAACGTACATAGCCGTGACTCACGCTCCCAGAATCAACGTAGTAGCCCGCGATCGTTCCGCTACTGTTGATGGCGCCGCCAACTGTGCCCTGGCCGATGCCCGTACCGGCGCCGGGAGCATTGAACTTGGTGATGGTTTGCGCCGGCGCGGCAACGACTGCTGCGACGATAAACGCTGATAAAACCCTGGCTGCAACTTTTGCGGTGAAAGCCTGCTTCAACTGACGCACTGGTGGTCTCCTTGATGGTCGAACTGAGCGTATGCGGGATTGCCCCCAACGTCAATGTGAAAGATTTGGGTAATCCCGTGAAATGGCTTGTCTGGTGAGCCTTTTGGGACTTTTCCGCTGCAAGACTTTGGGGCGCGATGAATCGCCGTTTTTGACCTCCAAAATCACTCGTGGAGAATGGCCCACCGGCCCTGATTCCGCATCCAAGCTGACACACCAACCATTTATAGGGGGCAGCATGCTAAACGCGAAGAAGGCTCTCAGCAGCTTTTCGGTGGACAACATTCAAAAAGCCAAAGACTTCTATGGTAAGACGCTCGGGCTTGAAGTTTCTGGCGGCCCGGAGGGCACGCTAGTTCTCAGCGACGCCAAGACCCTTATTTACCCTAAACCGAACCATCAACCCGCCACATTCACCGTTCTGAATTTCCCTGTGGACAACGTAGAAAAAGCCGTGGATGAGCTCACCCAACGTGGAGTGAAATTTGAAATCTACAACGAGCCGTACCTCAAAACCGATGCACGAGGAATTTCCCACGGAAATGGGCCGACCATTGCATGGTTTAAGGATCCGGCGGGCAACATTTTATCGGTGCTTGAAGCGGCTTAGTGATGCGGCATATTGATGCGGCCTGTGATTAAGAGCGTGCATCTTGTCCCGATGGGGATGGCGAATGCTTTCCTGATCGAGGGCAACGACGGCTTGACGCTAATCGACGCGGGATACCCGCATAAAGAGGCAGCCGTCTTCGCTGCAACCCGCGCTCTCGGCCACTCGCCAGATCAACTCAAGCATCTGATTATTACTCACGCCCACCCGGACCATATCGGCAGCGCCGCCGCCATCGTGCGTGAAACCGGCGCGCGGACCTACATGCACGCGCTCGATATCCCGATCGCCGAGAGTGGGGGGCCATTTCGGCCGATGAGCGCGGCGCCTGGCCTGTTGCGAGGCATGCTGTGCAAGCTGATGTTTCATCCCACCCAGCGAGTGGAGCGGGTTGCCATCGACCGGCCTTTGGCCCCCGTCGAAATGCTGCCCATCGCCGGCGGCATCGAAGTGATCCATACGCCGGGGCATTGCGCTGGCCAGGTCGCGCTGCTGTGGCGTCCCGGACGAATGCTGTTCGCGGGCGATCTGTGCATGAACATCATGGGGCTCGGCGATCCGATCGGCTTCGAGAGTTTGGACGAAGGCCGTGTCAGCCAACGCAAGGTCGCAGATCTTTCTTTCGATGCTGCCGGGTTCGGTCATGGCGAGCCGATTACCCACGATGCGGCGACGCGTTTCCGCCACAAGTGGGGCGACGGCAAGACCGATTTGCGTCGAGCCGCGTAGCGTGCTGTCCCCTAATGCGATTCATCGGGCTGTAAGAACAGTTCTGTAGAGTCGGCAAACGAGGCGATTCGCAATGTCCGTTGCGATGCCTATCCGCCCTGTTTTAACTCAACCAGCACTTGCTTGGCGATTTCTTTCAGGGTTTCGAAGACGCCGTTGCCTTTGGGCGCGATGGCTTCGATAATGGGTTCGTTTTTCTTGCGTAGCTCTGTGGTCAGCTTATCGAGAGGCAAAGCATTCGGCAGGTCCCGCTTATTGAGCTGCAGGACGTAGGGAATTTTCTGGAAGTCGTAGCCGTGTTCCTTCAGATTGCTCATCAGGTTGTCCATGGCTTCGACGTTGGCGTCCATGCGTTCTTCCTGCGAGTCGGCAACGAAGACGATGCCGTCGACTCCGCGCAAAATCAGCTTGCGGCTGGCGTCGTAGAAAACCTGGCCGGGAACGGTGTAGAGGTGCATGCGGGTTTTGAAGCCGCGCACCGACCCCAGATCAAGCGGCAGGAAGTCGAAGAACAGGGTACGGTCGGTCTCGGTGGCCAGCGAAATCATCTTGCCCTTTTGCTGCTCGGCAGTTTTCTGATAGATGAACTGCAGGTTCGTCGTCTTGCCGCCTAGACCGGCGCCATAGTAGACGATCTTGCAGTTGATTTCGCGGGCTGCAAAGTTGATGAAGCTCAAGAGTTTCCTCGGCCGGCGCAGACGCTCCGTGGCGCAGAACGCCTTCGCTCCAGGTTACCTAGTTACCAATTTGGTTTATACCACAGGGCCTCAGTGACTCGCAGGTTACTCAGGTTACTAGAACTGGACGTTCCCCAGTGGCGGTTTCAGCGCGTCGCTGATCGCATCTTCCACTGAATTTGCCGCAACATGCCAAGCACGGTTTCGGCGTCTTCGAATGAGAGGTCCATGCGCCGAATCAATCGGCGGGCTTTGGGTGCGGCCTGGGCTTCTGAGCTTGCGCTGATGTAGCCGCTGGCGGTCAATAACTCCAGCAATAACAACGTGATCCGTTCAAGATCGGACGACTTGGCGGAGCGAATCTTGGGAGCCCTGCCGGGTTTGGTGTGCGCCCGCACCAGCTCATAAAGGCAGATGGCTACGGCTTGGCCGAGGTTCATTGCGGGAAGATTCTCGCGAGTGGGAATGCGCATAAGCCAGTGGCAATGACTAAGGTCTTGGTTCGAAAGCCCGCGTTTTTCCGATCCGAAAAGCAGGGCGACCCGGCCGGAGCGAGGATGCTTACGAATCAATCGCGCTCCGTCGGTCAGCGGCCTGAGTTTGTGCTGCAATTCCCGATCGCGGGCCGACGTCGTACCGACGACGAGGGCGCAATCGGCGATGGCTTCGGCGACCGTCTTGTACTCCTTCGCCTTGGCCAACAGCTCAGCGGCGCCAACCGCTGAACGTGCCTCTCGGAACGACGGTTCATAAGAATCCACGACCCGCAGATCGTAGAATCCGAAATTGCCCATAGCCCTCGCGGCCGCACCGATATTTAACGGATTTCGGGGGGAGACCAGGACAACTGCCAGACGATCGGGTTCGGACTGACGAGCCAAGTCATCATTTTAGGGCATGGCATCTACTCGGCGGGCGAGAAACCGTACTCGGGTATTACAACCGGCTCACGAGCGTCGGGAACAGCTACCAGGAGCATGACGCTTGCGATGGCAAAGAGCGTCATCAGGGCGAATCCCCAGCGATAGGTTCCGGTGAGGGTGTGCAGATAACCGAAAGCGTAAGGTCCAGCGAAACCGGCAACACTTGCGACCCCATTGATCAAACCGACCGCAGTAGCGGCAGCAGATGCGCTGAGAGTTTCACTCGGGATCGCCCACATTACCGGCAAATAGGACTGAGCTGTGCAGACCAGGATGAAGCACGCGATCGTCGACAGGGTTGTGCGCGGCAGGGTGGTCAATCCGAACAGTGCGATCGCAGCAGCCAGGATAGGTGCGGCGGCGTGCCAGCGCCGCTCACAATTCTTGTCCGAGTGCCAGCCATTGAACTGCATCACCAAAAAGGATACGAGATAGGGCAGCGCGCCCAGCCAGCCGACACGCGCGTCGGAGAATCCAGAGAGCCGCTTCAAAATCGTTGGAAGCCAGAAAGCAGCCGTGTAAATGACGAAATATGCAAAAAAGCTGGCCGTGCATAGCAGCAGTACGACCCGCGAATGCAGAGCCTGCCATACAGTGGTCGAGATGGTGTGCGCGGGCTTTTCCTCCTGCAATTTCTGGATGACTTGATAGCGCTGCTTTGGGGTCAGCCAGGAAGCATCCGCCGGCCAATCCGTGAGATACAAGAACGCTGCCACGCCTAGGACAACCGCCGGTACGCCTTCCAACAAGAACAGCCAGCGCCATCCTGCCAGGCCCAGCCAATGATGGCCGACGATCCACCCGGCGAGAGGCGAGCCCACTACAAACGACAGCGGAATTGCCGCCATAAAAGCGCTGCCCGCCTTCGCGCGGTCCTCGCGAACAAACCAGTGGCTGAGATAAACAACCACGCCAGGAAAAAATGCCGCTTCGGCCGCGCCCAGGAGAAAGCGAGCAAGATAAAGCTCGTTAGCGTTGCGGACGAGCGAAGTAAACATCGTAAGCGTTCCCCACACTAGCAGAATGCCGCTGATGCATCGCCGCGCGCTCCACAATTCGATCAGTAGTGCTCCCGGAATCTGCAAGGCCACATAGCTAACGAAGAAGATGCCGGCCGCGAAACCGAATACGCGATCGGTGAGGCCTAAGTCATGCGACATTTCGAGCGCCGCATACGCAACGTTCGTGCGATCGATGTAATTGACGATATACAGGACGAAGAGAAACGGCAGCAGCCGGACCGCGATCTGGCGGCGAGTGTGGACGGATAAATCTGCTGCGGCGCCGAGTTCCGCTCCGCCTGTGTCGGTTGACATGCGAACGACTCCTGCACCGGGATAATCGTTCTAATAAGGATCGTTCTGAAAGTGGCGGACAGTATAGCTGAATTTCGCCTGAAGGCAAGAATCGCTATGTAGGCGCGCGCGTCCTCGCGCGTGGGCTCACGGGACACCCGCGCCTACATCGGAGCACAGGACGAAAGTCTCTTGTTGCGAATCATTTCAAGGGATACAATCGCGGCCTCGATGCCGACGACTATGACAAAAGTTCCGAAAGTATCTGTAGCACTGATTCTGGCTGGGCTGTTTCTAGCGGCAACGGCAGGCAGCGCATTCGCAAGCCGCAACTACGTGGTTGCGAACAATAACACCTCTCCTACCAATACGATCAGCATTTATGAGCTTTTCGGGAATACGCAGGGTGCGTCGCTAGTTAGTGTGACCACGGTGCCGACCGGAGGTCAGGGCATCGGGGGCGGATATCCGGCCAATCCAACGGTAGTAGCAACAAAACAGTACCCCATTCCGGGCTGTGTTTTTGTCGGAGACGCGGGTTCGAGCGACATCGCGGTGTTGAAGCCGATAAACCAGAGCCCATACCTGCAAGTAGTAGGGAACTTTTACTCTGTTGACGGGGATGCGGCCACTGCGGGCGGACTGGGCATCGTAGCGTCCGGTGCCTACGTCTATGCCAGCTATACAGGCAACGGCAACAACATTTCGCCGGCTATTGAGTTGTGGTTTGATAGTACAGGGCACTGCTTCCTGGAAAACGGCGGGCGTCTCGTCACTGCAGGAATAAACAGCGGACCGATTGATAGCATGGCGGTGACCCCCAACTCCAACCACCCGGCTTTAATTGTCGGATACACAGACGGTTCGGTCGGCTCCTACTCGATCGGCGCAAATATTCTCCTGATCGGCCAAGAAATGATTGCAGGAAGCGGAGTGGGCTCCGGGGCTTATGCTTCTAGCGTGGCCATCTCCCGAGACGGGAAATGGGCCATCTTCGCTGACTCTTCAGCTTCGAACACCACCCAAGTGGATGTAGCGCCTCTCACCCCTCGTGGAAGGTTGGGCCCAACCACTACCTACGGCGGAGACGGCACCCTAGGAACTGGCCTTAATTCCACCAGCGTCGCCCTGAGTCCAGATAATCGGTTCATCTACGTCGTCGACAGCGGCTCAGGGCAACTAACGACGCTTTCATTTGACACCACCACAGGAATTGTCACGTACCCTAACAACTGCCTGACGGACCTGAAGGGTTACAACGCGAGTTGGGCCACTGCGTCGCAGGTCGACGTGATAGGAGATGCGGGTACGGGGCAAGGACTGTATATATCGGAAGGCTTTCTCACGGGCGATTCCTATATCGCCCTGCTCGCGGTGGATTCCAAGACCGGCTGCACGACCGAGTTGCCACGTTCGCCCTTCGTGGACTCTAACGGCGGGAGCCTGCAGTCGATTGCCTCTTTCAACTTCTAAAACTGCACGATGTGACTGCTGGTTTACTTTCTCTCCCACAATGAGCTAAGTTAAGGGCGCGCGCGTGCGAGAGCGTGCGAAAAACATTACTGCGGATCTGCGCTCCGCCTGCACCCTTCGACTGCGCTCAGGGCAGGCTCACCGGACACCCGCGCCTACGTCGGAGCACAGGACGAAAGTCTCTTGTTGCGAATCGTTTCAAGGGATACAATCGCCGCCTCGATGCCGACGACTATGACAAGAGTTCCGAAAGTATCTGTAGCACTAATTCTGGCTGGGCTGTTTCTAGTGGCAACGGCAGGCAGCGCATTCGCAAGCCGCAACTACGTGGTTGCGAACAATAACACGTCTCCTACTAACACTGTCTCGGTCTACGAACTCTCGGGGACGACGCTCGAATCGTCGTTGGTTAGTGTGGTCAACCTGGCGACCGGGGGAGCGGGTACCGGCGCTGGGTTTCCAGCCAACGTGGCGCTAGCCGTTTTAGACCGCAACTATCCCGTAGGTTATTGCGTTTTTGCTGGGGACGCCGGATCAGGCGACATTTCAGCAATGAAGCCGATAAACACTAGCCCATATTTGCAACTTGTGGGTAACTACCGCACGCCCGAAGGTGACGAAGCTAGCGCCGGAGGCCTCGGCCTCGTGATCTTTAACACTTCTGAACTCCTCGGGAACTACACCGGCAATGGCAGCAATGTGCTCCCGGCCCTTGGCTTTTGGGATGTGAATGTTGGGTGCAAACTGGACACCATCGCTCATCTTCCTGCCGCTGGACTGAATGGTGGGCCTATCGACAGCATGGCAGTGGCGCCTAATCAGAGATACCTGATTGTTGCGTACACGGATGGCTCGGTGGGCTCTTACGGGATCTTCAACATTGGTCTAATTGGTCAGGAAATGATCGCGGGAAGCGGCGTGGGTTCGGGCGCTTATGCCGGGAGCGTGGCTGTCTCCCACGACGGGAAGTGGGCGATCTTTGGCGACTCCTCAGCCTCGAACACCACGCAACTTGACGTTGCGAGCATCGGCTCTAATGGGGTGTTGGGGCCGACCACTACCTACGGCGGAGACGGCAGCTTGGGAAGCGGCCTTAATTCCACCAGTATCGCCTTGAGCCCCGATAATCAGTTCATTTACGTCGTAGACAGCGGGTCGGGACAAGTAACCACACTTTCATTTGACACCGCCACAGGAATTGTCACGTATCCTAACAACTGCCTGACGGACCTGAAGGGTTACAACGCGAGTTGGGCCACAGCATCGCAGGTCGACGTGATGGGAGATGCGGGTACGGGGCAAGGACTGTATGTATCGGAAGGTTTCCTCACGGGCGACTCCTATATCGCGCTCCTTGAGGTAAATTCAACCACCGGCTGCACGACCGAGCTACCACGTTCGCCATTTGTTGACTCTAACGGCGGGAGCCTGCAGTCGATTGCGACGTTCACTTATTAAGCTGGGGTCATCCCTTCGCTCCGCCGCCGCGCCTACATCGCCTGAGCAAGCACTTTCCAGCGAAAGCAATCTATCCGGTGATCATTCACCATGCCGACAGCTTGCATAAAGGCATAGCAAATCGTCGTCCCCACAAAGCTGAACCCGCGTTTTCTCAGGTCTTTGCTCAGGGCATCGGATTGGGGCGTCGAGGCGGGAATCTTTGATTTGGCATGCCACGAGTTGATCCGGGGACGCCCATCGACAAACCGCCAGAGATAGGCGTCGAAAGACCCGAATTCGTCTTTCGCTTCGAGGAATGCCTTTGCGTTCTTAACGGCGGATTCGATCTTCAGCCGATTGCGAATGATCCCGGGATCTCCCAGAAGAGTTCGCATCTTTGGCCGATCGTACTTGGCGATCATCTCAGCGTCGAACGCATCGAACGCTGCACGGTAGTTCTCGCGTTTGCGGAGAATCGTGTCCCAACTAAGGCCGGCTTGTGCGCCTTCCAGGATGAGAAATTCGAACAGACGGCGATCGTCATGCGTGGGAACGCCCCACTCCTCATCGTGATAGCGAATGGACAATTCGTTCGTTGCCCAGGAGCAGCGGGTTAGCGACTTAGGCATCGAGATGAGATTTTAACGGACGCAGACTCAAATGACTTGCCGATAACGTCCTAACCACGGAGTCGCTCTACGAAGTTGGGAATTCTTCGCGTTTTTTGCGGTAAAGGCTCTTAACCGCGAAGATCGCAAAAAAAATGGCTAATTGGCCCTCAGCCGAAGGCTCTACTCCAGCGATTTCGGATCCGACTTATTCTTTGGGCTCTTCTTGTCGAGTAGCTCGACCAATTCCTTGGCACATTCCGGATTCTTCACTTTCCCGCGCCGGATGATGTCTTTCGCACTCAATTTCTGACCGTAGAGTTTTTCGTTAGCACTGCCATCAGAGCGGAGGGTCGAACCCTCCAGAGACACGCCCGCGAAAAGCCCTTTATTGCGGGAGTAAGAAAGAATTTCGGCGGTCATCACAACGTCGGTTGCGGCCGATGCAGTGCGGCCTTTCGGGCCAGCAGCGGCGGATGCATCCGCGCCCAGTTTCACTTTGCTGCTCAGCAACGACCGCGCACCGGCCGGATTCATGACCAGAAGGACAAAGTCCGTAGCCTGGCCACCCAACTGAAAGCCAATGCTGGCGCCTTCCAGCGCGTACATGGCAGGAGGTCCCCATAAGCCCGTATAGTGCTGGCCGCCGCGGCAAATCATCAGCCCGCGCCCATAGCTGGCACCCACCCCAAATGCACCTTTCTTGACCGAAGGCAACACGATGATGCATTCGGCTTTATCGAGCAAATCTTGAGGAATGTCGTCGGGGATATTCAAAATTTCTTTCAAAACTTGGCCCGAGTCGCGAACCCGTTCTTGTTCCTTCTCGTTATCGGCGGCTGATGCGGACAGAGCCAGGACAGACACCATCAGCAGCAGGAAGACCTTTTTCATACCTTCTCCTTGGGAATTTGCCTATTGTAACCCGCAGGGCCGTGTATAACAGGGGCGCGTATGCAACTAGTAAGCCAAGAGCCGTCTGCCCAGCGAACCCAATTCCGTCCTCACATCGGAGAGGGGCCATGCCCCGTCGAGTGCTCCTTTTGTAACTTGGCAGTCTTCAATGGGTTGCCTAGAGTCAGAGCTGAAAGAGGGGCATTTTTCGGCCCTTCACGTGCATCTATATAGGCGTGGTTGTGCAACGGCTGCGCTGTGCAAAGAGTAAGCGGCTGGGACTTGGAATGAAGTACACAAAATGGTATTTTTTGCTCGCGCTGTTGTTGTTCGGGCTAGCGGTACAGCCAGTTTTTCCGCAGTCGGCGTACAGCTCTCCAGGCAACGCTTTCGTGTCCTCGCCCTCAGCGCCCGCCGCCGATTCTGATCAGCGCGACGAGTCGGTCCTCACTATACGCAAGCGCGTCGATGAAGTGAATCTCTTGTTCATTGCTACCGACAAGCACGGCAAGTTTGTGCGCAATCTGAACGAGACCGATTTCTCGATTCTCGACGATCATAAGCCGCCGCAGTCCATCGTCAACTTCAGGCGGGAGACCGATCTTCCCCTGCATCTCGGCCTGCTCATCGATACCAGCGGGTCGGTGCGCAGCCGGTTCGACTTCGAGCAAGACTCTGCCATCACTTTTTTGCAGCAGACCGTGCGCGCGAACTTTGATAAAGCTTTCGTGATGGGCTTCAATTCGCGTAGCAATATCACACAAGATTTCACCGACGACGTCTCGCAGCTGGCGGACGGCGTACGTCGTTTACACAACGGTGGGGGAACGGCGCTTTACGATGCGATTTATCAGGCTTGTCATGATCGCCTGAATCGGAGCGAGGAAAGCCGCCCGGTACGCCGCGCCATTATCGTGGTAAGCGACGGCGAGGACAATCAGAGCGAGCACAGCGAAGCGGAAGCCATCGCAATGGCGCAGCGGGCGGAAGTTATCATTTACGCGATTTCCACCGATGATAGCGGCTTGATCTTGCGCGGGGACTGGGTCTTGGCTCAGCTTGCCGATGCCACCGGCGGGAAGGCTTTTTTTCCATATAAGACCAAGGATATTAAGTCTTCGTTTGCCGCCATTGAGGACGAACTGCGCAGCCAATACATCGTTTCCTACCGTCCCGCGGATTTTGAAGCCGACGGCCGCTACCGGCCCATCGAAATCACCGCTTCCAAGAAGGATCTGCAGGTCCGGGCCCGCAAGGGCTATTACGCTCCCCGGCAATAGCCCGGGTTTGTCGGGTTACTCCGGCGTTTTCAAGACCCCCTCCCAGCGGTGCTAGAATTCCTGTGTGGGGGCAGGTTTCGGCCTGCAAGGTCAAGCGATGAGGACGTTCCATATGTCAGGTGGCCAATTGCAGCTTAGGTTCCTCATCCTTCTTTCGTTGATTTCTCTTTCGGCGAATCCCAGTCTGGCGGCCCAGACTCGCCACAAGGCCAGAACCAAGGCAGCGCCCATTGCGGCTACGCCTGCGCCTCCGCCGACTCCGCTGACACCAGCGCAAATGCCGGCTACGCCTCCAACCGTTTCTTTCGTTGGCGAGCAATTGACGGTCAATGCCCCAAATTCTACCTTGGGTGACATTCTTCGCGAGGTGCGGAAACAAACGGGAGCTTCGATCGACATTCCCGGCAATGCCACCGAACGAGTGATGGGGATCTTCGGGCCGGGGCCGGCACGCGACGTTCTAACCGCGATTTTGAACGGCTCGCACTTTAACTATGTTTTGATGGGATCGGCAACCAATCCGAGCGGCCTCGACCGCGTCATGCTGCTTTCGAAACCAGCAGCTGAGCCAGTCAATCAAGTTGCCAATGCGCAAATGCAAAATGCTCCGCCGCAGGCGCCGCCAGGCGGAGTGCAAGCCGGCGAGGCCTTGGACTTCGGCAATGATCAAGCGCAAGGCGACAACCAACAAGACTCCGCGGACATTTTCGGTAGCGCGGAAGAGCAGCAACAACCCGATCAGAATCAACAGGCTGATGACCAGCAAGGCGTAGCGAATCCCTTTGGCAATCCCAATGCAAACCAGGTGAAGACCCCGCAGCAATTACTGCAGGAGCTACAGCAGCAGCAACAACAAGGACAACAGAATCCAAATGGATTGCCGAACCCGGGTAATCCCAGGTTCGGCGGACCAGGATTCCCCGGATCTCAGCCACAGCCGAATCCTCAGTGAAGTCCGTTTTTCCTCGGAAAATATAGGGTGACGTCAGGACCTGTTCGTCCTGTTTAGTCGCCGCCCGCGTGCGCGGCGCGAGTCTGCCCGACCAGCATGGGTGTTGTCGGGGTTTTAGGCCGCTGAGGAGCCATCAATCGAAGAATTCCAAGAACGGCAGCGTAGGCTGCAAAAATTCCGGTTGCAACCACCGTCACTACGGTGAGAGATAAGATTAGCGCGCCCAGTAAACTGCTCAAGCTCGGTTCCGCTTTCCCTTGACTCGCCGCAGCCGCGAATCCGATTTTCTTCGGCTGGTTTTGACGCTGCCGGCGCTTCCTTCAATCTACCCGCGTTGACGCTTGCTGCTGTTAACGACTAAGATACGTGAGTAGAAGTGCGCACTCCCACTCTCCAACATTTCTGCGGACCCGTCCACGTTACGAAAGGTCTAGAAGGCGCAACTGTCGGGCATTATGGCCATTACTAAGATCTCGGTGCGCGGGGCGCGCCAGCATAATCTCAAAAACATCGACGTCGAAATCCCCCGCAACACCCTGACCGTGATTACGGGTCTCAGCGGCTCGGGAAAGTCGTCTCTGGCATTTGACACGATCTACGCCGAGGGCCAACGCCGGTACGTCGAGACGTTGTCGCCCTACGCTCGCCAGTTTCTCGATCAAATGGAGCGGCCGGATGTCGATTCCATCGATGGCCTGAGCCCGTCGATTTCGATTGAGCAGAAAACTACCAGCCGCAGCCCGCGATCCACCGTGGGTACGATCACCGAAATCTACGACTATCTCCGGCTTCTATTTGCCTCCATCGGAGCGGCCCATTGCCCGCAATGCGGGCGCGCTATAGCACGGCAATCGGCGGATCAGATCGTTCAGCGAGTGATGGCCTTGACACCCGGCGAACGCGTGATGGTGCTCGCGCCGATCGTGCGCGGCCGCAAGGGCGAATTCAAAAAAGAAATGGAGAAGCTGGTCGAACACGGTTATACCCGTGCGCGGGTGGATGGCGAAATCGTAAACCTCGAAGACGAGATTCTTCTCGATAAACGCAAGAACCACACGATCGAAGTCGTCGTGGATCGTCTCCTGGTGAAAGAAGGCATCGAGCACCGGCTCGGGCTCTCGATCGGTTTGGCGATGAAACTGGCAGGCGGTCTGGTGCAAGTCGCGGTGGTCGATGGTGAAGAGCAACTTTATTCCGAACGGCTAGCCTGTCCCGACTGCGGCATCAACGTGCCGCAACTCGAGCCTCGGTCATTTTCCTTCAACAGCGCTTATGGAGCCTGCCCCGAATGTCACGGCCTGGGCAGCATCTACGATTTCGATCCGGCGAAGGTCATCGTGGATTGGTCCAAACCCTTGCTCGATGGTGGGCTCGGGCCGGGATCGGCCTCGCAGAACCTGATTCACATGCTGCAAATCGCGGCGGCGGCTCATGGCATCGACCTCAGCACACCGTTCGAGAGATTTCCCGAGAAGATTCAGAACCTGCTGCTCTATGGCGAAGCGAACAGAAGTGGCAAAACTGGCTTCGCTGGGATTCTCGCCTATTTGAAACGGGCCATGGAGGGTTCAACCTCCGAGGGTTACCGTGATTTCCTGCTCGATTACATGTCTGCGGCGGAATGTCCGGTTTGCCATGGCCAGCGGCTTCGGCCTGAGAGCCTGGCGGTCAAAGTTAACGGCATGTCGATCGCGGAATTCACCGCCATGCCGGTCTCGCGTGCGCTCGAGACGTCGAGAAAAATCAAGCTCAGCGGCCGCGAGGCTTTGATTGCCGATCGCATTGTGCATGAGATCACCGAACGCCTGCAATTCTTGGACGCCGTCGGCCTCGGCTATATTTCTCTCGATCGTTCGGCTGCGACGCTTTCCGGAGGCGAAGGTCAGCGCATTCGCCTGGCCACGCAAATTGGATCCAAGCTGCGCGGTGTACTCTACGTGCTCGACGAGCCGTCCATCGGTCTGCATCATCGCGACAACGATCGTCTTTTACAAGCGCTCGAAGAACTGCGCGATCTCGGCAATACAGTGCTAGTGGTCGAGCACGATGAAGAAACCATTCGCCGCGCCGATTATGTGATCGATCTCGGTCCCGGCGCCGGGCGGCATGGGGGTAAGCTAGTCGCCCATGGCACGCCGGAGCAAATCGCGGAAACACCCGAGTCCCTCACCGGCGCTTACATTTCCGGCCGCACTCAGATCGAGATGTTGCCGGAGCGGCGGAATGCAAATGGCGTCGGTATCAGCATTCTCGGCGCTCGCGAGAACAATCTAAAGAATCTGGATGTGACGTTTCCGCTCGGGGTGATCACGGTCGTGACCGGCGTCTCGGGATCGGGAAAATCCACTCTGGTCAACGACATTCTTTATCGTGCCCTCGCCAAGACGCTCTATCGTTCGCGGGAAGAACCTGGCGACCACAAGGCGATCTCGGGCGCGGAGAATATCGATAAAGTCATTCGCATCGATCAGTCGCCGATCGGCCGCACGCCGCGCTCGAATCCTGCAACCTACACGGGAGTTTTCTCGCAGATTCGCGATCTCTATGCGATGCTGCCGGAGTCCCGCGAACGCGGCTACAAGCCGGGGCGATTTTCCTTCAACGTGTCTGGTGGACGTTGCGAAGCCTGCCAGGGCGAAGGCCAGCGTCGTATCGAAATGAGTTTCTTGCCGGACGTCTATGTGCTTTGCGAAGTCTGCGGCGGCCGCCGCTACAATCACGAAACCCTCGCGGTGAAGTACAAGGGATATTCCATCGCCGATCTATTGGAAAGCTCAGTTGCCGACGCACTACCTATCCTTGAAAATATTCCGCAGGTGAAACAAAAGTTACAGACCTTGGTCGACGTCGGTCTGGGCTATATTCATCTCGGCCAGTCCGCCGTTACGCTTTCCGGCGGCGAAGCCCAGCGTATCAAATTGGCCCGCGAACTGAGCAAGCGCCAAACCGGCCGTACTTTATATCTGCTCGACGAGCCCACAACCGGTCTACACTTCGACGATGTTAAAAAGCTGCTCGACGTGCTGCACCGCCTCACAGACTTGGGCAATACGATTGTAATCATCGAACACAATCTCGATGTGATTCGCAATGCCGATTGGATCATCGATCTCGGCCCCGAAGGCGGCGAAGATGGCGGCCGCATCGTGGCGCAAGGCACGCCGGAACAGGTTGCAAAGAATAAGAAGTCCTACACGGGGCAGGCGCTGGCGCACTTCTTCAATGGCAAGCTGGAAGAGAAGAGGGTCTGGTCCGCTTAGATAGTATTTTCGTGTAAAGTCAAAAGGTTCCCTCTTAGAAATTCAACCGCGTGTCTTCCGAAACCAACCCGTCGTTCGAACCAGCCCTCGGACCGGTGCCCGAACCTCCCGTACCTACGCGTCCTCTGGCGGAGGACCCCGTCTGGACAGGCTGGGACGTGCTCCAGATCGCGCTGCTAACCATCGTTTCTATCGTTGTCCTGGCGCTGGCGGTTGCGCTGGCGGCGCAGCGGTTTTTGTTCCGTGACAAGCCCTTCCTCGACGTAGTGAAGTTCCCCATGGTCAGCGTGGTCGCGCAAATCCTGGCTTACTTCGTAGTGTTGGTTTTCATGGTTCTGGTCGTTAAGCGTCAGCCGGGACGGCTCTTCTGGGCTTCGATCCGCTGGAATTGGCCAGGCTCGATGTGGGGAATGTTTATCATTTGCGGCGCTATCGTGTACTTTGCTTTGCTGGGGGTGGGGCAATTGTTGCCCATTCCCAAACACTTGCCCATCGATCAATTTTTCGGCACGGCCAAGGAAGCCGCATTTCTCTCGATTATGTCGGTGACCATCGCGCCGTTGATGGAGGAGCTATTTTTTCGCGGGTTCCTTTATCCCGTGCTGGCGCGGCGGCTCGGCGTTGCTGTAGCTATCTTTCTGACCTCCGCGCTCTTCGGCCTGCTGCACGGCGCACAGCTCGGATACTCGTGGGCAGTATTGATTATTTTTCTAGTTGGTTTGGTTCTGACGACTGTTCGCGCACTGACAAAATCGGTAGCCGCCAGCTTTCTTACCCACGTGGGTTACAACGGAACTCTGTCGTTCCTGTTGTTCATCGCAACCGATGGATTCCGTCACCTGGAAAAGCTCACGCAGTAAATCACGGCTGTTTGATAGCCTTGCCCTCAACGACCGTAGTCCACGTAGTTCCATCCGGTGACATCTCAAATTTGAAGTCGTAAGTAACGGCTGTGCGAATTTTCACCACCCACTGGGTTTTCACTATTCCAGTGTCCATTTTTCTCTCGCCACTCCAGATCCACGTGTCGCCATCGACGAACCCCTTCGAGTGAATGGCTTCGCCCATGCTGTTGAATTCGTCGTAGGTGTAAAGCTTTTCGTTCGGGTCGTAGCCGAGATAGGCGACGCCGCTGGCTCCGTTCATACCCGAAATCGTGAATTCAGAACGCACGACCAGAAAGAATCCGCCGTCCATCCAGTCGTTCTGGTCGGTCTCGATCAAATGGCCGCCAGGACTGATAGAGTTCGGCTCGACCTCGCCCTCCAGCCGCCACGTTCCGACGAAGTAATCAAGTTTTCCCAGTTCTGCAGCTGGTGTTGGCATGAATTTACGGCCTGTTTTTGGGTGGTGCAGCGCTTCAGCGCTGCGAATATCAGCTACTTTTCAGCTGCGCTTTAACGCCTGAGGTACATCGCCGCCACGCCCGACCCTCTCCGCCAATTCCCCCCGCGCCACCGATACCTGCTCCCCGCTCTCCAGGTGTTTCAACGAAAACACATCCGACCTCACTTCGTTCTCTCCGACAATCAAAATGTAGCGTGCACCCGCCTTTGTCGCCATCTCGAACGACTTTTTCAAACGAAAATCCTCATCGCCCAACTCGACAACAATGTCGTGTTTACGCAACTCGCGCGCGAGCCGGGCAGCTTCGCGATCCATGCCCTCACCCAACGGCGCAATGTAAACATCCGGCTTCACGCGAACCGACTCCGCCGATTGCTTTAACGCCAGGACTAATCGGTCTTCACCAATGGCAAATCCGATTCCAGGAGCACTCGGTCCCCCGAGCGATTCCGACAGTCCGTCATAGCGCCCGCCGCCGAGAATTGCGTTCTGCGCACCCAAGGCGCCGTGCGTAAACTCAAACGCCGTGCGCGTGTAGTAATCGAGCCCGCGTACCAAGCGGTCATTCAATTGAAATGGAATACCAACCGCCTTCAGAATCGCCTGCACTTCTTCAAAATGCTTGCGGCAAGGCTCATCGAGGTATTGGCTGATGCGCGGCAGCATCTCGATGATCGGCTGATCCTCCGGCACTTTGCAATCGAATACGCGCAGTGGATTCGTGACGGCGCGCCGCTGGCAATCGACGCACATCTTCGGCGCAACCGGCTCGAGCGCCGTACGCAAAGCCTCGTTATATTTGGCGCGGTCGTTCACGCAGCCCACGGAATTTAACTGCAGCATCCAACCTTCGATGCCAAGCCGGTCGAGCAGCGCGGCAATCATTTCCAGAAGCTCCGCATCGCGCGCCGGCGATTCGCTGCCCGACGATGGCGGTCCAATGATCTCGGCGTCGATCTGAGAAAACTGCCGATAGCGTCCTTTCTGCGGACGCTCGCGCCGAAACATCGGTCCGATGGCATAAAACTTGTTGAGGCCGCGGTCCCACATTTTATGTTCAATGTAAGCGCGAACTATGCCGGCGGTATTTTCGGGGCGAAGCGTGAGGGACTGACCCTTGTCACTCTCTGCTCTCCCGCGATCCTCCCACGTGTACATCTCTTTCGAAACAACGTCCGTTTCTTCGCCGACGGCACGCGAAAATAACTGCGTCTCCTCGAAGATCGGCGTGCGAATTTCCTGAAAGTTGTATACGCGGAACACATCGCGCACCGCCGCCTCAACGAAGTTCCATAGCGCCGTCTCCGGCGGCAACAAATCGCGAGTTCCACGCACCGCTTTAATCATGAATTTTCCCTTGCGTTCCTTCGCGGCCTTTGCGGTTAAAAAACGATTACCGCCAAGGACGCCGAGCACGCTAAGTTAAGCAACACCCGCTATCTTTGCCGCCATTGCCGCAATATCCCTCGCAGCATTGGGATGCGCCAACTTCCGCGCCGCTTCGCTCATCTTCGCCAGCTTTGCCGAATCCGCAAACAGCGATGCGACCGTAGAGATTAGACTCTCGCGGGTGAACATCGATTCTTCGATCATGGCCGCGGCGCCGACCCGCTCCAGTGCTTCCGCATTGCGTTTCTGATGATCGTCTGCTGCGCGTGGAAAGGGCACGAAAATCGCGGGCTTTCCCGCCGCCGTCACTTCGCCAACCGTGCTCGCTCCCGAACGGCACAGCAATAAACTTGCACGAGTGAAGTAACCGGGCATGTCATCGATAAAACGGTAAGCCTCTACCGCACCGCCCAAATTTGTGTATGCGGTCAACGCGTCATTATAGTCACGCTCGCCGGTCTGATGGACAATGCGTAGCCCGGGAACTTTGCTCAACAATTCCTCCGCCGATTGCATCACAACCAAATTGATTGCGTGCGCTCCCTGGCTTCCTCCGAAGACCAGCAGAGTCGGGTTTGAGTGCGAGCCGCCGATTTTGAAAAACGCTTCCCGCACTGGCACCCCCGTCACCTCGCAGTGGCGAAAATATTTTCCGGTTTCCTGGAACTGAACTGCCGCAGCCGAGACAAACGAGGCAACAATCCGATTGGCAAATCCCGGAACAAAGTTTGGCTCGAACACCAGCGTTGGAATTCGCCTCGCCACCGCGGCCAGCATCGCCGGGCCAGAGGCGTATCCTCCTACGCCAACTGCCACATCCGGACGAAATTCTGCAAGAATCCGCGACGACTCCCAAATCGCGCGCGGCAAATCGCCAAACGTCTTCAGCCTCGTCTGCAGGCTGACATTTTTCAGCGCCCCAACCTGGACCAATCGAAGGTCATATCCCGCAGCCGGGACCAGGCGATTTTCGATGCCGCGGGCCGTCCCCACAAACAAAATCTCAGCGCCATACTGTTTCTGCAATTCGTGCGCAATGGCAAGCGCGGGAATGACGTGTCCGCCTGTACCGCCCCCCGCAAGAATTGCCCGCATGATGGGACTATAAACTACATGGGCCAAGGCGCTCTATTCGGCCTGCTTGGAAATATTCAGCAACACTCCCACGCACGCCAGAGCAAAAAACAACGACGAACCGCCGTAGGAGACGAACGGCAGCGGAATTCCTTTGGTAGGCATGAGGTCGAGCACGACGCTCATATTAATGAAAGCCTGCACCACGATCATGCTGGTGATGCCAACCGCTAGCAGACGCCCAAACATATCGTCCGTGCGGAGAGCCGTGCGAATCCCCCGCCATAAGAAGATTGCAAACAACAGAACGATGGCCAACGAGCCGACCAGCCCTAACTCCTCCGCCGTCACGGCGAAGATAAAATCTGTATGCGGCTCCGGCAGGTAAAACAACTTCTGCTTGCCTTCCATGAGGCCGACGCCGGTGAGACCGCCGGTGCTAACCGCAATCAAGGACTGAATAATGTGGAAGCCGCGGCCCTGCGGATCGGAGTAGGGATCGAGAAACGCCAGGATGCGCGCCCGGCGGTAGGCCACGCGAAAAATCAGCAGGTACAAAATAGGCAGGGAAGCGAGAAAGGCGTAGCACAAATACTGCATTTGCATTCCGGCTACAAAAAGGATGCAGGTGGTGATGGCCGCACAAGCAATCGCCGTACCCAGATCTGGCTGAAACACAATTAAGCCGATGAAGACGAGCGTCGGCACGACGGCCGGCAGAATGGTGTTGCGCCAATCTTCCATCGCCTTGGTCCGGCTTTCGAGAAAAAATGCGAGAAAGAGAATGAGCGCCGGCTTGGCCATCTCCGACGGCTGGAACGACATCGGTCCCCAATGAATCCAGCGATGCGTGTGATGCGCACGGTCGAGGAAGAAGACCGAGATCAGCATCACGGTGGTCAGTCCAAGAACCGAAAACACCAGGGCGGGATGTTTATAGTGGCGATAATCGATCTTCATGGCAACGACCATGACTAGAAGCCCCGCCGTCGCCCATCCCAGTTGCCGCAACAGGAAGAAATAGCCGGAGCCGTAGCGCTCCTTCGCCATGACCGCGGAAGCGCTGAAGACCATCACCAGGCCGACAAAAATCAGCAGGAGCGTAACCGTGAACATCCAGCGATCGACACTGACGCGCTTCGCCATCGAGTTTTATTTCACCACGCAGACCCGAAAGGCGGCCGATCAATTTGGGTTTTTTTCGTCTAGGGGTGACGAGATTGGTTCCGAGAGGACTCCCTCAGCGGGATGGTGCTGCCGCAGGGGCTCCCGCGAGGCTGTGCACTAAGCTCTTGAACACTTGCCCGCGATGCTCGTAATTGTGGAACTGATCGAAACTCGAACAGGCCGGAGCCAGTAAGACGATGTCGCCCGGGTGAGCGGAATCGGTGGCCAGATGAATAGCATTTTCGAGGGTTTCCGCGTGAACGACTTCAGTTCCTTTGATCTGCGATTCGATCTTCGCCGCCGCAGCACCAATGGTATAAACCCACTTTACTCGCTGTCGAAGCAGGTCGTTCAAAACCGAGTAATCGCTGCCCTTATCCTTGCCGCCGAGAATCAAATGAATGTTGGCGGGGAAGGATTCGAGCGCCTTGATGGTCGCGTCAACATTCGTTGCTTTGGAATCGTTGTAATATTCCACGCCGCGAATCGTTGCCACATGCTCGAGCCGATGCTCAACCGCCCGAAACTCCCGTACCGCCTTGCCAATGCGCCTTGGTTCGACGCCGCTGAGCATCCCGATGCAAACCGCAGCCAGTACATTTTCCACGTTGTGCGAACCCTTGAGCGGAACCTCAGAAGTCAGCATGATTTCCCGCTCTCCGTTCGTATCGCGGAACAAAATACGTCCGTCCCGAACCTGCGCGCCCTGCTTCACTTCTTTCTTCCGGCTGAACCAGAACACCTGTGCCCGTGTGCGGGAAGCGAGTTTCACGCACGTGGGATCATCGAAGTTCAGCACGGCAAAATCGTCGCTCTTCTGATTTTCAAAGATGCGGGCCTTGGCGTCAGTGTAGGCGTCGAAGCTGTGGTGCCGGTCAAGATGGTCGGGGGTTACATTAAGGACCACGGCAATGTGCGGACGAAAAGTCTCGATCGTCTCAAGTTGAAAGCTGGAAACCTCGAGCACGGCAATAGTATCGTCGCTGGCGTCTTCGACCAGGGAAATCGCCGGTCGGCCGATATTTCCGCCTACCACGACCGGGAATCCTCCATTCACCACCACATCACCGGTTAAGGTCGTAGTCGTGGTTTTCCCGTTGGAACCCGTAATCGCGATGATGCTGCCGGGGAAAAACTGCGCCGCAAGCTCGATTTCTCCGATAACTTTCTCACCCAAGGCGCGTGCTTGCTGTAGCGGGGCGGCATCGAGCGGCACGCCGGGGCTGACCACGATCAAGTCCTGATTCCGAAAGGTGCGCTCGCCGTGGCCACCGGTCTCAACCGCAATGCCCTCATCCAAAAGCTGGGGAATCTCTTCCTTCAGTTCGTCCTGAGTCTTCGTGTCAGAAACCGTGACTCGCGCACCGTGTGCTTTGAGGAAGAGGGCCGAAGCCACCCCTGACTTGCCCAGGCCGACCACGAGCACGCGTTTATTCTGGAGATCCATTCAGACATTAGACCACGTAGATACTGAGCCACGGAGAAACTAAGTGCCAGATATCTCCGTGCCTCTGTTTCTCCGTGGTGAAAAGATTATCTTAGTTTCAGCGTGGTTAGCGCAAACAGGGCGAATATCAACGAGGCAATCCAGAATCGCACGATGATCTTCGATTCCGACCACCCCAGCAACTCAAAGTGATGATGCAAGGGTGCCATCTTGAAGATTCGCTTCTTGCGCAATTTATAGGAGGCTACTTGCAAAATGACGGAGATCGCTTCGATCACGAAGATCCCGCCGATAAAGGGCAGCAATAGTTCCTGCTTGATCATGACGGCTACCGTGCCGATGGCCCCACCCAGCGCCAGCGATCCCACATCGCCCATGAAAACCTCCGCGGGATGGGCGTTGTACCACAAGAATCCAATCGCCGAACCGACCATCGCGCCGCAAAAAATAGTCAACTCGCCGACCTGCGGCATTCGTTGCAGTTCCAAATACGAAGCAAACGTTGCGTGGCCGCTAACGTAGGTCAGGACCGCTAGAGCACCAGCCGCAATCACCGTGCATCCGATCGCTAGGCCATCCAGGCCATCGGTCAGATTCACCGCGTTGCTCGAACCGACAATGACGAGCACCACAAAGGCGATAAACGGCACAAACGCCAGGAACCAGATGTGCGGATCGCGCTCCAGAGAGGTGATGACCAGGTCCGGACGAAATTGCTTCACGAATGGCACCATCAGCTTGGTTGAATACAAACTGCGGGTCTGCATAGCGATCAGGGCCACGGCGATAAGAATGCTGACAGCAATCTGATAGCCCAACTTGGCCTTACCCGTGAGACCGAGATTTCTGCGGTGCACAACTTTGGTGTAATCGTCGGCGAAACCAATCGCGGCAAAAGCCGTCGTCGACAACACCGCGATCCAGACAAAGCGATTGCTGAGATCAGCCCACAGTAGCGTCGGAATCACGATGGAAATCGCGATCAGCAGGCCGCCCATTGTCGGCGTACCCGATTTTTTCTGATGGGCCTTGGGACCTTCTTCGCGAATGTATTGGCCGATTTGAAATTCGCGGAGGCGGTTGATGACCAGCGGGCCGACAATCAATCCGGTGAAAAGCGCGGTGAGGCTGGCGAATGCAGTCCGAAATGTGAGATAGCGGAAGATGCGGAACGGCGGGAAGTAATGAAACAGCTTCAGGTACAGCAGCCAATAAAGCAATCCGCCTCCATAAAACCTATCGTCGTTGGTCGTTGGTCGCCGGTCGTCGGTGGTTCGACCCGAGATCAGCGCTGTTACTTGCCATTGATTTCCATGTCTCCAACGCTTTTTCCAGCTTGACCCCGCGCGAAGCTTTCAGGAGCACAATATCGCCAGCCCTGGTTTCCTTCGCTAGCCATTGGCCGGCTTCTTCCGAAGTCGTCACAAACTCGGCCTTCATTCCTGATTTTCGGGCGGCTTCGACCATGTCTTTCGCCAAACCACGCACTCCCAACAAGAGATCGATTTTTTTCTCCGCCATGTGCGCGCCTGAGAGTCGATGTAACTCCGGCCCGGTCTGTCCTAGCTCAAGCATTTCGCCAGCAACGACAATCCGTCTCTTCGCCGGCATCGCGGCCAAAGTATCAACCATGGCATCAAGCGCTTTTGGATTGGAATTGTAACAATCGTTGATGACCGTGATGTTGCCGAGTTGGAGAACCTGCCCGCGCTTGTCCGCTGGGGCTAGAGAAGCCAGGCGGTCTGCGGCCTCGGACGGCGTCAATCCGCGTTCCAGGCCCACAGCCACCGCAGCCAGCGCGTTGTAGATATTATGTACACCCACCAGCGGCAGCTTTGCCGGCTCACGGCAACTTCCAACAACAAGTTCGAAGCTGGAGCCATCCGGACCGAAGTGTCGAATGTTTTCCGCTCGAATGTCAGCTATGGGTTTGGTGCCGTATAGCACCACTTTGCCGTGAAAATCGCGGCCAAACTGCGAAACATACTCGTCATCGGCGTTGAGCACAGCCGTTCCGCCGGACGGCAAAGATTCCACGAGCTCATACTTTGCTCGCGCGATGTCGGCCACGGAATTGAAAAACTCCAAGTGCACGGGGGCGACATTTGTGACCACTCCGATCTCTGGCTGCGCAATTTTGGCCAGCGCCGTAATCTCCCCCGCGTGCGACATGCCCATCTCAATGACGGCGATATCGTGCTGCGGTTCAAGCTTGAGCAACATCAGCGGCAGGCCGAAGTGATTATTAAAATTTCCTTCTGACTTCAGCACGCGCAGGCGCCCAGAAAGAACGTGCGCGATCGCTTCCTTGGTTGTGGTTTTGCCCGTCGATCCGGTGATGCCCACGACATTTTTTCCCCACAACCGCCGCACCGAGGCCCCTAAGGTTTGGAGAGCAACCAGCGTATCGCCTACCGAGAGAAGAGCTCCTTTTGCTGAATATCGGACGATCTGATCGCTGCGCACCACGGCAGCGAGCGCCCCTCGATCCAATGCCTGCGCAACGAAGTCATGGCCATCCAAGTGATCGCCTTTCACCGCGAAGAATAACTCACCAGGGCGAATCGTGCGGGAGTCAATCGAATATCCAGAAGCAACGGAGTTGGGATCGAATTCTCCGGCTGCCGAGAGAAATTCTGCGATGCGAGAGAGTGGCAGCTTCATGCTGTTCTCCCGGAGGCGGCTTCGCAGCCATATCCTCCGTCCCGCAGAACTTCGCGAGCAACTCCGACATCGTCGAAGGGAATGGATCCGTCGCGAGTGACTTGAACTTTTTCGTGGCCTTTGCCGGCTATCAGAACGATGTCGCCGGGTTTTGCTTCGCGGACGGCGAGTGTAATCGCAGCCTTACGGTCGGGCTCAATCTTGTACGGAGTGCCGCAGCGCTGCAGCCCGACTAACGCATCATTAATGATCGCCAGCGGATCCTCACTTCGTGGATTGTCGGAAGTCAGCACGGCGAAATCGCTCCCGCGCCCGGCAGCTTCGCCCATCAAGGGACGCTTGGTGCGGTCGCGATCACCGCCGCAGCCAAAAACCGTGATCACTCGTCCCTGATTGCCGGCCTGTTGCACGAACTCACGTGCCAACGCGGTCAAATTGCGCAGCGCGTCATCCGTATGAGCGTAGTCGACAACCACCGTGAACGGCTGCTGACAATCCACACGCTCGAATCGGCCCGGAACTCGAGTGAGGCCACTTAAGCCCTGCACAAGCACTTCGATCTTGCAGCCGCGGGCATAAGTTGCGGCCGATGCAGCGAGAGCATTGTAGACATTTACTTTGCCGATCAGTGGCGAGAATAAGGGAACGCACTCGGTCGGCGTCTTTAGATCGAACCGCGAGCCGCGTGAAGTTATGGAAAGATTTTTCGCATGAAAGTCGCCACTCGTCAGACCATAAGTTAGAACCTGCGACCCCACTTTTGTGCTGACCTTCTCCAGCTTTTGCCCGTGATCGTCATCGGTGTTGAGCACCGCGAGTCGCGGTGCATCCGTGCCACATCCTTCAAAAAGGATTTTCTTGGAGTTGAAATATTCCTCCATCGTGTGGTGATAGTCGAGATGATCGCGAGTCAGGTTGGTGAAGACCGCGACATCAAACGGAATCCCGTACACCCGCTGTTGCGCCAGTGCGTGCGAAGAGACCTCCATTACCGCTTCGGTTGCGCCATCCCCAAGAGCTTGATTCAGCAAACGATTCAGGTCCAGCGACTCGGGCGTCGTGTGCGGCGCAGGCAGAACTTTTCCGGCCACGTGATATTCGATTGTCCCAATTAGCGCACTCTTGCGTTGGGCCGCGCTCAAAATGGATTCAATCAGAAAGGCGGTCGTGCTCTTTCCGTTCGTTCCCGTGATCCCCGTAATGGCGAGACGTTCTGCCGGCCGCTTGTAGAAATTAGCACTTAGCCTCGCCAAGGCACGGCGTCCATGTGCAACCTGCGCCCAGGCGACTCCAGCGCGAGGCGGCTCACTTGCCGAGTCCGTGACCACCGCGACTGCGCCATTGGCGATGGCCTTGTCGATGAATTGATTGCCATCGCTTGTTTCGCCTCGCATGGCGACGAAAGCGCTCCCCGGCTTGATGCGCCGCGAGTCATACTCCAAGCCGCTTACGTTGGGATTTCCGCTCCGAGACAGGATTTCCGCGCCATAGAGGAGCTGTTCGAACGTCATTGAAGTGAATTATAGGCCAGGCTAAGAGTTCGTCTGCGGTTTTCGCCGGGTGTCTGTGCACCGGTGTTTAAGAGCTACCGCGTGAACCTCACCGTCACCTTCGTCCCATTTGCCACCCGAACTCCCGGCGGCGGAGATTGATCGCGAGCCAAGCCGTCGCCCACAGCGTCCAAATCCAAACCATTCTCTTCGGCGATTTCAATTGCCGCCCGAACGCTTTTTCCCGCGAACGAAGGCACCACAATCCCGCCTTGCTCCATATCGACCACCAGTGTGCCGCTCGTCGGCAGGGGATCTTTCGCTTTGGGAGGCACGCTGGCAGGCTGTGCGGGTGGCGCCGGCTCCTGTAGAGTTTCACTCTGCCGCAGCGCGGCCGGAACGATCCCGGACGCAGGTGCCTGGATAGCTCCCGAAGCGGAAGCCGCCTCGGTCGGCGTCCCCAGGCTTGGATTTTCGTCAGTCAGGTCGAAAGCATCGCCCAATCGCTCAGATGAACCCTCGCTAACAGCATCTTCTTTCGCCGGTGGGGAAGAGGCCAGCAGCAAGCGGTTAGGTGACAGCTGGATATCGTGCGGAGTGTGCAAGTACTCCAATGTTTGTTGCGCGATGCGATTGAACACGGGCGCGGCTGCCCAGCCGCCTTCGCGCTGCATGATGGTGGGCGCGATCGGTGAATCGAAAATCACAACCACGGTAATGGCAGGATTGTTGATGGGAGCAAATCCCGCGAACGAGGCGAAGAAGTTGGTGTGGGAATATTTGTGTGTAATGGGATCAAACTTCTGCGCCGTTCCCGTCTTACCCGCCGAGCTGTAGCCGTCAAGAATTGCTTTTCTACCCGTTCCACGCAGCACAACCCCTTGCATCATCTGCCGCATCTCCGCCGCCGTCTGGGTTGACACAACTCTGCGTTCGTCCACGGGATGAAATGTGACTGTTTGGGGTGCCTCCCGCGACTGAGTTTCGCCCGCCACGATGCGCGGCCCCACCAGCTCCCCATCGTCAGCAACACTCGAAACCATCGCCGCCAGTTGTACCGCAGATATTCCGATCTCTTGGCCCATGGCAATTGCACCGATAGAGATCTTCGACCACCGGCTCAGTGGTTTGGTCATCCCGCGCGTCTCGCCGGGCAGTTCGATTCCCGTCCGCTGGCCGAATCCAAAGTCGCGAATGTATTTGTACATGCGCTCATCGCCCAGCCGAAGAGCGATCTTGATCGCTCCCACATCACTCGAATGTGCAAGAACATCCGACACCGGCATAACTCCCCAGGGATGCCAGTCATGGATACGATGCCCAAACAACACAATGGATCCGTGCTGGCAGTCGATCAGCTCGTCGGGGCGCGCGAGTCCCTGATCGACCGCGGCCGAGATGGTCACAAGCTTGAACGTCGAGCCCGGTTCGTAAACATCGCTGATCGCGTGATTCTTTAGTTTGGCCGGTGTGATTTCGTCCGAAAAATTGGGATTGAAAGTCGGGCGGTTGGCCAGCGCCAGGATTTCGCCCGTGTGAGGGTTCTCGACGACGACGGTTCCAGAGATTGCGTGATTCTGTTGCATCGCCGCATCAAGTTCCCGTTCGGCGATGTACTGAATTTCCTGATCGATGGTCAACACGACATTGTGGCCCGACTCCGGCTGTTTCTCGACGCTGCCGAACCACTTGCGCCGCGCATCTACCGAGATCAGCATTTCGCCTGGCTGGCCACGCAATTCGTCATCGAACTCGCGCTCAATTCCGCTTAGACCAGAATCGTCCATGCCAACATAGCCGATGATCTGCGCGGCCAAATCGCCCTTGGGATAAAAGCGTTTGGCTTCTTTCTGGAAATAGATTCCACGCAGATTGAGGGCGCGAATGCGCTGCGCCGTGTCAGCATCCGTCCGCCGCGCTACCCAACAGAAAGTCCTGGCCGCCTGACAGTGAGCGAGAAGTTCACGAGG
The DNA here is from genome assembly GCA_035507035.1 of Terriglobales bacterium. Taxonomy (GTDB): domain Bacteria; phylum Acidobacteriota; class Terriglobia; order Terriglobales; family Acidobacteriaceae; genus DATJOJ01. Next base: position 18,340 of record DATJOJ010000044.1, on the reverse strand, counting down.
ATCGGTCTTTGTAATCTTTGATATCAGCGAGAGCGTTCCGGCGAGATCCGGCATCTCGGTCGGCACCGCAAAAACCGAGTCGACGGCAATTGACATTGCCAACTCACGGCCGTTGCGATCGTAGATGATACCGCGAGGGGCAGAGACTTCAAAGGTTCGTTGCTGCTGGTGCTGGGCCCGTTGAATAAAAGTTCCGTAGCGGAAGATCTGCAGATAAACCAGACGGAGGCAAATCCCCCCGCACCATAGAACCAGCACCGACGCCAGCATGTAGAGCCGGAGCTTGCTGTTCCGATGCGTATTGGCAGCCACGATTCGCCCCTAGAAAAACATGGCGGCCTGTTTTGCAAGCCGCCAGAAATCAAGCCACTGATTTTCGCAGATCATCTCGATTGCCGACCCGCGTATATCCGCGCAAATCCGCGGCGAAGGTTCTTACGGTATCGAGACCACTGAAACCGGCGTCACGCTCGCCATGACCGGCATGCTCGACTCCGAGGAACTTGGTTCCATGCGGATAATCTGGCCGGCTTGCGGCGGTTCCATGCCGTGCGCTCGCGCCCATTTGTCGATGCGGTCCGGCGCACGCAGCGAAGCCGCTTCCAACTGCAGGGTCCGGTTCATCTCCAACATACCGTCGCGAGTGACTCGCAGGCTTTCGACCTTGTAACCGTATTCAATTGCCTTGAAATGCTGCCAGGTGAACGTCATCACCAGCAGGAAAAGACACCCCAGCGCCACGCCGAACTGTCTCATCTCGCGGCCGCGCCTGGGATCTTCGACTTTCACCAGGCGTGAGTTGTCGATGGGCTTGGCAAAATAGATCTCCGGCGTGCCCGTCCAGCACGGCTTGCGGCGTGGGCGGACGACACCTTGAACGGAGCCTTGAACTGCGATTGCGGCTGCGGCCATTTAAGCAACTCCCTGCAACGGCTCGCGCTGCGCCAATTCGCTCTGGGCTACAGCGTAGAAATAAGCAAGTTTTTCTTCCGGAGAACGCGCCTGCAGAGAGCGCCGTTCGGCGCGCTCCACAGCGTTCATCAGTTCATCAATCAGATTGCCTGTGTACATCGTGTTGCCTCCTGCCTACCCAGAACCTTCTCCGGAACGGCATCGTAGAGAAGGTTTTTTGTTTCGCCCTTGAGAGAGAGGCGATGCCGTCCCGGAAACTTTTAGATCCTCTCCGCTGCCCGTAACTTTGCACTGCGCGAGCGCGGATTGCGATCGATCTCTTCTTGGCCGGGCGTCACTGGCTTCTTGGTCAGTAACCGATAGTGACCTTGCTTCACTCCTTCGCGGAAGGCATCTTTCACCATGCGGTCCTCCAGCGAGTGGAAGCTGATGATCACGATCCGTCCGCCCGGTTTCAGCAACTGCGGGGCGGTTTCGAGCAGCGCCCGCAGATCGTCCAGTTCGCGGTTTACGAAAATTCGGAGAGCCTGAAAGGTCAGCGTCGCTGGATGAATCCGCCCGGTATTTCTGTCTTTAAACCGATTCATTGGCCGGGCCGCGGCTGATATGACTTCCGCAAGTTGCGCGGTACTTCGTATCGGCCGCGACCGGACAATGGCTCTGGCGATTCTCCGCGACCTCCTTTCCTCACCGAATTCGTAAATCACATCGGCAAGCTCACGCTCGTCGAAGTGGTTTACCACTTGTTCGGCGGTCAGCTCGGCTTGCGGATTCATCCGCATGTCGAGCGGTCCTTCCGCCTGAAAACTAAAGCCTCGCGCCGGTTCGTCGAATTGCAGGCTGCTTACGCCGAGGTCGGCGAGCAAGCCGTCAATTCCGTCCTGCTTCGTTCGTCCTACGTCCTTCGCAAGATCGGCGAATGACGAATGTCGCAATTCAATCGATGGCCAATCTTCTTGATCTTGACCAACGACGTACGACGAAGGACCAAGAACGTTTTTCGCGATTTCCAGCGCTGCAGGATCTTTATCGACCCCAATCAAATGTCCCGGTGCGCCGAGGCGTTTTGCGATTTCGTAACTGTGCCCGCCAAGGCCCACCGTGGCGTCGATATAAGTCCCGCCACGCCGGACGGCTAAAAAGTCGATCGCTTCTTTTAAAAGAACTGGAACGTGCTTGCCACCACGTCCAACCCCCTGAGGGGTGTCTGTTGAACCCTCGTCCACTAGATGCCCAGATCGTCGAGCGTCTTCTCATCCTCAGCCGTGAAAGGCTGCTCCTCGATCTCCCTGCGGTACGCTTCCAGGTTGCGAACTTCCAAATAGGTCAGATTGCCGGTCACGGCCACTTCGCCCTTGATCTCCGCCGCGTCGCGCAACATCTGCGGCATGAGCAAGCGGCCCTGGCCGTCGATTTCCACCGTCTGCCCCCAATAGTTCACGCGATTGAGAAACTTCTTTTTGGTCGGGTTGTAAGTCGAAAGCCCGGCCAGCTTCTGCTCGATCCTCTGCCATTCCTCGAAGGGATACACTTGAGCAACCTTGCCATCCAGGCTGGTGATGTAAAATTGCGTGCCGTACTTTTCGTCGATTACGCGCTTGAATTCCGCGGGGACTTTCAGTCGTCCCTTTTCGTCGACGCGAGTTGGGTGATTGCCGCGAAACATGCGCTTGTACGGCTACAGCCACAAGGGAGGTAAAAGCGGTCGCAAAAATGGTTGAATCAATCTCATTCGGGCTGTATTTGGGGGTGTCAGCTTCAAATTCCACTGGCGCCTCGCATCCTCACTTCCGCCCTAAGTGTTACCACTTTGTACCACTTTCACCCACATCTTATCGCTAAACGGTTTATTGTCAACATGAAAGTTCATGGTTGGAGTAGGGACGTAACTCGACCCGAGGAAACCGCGAGAAATTGTGGCTTACTGATTAGGTGACCACAATTAGTAGCGTTTAGAAATTAGGTGCGGGGACGACCTAAAATTAAGAACCCCGCCGCGGATGGTCTGCTGCGTGAGGCTGGCGCACCTGTCGCAGATCAGCTGAACGACAAAACGATATTCGCGGGGTGACTGTTTTGCCGCGATCGATTCAGAGGAGCTAGGACGCAACAATGTCGGCCGAACGCGCACCGAAAATGACAATTTCCAGAGAAGCATTCCAAGGTGGCGAACCTGACATTTTCCCGGAGCAATGACGAAACGTCCACCCGTTTTTATTAACTAGCGGCCGCCATGACCTCGTCCGGCCAATGGCGCCGTTTTTATGGCACAATGTCCATCCGTGCCCAGCGCAAAGACCCAGACCAGCGACGGATATACCGAAAGAATCGATCGGGTCATCGACTATCTTCGCGGAAATCTGCATCGCCCGGTCAAGTTAGCCGAGCTTGCGGATGTTGCTTGCTTCTCGGAATTCCACTTCCATCGCATTTTTACCGCGGTTTCTGGCGAAACCCTGAATAATTTTACGAACCGGCTTCGTCTGGAAAAGGCCGCTCGTCTGCTTCGTTATTCCGACCAGAGCCTGACCGACATCGCCTTGGATTGCGGTTTCTCGTCATCGGCCACCTTTTCCCGCGCTTTCCGATCCGGCTACGATACTTCGCCAAGTCAATTTCGCAAGAGCGGCGAGATCAAAAACAGCAAGATTTGCAAAGAACTTTTCCCGCAAGATAAATATGGTCTCCCCATGAGCGCGGAAGAGAAGAAAGCCGCGTTCCCTGTGCGACTGATCGACATTCCCGAACGGCAAGTCGCCTACATTCGGGTGACGAATGCCTTCGACATGGACAGAGTACTTGCCGCCCTTAAAACGGTGATCGAATGGGCCAAGTCCCAGGGCATTTTTTCGCAAGGCATTCTCTTCGGCATGACGGTCGACGATCCACACGTGACCCCACAGCACCTTTATCGATACGAGGTTTGTCTAGCGTCGTCCCTTCCCTTCGAGTGCATGGAAGGAATGTCGAAACTGAAAATGCCGGCCATGCGGTACGCCGCCATCAAGGTTTCGGGCGATATCGATAAGGTCGCCACGGCTTGCGATTACCTTTATAGAGATTGGCTAATCCACAGTCCGTACGAGCCCGAACATGCGCCGGCGCTTGAGGTTTTCCTGGACAAAGAAAGCGCGCTGGATTGGTCGCATTTTGAATTGGATTTATGCTTGCCGGTTCGCAAACCGGTGCAGGTGAATGGGAGGAATTGATGATCAACGGAATTGGCGGCGCTTTTCTGTTTTCTAACGACGTCAAGAGACTGGCAACCTGGTATCGCGATTGCCTCGGAATCGTTCCTGCGGGCGAAGATATGGAGTGCGCCTCAATTTATGCAACGTTCGATTATCGCGATCTCGAAAATCCGGAGATCAAGCGGACCATCGCATGGGCGATTATGCCCGCCGACAAAGACATCAAGGACAAGCCGCGCACGGGCAAGATTAATTACACAGTCAAGAACATGGCAGAAACCCTCAACCATTTAAAGAGTAAAGGCGTGGCCATCGAAAAGACGGAAGAATATCCCTACGGAAAGTTTGCGTGGCTGAAAGATCCGGATGGCAATGCGATCGAGCTTTGGGAGCCAACCGAGGAGTAAATAAATAATGAGACGAACATTCTGGATCACAATCGCGCTCGCCTCGCTGCTGCTCATCGCGACCTGCTCAGGAGCACAGCAAACCCAAAGTTCGCCGCCTGAAAAGTCGAAGCCCCCAGCAAAAGGGGAGCAGCGCGGGCGCATCATCGGAATCGGCGGCGTCTTCTTCAAATCCGCGGATCGCGATCAGATGCGCGACTGGTATTCCAAGCATCTTGGACTCGCGGACAAGGGCGGAGGCGCGATGCTTCCGTGGCGCGAACACGACGACCCGCAAAAGGAACACGTTACCGTCTGGACTATTTTTCCCAACTCCACCAAGTATTTCGATCCCAGCCCGGCGCCTTTCATGATCAATTACATCGTGGACGACCTGGATGCCTTGCTCGACCGCCTAAAACAAGAGGGAGTAAAGATCGATCCCAAACGAATGGACGAATCCTACGGTCGCTTTGCCTGGATCTATGATCCGGATGGGAACAAGATCGAGCTCTGGCAGCCGGCGGCGAAGTAGTCTCCTGACGAGTTGGCCTCCCTGAGTAGAAATCACAAATAGAGGTAGACTCCGAGATCTGGAAGTGGAGACAGGCTGTGCGCCCCGAAAATGCAGTGATGCTGTCGAGAACCCTAACGGCAACATCGGTTCTCATTGTCTGGTTTTTGCTCTATCTGAACGCCAGGTGCGCGTATCGGATTTCAAGAGGGCTAAGCAAAACCTTGACTCAGCTAATGCTTGTGCTCGGGGCTGCGAGCCTCTTTGTATTTCAGGTTGGCCTCATGAATCGCTGGTCACCACGATTCGCACGGCGACCGCTTCCTGGTATTCGTAGTACGCGAATGTGTCGGAGGCTTGGCTGTTACATTTATAACGCTGACTTATGAAGGACTCAGGACCGAGAGGTAGGGGTGCCATTTGAAAATCGACGCCGAACGGCATCACTACCGACCGAGAAGAGCCTTTCTTAGGAGATTAGGCCGAAAAACCGTCCCCGAATTTCATTCCCCGTTCTTCGCCCCTTCAGTCCTGGCGCTGCGCAATTCCGGTCGGTCGGAGTGTTTTCCGCCATCACAGTTCTTCAGCAACTGCGAATAATAAGAGTTTGCCTTCGTGGTCTGATGCGCCATCTCCGCCGCATGGGCTGCACCCGCCAAACCGTTAAAGCGATTGGGATCGATCTTCATCGATTTCTCGTATTCTGAAAGCGCGTTTTCCGGTTGATTGAGTGCGAGCAATATGTCCGCGAGCATTTCCCGCGCCGGGATATCGACCTCCTTCTTGCCCCGGACGTCCTGAGTGTCCGCAACCTCGCGCATTTTCTGCACCGCCTCGTCGTTCTTTTTCTCGGCGAAGGCCAGCCAAGCGTGTACCTCACCTGAAGACGAGTTTGAACCCTCCAGCACGTATGCGTATTTCGAGTTGCGAGTCGCCTCTTCCGCTTCATCGAACTTCTGCGCGTTGCGCCTGGTCGCTTCCAGGTCGCCCATATGCGCGGACCCAACGGTACGTGCCCAATAGGTGATCATCTGTAAGTAAGGCGGCGCGTTTGCGGCTGGCTCGAGCGATGCGGCATCCTGCCAATGGTGCATCTCCAGGGCGTAAAGCGCGGGGAAGTGCGCGCGGGCGTAGCCGAGATACTCGAGCATGCCGGTGTCATCGCCGTCGTTGGGTGCTGCCGCCAGGATCTTCTCCGCCTGTTCCAGCATCTGCTTGGCGGCTTCGTCCTGACCGGTTTGCAGATAGGCATACAGTGTGAAGTGCATGGCATGGAGTTCGTGCCCGCGCATGTACAACGCTTCGGAATTCTGGGTCAGGGCAATCGATTTCAGGTTCGCTTGAATGTCTTCCTGCCAGAGCCCGAGCCGGGCAAAGATGTGCGACGGCATGTGCACTGCGTGCGCCGACGACGGCGCGATGGCGGCGTACCGCCGTGCGGCATCGAGACCCATTGGCGCCATATCGGGAGAATCGCAGGCATGAATGATGTAGTGCGCCAAGCCAGGATGGTCGGGCTGCTTCTGGAACAGCGGATTAAGAATCTCGACAGCCTTTTTTCGGGCCGCGTGCGTCTTGTCGTCCGGAGGCTCGGACGCCATGAGCGACAGAGCGTAGAACGCGCCGGCTTCCAGGTCATTCGGATTTTGCTGGTAGACCTTCGCCATTGCGTCTGAGTATGCGGCAGCTTGCTTCAGATAATCGGCCTTCGAGGGATCGTTGTAGAACACCGCCAACGCCGAAACGAAACCGCGCTCGCGTTCGGTCTTCGCGCCAAGCCTCTGAGCCGTTTCCATCTCTTCGTGCCCGCGCTTGAGGGTCCCGTCCTCCGGACGCTCCCAAATCTCGTGGAACAGGCTCATGGCCACGCCCCAATGCGCCATAGCACACGCGGGATCGGCTTTGGTGATCGCAACGAACTGCTCTTCGGCTTCCTCGTACCCAAATGAGTGCAGCAGCGCTACGCCGCGTTCGAATGACGTTTGCGACTCGGGCATGCACGAGATCGGGAACGAAACTGTCCCGAGTTTCTCGTCAGGGTCATGATGATGATGCTGCATTGGATCGTCAGCCGTCAGCGCAGGAACGGCGCAGGCGACAGAAAGCAAAATTAGCAGGCGCGCGAGGACCTTCATTTGGGCCATTTCTTCACCCCGTGGGAACGACGGTCTTTTACTTTAGCCCAAGTTGAGGATTTTCACCACGGAGCTTGTGAGCGGTGCCCCTCGCGAGTCACGGGGAAAACCGAGGACAAACCGAACGTTCTCGACCTTCAATTCGTCGAAAAATCGGGGAACGTTTCGTCTGTCCCGGTTTACACCTACGCAGCTGCGCGAATCCTTAAGGGCGGCACGACAATCTCTACCAATCCCGTCGCCACGTCATAGACAAGGCCGGAAATCAGCCAATCTGACGGCAGCGCCGGAATCGCCCGCAGCACGGCCACGTCGGCGGCAACCGCCGCGCGAGGATCGCCGACTGTTTTCTTCTTGAGCTCTTCTTCTTTCACCTGAAAGTAATGCGCCAGCATTCCGGAATCTCCGGCGAGGCGCGTGATGCCGCAGTCGGTGTGTTGCAGTACGATGAGGTGAAACTCACCGCCGCCTCCGGGGATTTCTCCGGCCACCTCGCCGATTCGTCCCAGCATTCCCAACTGCTCCAACAAACCTGGGGTAATTCGACCGCCGATATTACGCATCACGACGGCCTCGCCGGGTTGAATTCCAAGCACATGAGCTGGGTCCACGCGCATATCCGCGCAACCGATGATGATCGCTTTTACATTGGGCAGAGTCCGCGGAAGTGAGGGCATACGTTTACCCGCCGCAGACTGGCGAGCGGCGAAGTCTTGGTTACGTTCCAATAGGGAGTCAAGAGTGTTCATAATCGTCCTCAATCTGAAGCGATCTTAGGATTCACGGTTTACTACACGGGTGGTCCTTCGCTCCGAGGTTAGTGATGACGCCGTGCCTGCAGCGGATTCATCGCCTGTAACCGTGGCGCTAGTTTAGAGGGTCAATCCATCAACCCCGTCTGGTAGCACAGCCGGTGTGCGCTCCCGAGAAGTGGGAGCAGAAAACGGCGGACAGCCGGGACGTCTCCTAACTTCGTCATGGTATTCTGATAAGTAGCTGCGTTCCCGCCTTCTAGGCATAATCCCGCAGTTTTCTTGAACACTATGATCTCAGTCAGCAATGTGTCCATGCGCTACGGCGCCAAAGTTCTGTTTGACGAGGTATCGACCAGCTTCACACCTGGCAAACGTTACGGACTCACCGGGCCAAACGGGGCCGGCAAATCTACCTTTATGAAGCTGCTGACCGCCGAACTTGACCCGCAGAAGGGAACCGTCGTCCGCCCCAAAAAGCTCGGCGTCCTTAGCCAGGACCAGTTCGCCTTCGATAGCTACCGCGTGATCGACACTGTCATCATGGGTAACAAACGATTGTGGGCGGCATTGGAGGAACGAGACGCGATCTATTCGAAACCGGAAATGACCGATGCGGACGGGATGAAACTCGGCGAGTTGGAAGGTATTGTGGGCGAGGAAGACGGCTACACCGCCGAGAGTGATGCGGCAATTCTCCTGCAAGGCCTGGATATTCCGAATGCGTTACATGAACGAAAAATGGGCGAGCTACAGGGCGGACAAAAAGTGCGCGTACTACTGGCTCAGGCCTTGTTTGGACATCCGCAGGCCCTGTTGCTCGACGAACCCACGAACAACCTCGACCTTGATTCGATCCATTGGCTGAAGAATTTCCTGAATCAGTATGAAGGCGTGTTGATCGTCATTTCGCACGACCGTCATTTTCTAAACAGCGTCTGCACCCACATCGCCGATATCGATTACCAAACCATTATTACCTATACCGGAACGTACGACGACATGGTGGTGGCGAAAACGCAGATTCGCACCCAGATCGAATCGCAAAATGCGCAACGGGAGAAGAAAATCGCACAGCTCAACGAGTTCATCGCGCGATTTTCCGCGGGCACTAGATCAAGCCAGGTGCAGTCCCGCCGTAAAGAGGTCGAACGCCTGCAGGTGACGGAGTTAGCGAAATCGAACATTCAGCGCCCATTTCTGAAGTTTGAGCAAAAGCGGCCTTCGGGAAAGCACATCCTGGAACTGGAAGGTGTGACCAAATCCTATGGCTCGAAACAGGTGATTCGCAGCTTTACCGCGAGTGTCATCCGCGGCGAAAAGATCGCATTGATGGGAAGAAACGGCGCGGGCAAAACCACGTTAGTTAACGCTCTGCTGGCGAACTCTCCCAACGTGCCCGACGCCGAATTACGAAAAACCAGCGGCTACGATGGCCCTTTCCGGACGGGAGGAACTGTTACCTGGGGGCACGAAGCTGCGGTTGGATATTTCGCTCAAGACCACAAGGCGTTGATCCAGCCGGGAATGACAGTGTTCGAGTGGCTCCATCAATGGGACCTGTCGGCCGCGCATGAAGAAATCCGCGGCTTGCTGGGACAGATGCTATTTCCTCGCGATGACGCAGACAAGCGCACTGATGTTCTTTCGGGTGGCGAAGCCGCGAGGTTGCTCTTCTGCAAGCTGATGCTGCAAAAGCCGAATGTCCTCGTCCTGGACGAGCCGACCAACCATCTGGATCTCGAGTCGATCAATGCGCTCAACATAGCGCTACAGCGCTTCCCGGGAACGGTGCTCCTTGTCTCTCACGACGAAGACCTGGTGGACGAGGTGGCTACCCGGGTTTGGCACCTCGGGGAAAACCACGACATAACTGATTTCAAAGGCGTGTACGAAGAGTTTCAGTCAGCGCTCGTCTGACCGAAGCTTGGCGTGCCGGGCAACCCGCTATTACATGCTCGGCGCCGGCGTTCCATCCGACCATTTGTCGCCCCCCCCAGGAAAACAGCAATGGGAGGAAAACTCTTAAGCTGGGGGTACGCTTCCGTCGACAAGTACCAGTAATTCACCGACAAAACCGGAGAAGTTTGCACATTTGCGCCCCAGGCTGCATCGTTCGTGACTGCTTCGTAGAACATCAGATGCGGACCGTTGTGGCTGCCGCTATCAGTGAGATAGGACGACTTCGACGTCATGTAGGACACGGCTCCCGGCTCCAGGGCTGGCAATTCCTTCTTGTCCATTGCCGCTTTGATTGCGGCGATGACTTCTTGCTTGGAACCACCGGCCAGGAGTAGTTCGGTGCGTTTGTAGGCGTAGGGGAGCATAGAGCGGGCAGCTGGTGGATTGAGGCAATCTGCGGCGCGTACTTTGGGATTCCAGAATTCGGGATGATCGAACATGGCCATCCATCCGCGTCCCACCCAGCATACCCAGCCGTTCTTTCCTTCGACGGCGGTTTCATAGCCGTGGCGGGTCAGGACGACCACTGAGGCGTCGTGCGAGATGATATCTGGAGCGGCGCTGCGAGCCAAAGCAATTTCCTCATTGCGGTCCATCAGGTATTGTTCGATCGGGGCCATACCAGCGTACGGTTGCTTGCCACCCTGTGCAGCAGCGGGCCGGACCGCGCTCAGGGCGACCATAAGTGCGATCGATAAGCTGCCAACCATTTTCTGACGGTTCATCATCTTTCTCCGATATTTCTAACTTCCGGTTTCCAGTTTCAGAATCCATAGCTTGTCGCACGGACTACCTTCAACGTGTCTTCTGGCGCCGCCGCTGCTGACTCGCCTTGAGGATTTCGTTCATGTCTCCCACGGCGCGAATCTCGAAAATGTTGCCGTGTTTCAAAGCTGGATGCTGCGATATGAGCTGTACAGCATGATTCATGTCCCGCGCCTCAAGCACGAGAATGCCACCGAGTTGTTCCTTGGTTTCGGCATAGGGGCCGTCAGTCGTTGCGACTTTGCCATTCTTCCAAGACAGGGTCAAAGCGGTTTCCGCCGACTGAAGGGCTTCTCCTCCACCCCAATGCCCGTTGGCGCGAAGATAGTCGTCATATTCAAAGCAAGAGTCGAACATCGCGTTGCGCTCGTTCTCGGTCATGCTGTCGAATTTACCTTTGTCGTAGTAACCCAAACAGATGTATTTCATTGTTCTTGTCCTCCTAATCAGTGGGGGCTAGTGGCTCGAGCTGGCTTCCGTTCCGTCCGACCACCGTTCCACGGGAATTACGAACTGCGTCAGGTGCTCCAGCGGGTCATGAACTGCAATAACAGGAGAACCCGGCAGATTGGCTCCCCAGATTGCGGGGTCGGTGTCGGAATAGAAGAACATTAGGTGGGAAGGCCAGTGGGGCGCGCTGTCGCCGCCGTATCCTTGCTTCCCCATCATGTAGCACATCGCGCCTAGCTCCATCGGTGGCAGTTCTTTCTTGGTGATGGCGGCGGCGATGGTTTCGTTCAGTTGAACCTTCGTTTGTCCCGCCAGAATCCAGCCTGTCTCCTTCGTGAGGCGCAAGAGATAGGAACGAGCGGCCGGAGCATTAACACACATGGGGACGCGCACTTTCGGATTCCAGAAGTCAGCATCCGCTGCGGATGTCCATCCACGCCCCACGATACACACGAAACCGTTTTTGCTCCGGACCGCTGTTTCGAAACCATGCCGTCCGAGAACCATGACCCCGGCATCGCGGGAAATGGACTCCGGCGCCGCAGTGCGCGCCAGCGCGATCTCGTCGGTTTGGTCCATTAAGTACTGCTCGACCGGCGCCATGTTCGCATAAGGCGTCGTCGCATTCTGCGCCATCGCGCCGCGTGCCATCGTTAGGTACGCCATACTGAGCACGACCAGCAGCGCGAAACTTCTGATTGCATCAACCTTCTTTTTCCGCATTGTTTTCTCCTGAGAATGGGCGGTGACGCAGTTTACTTGTCATCCTCGAACGAGCGCTTCTGCGAAGTGAAGGATCTGGGCGAGCCGCGCGCTGTTCCGCGTTCTTCGCGGAACGACATACGCGCGGTTGGCTCGCATCCTTGCGCAACTGAACCATTCGCCCTTTTCTGTCCCACCGTGTTCAGCATGCAGCCTTCTGTCGCCGTCGCTGCTCACTTGCCTTCATGATTTCGTTCATGTCCCCCACTGGCCGAATCTCCCAAATGCAGCCGTACCTCAGCGCCGGATGCTGCGCCATGAGTTGTACCGCTTGGTTCATGTCCCGCGCCTCAAGCACTCCAATACCACCCAGCTGTTCCTTGGTTTCCGCATAGGGGCCGTCGGTGATGGCGACTTTGCCATTCTTCCAATACAGGGTCAGGGCAGTTTCCGCCGGCTGAAGAGCTTCTCCAACATGAGAATGCCCGTTGGCGCGAAGGTTGTCGTCGTATGCAAAGCATTCGTCGAACATCGCGTTTCGCTCGCCCTCGGTCATGGCATCGTGTTTGCCCTTATCGTAGTAACCCAAACAGATATATTTCATGGTTCTTCTCCTCGTTCCTCTCGTCGCGGGCGGCCGGGCATCCGAATCTCGCAGATTTTTCTATCACGGCTTCAAGTATCGAAGCGCAACGCATCCTGATTTGAAAATCTTTGTGTCAACAAGTTTTAATTGCAATTTGTCCGGCAGGCTAACCCGGTCCAACAAGCGTCTCCCTTCTCCCACAACCATTGGCTGAACCACAATACGGTATTCATCCACTAGACCAAGCTCGATAAGTTGGGAAGGAATATCCACGCCGCCAGTCAAAATAGCTTTGCCTGGCTGTTGCTTCAATTTCAGCACTTCGTCGCGAAGGTCGCCACCAACAATTCGCGTGTTTCGGTCATCCGCCCTGTTCAGTGATCGTGAAAAAACAATCTTGCTGTGGGCATCAAACTCCCGGGCAAATTCGATCTCAGCCCTGGTCTCCGACTGGCTTTTTGCGATATCAGGCCAATACGGAACCATCAATTGATAGGTCTTCCGCCCATAGACAAACAGGTCTACCTCTCTCAGGAGTTGCGTATAGTGTTCCAGTATTTCTTCACTGCCGACTGTTTTGGTGTGGTCGCAGCAGCCATCCAGGGTAAGGTTGATTGCGAAAATTACATTTCTCATGTGATTCGTCCCTCGCTGATTGTGTACGCGGGTGTCCCAGCCTTTCGCGTTCTTTGCAGAAGCTCGGGTGCCATCCCTTGGCCGTTCATCCTAATAGTCGTCGCAGGCAGAAAAAATCGACAGCAGAAGAGAGCCATTGTTTTAATGCCTGGTAGCACTATTCTGAAGTCTCCGTATTTCATACACGGCCGCCCCCCGAACGCCAGAGTGCGAGAGATCTTACGAATGCACAATGCCGTGGAGAGGGAGATCCTTCCCTAAGCCTGAAGCAAGGCTCCGCGCGCGCCCTTCAGTTGTCGCCGGGCCGCCAAACTTGGCGCACCTCGACGGGTTGGCGGCAAGCGAGCACGCCCTTGCTTGCCCATCTCAGCGCTTCGTCCATGTTGGCGACGTCGACGATCCAGAAACCGCCGATGTGCTCCTTAGTCTCCAGATACGGCCCGTCGGTGATGAGCACCTTACCATCGGCCTGCGCCCGTACCGATTTCGCTTCCCTTGCCGGGCGCAAGCCGCCAACGAAAACACCGATACCAGCGGCAGTTATCTCTTCGTTGAGCTTATCGATATCGCGCTCCATCGCTGGGTCGTTTTTCGATGGATCAAAGTCATCGGGCAGTTGAACCGCAACAATAAATTGGGGCATGTCTTCTCCTATAAGGTCTCCAGGCCAATACATTAGCCTGACGCACTAGCTTGTTCATCCTATAGTCGCTGCGTCGAGAGAAAATCGACAACCGAAGCAAATTATTTTTACCTCGGGACGGGTGGATCACCCTTCCGCGCTCTTGGCGGAGGCTGGGGAGTCCAACCTCCACTCACTCGAAGAATTGGAGAGACGTCCCATCTTCCCCTGCCCTTACCCACCAGGGTTTTTACAACCGTTTTACATTCCCATGACAACCGGCTGCGTCTCCTCAGTCATCTTTTACTGCGCAACAGAGACCTACGACTCTCGTCCCGAGGAAGAAAAATGACCAGACACATTTGATCCATCGCAATGACCTTTGTGGTTGCAGTTTTTGCCCTCAGCACCGCTGCCATGGCACAGAGTTACACCGGCGATTGGCCGGCAACCGTGACTAGCTCGCAGCGCGACAACGGTGTGAACTGCATATCTCTGACCGACGATGGCAGCTACGGCGCTAAACACAGCGGCGAGGCCAAGCTGAATGGCTTTAACAATCCGTATCCCGGCTATTTCACAGTTGTGGATGGACTGATCACTGTGGTTTTCACCTATCCCTCCGGCGCAGGCGATTGTTGTTCCTACCAAGTGTTCACTGCCCATGCCAGTAACGGCCAGATCGGCAGCGGCGTCTTCAACGCCCTTGGGATCACCGACATTGGTCTGCTGAAGTTCGGCAAGAAAGGCGGCTGCAGTTCTAACTGAAAAACCGGGACAGACGCGACGTTCACCAACTCCGTTTGTGAAGAAGTTGGGGAACGTTCCCTCTGTCCTGGTTTTGTAAGCGATGGGCCAAGGACCGGGTGCGCGCAAAAAGGAACTACCTCTTATTCCAGCTCCTCAATCCGCCGCTCGTAAAAACGGCGCTCCGATTCCCGCCGATCTTTGCCAGTCACAACCAGGGCAAGCGCCTTCTCATAGGAAGCACGAGCCTCGGGAATCCGCCCTAGTCTGCGACACAAATCCGCGCGGGCAGAGTGCGCGAGGTGATAGCTGGCAAGTTGCTCGCGCGCCAGCAAGTCATCGATAAGACGAAGGCCATGCTCCGGCCCTTCGCTCATGGCAACGGCGACGGCGCGGTTCAGTTCAACCACCGGCGATGGCTGAATACGAAGCAACTGGTCGTAAAGCAACGTAATCTGGCGCCAGTCCGTGGATGCCGCCGAGGAGCTCCCGGCGTGAACCGCTGCAATCGCCGCCTGCAGAGTGTAAGCACCGAAGCGGCGAGATCGCAGCGCGCTTTCAGTGAGCGAAATGCCTTCGACGATTTGCTCGCGGTTCCACAACGATCGGTTCTGCTGGTCCAGGAGGATCAAGTCCCCCTCGGGAGAAGTTCGGGCGGCGCGTCGCGACTCCTGCAGCAGCATGAGCCCCAAGAGCCCCTGTACCTCGGGGTCGGGGAGCAGTTCGAGCAACAGTCTGCCCAGACGGATCGCCTCTTTGCTGAGTCCGGGGCTGAGTCCGGGGCTGAGTTCGGCGCCCGTCGTTGTGTATCCTTCGTTGAAGATCAAGTACACGACCAGGAGAACGGCTCCCAACCGCGCCGGTAATTCCGCGGAGCTTGGAACCTGATAGGGAATTGCCTTATCGCGGATGAGAGCTTTCGCGCGCACGATGCGTTGCGCGAGCGTTGCCGGCGTAGTGAGAAACGCCCGCGCAATCTCCTCCGTGGTCAGGCCGCAGACTTCGCGCAGGGTGAGCGCAACTTGTCCTTCCGGAGGCAGAGCGGGGTGGCAGCAGGTGAAGATCAGACGGAGGCGATCGTCTTCGATCTCCTCGTCGGTGTCACCGGCGGAAGCTTGGTTGAGCTGGGATTCTATGTGGAGCGTTAAGTCTTTCTGCGCTCCGTCAAAGCGCGCGCGCCGGCGAATGCCATCGATCGCTTTGAAGCGCGCGGTTGAGATCAGCCAGGGACGCGGCTTCTCCGGAATACCCGTCTGGGGCCAGGACTCAAGAGCGGCGGCGAATGCCTCATGCATCGCCTCCTCGGCAACATCCAGATCGCCGAGCAGGCGCACGAGCGTCGCCAGAACTCGCCCCGATTCCGATCGGTACAGAGTCTCAATGGTGCGGCTAAGTTGCTCGGGCACAGACGGCATCTACGCCAAACTAGCAAACGCGGTGGCTCGACACAACTGCCCGTAATTCAGGCTATTTCCCTACCGCGAACAGATGCCCATTGTTCTGACTGTATTCTTCGCCGTGCGGCCCCATCGACATTGGCGTGTACGCCGCGCCTAGCGCCTCCAGCAGGAAAATCCTCTGCTTCCAGGTCGTGAACACGCCACTGTTGCCCTGCGGGATGGAGTACACGTGTCCATCTTCGCTGGTCGCATACACCACGCCGTTGACATCGATCAACGGCGCATTCACGCACCACTCATAGCCGTTAGGATGTTCGTTATCGATCGTGGTGTTCTGGAAGGACCATTCGACGTTCAGGTTCGCATCGAGTTGCGAGACGTAATAGGGTCCCGGACCAACCGGCGTGCAGACAGGATTGCTGAAGTTGCAGTACGCCCCACCCGGATAATGGTTATCTTTGGTGACAATCGACCAGGTTCCGTCGTGCTGAAACACCGCCGGCGTGTTGTCCCAACCAAAAGTGTACGAATTCAGGAAATTGCCCTGCGGGTCGAAATGAAAAAGATGGCCACGGCCGAAGTCGTAGTTATCCAAGGCGCCATACAGCACGGAACCATCCGGCAACACCACGGGGGTTGAAGAAGCCAAATCGCTCGGCGAGCCGGACCCGAACGCATTGGTTGTGGGATCAACACCCACTGTCGTCCCATAGCGGCAAGAGCTTGGTTCGTTATCGACACCTTGCGCCGCGATCGGTAAAAGCACGCCGCACCCGTCTGTCAATCGATATTGCAGCGACGAAGCCCACTTGGGTGTAAGGTCAGGATTCGCAGCAACCAGGTAAGCGACGGCATTGTCGAAGTGCGCCATGCTGACGGTGTAAACCGTACCATCCGGCCCAACCGCAGGTGCGACATTCAGAGGCGCGCGCTGCGATCCGCAAAGCTGGGTTGGAGGCATAGCATTGGGAGTTGGCGGCCACGGCAGCGAAGCGCCATTATCGCCCAAGTTGTAAAAACTTCCCAGGCAGTTCGTGGAATTTCCCGGAGGCGCATTCGGCACCAGCACTGCATACGTTACCGTCGCCGTGGAATCCGTGGAAGTCACCTTCACCAGCCAAGCGTTGGCGACGTCATTCTGATTCCAAACATTTCCAGAGAGATTCAATTCCGCCACGTTGTAATAAATGTTGCCGTTCGAGTCGGCGGTAAGCGGGCTGGTCACAAATCTTGATCCGGGTTTCGGCATGCCCGCAAATGGATTAATTCGCCCGATGGCCGCACCAGTGGTCTTATCGACTTTCCAAATCGTGCCGCCGCCACCGGGCACATAAACGTATCCATTGGCGAGGACAGGATGGAACACCGGCTCCCAACCTTCAAGGCCGATAAATCCCTGGAGGAAATTGGTTTCGTTCGGCACCGGCTTCCAATCGCTCCAATAGGTCCACTTGGCTTGCGCTCCCTGCTGGGTCCAGTCGTATCTCACTACGTTCCAATCGATGCTGTCCCAAGCGTTGGGACCGCACTTTGCTCCAACCACCCACTTGCCCAAGGGCGTGCACGAAATGTAGGTTCCACCTTTTTGCATCATGTAGAAGCTGTCGCCGTCGACCAACGTCGCTTGAAAGTGCGCGCTCAGGACTGGCTCGCCAAACAGCCGTATATTTTCATCTTTTTCCTGCGCAGTGAATGGATCGTAGATGATGTTGGTCAGCCTCTTGTTCAACGGCTGGCCGGGAACATTCACGCTTCCGGTGTGTTGCGCATCGCGGCCCCATTGCGGCCAAAAGGGTTGGCCTTGATTGAAGCCGCTAAGCAATAGAACGCCGAATATCAGCAGGACAACTAATGCAGCCAGGTGCAGGCGGGACATAGTAATTCCTCCGTGAATCGCCGCGGGAGCTGGCGAGCGAAGGCCGCCATTCTAACACGGATTTTCTCGGAAAAGCCCCGACGAATCGCCTGTTTCAAGGGTGCGGCCGTGCGGGAAAGCACGGCCGCCCAACAATCCACACTGGCAACACTTTGCCTACATCGTCTCCGCGCGTTTCCGCAGGAATGCCGGTACATCCAGGTCCGCTTGCTCGAAATTGGCGATCATGGCGTTCCTCATCGCATCAACGCCCATAGGCTCCGGCTGAACGGAAGTAGTAGCCATCGGCGCCGCCGACTCCATCACCATCGGCGGAGGGGCCGGGAACGAATCTGATTCCGGTTCAGGCTCGGGCCGCGAATCCGGAAAATCGTCGGTCTCGGGAGAGACCACAAAGCCCCGCTGCACCTCGTTCTGACGACGGCGAACGCCGGAATCTCTGAATCCGGTTGCGATCACCGTGATTTTCACCGAGTCTTTCATCTTCTCATCCATGACCGCGCCGAAGATGATGTTGGCCTCTTCATCCGCTGCGCTTTGAATGATGGTGCACGCCTCCTGCACCTCGGCCAGCTTGAGCGAAGTCGAGCCGGTGATGTTGATCAGAATGCCGCGAGCGCCGTCGATGGCTCCCGCTTCGAGCAGAGGTGAAGCAATCGCCTTCTGCGCAGCTTCCGTCGCGCGGCGCGCACCGGCGGCTGTTG
>DATJOJ010000043.1:0-8801 GCA_035507035.1 Terriglobales bacterium | reverse complement strand
CAAAGTTCCGGAGCAGTGCTCGGTGATTGGGTTCGATGATATTGCCCACTCCAGCCTTTTGACGCCTTCGCTGACCACAGTCCGTCAACCGCTCGCAGAAATGGGCAAGATGGCTGTCAGCATCGTCTCCGAAGGAATCACTGCCGTGCAGGCTAAGAGCAAAATCGTTGCGCAACATCGCAAGCTGAGCCCTGAACTAGTGGTCCGGGATTCCACTTGCGCACGCTCATAATTCCGCACGTTTTCAGACGCGCCGACTAGTGTTTTTTCATTACTTAAAATTACACCGCCGGACAGCTTTTGGCTTGACAGTAGATGTTGAATAAGCCCACTATTAATACGTTTTAATACTCGATTTCGGATTGAACCGAACGAGGTTGTCCACTGGGTATTTTTCTGCGAGGCTTGAAACGACTCCGGTATTCGAACTGAACTTCTCAATACTCTTTCATCTGTGATTCGTTGCCGCCGCAGATAGCAATTTCCATGCGATTCACCTTCCAGAGCTAATCGGAGAGACCTCATGAACGTACAATCTTTCATTACCTGTCGCAGAATCTCGTGTCTCTGCGCGTTTATCTCCGTGTTCTTCCTTTCAATCAGTGCACTGGGTCAAGCCGGAAGAGGGAGCATCACTGGTACGGTTACTGATCCAACTGGCGCTCTAGTTCCCGGAGCAAAGGTCACGCTGCTTGACAAGGCGACTGGCGTGAATCTGCATACGGTCACCAGCGCCGGCGGTTTATACAGTTTCATCTCGCTGAATCCCGGCCTCTACGAAGTCACCGCGAGCCAGACGGGGTTCGCTAGCGTCGCAGTCGACAACATAACCGTAAACGTGGACCAGGTTACGCAGGCCAACGTTACTTTGAAGGTGGGCGCTACGACAGAGGCGGTTACGGTCACGTCGGGAGTAAGCCTGGTCGAGCCTACCAGCTCCACCGTCGGCACGCTGATTTCGGCCGAAACAATCGACCGTGTTCCGCTGCTGTATCGCAACGTCTACGATCTTGCCCAGCTGAGCGCCGGGGTAACTCCGCCCAACGGCTCGCCCAACTCCAGCGATTCAATGCAGTCAGTTCAGAATATATCCATCGGGCGTCCGGGCGTCGATATCTCCTCAGCCACGATTAATGGCGCGATTGTCGGTTCTGTTTATTACATGCTCGACGGCAGCCCCATCGGAGTTGCCGAAAACAATGCCGCCGCGATCATTCCGGCGATGAACATTCCCGAGGATGGTATCGATGAGGTCCGGGTGGAGACGCAGAATACGCCAGCCTCTTACCAGAGCGGAGGCGCAGGCGTAATTAGTTTGGTGAGCAAGTCCGGCACTAATAAATTCCACGGCGACGTGTTCGGCGTATTCCGCCCTAATGCGCTATCGGCCAATGAATACTTCAACAAGCAGAGTCAGCTGTCCCAAGGGCTAGCCAATACACCACCGGATTTCCATCGCTATCAGGAGGGCGCCTCCATCGGAGGGCCGATCAAAAAAGACAAACTGTTCTTTTTCGCAGATTATGAACACACCGACCAGATTCAATTCGAGGGTCTCGACACCTTTGCCGTTCCCACCACCGCTGAAAAGAGCGGGGACTTCTCTAATCTTCTTAATGATCCGTCTTGTGCAGGCTCAGTCGCTTCTTGCGAGATCTTCGATCCGACTAAGCCCGATAATTCGGACGGCACGCGGCAGGCTTTTCCAGGCAACATAATTCCTAATCCGAATCCCATCGGTTTGCTCTACCTGTCAAAGATGCCACATTGCAATATCCCCGATCCCGTTACATGTGATGCGGCAACCACCGACGTTTCGCCCAACTATGAAGCGCCGGGCTTGGATCCGTTCAAGGCAAACAGATTTGACGTCCGCGTGGATTGGGCGGCCAGCGAGAAACAGCGCATCTTTACTCGCTTTTCCTACGATAAGCTGGTTTTTAGCACCGCGAACGTGTTCCCCAGCGGCTGGGATCTTAACTACGCCCAAAACGTCACCAACGGTCGCAATATCCTGGTGGCCGACGACGTAACCCTGAATTCCTCCACCGTTCTCCAGTTGCGCTACTCATTTACCCGCCACCACGAGCAGCAGGGAGGGCCACCGTCCTACTCGAGCATCGACATTACCAACCTGGGCACGATCAATGGAGCAACCGTGGGCTTCCCCGCATCGCTCGCCGCGCAGCAGGTTCTGAAACAACTCCCCTTCGTGGAGTTCAATGACCTCGGGGCAAATACCAGTGGTCAAGAAGGCGTGGGCGGCACTTCAGACTACAACAACTTTCTTTACGCCAGTATGAACAGCGATGCTAACGCGGCCATCACAAAGATTCACGGCAAACATGAAATTTCGTTCGGATTCGAGTGGATGAAGCGCTATCTCAACGTCGGCCAACCGCCGGCGCCGGCTGGCTCATATGGCTTCGACCTCAGCGCCACGGACCAACAATCGCAGCCCGCTTCTGGCGTCCCCGTGGGCGGCAGTGATTTCGCTTCCCTCCTCGTGGGCATGGGTACGCCGCCCGGGACCGAAATAAACAATAGCGGCTATCCCAATTTCACCCGGGACGTCTTCGCCGCCGAATCCAATCCTTATTACGCGACGTTCGTCGAGGACACTTATCATGCGAGAAAGACTCTAACCATAACTGCCGGCCTGCGCTGGGACATTTTTGGCGGCCGCAACGAGCGCTATAACCGCCAGGAGTACTTTAATCCCACCGTAATGAGTAATTTGAATGGGGTACCCTTCACCGGTGCGGAGATCTACGTCAATGGTAGCCATCGCTCGCCGTTTACAACGAATATGCACGACTTCGGTCCGCGGCTGGCTTTCGCTTGGCAGCCGATCAACCGCTTTGTTGTGCGAGGCGGAGCAGGCATCTATTACGGGCCCAGCACCCACCAGGTTAGCAGTGCGCTCCAAAACACCGACGGGTTCTCTTCACAGACGCAATGGAATGGTACCTGCTATAACGCGGATGGAAATACAGTTTTCACCGGCACCGCGTGCAATGCGAACACCGGGACCCCAGTAGATAACTTCACAGTTCCATATTCCCTGAGTAATCCCTTTCCCACCGGAACCGTTCCAATATTCACAACTGGACCGTCCGGCTTGGCCAATAACTTTGGCACAATTCTAAGTACCGTATTGCCTTCGCAGCGTACACCGACAACTTACAACTACAACTTCGCGGTCGAATATGAACTCCCGCACGCGATAGTTGTAACTGCCGGTTACGTCGGCAGCCGCGGGCTTTTCCTGCCCTTTGGCGGTATCGATTTCAACGTTCTCAGTGCGGAACAGATTCAGCATTACGGCGCTGCGCTCTGCGTAGATCCTTCGAACCCTCAGTGCCAGATGGTTCCAAACACCGGGCCCGTCAGCCTTAATCCCAATTTCGCCGGAGCTGCAACGGTTCCCCTCTGGGCCGTGCTCCAGGCGTACCCACAATATGGCGACGGAAGTTATGGGATTGGCAATGGTGTCGGTGTTAACGGTTACCAAGGCGGAGATTCTTCATACAACTCCCTGCAAACCAAGGTGCAAAAAAGGCTTGCCAATGGCTTCACGACGCTCTCCACCTTTACCTGGGGAAAAATCATGACCGATGACGGCAATCCGCCTCTCGGTTTCGTGGGGACTCACCTTGGCGCCCCGCAGGACTGGAGGGATTTGCAATATGAACACTCCATCAGCCCGCAGGATGTGAAGTATCAGTTCACCAGCCAGGTTTCCTACGACTTGCCAGTCGGCAAAGGAAAGCAGGTAAACCTGAATGGTGTTTCGGACGCGATTGCGGGCGGCTGGACCGTCAATGCAATCGTGTATCTCAGCACCGGGGTTCCAATTAATTCGCCACTTTCCGGATTAAGCCCAGCATATTTGTCCAATCAGAGGGCCGACATGGTCTGTAACCCCGCGAGCGGCGCGCCTCACACGGTGAACGCATGGTTCAATGACAACTGCTTCGTGCAGCCGGGAGCCGAAAGCGGTACGCCGAATCCGCTTATACCAGGAACCGCCCCAGCCTACCTTGACAACGTTCGAACCAGAGGCGCGCGGGACTTGGACCTCTCGATTTATAAGGCGTTCAAGATCGGCGAGGCGCGCGAACTTCGCTTCGATGTGTCCGCGTATAACGTGACCAACACAGCGCAGTACGGATACCCAAGCGTGCCAAGCGTTGCCGACGCCACGCCAGTCTCCGCTGGCGGACCAGGATCTCCCTTCGGGCAGATCACCAACACGGTCAACACGCCCCGGCAGTTCCAGTTTGGCGCACGGTTCACGTTCTGATCGAGAGAAGTAGAGAAGCGGCTTTTTGAAGCCGCTTCTTGAGTTCGTGGATGATGCTATCCGACTGCGACCTGTTGGCGGGTCGAAGTAACAACTTCGAGTGCGTGAGCGAGGTCGGCGATCAAGTCATTGACATTTTCGATTCCGACGGACAAACGAATAAGCTGATCGGTAACGCCCATCTTCTGGCGATGCTCGGCGGAGATCATGGCGTGAGACGTGAGTACAGGTAAGCAAACCAGTGATTCCACTCCACCCAGGCTGGGCGCGAGCGCAAACAGGCGCAATGATTCACTGACTCTTCTCGCGTCTTCGCCGGTGCCCTCAACTTCGAAACTGAGCATGCCCCCACCGCCCTTCAGTTGGTCCACTGCAATTGCGCGCTGTGGGTGACTTTTGAGAAAAGGGTAATTCACTGACCGCACTTTGGCGTGCTGCGCGAGAAATTCCGCAATGCGCAATGCGCTCTCGTTCTGGCGTTCGACCCGTACCGCCAGAGTCTTGATTCCGCGCAACAGGAGAAAAGCCGCGTGCGGATCCATCACGCCGCCCAATGTGGTCCGCGTCTGCCATATCTTGTCAATGAGATCGCGCCTTCCTACAGCGGCGCCGCAAATCAAATCTGTGTGTCCACCGAAATATTTGGTCCCGGAATGAAGCACCAGATCAACGCCGAATTCTGTCGGGCGCTGATTAATCGGCGTGGCGAATGTACTGTCAAGCATCGAAATGAGCTGATGCTCATGCGCGATCGCGACTGCACGGCGCAAATCGACAACGCGCAACGTTGGATTCGTCGGCGACTCAAGGTACAGGATCTTTGTATTCGGACGGATCGCGCGCTCGTGCTGAGCGTAATCCGTGGTATCGACGAAAGTAGTTTCAACTCCGAACTTCGGCAGCCACGTGGAAAGAAATTTTGTGACTCCGCCGTAAATATCGCGCTGCGCGACGATATGATCGCCGCTTTTCACCAGCGCCATAATGCTGGTCGTAATCGCATTCATCCCAGAGGCGAATAGCAATGCCGCATCTGCGCCCTCCAATTCGGCAATGGCATTTTCGACGGCAGTATGCGTCGGATTGCCGTAACGCGTGTAAAACATGTCCGTGTGCGTGGCGCGGAGTTGCTCGTCGGAGTCGGTAACCTGAAAGGTTGAAGTCTGATAAATCGGCTGCGCCAGCGGCGCGTTCTTTTTTTCGAAAGACTTGCTTCCGTGAACAGATTCGGTTTCGGGGTGAAAGCGGTGGCGTTTCATGGATACCTCTGCAAATTTCTCTTAGTGCCAGCTCGCCCAGGCGAGCCCATCCGGGCCGCGGCCTGCGTCGATATGGCCGACTACTTCCAGCGACTTTAAGTCTACAACCGCCACGTAGTTATCGGGAGAGCAGGCCACGAATGCGCGCCCGCCGTCCGGTTGCATAAGAATACCGGCCGAACCATGCCCCACTGGGACGCGCTTGATTTCTTTTCGAGTCGCTGCGTTGAAGACAGCTAAATCCGGTTCGCGCAACATCGAGACAAGCACCAGCTTGCCGTCCAAAGTAAATTTCAGCCGGTTCGCGCTGGGGACATTTGCTGAAAGTGTTTCGATCACGGTTTTGTGCGCACGATCGATGATCGAAATCGTCCCATCCTGCGCATTGGCGACCCAGATTTCCTTCCCATCGGGTGAAACATCAAATCCTTCCGACCCATTTCCGACGCGCACAACCGTTTCGTTCCAGTCGCCGCCGGGTGCGGCGCTCCCAAAGTGCGGAGGCCCTCCTGATGACTTGCCCGCGGGAGTCGGGCCACGCGGTGGCGCAGTTGTCATTCTGTCGATGATGCTCACCGTCCCCGATGCAACATTCGTGGTGATGATCTGCTGCCTATCGTCGGCTACGAAAATCATGTGCGTGCGGTTCTGTCCCGTTCCTAAGATCCAATCAACTTTCTTCGCGTCGGGATCGTAGCGCCCGATGGCCTTTGCTCCTTCCGCCGTGAACCAGACTTTGCCTCCGACGAACGCCAGACCATGCGGCCCATACAATGGGCCAAGATTGATCGATGGCGAGCGTTTCTGTTGAGCCAAATCCACGACCGCCAGCGTGTCGTATCTTCCGAAACCGTAGTTCGAGACGTATGCCGTTTTGCCGTCGGCGGAGGCGATGACCTCATGCGGATCCTCTCCGACGGGGACACGTGTGATTACTTTCAAAGTTGTCGGATCGACGATCGCCAGGGTGTGGTCCTGTTTCGCCAGGACGAGCAGCGCTTCGGCGGGCGTAGTCTGCGAGCTGAGAACGGTTGAGAACGCCAGATACGAAAAAAGCCAAATTGTCGTAAGTTTTTTCATTTGTCGGCAACTCCCATAAAGACGAGTTTTAATGAAATGCCAGAAGCGAACCACCCAATGATCTTATAATTCGGAGCTAATGCAAACTGGCCTCAAAAATCGTGTGGCGATCGTTGCCGCATCGAGTCAGGGCATTGGGCTCGCAACCGCCGAGGCTTTTGCTGCCGAAGGATGCCGCGTCGCGATGTGTGCCCGCAACGCGCAAAAGCTTGAGGCTGCATCTGAGAAAATCCGCAAACAATCAGGAGCCGAAGTTCTTGCCAGAGCACTCGATGTTACGGACGCCGGTGCAGTACATGACTTTGTCAGCGAAGTTGTTCAGAACTTCGACAGCGCAGACATTTGTGTAACCAACGCCGGGGGCCCTCCCGCAAAAGGATTTCTCGCGGCCAGCATTGACGAATGGCGAAAAGCAATTGACGCCAATTTCATGAGCACCGTTTATTTTGCGCGCGAAGTCATCCCGCATATGCAGCGCAAAGAATGGGGGCGAATCATTACCCTGACCTCGATCTCCACCAAGCAACCGGTACCGGATCTCGTGCTTTCCAATGCTGTGCGCGCAGCAGTCGTCGGGCTCGTGAAGAGTCTCGCAAATGAATTTGGCAAAGATGGCATTCTGGTGAACAATGTTGGCCCGGGGTACACGGCGACCGATCGTCTGAGAGAGTTGGCCAAAGCGAGATCGGCGGCGCAAGCCAAAGGCGAAGATGAAATTTTTGCTTCATGGGCAAACGACTCCGCTCTGAAGCGGGTTGGCGAACCACGGGAAGTGGCAGATGCAATCGTCTGGCTCGCCTCGGAACGGGCCTCGTATATTACGGGAGAGACGATCTTAGTAGATGGAGGTGCATACAAAGGACTATGAGCCCGACAAAGAAGAAATCATCAACGAAATCCCGGCGAGTGAAAAAAACGAAGGCGACTGCAAAATCGCCAGCCGCGCTGAAAAATACAGTTCCCGCTGCTATCACGGAATCGGCTTTGCGCTATCTCTCCTGGACCGATGTTCCGCTTGAAAACATGAATCCGCTCTTTGACCGCCAATTGATCGTTGGCCATCAAGTGATGTTGGCGCGGGTGCTGCTGAAGAAAGGCTGCATCGTTCCCCTGCACAGCCACGTCAACGAGCAACTCAGCTACATTCTCGAAGGCGCATTAAAGTTCTACATTGATGGACAAGAAATCATCGTGCGCGCGGGCGAAGTTCTCACAATTCCGCCGAACATGCCCCATAAAGCCGAGGCGCTGGAGGACACAGTTGACCTCGACATTTTCCATCCTCCGCGTGCCGATTGGATCAACAAAACCGATAACTACCTTCGGAAATAGCTGTTGATTGGAATTGACCGTGGAGCGTATCCCGCAGATCGCTCTGCTATCCTTATTGTTCCTGCAATGAGTGAACAAGCGACAAAGGTGGGCATCAGTGTCTCGCAACTGCGTTGCATAGGCTGCGGGCGGATTGCGCTCGCAGACCGCTTTCGTTGCGAGTATTGCCGCGATTTGCTGGAGATTATTTATGCCGGGTGGGACGACGGGAATTCGGGCGAGCTCGCGCCGTCAAAGCTCAAGCAACTCTGGCGAGATCGCCGCGAGTCACTCGATCCGGCTGACCAGAGCGGTGTTTGGCGTTTTCGCGAAATTCTGCCGGAAATTTCGCATGAACAGATCATCACCATCCGCGAAGGCAACACCCCTATATATGAACTCCCGCACTGCGCAAAGAGCGCAGGTGTGAAGCATGTTTTTGCCAAGCATCAGGGAATGAACCCGACCGGCTCGTTCAAAGATGCGGGTATGACGGTCGCGGCCTCGTTTGCGCGGCAAGCTGGGTACAAGTGGGTTGCGTGCGCTTCAACCGGCAACACTTCGGCTTCCATGGCCGCCTATGCCGCGCGTGGCGGCCTGCACAGTCTGGTGCTGATTCCTGACGGCAAAATTTCCTGGAGCAAGCTTTCCCAGTCTCTCGACTATGGTGCAATCACCTGTCAACTGAAGACCGATTTCGATGGTTGCGTGCGTGTGCTGAACGAAGTGGTTGAGCGCATGCCGGTTTATCTGCTGAATTCGGTGAACCCGTATCGGGTCGAAGGGCAGAAAACTGCGGCGTTCGAATTGCTGGAGCAATTGAACTGGGAGCCGCCGGATCACAT
>DATJOJ010000042.1:0-160510 GCA_035507035.1 Terriglobales bacterium | reverse complement strand
CACTAGATCGCAGGGGGGAGGGGGGAGGGGGTAGATCAATCTCTCATCGATTGCCGGCGAGCTTTGGGGAGAGGCGAACAGCCTCAGCCTTTTTGTGGGAACGTAATAGGCTGCGCACCCGCGCATGGGTTGATCTTTACGGTTCTGTACAGAGAGGGGCGTACAGCGTGGGCGGCTCCCTGGCTCATCTTATCCGGGCGAAAAAATGCCGTAAGCAAAGCTCGGGAAAAACAAATCTCAAAAGGAGTACGCCGATTTATGGATCGCAAATTCAGCCAAAGATTTTCGCCAGCGCGGATCGCAGCCGCCGCGGTGGTTTCACTCATCCTGTGTGCAGTGCTGGGACTCGCAGGCTGCAATCAGACGCATCCGGACGAAAAGGATGCCGTCAACAACGCACTCACCGCGAACGGCCTTGGAGTTGTCACCGTCAGCCAGGACCGCGACAAGGGGGTTATGACGCTTAGCGGCGACGTCGAGACTCAGGGTAAGAAAGACCAAGCCGCGCAGGTCGCCAAGCAGGCGGCTCCCGACTACACCATCTCGAACCAGGTTGGCGTGCGCCCCATCGGCATGGAGAGCCAGGCGAAAGCGGTGGACTCGGACCTGGACAGCGGCATCGAGGATAATTGCAAAGCGATGCTGAAAGCGCACAAGAACTTGGACAAGCAGAGCGTCTCTTGCAGCGCGAAAAATGGCACGCTCACCCTGAGCGGAAGTGTAAAGACTCCCGCGCAGAAGGCCGAAGCCGGCAAGCTCGCCAAACAGATTCCGAACGTAAAAGAAACCGTGAACGAGATTGAAGTGAAATCTAGCGGTGAGTAGTGTCATTTTCGAGCGTCCCAGGTTCGGCGACAGGCTGATCTGGGACGCAACCTCTTCCCCCCTTCAAATTCATTTCCTTGACAGTCCACATCGAGCAGATTTAGCTTCGGGACGAACAGGCCGCTGGTCGCAGGGTTTGATTCGCCCTATGGCCTGCGGGACGGTTTATTTGGTGGTTTCGAAAGGGAGGTCAAAATGCGTACTCGGCAAAATCGCTTTCTTGTGACAGGCTTTGCGGTTCTGGCTGTCATTTTTCTTTTCTCGTCGTTCATGAATGCATCAACAGCGTTCGCCCCGGCGAAGAATGTGACGGTCGCAGGCGCGGATCGTCCGATGGATGTGCCGGAAGGATATGTGATCACGCCGTTCGGATATTTCCATCCATCGTGCGTGATGATGTTGAAGCAGGGAAATACGCTGCTGGATGGAAGTGTGCGCCACGCAGATGGAACGACCGAGCCCGCGCCGGTCTGCAACTATGCACATTTCACTCCGACGGGAGCTGTGATTTTTCCCGACAGCAAAACGGTGAGCGGCATCGACCCGACGATCAACGGTTGGCTGGAATATATCAGTACGACCACAAGTAGTACTTATGGCGAGATTGAAGCCGGATGGATTGTGCCGCCGTTGCCGAAAACCGACAATGGGCAGACCTTATTCTTCTTTCCCGGGATGGAAGACATCAATGATGTGCAGAGCATCGTCCAGCCGGTGCTGCAATGGTATGCGCCGGGGCCTTGGGCGATGGCCAGCTGGAATTGCTGCATGAACGGCACGACATGGGAGAGCAATCCGGTCAACGTCAGCCCTGGCGATACAGTTGGCGGAGCCATCATCCCTAACTGCAAGCCGGGAGGGAATTACTGCGCCACCTGGAATGTGATCAGCGAGGACCTGACCACGAAGCAGACGACCACCCTCGCAAAGACGCCGGCCGCCGGTCAGATGTGGAATTGGGCATTTGGGGCGGTCACTGAGGACTATGCGGTGGTAAGTTGCGACGATTTCCCGGCAAATACCAGCGTCACGTTTCTCACTCGTCTCTATGACCAGAATCGACAGCTGATCAGCAATCCGGGATGGCAGGGAAATCCTGCCGGCTCGGGCGTACAGCCGCAGTGCAACTACGGCTTGAAGGTGACACAGAAGTACGAAACGGTTGAGTACTAGGAGCTGGGAAACACATTCAGACTGATGGCTGGGCGAGCCCTTGCTCAGCCATTTTTCTTCTTGGCTCTGGCCAGCGATGGTCTCGGGACTATGAATAACTATAGATTGCCTCGCCCATAAACCTACCTAAAACCATAGACTACCAATCATAGTAGACATAGACAACACATAACATGCAGTGTCTATTCGTCCATCAGACAGTGTTAGTTATGGCAGTTGGCTTGCAGTAATCGAGGACAATCCGCAGTAGCTGTTACATGACATGTCTGCATTCGGGGATAGCTTGGAAGGCATGTCTCAAGAACGACAACAAAAGCATTCGCTGTAGCAAGTGCTTTAGGGTTGGCACGTCGATACGAAAAAAAACTGTTGTAAGCCTGATCTTCCCAGGGCATGCCTCGACTCGGACTCTGTGCTTGGAAGGCATGTTCCACACGACAACGAAAGCCTAGCGATGTCGCAAGGGCAAGTGCTTTAGCGTTGGCTCGTAAAATCCAAAAATCCTGCAAGTTGGAGAAAAGACTATGAGAATTAGTTCGTTTCTCAAACTGACAGCTCTGCTACTCACCCTGTGTTGCCTGCAGATGCTGGCACAAACGACAACCAGCGGAGACATCTCCGGCACCGTGACCGACCCGTCGGGCGCGGTAGTTGCCGGCGCGACTGTCACCTGTCAAAGCGTTGAATACGGAACCACCGACACAACCAAAACGAGTTCCACCGGTGCATTTCGTTTATCTTCCCTCAAGCCCGGCAACTACCGCCTTTCGGTTACCCAGCCTGGATTCCGCCGGGTTGTGGAATCCGCAGTCGTAGCCATCGGCCAAGTAACCACCGCGAACCTGCAGCTCCAAATCGGACAGAGCTCAGAAACGGTGGAAGTCAGTGGCACCGCGCCCCTGATCCAAACCGAAAATGCGAACATCTCAACCTCGTTTACCCCAAAGCAAATCGATCTGCTGCCCAACGGCGGCAACGATCTTAGTGCGGTGGCGCAGACCGCCCCGGGCGTCCTGATGAACACCTCCTCCGGCGGCGGATATGGCAACTTTAACGCCTTCGGTCTCCCGGCGACCGCCAACTTGTTCACGGTCAACGGTAACGACGAAAACGATCCCTACCTGAACCTGAACAACTCGGGTGCAACGAACCTGCTGCTCGGTAAGAATGAAGTCTCCGAGACCGCGGTGGTTAGCAACGGGTACACCGGGCAGTATGGACGCCAAGCTGGTGCCCAGGTCGACTATGCGACCAAGTCGGGCACCAACGATTGGCACGGCAATGCCATGTACTGGTACAACTCTGCCGGTATGAACGGCAATGACTGGTTCAACAACCACACCAATACCCCACTACCGGAAGAAGTCAACAACCAATGGGCGGCTTCCATCGGTGGACCGATCAAGAAGGACAAGGCCTTCTTCTTCATCGACACCGAGGGGTTGCGCTATGTCCTCTCGACGAGCAACTTGGCGATTATTCCCACACCTGCGTACGGCGCAGCAGTGGCGAGTAACATTATTGCCGATTCCGTCATCGCCGGCGGGGCTTTCGGGACGGCCCCGGTCACCGGAGTCTCTCAAGCCTTCTACCAGAATTATTTCAACCTCTACCAGACGGCTCCGGGCCTCAATCGGGCCCAGCCGGTGAACAACAGCATCGACGCAACTGGCAACTTGGGCTGCGGCGATTTGAACGTAGGTGGCAATCTGTATCCCGCTCTCGCCAAGTTTGGCGGCACTGGAGCTAACCCAGCTTATGGCTTACCCAACATGGGCGGCGGCACACCCTGTGCGAATTTCTTCCGTTCTACCGTGGGACAGCAGAGCCATGAGTGGATTCTTGCTGGCCGTCTGGACTACAACTTGTCCAATAACGACAAGTTATTCGGTCGTGTGCGTTTCGACCGTGGTCTGCAACCAACCTACACCGACATTGTCAGCCCGAGTCTGTTCAATGCCACCAGCAACCAGCCGCAGGACGAAGGCGAGTTGAACTGGACGCACACTTTTAGCCCGACGGTGCTGAACCAGTTTGTCGCTTCGGGGCTTTACTACAGCGCGTTTTTCGTGAATCCCAATCAGGCGGCGGCAACCGCGGCATTTCCCTATGTGTTGATTGACGCGGACACGTCCGCTTTTTCGAACCTTGGCGGTGCCGGTTACGACTGGCCACAGGGACGCAACGTAAGCCAATACATGTTCATCGATGACCTGTCTATTCTGAAGGGTTCGCACGCTCTGAAAATGGGCGTCAACTTTCGGCGCAACGATATTACTGATGGTATCTATGGCGTTTTGACCACACCGGAAGCCATTGATGTTTCGCAGACCATCCAGGATGCTGGTCAACTTTTCGAGATATCGCAGCGCTTTCCGCAGAAACTGGAGCAGCCTGTCGCCATCTCGAGCTTTGGCTTGTATTTCCAGGATGAGTACCGGGTGAACTCGGCCCTGAAACTCACTTTGACCCTGCGAGCCGACCGCAACACCAACATGACCTGCGGAACCAACTGCTTTACCAACTTCGTGGGGGGCGACTTTAACGGCATTCCCCACAACAACAGCACTCCTTGGAACCAGTACGTGATGACCGGCCAGAACAATATGGTTCCGAACCTGGAAAAAGTAGTGTTCCAGCCCCGTTTCGGTTTCGCGTGGAGCCCGCTGCACAAGCAGAACACCGTAGTCCGCGGTGGTATCGGTCTATTTTCCGACTTGTACCCAGGCACGTTGGCGGACCGGTTCAATCGGAACCCGCTTACCTCCAACTCCTTCGCCCTGGTGTTGCCACCCTTCAACGGAGGCGCAGGCAGCTTGCCATTCGCCACCGGAGAAGCGGGCAGCGCGGAGTCGACGGTCACGCTCTGCAACACGCTGTTTACCTCGGCCTTCGCGACGGGAAGCCCGGATTCATTCGGTGCGAACGCAGCGCGACCCGTGGGCTGCCATCCTCCTAACTTCAACTCCGTAACGTCAACCCTGAAGAACCCGAAGTATCTGGAATGGAACTTCGAAATCCAGCAGGCCATTGGCAGCAAGACGTCGTTCGTTTTGAACTACGTCGGCAACCACGGATACGATGAATTCATTCTCAACCCGTGGATGAATTCCTACTCTGGTGGCGCCGGCGCACCCTCCTTTGGCGGACTGCCCGTCGCCAACCTGACCGACCCAACTTTGGGTTCGCCAGGTTGCCTTGCCTCCGGCTGCGGCTTTCTGAGGGCGCCGTTGGGTGGCTTCGCCAACATTACCCAGCTCAACAATCAGGGCGTATCAAACTACGACGGCTTAACAGCTACGGTGACCCGGCGCTTTACCTTGGGATTCACTGGCAGCTTCAACTACACCTGGTCTCACAGTCAGGATATGATCTCGAACGGAGGCATCCTGCCTTATAGCGGAAATGACAGCTTGGACATTCAGTTCAACCCATTCTGTTTGCGGTGCCTGAACTATGGCAACGCCGATTACGACGTTCGCCATAACATCACCGCGAACTACGTTTGGGAGCTGCCGTTTAAGGCAAATGGTATGCTGAACAAGTTGGTATCGGGATGGTCAGTGTCCGGAACGTTCTTCTACCGGACCGGATATCCCTATACCGTCTATGACTCCGGGGCGCAGGGCTTCCTCCCCAATACCACCTCGGTTCTCTATCCCATGGCGACCTTCCTTGGGGGAGCAACGAACTCAGGTTGCAACTCACCGACGAATGCTGACGGCACATATTTCCAGTGTCTAAGCGCAAGTCAGTTCAGTGATCCGGCAACCGCCGGTGGCTTCGGCAACACCCAGCGCAACACGTTCCGTGGAGCGCCGTACTTCAACTCCGACTTTTCCATCCTGAAGAATATCCCGCTCACCGAGCGGTTCAACTTCGGATTGGGAGCCAACTTCTTCAACGTATTTAATCATGCGAATTTCTCGAACCCCGTTCCGGACATCGCCAGCGGACAGTTCGGACAAATCCAGCAAACCGTGGTTCCCCCGACCAGTCCGTACGGCGCGTTTGTGGGATCGGCGGTTTCTGGACGGGAAATTCAGCTCCACGCCCGGTTGACATTCTAACCAGGTTACTGAGCTGCAACCTGAAGGCGGCCTCGCAAGAGGCCGCCTTTGTACTTTCGAGCAGATATTCAATTCCAATCACTAAACGTTTTCTTTCCTTTTCCAGTCAGTCTTGTGAACCCATCTGGCCGGGCTCCGCATCACTAGGTTCGTAGATAAATCTGTCAGAGAGGTCAAGGTGGGGATCGGGCAGGAGATCTTCTCCGACAATCAACGCATACTCAGTTCGCGGATTAATTTCTAGGAGGACTTATGGCAACACTGAGAGTTACACCAAAACCGGAGGCAGCGCCCATGAAAGTGGCGCAGATTTCTAAGGCGGGAGGAGACTTTGAGATCGTGGAGCGAAGGATTCCAACGCCCGGCGCGGGAGAAGTGCGGATTAAAGTGCAGGCATGCGGCGTCTGCCACAGCGATGTGCTTACCAAGGAGGGAGGGTGGCCTGGAATTCAGTATCCGCGCATTCCCGGCCACGAGGTAGCGGGCATCATCGATATGGTGGGCGAGCGTGTGACCGCTTGGAAGCAAGGCCAGCGGGTGGGCGTCGGTTGGCATGGCGGCCAGGACAACACGTGTGACCGGTGCCGCCGCGGAGATTTCGCCAACTGCCAGAATGTGAAAGTTGCCGGCATCAGTTATGACGGCGGATATCAGCAATATATGTTGGCGCCGGTGGAAGCATTGGTGTCGATTCCAGATTCGCTCAGCGACGCAGAGGCAGCGCCTCTGCTCTGCGCTGGCATCACTACATACAATGCGCTTCGGCATAGCGGCGCATTGCCGGGCGATCTGGTTGCAGTGCAGGGGATCGGAGGCCTCGGACACCTCGGGGTTCAATTTGCCAACAAGTTTGGATACAAGGTCGCAGCCATCGGGCGTGGGCCGGAGAACGGCGCCCTCGCGAAGAAGCTTGGAGCGCACGTGTACATCGACAGCAAAGCTACCAATGCTGCCCAGGAATTGCAGAAGCTGGGAGGGGCGAAGGTGATCATGGCGACGGCACCGAATTCCAAGGCGATGTCGGAGTTGATTGATGGTCTTGGGCCGAACGGCAAAATGCTGGTCGTGGGCGCATCCTTTGATCCGATCGAAGTCACGCCGTTACAACTCATTGCCGGAGGCAAAACGATTCAAGGATGGTGGTCGGGAATACCGACAGATTCGGAGGACACGCTGCGCTTCTCGGAGTTGACGGGCGTGCGACCGATGATTGAAACCTTCCCGCTAGAGAAGGCGGCCGAGGCGTATGCGCGCATGATGAGCGGGAATGCCCAGTTCAGGGTGGTTCTGACGATGTAAGACTGTGCGCAGAACGCTCGACGGTAAATGCCTATGCGATCTGACATGGTTCCAGGAGCGGTTTTTCCGGACTATGAGCTTACCGACCACACGGCGGCGCGACGGAAGCTTTCGGAGCTACAGGGGCCGCACCCCATGGTTCTTGTTCTCAGTCGCGGAGGTTTTTGCCCCAAGGACCGCCGGCAGGCGGAGCTACTCGTTCAACTGTACCGTGAGTTGGAGGTTGCTTACTGCCGGCTGGTCACGATTAGCACCGACAATATCACCGAGACGAGCGAATATCGCACTGGAGTAGGGGCGCACTGGCCGTTCCTTTCCGATGCGGGTCGTAGCGTGCAAAAAGACCTGGACATAGCCGAGTATACCGATCCGCTGCACAATCCCATGATCCCTCATGTGATCGTGCTCGAGCCGGGGCTAGTTGTCTATAAGATCTACAATGGCTATTGGTTTTTTGGACGACCCACAATGGAGGATCTCCGGCAGGATCTCCGCGCAGTGCTCATGAAATGCCGCCCGGATTGGGATATCACAAAACCTGAACTCAAGACCGCTTGGCAACAGGGCCGCAAGGATCTGTTCTATCCGTACGGCAAGTCCTTTGTTCAAACTTTAGGAGAGCAGGATTAGATCGAGTTGGGTCTCCTGCTTCGGCAGTGCTAGACTGCGGAAATGGCTACCAAGAAAAAAAGTAAAAAATCGACGAAGTCCAAACCAGCCTCCAAGAAAAAAGCGGCGGTCCGGAAACCTGCGCCGAAGAAAAAAGCTGCGAAGAAACTCAGTGCGAAGAAGACCACAGCGGATTCGCGCAAGAAGAGTCGAAGGGCTGCGGGGGCGCGTCCAAGGCAGAGTCGAGGGCTGCGGGAGGCGGCACGCGATCGGGAGACTCTGGAATCGCGGTCGGGCGAGCTTTCTGGAGACTTGCAGGGGTTGAGCGACGCGGAGAGGGCCGATTCGGAGAGCGTTGACGAGTTGGTGGAAGAAGGCAACGCTTTTGAGGCGGATGCCGTCGCGGGCGTTGAACATGCCGACGATGAGGACGAGCGGGAAGTGCACACTCACGAGGTTCCCGAGGACGATGTGCCGGAGGAGTACCGGAATCAGGACTAAGCCCACCGACGTGGGCGCAACTACTCCGGAGGGTGCGCGCCCGTCAACTCCGTAAACGGGGCTCTCGCTGTCGGTTCCAACCCCGATGGTCTACGGTGTGACCTTGAACACGGTACCATTGCGGTCATTGACGCCGTAGCCCTGGTAGGCAGTTCCATAGAGGTTACCGGCGGAGTCTCGGATTAGCCCAAACGCTGGATCAGCGCCATCGGTACTCCCATTCAAAATGTGCAGCACAGTGAATTTGCCCGCCGCGCTGAGTTCGAATACCGATCCGTAGGGAGCATCGTTCCCAAAATCACCTTGCGCGTCTCCGTAGAGGTTCTCCTCAGGATCCAGAACCAGATTCCCATTCGGCTCCGAACTGTCGACGCTATCGGTAAACGTATAAAGAACACTAAACTTGCCATTCGCGGCGATCTTGAACAAAGTTCCGCAACCATCTTGGCAGTTGGCGCTACCGCCGCCCACTTGAGCCGCGCCGTAAAGGTTACCCGCGCTATCGGCAACCAGGGCACCGACGGGGCTGGCTCCGTCCGCTCCCCCGGTGAAGGTATGTAGCACCGTGAAAGTTCCGTTGGGCGCCAGCTTGAAGACGGTTCCGCACCCGTTTACACCCAAACCCTGTGGGCAAGTCAGATCCCCTCCGCTTAGCGCCGCTCCATAAAGATTTCCCGCCGTGTCTTGAATGAGTGATCCGTACGGATAGGCGCCATCCGCCCCTCCCGAAAAGGCATACAGCACATGAAAATCTCCGGCGGTGTCGAACTTGTAGACGGTACCGCAGCCGCGCATTTCACATACCATGCCCTGACCTTTGACGCCGCCGAAATACGTAACCCCGTAGAGGTTGCCGGAGGAATCTTGCAACAAGCCCCCATTAGGAAGGCTTGGTACATAACAGTTGTTGAGGCAGGTCCCGAAATCGTAGAGAATTTTTCCCTTGCCTGCTACGCGCCCGACGATCTCTCCGCCACCCTCTGCGCTCGCCTGCAAGAGGCCAAAAATGTTTCCCGCTTTGTCCAGAATGACTCCGTACACAGGATAGGCGCCGTAGGAGTTGCCGGCAGCGCCCCCACTGAAGAGCACGGTTTCTTTGCCAGACGGATCCAATTTGAAGATCGCGCCGTTGGTGTACTCTCCCCCAAAGTAGGTGGTTCCGTAGAGGTTCCCGGTGCTATCCATCGCCAGAGTGCCGTCCGGATTGGCGCCGCTCGAACCACTGCGCGGAAATGTATAGAGCACCGTAAAACTCTGCGCCTGAGCCGACGGGCTTACGCTTGTCGCCAGCGCCAATGCGACAACTACTGCGACTATGGCGTCCGAGAAGGGCACTTTCATCGTGATCCTCCGTAAAGCGCTTTTCTACCGCGCCGGGATGATACTGCACAAGACAAATGGACTTGTCATGCCCAGGTAACACGTTTGTCAAGGAATTGTCACCCGAGAATGCCGTCCGAGTGGCTTCTCGACCCATTCTCGTGCGTTATTGGCGTTTATCAATGTATCGGGTTCACTAATGGCAGTGTCCTGGGAACCTATTTCCCGTCTAATTCGTATAGGATCACAGTGATGGACGGCGCCGACTCCACCGTTATGCAATCTGTACCCTCCCTGCAGGCTGGTCGCGTCTCGCGGGTGAAGGAGAAGCTGCGGCGACATGGAACGACTTTTCGCGATCCGGCGCTGGAAGCGCTGGCCGCGCTTCGCGGCCATAAGCTGCGCTCGGCCCTGACCTTACTCGGAGTGACTCTGTCGGTCACGGTGCTAATCCTGGTAGTGTCGATCATTACCGGTGCCAATCTCTATATTGAGAACCGCGTGGCCAATCTTGGCTCGAATGTTTTTCTGATTCTGCGTTTTCCCATCATTACCAATCAGCAGGACTACTTCAAAGCCATGCGGCGCAATCGCTACATCACATGGGACGATTATGAGGCGCTGCGCGCGGGCATGAAGACTCCAAAGGCCGTTGGCCTTGAAGTGCGAACCAATGGCAATGTGCGTTTGGGAACGCAGTCGCTGGATGACATTAATGTTCGCGGCGTGACGGCCAACATCGCTGACATGGATGTGGAGGAGCCACAGAGCGGGCGCTACATTACTGAGACCGACAATGACGACCGAACCTCGGTTACCTTTATTGGCCAGGAGGTTGCGAGCAAGTTATTTCCCAGCGTGGACCCGATCGGCAAGACGATTTACATCGACGGACGAGAATATGAAGTGGTGGGCGTGGCCAAGTCGATTGGATCGGTATTTGGACAATCGCAGGATGATTTTGTTTACATCCCGGTGCGAACGTTTTTGAAAATCTATGGCGAACACAACCAGGACCTCGCCATTAATATTCAGGCGCGCGGGCCGGAATGGATGCAGCAGACCAAAGATGAAGCTCGAACCATGATGCGCGGGCGGCGGCACCTGGACCCGAATGCCGAGGACAACTTCGGAATTTTGGGGTCGGACAGCATCATGGATCTGTGGCACAACCTGACGGGCGCCATCGCGGCAACGATGGTGGGTGTGGTTTCGGTGTTTCTGGTGATCGGCGGGGTAGTGATTATGAACGTCATGCTGGCCAGCGTGACGGAACGTACGCGAGAGATTGGCGTGCGGAAATCGCTGGGCGCGCGGCGGCAGGATATCTTGATGCAGTTTCTGGTGGAGTCGGCGGTAATGGCGGCGGTGGGCGGCGCGGCGGGAGTGGGGATCGCTTACTTGTTATCAACTTTGGTGAAGGTGCTGACACCGGTGCCATCGCAGGTGCCGATTGGCGCGGTGATATTGTCATTAGTTGTTTCAACGGCGGTGGGATTGTTCTTCGGGCTGTATCCGGCGAACCGGGCTTCGAAGCTGGATCCGATTGAGGCGTTGAGGGCGGAGCTTTAGAGGTTTCCATGCAATTTCAACTCAGCGAAAACACGCGCATGGCGTTTGACTCGTTGCGGCAGCACAAGATGCGGTCGCTGCTGACGGTGTTGGGCGTGGTCATCGGAATCATGGCGATCGTGGCGGTCGCGTCGATCATGGTTGGGCTGGATGAGGACATTCGCGGCTTCCTCGATCAATACGGGACGAACACGCTATTCGTTTTTCGATGGGACTTCGGGTTTCGCGGACGGCTGACGCCGGAAGAGCGGAACCGCAAGCCGCTGACTTATGACGACGCGATGGCGATCAAGGATGAATGCGCCGACGTCAAAGACGTTACCGTCGAGGTTTCTCCGCGCATTCAACCGGGCCAGCCGATGACGGTAATACCGGCCCGCTATCACGGCAACGAAGTTTACGGAATTCAATTTACCGGTACCACCCCTTCGTATGAGTGGGTCTACAATGCAAACCCCGAAAAGGGCCGCTTTTTCAGCGAAGCGGAAGCCATGCACAACATGGATGTCGCAGTGATCGGCCACGATTTGGCTACGGGTTTATTCCACGAACAGGATCCTCTGGGCAAAATGATCGAGGTCGGCGGGGCGTTTTATCAGGTGGTGGGCGTGCTGGAAAAGCGTAAGGGGCAGTTCTTCCGGGATGAATCGGCCGATAAGGTGGTAGTCGTCCCTTACGGAGCCTACCGTAAGCACAATCCGCAGGACGACGAGAACTTTATTGGAGCCGAGGCATATCCGGGGAGAAAGGCTCAGGCGGAAGATGAAATTATTGGGATGATGCGACGCCGGCGCGCTGTGCCGCTCGACAAGCCGAACAACTTTGCAATTTCCTCCTCTGAGGAGATTGCCCGGCAATTCCGGCAGATCACCGGCGCAATCGCTATTGCTGTCGTAGTGATCAGTTCGATCGGACTGCTCATCGGTGGCGTGGGCGTGATGAACATCATGCTGATGTCGGTGACAGAGCGGACGCGTGAGATTGGCGTGCGAAAGGCGATTGGCGCCCGGCGACGCGATATTATTCGCCAGTTCCTAACGGAGGCGATTACGTTAACCGGCGCCGGAGGGATCATCGGCGTCTCGCTTGGGGGCTTGATTAGTTTCCTAATCAATAAACTTTTGCCGAGCCTGCCTTCTGCCGTGCCGATGTGGGCGGTGATCATGGCGGTGGGCGGTTCGATGAGCGTGGGGTTGTTCTTCGGGATGTATCCCGCGATGAAGGCGTCGCGGCTGGATCCGGTGGATGCTTTGCGCTACGAATGAGGAAGCTACCACCGCAGAGGACGCCGAGTTCGCGGAGTTCTCGTTGTTCTCTGTGCCCTCTGTGTTTAAGATTTGCCAATGCCCACAACCCCTGCCTGGCTCAGGCTACTCGACTCTGAAGTTATTTCCTGCACACTCTGTCCGCGGCTTGTAGAGTATCGCCAGAAAATTGCGACCGAGAAGCGGCGGGCGTACCGCGATTGCGAATATTGGGGAAAACCGGTGCCGGGTTTCGGGGATCCGAATGCTCGAGTTGTTGTTCTAGGCTTAGCTCCTGGCGCGCATGGGTCCAATCGCACCGGGCGACCGTTTACGGGGGATGCATCGGGGAAGTTCATGTATCCGGTGCTACATGAGACGGGCTTTGCCAACCAGCCGAATGCCACCGATCGCGATGACGGCCTGGTTCTGAAGGATCTGTACATAACGGCCGCGATTCGCTGCGCGCCCCCGGACAATAAGCCTCTACCCTCCGAATTGGCGAATTGCGCGGCATATCTGGAGCGCGAGTTGCAGGGACTGAAGAATGTGAGGGTGGTCGTGGCGTTGGGGAAGATCGGCTTTGATGCCTATTTGAATTATCTGAAGCGGCGTGGACAGCTTGCCAGCCGGGGGCCCTACATCTTTAAACACGGCGCGAGTTATGCCATGCCAGATGGGCGAACGCTGCTGGCGTCGTACCATCCGTCAAACCAGAATACGCAGACCGGCAAACTGACAAGGCCCATGTTTCTGAACATATTTAAGGAAGCGGCGCGAATTGCCGATAAGTAAGGCAAGGCGGCGCAGCCGGAGCGGGTCGTGTGGCCCTCCCTCTTGCGGCGAGGGGACGACATAAAGCGGGTAACGAGCCGGGCCGCGCCGCTGGTTTCGCCGCGGATGAACACGGATTGTGATTTGGAAACGGTGGAGGGTGGGCGCCCTCGCCCGTCAGCGTAAACTCGTCACGGCAGTCTGTCGCCAAGTTATCGCCACCGATCACCGCGCTTGAGGACATAATTCGTAAACACGTATCGCCACGGAATCAGTGGAAGGAAAATGACCACCATCACGACCGCTTTTATGTCCTCTGCCACCGCTGCATCGATTTGATGGGCGGACCATAGCGGCAGCGCAAATGCGATCAGATAAATTGTCTTCCAGATCAGCTCGAAGAGCAGTAACGGCAGCGTTTGCAGGGGATATCGAAGCCCCAAGACGGCTGTGGCGCCGAGGCCTGCCAGCAAGGCGAATTGGATTCCATGCGCAGCGGCGAATTCGTTGCTGTGGTGGATGACGAGCGGCCAATAGTACGTTGCTATCCCAGCGGCCATAATGAGATAGCAGGCCCGCAGTGTATACAGGCGGAAAAGAGAGACTTCAGGAACGGCGGTGTCGCGGGAGGTAATGGGCGAACCAGCAATTGAGCTCATATGTATGCACCCTCGGCATCGCGTTTATAGCACAAGTAGCGGGGTAAAAACCGGGCCACAGATTTGCACGGATTAACACGGATTTTGACTGCAGGCACCAGCTTCCCATTCTTATCATGAAGGGGAAACAGCACGCGATCGCAACGAGAAAAATCCAGGTCCAAAAGAGCACAACCCAGTTTTGTAACCTTGGGGTGCCGGCAACACGAAATTGGCATGGCTACTTCCGGGTCCCATCAACAGCGCCATCAGCATGAGGTTGGAGACGAACAGCGCTCTCTCAGCGTGATAGTCTTTCGGTTTGCACAGAAGGAATCTCGGCAGCTGGTAACCTAAGACCTTCGTTCTCAGAACCCCACCATCACAGGCTCTGGCT
This sequence comes from Terriglobales bacterium, assembly GCA_035507035.1. Classification (GTDB taxonomy): domain Bacteria; phylum Acidobacteriota; class Terriglobia; order Terriglobales; family Acidobacteriaceae; genus DATJOJ01. The sequence continues at coordinate 146,088 of DATJOJ010000042.1, read as the reverse complement.
CCAGCCGGATTCCCCAAATATCATCCACTCGCTGCTGGATTTGTTCTTTGAACGCCGCAATCTCTGCCGCGCTTGCGTTCCCGCGATTCACGATGGCCAGCGCGTGCTTGCGCGAGATGCCGACTCGCCCTTCGCCGAAGCCTTTGCTAAATCCCGAGTGCTCGACCAGCCACGCTGCCGAGACTTTGTGCTGTGCTTCGAGCGCGGGGTAGCTCGGTACCTGTAGCTTTTTCGCTTGTGCCCGTGACGAGAGCTCGCCGTACTGTTCGGCGGTCAGCACGGGATTCTTGAAGAACGATCCGGCGCTACGGCAATCTTCGTCGCCGGGCATGATGAGCATGCCTTTGCTGGCGCGGATGCGGCGGACGGCGTCGCGCGTTTCGGCGAGCGTGGGTTTCGTGCTCCATCCGGCGAAATATTTCTTGAGATCCGCATATTGCACATGAGACTCGCCGCCGGGAGTAAGGGCGTAGGTCACGCGCACCACAATGTAGCGTCCGCGTTCGCTGGTGTTGAAGATGCTGGTGCGATAGCGGAATCCGCAAGCCTCGTTGCAGAGTTCTCGAATCTGGTTGTCGCGAAGATCGAAGACCTGTACCGAGTCGATGGTTTCGGAGACTTCTTGGCCGTAAGCTCCAACGTTCTGGACAGGAGTTCCACCGACGCTGCCGGGGATGCCGCTGAGACATTCAACTCCGGCGCAGTCACGGGCAACGGCCCGGGCGACAAATTTGTCCCACTCCTCGCCGGCACCGACCTCGAAGAGGACTTTTCCATCTTCGCCGCGTTCGTCAATTCCCGTGACAGCGATACGCAAAACCAGGCCGGCCCAGCCGGCGTCGGAGATAACGAGGTTGCTACCGCCTCCGAGTACGAACAAAGGAAGCTTCTGAGCGTTCGCGAATGCCACAGCTTCGGAGATTTCCGCGATTGTCCGCGCTTCAGCAAAATAACGCGCTGGGCCTCCGGCTTTAATGGTGGTCAGAGGCGCGAGCGGGACATTCTCCTGGATAAGCATGGGCGACCTATCAATATAAATGAGTGGGAATTGAAACACAGCGGAGCACAGGGTCGACTAGTGGGCTTGATGGAAACAGCACAGGCGAAAGCGGCGTGATGTGGGGGTCGAATGGAGATACGTTCCCAAGAGCGGAACGCCCCTCCTTACGTCTGCAAACTGCCTCCGTTCGGCCCCCAACAAGGAGAATTATACTTTGATTTCAAAACAGCCCACTACCCAGGGTCGACATCTTCAAAACGGAGGGAAGCGGAGAGCTCGCTGAGATCGCGAAGCAGATTCAGAAGTATCTCGCCAGGTCCGAGAAACCTTCGAGCATCAGTAATCGGCTGGGCGGTTGAGCTATGGCCAACTCCTCATGCTCCAGAACCCAAGTATTTCCGTGGGGAACAAAGACAGCGTTCAATCCCGCGGCAAGCGCCGGATTGATGTCGGATTTCGGGCTGTTGCCGACCATCCAGGTGGAATCGGGGGTTAGAGCGTACTTGGAAACGACAGAACGATACGTTTCAGCGTCTTTCTCAGCCACGATTTCGCAGGCGGCAAAATAATCCTTGAGCCCGGAGCGTTCGATCTTCCCGGTTTGTTCGGCGATATGGCCTTTGGTGAGAAGAATGAGATGGTGGCGCGCCGAGAGATATTGCAGCGTTTCCGGTATCTGCGGCAGGATTTCGACCGGATGTTCGGCGATGGCGTGGGCAAATCCGTTGATGGTTTCGTGCAGGGCTGGCGTAAGAGGCTCGACCGCCAGACGCTCGAAGGTTTGCACCAGCGCGTGAGCGAAGCTGTGCAGTCCGTAACCGTGGGTGACAATGCATTCCCGCTCGACGTCGTTGAGCACTTCGCGTACCTGCTCCGGTGCATACTCGTGATGATTGAGAAACGAAATGAAGTTGGCGATGGCGCGCTCGAAATAGATATTGTTTTCCCAGAGGGTATCGTCGGCGTCGATGAGCAGAGTTTGAGAGGCTTTAGGAATTTCTTCGGGCATGAAGGCGAGGAAAAATCAGTTCACAGTTGCCAGATGTCAGTTATCCGTACGGATATTCATGCTCAGGCTGCGAACTCGACGCGTGATGCCTGAGAAATGATGCCGGCTTTGTGGCCCATGTCGAGGAGACGGCGGACGGCTTCGCGTCCTTCCGGACCGTAGTCGAGAGTGCGATCGTTGACGTACATGCCGACGAATTTATCGGCCAGTTGGGGATCGAGATCGCGCGCGAACTGCATGGCGTAGGTCAATGCTTCATCGCGATGCTCGAGGGCATACTGGATGCTTTCGCGAAGCGCGGTGGTGATCTGAGAAATCAGAGACGGTCCGAGGCTGCGGCGAATGGCATTTCCGCCGAGCGGAAGCGGAAGGCCAGTCACTTTTTGCCACCATTTTCCAAGGTCTACGATGCGGTGTAATCCGGATTTGTCGAAGGTCAGTTGGCCTTCATGAATAATGAGTCCGGCTTCCTGCTTGCCTTCCGTGATCTGGGGAATGATCTGATCGAAAGGCACAACCTCGGTTTCGATTCCTGGAGCAAAAAGCTTGAGCACGAGGTAAGCGGTGGTCAGAGTACCGGGAACCGCGATCTTCTTGCGCTTGATTTCGATGGCGGAGTAAGCGCGTGGGGCTACGATCATCGGGCCGTAGCCTTCGCCTACACTGCCACCGCAAGGCATCAGCGCGTAGTGCTCCTGAATGTAAGGATAAGCATGGAAAGAAATCGCGGTGACGTCGTAAACGCCTTCCATCGCCTTGCGGTTCAGGTTTTCGATGTCACACAAGGTGTGTGTGAAGCGCAAACCGGGGACGCGAACTTTGTTGGTCGCCAGCCCATAAAACATGAAGGCGTCATCGGAATCGGGGCTGTGGGCGACAGTGATTTCGCGTATTGGGCCCGTCGAGGACTTTTCCGGAGAACTGCGCGAATTTTTCGAAGTGATACTGAGAGGACTCATAACTGCACCCTGCGAAGCCGTGACCAACCGCTGACGATGCCGGCGGCCAGCATGACTTTGATGATTTCTGCGAAAACGAACCAGTAAAGGCCGAAGCGCAGAGCTTGCGCAAAAGAATGGGTAAGAATGTAGAGCCAAGAGATTCCAGCTGTGAACAAGATCATTTCAGCAACAGTGGCTGCGGTTGCGGCACGAGCAAAAGTTCTCTTGCCCATTTCCATGATGAGGCCAGCGAGACCGGCAACGAACGGATAAGCGAGCAGGAAGCCACCAGTGGGTCCGGCCAACTGAGCAAGGCCGCCGATCCCGGTCGGATTGAAGACTGGCATGCCGGCCATTCCTTCGGCCAAATAAAGGGCTAATGCGGCGAAGCCGCGGCGGCTGCCGAGCAGCATTCCGACCACCAGGACGCCGAAATTTTGCAGCGTCAGCGGAACGGGAGTGAACGGCAGAGGCACGGTAATGCGGGCGCACAATGCAACGAAAAGGCTTGCGCCAATGACAATTGCGACTTGGCGCAACGCCTCGAGAGCACGGTCACTAGTAGAAAGGCCGACTGCCGATCTCGACATATTCTCAGTTCTCCTAACCTGGTCCATTTGCAGCTCAGCGATTTTCAGTTTCTGACTCAGGGTTACCCTTTTTGACTTCCGGCACCGAAACCTTCATGTGTCGCCGCACACGAAGATATGCGGCGATACCTGCCCACAGGACGGCCCCGGCGCTGCAGGCCAGGATCAGGAACCACCACAGCATTCGCACGATGACCTAGCATATCAAAAGCCCTGTTCCTGCTACGCGCGGATTGCGCCGTTAGACGCCAACTGGAAACGGCTTGCTGCGCGGTTCCGCGCTTAACGAGAGCCCCGAAAGTCGGCCCTGCAGCAACGACATCAGCCCGGTATACCAGTATCCGACGACGAACAAAATTAAAAAAGGGACGGTAATGTAATTTTCGTTGTCGACTGCGTAATAAACCGTGACAGCAAAGTAGCAGCCGATGAGCAACTCCAGCCAGGGAACCCAGCCGAGGCCGCGGCGATATTTGTTGGGGCGAATTTTGTCCTTCCGCGACTCGACGCGGTACTTGGGGGTGCGAGCGAATGCGCTTTGTTTGCCGAGCAAGGCTTCTATCACCGCACGTGTGTTGGTGACCGTTAATCCGATGCCCAGGGCCATTAAGAACGGTAGATAGAGGATGGCGCGCGGCCAGCTTTTGGGAAAAAGTTCGCGCTGGGAAACCAGATAAAAACTGGAGATCGAAAATGTGGAAGCGATGAAGAGCGGAAGGTCGATGTAAAGCATCTGAAACCAGCCCTGATAAAAGCGGATAATCATCGCGGGCAAAAGCAGCACCGAGAGAACGATCATCAGCGGATAGCTGAGGTTAGCAGTCAGGTGATACCAGGCTTCCAGCTTCACATGGAAGCGTTGCTTGCTCTTCAAGACGGGCGGCAGGATTTTCTTGCTGGTTTGGATGAGTCCTTTGGCCCAGCGTGCCTGCTGAGTCTTGAAAGCGGTCATCTCGACGGGCAACTCGGCGGGACATTCGACGTCCTGCAGGTAAACGAATTTCCATCCTTTGAGCTGAGCGCGGTAGGAAAGGTCGGTATCTTCGGTCAAAGTATCGTGCTGCCAACCGCCGGCTTCATCGATGGCGCGTCGCCGCCATACGCCGGCGGTGCCGTTGAAATTAAAGAAGACACCGCTGCGGGCCCGGCCGGAATGTTCGAGTACGAAATGGCCATCGAGGAGAATGGCCTCGACCTGGGTCAGAAACGAATAATTACGGTTGATATGCGCCCAGCGGGTTTGCACCATGCCGACCGTGGAATCGGTGAAGTGATGGATGGTGCGCATCAAGAAATCTTCAGGGGGGACGAAGTCGGCGTCGAAGATCGCCACGAACTCGCCCTTCGCCGTGTTGAGACCGGCAGCGAGAGCACCAGCTTTAAAGCCTTCGCGATTGGACCGGTGGTGATAGGAGATGGGGAATCCCTGGGCGGCGTAACGATCGACCAGACGGCTGGCAACGCCGACGGTTTCATCGGTCGAGTCGTCCAGCACCTGGATGTCGAGTTTGGCGGCGGGATAGTCCAGGCGGCAAACCGCGTCGAGAAGGCGCTCGACCACGTATTGCTCATTGAAGATCGGAAGCTGCACCGTGACGCGCGGCAGGTCAGTGAACTTGTTCTCGGGTTCGCCGGTGTGGTTCTTCTTGTTTTTGTAATAGAGGTAAACCAGAACGTAGCGATGGGCGCCGTAAGAGGCCAAAAGGATGAGAACGATAAAGTAGGGAATCAACAATGCCATGTCGAAGGCATTGGCGTGATAGAGGCCCTGAAAGGTCCTATCGAGAAAGTGCTGGCGAATGTACTGGCCGAGGCCATGAGGCGCCAATACAAGCGCGAAAAAGTGAGAGGAACAGAGCATACGGTTGACTGGGACCGATCAGGGAGCTTCCAGGAGCAGGCCTGAACCTTCTTATTTTACCTGAAGGGGTGGGCCGAGTCGGAAACCTAATTAAGGAAGTAGGTTCGATACAGCGTATCTCTTTGCACCGGTTTGAAGCCGGCATCGCGGATGATACGCCGAAGCTCTTCTTCCGTGGTGCAGTTGGTCACGCCGGCCGCTCGCACAACGTTCTCTTCCAGCATTACCGAGCCCACATCATTGCCGCCAAATTGCAAGCCCAGCTGGCAGACTTTCAGTCCCTGCGTGACCCAGCTGGATTGGACGTTCTGAAAATTCGAAAGATAGAGGCGCGAAATGGCGAGATTCTTGAGATATTCGACTGCGGTTGCCTCGTCCCAATGACGTCCACCTAGAGCGGTGTTCGCGGGCTGGAAGGTCCAGGGAATGAATGCGGTGAAGCCGCCGGTTTCTTCCTGCAAATCGTAAAGACATTGCAGATGGTTCACCCGATGCTCGTAGTTTTCCCCAACGCCGAACATCATAGTAGCGGTTGTTCTCATGCCCAGCTGGTGGGCGGTGCGGTGCACGCTGAGCCAATCGTTGGTCAGGCATTTCAGGCGGGCGATTTTGTATCGCACTTCATCGTCGAGAATCTCGGCGCCGCCACCGGGAATCGAATCGAGGCCGGCATCGCGCAGGCGAGAGATTGTGTCGAGCAGGCTGAGCTGGCTGTACTCCGCGATGGCGAGAATCTCCGAGGCCGAATAACAATGCAGGTGCACTTTGGGGAATCGCTGCTTGATGCCGCGCATGAGCTGCTCGTGCCATTCGATCTTCAGATCCGGATGCAGACCGCCCTGCATCAGCACGCCCGTACCGCCGAGTTCTACGGTTTCCCGAATCTTGTCATAAATCGTTTCCAAATCGAGGATGTAGCCTTCTTTGGCTTTTGGTCCCTTGAGCGGGCGGTAGAACGCGCAGAAGGTGCAATATTCGGTGCAGTAGTTGGTGTAATTAATGGTGCGGTCGATGATGTAAGTAACTACCCCGTCGGGGTGAAGTTTGCGACGAAGGGTGTTGGCTTCCATGCCGACGCCGATGAGATCGTCGGAGCGGTAAAGATCGAGGGCTTGTTGTTTGGTCAAAGACATAATTAGGTTGCAAAACAATTTTACAAATGCGAAAGCTTAGACGGCAATGGCCCGACCGGCATCGATGAAGTCGAGCCTGGGAGCTATTGGCAGTGCCCCGCATTCGTAGGCATATCTGTAAAAAAGCCGCAAACCCTCGAGGCATGACGCGTCGAGATAGTAATAAACATTTTGCGTAAGGTATTCACGTTCGACTTCTTCGCTTAGGCCAAGGCGCGGCGCCCATTCGTGAATGATCTGCTCCACATTAGCTGGAGCAAGCCCGTGGTCGCGCGATTGCTGAAATATTGTGGCGAGACCAACCGGACTTGCAGCACTGCTCAATGCCTCCCGCCGCACTGCCCAGAAGGCGAAGACGAAAGGCTTGCCGGTCAGCTTGATCCATTCTTCGGCCAAGTCATGAGTCAGATAGCGCGAGCGGTCGATCTTCAGTGCGGGATCGCCGATCAGCAAGGCCGCGTCGTGCGAGGCCAACATCTTGTCGAGGTCCGGCGTCATCGAGGTAAATACGCGGCCGCCACCCCACCACTTGGCGAAGAGGACTTTGGTCAAGGCGACCGAGGTCATCGACGAATTGTCGAGAGCAACAGAACGAACCTTCTCCAAGGGAGCTTTGCTGACCAGAAGAATCGAGCGAACGGCACGGCGAGAGGCAATCGCCACACCCGGCAGAATTACGAGGTCGGGAACGGTCGCGTAGGCCGCCGCTGGAATAATTCCGATATCGGCCGAGCACTCGCACAGGCAACTCGCGCAGCGCGAGGGAACGGTGTAGGAAATCTCAAACGCGGCACCTGACGAGCCATGCTCGAAATCCCACATCAGCGGTGCAGTGTTTAAGTACGAGATGGCCGAGATGCGCAGTCGTTTCATTTCTGGAAGATACCTAAGTTTAACAGAGGTTTACGGTCATCTTACCTTGACTCCGTTTCTCTCCCGTGTCAAAGATGCGCAAGAGGGTCGTGAAGTCCTATGGCTGAAACAGCAATGCTTTCTTCCGGAGTTGAAAATGTAAGTCTGCAGTGGCTCGCGTTAGTGCTTACCCCCGGCTTAGGGCCGACTAAAGCGCGTCGCTTAGTCGACTTTTTCGGCGGAGTGCAGGGCGTATTCTCAGCTTCTTTAACCGAACTAGAAGCCGCCGGACTGCAGGCGGTTTCTGCACAGTCGTTGGGCACCGGCCGCTCGCTGGAGTTGGCGAACGACGAGATGGCCCGCGTGTCCGCCGCGGGCGTGCATTTGATCTCGCTTGACGACCCGGCTTATCCGGGGCAGTTGAAACAAATTTATGATCCTCCGCTGGTCCTTTACGTTCGCGGGAACAAGGAGGTGATTTCACAGCCGGGGATTGCTGTGGTGGGCACGCGTCATCCGACGCCTTATGGTTCGGGGATGGCGGAGCGGTTGGCATGCGATCTGGCGGCGCGGGGATTAATAATTTTCAGCGGCATGGCACGAGGCGTTGACACCGCCAGCCATCGCGGCGCGATCGCGGCGAAAGGCAGAACTGTCGCGGTGTTTGGAACGGGAGTTGATGTTCCATATCCGAAGGAGAACTCGCGACTGATGGAGCAGTTCCTGGGTTTGGGCGGCGCCGTTATATCCGAATTTCCGATGGGGACGTTCGCCGCCCCGCAGAACTTTCCCATTCGCAATCGCATCATAAGCGGAATCTCGCTGGGAGTTCTGGTGGTGGAGGCGGCGGAATATAGCGGTACACGAATCACGGCTCGCTGCGCTTTGGAGCAAAATCGCGAGGTGTTCGCGGTGCCGGGGAATGTCACGAATAAAAACTCCTGGGGGCCGAATACATTGATCAAGCAAGGCGCGAAGCTGGTGGCGACCTGGGAGGATATATGGGAGGAACTACCTGTAGATGTACGAGTTAGGCTGATGCCGGAGGGCAAGGATGAATCGCCTGAGAGCCAAACCGCATCTCTATTCCAGGAAGGCGAACTGGCCCCCCACGAGAAAAAGATCTTCGCGCTGCTCAAAGCGGATGAAGCCACACACATTGATGAGATTGTGGAACGGCTGGAGCCGGACCTGTCGTCGTCGGAAATTTTTGCTGCTCTGTTTGAGCTGGAGCTGGCCGGCAAAGTGAAGCAGTTGCCGGGGAAAAATTTTGTGAAGAGCTTCTAGCTACGGCTGTCAGCTGTCGGCTCTCAGCTTTCAGCGCGGAGGGAGTTGTGCAGAGTTTCAGAAATCTGAAGGTTTGGGAGAAGGCGCATATCTTGACGCTTGATCTTTACCGGAGCAGTCGCACATTTCCTCGGGAGGAAATCTATGGCCTAACCAGCCAGATGCGGCGATCCTCGGCATCAATCGGAGCGAACATAGCTGAGGGTTCATGCAGAAAAGGGGACGCCGAGTTTAGCCGATTCCTGCAGATTGCCATGGGGTCCGCTAGTGAACTTGAATATCAGATACTATTGGCCCACGATCTTGGATTACTGGATGGAGCGAATTACGAAAGACTCTCGTTCGAGACGACTGAAGTCAAGCGAATGCTGGCCACCCTTATTCGTAAGCTGAAAGCTGACAGCTAAAGGCTGAAAGCTGGGTCAGTAACTTGTTGCTTTCGGCACATTCGTGCTAGCTTCAAAAAACATGGATAAGCAATCGAGGAACTATTGGCAAAAGGATTAGTCATCGTCGAGTCGCCAGCTAAGGCGAAAACCATTCAAAAGTATTTGGGCAAAGGCTATCTGGTCGAGGCCTCGCTCGGGCATGTTAAGGATCTGCCCAAGAGCACGCTCGGCGTCGACATTAATAAAGATTTCGAAACGGACTACATCGTAATTCCTGGGAAAGAAAAGGTTCTCGGGAAGCTGAAGAAGCTGGCCGCATCTGCCGACATGATCTATCTCGCGCCTGATCCGGACCGCGAAGGCGAGGCCATTGCCGCACATCTGGCCGAAGAACTAGGCGACGGCAAGGCCAAAAAGAAAAAGAAGAAGGATAAAGATGAAGAAGGTGAACGTGTTCGCCGCGTAACTTTCAACGAGATCACGCAGCGCGCGGTGAGAGCAGCTTTCGAACATCCGCGCGACATTGATCAGCATCTCGTCGATGCGCAGCAGGCGCGCCGTGTGCTGGACCGGCTCGTCGGATATCAGGTTTCGCCGTTGCTCTGGGACAAAGTTCGCCGCGGATTGTCCGCAGGCCGCGTGCAAACGGTCGCGCTGCGCCTGATCGTTGAGCGTGAGCGCGAAATCAAGGCGTTCGAGAAGAAAGAATTCTGGACCATTGACGCGAATTTGGCCGCAGCTAAGCCGCCCGCATTCTTTGCACGCTTTCTCGGTAAGGGCGAAGAAAAGATCGAAATCCCCAATGGCGAGGAAGCCGACAAAATCCGCGCCGCTTTGCAGAACGCCGATTGGGTGGTTCGTTCGGTCGATCGCAAGGAACGCCGGCGCAATGCGACTCCGCCATTTACCACCAGCAAGCTGCAACAGGATTCTTCGCGCAAGCTGCGTTTCAGCGTCAAGCGGACCATGATGATCGCTCAGCGTCTTTATGAAGGCGTGGAACTGGGCGAAGAGGGCATGATCGGCCTCATTACTTATATGCGTACGGATTCGACGCGGGTGTCGAATGAGGCGCTGACCGAAGTTCGGGAATACATCAAGACCCAGTATGGCGACGCTTACCTTCCACAATCGCCCAATACCTATAAAGAGAAGAAGGAAGCGCAGGCGGCACACGAAGCGATTCGTCCGAGCTCGGTCCTGCGCCATCCCGATCAGATCAAGCAGTATCTGAAAGAAGACGAATACAAAGTTTACAAGCTGATCTGGCAAAGATTTGTTGCTTCGCAGATCACGCCCGCGGTTTTCGATCAGACTACCGTCGACATCGACGCGAAGTCCGGTGCCGAGACTTTCTGGTTCCGGGTGACGGGTTCAGTGCAGAAGTTCGATGGGTTCCTGAAGGTTTACGAAGAATCCAAAGACAAAGATGTTAAGGAAGAGGAAGACGATCAAGAGCGCAAGCTGCCGCCACTTGAGCCCGGCCAGAAATTGGCCCTTAAGGAACTGAAACCTGAGCAGCATTTCACCGAACCTCCGCCGCGTTACAACGAAGCATCGCTGGTGAAAGAGCTTGAAGAGCGCGGCATTGGGCGCCCATCCACGTATTCGGCGATTCTCAGTACGATTCAGGAGCGGCAGTACGTGCAGAAGCTGGGTGGCAAGTTCATCCCGACGGAAATCGGATTGGTTGTCACTGATTTGCTGATTGAAAACTTCCGTGACATCTTCGACGTGCAATACACGGCTCGACTCGAAGAAGAACTCGACGAGATCGAAGAAGGCAAAGAGAAGTGGACCGACGCGCTTGCCGACTTCTACAAAAAATTCGCTAAAGACCTCAAATATGCCGAAAAGCATATGGAGAATATTAAGCGGATGGAGAAGCCGACGGAGGAAAAGTGCGAACGCTGCGGGGCGCCGCTGGTGATCAAGTGGGGCAAGCACGGATCGTTCTATGCTTGCAGCACCTACGATAAAGACGATCCGAATACCTGCACTTTCACCAAAGAGAATCCGATCAATCTGCCGGATCTTGATTCGGCCGACATACAGGAGACGACGCAGGAGGAATATTGCGAGAACTGCGGCCGAGTCATGGTGCTGAAGCGCGGGCGCTTTGGGCAATTCATGGCCTGCACGGGATATCCGGATTGCAAGACCACGCGGCGTTTGGATCAGGGCAAGAAAGTGCCAGACATTCCGCTCGACGAACTTTGCCCGAAGTGTGGACGGAATCTGATGATCCGCCACGGGCGTTATGGCGAATTTACCGCATGCAGCGGCTATCCCGATTGCAAGTACGTGAAGCAGAATTTCATCGGGATGAAGTGCCCGCTCTGCAAAGACGGCGAATTGGTGGAAAAGCGCGCTCGGAAGGGAAATACGTTCTACGGCTGCTCAAATTATCCGAAATGCAAGTTCACCTCGGCCAGCAAGCCGATCGCCGAGAAATGCCCAAGTTGCGGCCATGAATTCCTGGTGGAAAAGAACCTGAAAGCCGGACCGGTGATCGCTTGTCCTAATAAAGAGTGCGACTACGAACGGCCGGCGCCGGTGGAACTTCCGGCTGCGACGTAGCTGGGCCTTTCCTGCATAATTCCCAGTTCGACAAAATTTCCTGAATCCGCCGTCAAGGGCTGGAATCAACTAGATCGTCGTTCAAGCCACGCAATCCCCATCATCACCAAGCATTCGAACAGGAGGAAATTGTTATGTCCGCACCTACAACGGCAGATGCCGATCTGATCCTGAAACTCTACGACCTTCGCCGTGAAGCTGAAATGCGCAAAGCACGCAACTGGTGGCTGGGCTTCTGGCCCCAGTCCGCCGAAGACATTATCAAAGTGGCTTCCGCACTGGGAACTCAAGAGAATGCCTGGATGCGCCAAGTCTCCGGCTACTGGGAAATGGCCGCATCTTTGGTGCTGCACGGCGTACTGAACCGTGAGTTGTTTCTTGAGGGCAGCTTCTCGGGAGAAATGTTTCTTTTATTTGGTAAGTGTGAACCATTCTTGAAGGAAGTTCGTGAAAAAACTAACAGCCCAAACATTTTTGGCAACGTGGAAAAGGTGATCGCGACGACTCCGGGAGGAATGGATCGCGTGAAGCAAGTTCAGGAACGAGTGGCGGCATTTCGCAAGGCGCAAGGGCAAGCCGCATAGCCTTTTCAGGGGAGATGAGTGTTCGGAGTACTTATCTCCCTTTTATTCTCTCCTCGTATTTCCGCCTCGTCTGTTAGCTACGCGCTTCAAGTCCCGACCAGGAAATATTGCGATAGAATTTCCATTACATCAGTTCTTAAGGAGGACACATGCCGAAAAAAGCTACTGCTGCCGACGCTGAAGTGATTCTGAAACTCTACGATCTTCGCCGCGAGTCCGAAATGCGCAAAGCTCGCAACTGGTTTGGGGTTGAATTCTGGCCGGGGAGTGCGGACGACTTCATAAATCTAGCCATGGACATGGGCTCGCAACAGAGCGCGTGGCTGCGGCAGGTGTCCGGGTATTGGAACATGGCAGCCACGCTTGCCCTGTCCGGTGCGGTGAATGCGGAGTTGTTCCTGGAGCCAAACGCGAGCGGGGAGATGTATTTTGTGTTTGCGAAAGTGAAGCCGTTCCTGAAGGAGCTTCGGCAAAAGATGAATAGCCCGGACATGTTTGCGCCGGTGGAGAAAATCATCAACAGCTCCAAGAAAAGCCGCGAGTTCTTGAAATCGATGGAAGCCCGCATTGCCGAGCGCAGCAAGATGATGATGAAAGTGGCGAAGGCGAGCTGAGGAATTTGTAACTTAAGAACGGTACTTAGTAATTTGTAAGTGCTGGTGTCTACGCCGATTTTCTGCCTTCGCGGGTCCGCTTACGAGATGTACTCGCGGATGTATTCGTCTTTGGTGCGAGCCAACTCGTGCGCATCGCCGTCGAAGATGATCTTGCCGTCACGAAGAATAAGGAAACCCATCGAGACCTCGCTTTTTGTTCCCGGCGGAAGCGGTTGCATGCGATTCGTCTTGCGATCGAAATAATGGCTGGCCATGACGAAAGCGTCCTGCAGCCGATGGGTCACCATGAGAGAGCTGGTGCGGTAAACGTCCCGCTGCTTCACGATTAACTCGATGATGGTGGTCGAGGTGACGGGGTCCAGTCCGCCGGTGGGTGAATCGTACAGGATGATCTCAGGATGAGTAATAATGGCCCGGGCGATGGCGACGCGACGCCGCATTCCACCGGAGAGTTCGGAAGGAAACTTGTCGACGGTGTTTTCGAGTTCCACGAAGCTGAGGGCCTCACGGACCGGGCGATCGACTTCCTCTTCGGAAACATCGCCTTCCTCCAACATGCGAAAGGCCACGTTGTCTCGAACGGTCATGGAATCGAAGAGGGCACTCTCCTGAAACACCATGCCAATTTTGCGCCGCAGCTCGAATAATTGCTCCTCGGGCATTTGGGTGACGTCCTCGCCCAAAACATAAATGTGCCCCGAATCCGGCTTTAGCAATCCCAGCGCCAGTTTGAGAATCGTACTCTTGCCCGAGCCGGCGATACCGAAAATCGCCTTGGTTTCGCCCTTCGATAGTTGAAACGAGATGCCACTCAACACCGGCTTGTCTTCGAATGCGATGGCCACATCTTGGAATTCGATCGCGACAGATTGAGAGGGATCGGTGCCCGAGATAGTTTTGGTGACCGTGCTAGGAGGCGCGGCCATGGTTAACGGTATCCGAACATGGTCATGAGCAGTCGGGTCAGGAAAAAATCTACGATGATGATGAGAACTGAGGAGGCGACCATGGCCTGCGTAGTGGCGCGGCCTACGCCTTGGGTTCCTCCACGGGCAGTGATTCCGTAATAACAGCCGACAGTCGCGATGATAAAACCAGAGAAAACGGGTTTGACCAAGCCCATGAACACGTCTTGAAAAACAAGTATCTGCCAGGCCGAGCTCCAGTATTGGTGCCAGTCCAAGCCGAAGAGCAGAGTGGAAACCAGACTTCCACCGAAGAGACCAAGCAAATCGCATAGGATCGTCAAGAAAAATAACATGACGACAGTGGAAACTACGCGCGGTGCGATCAGCTTTTTCAGGGGATCGGTGCCCAGCGCGCGCATGGCGTCAATCTGCTCGGTCACAACCATGGAACCGAGTTCGCTGGCCATACCAGAGGCATTGCGCCCCGCGACCATTAGACCGGTGAGAACGGGGCCGAGTTCGCGCACCATTCCGACGGAAACAAGTTGACCGATTAGAGAGAGTGAGCCAAACCGTTCCAAGGTGCTCGCGCTATTAAGAGCGAGCGCGCCGCCGATGAAGAATCCGGTGAGCACCACAATCGGAAGCGATCCGAAGCCGATGAGGTCGGCCTGATAGACGATATCGGCGATGTAGCGGGGACGACGGAACAGGGCGCCAACGGCTCGGCCGGCCAAAACCGAGTACTCCTGCACCGCCAACACCTTTTCTTTAGCGAGTTCTGTCGGCGAAATCAGTTCCATGGGCGCTCATCGAAATATAGCAGAAAGCCGGCGGATAACTCGTGCGAGACTATTGCTCTCATTGGAGCATTTGGCAAGTTAGGACTTGGTACTTGGCCTGTTTGGCTGGGTGCCAAATGCGAAATGCTTGCTTCCAGTGGCAGCGGTCGAGACTACTCTTTCGCTTTGCGTTTGATCTCGATTCCCAGACGTTTGATCTTCTGATTCAGGGTGGACAGGGGAACGCGGAATCTTTCTGCCGCCTCGGTCTGGTTCCAGGAGCATTTCTCGAGCATGTCGACGATGATTTGGCGCTGAACGTCATCCACAATGTCGAAAAGCGAGGCGTCGGCGCGATGCTCCAGGGAAGGCAAAGCCGCGCTGCGGCCGATAATCTGGTCGGGAAGGAGATCGGGACCGACATCGGTTTCCGTGGAGAGCACGACGGCACGCTCGATGACGTTTTCCAGTTCACGAACATTGCCGGGCCACGAGTAGCCCATTAGCAGACGCAGCGATTCAGGAGTCAGGCGCACAACTGGACGGTCGTTCTCTTTGGCGTATTTTTCCAAGAAGTGCGCGGCCAACAGGGGAATGTCTTCTTTACGCTGGCGAAGCGGCGGCAGATCAATGGTGATCACATTCAGCCGATAGAACAGATCTTCGCGGAAGCGTCCATCCTGCACGAGTTGCCGCAGGTCGGCGTTGGTGGCGGCGATAATGCGGACGTCGACCTGAATTTCGTGCACCCCGCCGAGGTGCATGAATTTACGGTCTTGAAGCACGCGTAAGATCTTGCTCTGGGTGTCCAGGCTCATGTTGCCGATTTCATCAAGGAAAATCGTGCCGCGATCCGCGACTTCAAACAGACCTTTCTTGGACGCGACAGCGCTGGTGAAAGCGCCTTTGACGTGGCCAAAGAGCGTGGATTCCAGAAGATCGGGAGGCATGGAGCCGGTGTTGACTGGAACAAAGGAGTGCTCGCGGCGCGGGGAATTCAAGTGGATAGCTTTGGCAATCAGCTCTTTCCCGGTTCCGCTTTCGCCTTGCAAGAGCACGGTGGAACGGCTGGCCGCAACCTGTCCCACAAGATCGAAAATCTTCAGCATGGGCTCGCTCTTGCCGACAATGTGCTCGAAGTTGTAGCGCTGCTTAAGGGCGCGCTTGAGCTGAATGTTTTCTTCTTCCGCGCGGCGGCGGGCAATGGCAGCGCGCACGTCCGCGAGAAGCTTTTCGTTATCCCAGGGTTTCTGGATGAAGTTGGCGGCGCCCACCTGCATGGCTCGGACGGCGTTCTCGACCGTGCCGTAAGCCGTTATCATGATGATCGCGAGTTGAGAGTCCTGATTGCGAATATCTGCGAGCAGCTCCATACCGCTGCGATCGGGAAGCGCCAAGTCGAGTAGCACGAGATCAAAACTGCGCTCGGCCAGTCGTGACAAGCCTTCCTCGCCGCTGCTGGCCGATTCCACGGCATAGCCTTCGAGGCCAAGCAGAGTTTCCAGCGATTCTCGGATTTCGGCTTCGTCATCGATGATCAAGACCCAACCGGGGGACGACGCCGATGGGGCCTTCGCAGCACTACGCGAGATGACGGCTACTTCAGACATTTACTGCCTTTCGCATCAAAGGAAAATCGAGATAAAAACTGGTGCCTTCGCCGGGCCGGCTCTCCACGCGAATTTTTCCGGCGTGCTCCTGAATGATTCCGTAGGTCACCGACAGGCCCAATCCGGTGCCGCGCGGCTGACCCTCGCGCGCAGTCTTGGTGGTGAAAAAGGGATCGTAAATGCGGTGAATATGTTCTTGTGCAATTCCGCTCCCAGTATCGGCAACCAGTACGCTAACGCCATCGCCGTTTGAGGTTGAGATGCGCAGCGTGCCGCCGGCGGCCATGGCGTCTTTCGCATTGAGGAATAGATTCAGGAAAACCTGTTGCAGACGGCCGGCGTTCCCACTGATGAACGGTATGTTGGCCAGGTCTTTTTCGATGCGGATCTTCGAAGTCTTGAACTGATGCTCGAGCAGAGCGAGGGTATCGAGGATAATTTTGTTGACGTCGACCTCGCTAAACTCGGTGCCGCTGGTGCGGGAAAAATTGAGCAAGTTATTGACGATTTCGGAAGCGCGGAAGGTCTGGCGCGTGATTTTGTCGAGCAGGGAACTCTTGTGCGGCTCATTCTGAACTTGCTTGGCAAGCATCTGGGCGTAGGAAGAAATGACGGCGAGCGGGGTATTGACCTCATGGGCAACGCCGGCAGCCAGCAATCCGATGGATGAAAGTTTGTCGGCCTGGGAAAGCTGAACTTCGAGTTCGACTCGCTCGGTGATGTCGTCCATGATGATGAGTCGGCCGATGACGTTGAATTTTTTCGTGACCAGGGGCGCGATGGCGACATTGACGATGCGTGTCTCTCCGGCGGGAGTGTTGAGGCGGAACTTGTAAAGATTGTGAATGCCGGGATTCTGACGCACGCGATAGAACTCTTCGACAAAGGTTGCTGAAAAAATTTCACTTAGCGAGTGCGTTAAAGCTTGCCAGCGAGGCAGAGCGTACATCACTTCCATCTGCGAATTCCAGGACTCGACGCGGTCTTCGAGGTCTACCGCCAAAACGCCCACGTTGATGGATTCGACGATGTTCTCGTTGAAATCCTTCAAGCGTTCGTATTCGGCGACTTTTTGCTCGAGTGAGGCGTAGAGGCGGGCATTCTGAATTGCGATGCAGAGGTAGCCGGCGAGAGTTTCAAGCAACTCTACGTCCTCGCTGGACAGGAAATCGCCTTCCACGGTCTTGCCCAGACCCAGCACCGCGACGATCTGTTTCTGCGAGCGACAGGGAATGTAGTAGTTGAAGTCGAGCCGAGCGATGGCCTGCTGAGCTGTAGGGCTTTCCCGAGGCACGAGATGGGTGTTGTCGAAGAACAGATGGCCGGCTTCCATCTCCGGACGCGGCCTGCTCAGGAAACTCAAATCCAGTCCAGCGGTCTGTGTCATGCCGAAGGACTTTGCCAACACAAAATGATGCGGTGGCTCGGGCGTGGAGAGGAAGATCGCCATGCGGTCCACGAGCAGGGTGCGGGAAAGACGATCGACGACGGCGGCGACCATTTTCTCGAGATCGGTTTCGGCGCTAAGTTCGCGGCCAAATTCGATCAGCGTGCGGCGATAGTCGTAACGTGTGCGGTAGAAGAACTGGTCGATGTGTTCCTGGATCCACTTGCGTACCGGGTCGAACAAGAGCGCGGTGACCACGATGGCCAAGGTCAATCCGACCGGACCGGTACTGGGGACGCGCGCATGAACCAACTCGGCAATACCTGCGATTACGGCGAAGTAAGAGCCGGCAATTGCGGCCGCAGCCAGGGTATACACCATGCCGCGCTTGAAGATCAGATCGACGTCCATCAAGCGGTAGCGGAAGATGGCATAGCCGAAAGTAAGCGGCAGAATCCCGAGCGAGAGCACCGAAACGCGCATGAGATTCGTAGGCAATGCGCCCGTCATGTAGGGAATCACGTAGAAGAGCGTGAAGGGCGTGATGGCCAGAATGGTGCCGCGAGTCACCCATTTCAACTGCTGGCGCAGAATCGGAATTCTGGCCTTGCGATAGCTATAGAGCAGCACGATGGCCGCTGCGATGAACAGAATAGCGAGATAACCCATTTGCACTCGGTCCAGATTCCATCGCAAGACTTCGCTGGCGCGCAGGAAACGCAGGGCGAAGATTTGCACGCCCAGCAACAGCAATCCGGGCAGATAGACCGACGAGATGAACCAGCGATGCTTTTTCACCAGCTCTCGTTTTTCGGGGAAGACGAGAACAAAATGCAGAAATAGTGCGGGCTGAAGCAGACCCGCGATGACGTTGCCCCAGTAGATCGTCCAATCAAACGAGTTGAGTTTGCCGCTGTAGTGGAAACAGTAAAAAACGAACGAGACGAGGCAAAAAACGTAGAAATGGGTTGAGCCGGGCGCAGTCCAGCGGCGCAGCAGGACGTAGAGACCGATGCCGAGATAAATCAGGCCGATCAGACGCAGCCAGTTGTATTGAGAGCGTTCGGCGGGAGCTGGGATAACGGTGACATCCACCGGGACCGAGCCGCGGACGAGAGAATACTTTGCCTTCGACCAGGCGCCCACGCGGTAGAGCTGGCGCATGAGGTCGGCGACACTGGTGACCTGGTGGTCATCGACGGCTGTGAGCTGGTCCCCAACCTTCACGTCGGCCCGAAGCGCAGGGCCGTCGGGGTCGACGCGCTCGGCAACCAAGCGGCCGTTATCCTCGACCCACCATGCGCCGTCGATGGGGACTTGGAACTCGCGCTCCTTTTGGAAGT
This sequence comes from Terriglobales bacterium, assembly GCA_035507035.1. GTDB lineage: Bacteria > Acidobacteriota > Terriglobia > Terriglobales > Acidobacteriaceae > DATJOJ01. Next base: position 127,215 of record DATJOJ010000042.1, on the reverse strand, counting down.
TGATCCAAGCTAGAACGATGCCGGCGGCGGTCAGCAGCGTCAGCAGTATCGCCGTGAATCGGATTTGAAAGTCGCGGTTCATGGACTGCGGAGGCGGTGCTGGCCGCAGAGGGAGAAACTCCCTTTCTGGGCTGTGCACGTTCACTGCCACTGCAGACGGCATAGGGGGACGAGCTAACTACAACCAATCCATTAGCTTCCACGATTATAGTGGGTCTAATGGGGTAAAGATATGCTTTTTGGAAAGCAGGTTGTGAGATTTGGTAAGAGATTGGTGCGGCATGAGTTACTGTTGCTAAGCCAGTTGAGTGTGCCATCACAGCCAGAGCGGTCACAGACGCGAGTCGGGTAGAATCGTCTCTTCAACTATGAGCAAAGCGGAAGAGATCACACAGCGCGAAAAGAACTTTCTGTTGCAGACCTATAACCGTTATCCCGTCGTCTTCGAGCGCGGCAAGGGCGTCCTTCTATTTGACGTCGACGGCAAGCGATACCTGGATTTTGTCGCGGGGCTGGGCGTGAATGCGCTTGGCCACTCACATCCGCGGATCGTGAAGACGATTCGCGAGCAGGCGGCGCGAGCGATTCATCTTTCCAATCTTTATTACAACGAGTACCAGGGGTTGCTTGCTGAGAAACTGTGCGGGCTTTCGGGTTTGCAGCGCGCATTCTTTTCAAATAGCGGCACGGAGGCCATAGAAGGCTCCATCAAATTGGCTCGATTGGCCGGACACCGCATCGGAGGTGAGGCCAAGTCTCGCTTGGTCGCGCTTGAAGGCTCGTATCATGGGCGCACCTTTGGTTCGATGTCACTGACTGGTCAGGATAAATACCGCAAGGGATTTGAGCCGCTGCTGGAAGATGTGACGTTTGTTCCGCGCAACGATGTGGAAGCTTTGCGTGCGGCGGTTGATGACAATACTTGCGCGATTGTGCTGGAGCCGATCTTTGGCGAAGGGGGGATCTACGAGTGCTCAACGGAATTTCTGCAGGAGTGCCGGGCGCTCGCGGACCGGCATCGAGCTGCGCTGATCTTCGACGAAATTCAGTGCGGGTTGGGCCGGACGGGAACAATTTTCGCGTTTCAGACTTTCGGGGTTGTGCCGGATATCGTCGCGATTGCAAAGCCCATCGCAGCGGGCTTGCCGTTGGGTGCGTTTCTGGCGAAAGAGGAATTTGCTTCGGCGATTTCTGTCGGCCAGCATGGAACAACGTTTGGCGGCGGGCCACTGGCTTGCCGGGTGGCACTGGAATACCTGGCGACAGTCGAAGAGGATCGGTTGCTCGAAAATGTCGCGCGTGTCGGAGCATATCTTCAGCAGGAATTGAAATTGTTGACAGAAGTTTACGGAGCAGCGAGGGAGGTGCGAGGGCGTGGCTTCATCCAAGGCTTGCAACTGGAAGTTCCTGCTCGGCCGATGGTCGAGCAAGCTCTTGCCAAAGGGATATTGTTCAACAGTACACAAGACACTGTCTTGCGCTTCCTGCCGCCGTACTTGCTGCAAGAAAAGCACGTCGACAAAGGCATTCGCGTGCTCAAAAGCCTGCTTGGGCAAAAGCGGCGAAAGCAAAAAGCAGCTTAGACGAGGGCGCGCTTCGGGGCTTTCCCACCGCTATTCACCGGCGAAAAAGAAGGGAGGGATCTTGCCCCTCCCTTAAAGAAGCGACAGAGGCGATATAAATAGATAGAAGCGCGCAGCGTCAGAAAAGTTGCACGGAGCAGCCAGAATCGCGGTGAAAGTCGCAATCACGCCCAACGATCCTCACAAAATTCCAGTCGAAGACCTGAACGTCACCGTTGAAAGACGGCGCTGGCGGTATCGTCATGCGGGATCTGGGCCGCCGTTGCTGTTGATCCATGGATTGCTGGGACATTCGTATTCCTGGCGGAATGTTGTGCCGGCGTTGGCGAGCCAAGCCGAAGTTTACGCCGTGGACCTGCCGGGCAGCGGGCTGTCGGAGCCTTCGGCGGACGGTGACGGCTCGCTGCGTGCGGGCGCTCACGGTTTGTTTCGGTTCATGGACGCTGCCGGTCTATCGCGTTGCGACATAATGGGCACGTCCTACGGCGGAGGACTCGCGATGATGCTGGCAGCGCTGGCACCGCAACGCGTTCGTAGGCTGGTTCTGGTCGCGCCGGTGAATCCCTGGTCGGCGCATGGGAGAATTCTGGCGCCTTTCCTTTGTAGCCCTGTGATCGCTCCGTTGGTTTTGTGGCTGCTGCCACGTCTTGACATGTTGCATGAGTTCTATTTTCGCCGCCTGTTTGGCGACACGCAGAGAATTCGTCCGGGGACGCTCGAAGGCTACATGAAACCGCTGCTGCGGCTTGGCGGATTGGCGAACACGATATCCGTGCTGCGATCGTGGAATCGCGATCTTGAACAATTGCGATCGATCTTGCCGCACCTCCCACAAGTTCCAACGCTATTGCTGTGGGGTAGCCGGGACGCCGCCGTGAATCCTGCATCCGCGCGGGAATTGAAGAAGTACTTCCGCGACTGCCGGTTGGTGATGATGGAGGGAATTGGGCACTTACCGTATGAGGAAGCGCCGGAAGAGTTCAGCTTGGCGGTGGCGGAATTTTTGCACCAGACGGCTGGCACGATTGGTAAATCATGACTACGGCGTGATTTCGAACGCCACGCCAAGATTGTAGGTGCCGCCGGACTGCGTCGTGCCGAATAGGTTTCCATTTTGGTCGATGGCGAGCGGGTTGGGACCGAAGCCGTCCTGCCCGTTGAAATAATGGACCACGCTGTAGCTCCACTGGCCGTTTTTTTGCGGCGTCAGCTTGAAGATCACGCCACAGCCGAAGGCATTGCAGCCGGTACCACCTCCCGCTGAGCCGTACAAATTACCCGCCTGGTCGAAAACGAGGTTGCCGACCGGAAAGCCGCCAGTCTGCAGGTCAGACGGAAAGTTGTAAATCTGTGTCTCGGCCCAGGCTCCGGGAGCGGCAGTGATTGGCGTGAGCTTGTAGACCGCGCCGTCGCCGTTCGCGCCTCCGTTATAAGAGACCCCATAGGCATTGCCGAGCTTGTCCAGCACCAAGCCGCTTCCGGGGTAACCTCCGTCGGTGGGGAACGAGCCGAAAGCATGCATGATGTGGTAGGTCCAGGAACCGCTGGCCGACGAGGACGCCAAGTTGTGGCTCAATTCGAAGGCTAAGCCGTAGCCGTTGCCGCCGAAGTAGGTGGCGCCGTAGATGTCTCCTTTGGCGTCCAGTGTGAGAGGCCACTTCACGTCGTACCCGTCTACGCATTTGGGCAGGCTGCAGAAGCTATAGAGCGGCGAGTAAATCCAGCCGTTCTGACTCGGCGATAGCTCCGCGATGGCTCCCGCTAGGTGGTCGCCCGGCCCTATCGCACCAAATACGCTGCTTCCCCCGTTAATAGTTACACCGGGACCGGCACCCGAGTCGTACAGAATGTTCGAGGCCCAGCCGTCGCCCCGAGACAGCTCGTAGACAACCGCCTTCCCTTGGGGGCCCCCGGCCGCAGTGCCGTATATGTTCCCATAGGCGTCCAGTGCAACGCCACTATCTGGGGAACCATCCACGAAGAAGCTGAAGCTGTGGATTACCGCTTCCTGCCAAGCCCCGTTTACAAAGCTGAGCGCAAACGCTGTCCCGGAACCGTTGGCTCCCCCTCCCCCAGTAACTCCGAACACTTCGCCGCTCCTCGCTGCCGCTACTCCGTAGGGAACCGTCCCATCCTCGCCTGCTCCAAAGTCATGCAGAACCTGGAAACTCTGTCCATGTCCTGCGGTCGCCAGGGCATTGATCATTGTGAGGGCGAAAATGAGTAGCAATCTGAACTTCATTGTGGACCGCTTGCTCCGTGATCTAAGTCGTACGGCGGGACGCTCCAACGCCCGTCGCGCGGGCATTAAGCACTAATCCTCCGGGTCTCCGTCTGGTCCCGTGGGAGAAGCATCGTAGTTAGCATAATAGCTCTCGAAGAAATTTGCCGAGTAGGGGGTCGAAATGCTGGTAAACAAACGTTTCCAGCTCAGATCGAAAAAGTCAGATAGGGGTACGTTGCTGCGATCTGCTCCCCAATCCGGCGCGTTGTAGTCGGCATAGCCCTTGTCCGGCAAGTCAATTGGCTGCATTCCAAAGTTCCACTCTGTGAATGCCAAGATACTGCCGAAGTCGTGGACATAAGGAAAATTGGCGTTGGGGCAGCTCGGTGTGCAGCCGCCCGAAACGTACCCGGCCTGAGTGTACTGGGAAACGACGAGCAATGGTACGCGGAAACCATAAACGTAGCCGCAGCCCCATTGATCCTCTGGCGGATCGGGGTTGCACTCGGTGAAGCCGGTGCCTGGGTCTTCTCTCAGCGCGGTCGGCGTGAACTCCGGCGACACGTGATCGAACCAGCCACCCCAGTCATCCCAGACAACCAAAGTCGCAAGTGAGAGCTTCATCGATGATCCCTTCTCGGTCTGAGTTGATGTGGGGGGAAGTCGGTCTCCCAAACGGCAGGCGAATTCTATGTGGGCTTGGACGGATCGTTAGGGAAAATTGGCTTTGTTCCGAAATCGGAACAAGATTGATGGAACCCGCGTGCTACCCTCGACTCAAGCATTCACGATGCATCCTTCCATCACTTCCGGCGAAGCTGTACAGCCGAATTCCTTCCGGCGATTGATTCATTCCCTACACGTTGAAATTCCCGAAGTCTGGGTGCGTTTTCTGCTGGCGATTGTAGGGCTGGCACTGGCATTTGCGGCGGCGCTGTTCTCCACCGTTTCCAGAGAGTCGGGAAATCTGTGGGCGACGTTGATCCTGGCATCGGCGGCGTTGTTGCTCGCGGTCATCGTCGGGCTGACGACGGTGCCGTACCTGATGCGGCGCGTGACAGCGGCGCGCATCCGCGACGCTTTCGAGTATCACGTGACGGCGGTGGGAATCGGTTATGTGGTTTGCGTCGTGCTGCTCGCAGTCGCGGCTCTGAATACGGGAAATAATCTGCTCTACATCATCGTGGCGGCGATGCTAGCGGCGATTCTGGTTTCGGGAATTGCTTCGGCGGTGGATTTGCGCGATCTGGAACTTGACGTACGCGTGCCGGAACATGTTTTTGCCGAGCGCGCGATGCGGGGAAGAATCTTGATACAAAATCCGCGGCGTTGGCTGCCGGCATTCTCCATTCAAGTTGTAGCGCTGAAGTCGGAGAAGTCGGAGCGGCACTGGCGCTGGGTGCAATCGACGTTCGCGTTTCCTCCGGGGCGTCCGCCGGAAAAGCAGTGGCTGCGCTTGCCGGACCGCAAGCTGAGCCGGCGCAGCGATTCGACGACATTGCCGCCGATCTTCGGGGGCCCGGTTTATTTTCCTTACTTGTCGGCAAAGAGAGAGCTGAGAAACGATCTCGCATTACGCTTTGCGCGGCGCGGACGATATCAACAGGAAAATTTCGCGCTGTGTACGCGATTTCCCTTTGCGCTGCTGACGAAGATTCGCCGCATTCCGCTGGTGCGGGAGATTGTTGTTTACCCACCCGTCGAGCCGACCGACGATTTCTTCGAAGTACTGCCGTTGATCACGGGAGAGTTTGAAGCGTTTGTGCGCGGGCGCGGATACGATTTGTATCGCATCCGGGAATACATGCCGGAAGACTCGGCGCGGCATCTTGACTGGAAAGCTACGGCCAAGTCAGGATCACCAAAAGTGCGGGAATTCAGCCGCGAAGACGAGCGCAAGCTGCGGATTGTGTTTGATAATCCCGTTCCCGGGTTGATTCTCGAATCAGCCTACGAAAAAGCCGTGGCTCTGGCGGCGTCGCTGAGCTGTCACTTTTCGGGAGAGAGCGCAGACTTGTCGTTCGTGGCTCCCGGCTATAGCGGCGATCCGGACCTACATCGTTTTCTGGCGTATTTGGCCGAGGTGCAACCGAAAGAGGCACAATCAGTTATCGATGCACTGAAGCCCACCACCGACTACAACATCGTTCTCACCACGCGGCCTCGCGGCGCGATTCCCACCGCGCTATGGGCATGCTCCTATGTGATCTTCATCGGGCAGGAGCGCTCCAGACAGAGTCCTTCGTAAAACGGACTTACGACCCATACGGCGTGCAGCCTGCAAAAATACATAATTTTCCCTTTGGAAACGGGGGCTTTTCGTCATATACTCCGCGCCAGAGCGCGAAAAAGCGAGGCGGGGTATGACGATTTACGATTTGGTTAACAGTCAGCAGACGCATACTGTGGAAGTGGGGCACACGGTGCTGGAAGTCGCGCAGATGATGGTACATCACAACATCGGCGCGGTGCCCGTGCAGCGCGATGGCGACTTGGTTGGGATCTTCTCCGAGCGCGATTTGATGAAGCGTGTAGTGGCAGAAGGACGCGATCCCGGTGCGACCCTGGTGGATCACGTGATGACCGAGGATCCGCTGACGATCCACCCGGGAGAATCGGTGGAAAATTGCATGGTGCTGATGCGGCATCATGGGTTTCGTCACCTTCCGGTGTGCGAGGGCAGGAAACTGGTGGGCATGGTCTCGTTGCGGGACCTGATCTTGCATGATCTTACCGAGAAGGACTACGAGGTTCGCATGATGCGGGCCTACATTCAAGCTTGTCCCGAGATGTAGTTCCGATTTGGGCAAGAGCGTTGACTAGTTTGATTACCTGCAGTTTCCGGTCTACTGCCCCACAACGTCTGAAAATCAGCTAAGTCCTTAAAGATCTGTGCGATCCGTGTGTCAACTCGTAACTATTACCGGCTAGTTACTTTGGTTCATTGACCATTTGAAAGGAGCTGTTAAATTTATGCTCAGCGGGGGAAGGAGATAGACCCGCTATAGAACTCAAAGCATGTACCCCAAGCTACAACTCGTGCTTTGGTTGGCCCACCCGGTGCTCGAATTGTCGCTGGCGGTGGCAATGATACTGCGCGGCCTGCATCGTAAGTTTCCTGTGTTTTTTTCGTACATCGTTTTTGAACTTGCCAGCTTCGCCGTTCTTTTTCCGATTCAGCGGCATGGGATGCTGATGGCTTATTTTTACGGCTATTGGATCAGCGCCATGATCAGCCTGGCGCTGGGCTTCAAGGTGATTCACGAGGTTTTCCTGGATGTCTTCCGCCCGTTCCACACGTTGCGCGATTTGGGTACGGTGCTGTTCAAGTGGGCAGCGCTGGTGATGATTTTTGTGGCGATCGTGGTCGCGGTTGCCGGTCCGTCGGGGCATTTCCCGCTGGTACAAGCCGTAACGACGCTGCAACGCTGTGTGCGCACGATCCAGTGTGGACTGATCTTGTTCCTGCTGCTCTTTTCCCGTTACTTGGGGGTTTCCTGGCGCCAGTACAGCTTTGGTATAGCGCTTGGGTTTGGCACGTATGCCATCGTTGAATTGGGCACGAATGCGCTTTATTTTGGCGGGCAGATCAAGACGCCATCGGTGGGCTTGCTAAACACGATGATGTACGCCGGATCTCTGCTGGCTTGGGTTGGATACAGTTTCCTTAAAGTTCCTGCTCGCCAAGAGCTAACGGCTTTGCTCGCTCCGCAACGTTGGGAGGAAAGTCTGAGCGATCTGCGCCGGCCCGCCCCCGCCGATTCGCTCATCCCGATGTTTGAGGGAATGGTCGACCGAGCTTTCTCTCACTCCAGCTTCGAAGGGGAAAGTGAGACCCAGGAAACTCAAGAGACCTTGGTTCCTCAATCGGTTCCGCTCAATCCGGTGGCGGCGACGTTTGCTCTGCGTCGCGCTGCGTCGCAACGATAAGTTCCCGATTTTAGTTAGACCATCCGGCGAATTCCCATTTTGGAACTGTCGCAGCGTGAGACACGGCAGCGCTCAAACCCTCATATTTCCTTGCAAAATAACGACTAAGCGATTCGTGAACGTAGAACTTCGAGGCGCAAGGCGTCGCCTGTGCGAACGATAGTTATAAATCTTTGCTGCAAAGGCTTGACACGACCATTTATAATTCCTGCCCATTAGGGTTTCCGCTCCCAGGGAACCCAAACTAAGGAGAATCCTCCATGAAACGTGCGATCAGGATGTTACTCCTGATGGTAGGTCTGTTTTGCACGGCGAGCGCAGTGATCGTCCCGGCGTTTGCGCTGGATGGCGCACCACCGCCATACTGCTACCCTGGCGAACAAAACTGCCCGTAGCAAAGCAGTTAATTTCCGAGTCGTCTTGTAGTTGGGCGCTCGAAATTTGTAGGCCGACGTCGCGTTCGTGACGTCGGCCTCATTTTTTCTTCAGGCAGACTTGCCTTGAGGCTGGCCGAAGATTCCTTCCAGAGTTCTTTTCAGCGCCGCCGGATCTGTGATTGGTGGCTGGCAGGTAAAACCTGAACAGATGACAGCGGCGGCCTTGGCTTGTTTAACTGCAGGAAGTTGGGGAATAATTTCCGCCAAAGCGGGGGGCAGATTTTGGGCGACTGGCGTTTCTCCGACTTTAAGCACGGTTTTGGTTATGGAGAATGGCGCCAGTGCGGTAGCGTAGAGCTCGTCTGCCAGGGCGCCGCTTCCGGTGACGACGACTTGAGTATGCGGCTGTGAGAGCCGTATGCCAGCAAGCGCGTAGGTCGCGGCAAAAAGTCCGTATTGCCCGGCCGCTCCAGCGAAAATCTCAAGGGTTTGCTCCGCTTTTTCCCGGAAGTCTGCCTGATTCGTGTATTCGGAGAGGCGGAGTAGCGCGATCCCGGCGACCGGGTTGCCGGCGGGAGTTGGAGAGTCTTGAAAAGGTTTGCGGTGAGAACCGAGGACGCCCAATGTCATCTGCGGTCCAACAGTCGAGGTGTCAAAGAAGCCACCGGACACAGAATCGAAAAAGCGCTCGATCATAGCGTCGCCGATTCCATGGGCGAAGTTGAAATAACTGAGATCGGCGGTGGCTTCGTAAGCGTCCAGGCAAGCGTTGACGGTGAATGCGTAATCTTCGAGGACACCTAGAACCTGTCGCGGCTCGGCTTGTTCGTCAGAGTAGGCGATTACGTGCAGCAGTAGTTTTTCGTCTGGACGCCAGGCTTCCGCCAGGATGCGGTCGAGCGAGCGCAAGGCGAAATCTCGCGGCTCTTTGAGGGATAGGACTTTCGCTGCCTCGAGATACGCCGATACGCAAAGCGCGTTCCAACCCGTGTACAGAGTTTTGTCGACGAAAGGCGTCGGGCGCTTTAGGCGTGCGGCATACATCTTGGCTTTAGCGGAATCGAGGAGGGATTGGACCTTCTCCATTGACAAGTTCAGACGCTTGGCGATGTCTTCGACGGATGCCCGGATATAAAGCACATTCTTGGCGGGATTGTGATGCATCTCACCGATTTCGTTGATGTCATAGTGCAGGCCGGCCACGCGGGTTTCGTCTTCATTCAGCACCGCCTGAGTTTCAGGGAGGGTCCAGGTGAAGTAATCGCCGTCGTCGTCCATGGAATAATCGGCATCCTGCGAAGCGTAGAATCCGCTCCGCTCCTGGTCGCTGAGCCATTCGTCCATCCAGCGAATGATGTCTTTCGCCACGGCTGCGAAGAATTCGGATCCGGTTGCCTGATAGGCGTGTACGTAATTCTTCAGTAGTTCGGAGTTGTCGTAGGACATTTTTTCGAAGTGCGGCACGATCCAGCGTTCATCGACGGAATAGCGATGAAAGCCGCCGGCGAGCTGGTCATACACCCCCCCGCGCGCCATCTTTTCGAGAGACTCGACGAATATGCGGCGCAGTGATTCGTGGCCCAAGCGGCCATATTGGTCGATCAAGAGGTCAATTGCGGAGGGGTGAGGGAATTTCGGAGCGCTGCCGAATCCACCATTGTCGGGATCAAACATTCCCAGCGCCGATTTCACGATGGCATCAACCACGCTTTGTGAAAACTTGCCATCCTTGCCGGCAAACGATTCGGCGTGAGCGAGTGCCCCTTCGACCATCTTGGCTTGATCGAGGACGTCGGTGTGCTTGTCGCGATACGCGTCGGAGATCGCGAGGAGGACTCGCTTGAAACTGGGCCGTCCATAGTGATCGTCGGGAGGGAAGTAGGTGCCACCATAAAAGGGCTTGCCGTCGGGCGTCAGAAATGCCGTGAGCGGCCAACCACCTTGACCACTGATCGAGCTCACCGCGACCTGGTAGCGGCTGTCGATATCCGGACGCTCATCGCGATCGACTTTGACGGCAATGAAACGATCATTGACGATCTGGGCAATTTCGGGACTGTCGTACGATTCGCGGTCCATGACATGACACCAATGGCACCACACGGCGCCGATGTCGAGCAGAATGGGTTTGTTCTCGCGCTGCGCGATCGAAAAAGCTTCCTCGCTCCACTCGCGCCACTGAATGGGCTGGTGCATGGCCGAGCGGAGGTAGGCGGAGGAAGCGCGAGAGAGGGAGTTGAGGGCAGATGCAGGCATGACTTTTCTAGTGTAATGGTTCTGAGGCTTTCATACCTTCCAGAGGCGAATTTGAGCGGCTATTCCTCAAAGGGATTGACCACTTCAACCGAGCCGTATCTTTGCCCGGCTGAAAGATCTTCGGAGTAAAGAACCGATGCGCCGCAGTTCTCCGCTGCCTGCACGATTAGGGCGTCCCAAAAGGAAATTTTGTATTTCTGCTCGAGTTCAAGCGCTCGCACAACGGCCGCAGAATCATTGACTACAATTTCCCAGCTGCAATAGTCCTGAATCAATTGCCATAGCTCATCTGCCGGAGGAGCATGAATTGCGTTTCGCCTCAGAGCGACGCAGAACTCCTGCAATACTTGCGTACTCAAAGCACCTTGATTGTTTTCCCACAGCTGTCGAATCAACGAGCGAGCGTGTTCGTGCTTCCGTCCCAAACTGCGGTTGTGGGCGTAGACGAGAATGTTCGTGTCGACAAATTGCTTTTCCGTCATCGTTCGTGCAGTTGGTCGCGCGTTGAGGGGCGAGTCCAGCCGAGATCCCAACCTTGTTCCAGACGAGCAAGTGCGCGGCGCCGCGCCTGGTTGTAGCTTTTCCGCTCACTTACAATTTCGTGGAGACGGGCAGCGAGTAGCGCGCTGATGGAGGTTCCTTGCTCGGCTGCTAGAACTCGAATCTCTCGTAATAGGGAGGCATCGAGTTTGAGTGTAACATTCGTCTTCATAATAGTTTAATATAGCACATAATTACGTGCAGCACAATATTACGTGCTTGCCGGGGCCGGTCGGATCAATTGCTTCGAAATGTGGCAATAGAGATTTACGGCCTCCTGGAGTTGCTCCTTTTCGACATACTCGCGATCGGTGTGGGCCACATGAATCGATCCTGGCCCAACCAGAATCGGTTCACCCCAATTGTCAAGCCAGGGAATGTCGGTAGTAAATGCTGCGAGCATAGTTGGCAATCCATCCAATGTGCGCAGGCGGACAAACGGAATCTCCAAAACGAACTCAGCCGTCGCGAGGCCTGTGACTTTTGCCTGGATTTCGGCGCGCAATTGGTCGGAAGGCCCAACCAGACGGTAAAGCAGATGGGCTTTTGCGTAGTCCGGAATGACGTTCGGCGCGCGGCCGCCTTCGATCACGCCGATATTCACGGTGGTTGGGCCAATGCCTTCGGTGGATGGCAACTTGATTTCCCGCAACCGGTTCAATGCCTCCAATAGCTTGTCAATCGCGGATTCACCGAGCTCTGGATAAGCCGAGTGGGCCATGCGGCCACGCGCAGTGATCTCCACGCGAAGCGTTCCTTTCGAGGCAATCGCCACGTGATTCTCCGTGGGCTCCCCATTCACCAGAAATTTGCATCCGGGCGATTGCTGGTTGGCAATCTTTGCGCCCAAGCTGTCCTTTTCTTCGCCCACGAGAAAAAGCAATCCTACATAAGTGCCTTCCTGTCGCAAACGTTCTGCGGCGGCGATCTGGGCGGCGATGATTCCCTTGGCATCGCAGGAACCCCGGCCGTAAACGCGAGTCGCATCCTCAGAGGAGGGAATGAACGGTGGAACCGTGTCCATGTGCGTGGAAAAAACGATTTCCGGATAAGGCTGCTGCGGCGACGTCGCCCACACGTTGCAGCGATCGCCCTCCACCGCCATTTTCTCCGCGCGATACCCGAGGCGAGAAAGCTCACGGTGCAGAACGTCCGCTACAGGAGCCTCGTTTCCTGTGATCGATTCGACGTCCACGAGCTGACGCGTCAATGCGACGACATCCATGGCAAGAAGAATAACCGATGGCGGCGCGGGCGTCCTATCCGGACGGAGTGCTGCCGAGTTCTGGTAGTGTGAAATCAGCCGAAAGCAAATGGAAAACTCTATTCGTTCGCTTTTCATCGACGGCCCTGCGGGACGTCTCGAAGCCTTGCTCAACGCAGGATCAGCGGTGGCCACTCATGCCGCCCTGGTCTGCCACCCGCATCCCCTGTACGGAGGCACACTACACAACAAGGTCGTCTTTCATACGATGAAGGCACTGAACAGCTTTGGTTATCCGGTGCTGCGCTTCAATTTTCGCGGCGCCGGACTGAGCCATGGTGAGCACGACAATGGTATTGGCGAGATCGCCGACGTACAAACCTGCATCGAGTGGCTGGATCGGGAATTTCGTCTCCCCGTGATTCTTGCGGGTTTTTCCTTCGGGGCGGCTGTGGGTTTGCAAGTAGGTTGCTCGGATCCGCGGGTGCAAGCCGCGATTGGGTTGGGAATTCCGGTCGTTCCTGCGGATGAGCGCAGCTACAACCTTGAATTTCTTCCCGCCTGTGCCAAGCCCAAGTTATTTATCAGCGGCGCACGCGATCAGTTCAGCCCGCGAAGCCGGCTGCAAGAGGTCATCGACGCGGTGCCTGAGCCGAAGAAGTTAGTGTTCATCGAAGGCGCAGATCATTTTTTCGAAGGACGCTTGCGAGAGCTGCGCGAGACGATCGAGGCCTGGGTTCGCGAGACCATTCCAAACTGACCTTCTATAATCCTGCCCATGTCTTTGGCGGATCGTGAAAGGCTGGCGCACGAGATGGGAGCGACGGTGCGACGGTTATTTGACGAAGGTCTGGCTGAATGCAGCATCAGCCGGGCTTTTCAGAGACAGATCGCTTGCGAACGGGGCGTGCTACGCATCTGCGAAGACCTCTACCCTCTGGATTCCTACGGCCGCATCTTCGTCGTTTCCATCGGAAAAGCCGCGCACACGATGGTAGAGGCATTAAGAGCACAGGCTGGAGATCGCTTTGAAGGCATCGTGGCCAGCTCGGTTCTTCCTGCTTATCAAGTCCGCGGATTCCGCTATTTTCATGGCGGGCATCCCACGCCGAATGAGGAATCAGTGCGCGGTGCTGAGGCCATCCTGAAATCACTGCAAAACCTGAATACAGCCTCGCTAGTGCTTTACATGATCAGCGGCGGAGGGTCTTCGATTGCGGAGAAGCCAATCGATGATGAGATTTCTTTGCAGGATTTGATTGCAACTTACCAGGCGTTGGTTTTATCCGGCGCGCCGATCGCCGAGATCAATGCCATCCGCAAGCACCTTTCGGCGATCAAGGGCGGGCGAATGGCGCAAGCCGCGCAGGGAGCGCAGCAAGTGTCAATTTTAGTTTCTGACGTTCCCGACAATACGCCGGATGCGCTTGCTTCCGGCCCTACGATGCCCGATTCCACGACAACAGAAGATTGCTATCGAATCGTTGCTGACTACGCCCTGCGAGAGCAGTTTTCAGATTCAGTCCGGGATATTTTTCGGCGCCGTGGTTTAGAGGAGACGCCGAAGTCCGACGACCCGGCTTTCCAGCGCAGCCGATGGTGGACAGTTTCGTCGAATGCTTCGTTGCTACGGGCAGTGAAAGAGGCGGCGGAGAAGAACTTCTTCGTCGATATCGATTGCAGTTGCGATGATTGGGATTACCAGCGCGCTGCGGACTATCTCCTTGCCAACCTTCGCGCGCTCGGAAAACAGCACGAACGAGTTTGCCTGATTTCTGGAGGGGAAGTAACGGTTAAGGTCACGAATGGCGGAGTGGGTGGGCGCAATCAGCAGTTTGCTCTGGCCTGCGCTCTAAAAATCGCGGGCGAAAATATCACGGTGCTGAGCGCTGGGACCGATGGAATTGACGGAAATAGCTCAGCGGCAGGGGCGATCGCGGATGGAATGACGGTTGCACGAGCCCACACAGGAGGACTCGATCCGGACCTTCATCTCAAGAGCTTTAATGCATATCCTCTCTTCAACGCATTGCAAGACGCCATCATTACCGGGCCCACGGGGAATAACCTCCGCGACCTCAGAATTCTGCTTGCGTATTGAAGGTCTTGGCATATTGTCTTCGCTCCTCTTTATCACACAAGTTAGTGACTGTCCTCCTTTCGTTTCCGCTCAGTCGCGCGGCAAAATAATTATTGGCTTCAACTCCAAATGCGCTCCAAGACCATCACCGGGATCACCTTGGCAGCTGGCTCACTTGGGATTCTAGGGTTAGCGACGCTCATGATAGGGCTGTCGGGCGATTGGCGGTGGGTCGAGGGCTGGATCTTCGGTGTCTGGTGGGTATCGTTCGTTGCTGCGCTTCTCCTGTGGCTTTGCTTCAGGGACCCTGCGCTACTGGCCGAGCGCATGCGTATGCCCGGCACCGGCGGTGAATCGGGCGCCGACCTAGCCATCCTCATCGGGATAAAAGTATGTTTCCTCGCATTGCTGGTGCTGCCGGCGTTGGATGTACGCTTCGGATGGACACCTCGTCTACCGCGGTGGTGCGAAGTCTGCGGAGGGGGCCTGCTCGTGGGCGGCAGCTTCCCGTTCTTTCGCGCGTTCACCGATAACACGTATGCGTCGCAAATGGTGCGAATTCAGAGCGAGCGCGGGCAGCATGTCGTTGACACAGGCGTCTACGGGCTTGTTCGCCACCCCATGTATCTTGGAGCAAGTCTGTGGTTCGTTGGCGGCGCGCTGTTACTAGGCTCCGTTTGCGGCCTGCTGGCAGGTCTGGCACTCGTCGGGCTGCTGGTTGTACGCATCTTTGGGGAGGAGAAACTGTTGACACGCGAACTGCAGGGATACCAGGACTATCGCGAGAAAGTGCGGTATCGTCTTATTCCGCACGTTTGGTGATTTACCCGTTGAATGGACGTGGTTCTCGATAAAGGAACGTAAGCGCTGTCTGAATCGCATCCCGACGATCGGCGCAATCCGCTAGAAGAACTGTGTGATCCCCTCTTCCATGACCCGCACGCGATCTTCAATTCCTGCTGCCCGGGCTTCCTTCTCCAGAAGCTGCAAAGGTTCCTCAATCGGCTCGTGCGAGAGGCGAAAGGTGCCGTAGTGCATGGGGACCATCCAGCGGGATTTCAAATCGAGAAAAGCGCGGGTTGCGTCGGCCGGATCGGCGTGTACATTACGAAAAGACGGCGGATTGTAAGCGCCGATCGGCAGGAGCGCGAGTTCGGGCGCGAGACGGCGACCGATCTCGCGAAATCCCGAAAAGTAAGCGGTGTCGCCAGCGTGGTAGATGGAATGTTGGCCGCTGCGGAGCACATAACCACCGTAGCCGCGATAGGAATCCTTAATGACGCGGGCGCCCCAATGACGAGAGGGCACATGGGTGATGGTCAGGCCACGTTCGCGATAGCTCTCCCACCAGTCAAGCTCAATGACATCGCTGAAGCCGATGTCGGAAACGAGATCAAACACACGGTGCGGGACCACGATAACGGGAGCTTTGCCATTGCGCCGAAGCGAATGATGCACAATAGAACGAAGCGATGGCCGATGCAGATGGTCGAAGTGCGCGTGCGTGACCAAAACAATGTCGATGGGCGGCAAATCGCGAAGCTGTACGCCGGGCTTGCGTAGGCGTTTGAGCACAAAAAGCCAGCGAGCAAAATTGGGATCGAGGATGACGTTTTGCCCGCCGATCTGAACAAAAAAGCTGGCGTGGCCGATGAAGGTGAGGCCGAGTTCTCCGTTGGCAACCAGTTGAGGTTTGTGAGTTTCTCCGCTACGCGGAGTGACTGCCGAGTGCCGAACCAGGCGCCCAAAGGCTCGGGCGCGCTTGCGAAGGACGGGATTTTTCAGTCTTGCGTCTAACATCTATATCTGTCGAGTTATTCTCGGCTTACCTGCCAATCCATATCGCTTCAGCCAGCGAACGTGGTCAGAACGAAAATCATGTTCTAGTGCGATGAATCTAAAATAAGCTGAGTTGTACTTATTCTAAGACAATCGTCTAACGATTGCTTGACCCTTGTGGCTCAGTCGGTTCTAATTCTTGTTCGGGGTACTACAGTAAGGCGGAGCGTTTATGCGAATTGCTTTCTTGGGATTGGGAATCATGGGACGGCCGATGGCGTCGAACCTGGTGAAAGCCGGGCACGAGGTCACGGTTTGGAATCGAACGGCAAAAGAAGTGGAGGGGGCGCGAATGGCTGCTTCGCCGGCCGAAGCGGCTAGAGGTGCGGAGGTGGTCTGGACTTGCGTCTCGGATACCAACGCGGTGGAAAGTGTGTTGTTGGGTCCGCAGGGCGTGGTTGAAGCGTTAAGCGAAGGTCAGATATACGTGGATTCGAGCACCATCTCGCCCACTGCGACTCGCAAGTTTGCCGAGCGTGTACAGGCCAAGGGCGCGCAGTATGTGGATGCTCCGGTTACGGGTTCGAAAGTGGGTGCGGAAAATGGCACGCTGATTTTTATCGTGGGAGGAGAAGAGTCGGCGATCGAAATACTGAAGCCATTGTTTGCCGCGACGGGCAAGAAGTTTTTCCGCATGGGTGAGACCGGAAAAGGCCAGGCTGCCAAACTGGTGATGAATCTGCAGATTGCCATGATCTATGAAGGGTTTGCGGAAGCGCTGACATTGGCCACCAAACTAGGGGTGGATGCACAGACCTTGATACCTCTAATCGAAGCGTCGATGGTGAAGTCTGGGGTAGTGGAATATAAGGCGCCTTTTGTCTTGAGACGCGATTTTTCCCCCAACTTCCCGCTGCGGCTGATGCGGAAAGACATCATTTTGGCGCGGGAAGCGGCTCGCGAAGCGCGAGTGAAGTTACCCGGCCTCGAGATGGTGGAAGAGATTTACGATATGGCCACGGAAGACGGCCACGAGAACCTGGACTATGCGGCGACTCTAACCCTGCTGGAGAAGTGGGCGGGGGTGGAAGTGAAGGGGGCGTCAGCAGCCTAGATTTCAGATCATCGTAACCGGCCTCAGCCCGGCAGACGGTGCACTGTACTCCGGTAACTATCCATAACTGTCTCTATTACATAAGTATTACAAACGACGCTTTAGCCTCCTGCTAAGGTAATCGAGGATCGCAACGGGGAAACTCAGCCAAAATGGAAATTCAAGCCCTCAACCGAAAAGCCGCTGCCGCTAATGAAATCAACTGGATCACCACAATCTTCATGGTGGCGTTCCATTTGGGCGCTATCGCAGCCTTGTTTTTCTTCACTTGGAAGGCCCTTTTTGTCGCCTGCTTCTTATGGTGGATCTCGGGCAGTCTCGGTATTGGCATGGGTTATCACCGGTTGCTCACGCATCGCGGCTACCGCGTGCCCAAATGGCTGGAGTATTTTCTGACGCTGTGCGCGACTACCGCCCTCGAAGGGGGACCGATTTTCTGGGTTGCGACGCACCGCATTCACCATCAGTTTTCTGACCAGGACGGCGATCCTCATTCGCCCGTCGATGGTAAGTGGTGGGCGCACATGGGCTGGATTCTCACCGGCAAGTCGATGCATCACGACACGACCACGCTGGCACGATACGTCCCAGATCTGGCGAAGGACAAATTTCACGTTTGGATCACGAAGTATCACTATGTTCCGATGATCGTTCTGGGGCTGGCGCTGTTAGCCGTCGGGGGCCTGCCGTTTCTGATGTGGGGAATTTTCCTGCGTACGACTCTCGGCCTGCATGCGACGTGGATGGTGAACTCGGTCACGCACACTTGGGGATCGCGCCGCTTTGCTACACGAGACCTTTCTACCAACAACTGGGTAGTGGGGAGTCTGTTTACCTGGGGCGAGGGCTGGCACAATAATCACCATGCCCATCCGGTTTCGGCCCGTCACGGCTTGGCATGGTACGAATTTGATATGAACTGGTACGGCATTTGGTTGCTTCAGAAGCTCGGCCTGGCGCGACACGTTTATCGTGTGCGCCTGGAGAAATTGCCGCCAACCCCGGCGGTGGTTCCTCAATTCACCACTCTGGATTTGGCTGCGGCCACCTCGCCTTCCGCCGCGGCAGACTAAGGCATGGTTTCGGAAAAGGTCTCGCCTAACACTAGCCATGAATAATGGCAGTTTGCTCTGCGCGAAATCCTATTAATTTATAGGAAGTTCAGTGAACGTGGGCGGCTCGTGGACGACGAGTTTGGCCTAAACCCACGGATCGCACACGATCATAAGCGAAGTGCAAATCCTGGCTGAGCCGGCTGACTACTTGCAGGCAGGCGTCACGGTGCTGGTGAAGGAACTCAAGCAAGTCCTTTCGTTTGACGACAGCCACTTGAGCATTCTCCAGCAGTTCTGCGCTGATCTCGTGAAAGCCGCCAACCAGTGCTGCGCTCAGCCCCAGAACTTCGCCTGGATTCGCAATGCGCAGGGTCAATTGGGTTCCCGATTCCGAACAGACCGAGAGCTTAGCGCGGCCCTGGCAGAGAACGAAAACGCTGCGGGCAGGCTGGCCTTGACGTAACAAGATCGTGCCACGAGGATAGATCGCCAGCGATTTCAGGAGATCGAAGTCGCGAAGAGCATCCTGAGTAAGGCCACAAAATAAGCGGTCGGGACGTCTAACACATTCCAGGCAGCTCCGCTCGATTACGCTCTCCATGCTTTCTAAATAATCCAGCAGGGCGCCGGAGACAGTGATTGCAGTCACCGTTGAGCGTGACTCAGGCCCAATTAGAATGCGCTAATTGTTGCTCGCCATGAGCCGCAACGCCGATTTATTGCGGATCACCAGCGTCGAGCCTTTGGACTGTATCACTTGCCTGCGCTTGAGATCGGCGAACAAACGAGTGACGGTTTCGCGCGAAGTGCCGATCATCTGCGCAATTTCTTCATGGGTAAGAGCCAGCTTCAAACGCGGCTCTTGTTTGGCGGACTCGCCGTTACGCGAACTCCACTCCAACAGCAACTTTGCGAGTTTTTCTCCTGCGGAGTGGGAAAGTCCGAGAGCGCGGACTTCGTGGCACGCGTTGTTGTATTTTTCGCTCAGTTGCTCAGCGACTTTGAAGCAAGCGTCCGAATGTTCTTTGAGGAAGCGCAGAAAATCGTCACGCTTAACGAAATTCACTTGGCAAGGGTCGATGGTTTCTGCGGTCAACTCATAAGGCTTACCGGATACCGTGGCGCTTAATCCGAGTACTTCCCCGGGCTCGGCGATTTTTACGATCAGAGTTTTGCCGTCCGTGGCGCAGATAGAGAGCTTAACTCTGCCTTTGCAAAGCACGAAAAGGCCGCGCGGCGCCTGGCCCTCGACGAACAGAACCGCGCCCTTGGGATAAGCAGTGGCGTACTTGATCGCTTCAAAAGCTTGCAGCGCCGGGCCGGACAGATCGCAAAACAGCCGCTCCGTGCGGGCCTTACAGGTCAGGCAGCTTTCGATCAGATCCAACCCATATGGTGAAAGCATGACGCACCCCCTGCGACGCCTTCACTTGCATCGATAGACCGCGCTCCGATTGCCAAGCGCATGTGATCTGCGTCACGAGACCAGTGTCCGCTTTCACAGAACCCTTAGCTGTGACCTTTGCCACCGGGGGTTGTGACACGGCTCACAACCGGCGGCCATTCGAGTTTGGGACGGTTTACGGCCTAAAATTCGGGCCTAAATATTGGCTTTCACAAGGATTTCAGGGCATACTAAGGCGAAGCTGGGTCGCAGGCCAATGTACCTATGACTGCCTTCCTGAAGTGGATTCAACCATCGCAGAACGGCGGACCAGAGTCGGCGCAGCGCCAGCGCCTGCAGTTGGCACTTGTCGTGTTGGTAGTTGCGCTGTTCGTGGTGGTGATTCGTGATATCCACGATATGAGCCCGCCAGTTCCAGTGAACCCAGAGCCTGTATCCATAGCGCAGACCAGCGCCGCGCCACCGGCTGGCGTAACGCCCGAGGAATCCACACCGGCGCCAACGATCGATGCACCGGCGAAAGGCTCAAAGTCAAAGCAGGCGCGAGTGAAGCGTCCAGTGATCGGGACCATGGCGCCACGAGGCGGGAATGATGTTTCTGCCGGACCGACCATCCTAGCCACCGATCGCGCTATCCTTCCGCCGCTGGAAGTTTCGGTGGTGGCGGGAAACCAGAATCGACCACTGCCGGCGCGGAGCAATTCGGTTGATGTGGACATGCAGAATGGAAGCCCGCCGGAAACCGCGCAGTCACCGCAGCCCACGGAGCCCTCCGCGACGGCGCAGGCCGATGTTACGCCTAAGGTAACGCTTTCGCATGATGTTGCGGACCGGGTTTCCCACTCCGTAGCGCCGAGCTATCCGCTTCTGGCTAAGCAGATGAAGGTGCAAGGCGCGGTAGTGCTGCAAGCCCTGATCGATAAAGGCGGGCATATTCAAAGTCTGCACGTGGTGAGCGGCCCGGCGATCCTGGCGGCGGCCGCGCAAGAGGCGGTCAAACAGTGGCGCTTCAAACCCTATTATCAGGACGGGCAGGCCGTGGAGACTGAGGCCCGAGTCAGTGTAAATTTCACGATTTCAACTTTCTGAAAGGTGGCAAGTCCGGCTGTTTGGGTTGCCGAATCTTGCATGCAGAGAAATTCTAGGAGTTGCCGGCGGCAGGAAGTTTTGGGTCTGGCTCTGCTGGTGTTTGTCGGCATCCAAACGGTGATGGTTGACAGGGCAAAAGCTGCGGAACCAGCAGCGAAGGACAAGGCTTTCACGATCTCCAGCAGCAATTTTTCGTCCGGTGGCGAGATACCGAAGAAGTTCAGTTGTGATGATAGCGATGTTTCGCCGGAACTCAGTTGGACGGGAGCACCGGCGGGCGTGCGCAGTTTTGCGGTGATTGCCGACGATCCCGATGCGCCCGCGGGAACGTGGACCCACTGGGTGCTGTTTGATCTTCCTCCGCAGACCACTGAATTACCCGAGGGGGTGCCCAAGGTCGATGAAGTGCCTACGGGTGGGCGGCAAGGGCGCAATGACTTCGGCAAAATAGGCTATAACGGGCCCTGTCCGCCGCCAGGCAAGCCGCATCGTTACTTCTTTAAGCTCTATGCTTTAGACCAAATGCTGAACTTGAAGCCTGGAGCCAGCAAGAGGGAAGTCGAGCAGGCTATGCAGGGCCACGTCTTGGGAAAAGCTGAACTGACGGGGAAGTACCGGCGGTAGGGTTTCGAGAGGTTTCTGGGGTAAACTCGCGCAAAAATTAACAGGCGTCCGGACTCTTGCGAGTCGCTGGACGCCCGGGCAGCCCTCCCCCAGAACTGCTCGAATATGAATGTAAGACGGAAGGCCCGATTCGGGAATGGCCCGAGTGTGCTAGGAGAAGCCACAAAGGTGCTATCCCCATATCCCCATATCCTTACCCTCAATCATCGCTATCCCCCAAGCCCGGTAATTTCGGCTACTCTAGCCATTCACTTGAGGATCGACTCTGTGGCACCGCAGTTTGCTATAACCCTGGCGTTACTACCAAATCTAAGCTGAAGCTCCTCCCGGCACCGCCGATGGAATAAGGCAGCGGAATGGCGGGCGCAGCATGGCCAATCTTCAGGAATCGGAGTTTCCCCGGGCGGTGCTTGAGAGCCTGCCCAGCGGTGTGTGCGTGATCGACCGGAGCGGGAAAGTCCTGTTTTGGAATCATGGGGCCGAGCACATTGCGGGACATCATCAGCATGAAGTGATTGGGCGCCACCATGGGACTCTGTTGGGGCTCTGTCGAGGTGGGGAAGACAAGCCGTGCGGCAAGGCGTGTCCTATCGTTGCGACCCTGCAGGAAGGCAAATCGACGGAAGAACAAATCGTATTGGAGCATAAGCAACGGCATGCGGTGCCGGTGCGAATGCGCTTTGCGCCGGTGCGTGATCTGCGTGGCGCAATCGTCGCGGTAGTGGCCAATTTCTACATTCACAACCAAAAGACAAATCAAGAAAACCGGCGTCCGGTAACGCCGGCAGGCGCCACGGATGAGATTACGGGGCTGGCGAATCATGGATTCACTGAGTTTCATCTGCGGGAGAATCTTGCGGAGTTTCTCGAGTATCACGTTCCCTTTGGCATCATTGTGATCCGAGCTGACCAACTGGCTCAGTTCCGTGCGAAGTACGGGCGCAAAGCGGGCGACTCCATTTTGCAAGTAATCGCGCAGGACTTGAACCAAATCTTTCGTCCCACCGACTTCATTGGCCGCTGGGATGAAGAGAAATTTCTGGCTATCCTCTCGAACTCGGAAGAAATAGGAGTACGAAAAGCGTTCGAGCGAGTGCACAAACTCATTCACTCGGCGAGCATTCCCTGGTGGGGCGAGAAGCTCTCGGTAACAGTGACGTTGGGCTACGCCACGCCGGAAGCCGGGGACAAGCTCGCGTCGTTGATGCAGCGCGCTGAGGTATCGCTCGGTGGAATTACTGCGCCGCGAGCTGGGGCTTTGCCCGCGAGCACCTGCGTCCCGGGAAGATAAAAATCTATGTTCGCAATCATCGGTATTGTGGTCGTGTTTGGAGCGGTTCTGGGCGGATATCTCATGGAGCATGGGCATATTCGCGTGCTGATGCAACCGGCGGAGTTGCTGATCATTGGGGGGGCAGCGAGTGGGACGGTCTTGATCGCAAATCCGCTGCACGTGTTGAAACAGATTGCCGGGGGAATCACGGGAGTTTTCAAGGGATCGCCGTTCACCAAGCAACGCTATCTCGACACTCTGAAGATGGTGTATGACCTGCTGAACAAGGCGCGGCGGGAAGGATTGATGGCGCTGGAAAATGACGTCGAAGAGCCGGAGAAGAGCCAGCTTTTGTCGAAGTATCCGGCGTTTCTGAAGGACCACCATATTCGTGATTATTTTTGCGACACCATGCGGATGGCGATCAGCGGAGTGGAGGCGTTCGATCTGGATCAACTGCTCGATCTCGATCTGGAAGTGCATCATCAGTGTGCCACGCAACCGATTACGTCTCTGAGCACCACGGCTGACTCTTTACCCGGACTGGGAATCGTGGCTGCAGTGTTGGGTGTGGTCATTACGATGCAAGCCTTGGGAGGGCCGCCGGAAGAGATCGGGCAAAAAGTGGCGGCAGCGTTGGTGGGGACGTTCCTTGGGATTCTCATGTGCTATGGGCTGGTGGGGCCGATTGCCGCCAACATGGGAAAACTCGTGGAAGACGAGGCAGCGTATCTGCATGTGTTGCGGGTGGTAATGATTTCGTTTCTCAAAGGAACCGCGCCGATCATGGCGGTGGAATTTGCGCGGCGGGCGGTTCCTGGGCACGTGCGGCCGTCGTTCCAGGAGGTTGAGACAGCCTGTCGCAACCGTGGCGGCGATGAGGCGGCTCCGGCGGGAGGAGAAGCGCCACCGCCGGCCGAGGCGGCGCAGGGAGCAAGCGCATGAGCCAGGACCGACCTTTCATCATCGTTAAGAAAAAGGGTGGGCACGGCGGCCATCATGGTGGCGCCTGGAAAGTGGCTTATGCCGATTTCGTCACCGCGATGATGGCGTTGTTCATCGTGCTTTGGCTATTGAACTCAAGCAAGAAAGTGCAGGAAGCGGTGGGCGGATATTTTCGCGATCCGACCGGGAAGACGAAAAATATCGGCAATGACGTGAACGGCTCCGGACGGAATCTCGAGATCACAAAAGACAATATGCCGCAGTTGAAAGCAGAAATTGAGCGGCGGATCCATCAGATGAACGATTTTGAGAAGCTTAAGAACCAGATCGAGATGACGGTGACTCCCGAAGGGTTGCGCATTGAACTGCTGGAAGCCGCGACCGGGACGTTCTTTGATCTGGGACGCGCGCAGCCGAATGATACGGGAAGGGAATTGCTGTCGTTGCTGGCGCAGGAATTGGGGAAGTTGCCGAATCGTATTTCGATTGAAGGTCACACGGATTCCAAGCCATATTCCGGGAAGAAGGAATACAGCAATTGGGAACTATCGGCGGACCGGGCGAACGCTGCGCGCCGGCTCATGCAGGATAACGGTCTAAGGAAAGACCAGGTGGCACAGGTGCGAGGCTACGCAGACCAGATGCTACGCAAGCCGGAGGAACCGCTGGACCCTTCCAACCGGCGAATATCGGTGATCGTGCAGTATGTGGAGAAGGATCTGCAACCGATTGACTCGCGCTGAAAAATTGGGCCTGCAATTTGCAGGCCCATAATAAGGACAATAAGAAATAATTACTTGCCCACGTAAGTGAGCGGGCTTCCGATGCCGGTGGCGTAGTCCCAGCCTTTCTCGCACGGATAGCCGTTATTGCCCACAGTCTCATCGCGCCAAACTTTGGTGTAGTGCGCTTTGGCGTAGGGATAGAGTCCCGACAGTTCCTGTTGTGTAGATTTGGCATGATGGCCGGCGGTGTTCACTAGGCCTGCAAGGAGTGGCGAAGAGACGCTGGTGCCGCCGACTTGCTGCCAATCGTAACCGCCATCGGCATCGTACATAGCGACGCCGGTTGCGGGGTTGGCATCGGCCGAAAAGTCCGGAGTGCCACGTTGTCCTCCGATAATGCCCTTGATCAGGTCTTGAAAAGCGGGACGAGACTCGTAAACACTGGGCCCGCCGCCGCTGCCAGACCAGCCTTGTTCGGTAACCGTATTACCGGAACGAATGATTGTGGTTCCACCAGCCGCCACGACATAGGGGGACATGGCGGGATAGCCGGCCGGTGCGCCATTGTCTCCAGTAGAGCCGAAGTAGACGATTCCATTTGCCTGGAAATGGGAGTCATCGCCCGTCTCTCCGGGGTATTCACTGCCAGACCAGCTATTGCTGATGGTGCCGCCGCCCGCCTGCTGAACGAGGGTTGCGGCCATGTCCTCTGCTGCATACAGACTCGAGTACTGGTTGTCTTGAGCCTCGACCAGAATAATCTTGGCATTCGGGGCCATAGCGTGCGCCATCTCAATATCGAGGGCTTCTTCGAGGCTCCATCCGCCGGGATTATTTTGTGGTTGCTTGCCGCTGGCATACACCTGAGAAAAACAGCCGTTGGCTTTCGTGCAAGAGGGCAGTGCAAATTGAGTTGAGAATGCGATCAAGTCCTGTTCTGCATCGGGATTGTCGTACGCGTCCACGATGGCGACGGCACCGAATCCGCCGCTAGGAACTTGCGTAGTTCCGCTAATCGGGCAACCTGGGACCACTGGGACAAGTTGATAGACACAAGCGAGCGCGGCCGGCGTTTCCGCCGATGAAGGAGGCGCGGAAAAATTCGGATGTGCATTTCCAACAAAGATCTCAAAGTTGGTGTGGGCGCGGAGTCCAACATCCTCGGGATGCTCAATGCTGGAAGCGGGAACGAGTACGGATCCGCCTGGAACGTTATAGGTTTCCTGAGCTGCAACGAAAGTTGAAAGCAGGAGAACGATGAGCGCGAAGGCGCCCAAGAAAGCGATTAAGCGTTTCATTCAATTGTCTCCGTAAGTGAAATGGGTGAGATCTGGTTGGGCCGAGGAGCCTGGATGCCGAGATCCGAGGTCGGCGGCGTTTGGAACTTTGCGCGGCCGGCCAAACTGGCTGCGCATAGATGAATTCGGGTCAGCATTCGTTATGAACGTTTCCGTTTCTAAGAACTGGGTTAAGAAAGCGTGGCTTCGAGATTGAGAGCCACGACTCGTCAGAGTTGTTATTGCCGTGTTATCAAAACCGGGCAGGGTGCCGTGCTAACGACATCGGAAGCGACCGACCAAGGCAGATGCGATTGGAGTGCGGCCACTGCCGGTTTTCCGACGCCCATCACAATTAAATCCACGTTGTGCTCACGGGCGACTTGCGTGATTGCCGGAGCGGGAAAATCGAATACGACCAGATAATCGGGACGACACCAGGACTCTGCCGGCATGAGATTCTCCAAGCGCTTGCGTGCGGCCATTTCGACGACGGCTTTGTGCTCGTGAGGCACTAATGGAATTGCGTGAAAAAAGATCAGCTTGGCCTGATTTTCCTCCGCCAGCGACAATGCGTAGGGCAGGCCGTGCAGCGCAGCGTCGGAAAAGTCAGTGGCGAATAGAATCTGTTTCAGTTCCCATGGTCTGCCGCAGCATGCGGCAGCTTCCGGGCCGACGGTCAATACGGGACACGCGGCTTGGCGGTAGATTTTTTCTGCCGCCGAGCCAAGTACGAACTTCTTTAGGCCGTGACGCCCATGAGTACCGACCACCACAACGTCAATGCGCTTCCTTACGATGAGGTCCGAAATTGCCTCGCCCAATTCGCCGCGCTGCAGAATTTCCTGGTGGGCAACATCGCCGAAGTTGGCGGCGGAGACGAACGCGGCCATATTCTGTCTTTCGCGGTCCCAGGACATATCCAGATCGGCCGGAATAGGCTCCAACGGCACGCTGAGATAGGGCTCGTAAGGGACGATGCGGGTAACGAAGATTTTTCCTTCGTAAGCGCGACCTAGTGCCAATGCGAAGGGAAGAGCAGCCTTTGAGGCACCGGAAAAATCGGTAGCGAATAGAATGTTGCTAAGAGCGATATGCGAGATGACCGGAGCAGTCTGCATAGCGCACCTCCTCGTGGCTTACAGGTCCGGGTAAATTACGCTATCTAACTCATACGCCGGCCGGAACATACGATCAGTGACATGCATCACGGCAGAATGTGAATTAAAAAGACGAGATTCCAAAGAAGAATGGAACCCTTATGCGGCATCGCGAATCTCATAACAGGGTGCTTTGTGGTGAGGGCGGGGGATACGGCGCGTAACCTTCGTTAACCGGGGAAATTCATTAATTCCCAACAACGGCTGGATTCGTGGCGGCATCAATAGTAGGATGTCGTGACCTGCGCTGTCCAGTCTCGAGCCAGCACCCGAAGGGACACTCATGACCGCGAGCGTTGCACAGTCTTCCCGACCGAATACCCACAAATCGCTGCGGGAGCAGTTCGCCAAAATTCGGCAAACCAGCATGCGGATCACGGAATGGCTGTCGGCCGAGGATCAGATGCTGCAGTCGATGCCGGACGCCAGCCCAACGAAATGGCATCTGGCGCATACTACGTGGTTCTTTGAAACATTTATCCTGCTTCCCAATGCCCCCCACAGATACAAGCCTTTTGATGATCGCTATCAATATCTCTTCAATTCCTATTACAAGCAGTTAGGGGCGCATCCGTATCGTGGCTCGCGAGGATTGTTGTCGCGGCCGAGGCTAGAGGAAGTGCATGCCTACCGCGAGCAGGTTGATCGAGTGTTGGTGGCGCGGCTTGATCGATTTGATGATCCCGTGAATGAACTCATCGAGTTGGGCATCAATCACGAGCAGCAGCATCAGGAATTGATTCTTACTGACATCAAGCATGGATTGTGGTCGTCTCCACTGCGGCCCGAGTTTATTCATGGGCCAAGGGCAGTGGACGTTGCGCCGCGTGTGGATTGGACCGAGTTTGACGGCGGGATTCACGCGGTTGGTCATGCGGGTGGAGGTTTTGCGTTCGACAACGAAGGCCCGAGGCATGAAGTTTTGCTGCAGCCATTTGCGATTGCGTCACGCGCCGTGACTAATAGCGAATATCTTGAGTTCATGCAGGATAGAGGGTATAAGCGGCCGGAGTTGTGGCTCTCCGATGGCTGGGACGCAGTTTGCACTCAACGATGGAACGCGCCTCTGTATTGGGAAGAGACCCCTGACGGCAACTGGCGTCAGTTTGTGCTGAATGGCACGACAGGAGCGGGAATGAAGGATGTGAATCCGGCAGAGCCAGTCTGTCACGTGAGTTACTACGAAGCGGATGCCTATGCGCGATGGGTTGGAGCACGGCTTCCCAGGGAAGAAGAATGGGAAGTGGCGGCGGCACAGATGCCGTCTGAGGGCAGCTTTTTGGATGACGGCGTCTTTCATCCGAAAAGAGCGAACGGTGAAGGGAATCAGCAGATGTTCGGAGACGTATGGGAATGGACGGCAAGCCCATACGTTGCGTACCCGGGATTTAAGCCCGCAACGGGCGTTGTCGGCGAATACAACGGCAAGTTCATGTGCAATCAGTTGGTGTTGCGTGGAGGCTCCTGTGCGACACCGGCGAGCCATATTCGCGCCAGCTATCGCAACTTTTTTCCGCCCCATGCGCGATGGCAATTTTCGGGCATCCGGTTGGCCAAGTGATCGCTCGCGAAGTCGTAGCTCTCCCCCAATACGCCGAGGAAGTGACTGAGGGCCTGTTAAGCCAGCCAAAGACTCTGCCGTGCAAATTGTTTTATAACGCGGCGGGTTCGGCGCTGTTCGAAGAGATCACCGAGCTTCCCGAATACTACTTGACACGAACGGAGTTGGCGATTTTGCGAGACCGCGCAGACGATATCGCGCGCGCGGTTGGGCCTGGCGTCACGGTTATCGAACTGGGCGCGGGAACAGCGACCAAGACGGGCACTTTTCTCGAGGCCTTGGCGCGTCGGCAGATGCGGGTCGAATACGTTCCTGTAGACATTTCTCCGGCTGCGTTGCGGGAAGCGCGGGAACGAGTGCAATCGCAGCTGCGCTCGGCATCGGTCCGGCCGGTGGTTGCGGATTTCAGCGGGGGCTTTGGTTTTTTGCGGGCGATTCCGGGGAAAAAGCTGGTGCTGTACCTGGGATCGAGTATCGGGAATTTCACTCCCGATGCGGCTGTCCAGATGCTGAGCCAGATCCGTGGAGAACTGCAAGACGGAGACGCTCTGCTGCTAGGCACGGACCTGGTGAAAGATGAGTCGATCCTTGTCCCGGCTTATGACGATTCTCAGGGAGTCACCGAACGCTTCAACAAGAATATTCTGTGCCGACTGAATCGCGAGTTAGGTGGAAATTTCGATCTGGATTCGTTCCGGCATGTTGCCATTTGGAACAAGAAGCTGTCGCGGATGGAGATTTACCTGGAGAGCCTGCGATTGCAAACGATAAACCTCGGGCTTTTGAATCTGCGCGTCACGATGGCAGACGGCGAGCGCATCCATACGGAGAACAGCTACAAATACACCATGCCAATGGTGCGAGGGATGTTGAAGCCCGCGGGCTTCGTGCTGGAAAAGAGCTGGTTCGATATGAAGAAATGGTTTGCGCTGCATCTGGCGCGAGTTAAGTGAAGGTTTGGCATCTTCTTTCCGAGTGAACCCGGCCGGGTCACTACCCGCCAATCTCTGATACGCAAGTCGATTGGGCGAAGTTCCGCACCAGGCTTGCTATGTCGTCATGAGATGGCAGGCGTGGGTTTTGACAATTAGCCAAACCTCTCGTCCCTCCCGCAATTGCAAGGAATCCCGGGCGGCCAAGGTGAGCTGAACGTTCATCTCGACGCCACAATTGACGCGTGCATTGACGATGACATCGCGCTGGGAAAGAGAAGCGACTCTGCCGGGAATGACGTTACGCGCGCTCAAACCCTGGGGCTGAATCGTCCCCAAGAGAATGTCTCCGGCGCGAATGCCGATACGAAGCCTGGAACCGATCTCCGCCCGCACGAGCGGAGTCTCCAACTCGACTTGGCTGCCGGTGAGACGGCAAGTCATGGTGCCACGATCTTCGTGGGCGAAGAGAACTTCGGCATCAAAAATATTCTCGAAACCGGCGAGTTGGGCGATGGATTCCTGTCGCGGAGCGGTCATGACTTCGTGGGGCGTTCCTTGCGCAACGATGCGGCCGTTTTCGAGGGCAAGCACATGCTCGCCTAAAGCAAAAACTTCCTCACGGCTGTGGGTTACGTAAAGGATCGGGACCTGGTGGGCAGCGTTCCAACTGCGCAGATCGTCGATAATTTTGGCTTTGGTGGCGGCGTCGAGTGCGGCCAAAGGCTCGTCGAGTAGGAGCAAGCAAGGGTCGATGACCAGAGCGCGTGCAAGTGCCACCCTTTGCCGCTCGCCGCCGGAAATTTCTCCGGGCTTCTGTGCGCTCGAATGCGAGATGCGAAACGACTCGAGAATCTCCGAGGTTCTCTTGCGGCGGTCAGTTGCGTTCCGCTTCGAAAGTCCATAGGCGATGTTTTCTTGAGTGGTGAGGTGAGGGAAAAGAGCCAGATCCTGGAAGACGTAGCCGATATGACGTCGCTGCACGGGAAGATTGAGTCGTCGATCGGCATCAAAGAAAACTCGATCACCGACCGAAATTCTGCCCATATCCGGTTTCTGCAAACCTGCGATGCAGTTGAGTAAAGTCGTTTTTCCTACACCCGAGGCCCCGAAAATAATAGTTATGCCGGCAAGCGCATCGAAAGCGACATCAAGAACGAAGTCATCTCCATTCCGCGGCAGGCGTCTGCCAATGCGAACCGAGAGGGCCGAAGTTGTGTTCGCCTTCGTCGAGAGTGGTATTACTTCCACGGCCATAGAGCCCACACCTTTCGATTCACTCCGTAGACCAGACAGAGCGTGGCAAAGGATGCCACCAGCAAAACCAAGGATGTTTGATTGGCCGAGGCGAAATCGAAGGCCTGAACTTTATCGTAGATATCGATGGAGACGGTGCGGGTGACGGCGGGAATGTTGCCTCCGACCATAAGCACTACGCCGAATTCTCCGAGCGTGTGAGCAAAGGCGAGCGCCACGCCAGTAACCAGTCCGGGCAATGACAATGGCACGATCACGCGAAAAAATGTCCGCAGGCTTGAAGCGCCAAGCGTGGCGGAGGCGGCAAGCAGCCGGCGATCTACGAGCGAAAACGCAGTTGCGAAAGGCTGAACCGCGAATGGCAGGCTGTAAAGAATGGACCCAATCACCAGCCCACCGAACGTAAAGGCGAGTGTGTGGCCAGTGAGCGATTGCCACCAGCGTCCAAATGGACTACGCGAGCCAAGGGCGAGCAGAACATAGAAACCCAGTACGGTTGGCGGAAGTACCAGAGGCATGGCGACAAGAGCTTCCACCAAGAATTTCCACCGCCAGGTGGAGTAGGCAATCCAGTAAGCAATTGGGAGTCCGGCGATCAGCAAAATTGCCGAAACCAGCACCGCCAGCCGAATTGTCAACCAAAATGCCTGCCAGTCCATTTTCTTGTCTAGCCAATGGAAGAAGCCAGTATAGACAAATCAGTTCCAAACTGGGCCGCGACGTCGCCGCCATGTTCAACGGTCACAAAGGGAGTGGTTGCCCTCTGCTTAGGATGATCCCGGAGGTAGTACATGGAACTCGAGGAAGCGGTCAAGATTATTCGCGCGCTGGCCGACGGGGTCAATCCTGAAACCGGCGAGGTTCTGCAAGAGAATTCGGTTTGCCGTGCGCCGCAGTCGGTAAAGGCGTTGAATCGCGCGCTGGGAGCTTTAACCGGACAACTGGAACGAGAGAAAAATCGCCCACAGAATGCAGGCAAATCCTGGACACGGGCGGAGGATGAGCAAGTCTGCGAAGAGCTGAAGCAAGGGAATGACTTTGCACAGATTGCCAAAACGCACAATCGGAGCGTGGCGGCGATCGTGGCTCGTTTGATCAAGCTGGGCAAGATTGCTCCAAGCAAGTCGAGCCGCATGTTTCCCAGCCAGGTGGCGTAGCGATGCCTGCTGGCAATTTCAGGGCTGCGCACAATGGATACTGGCTTTTGCCATTCTTCCTTTGGATCATGTGCTCGACGAATATTTGTGGGCAGAGTCAGGTTGGGGGAGATAAGCGGCCAGAGATAAAGCGCCATGATCAGATCGTCCGGGAAGGGCGCTGGTTTTCCCACGGGCGACTCGCTCCAGGAGAGTCTGCTGCGGCGCTCCGATATCAAGCGTTTTTACGGAAAATGCAAGCGCGCGGGGCAGTCGATCAGAGGAAGCGGTCGCCGAGCCTGCCGGCTTCAGGCTGGACATCGCTTGGCCCAGCCCCCTTAGCCTCAAACGCGGGCGGAACTGGAGAGCAAGACTACGGATGGGTTTCGGGACGAGCGACGGCGGTTGCCATCGATCCGGCCGACCCGACGGCGAACACGGTCTATGTCGGCGGAGCCTACGGTGGAGTGTGGAAATCGACGAATGCTCTCAGCTCAAGTCCGGCCAGCGTGGTCTGGACTCCTTTGACCGACACGCAGGCGACGCTGGCGGTTGGCGCGATCGCAATTCAGCCGCAGCTCTCGAATCCGGATCCCAGCGCAAGCGTGATCCTGGTGGGCACGGGAGAAGCGAACAGTTCGACAGATTCCTATTACGGTTTAGGTATCTTGCGATCCGCCAATGCAGGCACGACCTGGACACTGATCTCGTCTGATGCGACTGGCACGAGACCATTCGCTGGGATGGCTTTTAGCAGGATGGCATTCAGCACTATCAACCCAAATCTGGCGGTGGCGGCGACGGCCGGCGCTTCGGAGGGAATTATCGAGGGATTGGCGAGCTCGTTGACTGCCAATCTTGGGTTGTATTACTCAACCGATGGCGGCATGACGTGGAACTTCGCCAGCGTGCAAGACGGCTCGACTTCAACCGCGCCGGGTTCGGCCACAGGCGTGGTTTACAACGCAGTTGCCGGGCAGTTTTTCGCGGCATTGCGTTACCACGGATTTTATTCGTCGAGCGATGGAATGCACTGGAACCGCCTACTGAACCAGCCTGGATCTGGACTGACGACGGCCGCTTGTCCGGCCCAAACAGGCAGTACGACATGCCCGATCTATCGCGGCGAACTCGCAGTCGTTCCCGGTCGCAACGAAATGTACGTTTGGTATGTCGATGCGGGCGACAATGATCAGGGAGTTTGGGAATCGACTAACGGCGGTGCGAGTTGGAGTTCCATTAGCGACATTGGCATCGCGCAATGCGGTGACAATGATGGCTGCGGCACGGAGCAGGGCACTTACAATTTGGAGCTTGCTGCAGTTCCGGACGGAGGGGCGACTGATCTTTATGCCGGCTCGGTGAATCTGTACAAATGCCAGATCACGGTCGCAGCCCCGAATTGCAGCGGCACGGCTCCGGATACCTTTCTCAATCTCACCCATGCTTATGGGTGCAGCTCAATTGCGATGGTGCATCCGGCGCAGCATGCTCTGGCATTTTTGTTGACTAACAATAACCAGCAAGACCCGATGTACTTTGCGAATGATGGCGGTGTCTATCGCACGCTGGACGGATATAGCGGCCTTACAGACGGAGCGTGTGACGGAGGAAGCAATCAATTCGACAGTTTGAACCAGACTCTGGGATCGATGACGCAGGTTGTTTCATTTTCCGAACCGCCTGACGATCCCAACACAATTCTGGGCGGAACGCAGGGAAATGGAGCGGCAGCCACGCAGTCCGCGCTGGCGGGTTCCAGTTGGCTGGCGGTGTTTCCAGGCGACACTGGATACAACCAGATCGATCCGGATAACGTAGACGACTGGTTTGTATCCAGCCCGCCGGACGAGTTGTCGGGAGTCAACATATTTGGATGCGCGTCGGGATTTAATTGCACTACGCAGGAATTTCAAGGCGATCAGGTCGTCAGTAGTTCGACGGTGGGAGGGGATACTGGTTCGTTCTATCCAGCCTTTATGCTGGATCCGCAGAATTCCTCTGAAATGCTGGTGGGAACGTGCCGGATGTGGCGCGGATCGAGTAGCGGAACCGGATTTGGGCTGTTGAGTAACAATTTCGAAACCGGTGGCAGCGGGACATGCACGGGCAGCGAAACCAATCTGGTGACGGCGATGGCTGCCGGCGGCCCGCTGGATCAGAATGGCTTTTCAAACGTCATCTATGCCGGTACCGACGGGTTTGGTCCGTTGATCCCTACGATTCCACCAGGCGGTCACGTGTGGGTGAGCACGAGTGTAGCCGGCGGGCCTCCAACTTGGATTGATCAGACCGGCTCGATTAATCCCAATTCGTATCCAATCTCAGGAATTGCAATCGACAATTCGGATTCCACCGGGCAAACAGCCTACGTCGGCATCATGGGTTTCCACGTTTCTCATTTGTGGAAGACCACCAACGGTGGAGCATCGTGGACGGACTTCACAGCCAATCTTCCTGATGCCCCGGTCGACGCGGTTCTGGTGGATTCCGGGTTGAATCCTGCGACCGGGACTGTGTACGTGGGAACTGAGGTGGGAGTGTTCTCTAGTTCAACCGCCACTCCAAACTGGACGGAAGTCGGTCCCGCGGCGGGGGGTGGTTTGCCGGGCTACTTGCCGAATGTGGCCGTGACCGCTCTGCGCATGTACAACGACGGCACGAACAAGTGGCTGCGAGCGTCGACGTACGGACGAGGGATATGGCAGTTCTCCTTGCTGACCACGACCGACTACGTGTTCGACATCTCCAACACGCCGCAAACTGTGTTTGCGGAGTCCCTTCCGGCTGTATTCAATGGAACTATCTATTCTCTCGACGGCTACAACAGTTCCGTCCAGCTGAGCTGCCAGAACGGTGTGACGGCGCCGCCGCCGACTTGCACGGTGAATCCAAGCAGCATCATTCCGACCTCGAATGGTGCGCCCTTCACAGTTACGACGGGCGGGCCAGACGGAACCTATACTTTCGATTTGCACGGCGTGGGCGGCGATCCGCAAGGAATCCAGCATGATAGCTCAATCACGCTAAACGTAGTGGATTTTGGTTTGAGTGCTCCGTCGCCGAGCAGTGTCACCATTGGGCCGGGCCAAGTCTCGAAGGCGATCCAATTTCAGGTGACGGCGGAGGGCCCGTTCAATCAGACCGTAAATCTTTTCTGCAGCGGACTACCCACGGGCGCGGCATGCACTTTTCAACCCTCGAGCGCGGTCAATCCGGGCTCTGGCCAGCCAGTCAACGTGACTCTAACTATTAGTGCGGCTTCGAATACG
This sequence comes from Terriglobales bacterium, assembly GCA_035507035.1. Taxonomy (GTDB): domain Bacteria; phylum Acidobacteriota; class Terriglobia; order Terriglobales; family Acidobacteriaceae; genus DATJOJ01. Next base: position 92,417 of record DATJOJ010000042.1, on the reverse strand, counting down.
CCCGCCGGGACGTTCCCAGTGGGGATTCAAGGGTCGGTGACCGGAGGTCCCACGAAGTCGCAAAGCGTCTCTCTGACGGTAACACTTGATTACTCGCTGGCCATCGGCAATTCTCCCCTTTCGGCCTACCAAAATGCATTTGCAATCTTTAATGGAACGCTGACGTCGTTGAACGGATACAACAGTCCCGTCAATTTAAGTTGCGGGAACGGGGCACCGCCGACGTGCACGGTATCGCCAGCGACGGTTACGCCGACGGCTGCCGGTGCGCCGTTCACGGTTACGGTTAGCAGCACTCAGTGCGGACAATATAACTTCAACATCAACGCGGTGGGAACCGACCCGTCCGGTGTTTCTCACTCGACGGCTGTGCAGTTCAACTCAAACAGCCTCGCGCCCCCGAACTACACGCTGGAGGTCGGCAACTCCCCGTTGACAGCGACCGTGAATGCCCCCGCGATCTTCAACGGGATGCTCTACGCGACTGCGTGCTACAGCAGCGCGGTGATGCTCTCCTGTGGGTCGGGTGCGCCGCCTAAGTGTGCGGCATCGCCGGCGGCGCTTGTGCCTACAAGCAACGGCGCGCCATTTACTGTGACGGTAAGTAGCGGTAGCGTCGCGACCTATAACTTCAACATCTCGGGACAAGGAACCGATCCCTCCCAAATTCAGCACACGGCGCTGGCGTCCTTCACAACGACCGCGGCCTCGGCTTTTGATTTCTCGATCACCAATGTTTCCGGACCGGAGTCGGTCGTGGCGGGATCGACGGCGACTTTTACTTTGCAGCTTGCTCCGACGGGAGGTTCCTTTCCTGAGAATGTTGCGTTGAGTTACTCGGCATGTCCACCTCTAAGCACATGTGGTCTGAGTCAGACGCAGGTGAACGCCGGGAAAGGCGCGACGACGCTCACATTTACGGTGCAGACTGCTGCTCCAATCGTAGCGTCGAATCGAAGGATACGAATTGTCGCAGCACTCTGGACGCTCTGGCCTGGGGTGATAATAATGGTTGGCGCGCGGTCCGGTCGTCGGCACAAAAGATGCGTGCTGTTGACATTGGTTTGCCTGCTTTCACTACTGTGCTTGACCGTTTCGTGCGGAAGCGGGCTTCAAGGAGGAAGCACCGCGGCTGCCGAACCTGGCACGCCGCCTGGAGTCTACGGTGTGACGGTTAGCGCAGCCATGAACAGTGCTCCCGGTTCTCCGACGGAGAGCACGTATCTGACCCTGACCGTTACCGCAAACTGAGCACTTGGCAGTGACTCACGCTGTTATATTCTTGACTGCTGCGCCTATGCCTGACCAACGCTTTGACATCATCGTGATTGGCGGGGGGATCGTCGGCCTCTCGGTCGCGATGCACTTCACCAAGACCTTTCCTAGTCTTCGCCTGCTATTGGTGGAAAAAGAAGATTCGGTTGCTCGTCATCAGAGCGGCCACAACAGCGGAGTGATTCACTCGGGCATTTATTACAAGCCAGGTTCGCTGAAGGCCAAGCTTTGCGTCGAAGGGGCGGCGGCGATGCAGGACTTCTGCCGCGAACACGAAATTGCTTATGAGATTTGCGGAAAGGTGATCGTTGCGACGACGGAAGAGGAAATTCCTCGCCTGCAATCCTTGCTGGAACGAGGCCGGGCGAACGGCATTCCGGGTCTGCGGCTTCTCAGGAAAGAAGAAATCAAGGAGCGCGAACCGCATTGCGGAGGCGTGGGCTGGTTGCTGGTTCCTGGTACGGGCATTACTTATTATCCGGACGTCTGTGCGAAGTACGCTGAGTTGATCAAGACCCAAGGTGGCAGTGTGAATACCGGCACCGAAGTGACCGGGGTCAGGCACGGAAACGGTGAAACGGTGTTGGAGACAAACCGCGGGAGTTACAGTACTCGTTTTGTGGTGAACTGCGCTGGATTGCAGAGCGACCTGGTCAGCCGCATGGCGAAGAAAAAGCCGGAAGTGACGATTATTCCATTCCGTGGCGAATACTACGACTTGACCAAAGAATCGGAGCACCTGGTGCGTGCCCTGATCTATCCCACACCTGATCTGCGGTTTCCATTTCTAGGCGTACATTTGACGCGTCGCATTCATGGCGGAATCGACGCGGGACCGAATGCTGTGCTGGCATTGAAGCGGGAAGGCTACCGCTGGAGCGACTTCGACCTGCGCGAGACGATGGGAACGTTTACCTATTCGGGCTTCTGGAGAATGGGCATGCGCTACTGGCGGAGCGCGGTAGGGGAGGTTTATCGGTCGCTAAATAAAGCAGCGTTCGTCGCGTCACTTCAGCAATTGTTGCCGGAGATTCGCGAGGCGGACCTGGTCGCCGATGGCGCGGGAGTTCGTGCGCAGGCGGTGCGGCGAGACGGATATCTGGTGGATGACTTCAAATTCGTATGCTCCGAGAATATGCTGCACGTGTGGAATGTACCGTCGCCGGCGGCAACGGCTTCGTTGCCGATCGGGCGGGAGATCGTGCGCATGGCGAAAGAAGGTTTCGGACTCTGACGGGCCGCTAGGGTTCCCGCTACGTAGCCTTGGCCGCAGCGCAACGTGCGGCACCTAACAACGCAGTCTGGTCATTCATGATGACCCGAACCGGGATCGATTCCAGCAAGCGCTGCATCCGGCCTTTGCTGAGGAAGTTCTGCATAAATGCTGGGCCTTGCAACTTGGACAAGATTTTGGGTGAGATGCCTCCTCCCAGGTAAATGCCTCCGGTAGCCATGAGCTTGAGGGCGAGATTTCCAGCCTCGGCGGCATACACGGAAATGAAAAGATCGAGCGCATCGACGCAAATTTGCGCGGTGCAGCCCATGGCAGCCTTCGAGATTGCCGCTGCCCCGCCGTGTTCAACTTCCGCGGCGAGCGGCGCGGGGACTGTTCCCCGCTTCGTATCGCGAAGAAAGTCAAAAATGTTGACCAGACCGGGACCGGAGACGACGCGTTCATAGCTGACGTGTTCATATCGCGCTTCGAGATAGCCGAGCAGTTCTATTTCAAGCGCGTTGCGGGGAGCGAAATCGGTATGGCCACCCTCGCAAGCGAAAATGTGGAATTGCTTCCCATCCCAATACATGCCAGCTTCGCCGAGACCGGTTCCCGCTGCGATGACGGCCTGGTTCCCAACCGGCGCTCCGTCAACCTTGTTTAACGGAACCACATCCTTCGGCTCCAATCCTGCGATTCCCCAGGCGTTGGCTTCCAGATCGTTGATCAGCACGGCATGTCTAAGTTTGATTTCTTTGGCGAGTCGCTCACCGTCGATGAGCCATGGCAGGTTGGAGGCCTTGACGTGATTTTGCTGCACCGGGCCGGCGATGCCAAAACAAGCGGCATCGGGACGGATTGAGGAAGTGTCTACGAATTTGACGACGATTTCGTCGAGCGTAGCGTAATCGCGGCTGGGAAACACCGACGAGGTGACTAGCCGCAAACTGCCATTCGTGGCCTCAAAAAATGCCAACCTTGCGTTGGTCCCACCAATATCGCCGGCCAGAATCATCTTTGAGGTTCCGTTCTCAGTGACCCTACGCGGATTTGGTGCTCTTCTCCACGGCCTTCATGAGCTTATCAAAAGAGTCAGCAAAGGCTTTTACGCCGTCCTCGGTGAGCTTGTCAGTGACTTCCTTCATGGAAATGCCCACGGACGCGAGAGTCTTCATGACACGTCTGGCGCCTTCAAGGTCCTCGGTCAAGCTGGTCCGTGGATGCCCGTGATCGCGGAAGGCATCAATCGTGTTCGGCGGCATAGTATTTACAGTATCGGGTCCGATCAACTCGTCCACATACATCACATCGCTATAGTTCGGGTTTTTGGTGCTAGTGCTTGCCCACAGGACGCGTTGCGTCTGCGCACCTTTAGCGGCGAGTTTTTTCCAACGATCGCTGCTGAAAATTTTCTGATAGCGCTCGTAGGTTTCTTTGCCGTTCGCGATTGCAACTTTTCCGAGGATGCTCTGCAAATCGGCTTTCTCACGGTCATTGCTGGCAGCTTTAAGGCGTTTTTCGACGATCGAATCAACCAGCGTATCGATACGGCTAATAAAGAAGCTGGCGACGCTGGCGATCTTCCGCACGTCCCCGCCACGGCCTGCGAGTTGCTCAACGCCGGCCACATAGGCGTCCGCAACCTTCGCGTACACTTCCTGCGCAAACAGCAGGGTCACATTAACGTTGATGCCTTCGCTGATCAGTTGCTGGAATGCTGGAATTCCTTCAGCGGTTCCGGGCACCTTGATCATGACATTTTCGCGGTTCACCGCTTTCCACAAACGCCGTGCCTCCTCCAGCGTTTCTTTGGTCTGGCGTGCGAGCAGCGGCGAAACCTCCAGGCTGACGTAGCCATCGCGGCATTTGCTGCTGTCATAAACCGGCCGGAGAATATCGGCAGCGTCTTGGATATCGCGAATGGCAAGGATCTCGTAACGCCCGTTGGCGTTGAGATCCTTTCGCGATGCGAGGGACTTCAAAGTATCGGCGTAGAAAGAACTCTCGCCGATAGCCTTCTCGAAGATCGAGGGGTTGGAGGTCATGCCCCGCAGGCCGTCTTCGTCGATCAATTTTTTCAATTCGCCGCTCGCAAGCAGGTCGCGGCGAATGTAGTCCAGCCAAACCGATTGACCGAAGCTAAGTAGCTTCTTCAGCGGATTGACTGCCTTTGCGGTGTCCAGAATGCCTGTGGGCTGCATGAAGCCTCCTTAAATATTCGTCACTAGCTTTTTGCTTGGGCGATTGCTTTGTGGGCCGCGTCGACAACAGCTTCGGTCGTGAAGCCAAATTTCTTCAGAACGTCCTTCAACGGACCCGAGGCACCAAAGCGATGCATACCAATCATAATGCCATTTGGGCCGACGTAGCGATCCCAACCGAGTGTGGCCGCCGCTTCGACCGAAACACGGGCCTTAACGCCTGGCGGAAATACACTTCTCTTGTAATCCTCACTCTGCTTTTCGAAAATGCTCCAGGACGGCATGCTGACCACTCGCGCCTTGACGCCTTGAGCTTTGAGCTGCTCGTAAGCGCTGACGCAAAGCGAGACTTCGCTGCCGGTTCCCATCAAGATGACATCCGGTTTACCGTCCGGAGCGTCCGCCAAAACGTAGGCGCCTTTGGCAACACCCGACGCCGCCGCATACTTCGAGCGATCGAAGGTGGGAAGGGCCTGGCGAGTGAGCACCAGCACCACTGGGGCGTCTTTGATTTGCATGAGGACTTTCCATGCTTCCACGACTTCGTTTGCGTCACCGGGGCGGAAAAGGACGAGGTTTGGAACGGCCCGCAGGGTCGCCAACTGCTCAATGGGTTGATGGGTGGGGCCGTCCTCGCCCAGGCCGATGGAGTCATGCGTGTAGACAAAAATAACGGGAATCTCCATGAGAGCGGCCAAGCGGACCGGCGGCTTCATGTAATCGTTGAAGTTGAAGAATGTGCCGCCGAGGCATCGGACCTTGGAAACGGTCAAGCCATTTAAGGCGGCGCCCATGGCGTGTTCCCGAACGCCGAAGTGCAGGTTGCGGCCTCCGTAACTGCCAGGTTGAAAGTCTCCCGCGCCCTCGAACTTGAGCCGCGTGCGGTCCGAAGTCGAGAGATCTGCTGAGCCGCCAATCAGCCAGGGCACGTTTTGCGCAAGAATATTTTCGACCTTGCCAGAGCTATCTCGTGTTGCCATTCCCTTGGCATCGGTGGGGAACGTCGGCAGGTCTTTGTCCCAGCCAGCAGGGAGCTCGCGATGTTGCATGAGTTCGATCTGCTGGGCGAGGTCGGGATACTTCGCCTTGTATTGATCAAACAGGTTCGACCATTTTTCGGACAGATTGCGACCGCGTTGGCCAATGCCATCCTGAAAATGTTCAAGCACGCCGTCGGGGACAAGGAACTGGGCATCTTCCGGCCAACCGTAATTTTTCTTGACGAGCCGGACTTCGTCCGCGCCCAGCGGCTCGCCGTGCGCCTCGTTGGTGTCTTGTTTGTGGGGGGATCCGTAGCCGATGTGGCTGTCAAGGACAACCAAGGTCGGACGATCGTTGGTGCGCAAGAAATTCTCGCAAGCCGCCGAAATCTGGTCGAGGTCGTTGGCGTCGGAGACATGCGTTACGTTCCAGCCATAGCCGCGGAAGCGCTCACCCACATCTTCGGTGAAAGAGACGCTGGTGGGGCCGTCGAGTGAGACCCGGTTGTTGTCGTAGATCCAGCAGAGATTGGGAAGTTTCAGGTGGCCGGCCAACGAGGCAGCCTCGCTACCGACGCCTTCCATCATGTCGCCGTCGCCGCAGATGGCGTAAACGTTGTAATTAAAGATTTCAAAACCCGGACGGTTAAAATGCGCCGCCAGCCATTGAGCGGCGATAGCCATGCCGACACTGTTACCTACGCCTTGGCCCAGCGGACCCGTGGTGGTTTCGACGCCCCCGGTTTGGCGATATTCCGGGTGTCCGGGGGTGCGGCTATCGATCTGACGAAAATTCTTGATGTCATCGAGGGTAACGGCGAATTCGCTGACTTTTTCATATTCGGGGGTCATGCCGCGCACTCCCGTCACGTAGAGGGTTGCGTACAGCAGCATGGAAGCGTGGCCATTGGAAAGGACAAAACGGTCGCGATTGGGCCAAACGGGGTTGGCAGGGTCGTAGCGCAGAAATTGCTGCCACAAACAATAAGCAGCGGGCGCGAGAGCCATGGGGGCGCCAGGATGTCCGGAGTTGGCCTTTTGCACAGCGTCCATCGCCAGGGTGCGAATGGTGTTGATGCTCAAGGTTTGCAATTGCTTGGTTGTCAGCGTCTGCTCACCTGCTACCATAAAAAATTCTCCTCGCACTCTTAGAGTTTTCTAATCGACTCAGAGTTTCATGTTTGATTCGTCCCCGTGGCGAAATCGGCTGGTTAATTTGCCTTTTGACGAGTTTACCAAGATTTGCGAGTGGGCGGGCGACAGATTGGCGAAATCTTACGGTATTAGCTTATGAAATGGACCTTAGTCGTTGCGACGGCTAGAGATCACAATCGAGTGAAGGTTGAACTAACGCTTGAGTTGTGCCAGGTATCCCTGCTGGATCTGATATACCTTGGTTTCTTTCTCGACGTATTTCAGGAATTGGCGCAGACTCTCGCGTTCTGAAGCCTCCATGTCGGAAAACTTGACGCGAATACCGCTGGTGGGGTCGGCAGCATCGACGACTCCGTCGAGAATGAGGCCTTTGACCCATATCTTTCCGCTGGCCACCCACAGCCCGATTTCCAATTTTGCACCCCACGGCAACCGGGTCGCGGTTTCTACCAGGCAACCACCAAGGCTGGTGTTAGCTAAGTTCCCCCACAGCGGCGCGGTTGAATCTTGTACGCGAAGTTCTACCGCTGCGAAGCACTTGAGCCGCGGATAACGGCGGCGATCCTGACCCCAGGAAGGTGTGAAGATGTCGGGTTCAAATGGCGGCGTCAATTGGGGCGCAATTTCCACAGGCTGTGGGACCTCCGGCGGTTTAGAAAGGGCCGCGGACGGCGTGGCCTTGATCTTGCGCATGGCTTCGACGAGGGCTTGATTGCGCTTTTCAGGCGCGGCTTCACGGTAAACCTGCAACAATTCTCCGAGATGGCTAGCGATCTCCGGGTCCTTAAGCAGATTCGTCCAATCGGCGCTGGCAGCAAGCAATTCAGGTTTGTTCATAGGAGATACAGCACAGGATTTCGCTAGCCCACTTTAGATTGCCGCAGCATACGGATACGGACAAGATGACTGAGGTTACCTTCGTCAGTAACCCAGCGCAGGTTACCGACTAAAGATCGGAGATTCCATGTACGACACGAGATTTTCGTCCGCCGAGATGGCTGATTACAATCGCTATTTCGGCGACGTTTACCACGATTTGCCGACCCTATGGCGCTGAAAGAGTCAGAAGCGATTGTTTTGCGGACGTATCCGCTGCGCGAAGCGGATTTGCTGGTCACGCTATTCACGCGCCTGGATGGTAAAGTCCGCGGTGTGGCGCGGGCAGCGAAGAAGTCGCGGCGGCGATTCGGTGCGGCGCTGGAACCGATGACCTACGTTCGGGCTTATTACGACGAACGAGAGGGACATGAATTAACACGCTTGGATTCCTGCGACGTTTTGGAGTCACCGCTGGCCTTGGCGATGACCTATGACAGAGCTGTGGCGTTAGGCCATGTGGCGGAGTTGCTGGATGAATTGTTGCCCGAGCGGGAAGGAAATGATGCGGTTTTCCGATTGGTCCTGGCGGTGCTGACTGGTTTGCGCAGCGGGAACGTTTGGTTGCCCATTACTTATTTCGAGCTGTGGATGACGCGGCTCATGGGCTATCTGCCGGAGTTATCGGAGTGCATTGTTTGTGGGCGGGCGCTGAATGGAAGCCGGGCATTTTTCCACGCTTTGGCCGATGGGTTGATGTGCAGCGAGGACAAGCGACTGGCGTCTTCGGAAATTTCCAGCGAGTCGCGAGAGTTGTCGGCTCAAATGTTCCGAGCCCCACTGGACAGCTTTGCCGGAAACCAGTGGCCAAAGGCGCGGGCAGCGGACTTGCGTAAATTCTTGTTGCAAACTCTAGAGCGCCACGTTGAAAAAAAGATGCAGACCGCAGCCATGCTGGAAAAACTCAGCCGATAGCTGCGGTCGTGGAGAAGCTACGCTGCGGTCTCTTCGAAAAATTCTTCGATCTCGCTTACCTCTTTATCGCTTAAGCGTATTTCTGTGGCGCGCATAACGCCCTCAGCTTGCCGCGCGCTACGAGCGCCAACAATCGCGCCGGTCGCTGCGGGATTGCGCAGCGTCCATGCGATTGCGACTTCGCCCGGAGATCGGCTGTGGCGTTTCGCGATTTCGCGCAGCCGTTCAACTAACTCGAGATTTCGCGTGAGCCGGGGCTCGTTGAATTCAGGGTCGGTGCGCCGCCAATCATCCTTTGGCAGCTTCGCTGCGCGTTCGCGGGTCATGGCGCCGGTTAACAATCCGGAGGCCATCGGCGAGTACACGATCACGCCAATTCCTTCGCGCAGACAATAGGGCAGAATGTCTTCCTCAACAGCGCGGTTAATCAGTGAATAGGGAGGTTGCAGGGAAGTAATCGGCGCGATCGCTTTAGCGCGGCGCATCTGTTGCACACTGAAGTTCGAGACGCCGATCCAGCGTACTTTGCCTTCGCGCTTTAAATCTGCCATGGTTGACCAGGCTTCTTCGAGCTTGGGCGAATCGGGCTCGGGCGGCCAGTGGATTTGATAAAGATCGACTACGTCGATTGCCAGGCGGCGCAGGCTATTCTCGATTTCTTCTCGGACCGAGGCCGCGCTCAAGATTTTTAGTTCGTTGCCCTTGTCGTCCCAGCGCAGGCCGCACTTGGTGAAAATGTAAGGCTTGGTTCCGGACCATCCCTTCAGGGCGCGAGCCACCATTTCCTCTGAATGTCCGAGCCCATATACGGCAGCGGTGTCAATCCAATTGACACCCAGGTCGAGTGCGCGATGGATGGCGGAGATGGAATCATCGTCGTTTTGCGCTCCCCAAGCGAACGCCCAGCCGGATCCGCCGATGGCCCATGCGCCGAAGCCGACGGGAGTGATGGTTAGATTAGAATTGCCAAGCTGTCTGGTTTGCATTGCGATCTCCTGTGTGTATCTTCGATTCCTCAGAGTAGAAAGAGATGCAGGGTTTCCTATGAATGCCGATTTGATCCGCAGATATTGTCTCTCATTTCCCGCGGCGAAGGAAAATCTGCAATGGAAAGACGATCTTTGCTTCAAGATCAAGGGGAAAATCTTTGTGGTATTGGGGTTGGATTCCGTGCCGCAACGGATCTGTTTCAAATGCACACCTGAGCGTTTTGCCGAGCTTTGCGAGATGGAAGACATTCGCCCGGCCCCCTATGTCGGCCGATACAAATGGGTGATGCTGGATCGATTGGATGCGTTAGGTGACGATGAATTGCGGGACGGGATTGCGCAGTCCTATGCGATGGTTGCGAAGAAGGCCGGCGCCAAGCCGAAGAAGCGAGTGACGAAACGAAAAACGGGTACGCGAAAGAAGAAAGTTTGACGAGCCGTAATTCCTACGCTAGCCTCAGAAGTTTGCCGTGAGGTGTTTCTCAAGTCCTGTTTCGAGATGCCGCGTAAACAACAAAGTGGAAATATGCCGAAGCTGATGCGATTCAAGCCAAATCGGTGCCGTGCATTAACCCTGATTGTAGTGGTGATGTGGGCAGTCTCGACGCCTGCGGAGCCGGCACTTCCGGTAGTTGCTCGACATGGCATTGTGGTCAGCGTCCGAGAACTCGCTTCGCAAGCGGGCATCGAGATCATGAAAGCAGGCGGCAATGCGGTTGATGCCGCTGTGGCGACGGGATTTGCACTGGCGGTGGTTTATCCACAAGCAGGAAATCTCGGTGGTGGTGGGTTCATGCTGATCCACATGAATGACGGCAAAACTCATTTCATCGACTATCGCGAAGTAGCTCCTGCGGCAGCGAGTGCGAATATGTATCTGGACGGGCAGGGCAATGTCATCGAAGATGCCAGCGTCGTGGGTTATAAGGCCATCAGTGTGCCGGGGTCGGTGGCCGGAATGGTCGACGCCGAGAAGAAATATGGCAAGTTGACGCTGCAGCAGGTCATGGCGCCCGCAATTAAGCTGGCGCGCGAGGGTTTTGCGCTAACGTCGGTTGATGCGCGAGAAATGAAAAATGACAAATACCTAGGTCAGTTTCCCGAGTCGCGGCGCATTTTTCAGCGGAATGGAGATTACTACAAGCAGGGAGAAGTTTTTCGGCAACCGGAATTGGCGAAAACTCTAGAACGCTTGGCCCACGATCCGGACGACTTTTACGACGGCGCGATGGCACGGGAATTAGCGGCGTCAATTCAAAAGGGAGGTGGCCTGATCACTGCGGACGATCTGGCACGCTATCAGGTGAAAGAGCGTGAGCCGGTGCGGGGTACGTATCGTGGATATGAAATTATTGGTGCGCCCCCACCGTCATCGGGCGGAACGGCTCTGATTGAGATACTGAATATTTTGGAAGGTTACGATCTTGGGAAAGGGGGTCATCGCAGCGCCGAGGATGTTCACTTGACTGTCGAAGCCTTCCGGCGCGCCTATTTCGATCGTGCAGAGTTCATGGGCGACTCGGACTTCTCCAAAGTACCGGTGGCGCAGCTCATCGACAAGAAATACGGCGCGGCGTGGAGAGCAAGTATCGATCCGCGGCATGCGAGCAACAGCAAAGAGCTCAAGCGCCCGGAGATCTTCAGCCAATTAGAGCAGTATGCGCTGCAGCATCCGCAACTGCACGAATCGCCGCATACGACGCACTACTCTGTGGTCGATCCGCAAGGAAACGCGGTGTCGGTGACTACGACCATCAACGACAGTTTTGGCTCGCGCGTCACTGCCGAAGGGTTGGGCTTTCTGTTAAATGATGAAATGGACGACTTTGCGTCGAAGCCGGGTGCGCCGAATCTTTATGGGCTGATTCAAGGGCCAGCGAATGCCATCGGACCCAACAAACGACCGCTTTCGGCGATGACTCCGACAATTGTGTTAAAAGACGGTAAGCTATTTCTAGTGCTTGGGTCGCCGGGCGGTTCAAAGATAATCACCACAGTTGCCAATATTCTGATGGGGGTGATCGATTACGGCATGAACATTCAGGAAGCCGTGGACGCGCCGCGATTTCACAATCAATGGTTGCCGGATGTTGTGAATGTGGAAGAGTCGTTCTCCCCTGACATCATGAAGTCGCTCGAAAAAATGGGCCATCATGTGGAGAAAGGCGTGACGGTCGGGGGAGAATGGGAAGGGCACTGGAGTGATGGCGAGTGCGTTGCCATTGACGCGAAGACGGGAGAACGCCTGGGCGCAAGTGACCGGCGGGATCTGGGAAAGGCAGTCGGATATTAAATGCTGAACGCGATGTCCACTTACGTGTATGTGAAGGAGCGGTTGCATCCGGGCTTGTTGGATGGGCTAGCGCGCGGTGGCGCACAGGCGATTGAAATTTTTGCCGCTCGTCAACACCTTGATTACGCGAACCGTAAGCAGCATGTGCGCGAAATCGCGGAGTGGTTTCAGAACAGCGCTGTGCCGCTGAATTCTGTGCATGCGCCAATGTATTCGGATTACGAATTTGGACGCACTGGTGCGGAACCTTTGAACATCGCATCGACGGATCGAGCGCACCGCATTGAAGCGATGGATGAGATCAAGCGTGCACTTGAACTTGCGGAACAAATACCCTTCCGATTCTTGGTGCAGCATCTCGGACTCGGTGGGGAATCGTTCGATGCCTACAAGTTCGAAGCCGCGATGACCTCAATCGAGCATCTGCGGGCGTTCGCTAAACCGCTGGGCGTGCGCGTTCTGCTAGAAAACATTCCCAATGAGCTGTCGACGCCGGAACGGCTGGTTGAGTTTATTCAGACATCGCACTTGGATGACGTGGGCGTGTGCTTTGACGTGGGGCATGCTCACATCATGAGCAATGTTGCGGAAGCTTTCGAGACGGTAAAGAACCATGTGCGATCGACGCACGTTCACGACAACACGAAGGATCGAGACTCGCATTTGTGGCCGGGGGCAGGGTCGATCGATTGGAAGCAGACGATGGAACTTTTGAATTCTGCGCCGCAAACACCGACGTTGATGCTTGAGATTGAAGAGGACGCGAAGGTTAATCCCGCAGAAAAAATGGGCGAAGTGTTCCGAAAGCTGGAGGAGATTTCGTAATTTTGCAATTTGGTAGCTTTGCAATTGTGAACGACCGCCGGCCTAACAGAACTGGAATTACCCCGATAACAAGATTGCGAAATTACAAATTAACAAATGAATCTGACTACGATCGCTGAAATCGGCAAGCATGAAGGCCAGACCGTCACGATACGCGGCTGGTTGTACAACCTGCGCGAAAGCGGCAAACTGCTTTTTCCCCAGATTCGCGATGGCTCGGGCGTGATCCAGGGAGTGATCCCGAAGAACGCGGTTGCGCCGGAAGTGTTCGACGCGGTGAAGGGCCTGACGCAGGAATCGAGCATCATCGTCGAGGGCAAAGTTCGGGCAGATAAACGCGCACCCGGCGGCTATGAATTGGACGTCAGTAATGTGAATGTCGTTCAGCGAGTGCCGGAGGACGATCCGTATCCGATTACGCTGAAAGAGCATGGCGTCGATTTTCTGATGGAGCACCGGCACTTGTGGGTGCGCACGCCGCGGCAGGCGGCAATCCTGCGAGTGCGGGCGGAAATTATCAAAGCGGCCCGGGATTTTTTCGACGAGCGCGGATTTACGCTGACTGATCCGCCGATTCTTACGCCGGCGGCCTGCGAGGGAACGACCACGTTGTTTCCCGTCGATTATTTTGAAGAACAGGCGTTTCTTACGCAGTCGGGCCAACTTTACATCGAGGCGACGGCGGCTGCGCTGGGGAAGGTGTATTCGTTTGGTCCGACTTTTCGCGCAGAGAAAAGTAAAACACGTCGGCATTTGACCGAGTTCTGGATGGTGGAGCCGGAAGTCGCATATGCAACTCTGGATGATCTGATGCAACTGGCGGAGGAATTTATTTCCTTCATCGTCAAGCGCTGTCTGGAAAAACGGCGAGCCGACCTGCAGACAATCGGGCGTGACGTTTCAAAGCTGGAAAAGATTGAACCGCCATTCCCTCGCCTCGTATACGATGATGCCGTCAAAATGTTGCAGGAGGCGCACGCCAAAGGGGCACTGGAAAATAATTTCGAATACGGTGGGGACCTCGGGTCGCCCGATGAGACGTATATCTCTTCGCAATTCGAGCGGCCAGTCATGGTGCATCGCTACCCAGCCAAGGTGAAAGCATTCTACATGGAACCGGATCCGCAGCGTCCGGATTTGGCGCTGTGCGTGGATGTGCTGGCGCCGGAGGGATACGGCGAAATCATCGGTGGTTCGCAGCGTACCGCATCGTACGATCTGTTGATCAAACGCATTCATGAGCACGGGCTGCCGGAAGAGGCGTTCAAGTGGTATCTGGATTTGCGCAAGTATGGCAGCGTGCCGCATGCGGGTTTTGGCATGGGGATTGAGCGCGCAGTCGCGTGGATTTGCGGGCTGGAGCATGTGAGAGAGACGATCCCGTTCCCGAGAATGTTGTACCGGCTTTATCCGTAATGGTTTAACCGCCGAGTACGCCGAGAGCGCCAAGATGGAAGAACGCGACAGGTTGGATCAAATCACGCGGAAGATTATCGGCGCGGCCATCGAGGTCCACAAGGTGGTTGGTCCGGCGCTCCTGGAATCCGCTTACCAGGTGTGCCTTGCGTTTGAAATGCGCCAACGCGGGTTGCAAGCTGTCGAACAGCTGCCATTGCCTTTGCTCTATAAAGGGGTCAAGCTGGACTGCGGTTACAGAATCGACCTGCTAGTTGAAGACTCCGTCATTATCGAGAACAAGGCGGTGGAACAACTTTCTCCAATTCATGATGCTCAGCTCCTATCCTATCTTCGGTTGACGCATAGGAAGGTCGGACTGCTAATCAATTTTCACAGTCGTGTGCTGAAGGATGGCCTTAGGCGAATTGTTAATGAGTTTCCGGACTCGGCGACCTCTGCGTTCTCGGCGGTGAGTGGATGTTGAACTCATGACAAGCACAACCCCATCTTTCACCAGCGTTACCCCGCGCAAGATTCGGGTCATCGGTGTGCCGCTGGATCTTGGCCAGTCGCGGCGCGGCGTGGATATGGGACCGTCGGCGGTGCGAGTGGCCGGGCTGGAGGCGCGGCTGGAAGCACTGGGTCATGTGGTTGAGGATGGAGGCAATGTCGCAGTCGCGATTCCGGAGCAGAAAAAAGAAGGTCATCCCAATGCGAAATATCTGAAGGAAATTACGGCTACCTGTACCAAACATGCAGAACTAGTTTTGAAGACGCTGGAAGCGGGCAAAATCCCGATTTCGCTGGGTGGCGATCACTCGATGGCGGCGGGCAGTGTGGCCGGGGTCGCGGAATATTACCGAAGGCAGGACCAGAGAATTGGCTTGATCTGGATTGATGCGCACACCGATATCAACACGCCGGAGAGTTCGCCGAGCGGCAATGTGCACGGTATGCCGCTGGCTGCGATCATGGGATTGGGACCTCCGGAACTCTCAAATATTTTCAACTTTTCGCCGAAGGTAAGGCCGGAAAATTGTGTATTGGTCGGAGTACGCGACATCGACGCGATTGAGAAGAGCAACGTGCATCGCGCTGGCATCGAGGTGCTGACCATGCGCGACATCGATGAGCGTGGTATGCGTGCGGTAATGGAAGAAGCGCTACGCATGGCAGGGCGCGGCACGGCCGGCTATCACGTATCGCTGGATATGGATTGGGTTGACCCGGAAGACGCGCCGGGCGTGGGAACTCCCGTTCGTGGCGGAGCGACTTATCGCGAGGCGCATTTAGCGATGGAAATCATCGCTGATCACGGACGCATGCTGAGCTTTGAAATTGTTGAAGTGAATCCCGTGATCGATGAGCACAATCAGACCGCGGACCTGGCGGTGGAGTTAGCCCTGTCGGCGTTTGGGAAGAAGATTCTGTAAGTGGTGCAGGGATCCTTCGACCGCGCGGAACGATCCGCATGCGGATCGTTCCACTTCGTTCAGGATGACATCACGTGGTTACTACTGCGTCACGGTCTTGACGGCGTCGCCCACCTTAAAGCCTGAACCCGAGACAGTCGTTGCCACTGCTGAAATGTCGTCAACGTCGGTTACTCGGATTACTCCAACGCTCGTCGCCAAGCGGCGGATGACTTTGCCGGTTGCGGGGTCTTTGATTTCTTTGGTGACACGTTCCACGTTGAGCTGATCGCCAACTTTGACGCCGGCTTTGGCGCCGACGTTCAGAATGATCTGTCCGCTATCCACCGCCGCGACTAATCCCTCGACAACGATGGTGCGCGTAACCAGTTTGGAGTTGTCGGCGATCACTTCAGTGCTCAATTGCTCAGTGGCCGTTTTCACCGCTTCGCCGATGATCGTATTCTGAAAGTCAGAGCTGCCGAAATCAACCCCTCCGGCTCCGAAACCGCTCCAGTTGCCACCTCCGCCGGTCAAACTTGTGCTCTCTCTTGAAGACTCGCCCTTGCCTTCAGCCACGCCAAGAATCTCGGCCGTGTCAATATCTACCAGGCGGGCATCGAGGCCGACAATGGCTTTTGACTTCTTGTGCTTAAAGCCGCCGAGACCCAGGCCGCCCAGCCCGCCGCCGGCCCCGCCGACGCCGGTGTTCTTGGTTTCATTGCCGAACTGGGTGATGCTGCCGACGATGATGGCATCGACGCCGAGCAGTTTGCCGATTTTCGCTGCCGATGTCGGATTAGCGCGGTCGCTGTTGGAGAAATTCTGCTCATTGAGAATCTTGTCCAGAGCTTTGCGTTCGATGACCGAGTACGTGCCGTCTTTGACCAGGTACGTGACCAACAAGTCGGAAATACCTTTACCCACATCAACATCCTTGCCAAAGACTGCAGCCACATCGGAATGAACCGTACCGTAGTCAAAATCGAACACGGCGACGCGCTTCTTGCGGCCTTGTGGAGTCGGTGCTGTGGACGGATTTGTCGCTTGGGCCGGCGCCGCGGCGGGAGCTGAATTTGCCGGAGCGGATTGTGAGAAAGCCAGAGTAGCCAAGCTCGTAAGTATCGCCAGAGTGAGGAGACAGGACACGTGTTTTTTCATTGGCGCCCCTTCGCACAAGATGATGAGCCGAAGCTCCAAATTTCTTTTCGCCAGAGGCTATCGCGGGGTGCAAGGCTTGTCAACTAGCGATTGCGGGTTGTGTGAAAGAATGTTTCGAGAAGAGTTTCAGGTTACTTGCAATGAAGAAGATTCGGGTGGGCATCCTGTTTGGTGGGCGCAGTGGCGAGCACGAGGTTTCCCTGCTTTCGGCAGCTTCAGTATTCAACGCCATCGATAAGAACAAGTTCGAGGTTGTGCCGATCGGCATCACGAAAGAGGGCCATTGGGTTACGGCCGCGGATGCCGAGCGTTTGCTGCGTGGCGAATTTCCGCATCAACCAGAACGAAATCTGCGGGCCGGTGACCCGGATGTCACGCCCGGAGCGGCAGTTTTGGCTCGAGGTGAGGCCGTGATCGTGCCGCCAGAACCGCAGTCGCATGGTGGCTCATTGACGGCTTTTCAAACCGACGCTTCCTCTCAGGCGCTGGCCCGCCGCGCCTCCGACCGTGCAATTAATGTTGACATCATCTTTCCGGTGCTGCATGGAACGTTCGGCGAGGACGGAACAATTCAAGGATTGCTGGAACTGGCGGATACGGCGTATGTCGGTGCTGGCGTTCTCGGCTCCGCCGCGGGGATGGACAAAGATGTTATGAAGGCGCTCTTCCGTGCTGCCGGTCTGCCGATTGTGAAGCATGTGACTATTCTGCGCAGCGAATGGGAAGCGGAGCCGAAGAAAGTGCAGAAGCGGGTTGAATCCGTGCTGAAGTACCCCGTGTTCGTGAAACCCGCGAACCTGGGATCGTCAGTTGGGATTTCGAAAGCGCATGATCGAGGCGAACTCGGCCCGGCCATCGCCGAAGCCGCGAAGTTCGACCGCAAGATCGTGATTGAGCAGGGCGTCGGTGGAAGAAGGCAAAAGGCGCGAGAAATTGAATGCTCGGTGCTTGGCAACGACAAGCCGGAAGCTTCGGTGCCTGGGGAGATTGTCCCCAGCAAAGAATTCTACGATTACGATGCCAAGTATTTGGATGAAGGCTCGCAGTTGATTATTCCAGCCCAGCTGACAAAGGCGGAGGCGAAGAACGTGCGCGAGCTGGCAATTCGCGCCTTTCAGGCAGTCGATTGTTGCGGGTTGGCGCGCGTGGATTTTCTGATGGAAGCAGGGAAGAGCCGCAAGATCTACGTGAACGAAATCAATACCATGCCAGGATTTACCGCGATCAGCATGTATCCCAAGTTATGGGCGGCAACGGGATTGTCGTATCCCAATCTGATTGAGCGTCTGATTCAGCTGGGATTAGAACGCCATGAGGAGAAGAAACGGAATCAGTACAGCCGCTAAACCGCGAATCCTCGCAACTCGATTCTCCAGCCCTCTCATTCGATGTAATGGGTCTTGACGACCTAAGTCTCTTTTCAGTAGTATCACGATCAAGTTTGCTCTTCTAAGAGCAGACCTTGAATTTCATGCAGAGTGGCTGAGGGACGAGCCCGATGAAGCCACGACAACCGGATGCGGCCATTCCCGCATTGACTGGTGTCAACTCTCGCCCGGTATCGGGGAACATGAGATTCGAGGTGCCGCAATTTTGCGCATCTCGTTAACCTCTTTTCCGTCCCGGGAAAGAGGTTTCGTATTTAAGGCTCGTTCCGGTGGCTGCTCGAAAGTGAGTAGCAAATGATTTACGAATTGCGCTGCCGGGAGTGCCTTAAGTTCTGGGGAAACGTCCCCCGTTCCATTTGCGACGACTGCTTCTCTCCGCTGGAAGTTGCCTACGACTACGACGCTCTGCGCGAGAGCTTCACGCGCGAACGCGTTAGCCATCGTCCGCCGAATATGTGGCGATATGCGGAACTGCTGCCCTTGCCACTCGATTTTCGTCCCACGATTCCGGCCGGTTTTACCCCACTGCTTGAGGCGCCGCGCCTGGCGCAATCGCTGGGCGGCGCGAAAGCGCTGTATCTCAAGAACGACGCGGTCTGTTTGCCCTCCCTCAGTTTCAAAGACCGCGTCGTGGCAGTGGCCTTGGCGCAGGCTCGGAGTTTTGGCTTCGATACGGTGGCGTGTTCTTCCACCGGGAACCTGGCGAATTCGGTAGCGGCGCAAGCCGCCCGCAATGGGCTAAAGGCCTGGATCTTTATCCCGGCCGACCTTGAGCCGGCAAAGATTCTGGGCACACAGGTCTTTGGCGCGACGCTGGTCCGCATCGCGGGCAGCTACGATCAGGTCAATCGATTGTGCTCACAAATTGCCGACGAACGTCAATGGGGATTCGTAAACGTGAACCTACGTCCGTATTACGCCGAAGGCTCGAAGACTGTGGGCTTTGAAATCGCCGAGCAGTTGGGCTGGCGGTTGCCGGACAACGTTGTGGTTCCGATGGCGGGCGGATCGCTGATCACAAAAATCAAAAAGGCGTTCGATGAACTCATGCAATTGGGGTTGGTCGAACGCAAGCCGGTCAAGATTTTTGGAGCGCAAGCGACCGGATGCTCGCCGATTTCAACTGCGGTGAAAGCTGGAAACGCGGAAATTGAACCGCAGAAACCGGCGACGCTGGCGCGCTCGCTGGCGATCGGAAATCCCGCGGACGGTCACTACGCGATTAAAACCATCAACCAGAGCGGCGGTTGGGCGGAGGATGTCTCCGACGTTCAGGTGGTCGAGTCGATTCAGTTGTTGGCTCAGACTGAAGGAGTGTTCACCGAAACCGCGGGCGGAGTGACGGTGGGCTGCGCCCGCAAGCTTTACCAGCAAGGAAGAATTCGGCCGGAGGAAACGACTGTCCTCTGCATCACCGGCAACGGGCTGAAGACCACCGATGTGCTTGTCGGTAAGTATTCCGCGGAAGAAGCCATTCGCCCACGCCTGGCTGATTTCGAAGCATTCTTGCAACGGAACGTCGATGCAACCGGTAAACAAATTCCAGAAACAGTGGAGGCTTAATCATGACTGTGACGATACAAATTCCAACCGCTTTGCGACGGCACACGGGAGGGACAGGGAAGGTGAGTTGCTCGCCGGCGAATCTTGGCGACTTGCTTGCGGCGCTTGATCAACAATTTCCAGATTTGCGCCCGCATCTTCGCGACGAAGCTGGACAGGTGCGGCGATTTCTGAACATCTACGTGAACGAGGAAGACATTCGTTTCCTTGGAGGAAATAGTTACAACTTCCAGGACGGAGATGAAGTCTTGCTGGTTCCGTCGATTGCTGGCGGAGCTTCATAAAAGGCAATGGCCATTCGCAACCTAAAAATCGGATTGCTTGGCTGCGGTACGGTGGGCAGCGGGTTCGTCGAATTGCTGGCCCGCAATGACGCTCTCATCCGCCAACGCACCGGCGTGTCCCTCAGCATTAGCAAGATACTGGTTCGCGATCTGAGCAAGAAGCGCCCGGGGGTGGATCATGATTTGTTGACGACACAGCCTGAGCGCGTGCTGAACAACGGATGCGATCTGGTGGTGGAGTTGGTGGGCGGAGTCGAGCCGGCGCGAGCGTTCGTACAGCATGCTCTGCGACGAGGCAAACACGTGGTCACGGCCAACAAGGCCTTGCTGGCCTCACACGGCTTCAGTCTGATGAAGACAGCCGAGACGCAGAAAGTCCGGCTGGAGTTTGAAGGCAGCGTTTGCGGCGGTGTCCCCATCATTCGCGCTTTGCGCAGCGGGCTGGCGGGGAATCACATTCAGAGCATCAATGGCATCCTCAACGGCACCTGCAATTACATCCTCACGCGGATGACCGACGATCGCGTGGAGTTTGCCGAGGCTTTGCGAGAGGCGCAGGTAAAAGGTTTTGCCGAGGCCGATCCCGGTCTCGATATCGATGGGCATGACGCCGCACAAAAGCTCAAGATTCTTGCGGAGTTGGCGCACAACACCCGCTTGGATCAGGATGCGGTTGAAGTTCGAGGGATTCGTGAGATTACAGCAGGCGATATCCTGGCTGCTCACGAGCAAGGCTGCATCATCAAGCACCTGGCCACGGCCGAGCTTCAGGATGGCAAGTTGTCACTTTCCGTTGCACCTGTTTTTCTGCCACGCTCACACTCTCTGGCGAGCGTGCGCGAGGAGAACAATGCCGTCCTGATTCGCGGTGATGCGGTCGGAGACATGCTGTTCAGCGGCAAAGGCGCCGGCTCGCTTCCCAGTGCGAGCGCGGTGCTCTCTGATGTTATGGACATTGCCTGCAATGCTGGGGCCTTTCCGGCAAACCGGGGCTCCAATCTGAGGGCAGATCGACAACCGCGAAGCAGCCGCTTTTATTTGCGGTTTTCAGTCAGCGATCCGAGCGCAATTGGCCCAATCACAACCGTTCTCGAACGCAATTGTGTACCTGTAAGGCGCGCAGCCGCAGTTTGGTCGCGAAGTGGATCGAGCCAGCACCAGGTCCGACTATTCACGGAAATAGCTGCGCGCTCTAAAGTCGACGACTCACTGTTAGAAATAACCGCCGCTGGCCTCAGCGCGGGGAACGGAATTGCCCTCCGGTATATGGCGTGAGATTTCCTTGGGGGCGAGGGCCCCGGAACACCGAAAATCAGCCTCAGACCGACACCAGGCTTTATCATCGGTGCCTGGAGGCCAGCGATGAACACGGGTTTCATCGGAACCGGCAGCATGGGAGGGATGCTGCTGCGTTCCTTATTGCGAACAGGGGGTTTGGTGCCGAGCAACGTCTGGGCGACGAATCGCACTCGGGCAAAGCTCGATGCGCTCGCAGCCGAATTTCCCGGTATTCATCTAGCGGGTAGTCGGCAACTGGCGGCAAGTTGTGACTTGCTTTTTCTTTGTGTAAAGGGTGGTGACACGGCGAGCCTGCTCGCACAGATGGATCCGGAGCTTTATCCGGGCCAGTTACTGGTCACGACAGCGAGTACCATTCCGCTGAAGATGCTCGAGGACCGCGTGCCCTGCCGCGTGGCTAAGTTAATGCCTTCGATTACGCAGGAAATCGGCGCTGGCGTGAGCCTGCTGATCTACGGCTCGCGCGTCACAGCCGAGGATCGCAGCCTGTTAGAAGGTTTGCTGAGCCGAATCAGCCATCCGTTGGTGATTACCGAGTCGCAAGGGCGTCCCGCGATTGGCCTGGCATCCGGTGGGCCGGCACTGATTGCTTACTTGCTGGATTCGATGGCTCGCGAGGCGGTGTCTGCGAATCCAGAACTCTCTTACGAATTCGCCAGCACGCTGGTGCGGGATACTGCATTTGCCACTTTGCGGCTGATGGCGGAAGGCAAAATGAGCGAAGAGGAAGTAATTCGCCGAGTTGCTACTCCCGGCGGAATGACAGAGATTGGGATCAAAATTCTTTCGCGACATGTACCGCAGGCATGGCAAGCGGTATTTCGCGAGACGGCGGAAAGAGAAAGAAAGCAACGAGAGAGGATCGCGCTCTAACGCGTTTCTAGGCACTTAGTGATTTAACGCCGGATCGCCAGGCATGGGGTGCGATGCTTCGTCAGCGTGCGGCACGAGTTGCATGTAAACCGAGCGCGGCAAGTCGGTCTGCCAATAGCCTGCTGTTTTAGCGTAGCCCACAATTCCAAAGAACAGAGCCGCAATTCCAGCGGCCATCGCCCAAGCGGGCATTTGTTGACCGTGAGACCCGTGAAGTTCAGGGTAGCCGATGCGTAATGCACCTTGCGCCGGGCACACTGCGACGCACTCCAGGCATCCAGTACATTCTGCCGATTTGATGGACACGAGCGTCGAGACCGGCAACGATGATGGACATGCTTTGGCGCACTTCGAGCAGTCAATGCAAGCCGAAGCGTTTCGCCGAATTCGCAGTGGACTCAAAGAGCCCGCGACCCCCAAGAGAGCGCCGTAAGGACATAAGTAACGACACCAGAAGTTCTGCACGAATACCGACGCAATCACCAGAACGCTAAGAACGATCAGCCCGGTTTCTCCGATGTGGCGAAAGAAATTGAGCATTTTGACGTCGGCGATGATGCCGTAAGGGCTACGCATGAAAGCGGCGAGTGCGCTGGCCGACATCGAAGAAACTGCCCAGACGAAGAACAACAGCAGCAGATATTTCAGGCCACGCAATGGAATATCCAGCCAGCCGGGAAGGGCAAAGTTCCGGCGGAAGAGCTTGCGCCCGATACGCCACAGATACTCTGAAATCGTTCCCACTGGGCATAGCCAGCTGCAAAACGCCTTGCGAAACAAGAATGCGATGGAGACGAATGTGAGAAGCAAAAACATTGCCGCGGGATGAATCGTGGGCACATGGCCGGATACAAGCCAGTACTTGAAATTCATCATGCCGGCGATCGGCAGCCAGCCCTCGACTCCGGGCGGGCGCGAAATGGCTCGGGTGTTTGAACCCGTCTCGAAGTGTCGCACCCAGAAATAAAAAGTTGCGCCAAGACTGGCGTTCAAAAAGAGGAAAGCGACTTGGAAGGTGCGGCGCAACGGCTGGGAATAATCGCGGTCCTCGCGGCGGATCAGCTTGTTTTTGGGCCGGGAGGGAGTTGCCTTACGCGGCAGGGGCGGTGGTGTCGGTGGCAGTAACGGCGGTAGATCAGGAATGAGGATTTCGCTGTGAAGTTGTGTTGCCATCGACCCTCCCTTCAAGGATGAGACTAACAATCCGACTCACAGTGCGATGTGACATAGGTCACGCTGATGAAGTGTTTGATAAGTGTCATCTAAGACCTTGATTCGAAGGGACAAAGGTCAGTGAGATGTGCAGATAGTCCTGATGGTGTTACCTTCCGCAGAACGAGAGTTGTGCTCATCCATGCAAATCCGTGGCGGAGTTTTTTACGATAGACTGCTAGAGGTTGTTCGTAACCACGGGCGCCCGCTAGCCGACATCACCCAGATTTCGATGACTTCAACGAAGCCTAATTCGCTGACCTTCCAGGAGCTCATCCTGCGATTGCAGACTTTCTGGGCAGAGCGCGGCTGCGTTCTGCAGCAGCCTTATGATGTCGAGGTCGGCGCCGGCACGATGGCGCCGGAGACTTTTCTGCGGGTGCTTGGACCGCAGCCCTATAAGGTCGCATATATCCAGCCGTCGCGCCGCCCGGCGGACGGGCGCTACGGCGAAAATCCCAACCGGCTTTATAAGCACACTCAGTTGCAAGTGATTCTTAAGCCCCCGCCGGAAAACGTTCAGGAACTGTACCTGGAATCGCTGGGTGCTATGGGGATTGACCTGCGCCAGCACGACATCAAATTTGAAGAAGACAACTGGGAAGCACCGACGTTGAGCGCATGGGGCGTGGGCTGGCAAGTCATGCTGGACGGCTTGGAGATTACGCAGTTCACGTATTTCCAGCAATGCGGCGGCATTGATCTCGATCCAATTACCGCCGAATTGACCTATGGATTAGAGCGAATCGCTGGGTTTTTGCAAGATGTCGATTCGATTTATGACATCGTGTGGACCCGCGATCCGAAGAGCGGGCACGTGACCACGTATGGCGACGTTCGCCTTGCGGACGAGCAGCAATTCTCGGTTTACAACTTTGAAGCCGCAGATGTGGAGAAAGCCTGGAAGCATTTTGATCTTTGCGAAGGGGAATGCAAGTCGTTGCTCGATCAATTCAATTCCTTGGCTAAGGACAAAAAATCGGGCGACGGCATAGGCCGCGAGTTGAACCGCTTTCCCTTGTTGCCTGCGTATGACCTTTGCCTAAAATGCTCGCATCTGTTCAACATTCTCGATGCCCGCGGCGCAATCTCTGTAACTGAGCGAGTGGGAGTGATTGCGCGGGTGCGTGCGCTCGCGGTTGGCATTGCGAAGGCTTACGTCAATCAGCAACGCCGCGAGACCGCTGAAGCGTCCGAAGAGAAAGCCCCGAATGCGAAAGCGAAGAAAAATCTTGAGGTTGTGCAGACCGCCGGGTAGCACTGTATCTCTGCATGAGCTGGACGCTTTCATTCAAAATGGCACCAAATAGTGAGCTTTTGTGACAGAGCTCACAAGCCGGCAGCGCGAATTTCTGCGAAAATAAGAGTTCATGCCTGACCTCCTCCTGGAAATCGGTTGTGAAGAAATCCCTGCCCGCATGATTGATGCGGCGTCGCAGGAGTTGCGCCAGCGCGTGCAGAAGCTGTTGGAACGCGAGCGGCTGTCGCCGCAGGGTGAAATCGGATTTCTCGATTCGCCCCGTCGCCTGGCCGTGATTGCCTCGGGGCTTCCTACGGCACAACCAGATGTCACAGAGCAGGTGAACGGGCCCTCGGTCGCAGCTGCGTTCAAAGATGGCCAGCCTACGCAAGCGGCCTATGCCTTTGCCAAAAAAGCCGGGGTCGAGGTTTCGCGGTTGGAAAAAGTAACGACTCCTAAAGGCGAATACCTGGCCGCGAAGATCACCAAGAAAGGCCGCCGCTCGGCAGAAGTATTGTCGGAACTCCTGCCGGCTGAGATCAAAGCGATTTATTTTCCCAAGAATATGTACTGGCGCAAGCCGAGCGAGAAGTTCGTTCGCCCGGTGCGCTGGTTGGTCGCGATGCTCGACCGCGAGGTCATCCCGCTGGAGTTCGAAGGAATTCTTGCTGGGAATGTTTCGCGTGGGCATAGAATCCTCGCCGATCGCGAGGTCCAGGTCCCTGAACCGGGTGAGGGATATGTGAGCGCCTTGCGCTCGGCGAAGGTGCTGAATCGCGGTGAACGTGAGCAGCAAATCCGAAAAGCTCTGGATGCCGCGACTCGGACGATTCCCGGGGCACGCTGGCGCGAAGACAAGACTCTTCTGGATACTGTCGTCAATCTGACCGAATGGCCTTCCGCGGTTCTAGGAAGCTTCGATCGTGAATTTCTCGAATTGCCCGAAGAGGTGCTAGTAACGGTGATGCGCGATCACCAGAAATATTTTGCCGTGGAAGATGCTCAGGGCAAATTGCTGCCGCACTTTCTCGCCGTGCTGAACACCGATGGGGATGCCGATGGCGTCATTCGGCATGGGCACGAACGCGTGCTGCGTGCACGTTTCAACGACGCGCGTTTCTTTTGGCAGACTGATCAGAAACATCCTTTACGCGAGAGGACTGCCTGGCTGAAGCATGTGACGTTTCAAAAGGACCTGGGCAGCTACTACGAAAAGACCTTGCGCGTGCAGCGGCTGTGCAGTTGGTTGTGCGAAATTATTCGACAGAGCGGTATGGCAGTTCGGCCAGGGGTAGTGCACAAGGCGGCATATTTGGCCAAGACTGACCTGACTACCGAACTCGTGAAAGAGTTCACCGAACTGCAGGGTATTGTTGGCGGACTCTACGCGCGGGTGCAACAACTCGATGATGATCTGCCGAGAGCGACGCAAGAACTAATCGCGCAGACGATTTACGACCAGTACAAACCGGAGTCGATGGAGGATACGGTGCCGCGCACTGTGGAAGGCGCAGTCCTCGCGATTGGCGATAAAGCGGACAGCATTGCGGGAATGTTTGCCCTCGGGCTGCAGCCTACCGGATCAAAGGATCCTTTTGCGTTGCGTCGCCAAGCGAACGGAATCGTGAGAATCATCGCGGAGCACAAGTTGCCCCTGCCGCTAAGCGCAGTCACCGGATACGCTCGCGAAACCTATTGTGGTTCAACCGCAGAGCAAAGGTTCCCAGTCAGTGTTCGCTATGCCGAGAGTGTGCGTGAATTTTTCCGCGAGCGGTTGGAATTCTACTTGCGCGACGTGCTCGGGTTCCGCTACGACGTCGTAAATGCCGTACTGGCTGCTGGTTCTGACGACGCTAACGACGCAATCGCACGTGCGGAAGCGGTCAAGAGCGTGCTAGAGATGCCGGAGTTTCTGGCGATCGCGGCAGCATGTAAGCGCACGCGGAATATTCTGCGCCAGGCAGAGGAGAAGAAGATTGCTGCTGGATCGAAATTCGAGCATTTCTCCGATTCAGCCGATGAAGAAAAAATGCTAGCGGGTTACATGGAGCGCACCGGTCCACGAGCCGAGGAACATCGAAAAAAGGCGGAGTATAAGGACGCATTGCTTGTGCTCTCGACCGCGCGCGAACACGTGGATCGCTTCTTCGACAAGGTCATGGTGATGGTCGATGATGAGCGAGTTCGGGCCAACCGCTTGGCGCTGCTGCAGACTTTATTGAAGGAGTTTTCGACGATTGCGGATTTCTCCGAGATCGTGACGGAAGGCAAGGAATCTTCGAAATCGTAAAGGACTAATACTATGGCTACGACGACGTTGGCGGAAACAGAAGTGAAAGAGACGACGAAACAGCAACAGATCCAGTATGTCTACTTTTTCGGCGGTGGCAAAGCCGACGGCAACGGCAAGATGAAAGATGCACTCG
The DNA here is from genome assembly GCA_035507035.1 of Terriglobales bacterium. GTDB lineage: Bacteria > Acidobacteriota > Terriglobia > Terriglobales > Acidobacteriaceae > DATJOJ01. The sequence continues at coordinate 65,436 of DATJOJ010000042.1, read as the reverse complement.
GCGGCAAAGGCGCGGGCCTCGCCGAGATGACCAATGCCGGCCTGCCTGTGCCTCCCGGCTTCACGATCCAGACCGAAGCCTGCCGCGAGTACATGCATCACGGTGGGGTATCGCGGGAGGTCGACCGCGAGATGGAAGAGGCGCTCGCCCGGCTGGAAAAGCTGCAGGGACAGAAACTCGGCCAAGGCGACAATCCTTTGCTGGTTAGCGTGCGATCCGGCGCAAAGTTCTCCATGCCGGGGATGATGGATACCATCCTCAACCTCGGGTTGAACGATCGGACAGTCGAAGCGTTGGCGGCGCGCAGCAACAATCCGCGGTTTGCCTACGATTCCTACCGGCGATTAATCCAGATGTTTGGCAACGTGGTGCTCGAAATTCCAAAATCGGAGTTCGACGAGGTTTTCGATGCCAAGAAGAAACAGAAGAAGGCCAAGCTTGACACCGACCTCGATGCCAAAGCCCTGAAAGAAGTCATCGCTGAATACAAGAAGGTCGTGAAAAAGTACGCCAAGCGCGACTTTCCGCAGGATCCACACGAACAGCTTGTGATGGCACGCGACGCGGTGTTTCGCTCTTGGAATAATGATCGCGCCAAGCATTATCGCCGCATCAACAATATTTCCGACGATCTCGGCACTGCAGTGAACGTGCAAGCGATGGTGTATGGCAATCTCGGTGAGACGAGTGGAACAGGAGTCGGCTTCACGCGCAACCCCGCGACAGGAGTGAAGGAGTTCTACGGAGAATTTCTGCTAAACGCGCAGGGGGAGGACGTGGTTTCTGGCGTCCGCACGCCGGTGCATATTTCTGAGCTGGAAAAAATCATGCCGGACGTTTACCGGCAGCTTCACGAAATCACCACGCGCCTCGAAAAGCATTATCGCGATATGCAGGATTTCGAGTTCACCATTCAAGATGGCAAGCTTTACATGCTGCAAACCCGCAATGGAAAGCGCACTGGGTTGGCCGCGGTTCGTGTTGCCATCCAGATGGTGGACGAGGGGCTGATCACGAAGGAAGAAGCGATTTTCCGGGTTGAACCCAACCAACTTTACGATTTCCTGGTTCCGCGCTTAGATGAAAAAAACGCAAAAGTCGAAGTTCTCGCGACCGGCTTGCCCGCATCGCCTGGCGCCGCTGTTGGACAGATTGTCTTTACGGCTGATGAAGCTGTCGAAAAAGCGGGCCACGGTACAAAGAAAAATCCAGTCATCCTGGTTCGCGGCGAAACCACACCGGAAGACATTCATGGAATGGAAGTCGCGGCTGGGATTCTTACCTCACGCGGTGGAATGACTAGCCACGCTGCTGTGGTTACCCGTGGCATGGGCAAGTGCTGTGTTGCCGGCGCGGGTGACATCTCGGTTGATGAGAAAGCGCGCGAGATGCGCGTGAAAGGGCAGGTTTTCAAAGCCGGCGACTGGATTTCGCTCGACGGCACGACTGGCCGCGTGATCAAAGGCAAACTCAACACGGTTGACGCCAAGCCAGACGATCCCGAACTCACCAAACTGCTGAGCTGGGCTGAGCCGTTCCGCAAGATCGGCGTTCGTGCCAATGCCGACATTCCCCGCGATGCGATTCAAGCTCGTTCTTTCGGGGCGGAAGGTATCGGCCTTTGTCGCACTGAGCACATGTTCTTTGCCACAGATCGCATTCCGCACATGCGCACCATGATCATGGCGGATAATGAGAAAGACCGCCGCGCCGCTCTCAAGAAGCTGCTGCCCATGCAGCGGTCCGATTTCGCTGGCCTCTTCCGCGCTATGGACGGTCTGCCGGTGACGATTCGTTTGCTGGATCCGCCTCTGCATGAGTTTCTTCCCAAGCGCGAAGAGTTAATGGTCGAGATCGCAGTTCTCAATGCCACAAAACCGAAGTCGCCAAAATTGAAAGAGCTGAAGAGAATTCTGCAAAGGGTGGAGGAGTTGCACGAGTTCAACCCGATGCTCGGCCATCGCGGTTGCCGCTTGGGCATCACCTATCCGGAGATCACCGAGATGCAAGTGCAGGCCATCTTCGAAGCGGCGGTTGCCGTGGAAAAAGATGGAGTGAAAACCCATGCCGAAGTTATGATTCCTTTGACTGCCACGTTGAAGGAAATGGCGAATCAGGCCGCAATTGTTCGGCGCGTGGCAGACGAGGTTTTCAAAGAGAAAGGGAAGACGGTTCATTACCTCGTCGGGACCATGATCGAGTTGCCGCGGGCGGCCCTGATTGCCGACGAAATCGCCAAAGAAGCCGAGTTCTTCAGCTTCGGCACTAACGATCTGACGCAAACGACTTTCGGTTTCTCTCGCGATGACGTCAACAAGATTCTGCCAACGTACCTCGCGGAAGGAATTCTGAAGCAGGACCCATTCGCCGTGATCGACCGGGAAGGAGTGGGAGAGCTAGTCCGCATCGGCATCGAGCGCGGACGAAAGACTCGTCCCAAACTTGAAGTTGGAATCTGTGGCGAGCACGGCGGAGATCCGTCGTCGGTCGAGTTCTGCCATCAGGTAGGAATGGACTATGTCGCATGCTCGCCATTCCGTGTGCTGACCGCTCGCTTGGCGGCTGCGCAGGCTGGCGCCAGCGACAAGCTTAAGGTGGAAGGCGGAAGAACGAAATAACGCAGAGCGCTGAAAGGCAACGAATACCGCACAGGACGCTGAGGACGCGGGGCAAATTGGTTCCTTGATTGAGTTCAAGGTTGTCCATTTGCGGGACAGCATTCGGCGGCTGGTGAATCATCTTCGAGACTCGGCGTCCTCCGGCTCCTCTGCGGTTTTGGTTGAATCACTGCACTTTCTGCAATCGGGCGATCAGCTTCTGAGCCAGATTTTCTTCTGACTCGGACCACAACAAGCGCCCGGTTGCACCTGAGTTCTTTTCGACTTTTCCTGTGAACTCTACCAGTTTTTTTACATTCGCACGAAGCTGTTGCTCTGCCTCCGGCGTGAGCTGAACATTTTCCTGCAGAAACAGCGAATCGAAGCCTAAGTCAATCTGAATGTGGCCTTCTTGACGATAGACCTCGTTTTCGAACTCCAGACCGTGCGCAACAAATTTGATTTGCGACGGCTGCCGCATCCATTGCTTCCGTTCTTCTTCGAAAATCCAAAGGTCCCATGCGGCTTCGAAGACGTAAGCATAGTCCTCATGCAGCAAATCAGATGCGACCAGTACTGCCTCTTCCGGACTGATGCCAGGATTGAAGCGCTGCTCGAGAATCGTCGGTTCATTCCATGAAACAGGGTGCAGTGCTACGTAAGAGATTCCCGGCTGCATGGCTGAGAAGTCGAACTGACGCATCACCGAGAGCGCATGCGGCAGCATGTCTTCAACATCGAAGCTCGGAAACCATAGGCTCAAGTAAAGTGGATCAGCCAAGCGATAAACTCCCTGGTCGTATCTTCCAATTCTAGACCGTTTTCATCCTGCCCTCTGCCCGGAAGCTGCGACATCGGATCCAACCTTCTAATTTGTTCCCAGATGAGATCACACGGGGTGGTGATCGCGGTCACACACAATGAGTCAGCGTGTGCTTGCGTCGGCAGCAGTTCGGAATAAAAAATTTCCTTCTAGGACTCCAGCTACTCGATTGGAGGGCGTTATGAAGTCGCGCGGGGTTTGTTTTTTCATTTTCTGTCTGAGCATCCTTGCTGGCGGAGTGTTGTTGCACAGCCAAGATCAGAAAACTGTATTGCCAATTGGCAAAGCGGTGCGGATCAAGGCGCCCCTGGGATTGCCGCCGGTTCCGGTTCCGCCGGACAATCCGCCGACGGCCGAAACCATCGCACTGGGTCGAAGGCTTTATTACGACCCTATCCTCTCGTCTGACGGCACGGTTTCGTGTGCCTCTTGCCATAGCCCGCAATATGGGTTTGCCGACCCCCGGCCCGTTTCCGAGGGTGTCGGCAAAAAGAAAGGCGGGCGTAATTCTCCTCCGGTGACCAACGCGGCATATTTCAAGGTCCAGTTCTGGGATGGGCGCTCGCCGAGCCTGGAGAATCAGGCTGAGGGCCCGGTGCAGAATCCGGTCGAAATGGCAAATACGCTGGCGGTGGTCGAGGAGAGATTGAATGCCGATCCGAGCTACAAGGAGGAGTTTGCCAACGCTTGGGGACCGAGGCCGATTACGTATGCGATGGTCGCGAAGAGTATCGCCTCGTTTGAACGCACGGTGCTCAACGGTAATTCTCCGTTTGATCGCTGGAAGTATGGACACGACGAAAAAGCAGTAGGCGATGACGTAAAACGTGGCTTCGTAGTTTTTAGCGCGAAGAATAAAGGCAATTGCGCCGCCTGCCACACGATTGAAAAGGACTATGCTTTATTCACCGACAACCAGTTCCATGACGTTGGCGTAGGCGTTGACATGGGTCAGTTTGTTGATGTGGGGCTGTATGCCGTCACTCACAAAGAAGCCGACAAAGGGAAATTCAAGACGCCCTCCCTGCGTAATATTTCGCAGACCGCGCCTTATTTGAGCGATGGCAGCTTGAAGGATCTGAAAGAAGTCATCGACTTTTACATCGGAGCGGGGAATTCGAATCCGAATCTGGATAAGGAAATTCATGTGCTCGATTTTCTTACCGGCCAGGAGCGCAGCGATTTGCAGGCATTTCTCAATTCACTGACGGGAGAAATGCCGCCCAACGTTGGGCCACCGGAGGGAGTAAAGACGCAAGCCAGAAAATAGCCTTACCGGGAGGAAGTTCAGTTCGAAGTGGAAATTCCCGGAAGCTTATCAGGGAAAGCATCAGGCGAGAATGATGCTGGCTTCTTTTGCTGATCCTGTCCCAATACTTTGGTTTGTTTGAGAGCGTAGAGAGTCAATTCCACTCGCGTGCTAACACCCAATTTCTCAAAAACTCGGAATAAATAGTTTTTGATGGTATGTTCGCTGAGCTGTAGCTGTTGAGAAATCTGGCGGTTGCTATAGCCTTCGGCCACCAGGCGCGTGATCTGTTGTTCCCGCTGACTGAGAGCTCGTGGCCCGTCGAGAGACGAGTCAATGGGACGTCCTTCATCCACCAGGGCTTCCAAAAGAAGACGGAGTTCGCCAGAGCCCGCCCACACTTGGCCTTCGTGTACGCAGCGGATGCATTTGCACAGCGTCTCGAACGATTCCATGCGGCAGAAGACCCCCTGGGCGCCGCTGCGGAAGACTTCCACGACGATGGAACGCTCCAACGAATCCAGAAGAACAATCATGTTCAGCTCGGGGTGAAGGCTCCGAATCTGGCGAACCAATCGGATTCGTTCCAGTGGATTTTCTGAGGAGCCGATGCCGATCAGAACAATCTCAAAACTGCCGCCGGCCAATAGCCGAAAAACCTTCTTGGGAGAGGCTGCCGCCGCCACGGGATAGTGTTCCCGGCGATGTAATTCGTCAGCCAGCAAGCGACAACTCATGGCTACCGTGTCGGTAACCAGTACGCGAGGAGAAGCGCGATGGCTCGGAGTAATCAAAGGTTTCGGCGGGCTGTACACTTCAATTTCGGACAAGTCCGGCAGATTCTATAGGGGTAACATGTGACTGACAAGGAGTCTTGGGTCTCTGGGCCGACCGCCGTTTCCAAAGTCATTTGGCGCGGGATGGCGAATTCCGTACAATTAGTGTGGGTTTTCGGCGGCGCGGTTGAAGCCCCCAGAAACTCGACTCCATGACTTTCATCCACTTGTTGGCGGGGAAGTTAGAGGAGCAGAGTGGACGTTGGTCGAAGTTCAGCCCGGCAACATTCAGTGTACTCGGGGCGTGAATTAACCGTATTCCAATGAAATAAAGGTGGTTATCACGCGGCGTCGCGGTTAAGGCCATGCTCCTCGTCGCCATGGAACCGCGTTGTTGAGACAGGAGTTTGCATGTTTTTGAGTTTCTTCGGATTGCGCGAACAGCCTTTCGGGGTGACCCCAGATCCGCGCTTTCTCTATCTCAGTGCGGCGCATCGGGAGGCGTTTGCGTCGCTGTACTATGGCATTGAAGCCAATCGCGGATTTCTGGGCCTGATTGCCAAGCCGGGAATGGGCAAGACCACCATCCTGTTCCATCTATTAGAGAAGTTTCGGAGTTCGGCGCGGACGGCATTTATGTTTCAGACGCAATGCAATTCGCGCGAATTCATGCGCTATTTGCTGGCGGAATTAGGCTACGAAGGAGACACGCAGGATTTCGTCCACTTGCACAATGAGTTCAACCGGCGGTTGCTCCAAGAAGCACGGGCCGGCAATCGCATGATTGTGGTCATCGACGAAGCGCAAAATTTGGATGCATCGGTGCTGGAAACCGTGCGGCTGCTTTCGGATTTTGAAACTCCTCGCGCCAAGCTGATGCATATCATTCTTTGCGGACAGCCGGAGTTAGCGGACAAATTGGCCAGCCCGCGGCTCGCACAACTCCGCCAGCGAGTTTCGATCCTTCATGGTTTGGAAGCTTTGCCGTCGTGGGAAGTCAAGAACTACATCGAGCATCGCTTGAAGATTGCAGGATACGAGGGCGACCCCATTTTCACGCCCGAAGCTTATGATGAGATTGCAGAGTTTACCGAAGGCATCCCGCGAAATGTAAACAACTTCTGTTTCAACGCGCTTTCGCTGGCGTACGCTTTGCAGAAAAAGGTCATAGATACGGATGTTGTAAAAGAGGTGAAGTCCGACCTCGATATCACCAAGCTCACCTCGCCAAACAGACTAGAGCCCGAGCCCGTGCCAGCCGCGGTTCGCGCCACGGACGGCGGCGCGATGCGCAGCCAAGTGGGAGAGATTCTGAGTCCTGCCGACGCGGCGGCTTATATGCAGGAACTGGCTTTGAAATTAAGGAATTGGCAGCGTTCTTTAGAAGACGCCGTAGGAATGCCGCGTGAGCAGCAAGCCCAGCCTCCGGCTCAACCCGAAGGGTCCAAAATCGCCGAGTAGGCCCCCCTCGCACCAAGGCGTCTTTTGTTCGACTAATCCAAGCGACTTTCGGCCGGGGCCATTCGGGCCATAGCAGATGCCTGAGGAAGCATTTCTTTCGCCCTGCTAGCGGAGACCAGTTGCGGCATCTCAGGGGTTGCGCCCAAGCTGTAGGCATAGAGCACAACCTCGACTCGCTTGGAGACGCCCAACTTATCAAAGATTCGGAAGAGGTAGTTCTTCACGGTGTGCTCTGTGAGGCCCAGGCGCTGCGCAATCTCTCGGTTCGACAATCCTTCAGCAACGCAGCGTACGACTTCCTGCTCGCGGCGGGACAACAGCTCGGCTCCGCGCGCATCGATGACTCGGAGTGGCAATGCCTCGCCAAGAGCTTCCAGGAGATAACGCAATTCCTTACTGTTCGCCCAAACCTGACCTTGGCTGACACACTGAATGCACTTGGCAAGCGATTTCAGTGAGTCATTACGAGAGAAAACGCCGCGGGCACCGGCGCGAAAGGCTTCCACAACATGGCTACGCTCGGAGAGATCGAGGAGAAGGACGATACCAGTTTCCGGGCTGACGGCGTGAATCTCGCGAGCTACCTCAAATCCCCTGCGAGGATTGCCTTCCATCTCAGCGCTGATGACGACTACGGCAGGTTTTTCGCTGGCTACGGCAGTGATAATGCCGCTGGCGTCGGGGGTCGAATCCAAGACTTGGAAGCGCTTGTCTCGATCCAAAGCACTGGCCAGCAGCTGGCTATTCATACGAGTGCTATCTACAGCAAGGACACGTATTACTTCAGAGACTTCAGGTAAGCTAATTGCATGTGCCACGAGTGGTTTCCCCGAATTGATTTAGTTAGACCTCTTGTTGGAACAATAACTAGACGGGCCAAGAGAACGCATGAGGGGAGAACGCCCACCCTTTCGTCGCCCCACTAGCGACTATTGTCATGGGACTTTATTCTCACAATGAGGCATTGTAAATGGCACTTTCGTGCTAGGGAAGGTGATCGAGTTACTCGGAAGTACCTAACGTTAGAAACCCTACAAACCTGCGGAAACCTTGCTGGACAAGGAGTTCCGAAGTGGCGATCGATACTTGAGCATCACGTAAAGAAACATCCACAACCGTTTCAACGCCGAGTTAAAACACTGGGACGAGATTGTGCTTCTTGCGATAGATCTGGCGGTCAACAGCTCGCAGGACGTCGGAAAAATCGCTGCCAGTAGCATACGGTGCAACACCGGAGGCGAAGGACAATTCGTATCGCTTATTGCTGTTCAGATTCCAGTGTTCCACGTCGCGGTGTAAACGCTGAAGTGGGGGTTGCACTTCTTCCAGGCTCGTGTCTGGCATTACAACCAAGAATTCATCACCGCCCTGGCGGAAGATGAGATCGCCGCCTCGAAAGGTACGCTTCAATAGGGTGGCAAATTCCATCAGGACTAAGTTGCCTTCAGTCGCTCCGTACTTGCCGTTGATCTCCTTGAATCCGTTTAAGTCCATGGTCATGAACGTCAGGTGACTGCCGAGGCGGTTAGCTCTCGCCACTTCGCGCGGAATGAGTTCATTCATCGCACGACGATTCAGCAACTGGGTCAACGGATCGATCAGGGAAAGGCTTTCTAACCGCTCGTTCAAGACAAGCTCGTTAATTAGCGCCCGGCGCGTATGGTTGAGATTTACCTTCTGTCCGATCAGATAGACGTTGAAAAGCAAAATGAGAGAGATCAGTCCGAAAAAGAGTTGGGGCAGGTAAGCTGACTCGACATGAATGAAGCGTTGGGTCCAAACCACGTTGGGCAGTATCAAAGCGAGCAGGCCGGCTGCCAGCACTAACATCACTAACAGTCCGATGGACCAGAGCTGCAGGTCGCGGCCGGATAGCTGCTGAATCTGCCGCTGGATCTCCTCCGCCCGCTTCAGCATACTGGGAGCAGCGACTTGTACGTCCGCACTATGCACTGGTTGGCTCCGGCTCAACAGGAAACTATCGGCAATAATCTGAATTTTCTATGGTCGAGGAGGCAGGGGCGAGACGGAAGTGCGACTGAAGGTTACGCTAGTAACCATCGGGGATAAACCTGACCGACAGTCGCGTTATGGTTACGAATAACTGAGGTTTACCAGAACGTTCTGTCCGTCTTCCTTCCGCAAAATGATTCGAACCTTTTGCCCGATGGGGAGTGCGTTGCGCAGATCGCCCTCGACGACGAGGGTTTGCGGTGCGTTTCCATCAGCCAAGGTGACGACGGATTTGTTGGGCTGGCCAACGTTGGCCTCGTAGAATACAACGTCTTGTACCTTGCCCCGATGCACGATCTCACCGGGAAATTGCATTTGGCCGGCGCTCATACTGCTGCCGCTGGTGCCTGCGACAGCGGCGCCCGAGATGCGATGCTTCAGCTCGAACAGCGCCGTCGTTCCCACAATGCCCGACATCGCGAGCAGGATCAGGGACATGAACAAGCCGTCAACCGTGAAAACCGAACGAAATACAACGATCCAGATCACACCGATCAGAGTGACGGCAGCCAATACCAGCAAAGATAAAATCGCCATAGGATTTGATTCCGGAAGCTTTGAACCGAGCAACAGAGTAGCAGAAAATTTGTAGATTTTGGAGTTGACCTTAATGGCTCAAGCGCAGCGGTCGCGCCAGTCTACGATTTCACGCAGGCCCTCGGCCGGCAGGTGTTCGAATAAGCGCACCAAATGGCGCGTGTGCTCAAACTCATGAATGTCGGCCCAGACTTCTGCGCGCCAACCCTCTTCGTGTACCGCGGTTTCGCCGCAAGTGGCACAACGAGTATGTAAACGTTTTTCGCGGCGATCGAGCGCTGAGGCTTCGGACAACTCGATAAAGATGCACCGGACCTCTTGAATCTCCTCATTCCCTTCGATCAAGTGCTCATAGCGCAAGAGGTAACCAAAGCCGAGCTTACGAGCTTCGGCCTCGGCCTCGGCGCGGGTGCGAAATGGCCCGTACTCGGCGCGAAGCTGTTCAGTCGAATCACACGCCATCCAGAAGATTTCCTTGTGCGTCATCTAAGCCTCGGAGCGGCATCGGCCGGAGGATGGCCTGCCAAAGGGGGTGGCGCAATGTGGCAAGCAATTGAGATACCGTGACAGGAGCGGTAAATACTTGTTATACAAGAAGCAAGGCGACCGCGAGCCAAGCGCCATGCAATCCTTTGCAGCTTTCCCAGTGCTTAGGGGATGTCAATGGTGACAATTCGGGGTACTAGGGCCAATCGGCTGATTTGAATTAGAATCAGCTGTCCTGAGCCCCTACCTTTAACGGCATAGCGGGACAGCACTATGGGCAAACGGCGCGAGCCCCGCAAGGAAATTACAGTACCTGTCCGGATCTTCGGGACGGATAGCAGTGGACAGATCTTCAGCGAGAAGGTCAATACCGTCAATGTCAGCCGCCATGGCGCCGAACTTAACGGCGTGAAGGCGCAGCTAAAGGCCGAAGAGATTGTCGGTGTAACCTATGGCCAGAACAAGGGCCATTTTCGGGTGCAATGGGCAGGGCCCCCAGGAACTCCAAAAGCCGGACACGTGGGCCTTTTCAACTTATCCCCAGAAAAGCCGTTGTGGGATTTCCCCTTGCCGTTGGCCACTGTGGATGCGACCGTACGCGATGCTCAGGACCGTCGGCGGCATCCCCGGGTAAAGGCGACGAATTCAGTTGAGATCTATCCCAACGGGCAAGCCACTCCGATTCGGGCCCGCACGGCGGACTTAAGCTTGGGCGGATGTTTTGTAGAGATGTCTACGCCTCTAACGGTGGGAACCAGCGTGCGGCTCGGCTTGTGGGTAGGAGATACGAAGCTTTGGATCAATGGCAAAGCAGTCAGTTTAGCCCCAGGCTTCGGCAACGGGATCAGCTTCGTAGATGTTGGGGAGATGGAATTGGCCGAACTGAGGAAGTTTCTCGGCAGTCTTTCGCGCCTTCCGATATGAAAAGAGATTTCAGTTGGGCCGCAAGGAAGCCGGCACCATAGCTAGAACCTCTGCCTTCAAGTTGCAGTCTGAAATGACCGTTACTCCCTGTAAGCACCGTTCAATGGCCGCTGAAAGATATAGGTGCTGAATCGGTTTGACCAAATACGCCTGGGCTCCCAATCTCGCGGCTTCCTGCATTGTATCCGGGTCATCGACGGCGGAACACATAATCACTTTTATGTTCGGACGCATTTGGCGCAACAGGCGCAGAGTCTCGAGTCCGTTCATGCCGGGCATTTGCAAATCCAGCAGGATAATCGATGCATTCGAGCCGTCGCGCAGACGTTCGGCCGCTTCTTCGCCGCTGTCGGCGGTCTCGACGTTGTAATGATCGATTTCCAACGCGAGCGTCAGAAAGCGGCGGATTTCAGGAGAATCGTCTACTACCAAAACGGTGGCACTGCGGCGTTTTGTGGCGAAAGCCAACGCTCTTACATCGGCATCCATATCTTTTCCGGAACGCGGAGGTTATAAATTGCCAATCGGGGGTATGTACCTGAACGCCGTGGCAATCGTCAACGCCTAAAGCCAACTGGCAGTTCGTTGTTTTTTCTATCACATACCTCGTCTCCACAGCCCGGTGCCTCACAATCGGTGCACATGAACGAGTTCCGGGGGCTGACCCACCGCACGCAAGCGGAGATTTGCGGTGGAATGACCACGGCTTTCCACAAAGAGCGCGATTTCTCCCGCTTACATGACTGTGAATAACCGGATGAAAACCAAGAGCAGCAAGCTCTTCCGGTGCGTGTTGGCATGCCGCGTCTTCACGCCTCGAAGGCTCGCGCTAGACCGGCTGTGGTATGCCGGCGGGCGCGGGAATGGTTGTGCCGGACTGCCACAGAGACTCCCGCCATTGCTTACCGCCGTGGCTGGCCACATAGAGGGCCAGTTCCAACCGGCTCCAGACCCCCAACTTGTCGAACGTATTGCGCAGGTAGTTTTTCACAACCTGTTCCGTTGTGCCGATCTCGTCGGCGATTTCACGATTGGTGAGACCTTGCCACACCAAGGTCGCGACTTGAGCTTCCTTATTGGTTAACCGATCGCACGGATGCATGACTGTTCCTGCTCCTTCTGATAGATTGCGGTCGCAAGCTTCACGCGTTTGCGGCCTTGAGTGATGCCTGCGCGGAGAAACAAAGTGCGCAGGTGTTGCTTCACAGTGCGCGGGCTGATGTGCAATTGTTCCGCGATTTCTTTGTTGCTGCAGCCTTGCACCAAGAGGCCAAGTACTTGTTCGTCGCGGGGGGTAATTTTCATTGCTGCTAGATCAATCATCTTTCCTCCACTTCTACTGGAAGGTCATTCCGGCCGGACCGTTTTGTTCAACCGGCACTCTCAAGGAAAGCAATTGCTTCGCCAAAGCTTCGCCAACGTCTCCAAGGTCAGAAGACCTTTGGATTGTGTGTGCTCGATGCCAGTAAGCAGCGGCGGAGCAGGAACGGAAGGTCTAAGACGGGAGGGCTGGTTCCAGAACGGTACTTTGTCTCGGCGTACGCTCAAAAGATTTCTGTTGGTTGATGGCGTCGAGTCAGAGGAATGAGGCGCACGGGACTTAAGCGAGAGTTAAGCTGAAAGAAAGCAGTATCGTATTGGCAACGACGCGGAACTCTCTATGCGCGTACTGATCGTCGAAGACGAATCCCGCCTGGCCGAAAATATCGCGCGCAGCTTGCGGGAGAGTGCGGGGTATGCGGTCGACATCGTCCATGACGGGCAAGAGGGCTTATTCATGGCGAACTCCAACGAGTACGACGTCATTTTGCTCGATTTAATGCTGCCTGGCATGGACGGGATGGGCTTAGTGCAGGAGATTCGAAAGGCGGGACATCGTACTCCGGTTTTAGTGGTAACGGCGCGCGATGACAAAGAGTCCGTGGTTGCCTTGCTGAATGCCGGCGCCGACGATTACGTGACCAAACCATTTGATTTGGGCGAACTTCTGGCTCGGACGAAGGTCTTAATCCGGCGAGGCAAAGGCCAGCCGTCGGCCGTTCTATCGGTTGCGGACCTGGAGTTAAATACAGTGAATCGCAGCGTGCATCGGGGAGGCAAAGCGGTGGCGCTAACGGCGATGGAATACCGCGTCCTCGAATACCTGCTGCATCGGACGGGGGCAGTCGTTTCGAAGACGGAATTGCTGGAGCATCTTTACGACTACAACTGGGAAAAATTCAGTAATGTCATCGAGGTTTACATCTCCGGCCTGCGTCGCAAGCTGGATGACGGCTCCTTCAAACCACTGATTCATACGATTCGCGGGCAAGGATATATTCTGCAGGATTCGGCATGACAAGAAAATCCATTCGCCGGCGTCTGGTCACAACGGTGGTGCTTTCGCAGGCATTGCTGGCGCTTGGATTGTTGCTTGCGGGCGTTCTATATACGCGTAAGCGATTGCTTTCCGCCCTCGATTCCCGTATGCAAGCTCACGCCACGAGTCTGGCGGCACTGGCGCGCTATACAGAAGATCCGCCGGAAAAGTTGTATTTCGATAAAACTCTAGCCAATGCGACACTCGATCCCGACCTTGATGACGCGTATGCAATTTGGGCCGACCAATCCGGACTTCTGACCCGCTCCGATAATTGGCCGAAGGGACTGGAAGTCTCGCGGGTGGGAAATAGTCCCTGGACTTTTGATTGGAAAGGTGTGCCGTATCGCGGCTTGCGCCTTTCGGAAATCCCGGTTCTGGATCGCGAACCGGACACACAGGCGCCGCTCGAAAACCTGAGTATTGTTTATGCGTCACCCTTGTTTCCCTTGCAGCGGCAAGTGCAAGAAGCCGGGATTTTCATTGCCGGAATGAGCCTGCTGTTGCTCAGCATCACGACGTGGTTTGCGCTGTGGGGCATCAGACAAGGGCTATTGCCGTTGCAGCAATTGGCGGAGAATGCCGCACTTGTTTCGACCCACAATTGGCAGCTGCAAGTCCCCAAAGATGCCAACCAGGTTGCAGAACTGCAGCCGGTCGTTCAGTCGATGCAGACCATGCTGCTGCGACTGGAACGATCTTTCGCTCAGCAAAAGGAATTCTTGGGAAATGCAGCTCACGAGCTGAAAACTCCGGTAGCGGTTTTGAAATCGACCTTACAGTCATTGCTGCAGCGGCCTCGTGCCTCGGAAGACTATCAGCGCGGGCTGGAAAATTCCTTGGAAGACTTGGAGCGCTTGGAGCGCCTTCTGCAATGGATGTTGCGGCTGGCGCGAGCGGAGCAATGGGCGCACGGTGCCCTGCGGCTGGACTTGCAAGTCATCGATGTTACTGCAACCTGCGAAGAAGCAGTCGAGCGGGTGCGTCATCTTGCCCAGGAACGTAAGGTCGACATCCATCTGACGAAAGATGGCCAAGTTCCCCTGCGCGTCGATCCGGAAGACTTGCAGCTCGTTTGGGCGAATCTTTTGGAAAATGCCGTGCGCTATAGTCCAGAGGGTCGATCGGTTGAAGTCGAGATCCAGCACCACGATGGCGGACCCGTACGCATCACCTTTCAGGATCATGGACCGAGTATCCCGGCTGACGATCTGCCGCATATTTTTCAGCGCTTCTATCGTGGAGATGCGTCGCGCGCTCGTTCGACGGGTGGGTTTGGGCTAGGGTTGGCAATCGCTAAAGCCCTGGTCGAAGCCTACGGGGGAAGCATTCAAGCGGAAAGCGAACCGGGACAAGGTACGCGCATGACGGTCGAACTGCCGATTACGTCCGACAACTAATCCGATTTTAGTTCAGCTTAGATTAATCTGCTTCCCCGCAATATTTCTGTGGGATTCATTGTTCTGCCTGTGAACTCTATGATTATTCGATCGGAAGGTGCAGCGCTCAAATCTGGGTTTTCACTCTTTGTGCTGTTTTTGTGGCTTACTCTAACTGCGTCCGCACAAACCAATGCCACTCTGAATGTCACGGAAGATAACCGCCCGCGAAGCAGCACGGCCCCACTTACGTTGACCCTGCAGGACTCGCTGGTGCGGGCCAGGAAGAACAACCCAGAATATCGTAGGGCACTCACAGAATTCGGGCTGGCCAAAGAAGACAAAGTGCAGAGCCGGGCAGCTCTCTTACCTAGCGTCAACTACAACACGTCGTTTCTCTATACCCAGGGCAATGGAACGCCGACGGCACGGTATATCGCGAACAACGGAGTTCACGAATACATGGCGCAGGGCGATGTGCATCAGGAATTTTCGTTGGCAAATGCTGCGGGTTTTCGCCGCGCTCTGGCCGCAGAAGCCCTGGCCCGCGCGCGGGCTGAAATTGCAGCTCGCGGATTAGTGGTCACGGTTGTACAAGCCTACTACGGATTTGTCGTGTCGCAACGAAAGTATGCGACCGCGCAACGTGCTGCTGCGGAAGCGCAGCATTTTTTCGATATCACGCAGAAGTTGGAGCATGGCGGAGAAGTCGCGCACTCGGATGTCATCAAGGCGCAAATTCAGTTGCAAAGTCAGCAGAGGGAATTACAGGACGCGGAGTTGGAGATGAACCGAGCGCGGATCGATCTGGCTGTCTTGGTTTTCCCAGATTTCCGAGAAGATTTCGCAGTGGTGGACGATTTGCAAACTCCGGAGCCACTGCCCGCGATCGCCGAGGTGCAAGCAGCAGCCGCAAATAAGAACCCCGAATTGAGCGCCGCTATGGCATCTCTGCGCGAGGCCAATCAGGAGGTCACAGCGGCGTGGAACGGATTCTTGCCTTCGCTATCCATCGACTATTTTTATGGGATTGACGCGAATCAGTTTGCAACTGAGGATCGCTTCGACCGTCGTAATCTCGGTTACGCGACGGTTGCGACGCTGCAGTTGCCGGTCTGGAATTGGGGAACAAACCGCAGCAAGGTAAAACAAGCGGATTTCCGGCGGGACCAGGCCCGGGTTGAGTTGAGTGCGACGCAGCGCGAGTTGCTGGCCAAGCTGCACAATTTCTACGACGAGGCGAAGACGGCACGATCAGAATTGGAATCGTTGGGCCGATCGGCGGAGTTGGCGGCGGAGAGTTTGCACCTGACCACGCTGCGTTATCAGGCAGGCGAAGTGAGTGTGATCGAAGTGGTGGATGCGCAAAACACGTTAACCACAGCGCGCAATGCCTTGGATGACGGCGAATCGCGCTATCGGCTTTCTCTCGCCAACCTGCAAACGCTGACCGGAACATTCTAGGGGCATGAACATTAAGCCAATCAAGTTTCGCATCGGCTATTGCGTAGTCCTGCCGTTGACCTTTTTGATGTTCGTTTCCGCTTGTTCCAAAGAGCCCCGCGAAAAAGAACCTGTTGTTGCAGTGCAAGTGGTCGCAGTGGTGAAGAAGACACTCAACCACACCATGACTGCTGAGGCCATCCTTTTTCCGCTGAAACAATCTGCCATCACGCCCAAAATCAGTGCGCCTGTAAGAACTTTCTACGTGCAACGTGGAAGCCACGTGCATATGGGCGAATTGTTGGCGGTTCTGGAGAACAAAGACCTGGCCGCGGCAGCGCAGGATGCGAAGGGAGCTTACGATCAGGCGCAAGCCAGTTACGAGATTAATACGGCAGCGGACTTGCCCGCGGAAATGCAAAAAGCTGAATTGGAGGCGAAGGCAGCAAAGCAGGCTCTCGAGGCGCAGCAAAAGGTCTACGACAGCCGGCAAGACCTCTTCCAGCAAGGTGCGTTGCCACGCAAGGAATTGGACCAATCTGGCGTAGAGCTGACACAGGCGCGCAACCAGTATGCAATAGCGCAGGAGCATCTTGATGCGCTGCTGGCGATTGGCAAGCAACAAACCCTCAAATCTGCTGCCGGACAACTGGAATCGGCCAAGGGCAAATATGTCGGGGCAGAGGCGCAGTTGGGCTACTCGGAAATTCGGAGCCCAATCGACGGCGTTATTGCCGACCGGCCGTTGTATGCCGGTGAGATGGCAGCGGCGGGCACTCCTCTGCTTACGGTGATGGATATGTCCCAAGTAGTGGCGCGAGCACATATTCCTCAGGCCGATGCGGCGCTGCTGAAGCTGGGAGACGAAGCGACGATCACTGTTCCGGGTGAAGAAGAAGTGGTGAGAGGAAAAGTTACGGTTATCAGTCCGGCGCTCGACCCAAACAGCACAACCGTCGAGGTCTGGATACAAGCGAAAAATCCCGAACAGCGGCTCAAGCCGGGCACCAGCATTCATCTTTCGGTGCTGGCCAGAGAGATAAAAGATGCACGGGTGATTCCTGCCGCCAGCTTGCTGACGGCCGAGGACGGAAGTACCTCGGTGATGCTGGCAGGCGCAGATGGTCGGGCGCACCAAAGGCCCGTAAAAGTCGGCGTGCGCCAAGGCGACGATGTGCAAATTCTTGAAGGCGTCCAGCCGGCTGATCGCGTTGTTGCGGCCGGGGCTTACGGCCTTCCCGACAACGCCAAAATCACCATTGAGCAGCCAGCCGAGAAATCGCAAGCGGGAGAGAAGCAGTGACCGAGCCTGAAGGAAGCTCGTGGATCGTGCGCTTCTCCAAGCCGATGATCTTCTTGATCATCACGGTTGCGCTGATCGGCGCCTACCTCGCATTCACGATTCCGGTCTCCGTTTTTCCCGAAACGAATTTTCCCCGAATACTGATTGCCGTCGACAACGGCGTGATGCCGATCGATCAGATGATGGTCACGATCACCCGCCCGTTGGAAGAGGCGGTCAATAGTGTGTCCGGCTTGCAGCAAGTCCGTTCGATTACCAGTCGTGGGTCGGCGGAAATTGATCTGTTTTTCGATTGGCGCGTGGATATGTTTCAGACGCTACAGTACGTGAATGTTGCTATTTCGCGCGTCCAATCGGAACTGCCGACTACTGCCAGAGTCGAGGCGCATCGCATGACGTTCGCCAGCTTCCCGATCATCGGCTACAGCCTGACTTCGGCTACTGTGCCGCAGACGCAATTGTGGGAACTGGCGACATATGAGATCAAGCCGCGGCTAAACCGGCTTGATGGTGTATCAACGGTTTTGGTGCAGGGCGGACAAGAACCGGAATTTCACATTACACCCGATCCAGCCAAGCTGCTCACGGCCAATGTGACGGTTACCGACATTCTTGAGACGATGCGGCGCACCAACTTGATTGATTCGCCGGGACTCTTCGAGCGAAATCATCAACTGGTGCTCGGTTTGGTGAGCGGGCAGACGCGTACACCCGAACAGATTGCGGACGCTGTCATAAAGACAACACCCGCGGGTAGTCCGGTGCGAATTGGCGATATTGCCCAGGTCACGCCAAGTGTGAAGCCGGTCTACACCATCGTGACCGCAGACGGAAAACCTGCAGTCTTGCTCAGCATCAATCGGCAGCCGGGCAGCAACACCGTGCAAGTGGCCGATGAAGTTCACGCCGAGATCCTACAAATTCAGAAAACCCTGCCGCCGGGAATTCAAATCCAGCCTTACTACGATCAGTCCATCATCGTTGGCGACTCGATTCGCAGCGTGCGCGATGCCATCTTGTTGGGATTGATTCTGGCTTCGGTCATTCTCGTTGTTTTCCTCAGGGACTGGGGAACTTCTATCGTTGCCGGGTTGGTGATTCCGGTGACCGTGCTCGTGACCTTCGTCGCCTTGAAACTCTTGAACGAAAGTTTCAATTTGATGACTCTGGGCGGCTTGGCCGCCGCGGTCGGACTCGTGATTGATGACGCGATCGTGATGGTCGAGAACATTGTCTTGCACCGGGATGCCGGACAAGACCGCCTACCGGCGATTCAAAGTGCGCTGCACGAGATGACTGTGCCGCTCGTCGGTTCCACTGTGGTGCCGGTCGTGGTGTTTCTACCGCTTGTTTCGATCACCGGTGTGACCGGCACTTTTTTTCGGGCGCTGGCAATGACCATGACGGTCTCGCTCTTCACCTCGCTGGCGCTTGCTATGACGTGGACACCGGCCCTCAGTCAGTACTTCATCCATCGCCATGGTAAGTTGGTAGAAAAAAGCGAGAGCAAACCGGAAGAACAGTCCATTCTGCGCTTACTGAGCGTGGAAGAGGCGCAGATTTCCGGGTTCTTTCGAAAGATCATCGACTTCCATGAGCGCTGGCTGGGTCAGGCGCTGCGGAGACCGGCGTTGCTGGCAGCGGGTGCTGCGTTGCTAGTCATTGTCTCATTCGTGTGCTACCGATTTTCGGGGTCGGATTTATTGCCGGAGATGGACGAAGGCGGTTTCATCCTGGATTACATCATGCCGGCGGGCAGTTCTTTGGCCGAAACCAACCGAGTAATCTCTCACGTCGAAAAAATTATTCGAGGAATACCGGAAGTCGAGCACACGTCACGACGAACTGGTTTACAGCTTGGACTCGCCGCAGTCACCGAGGCGAATATAGGAGATATCTCGGTTAAGCTCAAGGAGCATCGCAGTCGCGATATTGAAGAGATCATCAGCGAGGTTCGAGAGAAAGTTACTCAGCAGGAGCCGCAGCTGGACATAGAGTTTACTCAAGTGCTGCAGGACATGATCGGAGACTTAACCAGCGCGCCCGAGCCGGTGCAAATCAAACTGTTTTCTCAGGATCCTGCGCTGCTGCAACAATGGGCGCCGCGGGTGGCTGGCGCCATTCACAAGATTCCCGGCGTGGTCGATGTGCTCAATGGCATTGAGAACACAATCAGCGGCCCGGCGGTGACCTTTCAAGTGGATCCCGTGGTTGCGGCTCGTGCGGGCTTTACGCCCGAAGAAGTTGCGACAGATGCAGCGGCCATTCTGGAAGGTGAGCCGGCTGCAACACCGGTGGTGAGTAACGACCGCGCTTACACGGTTCGCGTACGGTTTCCTGCAGCCAACCGCATTTCGCTCGAAGCCATGAAAGACACACTTCTAACCAGCAGTAGCGGCAGGACCGGGACCTTGGGCGCGCTCGCGACCATCACCGAACTCCCCGGCCAAACCGAGATACGGCGTGAGAATTTGCAGCGCGATGTTGCGGTTACTGCTCGTTTTGAGGGACTCAACCTGGGCGCTGGAATGGCGGCGGTAAAAGACGCCGTGGACGGTGTGCATCTTCCTTCGAGCATTCGCGTGGTTTATGGTGGGACCTACGAAGAACAGCAAAAGTCATTCCACGATCTTGTCTTCGTGCTGGTGCTGGCGGTTGTGTTGGTCTTTATCGTGCTACTGTTTGAATTTCGTACTTTCGCAGCGCCGCTGGCTATTCTGGCGTCTGCGCTGCTTTCGACGGCTGGAGTTTTTATCGCGCTGGTGATCACTCGTACGACGTTTAACGTGTCCTCGTTTATGGGTATGATCATGGTCATTGGGATCGTGGCAAAAAACGGAATTTTGCTACTAGATGCGGACAATAAATTCCGGGCACTGGGCTTCTCCGCCCAGGACGCAATTCTCCAAGCCAGCCGCCGCCGCTTGCGTCCTATCGTGATGACCGCGCTCGCTGCGATAGCTGGCATGTTGCCGCTTGCCTTTGCCTTGGGCGCAGGATCACAGATGTTGCAGCCGCTGGCGATTGCAGTCATTGGCGGCATTCTGATTTCTATGGTTTTGTCACTGATCATTACCCCGGCAGTTCACTTCTACCTAAGCGACACACGTCTAGGGAAGGAAGTTCCAGCACCGGTCGAAACATAAACCCGCAGCTCCACCGCGGGGGTTCCTAAATGGCGGAGAGTGCAAAATATTGCACATAGCCTTCCTTGCCTCAACTGACGCGCCTGGCCGGGTCGTTTCAGCCGGGCAGTCAAAGGCGGGTAGCGGCTTGTATTTGCTGCGTCAGCAAGCCCTTGGAGGCCCTAACGAAGCCTAGTCCGGCCCATACAACGCTGGTAGAATCAGGGTTTTGGAGCAAGAGCCGGCTATTTTTGGCGGTTCAATTGCACCAGTCAGGGGAAGCGCTTGAGGCGCGGGATCAGGAGAAGACGTAAAGACGTGGAAGCGCACACCGCTAGTGCGACAACATTGCCGCCGCTGGACGAGATCACTTTCCAGCAACTCCTGGAGGCTGCTTACGTCATTCAGCAGCAGCGCGAGGCAGAGCCTCCGCCGCGGCCAGAGCGGCCGGTTATCCGAATTCAAGAAGAACCGGCAGCTCATACCGTCGATGCGTCGGAAGTTCTGGCGTTAATCGTTGAAACCCAGGAGCAACTGCGTACTCAAGTTCGCGATTTGCCGACGGCGGGCAAGCTCATTGCCCAGCGGCTCGAGCAAGTAACGAATGCCGCGGGCGTGGCAGTCGCGGTCATCCGCGAGGATCATCTCGAATTTTGTGCGGCAACCGGTGTTCTATCCAGCTTGGCTGGGTCTACCGCGCCGGTGGGTGACAGCTTACCGGAACTCTTGCACGCCAATTCGTGGTCGTCAGTGGAACTAGCGATCCGGCACGATGCCAAGTGTCCAATTGTTTTTCCAATCTTTCATGAAGGCAGAACCACGGGCCTCCTGCACCTTAGTTTCCCGGACACGGAGAAACTGGAAGAGCATCAAATCCGCACCTGCCAAGTGATGGCGGGATTGATGGGAGAAGCCATCAGCCGGGTGTCGGAATTGCATTGGAAGCAGACTCTAGCCGCCGAGCGAACCACAATGATGGAGATTCTGGAACGCTTGCGGCCTCAGTTGGAGCGGCTAGCGGCGGAATCGAAGGCCGAGGGTTCTGAGAAAGCCGAGACGGTCGGAACAGATTTTAATCCACCTCTCGCTATGGAGCGTCCAGTCGAGTTTGTCGTTCCCGAGCCGGTTTCGACTTCGGTGACATCGGCCAGTTATACGTGCCAGCAATGTGGCGCGCACATGAAGGAAGACGAAATCTTCTGCGGGCAATGCGGCGCTCCGCAATTGGACTTGACTACGCCGTTGCCCTTCCCGGGAGAAGAGATTGCGTCGCCATCGCCGGAGTTGCCAAAAGAGACAAAGGTTCAAGCTCCCAAAGCCGAGCCGAAGCAGGCTGTGAATTCGCTGCCGCAGAAAGATGTGTCGTTGCCGCCATCCCTGGAGCAGGCGTTGGCACACCTTCCGTCGCGAGACGTGGTCGACCGGTTCAGGCCCCGTTTTCACCCGTTGATTGAGGAAGAGCCTGCACCGGTGGTTGAGCCCGACTCGGAAAACCCCCCGCGTGATGCTCAGCTTCGTGATGGCAGCATTACCCTGCAAGTTCCAAGACACGATGACGCGACTCCGGTCGGTTCTGGAGAGGCAGACCCGGAATTGAGTCCGTTGGAAAAGATCCCTGAAGCGCCGGCACAGCTAGTTTTGCAACCGGCGCAGGCAGTAGGCGTGCAACCCGATCCCATAACCGCACCTAAGGCTGCTACTGCGACGCAGAAAGCATCACCTTGGAGTTCGGCGGCACAGGCGCACAAGTGGCTGAAGTCACTGCAGACTGCAGGTTCTCCGACGAGAGTATGGATTAATAAGCATCGTGCCGATCTTTGGGTAGGGGTTTCGGTAATTCTATTACTGCTGGCACTCTCGGGTTGGGGATCACGATCCGCAATTTACGGGGCGGCGCAGACAAGAGTTGTGCAGCCTTCGTTAACACTCTTTGAACGTGTACTGGTGGCGCTGGATTTGGCCGAACCACCTCCGACCCAGGTTTATCTCGGCAACCCGAATGCCCGCGTGTGGGTCGATCTGCACACGGCTTTGTACTACTGCCAGGGCGCCGATTTATATGGCAAAACCCCAGAAGGCAAGTTCACGAGCCAGCGGGATGCCCAACTCGACCAGTTCGAGCCAGCTGCGCGAACGTACTGCAGGTAAACGCAGATGGCAGGAGATTTCTAGAAGCTTCCGACGCGATTAACAGATCAACTGCTCGCGGCTGAGTTTCAGGCCATTGAGATTTCCAAGGATGGTCACGGCGATCGATTCAGTGTGGAAGAATTCCGTGGCGAGCTGCTGCAATTCCTCCGCAGTTACGCTTTCGATCTTTTGTAAGAGCTCATCCATGCTGATGAAGCGGTCGAAATACATCTCCTGACGCGCCAGGTTAGACATGCGGGCGGTGGAAGATTCGAGTGAGAGCATCAAACTGCCCTTCAATTGATCCTTGGCCCGGCGCAACTCGTCCTGCGGGATCGGTTCCGACTTCAGGTTGCGAAATTCGGAAACGACCGACTGCACGACTTTGCTGGCCGACTCGCGCGAAGTGCCGGCGTAAACCGAAAGGCAGCCGGTATCGCGGTAAGGATTGAGATCGCTGTAGATGGCGTAGACCAGTCCCTGGCGTTCGCGGATCTTCTGAAAAAGCCGCGAACTCATCCCGCCACCCAGAACCGTATTCAGAATGTACGAAGCATTTCGTCTCTCGTGTGCGATGGGATGGGAGGGGACACCGACGCAGATTTGCACCTGCTCCAGCGCCTTCTTGTTACGCATTATGATGCGCGGCACAATCTTTGGCTGTGAGCTGTGAAATCCGTTCTTCACCGGTTGCATCTGGGCAAAGTGCTTTTTTGCCAGATCTACAAATTTTTCGTGAACCAAGTGCCCGGCTGCGCAGATGATGATATTGCCGGGGCTAAAACGCTGAGCGTAAAAGTCGCTGACTGGATCGCGCTCGAAAGTCTTGACCGTGTCCTTGGTTCCCAGAATCGGTTTTCCCAACGGATGGTCTTTCCAGAAATTTTGGGTGAAGATCTCGTGCACCAGATAATCGGGACTGTCTTCGTCCATCTTGATTTCTTCGAGAATGACTCCCCGTTCCCGGCTGATGTCCTGGTTATCGAAGACTGGGTTCAGTACCAGATCGCTGAGAACATCCATGGCGATAGGGAGGTGCTCATCCAGGACCTTCATGTTGAAGCAGATACACTCTTTGGCGGTAAAAGCGTCCATGTTGCCGCCGATGGAGTCCACTTCGCGGGCAATTTGCTCGGCGGTGCGATGCTTGCTGCCCTTGAAGACCATGTGCTCGACGAAATGGGAGATGCCGTTCCATTGCGGATCCTCGTCGCGGGAGCCGGTTTTCACCCAGATCCCGATGGAGATGGAGCGGATATGCTCCATCTGCTCAGTGATGACAGTCAGGCCGTTGGGCAGCACTTCACGGCGCACGTTGCGGATTTCATCAACCATAAGATGTTTTACCAACCAGCCTGGCGGGCAATACAGAGCCAATCAAATATTGTTACACAGTACCAAGGTTGCGTGGAAAGTATCGTTAGTGTCGTAAAATCAATTACTTAGATCGGTCTTCCCCAGGTTCGCTTGCTTTCCTCAGTTTTCTGGCGCAAATCCCTCTAAAATGTGATTTGGAACCAAACCAGGGCAATTAGATGCATGAATGAAACATTACCATCCACGCTTTTAGGCCTTACGCTGCAAGAGCTTACGCAGATTGCGGAAGAGCGTGGCCAGCCCTCGTATCGTGGGCAGCAACTCTTTGATGCCATATACCGCCAACGGCTGGACTCCAGCCAAGACATCTCAACATTGCCGCTGGAGTTTCGTCATGATCTTGAGACCAGCGGGTTATCCATAGGCTTGCCCCAAATCGACAAGAAATTCGTTTCCACTGACGGCACCGTGCGGTACTTAATCAGGCTGGCCGATGGTCAGAGCGTAGAAACCGTTTGGATGCCGGACGGCGATGGCGGAGAAAGCGGTGATGGTACTGATGCTGGAGACGCGGTTAATCAACCCGGGCGCAACTGGGATCGCGCGACGATTTGCGTGTCGAGCCAGGTTGGCTGCGCTGTGGATTGCCAGTTCTGCCTGACGGCATTACTGGGAGTAAAGCGAAACCTGAGTGCGGGCGAGATCGTCGGGCAGGTCTGCGTGGTCTTGCGCGACCACGACGTGAATCCGCCCCAGGATCGCGTGAATATCGTCTTCATGGGGATGGGCGAACCATTTCTCAATTACGACAATTTTGTTAAGTCGGCGGGATTGCTGGTGGAAGGGGTGGGCATTCCGGAGGGGGCGATGACCGTCTCGACGGCTGGAATTGTTCCGCGCATTTACGATTTCAGCAACGAGGATGTGCGTCCGAAATTGGCGATTTCATTGAATGCTTCGAATGATGAACTGCGCACCCGACTGATGCCGATTAATCGCAAGTGGAATTTGGAAAAGTTGCTAAAGGCGGCCCGTGATTTCCGATTGCGCGATCGAGAGAAATTGACCTTTGAGTATGTTTTGCTGAGTGGAGTAAATGATGCAGCACAAAACGCAAAAGAGGTGGTCGAGCTACTTCGCGGCATGCGCGCCAAGGTGAATTTGATCGCCTTGAATCCCGGACCGGGTATTGATTTCCGCACGCCGGAAGATGAGCGGGTGCTGCAATTCCAAAAGATCTTGATTTCCGCTGGCGTGCCCGCTTTTATTCGCCGCCCGCGGGGACGTGATATTTATGCGGCGTGTGGACAGCTGAAGCAAACCGTCGAAGTCGGTATTACGAGTGGGTAGTGGCTGCTTTCGTAGAACCAGTCCACGCTGGACGGCGCGGTACGAGTTGCGCGTCCTTCACTACTGGAAGCTCGATGCAAAAAGTCGCGCCTCCCTCCGGACGGTTCCTGCAGGAGATGGTTCCGTTGTGCTCCTGCACGATGCCATAACAAACACTCAATCCCAGGCCTGAGCCTTGCCCGACTGGCCGCGTAGTGTAGAAAGGATCAAAGACCCGTTCGGGATCAGTCATACCGGGTCCATCATCGGAAAATTCAACGACCACGATATTGCGCTCGAGGCGCGTGCTCACGGTCAAGACACCGCCCTTTTCCTCCATGGCGTGAAGCGCATTGTTGGTAATGTGCAGGCAGACCTGGAGAAGCTGGTTGGAATCTCCCAGAATGCGAGGCAGATTGCTGCCGAGATGAGTTTCCACCTGTAGATTGGCAGTGCGAAGTTGCGGAGGGTAGAGCTTCACCGCTGTCTGGATCAGAGAATTGATATCCAAAAGGGTCTTTTCCGCGGGCACCTGTTTGGCGAAGCTGAGCAGGCTGGAAACCAAAGTCCGGGTTCGGCGCACTTGCTGCTCGATTTTCTGCATCAAGGATCGTTGTTCGCCGCTCAGATTTGTGCCGGAGAGCAGTTCGGAGTAACCCAGCATCGCAGTCAGAGGATTGTTCAGTTCGTGAGCTGCGCCTCCAACCAACTGGCCCAGGGAAGCAAGTTTCTCTGACTGCACCAACTGCGCTTGCAGGCGGCTGAGATTCTCAAACGATTTCTCCGAGGTTTGGAGCAGTTGCAGCAGTTCGCGATCAAGAAAATGCTGTTTGAGAAAGACCAAAGCTCCCAAAATGAGCATGCTGCCTAGCGTCACAAGCAGCCGAAATGTGCGGACCGATTCAGGCGTGCCCTTACTAAATACGGCCCACGCTGCGAACAGTGGCAGAGAAAAAACCGAAATCATCCCGAGCCGCGCTGCGAGAACTCCGTGAGTGCCATTCACGTGAGTAGGAGCCTGGTGGGAAACTGAATGGCGAGCGCTCAGCCCGATCCAAGTCATCCATGCCATGGAAGCGGCAAGGGGCACGTCGTAAACGCTCCCGGAAAAATAAACTCGCTTTTCGATCGCCCAGTTGGCTAGATAGGAAGTCAGACTATACAGTAGCGTGCAACAGAACAGGTTGGCGTAGACAATTTTCCATGAGCTCTTGCTTTGTAGCCACAGCCACGCCAGTCCTCCGAGCAGGGCAAACTTCTCGATCAAGTACAGGATGTTGAGGTTGTGGTCGTACGTGGCTACGGTAAGGGAAACATATTGCCAGGGAATTACGGTGACGAGATACAGATAGAGCCACCAGATGAGGAGGATGGTAAAGTCCAGGGATCCGATGCGGGTGGTGCGGTAGTCATGTTCTACGTGAGGCTGAACCGCCAACGCCGCCGTCATGGGAACCAGGTGCAAGAATAAAACCGCATCTCCGGCAAACGGATTGGGCATATCCTGGCGAAGAAAAACTTCGTAGGTACACCACATTATTTGATAAACGAACCAAAAGGCCATTCCCATCGTCATGAGCCCCCAAAACATACGGGCCCGGCCGCGACTGGCGCGAGCCACGGGCAGGAGGGCGAGCATACCAGAGAGCAAAAGCAGAAGTTGCGTGAGGTCACTGAGTGCTGTGAGGAGAAATCCGGGACGCAAAACGAGCGATGCCCCGGCCTGAGTGCACAGCAGGCCGAAGGCGGCCAAAAGCCAAAGTTTCACCGGCCGCGTCATTCCTGTCTCTATGGGGTCATTGTAGGGAGCGCTATGGGAAACGAAAGTTACTATAGTAATCGGCGGTAGGCTAAACTTCGTTGGTACTGCCAAGCACCCAAACTTTTTTGATGTTTTGGTTCTAAACGGTAAAATTTGTGGTTGCTCGCGGGTGGACGCTAATTCACTTCGAAGGACGCATTCCATTGGCAATTCGCGACCGCTTTCTTTGGAGACTGCGGGCCCCCATGAGCCCGGGCGAGATTCGGCGGATTGAGCGCTGGCTCGCCTCAGCGCGCGTCTCTCTCGCGATTGCAGCCCTCATAGCTGTACAACTGGATCCCGGCACGGTGGTGTTTTCGGTATGGCTGCTGGGATTGTTGGCGTTCTATATCGCACAGGGAGTGGTGGTGATCATTTTCCTGCGACGGCGCCAGCAATCCACACCATCTTTCCGAATTCTCCTGCACATCGCAGACATAGTGTGGCCTGCGTTGATTTCGGTGTTTGCGGTGGGTAGCGGCAACCCATTCTTCCTGTTTTTTGTCTTTGTTCTGGCAGCGGCTGCTTATCGCTGGGGACTGTGGGAAACGGTCGCCACAGCCGCAGGAACAATTTTCCTCCTCTGGGTCGAGAGTTTCAGCCTTCACTGGGGCCTGGTGGCGGCAGTTGGGCGCTTCTTACAGGCGCATGGCCTGCCGCCCTTGTATGTCGATGCCACGTCTTTCGCACCCAAGAATCTTTTCATGCGCTCGGTTTCGTTAATGGTGCTGGGATTTCTGCTGGGCTACCTAGCGGAGCAACAGAAGCGGCTTCGCGCCGAGAGGATAGTCATTACCCGGACTTTAGGAAAAGCGCGCGTTGAAATGGGCGTCAGCAAGACTTTACAGGAGATTGCCCATGAGTTGCTGGTGATGTACGAAGCGCAGAGCTTACTGATTGCTTCTCAGGATGCCAGTGAGCGCCGTACTTTTGTCGGTCAAATGCAGGCATCGGATGAGTTCGCCGTGCTCCGCTGGCTTGACCCCTCGGAAGCGGACCGTCAGATATATTTCGCGGACACGCCGGCTACTACTTGTTTTGCAGCACGGAATGGAAAAGTGGACGGCCCTCTGACGTTGTTGGCGTTAAATCAGGAAGGAGCAAGAATTCACAATCCTTCTCCCAATTTTCTCGAGCCCCTGGCCCGGCGGTACAACTTTCAGAGCGTCATGCAAGTTTCATTTTCCTTCGGACAAGAGTGGCAAGGCCGCATTTTCCTTTTGGATCCGGCTCCCAGCCGGGAGATGGAAGAAGAGTTACATTTTCTGCAAGAGTTCGTCAGCCAAGTCGGACCTGCGGTTTACAATGTGCTTCTGCTTAGGCGCTTGCGCTTGCGCGCGGGTGCGGTGGAACGGGCCCGCTTTGCTCGCGAATTGCATGACGGCGCAGTGCAGTCGCTGATTGCCGTCGAAATGCAGGTCGACGTGCTCCGGCGACAGGCTGTGACCAAGCCCGGCCTGGTCGTGGACGAGCTAAGCCGAATTCAGGGCTTGTTGCGCGAAGAAGTCCTAAAGTTACGCGAACTGATGCAGCAACTCAAGACGCTGGACGTGGATGGGCGACGCCTGCCACGCTTGATGCGCGACACGGTCGAACGCTTTCAGCGGGAAACGGGCATCTCGGCGCGGTTCGTGTCGGACCTGGATGAACTGGATTTGCCGCAGCCCGTATGCCGGGAGCTGGCAAGGATTGTGCAGGAGGCGCTGGTCAACGTTCGCAAGCACAGCCGAGCCAGCAATGTCGTAGTACGATTCATCTGGGAGGGTACGCTGAAGGTCGAAATCCAGGACAATGGCCGGGGATTTCCCTTTTCCGGCAAGTTCTCCCAAGAGGAGCTTGACGCGCTGGGAAAGGGACCAGTAGTGATTCGAGAACGGGTCCGTTTGATCGAGGGCCAACTCACGATAGAATCAACCCCAGGACAGGGGGCGCGCTTGGAGATTACAGTTCCGCAAACACAGGGTGTGGTTCATGGATAGCAGACGAACCGGACCAATCCGTATTGTGATCGCTGACGATCATCCGATTTTTCGCGATGGGTTGCGACGTCTGTTGGAAGCTGAAACCGATTTGAAAGTGGTGGGGGAAGCATGTGATGGCGCCGAAGCGGTGAAGTTGGCGCGGCAATTCAAGCCCGATATCTTGCTCCTCGACCTTGCCATGCCGCGGCATCCCGGTTTGGAGGCTTTGCGCGAGATGAGTGCGGGATCGGGATCGGACGGCGTGCGAGTTATCTTGCTCACGGCCGCGGCGGAAAAGAATCAGATCGTGGAAGCTTTACAGCTGGGCGCCCGAGGGGTTGTGCTCAAGGATTCTGCGACGCAGCTTTTGCTGAAGAGCATTCACACTGTGATGTCCGGCGAATACTGGGTAGGCCGAGAGAGCGTTTCGAACCTGGTGCAGTATCTACGGAACCTGGTGCAATCCTCAGGGGAGGAGGCGAGACAGAAAAAATTCGGCCTGACACCGCGGGAACTGGAGATTGTTTCTGCTGTGGTCGCGGGGTATGCGAATAAAGAAATCGCCGAGTACTTCAAGATCAGCGAGGACACGGTAAAGCATCATTTAAGTAACATCTTCGACAAACTCGGGGTATCGACCCGGCTCGAACTGGCGCTGTTCGCGGTGAATCAGTCGTTGCCTCTAAAGCCAATTTCCTGACGACGATGGATGATATAGCACCTTCGTGCTATATCCAGCCCGTCCGAGCCATTGTCTACTCTGCAAGAGACCATTAAGATATCCACACTGAATCACATTGATGCGGGTTCCCCTGTGATTTAGGGGCAAGCTGTCACGTTTAATTACTTGCGTGGTTGTATGTCGCAAGGAGGACGTAAGTGGCAACACTTCTAAAGAACCTATGGTGCGATGAACGGGGTCAAGACATTGCCGAGTATGCGGTGATGTTGGCAGTGGTTCTCGTGATTGTAGTCGGCACCATCCGCTTGATCGGCGGCAATTCGAACAACGTATTTTCAGAGGTTTCGAGCTCGATTTCTTCACAGTAACCCGCGTTGCGAATGGCCCAGGGAACCTCGCTCGAAAACATCTCCCCACAATTGTCTGCTTGGCTAATGCTTTGGAGCCTGCACGCTTAGCCTACTGAGTCCACGCTCAGCAGCGCACGATCTTCGAACTATGAATTCCCTTCGTCGCATTCCGCGTATCGACAATTAATGCCGCTTCGCGGACAATGCGAGCGTAATCATAATCGGAATGGTCGGTCACGATGAGCACGCAATCGTACTGAGCGAGGTTGTCAAGCGGCGTGCACTTCATTTGTAGATCGTACTTCCTGCCCTTGCCCACCGTGGGGAAGTAAGGATCGTTGTAGCTGACTTGGGCACCTTCATTTTGCAGTAGCTCGATGATTGTTAATGAGGGCGATTCGCGCAGATCGTCGATGTCTTTCTTGTAGGCCAAGCCCAGAACGAGAACTTTGGCCCCATTCAACGCTTTTTTTCGCTGGTTGAGCGCTTTGGCAACGGATTCCAGCACGTGGTACGGCATGCTGATATTGATTTCGCCGGCAAGTTCGATGAAACGGGTACGGAAATCCCATTCTTTTGCTTTCCATGAAAGATAGAACGGGTCGACTGGGATGCAGTGACCTCCAAGGCCCGGACCGGGATAAAACGGCTGGAACCCGAAAGGTTTGGTAGCGGCAGCTTCGATGATCTCCCAGATATCGAGCCCCATGCGAAGCGAAAGAAGTTTCAGTTCATTCACCAAAGCGATATTCACGCAACGGTAAATGTTTTCGAGCAGCTTGGTCATCTCGGCCGCCCCCGGCGAAGAGACCGGCACAACGCGATTGAAGATGGAACCGTAAAGCGCTGCCGCCAGCTGAGACGCTTTGTCGTCCAATCCTCCAACAACCTTAGGGATATCGCGGCGGGCTACGCTTGTGTTTCCTGGATCCTCGCGTTCCGGGGAAAATGCTACAAAGAATTCCCCGTCGGCAGTTCCTCTATTTCGAGACGCTTTCAGCTTGTGACGATTGCCTTCTTCGAGAATCGGAATCAAAACTTCTTCGGTAGTTCCGGGATAGGTTGTGCTTTCCAGGACCACCAGATGCCCTGCGCGGAGATGCGGTGCAATTGCTTTAGCTGTCCCCGTGATGTAGCTCAAGTCCGGTTCGTGATAGGCATCAAGTGGGGTAGGAACACAGATGATGATCGCATCCATTTTCTCGAGCTGAGAGTAGTCTGCGGTAGCGCTGAAACCGCGTTTTTTCGCCTCCTGGATATCGGTGGCGGGAATACGGAAAATGTAAGAACCACCGTCCGCAAGGGTGGACACTTTGCGGGCATCAACGTCAAAACCGGTGACCGGGAAGCTCTGTTCGCTATAAAGCAAGGCCAGAGGCAAACCGACATAGCCCAGGCCGATGATGGCGACTCGCGCCTGCCGTTGGTCAATCCTGCTCTTTAGTTCAGAAAATATGGTTGGAGATGTTGATGAAGTAGCGCTCATG
The DNA here is from genome assembly GCA_035507035.1 of Terriglobales bacterium. Taxonomy (GTDB): domain Bacteria; phylum Acidobacteriota; class Terriglobia; order Terriglobales; family Acidobacteriaceae; genus DATJOJ01. Next base: position 33,904 of record DATJOJ010000042.1, on the reverse strand, counting down.
ATAATTGTTCCTTGCAAATGGTAGCACGCAAGTCTGGCGTGGCCACATGGCACGTAGGAGTGGGTACCATTGCAAGGGATTGCAATCTTATCCACAGGTGGGAACCACCCCTGTCACTTTATTGCCCGATGGGCGGCGTTTATGTTCTTCATTCAAAATTAACGGAGGATCCAACTGCCGCATGGCAGAAAAGCTCACTCATCAGGATATCCACTTCCTCGATTTGCAAACCGCAGTTTTCTGTGTGCAATGTGAGCTGATCAGCAAAAACAATACTTCTTGTTGTCTGGCTTGCGGAAGCCAAGCAGTTCTGAGTCTTTCGCGGTTACTGGGTGGGTCGTTGCGCGGTCAGCCGACTGCCCACTTGATCGCCGACGCAGAGCTTGACCGGTTAGTTCGTGATCTGCTCCATACCGTGCCTATGTCTGCCGCCGACAATCATGTTCCGGTATCGTTCGCGGCGCTAGCGCCATCGCGGCATCATGCTCGGACCGCGATGGCCGAACGCGCCCATGCGTTGGTACGGGCCGGCAACTTCGAAGATGCAATTCAGACGGAAGAGCTGGATTTGGAGCCTGCCATCAGCGTGATTGCGGAACGGGCGCAATCTTTGACCGGCGCCAGCGGATCTGCGATCGCCTTGCGACATGGCGACGAGATTGTCTGCCGCGCGCGGACGGGACGGACCGCCCCGGATTTGGGCGTCCGCCTGCAATCCGACTCCGGCATTTCGGCGGAATGTGTACGAACCGGTGAAGTAGTTCTCTGCAACGACGCGGACAGAAGTCCTGTGGTGGATCTGGCGACCTGCCGGAGGCTTGGTGTCCGTTCCGTTCTAGCGGCTCCTCTGCGTCATTTTCGCCGTACTTTGGGAGTTTTCGAGGTGCTTTCTGGCTCCCCTTATGCGTTTGACAACCGCGATGTGGCTACCATGCAACTGCTTTCGAGCATGATGGTGGCAGCTATGGCACGGCTCTCAAAAATGCCTCTTGCCACTCGACGCAAGTCCAGTTCGGAATGCCACACGTCACAATCTGCCTGAACCCTGCTCTTTTCGGCTTGCCTTAAAAACAACCTGGGATACTATTAAAGCCAACAGCGGTATGCATGCCGGAAGCCCGAATCCGTCCCAGACTGAATGGGTTCGTCCTGAACCTGAGCGGCGCCGGTACCCTCGAGCTGTGCCCGGGACTGCGAGTTATGCGGTTGGCGATACCGTCAGCGGTCACGTCGCCGAACTGAACGAGATTCTCAATATCAGCGAAGATGGCATCGGCATTCAAGCTCTTTGGCCACTGACGGTTGGCCACGAAGCTGATTTTCGGCTCGACCTTTCCAATCCGAGCACCTACGTCGAAGTTAAGGGCATCGTGGTCTGGTCAGAACAAGCGGGGCGCGCCGGAATTCGCTTTACAAGGATTCCTGAAACCGGTCGACGCGAGTTGGAGACCTGGCTATCGGCACGGGGAGTGGGGAGTTTGATTGACAGTTCTACGGACCCTCCTGCGGTGCCGTTGTTCGAGGAACCGGAACCCAACGACGCACTTCTCTGTGAAATTGTCGCCGCCGAAGAGGACACTCCGAGGAACGCAGATTACACATCCTTACTTGCCGCGCTCGACGCCATCCGGCGCGAAGCGCAATCGCTCGGCAACGACCTGGATGCCGCTCTGCAACTCATCGCCAACCGGGCGCAAATTTTTACGCGCGCATCCGGCGTGGCGATCGCCCTTTCCGGCGGTCCAGAGATGACGTGCCGGGCAACTGCCGGTAATGACAGCCCTCCGGTTGGGGCTCGCCTTCAGATTGGCAGTGGTTTTTCCGGCGAGTGTGTTCGTACTGGCGCACTGTTGCATTGCCGCGATGCGGAGACCGATCCATTGGTCGATCGCGAGAGCTGTCAGGTTCTGGGGATTCGATCGATAGTCGCAGTGCCGATCCGTGCAGCAGATCAGGTCATTGGATTGCTTGAAGTTTTTTCACCGCAGGCAAACAACTTTGGCGCGGACGATGAGGTTGTGTTACAGCGGCTGGCACTGATTATCTCGTCAACGATTCGTCGAGCGTCGCAGGGCGAAGCAAGTCCGCGACAAGATGCAAATGTGGACGATGAATTTCCGGTGGAGACTTCGGCGGATTTGCCGATCCCGCAATTTTCTCCATCCCGCAATGGGCTTCTCATTAGTGCTGCTATCACGGTCGTGATCGCTGTTTGCTGGCTGATTGGGACTTGGGATAGTCATTCGAAAGGTTCAACGCTTTCGCAGCCCATGTTACCTCCTGCGACAATCGCGCAGCCGAGTACGCAGGCTTCCCTCAACGATCTTGCAGGTCTGCGCAGGTTGGCGGAGCAGGGCGACTCTGTCGCGCAGTTTGCCGTGGGCACGCGCTATGCCACCGGGCAAGACGTTCCGCAAGATTATGCCCAGGCCACGCGCTGGTTTACGCAGGCAGCCGAGCAGGGGAGTGTCATCGCACAGGCCACGCTGGCGGCGTATTACTCAACCGGACGTGGCGTCCCGCAGGATCCATCTAAAGCTTACTTTTGGTCGCTAATTGCACAGGCGGGAGGAGATGAAGCCAGCAAATCTAGAGCGACAGCGCTCGAACCGCTGTTGACCCCAGGCCGGGTCGCGGAGGAACGGCAGGAAGCCGAAAAGTGGCTGAAACAACACCTCGTGGCCGCTAAAGATAGCGCGCCTACTCCTACGCACTGAGTCATTCCGGCGTGTACTTCTGACAGCGTTACAATGTCGATAGGAGCACTGGATGTCGACCCTTCGCGACATTGTTTATCAGCACGTCCGCGAAGCTGACCTCTACGAAAAGCTCGACCGTAAACGAGTACGCTGCTACGCTTGCGGTCACTGTTGCCCCATTCCCGAAGGTCAGCCCGGCGTCTGCAAAGTGAGGTATAACCGCGATGGCGTCCTCTACGCGCCGTGGGGATACGTCGGAGGCGTGCAGTGCGATCCCATCGAGAAGAAACCTTTTTTTCATGCTTACCCGGGAGCGCTGGCTTATAGCTTCGGCATGCTCGGCTGCGATTTGCACTGCGCCTACTGTCAAAATTGGGTGACGTCGCAAGCATTGCGGGATCCGAGAGCAGTTTCAAACCCGCTGGAAACTCCGCCCAAGGCGCTGGTTGAGGACGCAGCGCGCCAGGGCGCCAAGGTCTTGGTCAGTACCTACAACGAGCCGTTGATTACCAGCGAATGGGCAGTCGCAGTTTTCAAAGAAGCCAAGGCTGCGGGCTTGCTGACCGGCTTCGTGTCCAATGGGAATGGCACTCCGCAGGTGCTCCAATATCTTCGACCCTGGGTGGATTTATACAAGGTGGATTTAAAGAGTTTCAGCGATCGCCACTATCACGAGTTGGGCGGACGCATCGGACCTATCCTCGATACCGTTCGGAGCCTGCACGAAATGGGTTTGTGGCTCGAGATTGTCACCCTGCTGATTCCCGGCTTCAATGATTCCGAACAGGAATTGCGCGATCTGACAAGCTTTATCGCCGATGTGTCCCCGTTCATTCCCTGGCATGTCACGGCTTTTCACAAGGATTACAAAATGGATGATCCGGAGAATACGCGGCCGGCGGATTTACTTCGGGCGGCTGCGATTGGCAAAGAAGCCGGCCTCAAATATGTCTACGCAGGAAACCTGCCTGGTATGGTCGGCGATCACGAAAACACCAGGTGCCACGAGTGTGGCAATGTGTTGATTCGCCGGGATGGCTACTTCGTGGAGGAGTACCGGCTTACCGCCGAAGGGTGCTGCCCATCGTGTGGCGCACAAATTCCAGGCCGCTGGGCGCGGAAATTTGCAGGGCAGATTGCCGATCATCCATTCTTGCCGCATCGCCGGTCGGCGTTAGTTAACATTCTTGACTAAGCCGGTAATCTATCAATAGGTTACCTTTGTCGCCGAACTGCCTGAAAGCAGCAACCTTTTCCCCATAGCGGGGTTGATAATCAACAAGCACCTCCCCGGCAGGAGTCAGCTTGTCCATATCTTCGACACGTCGGCGCTTCGCTATTGCGGCGGCTATCGTCTGCTCGGCCATCGTCGCCGTACCAGCGATCGGAAAAAAGAAGCCATCGACGCTGCCGGCCATGGACGAGAAGAAGCGAGCGCTTCATGCCCTGAACCGCCTCAGTTTTGGTCCACGCCCCGGCGATCTGCAAGAAGTGATGAATGTCGGCGTCGATCACTGGATCGACGCGCAACTCCGGCCAGAAAAGATTAATGACAGTGCGCTCGAGGCGCGACTGGCACCATTTCGCACGCTGCGCATGAGCACGCATGAAATCGTAGAGAGCTTTCCACCGCCGGAAGTTATTAGAGAAGTTCAAAAGGGACGTCGGCCTTTGCCGTCCGATCCCATGGAGCGCGCGGTTTACCAAGACCAGATCGAGCGCATGGAAGAAAAACTGGACCAGCAGCAAGCGGCTGTGGGGATTACACAAGGGAATGCCGGCGGCAACGATAAGATCAACAATGTTGCGATGGCTCGCGACGACAATTATGGCGAGATGAAAGCGCAACAACTCCTTGACCTGCCGCCCGACCAAAGAGTGAAGGAAATTCTGAGAATGTCGGCCGAGGATCGGCTCGCTTTGGCCCGATCCCTGAAACCTAACACGCGGGATGAGTTACTCGATGGAATGTCTGCTCAGCAGCGCGAGACGATGATTGCACTCAATAATCCACAGCAGGTCGTCGTCGACGAACTGGTGGAAGGAAAAATTCTCCGTGAGACATATAGCGAGCGGCAAGTACAAGAAGTGATGACTGATTTCTGGTTAAATCACTTCAACGTTTATCTCGGCAAAGGGCCTGACCGGTACTTCCTGACAAGCTATGAGCGCGACGTGATCCGCCCGCACTCCATGGGAAAATTTGAGGATTTACTGGCGGCCACGGCGCAAAGCCCGGCAATGCTTTTCTATCTCGACAATTGGTTGAGCGTGGGACCGGATTCCGACGATGCGCGGGGCGTCCCAAAAAATCCAATGGCGGGCTGGCGTCGGGCGATGCGTGGCAATCCGGCGAAGCCACCAAAGAATCGTAATAGTGGATTGAATGAGAATTACGGGCGCGAACTGATGGAATTGCACACGCTCGGTGTAAACGGTGGTTACAGCCAGAAGGATGTAACCGAGGTTGCCCGGGTTTTCACCGGATGGACGATCAAGCAACCCCGTGACGGCGGAGGCTTTACCTTCGAAGAACGCATGCACGAACCTGGCGATAAAACCGTTCTTGGCAAACGCATCAAGTCGAATGGCGAGAAAGAAGGGTTTGAAGTGCTGCACCTCCTGGCACATCATCCTGCTACGGCAAAGTTCATTTGCACCAAGCTGGCCATGCGTTTTGTGTCCGATGACCCGCCGCCTGCGCTTGTGAGCCGCATGTCGCAAACGTTCTTGAAAAAGGACGGCGACATTCGCGAAGTCTTAAGGACAATGTTACGCTCGCCTGAGTTTTGGTCGAATGACGCGTATCGGGCCAAGGTGAAAACGCCGCTCGAATTCGTCGTTTCATCATTGCGTGCCAGCAATGCCGAGGTGTCCGACGCTCTTCCCATTGCGCATCGGCTGCAGGCTCTGGGCATGCCTTTGTACGGGATGCAGCCGCCAACGGGCTATTCGATGAAGGCCGATGCGTGGGTAAACTCATCTGCTCTTCTCGGTCGCATGAATTTCGCACTTACTTTGGCCAATGGAAAATTGCGTGGGACGGAGGTAGATTGGACGCGTCTTCCGGGGGCGCCTTCTGCGAATCCGCACGATGTTTTGATGGCGCTAGAAGACGACTTGCTGGCTGGAGATGTGTCGCAACAAACGCACGAGACGCTCGTCGCGCGACTGGACGACCCCAAGGTGAGCCAACGACGTTTGGATGATCCTATTCGCCCGCCGGATCTTGCGGTCTTGTCGGGTCTTATTTTGGGCTCGCCGGAATTTCAACGAAGATAGCCGAAAGCTGAGGTTTTTATGTCTATTACTCGTCGAGTGTTTCTTCGCGACTCTGCTCTGGCTGCGGTGGGTACCGCGGCTCTGCCGGCATTCTTGCAACGCGCTGCCTTGGGAGCGCAGCAGAGCGCCAAGACGAAGCGACTGGTTGTAATTTTTCAACGCGGCGCAGCCGATGGTCTCAACATTGTCGTTCCCCACGGCGAAGCGGCGTATTATGCGATGCGGCCGTCGATCAACATTCCCCGGAGTTCGGTGATCGATCTCGATGGATTCTTCGGATTACATCCAGCGATTTCGTCTTTTCAAGCAATATGGAAGCAAGGTCACCTGGCGATTGTCCATGCTGCCGGTTCGCCCGATCCGACTCGCTCGCATTTCGACGCGCAAGACTTTATGGAGTCAGGCACCCCTGGCGTCAAAGCGACCGAAGACGGCTGGCTGAATCGCGCGTTGCACGCTGCTCCTCCCGACGATTCTGCCTTCCGTGCCGTGGCGCTTGGACCGGCACTCCCCAGAATTCTCTCGGGGAGTGAGCCTGCGGTTGCGCTGAACAATATCAACGATTTTGCGGTTGGAGGTCGCAACACGAATCCCGCCGCCAATACTTTTGAGGCGATGTATGCGGGTTCGGTGGATTCGGTTCTTCACGGGACAGGACGTGAAACCTTTGATGCGGTAAAGATGCTGAAGTCGGCGGATCCGGCGAAGTACACACCGGCGACGGGAGCAAACTATCCGAAGGGCCGATTTGGCGATAGTTTGAAGCAGCTTGCCCAACTTGTTAAGGCGAACCTCGGTGTGCAAGTTGCTTTTGCCGATATCGGCGGTTGGGACCATCACGTCAACGAAGGTAACACCCAAGGGCAGATCGCCAATGTGCTCGGTGAATTTTCACAATCATTGTCGGCCTTCTATGTCGATCTGGGCGACCTTATGGAAGATACGGTCGTTGTAACCATGTCGGAGTTCGGGCGCACGGCTCGCGAAAATGGGAACCGCGGAACCGACCATGGACACGCCAACGTTATGTTCGTGATGGGAGGGCCAGTGAAAGGCGGGAAAGTTTATGGCCGTTGGCCGGGCCTCGATCAATCGCAGCTTTATGAAGGGCGAGATCTTGCTTTGACGACGGATTTCCGCCAAGTGCTGGGCGAGTGCGTGGCGATGCACCTGGGTAACACAGCACTGGATCAAGTGTTTCCGGGATTCAACAAGCAACAGGCAAAATTCCTGCGGTTGCTGGCTTGAGATTAAGAGTTATTCTTTTCCCACGATCCCTAGCGTCTTCATCTTGCGATAAAGATGACTGCGCTCCAGCCCCAGCACCTCTGCTGTCCGGCTGACATTGCCGTGATTCTCATCGAGTTTCTTCAGAATGTAATCGCGCTCGTAAGCGGCGCGTGCCTGATGGAGCGTTGAGAACTCAGTTCCGGCTCCCCGGCGAGTTCCGTCCCGCTTTAACAACGGCGGCAAATGCTTGCGCTCAAAGCGCATGGTTGTGGGATTCATGATCACAATGCGTTCGATTACGTTGCGCAGTTCCCGGACATTGCCGGGCCAGGAATAGCGCATAAGAATTTCCATCGCATCGTCGGTGATCTCGCGCGGCCGTCGGCCGTACGTCGTAGAAAACTCTTTGAGAAAGTGCCTCGCCAGCAGCGAGACATCCTCCGCGTGCTCGCGCAAGGGAGGAACGGAGAAGGGAATTACATTCAGACGATAAAAGAGGTCTTCGCGGAAATTTCCCTTGGAGATCTCTTCTTCCAAATCTTTATTGGTAGAGGCGATGACACGAACATTGACCGTGACCGGATCGTCTCCTCCGACGGGCACAAAACGCTGCTCATCAAGCGCACGCAGCACTTTGGCTTGGGTTTTCAGGCTCATGTCGCCGACTTCATCGAGAAAAAGAGTGCCACCGTGCGCCTTCTGAAAGGTTCCTTCTTTGTCGGCGCTGGCGGCCGGGAACGATCCACGCTTGTGGCCGAATAATTCGCTTTCAATCAAGTCTTCAGGAATGGCGGCGCAGTGAACCTCAACAAAAACTTCATCTCGTCGGGTGCTCTGCAGGTGAATGGCGTGGGCGACCAATTCCTTGCCAGTGCCGGACTCACCATAGATCAAGACTCTGCCATCCGTCGGCGCCATGATCTGGATTTCCTGACGCAGCGCCTTCATGGGCACGCTGTTACCAACGATGACAGTCTTGGGTACCAATTGTTTTTTGAGATCACGGTTCTCAACCCGCAGGCGGCGGGCATCGATCGCGTTTTTAATAAGGATTAGCGTCTTCTCGATGGACAATGGTTTTTCGAGAAAATCGTAGGCTCCAAGTTTGGTGGCGCGGACTGCGGTTTCGATGGTACCGTGGCCCGAAATCATGATGACTTCGGGAGCGTCATCGATATCGCGAATCTTTTCCAGAGTTTCAAGGCCATCAATGCCCGGCAGCCAGATGTCGAGGAGAACGACCTCGACGACCTGCTCCCGCAGCGCTTCCAGGCAAGCCTCGCCACTCTCCGCCTGAGAAGTTTCGTAGCCTTCGTCCTCCAGCACGCCCTTCAGCGAACGCCGGATGCTGGCCTCGTCATCTACGATCAGAATTTTATGCATGCTGGTTGACGGCCGGCGCGCTCACAGTCTCGGCAACGACGGGCAATTCGATAATGAACTTTGCACCGACGGGCTGATTTTCCTCCACGCGGATTGTGCCGTGGTGGTCCTCGATGATGCGGCTGACAATCGCCAGGCCAAGCCCCGTACCGCGTTGTTTAGTCGAGAAGTATGGCAGAAACAAACGCTCCTTTAACTCCGGCGTAACTCCATGCCCGGTATCGGCCACGAGAATTTCGACGGCGTCATGACTACTAACTAACGTCGTCGAAACGTGAATCTCGCGGAACATGGCATCCTGCATAGCTTCCGCAGCGTTGTCAATCAGGTTCGATAACGCCCGTTTCATGGCTTCAGTGTCGGCCATGACGTCTGGCAGGTCTGCAGCGAGCGAAGTGCGCACGGAAATATTCTCCAGTTGCCCACCGAACATCGCCAACGTGGTTCGCACAATCGAGTTGATATCTGAGGCCTGAGGCCGGGCCGTCGGGAATCTCGCGAGGGTAGAAAACTCGTCCACCAGGGTGCGCACGGTTTCCACAGCCCCAGCGATGGTCTCGGCACAGGACTGGAGAACTTTTCGCGAAGCCACGTCGGGTGCCGAGTTGCGCTGCAAATGACGCTGAATGCGCTCGGCGGAGAGTGTGATCGGCGTCAACGGATTCTTAATCTCATGAGCCACACGCCGCGCCACTTCACGCCATGCGGCCTGCTTTTGGGCCTTTAGCAAATCGGAGAGATCTTCGAAGACCAGTACATAGCCCAGGCGTTGGCCCGCATGTTGCAGAGTGGCCACGGTGATGGCTACATTCACGGAGAGTCGGTCCGCGGCCACTTCCATCTGAGTGGTTGTTGTTCCCATGCGATCGGCACGGCGCAACAGCGGCTCCAGGCTTTTGAGCATATCCGGATCGAAGACATCCCTTAAGGCGGCGCCGATCAACACATCCGGGTTGCTCGGGATTACGCTTCCTGGATGCAACAGACGTAGCAAGGCATGGTTCACGTGCGTGATGCGGCGTTCGGCGTTCATTGAGAGCACGCCGTTTGGAATGCTTTCCAAAATTGTTTCAATCTGACGGCGGCGTTGTTCGAGGGCCACATTCGCGGCACTGAGGTCGCGGCTCGATGCCTCGATCTGGCGCCGGTTGGATTCAAGTTCCTCGGCCATGCGGTTGAATGATCGCACTAGATCGCCAATTTCGTCCGCGGCTGCCTGCACTTCAACCCGATAATCCAGCCGCCCTCTTGAAATTTCCTGCGTTGCTTCAGCAAGCGCGACTACCGGGCGTGTGACCAACTTGGAAAGAAATAAGGCCAGCCAGGTTGAAGCAAAAAGAACGATGACCGTGAGGAGAAGAAGCGCCTCCATATAAATTCGGCGGACCAGTCGACGCTCTCGTGCCAGATCAATGTAGCGCTGCTGGCTCGCCTCGATGCCTTTCAGAGTGTCGGAAAATTTCTTAGGCAAGGGCATAGCCACCAAAATGGTGCCCTCCTGAGCGACCGGGGCGCTCCCAACGATATAGTTGGTTTCGTCCCAAACAAACGCCACCGCGCCGCCTGGATGCTTGGGGAATCGCGGAATTTTTTCTCTCAACGAGGGCCACGAAGCAGGCGCGCCGAAGCTGGTTTCGGCTTCTCCGTTGTTGAGAGCAACGGCAAAACCGCCCTGCAAAGTCGCTTCGTGACGGCGGAACGTGTCCGATATGTGAGAAAAGTTCTGCTCCTCAAATGCGCGCTGGATTTCGGGCGATGCGGCAAGAAAAGCCGCTTCAGCGCTTGCGTTCTGGGCGGCATATTGCGAAAGTAACGACGCCATTGTCTCCGTGTCGCGGCGTACCTCTTCCACTGGCGTGGAAAACCACTTGTCGATAGAGCGGTTCATCAGCACATAGGCAAAGAAAAACATTCCGATGACCGGCAAGAACGAAAGCAGAAGGCTGGCGACCAGCAGGCGAGTGCGGAACTTCGACCCCAGTACTCCCAGCCGACGCTCTGTGAACAATTTTAGAACGTTACGGACAAGTACGAAGGTCAGCGCTAGAAATAAAACGAAGATCAACACCGCGAGCGAAGCTAAGAACAACAGCTCCTGATTGTTGTCAGGAGTAAGCGCTGAGGGTAGATCGAGCGACGTTAGTGAAAAAAGAATTGCGAACAGCACGATCAGACAAATCGTGACCGTGATGATGACCTTCTTGCGTCCTGAAGAACTTCGGTCAGGCCGAATTGGAGCGGAACTGGACAGGAACATTCTCCGGTTGAACCCTGAATTCAGTCTCGAAAACATCATTATAGGGCTGAGTTCAGGGCTTATTGAATAGCGCTGATGATCACGGCTTTGTCAGGAACCTCCCAAGAGGGCAGTTGTGGCAGTCCGGACTCGACTTGAAGCAGTAATGCTTTCCTACAGCCACGACGAGCGCATGAGCCTCGTTAAAAACTTGTGACGTGGCTGATCGTTGGGCACGGCTCATCGGGGAGGGAGCATGGGCGGTATCCGGCAGTAGTAGCCGACTTATCTTCCGCCGTTGCATCGCCGAAAAGCCTTGCACTTCGTTCGCAAGGGCTCGTTCAAAGAGCTGGCGGATTTCATCGTATGGTGCGCTTCCGGGCAGGATTTTGTGCCGATCTACGATGCGCCGTGCATAAGCATCGACCACGAATACGGGGTGCTGGCCGGCATAAAGGAGAATTGACTCCGCCGTTTCTGGGCCGACGCCGTTAAGGTCAAGCAACTGCTGGCGAAGCTTCTCAGTGGGCTCGGCAAACATCCGTTTGAGCGAACCGCCGAAATGCTGATCCACAAACTCCACAAATGTTTTGAGCCGTGCCGCTTTCTCGCGAAAGTAACCAGCCGGCCGAATGGCATCTTCTAACTCTGCTACAGACATTTTCCTTATTGCTTTCAGCGTCAGCGCCCGACGCTTCCTCAGTCGCCGCAAGGCCAGGTCGACGTTGTTCCACGAGGTGTTTTGCGTGAGATAGGCGCCCACAATAACCTCCATGGGCGTGCGGCCCGGCCACCAGTGCTGGGGACCAAAAGCAGCGTAGAGCGCCCGATAGTAAGCCTTGAGCTGACGCAATCGAAAATCGGAACTCGCCCGCACATCCCCGAGTGTATCAAGCAGTACCGAAGGTCATGTCCGGCGGAAACGAGAGTCACGGAAAATCCGTGTTTGGCGTGCATTCCCGGATATGTAAATTGCTGAGGCTGTTACTTCGCATGGGACAAGTACCAAAGTTACTTTTGAATCCTCTCCTTTGCGTTGACAATTTATGTCAACGCCCACTGTGTAGCCATCAGTGAAGCTGCGCGAGCGCGTTCTGCAAGAGCGCACGACTTGCTGTTACTCAGATAGGAGATCGAGGTATGTCTCAACGGCTGGGCGATCTTCTCGTGAAAGAGAAGGTCGTAACCCCAGAGCAGTTGGAGCAGGCGACGAAGTATCAGAAGGACCAGAATTGCCGTCTGGGCGCCGCTCTGGTCAAACTCGGCTTCTTGAGTGACGAAGATGTCACCAACTTTCTTTCTCGCCAGTACGGCGTACCCGCCATTAATCTCTCTTATTTTGAAATTGATCCATCCGTCGTCAAACTGATTCCTTACGAGACCGCCAAGCGCTATCAGATCTTGCCCTTAAGCCGGGTAGGTGCATCTCTCACCATCGCCATGGTCGATCCGACCAACGTGTTCGCCATGGACGACATCAAGTTTATGACCGGCTTCAATATTGAGCCGGTTGTGGCATCGGAAAGTTCCATTCTCGAGGGCATCGACAAAGCTTACGGCACGACGAAAGAAGAAGACCTGGAACAGGTCATGATGTCGATGACGGAAACCGACGAGGCCGACGTCGAGCTGCAGTCGGAGCAGGAAGAGGTTGGGCTGGCGGACCTGGAAAAGGCTGCAGACGAAGCGCCCATCGTCAAGCTGGTCAATTTGATTCTCACGGACGCTGTGAAGCGCGGCGCCAGCGATATTCATATTGAGCCGTACGAAAAAGAATTCCGCGTCCGCTTTCGCATTGATGGTGTCCTGCAGAGCATCATGTCGCCGCCGCTGAAATTGAAGGACGCGATCACCTCGCGCCTCAAGATCATGTCGAAGCTAGACATCAGTGAGAAGCGCTTGCCGCAAGACGGCCGCATCATGCTGAAGATGGCGGTCGGCGGGCGCAAGAAGCAACTCGATTTCCGCGTTAGCACGCTGCCCACCCTGTGGGGCGAAAAAATCGTGCTGCGGTTGCTCGACAAAGAAAATCTGCGTTTAGACATGACCAAGCTCGGCTTTGAATCCGAGTCGCTGGTCAAATTCGAGAAGGCGATTTTGAAGCCATACGGCATGGTGCTGGTTACGGGACCGACAGGCTCGGGGAAAACCAACACGCTCTATTCCTCGATTGCCCGCCTCAATCAGCCCGATACCAACATCATGACCGCGGAAGATCCGGTCGAGTTTCAACTCGGCGGCGTGAACCAGGTGCAGATGAAGGAGCAGATCGGGCTGAACTTTGCGGCTGCCCTGCGTGCTTTCTTGCGGCAGGATCCTAACATCATTCTGGTCGGCGAGATTCGAGATTTTGAAACTGCAGAAATCGCCATTAAAGCCGCTCTTACCGGACACCTGGTGTTATCTACGCTGCACACAAACGGTGCCCCGGAAACCATCACGCGCCTCATGAACATGGGCATTGAGCCATTTCTCGTCGCGACCTCGGTTCACTTGATCTGCGCTCAGCGTCTCGTACGCCGAATCTGCAAAGAATGCGCCGAGGTTGTTGATGTCCCTGTTCCCGCCCTGATCGACGAGGGTTACACACCCGAGGAGGCCAAGACAGTCAAGATTCAAAAGGGAAAGGGCTGCGGCGTTTGCAATAACACCGGCTACAAAGGGCGAACTGGCTTGTACGAAGTCATGGAAGTTGACGACGAGATTAGGGAACTTGTGCTGGTGGGAGCTTCCGCGGTGGAGCTGAAGAAGAAAGCGATCGAGCGAGGAATGATCACCCTCCGACGCAGCGGTTTGATTAAAGTGGCGGCGGGTTGGACAACGTTGGAAGAAGTTGCCCGCGAAACGATTCACTAAGACTTGTAGGAGAAGGAAACACACATGGCGCTTTCGTTAAGTGATTTGCTGAAACGAATGCTGGAGATGAGCGGCAGCGACTTACACCTGACTACCAACTCTCCACCTCAGATTCGTGTGCACGGACACCTGGTGCCGCTGGACCTTCCGCAGATGACGCCGGCGGAGACCAAGCAACTGGCTTATAGCGTGATGACGGACTCGCAGAAGCATCGCTTCGAAGAAAATCTGGAGCTGGACTTCTCCTTCGGCATGAAGGGACTGGCCCGCTTCCGCGCCAACGTGTTTAACCAGCGTGGAGCTACCGCGGCCGTATTCCGTTTGATTCCCTTCGAAATCAAGTCGTTCAACCAGCTTGGGTTGCCTGCGGTCGTAAGCAAAATGTGCGATAAGCCGCGGGGGTTGGTGCTGGTAACCGGTCCCACTGGTTCGGGCAAGTCCACGACTCTGGCGGCCATGATCGACAAGATCAACACCGAGCGCCATGACCACATTCTGACCATCGAAGACCCGATCGAGTTTGTGCACATGAACAAGAACTGCGTGGTCAATCAGCGCGAGCTCCACGCGGACACGAAGAGTTTTGCCGATGCGCTCCGCGCTGCCCTTCGCGAAGATCCGGATGTCGTGCTGATCGGCGAAATGCGAGACTTGGAGACGATCGAATCGGCGCTCCGAATTGCTGAAACCGGTCACTTGACGTTTGGCACACTGCACACCAATTCGGCGTCATCCACCATCAACCGCATCATCGACGTTTTTCCGGCCCACCAGCAACCGCAGATCCGAGCGCAGCTGTCATTAGTGTTGGAAGGGATCATGTGTCAGAGCTTGCTACCGCGTGCCGACGGCAAAGGCCGCGTGATGTGCATGGAAGTGCTGGTGCCGAATGCCGCGGTGCGCAACCTGATTCGTGAAGACAAGATTCACCAGATTTATTCGTCGATGCAATCTGGTCAGGACAAGTTTGGCATGCAGACATTCAACCAGTCGCTGGCCACCGCGTACTTCCAGAAACAACTTACGCTCGATATGGCGTTGTCTCGTTCGAGCAACACCGATGAACTGACAGAAATGATCAATAGGGGATCGAGTTTACTGGGCCGCACCCCCGCGCCGGCAGCAGCAAAAGCTGCAGCGCCGGCAAAACGGTAAAAGCAGTTCGGGACAGAAGTGAAGGATCGAAAAGCAGTACAGGAACAATCAGCATAGCAACTAAGCGAGGTTAAACCATGCCAGTTTTCACATTTTCGGGGAAATCGGACAACGGTGAGAAGATCAACGGCGAGCGCGTTGCCAGCAACAAGCAGAGCCTCGCAATGCAGTTGCGACGCGAGCGCATCACCGTCGGGTCTATACGCGAGAAGGGCAAAGAGTTTTCTTTGCCGACTTTCGGCTCCGGCAAGGTCAAGGTAAAAGACGTTGCGGTCTTTTTCCGCCAGTTCTCAGTCATGATCGATGCCGGACTGCCGCTGGTGCAGTGTCTGGAAATCCTGGCTGCGAACCAGGAAAACCAATCCTTCCAGAAGACGCTGAACGGCGTCCGCACCACCGTGGAAGGTGGCTCGACGCTTGCCAATGCCATGCGGCAATATCCCAAGATCTTCGACGATCTGACCACGAACATGATTGAAGCCGGCGAGACGGGCGGTATTCTTGACGTCATTCTGCAGCGCCTGGCGCAATACGTTGAGAAGGCGGTGAAGTTGCGCTCCGCGGTGAAGTCGGCGCTGATCTATCCCGTGTCGGTCGTTTCGCTCGCAGGATTGATCGTAGCGGCACTCCTGAAGTATGTGGTGCCGATTTTTGCCAATCTGTTCGCTGGATTGAATGTCGCCCTGCCTTTGCCGACTCGTATCGTTATCGGACTGAGCGCGTTTGTCGGCCAGTTCTGGTGGTTCTTCATCCTCGGCGTCGGAGGCGTCTTCTTCGGATTCGGCCAGATGCGGAAAAACGAGCGATGCGCTTACTGGATGGATTACTGCCTGCTGAAAACCCCGGTCATTGGCATGCTGCTGCGCAAAATCGCGGTGGCGCGATTTACGCGAACCTTGGGCACGCTGATTACTTCGGGTGTGCCAATTCTCGAAGGCTTAAGCATTACGGCGCGCACCTCGGGGAACAAGGTGTTGGAAGAAGCCATTATGCGCGTGCGTAAGGCGATCGAGGAAGGCCGCACCATCGTCGATCCCTTACGGGAATCGGGCGTATTCCCCAACATGGTGACGCAGATGATCGGAGTCGGCGAGGCCACGGGCGCGATGGACAACATGCTGCAGAAGATTGCCGACTTTTACGAAGACGAAGTCGATGCGGCTACCAAAGACATGCTCGCCATGCTGGAACCGATCATTATCGGCATGCTGGGCATCACCATCGGTGGCATTGTGATTTCGCTCTATATGCCGTTGTTCTCGATGATCGCGAAATTGGCCGGGTAAACGAAGCGGGAGCCGGCTGTGGTGTAGCCAGGATGCGCTGCGGCCGGTCTTCAGTCCATAGACACTGAGAATTTAAGAAATGCAATCCATGTTTGATGAGCGGCAATGGCTGGCCTGGCTGGTCAAGGTACGCGTTCTCATCCTCACGTTTCTTTTGGGTATCGAGCTGGCGATTGCGCAGCTTACACCCAGCCCATTTCCTCTTCGTCTATTCGTTACCGCGATTTTACTTTGGTACACGGTCTCTATCTTCCACATGGTGCTCCTCGGTTTTTGGCAGGAATACCATGTGCAATCGGTGTTGCAAGTCGTCACTGATCTGGTTCTGGTCAGCCTGGTAGTTTATGCGACCGGAGGGATCGACAGTTCATTTAACTTTCTATATCCACTCGTCATTATTGTCGGTTGTATTGTATTGCCTCGAATCTGGGCATTCCTGACTGCGGCCCTCGCATTCCTCTTATATGGAAGCGTTCTGGAGCTGACGTATTTCGGCGTCATCCCTTCTTATTCCAGCACTCACCCGGGCGTGAAGTTGCTGCAAGCAATCATTCTCGTCAACCTCTTCGGTTACCTGGCCGTCGCCTACCTCGCCAGTTTGTTGGTCAGCAAGCTGCGGCAAGTGGACGTGAAGCTCAAACACACCAGCGGCGAACTGGAAAATCTGCAAGCGCTGCACGAAAACATCATTCAATCGATGACCGGCGGATTGATCACCACGGGTCTGGATGGGCATATTACATTCGCCAATTCTGCCGCTGAGAAGCTATTGGAGCGGGGTCCGGGTGATCTGGTCGGTCAGCCGATCAATGGTTTGTTCCTGGATCCATTGCCGCAAGTGGACGCGGGCAGAGAACATGCCGAGGTGCGATGGATCGCGGGCAACAGTTTTCGCAAAACGTTTCGCGTTTTGGTCTCTTCGCTGACGGTTCCAGAGGGCGGAACCATCGGCTATGTCTATACTTTCGATGATCTGACCGAAATGCGGCGTCTGGAGCGCGAGGTGCGCATGCAAGACCGTCTGGCTGCTGTGGGCCGGTTGGCGGCAGCAATCGCGCACGAGATCCGCAACCCTCTGACTTCGATTGCGGGGTCGGTGAGCTTGCTTTCTGGAATTCCAGCGTTAAGCGAGGAGCATCGCCGATTGCTCGAGATCGTGACCCGCGAGTCGGAAAGGCTCAACCAGATCATCACCGATTTTCTTGCCTATTCTCGCGGCCGGCAATATCAATTTAAGAAAGTCGACCTGATTCCTCTTCTGGAGGATGCACTTACTCTCCTGCAGCACCGCCTGTCGGCCGAGGGGAATGCCATTGGCGTGAAGCGAAACTATCAGGTGACGGAAGCCTGGACGACGGCGGATGGAGACAAGATCAAGCAGGTGTTCTGGAATTTCTGTGAAAACGCAGTGCGGGCGATGCCGACAGGCGGAACGCTCACGGTCTCGGTGGAATCCAGCGGAGAACAGTGGGAGATGCGTTTTGCTGACACCGGTCCTGGGATGAGCCCGCAACTCATTGAGAAGGTTTTTGAACCGTTCCAGTCGCAGTTTGAGGGCGGCACAGGCCTGGGACTTGCTATTGTTTATCAAATCGTACAGGCGCATGAAGGCAAAGTCTGGGCACGATCGAAGCCCGGTCAGGGATGTGTTTTTGTTTTACGTCTATCGCGTCTGGGCGCGAGGGAGAGTGTTCCCAATTCCCGGAGTTCCAATGTCCAGCCTGCCGTCGTAGCACAAGAAATCAGCGTAGCTGCCGCGGGAGGAGCGCATGGCTAATATTCTGGTCTGCGATGATGAGCGCTCGATCTGCGAAATGTTGGATATTGCGCTGCGTCGCGACGGGCACAAAATCGAGACGGTGAACTCGGGCGAAGCGGCCAAACGCAAGCTGGACGGCGCTCTTTACGATGTCATCATTACTGACATCAAGATGCCTCGCATCACGGGAATCGATGTGCTTCGCCACGCGCATGGGGTTTCGCCGGATTCGGCGGTAATCCTGATTACGGCAGTCGACGATTACGAGGCCGCCGTGGCCGCGGTCAAGGCCGGTGGCGCGGCCGACTACATTCGTAAGTCTCCCGGATTGGTCGATGAAATCAAGCTGGCGATCAATCGCGTACTCGAAAAAATGGCGCTGAGCCGGCAAAATTTTGCATTCAAGCGCGATGCCGCGACCCGCAATTCCCTCGACAACATCGTAGGTGTCAGCCCGGTGATGGAGGAATTGAAACAAACCATTCGTACCGTCGCTTCGACACAGAGCACCGTGCTGATCTACGGCGAGAGCGGCACGGGCAAGGAATTGGTCGCGCGCGCTGTGCACGTATGCTCGCCGCGAGTTAGCGAGCCCTTTGTGTCGATCAACTGTGGCGCGTTTCCGGAAACTCTGCTGGAAAGTGAGCTTTTCGGTTACGTCAAGGGCGCGTTCACAGGAGCCAACCAGAACAAGCGTGGGCTTTTCGAGATGGCCGATAAGGGAACGATCTTCCTGGACGAAATTGGCGAGATGACCATGCCCATGCAGGTCAAACTGCTACGCGTACTGCAAGAGCGAACCGTACGGCCGGTGGGAGGGAGCAGCGAAATCGCCATCGACGTCCGCGTCATTGCGGCGACCAACCGCGATCTCGACAAGCAAGTAACGGAGGGCCAATTTCGCGAAGACTTGTACTACCGGTTGAATGTCATTCCGATTACCGTGCCGGGTCTGCGTCAGCGTCGTGCCGATATCCCGCTGCTGGTAAACCACTTCCTCAAGAAATACGCTCCGGCGGCCGGGAAGAGTATTCTGCGGGTAAATACGGACTCTCTCGATGCGCTGTGCGATTATGAGTGGCCGGGAAATGTCCGGCAACTGGAAAATACCATCGAACGTGCAGTCGCGCTTGAGGCCAGCGAGGAGTTACACGCAGAAATTCCCGCCGAGCGGCCAAAAGCCCGGGCGGCCGCAGCCGGTGTTGGGGGCGACGGCGCGTCTGTGATTGCCGGTAACGGAACCTTGCCGGAAGGCGTGGGGATGGAAAAGTACGTTGCCGACGTTGAGATCGCATTATTGAAATCCGCTCTAACCCAGTCGAATGGGGTCCAAACACGCGCTGCGGACTTGCTGAAAATCTCCTACCGCTCGTTTCGCCATTTGATGAAGAAATACGATTTATAGTCGTCGGTCGTTTGTCGTTGGCCAAGACACATAGGCTGAATACGATCGCGGGAACTCCGAGCCGCCAACGACCTAGGAGCAACGACTAAGGGCTGCTCTTCTTCAACTGCTGCTTCCACCCTAATATCCTTGCCTTGTTGCCTTCCGCTTCGGCCTCGGGAATCATGCCCTTCTTCTGGTACAGCACGGACAAACTGGTGTGGGCCAGCACGTCGTCCGGATCGATTTCAGTGATCCGAGTGGCGACAACGATGGCTTCATCGAGGCGGTTCAGATCCTGCAGGGCGCGAGCCATGCCATGCATGGCTTCGGTAAAGGTTGGATCGAGTTCCAGAGATTTCTTGTATTCAGCGAGCGCCTGTTCTGTTACCCCTTCCGCCGTTCGATCCAGGGCGGCGTAATAGTGGTCTTCGGCTTTCTGGCGGGCATCCTGGTCGGGCATGAAGCGCAGCCTCTGCGAAGTTGGATTCTAGCATCCAGAGGCCGGGCAAGAGCCAGCCGGCACAGAATCTCCCCTCCCACCTATGCGTTTGCAGCATTATGATGTTGCTATGCGCTCCATGCTGCGGTTTTTCTGGACAGCCACCCGCGGGCATCATCTCAGACCGTGGCGCAGTCCCTATCTTCTATGGCGCATCGAAACCTACACCGGTGTGAAGATGCACCAGATGGGAGTGTGGGAGTTTTCGGAATTTGTCTGGCGCGAGCGGAGCCATCTGTGGCGTTTTTTGAAGTGGACCGGCGAGATGGATGATTACGTCCACCCTAAACCGAAGATTTCCTAGAGATCCTGCTACTTTCCGTTACTCGCAGCCACGGCGCCTTCCGACATGATGTTTACTTCCGTTCCTTTTGCTGCGCTGGCTAATTGTGCCGCGGACGCGCGGTTGGCTGCGATCTCCAGATAGCCCATGCTGCCCAGAATTCCGAACACCTGGCCCGGCATTCCCTCAGCATAGTTCGTGCGAATTTCAGTGACTTCGCACTTGCCCACTGTAAGCCTGAACGCAGAAGGGTTCGCCTGAACCAGCCAAGGAATGTCTTGCGGGGTGAAATTGGTGATTAGATTGCCGAAGCGGTCTACCTTGAGGACAATTCCGCGGATCGTCTTCGGATCCACCAGTTTTGGCTTGGGCGGATTGAAGCGGACGTAATCTGATACTTCATCGCCGAATTTTGCGCTATCCACTCCCTTCGCGAGATATGCGGCCACCGGAGCGAAAATATCGCGGGCGTGGAACGTGCTGCTCACCGGTTGTACGAAATAGTGCTCCGCGGTGATGTGGCGTACGCGCATGCGCTCCTCACGAGCATAGATGAGCGAGAGCACGCCATTATCGGGCGCGACAAAACTGTATTTCTCGCAGGAAGCCAGAATCGGGCGGCGGGCACTGCCGACTCCGGGATCAACTACGACGAGATGCACGGTGCTGCTGGGAAAATAGGAGTACGCCTGAGCGATTGAGATCGCACCATCGAGCACGTCGAATGCCTGCGCCGCATGGCAAATGTCTACGATTTCGGCATCGGGCACGATGTTCAGAATCACGCCCTTCATCGTTCCCACAAAATGATCGTTAATCCCGAAATCGGTAGTCAGAGTGACAATAGGACGATTAGCCAAGCTTGCCTCGACGTGAAGACAAAGATTTCCCGCTTCGGGGAAAGTAAATTGCTAGCGGCCCGGAGTCAAGGCACGGCAGTAATCGGGCATTGCCTTCGCGCGCCGAAGCGGGTTAGTCGATTTGGATGTTGCCGGATCCCGTCTCGACCTCTATCGGGACCCCGCCACCATGCACCTTGCCGCGAATTTCCTTAGGATTGATCGACCCCTGCATCGTGACCGGCTGACTCACCGAAATTCTCCCGGAGCTGGTGCGGGCGTTCAGGTCGAATCCGGCGTCGCTAGCCAGTTTAATACGAACCCCACCCGAGCCAGTGCGCACAGTCCAGGATGAGCTGGGATCGCCCTCCGCGGTTACGTCGCCGCTGCCTGCGGTTGCTTCGAGCGAGCCATGAATACCGCGTAATTCCATGCCACCGGATCCAGTTTCGGCTCGAACCGCGCCAGCAGCCGTTTGTTCCAGAACAATGTGACCACTGCCCGTGTTACCTTCGAAGCCGCCGGAGATTTGCGTCGCGTGAATCGATCCGCTGCCTGTCTTGGCGCGCACGTTGCCCTTTACCTCTTGGATCGCAATATCTCCCGAACCTGCTTCCGCCCGCACTGCGGCGCCGATATTGGAAACCTTGAGCCCTCCAGAGCCAGTCTGAACCTCGACTTCGCCGTTTAATCCCTGAACCTCCTGGTGGCCTGAGCCGGTGTGCGATCGAAGTCGCGTCTCCGCGGGGACGATGAGTTCGTAGCTGATGGAGACGTTGTGCATCAGTTCAGAATCATGCACGGGCCCGATGCGAATCTCGTTTCCATTTTGCTCAATGGGAGGGCTGTTGACGATCGCTTGCACTCGTTTATCGGCGTCTCCTCCGAACCAATTGGTGATTTTGACCTGGCCGGTGATCTGCACTTGCCCAGAATTGCCGCTTCGCACTTGCACGCTACCCGATCCGGTCGCGAGATCAATACTCACCGCGCCGCTCACCTGCAGCGTTTTCTGGAACGAACCTTCTGTGGAAGCAGTTGCTGACAGAGAGAGTAAGCTGCTCACCAGCAAGCCTACTAACGGAAGCGTGAACAGCAGACGTCGGAGTTTCATTCGTTTCCCTCTTTCTTGGCCACTCAGTGAATGTGAACATCTCCTGAGCCGGTACGTACCGTGACCAAAGGCCCTCCGCCACCAACTTTGCCGTGGATAGAGTGGTGCGTTTTGCCTACGTCGCCATCGACGGTGATTGCGACTGGACCGTCGACCACCACATTGCCAGATCCTGCGGTGGCATTGAGATCGAAGGCAGCTCCAGGCTGAAGCTCGAGTTCGACATTACCCGAGCTGGTGCGGACGTCCCAGGCGGCCGTTTGGGTGCCGGAGACGGTCACGTCTCCGCTACCCGATTCCGCCCGCAATCCTCCCTTAATGCCGCGTAATTGAATCGATCCCGAACCCGTGCGCACTCGCGAATCACCGCCCGTTCCGTTGCCTTCAATCCGGACGTCGCCGCTTCCACATTCCACATCGAAAGCACCCGACAATCCGCGAGCGTCAACGTCGCCGGAGCCGGTTCGGAGATGGACAGAACTACCGATTTCCCGGAGCCGCATATCGCCGGAGCCACTTTCCAGATTTAACTTGCCCGCGAGTCCTTCGGCACTCTGATTGCCCGAGCCGCTTTGAGTTTGAACGCTGGTATCAGCAGGAGCGGTGATTTCGTAATCTACGGAGATGTCGTGGTACTTCAGGTAGTCGATACGGATGCTATTGCCGTTCTGGGAGATGGGCGGATTCTTCTCGACCTCACTGACGTCACCTTGGCGGCTGCCGGTCAACCAACGCTCTCCGACATGAATTTTGCCGTGCACAACTACGCTACCTGCCGGTCCATTGCGTACACTGATGTCTCCCGAGCGAGTTAGCACTTCGAGATCGACCGGTCCGCTCACTGAATAAGTGCGATCGAAGGTACCTTGAATGGAGTCAGCGTATAGCAAAGGGGCGGATGTTAGTAACAACGCAAGCAAAAACCGCAAGGACGACTTTGTCATAAACAACCTCCTCACTGATCGACGCGGTTTAGACGGTCAAGCACTGATATTGTGAGTATGAAATTGCTTGAGATCACGACTTGTAATCTCAAACCTGACCCGGCCGGAAAAAGATTGAGGCACGGATTCTGCCGTGCCTCTGTTGGATCATTTCACCTCACCGGGAAGACTCCCGATACTACTGCAACACCACTTGATCGCCTTCCTTTAACCCGCTCAAAACTTCGGTCTTGGCGCCGTTCGAAATGCCAATATTGACGGCAATCTTCTTCATACCGTCCTTGGCTTTGGGGTCCGGGATCTCGACGGAAGCCTTCTTGTCCTTGTCATAGATAATTGCGCCTTCGGGAATCTGCAGTACATTCTTGTGCTCATCCAGAATAATCTCGGCGTTGGCAGTCATCTCAGCTTTCAGCTCGCCGCCGGGGTTGTTGATGGAGACGCGCACCTCGAACGTGGTTACGTTGTCTTTCTCCACGCCCATCGGCGAAATCTTCGTCACCTTGCCATAAAAAGTTTTGTCTTTGAAACTCTCAACTTTGATGCGGGCCGGCTGGCCGAGATAAACCTTGCCGATGTCGCTCTCGTCCACTTTGCCTTTTACGTAGACTTCGGTGGTATCACCGAGCGTCATCACCAGCGTCGCAGTGGACCCGAGCACGAGGATGGAGCTGACCGCATCGCCGATCTCTACATCGCGGGACAGGACGATGCCATCAATCGGAGAAATGATGTCGGTGTAACTGAGCTGCTCTTCGAGCTGCGCCAGGTTGGCGCGATTGTGAACAACGTCAGCCTGCGCCTGGGCAATTTTCGCCTTCAACACCTGGACCTGAGCTATGGCGACGTTCTGTTTGTTCAGCGCCATTTTGTAATTTCGGTCGGCGTCGTCGAGGGCCTGATCCGAAACTACCCCGTCCTTGGCCATCTCGACTGAGCGGTCATATTGCCGTTTGAGTAGCGGGACGTCAGGACCTTCGGCGTCGACTTTGGCCCGCTCATAATCCGCTTGAGCACTCGCAAGATTGGCTTCGGAGGACTGCAACGCCGCGCGGGACTGGTCAACCTGGGCTTGGATCTCGTCTTTGTCGAGCTGGGCGAGCAGTTGGCCCTTCTTGACTGTGTCGCCATATTCGACATACAACTTTTTTACGATGCCGCTGGCTTTGGACTTCACTTCAACTTTGGTGATGGGAGTGACTTTGCCAGTGGCCACCACGCTCTTAGCTAGATCCCCCTTTTCGACCTTGGCAAGCTTAGAGGGATCGATTTTGGTGCCGCCGCGGGTAAAGGCGGTCAGGACGCCCACAAAAATCAGAACGATGGCTACGACAATGCTTACGATTATGATCCGCTTACGACGTTTCTTTTTTCCATTACTATTGCCGTTCACATCCGCCTCCCGCCGCTAAAGAGCTTCCCATTGGCCCTAGCTCGTAGTACGAGACTGGCCGAGCATTTGTTCCTAGAATCATCCGGAGACCGCTGTAAGTGCGGTTCCTGGTTCAGAGCGTTAGACCGGAAAAGGCCGGAAAGGGAAGCAACATTCTGTACACCCGGGCAAAATCCGGGAGCCTTCAGAGCTACGCTCAACTGCGGCCCCGCTTCTGACTCCAATTGTACAAGCCGCTCTGCGAATACAGAAGCTCCTTTTGAATGTTAGAATTAGCGCATCCATGATTGCCTTTGTGCTGCTGCGGGTGTTTCTCATCCTGCTCCTGATTGCAGCCAACGCATTCTTCGCCGCCGCGGAATTCGCGCTGGTGAGCGTCCGTGATACTCGCATTCAACAGCTGATTGAGTCTCGGCGTATTGGCGCCCGCATCGTTCAGAGGCTACACCGAAACCTGGATGAAGTAGTCAATGGCGTCCAACTCGGAATCACCATAGTCAGCCTGACTTTGGGGTGGGTGGGCGAGCCGTTGCTTGCCCATGCGGTGGAAGAGCTTCTGGGCCAAGTACCGTACGCCAACCTCTATGCCCACGGGGTTGCCATCGTTCTAGCATTCGCCTTTATCACCTGCCTGCACGTGATCCTGGGAGAGTTGGTACCGAAGTCGCTAGCACTGCAGCGTGGAGAGCAGGTGGCTTTGGCAGTGGCGGCTCCCATGGACGTTTTCTTGACCTTAACCCGGCCCGTCATCTTCGTCATGAACACGGCAGCCGGGTCGGTGTTGCGGCTCTTCGGATCACGAAAGATTCGTCAGGGGCCGGTGCATTCGCCGGACGAACTGAAATTAATCGTTACCGCCAGCCGACAGTTCGGCCAGATCCCGCCTTTTCAAGAGGAAATGATTCATCGGGCACTCGAATTGGAAAACATTACGGTTCGCGAAGTCATGGTGCCGCGCCCCGACATTTTTTCTTTGCCTGGCGACCTGACTTTGGAAGAAGCGCTCACGCGGGTTGTAGAAGAGCAGCATTCCCGCATTCCAGTTTACGATCCGCAGAGCGGTCCGGAGCACATCCACGGAGTCTTGTATGCAAAAGACCTAATGCGCTGGGCTCGGTTGCGGCTAGCCGGCAGCACGCTTCCACAATCGGCACGGATTTCGGGCATGAAAGTCAGCCAACTCATGCGCGATGTGCTGGTCGTACCCGAAACCAAGCCTCTGACGGAACTGCTCGAGGAGTTTAAGGATCGTAAGCGGCACTTGGCGGTAGTGGTCGATGAATTTGGGTCCACAGCGGGAGTGATCACGGTCGAGGACATTCTGGAGCAGTTGGTTGGCGAAATCGAAGACGAATTTGATATCACGCCTGCCCAGCCTGCCGCGTTGGCGAATGCACCCTTGGTGCTTGAGGGTGCCGTCAGCATTCGTGATCTTGAATCGCAGTATGACCTCACTCTTCCAAGGGATGCGGGATTCGAGACTCTGGCCGGATTTGTACTTTCGCGCTTGCAGAAAATTCCAAGCATTGGCGAAGGCTTCGACTTTGAAGGGCACCGCTTTTTGGTTGAAGAAATGGAAGGTCATCGTATTGCCAAAGTAAAAATTGCAAAGCTACAGGCGGCCGTCAGCAAAGCGGGAGACTGATCTCGAGACCGACAAGCGTTCACGGGCTACTGGTTTTTCTGAAATTATGCTCCGCTACCTCTTATCCCGGCTTCTGTACACGATTCCGGTGGTCTGGCTGGTCGTGTCGGTGGTGTTTCTACTGATTCACCTTGTGCCGGGCGATCCGATCTTGCAAATGCTGGGCGAAGGGGCTCCGGCCACCGATATTCAAGCAGCCCGGCATGCCTATGGACTCGATGCTCCTTTGGGGCAGCAATACCTTCACTATTGGAACGGAGTGCTGCACGGAAATTTGGGCCCTTCGCTTCGCTTCAATCAGAATGTGGCGAAGCTGATCGCGGAGCGCTATCCATACACGCTGCAATTGACACTCGCTGCGTTGCTGGTGGCTGTCATTCTCTCGATCCCGGCTGGTGTACGTTCGGCACGCAGACGCAATCGCTGGGATGATCGCACACTGAGCGTGGTCAGCTTATTCGGGCTATCATTTCCGAATTTCGCCTTAGGCCCGATCTTGATTTTGCTGTTCGCGATTAAAGTTGGTTGGCTGCCGGTTTCGGGCGCTGGAGGTTTATCGCACTTGATTCTGCCTGCGATTACCATGGGCGGCGCGCTTGCTGCAATTCTGACTCGCATGGTGCGAACGTCGATGCTGGAAGAGTTGGGCCAGGATTACATTCGTACCGCGCGAGCGAAGGGTTTGCCGGAACGAACGGTTGTCTATCATCATGCGCTTCGGAATGCCATGATTCCGGTGATCACGGTGCTAGGCTTGCAATTTGGTGCTCTGCTGGCCGGGGCGATTGTGACGGAAACGATTTTCTCCTGGCCGGGCGTCGGACGATTAACGATCCAGGCCATTGGCAATCGCGATTATTACCTGGTTCAAGGCTGCATCCTGGCGATTGGGTTGACTTATATCGCAGTGAATTTCCTAACGGATTTGTTGTACTCGGTGGTGAATCCGAGAATCAGGCAGTAAAACCTTGGCTAGCGTTTCCATCTCGTTTCACCGCGTCGCACGGCGTAATCCGCTGGCGGCGATTGGGGTCGTTCTGGTTGTCATTTTTGTTCTTTGCGCGCTATTCGCTCCATGGGTTGCGCCGCAGGATCCCGCTCACATCGATCTGCCGTCCCGGCTTTTACCTCCGTCAACCACGCATTGGTGCGGAACGGATGAACTTGGGCGCGACATTCTTTCGCGCCTGGTCTACGGCTCGCGCATTTCCATGCTGGTGGGGAGTTGTGTGGTTGCCACATCGCTTGCGTTGGGTCTGATTGTTGGTTCGATTGCAGGGTATTACGGTGGCCGCATCGATCGCTTTATTAACGTCGTGGTCATGAACGCGTTTCTGTCATTTCCCGGCATCTTGCTGGCGATTGCGTTTGTCGCATTTCGTGGCCCGGGAATCTTTAATCTGGTTCTGGCGCTATCGTTAGGCGGCTGGGTAGGTTATGCGAGATTGGTGCGAGGGCAGGTGCTCGCTGTGCGCGAACGAGAATTTGTGGAAGCGGCACAGGCGCTGGGCGCGAGCGATCTTCGTGTCATCGTTCGTCACATTCTGCCCAATATTATTCAGCCCGTAATTGTGCAAGCGGCAATCGGTATGGCTGGCGCGATCCTTGCGGAAGCGACCATGAGCTTTCTTGGGCTCGGGGTTCCGCCTCCGACGGCAAGCTGGGGCGTCATGCTCAATGACAGCCGCGCGCACCTGTTTGACGCGCCCCATCTTGTGTTGTTTCCTGCTGCCGCAGTAATGCTGGCGGTGCTTTCGTTCAATTTCATTGGCGATGCGCTAAGGGATTATCTCGATCCTCGTTCGCGTATTGAGGCTGGGCTGTAACGCGGAACGCTTGTCGCGGCTCCCGCGGCCCACAAGTTATGCGCTGGCTTTATCGATGAGGGGTAAAGCCTCGGCGCCAGAGTTTGCCGAGTCGAGATCCAACTGCTCCTGCCCGCTGAGTGCCGTGACCTTTCCTCGGTAAGCCTTCAGATGAGTTGATGCTTTATCGAAAGCTTCCTGTGCCTTGCTCAGGCTCTTGCCCACGTTTTCGAAGTTATTCTGAAAGAAATCGAACGACTTCTGCGCCTTCGCAAGTTCGACCCGGCTTTTCTCGAAGCGGCTGGCAACTTCATACCATTTGTGCACAAGCGCGATTGTTTGCAGAGTTGTGAGCAGAGTATTCGGCGAAACCGGGAAAACGTGTTGGTGATTCAACCAATCGGCGAGCTCACGATTGCGAACCGTTTCCATGTAGAGCGTTTCGCTCGGTAGATACATGAGCGCTATGTCGGTGGTGCCATTCTCCGGTTGAATGTATGCCTTGATTCTCTTACCCTCCGCTTTCATCACACGTACAAACTCGTGGCGCGCCTCGTTAACTGCCGACTGATCGGTACCTTCAAAAAGAGCCAGCACCTGCTCGCGAGGGAATTTCGCGTCAATCGGCAGTTTCCGATCCGGAAAATAGATCACGGCATCTGGCCGGCCGCCGTTCTCGGGAAGGGAAGCCTGCATCTCGAACATGTGAGCGGGAAGAAAATCGGCAAGCAGACGTTCCAGGCTGGCTTCGCCAAATTGCCCGCGTAGATGCGGCAGCTTGAGCAGGTTATTCAGATCGTTGATCGAGTGACCTAGAGCTCCGACTTCCCGTAGCTGCTCTTCCGCCGCCTTGAGGTGCTGCTGGACCTTTTCGAATTGCGCAAATCCTTCGCGGATGTTTTCATCGAGCTTTTGCTGAACCTGGTTTGTGATGTCGAGAAGTTTGGCGTCCACTCGGTCGCGAATCGATTCCAGGCTTTGCACCGTACACTTATTCAAGGTGTCGAACTCCGACTTCAGTTGAGCAGTGGTTGACGTGAGCGAAGTAGTCAATTCTTTGCGAGCATCGCTAAGACCCCGCGTTTGCTCCTGACGCCCCGCTTGAAGTTGTTGCTCAACCGCAGATCGCATTGTGGAAAACCCGTCTCCCAGACGGTCTGATACCTGTTGGCGCAGGTCTCCCTTAGTCTGCTCTAAGCGTTGCGCCATGTCCGCTGTAGACGCGGCAAATTGGCTGGAGAGGCTCTGTTGCAGCGCCTGCGCCTCATCGCTAAGTCTTTTAATGGCTTCCAGTTGGTCCGAATGGTTAAATCTTTTCTGAAGTAGGACCAGGAGTCCCAGAATTACAAGGTTCAGTGCGATGAGGATACACAGAATAAACAGCAATCCGAACCTCCTAGCGGGATTCTAGTGGGTATCGAACAAAAAGCAAAGACATAGTTTTGAGCCGGCATGCTTGAGGTGGTGAGCTACGACTTGGCAGAGAACACCCTTTCTCGCCTTCCACTCTTGATGCTGCGATACGCGGCGTCAAGCACCTCCTGGTTTTTCCAGCCTTCTTCCCCCGGCACCGGAAATGTCGCCTTGCCTTCGACCGCGTCGGCGAATGCGTCGACCTGCCGCGTGTAGGCCGAAGAATTCGACAGCGTCTCCGATTCTTTCGCAGCTCTGTCACCTTTGGTTTCAACTACGACCGGCTTATCCACGCTGAAGGCATCATCTGCGCGCAGCGAACCCTTGTCACCCACAATTTCGAACGGCGTGCGATACGGCGAGCGGAATGAGACCATAACGCTGCCCAGAGTCCCGCGAGAGAATTCGAGCAGCAGGCTGGCTGCCGCTTCGACGTCTCCTGAGAGTTGGTCGGAAATGGCCTGGGCCGACACGCTGACAACTTCATCCTGCAAGATGAACCGAAGAGCATCGACACAGTGGACGCCCACGTCAGGGATCGGCCCGCCGCCAGCGATAGCCGGATTGTTCATCCACTTCCGCGGATGGTCAGTGCCCGCTAGAAACGAGAATTCCGAGCGCACAAAGATGGGTTTACCGATCTCTCCGCTAGCCACGCGGTCCCGAATTCGATGCAGGCTCTCTTCAAAGCGAAATACATGCGCAACGCCCAGTAAGACGCCGACCTTTCCTGCGGCTTCTACCATTTCGCGGCACTCGCTTGCGTTCAAAGCCATCGGTTTCTCGCACAATACGGGTTTGCCGTGTCGTATGGCTATCAACACATCTTGCAAGTGGCAGGAATTCGGAGTTGTGACTAGGACGGCTTGCACTTCAGGCGAGCGGCAGAGACTTTCAGCCGAGTCGAAGGCCAAGGGAATCGCGAATTGGCGAGCGGACTCACGCGCCTGGTCGAGATCGCGTCGCGAGAGCGCCACCACTCGGCAATTCCTCGCGGCAGCAAAGCCTGGCATCAGACGCTTCACCGCGTGTAAGCCAAAGCCGACAATTCCGAAATTGACCACAGGGAAGGCCCCAGATTTACTGCGTCACAAACAACGACGTGATGGCTTGGGTAATCGAGGTTGTCGTCGGTCCGTTGATCAGATTTCCGCCGGTCGTGAAATCGATCTGCAACACCGAAACAAACTTTGAACTTTGACTCACGACATATAAAAACTTTCCGTCCGGATCTGTCACCATCAGGCTCGGCGAACCGACCGTCGAAAAGGGTGAGCCGCTGATCAGATTGGGCTGTCCGTCAGCGGCGATGGAGTACCCGGTAACATTATTGGATCCGAGGTTCGCAATGTACAGGTACTGACCCGAGGTAGAAAGGGTAAGCGACACCGGGCTGGTTCCGGTGGCAAAAGGTGAGCCCGCGATTGGCGCCAAGGCTCCAGTAGCGGAATTGATGGACATGATGGAGAGCGTGTTCTGCGCCGTGTTGGCGATGTATAAAAATTTTCCGCCCGGATCGACGGCCATTGCCAACGGCCCCGTCCCAGTAGCGGCAGGCGGACCTGCAATCTGCTGGAGCGCGCCAGAACTCGAGACGGCATAACCAAACACGGAAGTTTCGTCGCTGTTCAAAACGTAGAGAAATTTCCCTGACGGCGTCAAAATCATGGCCACCGGATTTCGAGCGACAGAGAAAGGCGAGCCGCTGACTTGGGTTAAAAGGCCCGACTTGACCGCATAGACGCCAATGTTATCCGATACCTCGTTCATTACGAATAGCAAGCTTCCATCGGGACTCATGATGAGAGCGCCTGGAGAGAAACCGGTGTTGATTCGGGGCATGATCTCGGTCAGCGAGCCGATCTTGTTGTCGATCGCAAACCGTGAGATTGTGTTGTCGACCTGATTGGTGACGTAAGCAAACTGGCGGCCCGGATCGACGACCACAGCCGACGGGGAGTTTCCCGTGGGGTAGGGAGATCCAACAATCTTTGTAAATGCGGCCGAGTTATTGTTCACACGGAAGGCAGCGACAGCATTGAGGGTTGGGATCGTGCCATAGGCGAGATGCGTAGCCGGGGCGCCACATCCCATCGCCGTGGCGATGAGCAATGCCACCAGCCCGAGCGAGATTTTCTTAACCGTTGTCATGCTTCAATTCGTTGTCTGGAGTTCGTATTTTTACAGCTTCGGGTGATGACCAATATGGCCGAAGTTGACCACGATCCCCGTCGAAATCCGTACATCATTTTGTGATTTGCCGAAGGTGCTGCTATAGATGTAATCCCCTTGTACGACGCGAATGGTAATGCGGGGTTTCCAGAACCAATCGAAACCGCCGCCTCCTGCAAACGAATGCCCCACACCCTTCACCGAAGATCGTGGTGGCACAAAAATATCGATGTTGTTTTGGGCTTTGCCGAATAACCCATGGAAAAAGAATTTCGATTTGTCTCTTCGCAGCGAATATTGCGGTCCAATCATGTAGTGATACGAGGAGATTTGCGATCCATAATTTCCGCTGCCGTCCAGCACAACGCCCCACTTGAGCTTGAAATTAAAAACGCCCTCCGCAGTAAAACCATTCAAGTTCGAATAGTCAGCGAATCCGATGGTCGGCGAGTCGAAGCGCAGATAGGAATAACCACCGAACACCTCATAGCGGGGCGCGACCTGCGCGCCTGCAGAGGAAGGCAATAGAAAAGCGCTCAGCAAGAAAAGAACGAAAACAATAGGACCGGTGCGGACGGTGCTTTCCGATGCAATAGCCATTCGTATAAGAGTTTTCAGACTCCGTCTCTGAAATTGGGTGAGCTCGCGGGACAAGCTAATATAACAGGTTGGCAGGTCTTACGCTGACGCGAAACCAGCACAGGGAAAAACGAGCCCGAAGCTCTCCGCCTACTTGCGAAGTAAAAAATGGATGGTCTACTTTTCAGCCATCGCTCCGACAAGCGATTGGAAGATCTTGAAACCCTCGATACCGCCTAGCTCGGGTTCGCTCGATCGCTCAGGATGAGGCATCATCCCAAGGACATTGCGACCGGGATTGCAGATGCCGGCGATATTGTCCAAGGATCCATTGGGATTGGCTTCGGCGGTGACTTGGCCGTCTGCGGTCGAATATCGAAAGATGATCCGCTGCTCACGGTGCAATTCTGACAACGTCGAGTCGTCGCAAAAGTAATTACCGCCCATGTGGCCAATCGGAATGGTCAGCACTTCTCCCTGGCGGCAGGTGCTTGTGAACGGAGTATCAGTGCTCTCGACTCGCACGTGCACTGGTTTACAAACATACTTAAGGCCCGCATTGCAGATTAGGGCGCCGGGGAGCAATCCAGACTCGCAAAGAACCTGAAAACCGTTGCAGATGCCGAGCACCAGTCCTCCGCCATCGGCGAATTTCCGAACCGATTCCATGACCGGCGAGAATTTGGCGATGGCGCCTGTGCGTAAATAGTCGCCATATGCGAAGCCACCTGGGACGATAATCACATCGCAGTTCTGCAGATCGTGAGATTCATGCCACAAGAACGTTGCCGGCTGCTTCGCTACGTTCTGGATGGTCCAGTAGGCATCATGATCGCAGTTCGATCCCGGAAAAATGATTACGCCAAATTTCATGGATGCAGCCTCACGGTCAGGATAATTTCAGTCTAGCATGGGGAAAGACGCGAAACGTAAACACAGAAGACATAGGGTGGCACAGTGCGAATGAATGTTGGGGAACATTTTCGGCTGACCGGCGGAGCGCTCAAAAACTGGCTGATCGCGCAGGTGCAGGATTCGATCGCGGTTGGTATTCTTTGGCTGGTAGGGCTGTTATTGCTGAAAGTTCCTTGGGCCCCACTCTGGGCGATACTCGCCGCGATGTTGCAGTTTGTGCCGCACCTCGGCCCGGTATTAGGAATGATCGGCCCGGTCTTGGCGGCGACCCTGCATTGGAAGGACTGGGAGCACCCTCTTTACGTTCTCATGCTGTACGCCGGGATCGTCGTCGTGGACGGTCTTTTGCTGCAGCCCTACATCATGAAGCGCACAGCTAAGGTGCCGATGTGGGTTTCAATTGTCGCGCCGGTTGTTCTGGGGATTCTAATTCCGTTTTGGGGAGTGTTGCTGGCACCGCCGCTATTGGCAGTGGTATACGCCTATAAGGCACATTGGCGTGCTTCCGACGACCAATCATGATTCTCTACGCGCTGGCGGATTCGGCAGCGTCCAGGGAGTCGAAAAATCGAAAAAACGAATCGACGTGGGCTACCTTGAGCGAATTTCCAACCCGCTGAACGACGCCTACCAGCGCCAGCGATCGACCTTCCTTGTTGTGGTTCACGTGCGCACCCACTAGAGCGCCAATCCCGGCCGAGTCAATGTAAGGGACATCGCTCAGGTCAAGAATGAGGGTGCGGCAGGTGTTGGCTCGAACCCGAGACTGAAAATCGAAGAGGTTCGAGAGGAGCAATGGACCTTTCAGACGCAAAATGCGACAGCCATTTTCTGCGCGCGTAGAATCGTCGATCACCAAGGGATCCTGAGGCATCGACGACATGTTAGCGCGAAGAGTTTGTGCGCGGCAATGTTAATTTTCGGCAAAGGCGCTCCTATCGCGGCGTTGACGAAGTTTTACACATTCCTCGTTGGGTGCAATTGTCGTGTGTAGTAGAGTCCGAAACCGTTACCAGAGGATTTTGGCGCT
>DATJOJ010000041.1:0-3825 GCA_035507035.1 Terriglobales bacterium | reverse complement strand
ACTTCTGCCAGTTGATCGTCTTCTACCAACCCCACTTTGGTTTCGTGAGGCGTAGAAGACACAAACAATTCTTTTGTCATTCGAACTCCGGTCCGTCAGCTTAAAGCTGGCGGTGTCACCGGATGGCGCGAGAACTGCGGGAAGGAATGAAGCTTGCGACAGTATTCTGCAAGGCGCAGCACTCTGCGCTGATGCACGAGGAAGATCCCGGTCCGGAAAGTCTCCGGTCCTGGAGTGGCTTTAAGAATTCAAAAGTCTTTTCCACGAATCGCAATCTGACTGGGTTTGTGACCGCTCTCTCAAGGTGCCGCCAACAGTTCTGAGGCGGAATGCGTTTTGAGGGGGCCGTTACCTGCCCGAGTCTTAATTCAAATCCTGCCCGGCTCGTCTCCGCTGCCGGTGAGTTGCCCTCTTCACGCGAGGGCGATCGTAATTTTGTGGGTCGGACACTCATGTCCGACAGCATCTACAACACGGTTCTTCACGCGTATCTCGCGGACAAGAGCGTCCGCGCCACACGAGCAAAGATTCGCTTCAGTTTACGAAGCGGCGCATGCGGACGTTCATAACCATCCCCAGCGCAAGGAACATAAACAGTACCGATGACCCTCCGTAACTCATTAAGGGCAAGGGTATTCCAGTGACCGGCATAAAGCCAACCACCATGCCGATGTTGACCAGAATATGAAAGGTCAAAACGGCGACTACACCCATCACAATAAATGTGCCAGCACGGTCGGGTGCTGTTTGTGCGTTCTGGGTCAAACGCATCAGCACAATGAAGTATAACAGCAGGACGGCCAGAGCTCCTACAAAACCATGTTCCTCTGAAAAAGCGGCGAAAATGAAATCGGTATGCGGCTCGGGCAGGAATGCCAGGTGGGTCTGCGATCCTGAGCTGCTGCCCCAGATGCCGCCTGAACCTACGGCAATTTCGGATTGCCTTACGTGATAGCCGGCGCCGCGCGGGTCGTTATCCGGCGCCATAAAGCTGACCAGGCGTTCCTTCTGATAATCCTTCATGTGGTGCCAGGCCAAAGGCATGGCCAAACCAGCCAAGAGAATGATTGCCAGCGCTTGCCTCAAGCGAATTCCGCCGAGGAACAAGCCGACGATCGCGATCGGCAGGTAAGTCAGCGCGGTGCCGAGATCCGGTTGCGCAAGGACCAGCAGCATGGGGATGCCCACGATCGCTCCGGCTTTAATGAAATCCGTCCACGAGAGCTCACGGTTTTGCTGATCGGCGAAATACTTCGCTACCGCCAGAATCAAAATCAGCTTCACCCATTCCGACGGCTGGAAATGATTGCCTCCGGGCAACTTCACCCAGCGCCGGGCGCCCAGATATTTTTGCCCGAATACCAGGACTGCCATGAGCGAGGCGACCGCGGCGATGTACATCCAGTGAACTTTTTCGAGCAGCATCTGGTAATTCAAAACGCTCATCAGCAACATCCCGCCGAGGCCGCCCACGATCCAGTAAAGCTGCTTGATGTGGACGCCGACGAACTTCGTATGCAGGGTCGCGCTGCGGATTTCGACCACGCCAAGGAAGCAGATGATCAGCACAAAGCTGACCAGTAGCCAATCGAAATCACGAAATGAGATGTTACGAGGCATAAATCAGCCGTCAACGATCAGCCGTCAGTTGATCCCTCCCAGGCCCGGCGCCGCCGTAGCCAGCGGGTCCGGCCTTCCGCGACCATCGATCCAGAAATGGCCGCCGCCGAACTTCTGCTCTCCCGCGCCGTTGTCCTCACCATCTGTCCAGACTGCGCCCACTTCAATCTTTTTCTTGGCATCGGCGACGTTGGTGGGTTCGCGGCGCTGCTGCTCCTGCACGTAAGCCTTGATCACCTGCGAAGCGACGATCGCAGCCAACGGGCCTTCTTCGCCGCTTTCCCAAAGAACTGCCACGACAATCTGCGGATTGCGCCTTGGGCTCACCCCGACGAACCAGGCGTTGTTTTTGAATCTTGCTTTGCCATTCGCCACTTTCGATTTTCCTGCCGCGCTGATCGTCTGCGCCGTCCCGGTTTTCCCAGCGAAATCAATCCCCTGCAGATGCGCCGCGCCGGCAGTGCCAAGCGGCCCAGTCACATTCGCCATAGCATCCGTGATGACCTCCCAATTTTTGGGGTCGAGATGAATATCCACGGTATCTGGTCCGTTGTTGGAGACCGGAGTAAATCCAGCCGGCAGGTCATTCGATGGAGAGAGCACGTGCGGACGATGAAGAATGCCGCCACTGGCGATCCCTCCAATCGCTCGCGCCAATTGAATCGGGGTCACCTCCAATGCGCCCTGGCCAATTCCAACAGAAATGGTTTCCCCGGCGAACCACTTTTGCTTGAAGTTGCGTATTTTCCACTCCTCCGAAGGCACTACACCGCTGGCTTCTTGTGGAAGATCGATTCCGGTTTTTTGCCCCAGTCCTAACATGGTCGCGTATTTGGCGATCTTCTCGATGCCGAGCTTTTCCGCCAGAGTGTAGAAGAAAACGTCGCAGGATTGATAAATGCCCTTTGAGATATCAACGTCGCCATGGATCTTGTGATGATCGGAGATCCAGCAGCGGAAATAACGGCCGTAAAACTCAGCGCCACCGTTGCAGAAAACATGCATATTCTGCGCAATGCCTTCCTGCAGTCCAGCGGTGGCCATAATGATTTTGAAGGTTGAGCCGGGGGCAAGCTGCGCTTGAATCGCCTTGTTGAGCAAGGGATGATCGTCGTCATTCACCAGCTTGCTCCACTCGCTTGATGAGACCTTGATGGCGAAGTCGTTGGGATCGAAGATCGGTCGGCTGACCATGGCGAGAATTTCGCCGTTGCGCGGATCCATTGCGACCACCGCACCGTTTTTGCCTTCCATGGCCTCTTCGGCGGCAATTTGCAGGTCGATATCGACCGTCAATTTAAGTGGCTTGCCGGGAACGGCAGGCTTTTCATCCAGCGGCTGACCAACTTCTTTGCCGTGACTATTCACTACAACTTGCCGCGAGCCGTTCGTGCCCATCAGCAACTGGTTGTATTCGAGTTCGACTCCGGACTTCCCGACTACGTCACCAGGGTTGTAAAACTCGAACTGCGGCTCGTTGAGCATATCCTCGCTGACTTCACCCACATAGCCGATCAGGTGCGCCAAAAATCCTTTGCGCGGATAGAGCCGCCGGTACGCCATGATGGTGTCCAACTCCGGCAACTCGCTTTTGTGCGCCTCGATGAATGCCTCTTCATCCGGCGTGATGTCTTCCTTTAAATAGATCGGCTGATACTGCGGCATGCCAGCGAAGCGGCGGATTTTTTCGCGCACTTCTCTAGGATCCATATGCAGGCCGGAGGCGATCAAGTCAGCATCGGCGTTCAAATCTCGCGACGAATCGCGCATGAGCAGCGCGGTAAAAGAAGGGTAGTTATCCACGATCGTGCGCCCATAGCGATCGAGAATTTTCCCGCGTGGGGCAAGAATTGGAACCTCGCGCACGCGGTTTCTTTCGGCCGCGGCAGAGTAGTAATCACTCTGCGAAACCTGCAGCCGCCACAGCCCATAAGCAAGGAAAAGAAAAATGGCGAGGATTATGTACTGTACCGCCGTGAGGCGGATCGGGGAAGGCTTTTCATCGCGGCCAAACATCTGAGTGGGTTAACTCTATTGTAAAGGTTCTCTGGATAGGAAAACAGGCGGGGGTATGACGAAGGTCACGAGAACAGGCGTCAGGAATCAGGCGTCAGGCGTGCATTAATAGAAGCTGACCTTTCCAAAATGTGCCTTCTTCTTACGCCCTTTCCTTCAACCTATCCATTACCGCAAACAGGAATACAC
>DATJOJ010000040.1:0-142492 GCA_035507035.1 Terriglobales bacterium | reverse complement strand
CAGTGCTGATTCACATCAAGTCGAAAATGCTGTTGCCGCGGGATCCGGTGGCTGGGTCGGAAGAACTAGAAGATCCCCGTGCAGAGCTGGTGAACCGGCTGATTGAGCACGAGAAATTCAAAGCAGCAGCGCAGATGTTGTTGCAGAAACAGCAGGTCGAGGACGCGGTTTATTCGAATCCCGCGATGAAGGAATTTGCCGAAGCCGAGGGAGCTGAAGCCGAATTGGCGGTGGAGACGATCGATCTGGTGAAAACATTTCAGCAGGTTCTCGACCGTCTTCGCAACCGGCCGATGATCCAGGTGAGTGAAGAGACCATGACGGTCGGGCAGATGATCGATTACCTGCGGCGACGGCTGTCATTGGAAGATCGGCCGATCCGGTTGAAACAGCTGTTGCGGAATATCAGCTCACAGCACGCTTTGGTTTGCATGTTTCTGGCATTGCTGGAACTGGTGCGGCTGCAGGCGATCCAATTGCGACAGGAGCGAATGTTCGGCGAGATCCTGATCCGGAAGCACGAAAGATTTGAAGCTGTCATGGCAGAGCAAATGGCTGTACGAGATGATTGGAGGTAGGGGAGAAGAGCTAACAGCTGATTATGAGCCTGAAGGCCAAAATCGAAGCGATTGTTTACGCGGCGGAGACACCGGTCACGTTAGAGCAGATCATGCAACTGGTGAAGGAATCGTCTCCAGACGAAGCGGCGAGTGACGGGACTGCGTTCAAACTACAAGTGCGAGCGGCACTGGAAGAACTGATCGCCGACCACTACGCACCGGATCATGGGATTGAGATTCGGCAAGTTGCCGGTGGATACCGCATGTCGACGAAGCCAGAGCATCACGACGTGGTGCGGGCTTTTGCCAAAAGTCTGAAGCCACCGGTCCGGTTGTCGCTGCCAGCGCTGGAAACACTGGCCGTGATCGCTTATAAACAGCCGATCACCGTGCCGGAAATCAGTGAAATTCGCGGCGTGGATTCGAGTGGAGTAATCGGGACGCTGCTGGACCGCAAGCTCATTACGACGGCCGGCCGCAAGGCCGTGATTGGCCGGCCGATTCTCTACAAGACGACGAAGGAATTTTTGTTGCGGTTCGGACTGAAGGATGTGAACGAACTGCCCAGCATGGAAGAGTTTGAAAAACTTGTGGCGGAATCGTTCCAGAGCGATCTGCTGCCGGCGGCGACGGATTCCAGCGCGCCGACCTCTGAAACCCCGACAAGCGAGCAGGAGACGGGCGAGGTCGTGAATCAAGCTGCATCAAGCGAGAACGATCCTGCGGCTTAGTTTTGCCAAAGGCCGGCTTCAAAACCATCATGCCTGCTGAACGCCTGCAAAAAATCATTGCTGCTGCCGGAATCGCCTCGCGCCGCAAGGCGGAGGAGTTGATTACAGGTGGCTTGGTTTCAGTGAATGGCCAGATGGTCACGGAACTGGGCAGCAAAGCCGATCCGGAACGCGATCACATTCGGGTGCGGGGAAAACTGCTGCACGGTGCAGAAAGGCACGTCTACCTGCTGATGAACAAACCCAAGGGATATGTAACGACCGTGCACGATCCGGAAGGACGACCCACAGTTATGGATTTGCTGCGGGGTGTCAGGTCGCGAGTTTATCCGGTGGGGCGGCTTGATTACGCCAGTGAAGGCTTGCTGCTGCTCACGAACGATGGCGATTTGGCGCATGGGTTGATGAAGGCGGCAAACCATGTGGCGAAAACTTATCTGGTGAAAGTGGCGGGCAATCCCTTAGCGGAAAATCTTGACCGCTTGCGAGAAGGGATTTCTATTCAAGGTGACCGAGGGAAGAGGGTGCGGACGGCGCCAGTGAAGATCCAGATCATCCGGGACGCGGCGAACCCCTGGTATGAAGTGACGCTGATCGAGGGCAAGAATCGGCAGATTCGGCGCATGTTTGAGGAGATCGGGCATCACGTGGAAAAAATTAAGCGAGTGAAGTATGGGCCGCTCCAGTTGGACGTGCATCCTGGGGAATTTCGCAAGCTAACTGCAGAAGAGGTGGCGAAGCTACGAAGGCTCGGGCCGGCACGCCGGGCATAGAAAAAAAACAGCATTTCACCGCATTCGTTTCCAGATCAGATCTTCCCCTTCCCTTCGGTCTACGAAGCCGATGATGTTTCCCTGCTGGTCGCGCTGGAAAATCTTTCGTACTCTCAACTGGCCACTCACGAAGAAAACATCGCGTGCTTCGGCAAGGAGTGGAGCAGGAGGACGTCCCTCTCGCCCTCCGACGAGGTGATCTCCGTCGCGCTGCACAGTATAAACCAGATCGGGCGCCGCGCTGTAGCGACCGACGTAGGCGTCGAGGTCCGCGGTCGGCAGAGTAATGGCCTTTGGTTCGTGCAATACGGCGTATGCATGCACCAAGAGTAGCTTCCAGGCTCCCTGTTGGCGCTG
This sequence comes from Terriglobales bacterium, assembly GCA_035507035.1. Classification (GTDB taxonomy): domain Bacteria; phylum Acidobacteriota; class Terriglobia; order Terriglobales; family Acidobacteriaceae; genus DATJOJ01. The sequence goes on along the minus strand of DATJOJ010000040.1, from coordinate 140,071 downwards.
CCAGGTCTCGGTGGTCAAGTATTGCGCCTTCAGATGTTGGCCGTGATAATCCTCGGTCTCGTCATCGGTGTGTACTACCGTCGCGACGTCTCCGGAGACCTCCGCCGAATATTTGGAGATTTGTATTGAGCCGGACGCCCCCTTGGGCAAAGGCTGGATTTGGGCAAGAAACTCGGCGCGGTTCATGACCACGCCATTTTCGTCGAGGTAAACTGCGTTGACCGCCAGCGCTTGGTCCCATACTTTCACGTCGCCGGGAGCAAACGCATCGAGCAGAGCCTGATCCCGCAAGCGTAGCTCCTGCGAGACGTCTGCAACAGGAGATGTGTTGGCTATCGCAGTTGATAACATCAGCCACATGAGACGTACAAGCATTTGTCTTCCTCCTTGCACTTAGACTGGCCGCATGCAGGAATTGTTCTTGCAAACGGCCCGATTTTTTTCAGCGTAACTCTCGCTACCAAAGATGACACATCCGAGACAACGTGATAAAGATTAAAGAAGCCTTCATGAGCGACTTCAGCCAGCTTGTGCCCGAGCATGTGCGCAGCCTGGGCGGGTACACGCCGGGAAAATCGCGCCGCCAAGCCCTAGAGGAGAGCCAAGTGGACTCCATCATTAAAATGGCTTCGAACGAGAATCCCTACGGGCCGTCCCCAAAAGCGATCGAAGCGATGCGGGGGGTTTTAGGGGAAATCAATTTTTATCCGGACATCGACGCCAGCGAATTGCGCGACCGATTGGCTGAGCACCACGGCGTGAGGCCGGAACAAGTCGTTCCGACGGCCGGCTCGACGGCTTTGCTTGGAATCATCGCTCGGACCCTGCTTTCGCCAGGGCTGAATGCCATTACCAGCGAGCGGTCTTTCATTGTTTATCCGATCGCGACGAAGGCGGCGGGCGGGAAGCTGATCACGGTTCCGATGCGTAACGACGCCTTCGACCTGGATCGGATCATCAGCACGATCGACGAGAAGACCCGCCTCATTTACTTGTCCAATCCGAACAACCCAACGGGAACGATCGTGACGGCAACGGAAGTTGACCGCTTTCTGGATCGTGTACCGGACCATGTGATTGTGATCCTTGATGAGGCGTACTACGACTTTGCCCAGGATTTCGCCGCGCGGCGCCGTACCGACTATTCTCATTCGCTGGATTACGTGAAAGAAGGACGAAAGGTGGTAGTGCTGCGGACGTTTTCGAAGGCGCATGGACTGGCCGGAGTCCGCGTGGGATACGGCGTTGGGCCGGCGGAGTTGATGACTTACTTCGCACGGATGCGGACGACGTTCTCGGTTTCTTCAGTGGCGCAAGCGGCGGCCGTCGCGGCGTTAGAAGACAAAGCGCACACCGACAAAGCCGTGAGGAATAACAGCGAACAATCGCAGCGGCTCATGGAAGGGATCGCGGAACTCGGGTACCGCGTGGTACCGACGTGGGCAAACTTTATTTACTTCGAACTGGACGAAGACGCTGCGACGGTTGCCAAACAACTGCAGGCGGAAGGCGTGATCATTCGACCGCTGGGCCCGTGGGGCGCGCCGACCGCGATCCGGGTCACGATCGGAACGCCGGAACAAAATCAGATCTTCCTGAATGCGTTTAGAAGAGTGATGGCGCGGGCGACGGTGAAGTAGTTACGCCATTGGTAAACGAGCCGCCCCGAATAATCCTGCATCGCTCCCCAGCAAGGCTCTCGTGATGACAGTCTTGGTCGTACTATTCGGCTTGACTTTTGCCGATGCTCCTTCGCCCGGCCCGGGATCGGGAGCGGTCGCGGCATAGACCATGGAGCGGAGATGCAGTTCGTCGAAGATCGATGGGGCGAATGCGTCCCAGGCATTCGAGACTCCCCCGCCCACTACATAAATTGGCAGATTCAGCGAGTTCACTAAGTCGGACAGCACAGTTCCCAGCGCCCGTCCGACCTGACGAAAGACCCTTCGCGCTTCTTCGTCGCCTTGAATCGCCAAGTTGTAAATAACCTTTGCGCTGAATTCGGGATCGCTACTGGCCGCGCGGGCTAAGGCTGCCGCGGCACCGCCAGCGATAGCTTCGCGAGCCATCCGCACCACCGCAGTTGCGGAAGCGTAGGCTTCGAGGCAGCCGCGATTGCCACATCCGCAGAGCGCCCCATTGGGCTCGACCGTGATGTGGCCAAATTCGCCTGCCATTCCGGTCATTCCGTGCCACACGCGGCCACCGAGCACCAGGCCACCGCCGACGCCGGTGCCGAGCGTCAGCATGGCCATGTCTTCGAAGTCTCGCGCAGCCCCAAGCCACTTCTCTCCAAGTGCGGCAGCGTTGGCGTCGTTTTCGAGGATTACGCGCGTCTTTAGCCGTCGCTCAATCTCGTCACGGGCGGGATAGTCAGCCCAATCGGGGAGATTCGGTGACTCGTGCACCATGCCGGTTTTCATATCGATGATGCCGGGGACGCCAATGCCAATTCCGAGTAACGTGCCGGAGTCGCGATGCTTCGCAGCTACCTGTTGGATGGCGGCGCACATGTCGTTGACAACCCGGTCGCGGCCGAGCGCAACTTGCGTGCCGAGGGTAACTTTCTCAAGAAGCTTGCCTTGGTCGTCGACGGCAGCGATGCGAAGGTTCGTGCCGCCAAGATCGACACCGATGGAGTAGCTGGCCATGACGAATCAAGAGTAACACCTGAGTTCCTGGATGTCGATTGCCGACAACTTATTAAATCGTTATTGGCGTATAGACAAACAAGACTACCGCTGGCATTTTGGACAATAATGACTGCTGCGTCCGGCGATGACGATTCGCTTGATAGGTGTCTTGCAGACCAGGCAGGGCTCGCCGTCTCGCCCGTAGACGCGATGCTGAAGCTGAAAAAATCCCTCTTCGCCATCGGAGTCGACATAATCGGAAATCGAGGAGCCACCAAGGGCGATGGCTTCTTTGAGAACCTCCTGAACAGCGAGGTAAAGGCGACGCAAGTCCTCTTTTGTGAGCGAGGCGGCGCGCCGGCGAGGACGAATACCCGCCCGAAACAACGATTCATCTGCATAAATGTTGCCGACGCCGCTCAGAAGCTTTTGATTCAGCAACGCACTTTTGATTGGCGTTTTGCGACCTTTGAATAGAGAGACGAATCGTTCGAGTTCGACTTCGAGCGGCTCGGAACCCGGAGCTTGAAATCCGTGGGTGACGCTCAGCCGGCCGAAGCGTCGCGGATCGACAAAGCGCAGTTCCTTGCCAGACTTAAGCCGGGCGATGGCATGGGTGTGCTTTTCGACGGGTTCGCCGGGGTCGCTGACTAACATGCGGCCAGTCATGCCGAGATGGACGATCCACTGGGAGGCATTTGCCGAAAGCGAATCTTTCAGAGCGCGTTTCGATTTCTTAACGGGCGAGGACGCCGGTGCTCCATCGTTCCTTTCCAGATCGATGACGATGTGCTTGCCTACGCGGCGAACGCGCGTGATCTGGCTGGATTCGAGGGTCCTGACGATTTCAGAGGCCGAGGATTTCAACGGTTCAGGCTTGTTGCCCAGCCAGACGGACTCAATCACGTCTCCGGTGACGCGCTTTGCCAAGCCGCGGGCGATGGTTTCGACTTCAGGAAGTTCAGGCATGGGCGTCGCCGGGGTCTGATTGCTCGTCTCCCCTTGGGTACGTTATCATTCTTCGTACACCTCTGCCCTTTCAATCCTCAGTAAATTAGCCCGTTTCCAACACGGGGCGCGAGTGTGTGCGACCGTCAAAAGCGGCCGGGTAGCCGCGGCATCCCGAATTGTGGAGTCTATTTTGAAAAACGGTAAAACTGCGGTCATCGTGGGCGCCCAGTGGGGCGATGAGGGCAAGGGCAAGATTGTTGACGTGCTCTCGGAGAATTTCTCCGTGGTCGCGCGCTATGCCGGCGGACACAACGCCGGACACACGGTTGTCATCAATGGAAAGAAGTTCATCCTGCAGTTGGTGCCGAGTGGCATCCTGCGCGCGGGCTGCCGCAGCGTGATCGGCAATGGCGTGGTTTTCGATCCGATGGCCTTTCTCAAGGAAGTGGAGGCTCTCGGTGCAACCGGCGTGAAAGTCGCCGGGAATTTATTTGTCAGCAATCGCGCACACGTAATTCTTCCCTACCATCGCATGATCGAGCTGGCGGCGGAGAACGCCCCGGGACGGGTGAAGATTGGAACAACCTCGCGCGGAATCGGACCGGCGTATGAAGACAAGATGGGACGACGCGGGTTGCGAGTGGCAGACCTGCTGGATTTGGAGTTGCTAAAGACCCACATCGAGAATGCTTGCCGCGAGAAAAACATGATTGCACATGCGTTGTTCAATTCTGAGCCACTCGATCCCGACAAGATGTATGCCGAGTATGCGGCGGCCTCGGAACGGATTGCGCCGTTCGTTTGCGACACGGCGTTTCTGTTAAATGACGCCCTGCTGAAGGGAGAGTCGATCGTGTTTGAAGGGGCGCAGGGGACGATGCTCGATATTGATCATGGCACGTATCCTTTCGTGACTTCCTCGAGTGCGACCTCGGGCGGCGCGGTGACCGGGACGGGCGTGGCTCCCACTGCGATTGATACCGTAATTGGGGTCACAAAGGCTTATTGCACACGCGTTGGGGGCGGACCGTTTCCGAGTGAATTGCTCGATGCGACGGGAGATTTGCTCAGAAAACGAGGTAATGAGTTCGGAGCCGTTACCGGCCGGCCCCGGCGATGCGGATGGTTGGACTTGCCTCTCTTGCGCTACGCTGGCATGATTAACGGAATAACATGGCTTGTGGTCACAAAGCTGGACGTGCTCGACGAGTTCGCGGAAATTCCGGTATGCGTGGGGTACAAGATCGACGGCAAGAAAGTGGACGAGATCCCAGCGCAAGATAGCGGATTCGGAAAGATTGAATGCGTTTATCGGAAAATTCCGGGCTGGAAGACTTCGACAGAAGGCATTACGAAAATGGAGAAGTTGCCGAAGGCGGCGCGCGAATATCTGGCGTTTGTTGAAAAGGAAAGCGGAGCCCGCATCGGCATGGTTTCCACCGGACCGGGCCGCGAGCAGACGATTTTCGTAGAAGACTTTACAGCAAAACTGCACGAGTTAACCGGATCGAAGACCAGGGCGCAGATAAAGAGATAGAACGGAGCAAGCAATGGTCGTTCTGGCTGTGACGTGGATGGCAAAGATGGGCCACGAAAATGAAGTGGCCGCGATATTTTCCAAGCTGACCGAAGAGTCGCGCAAGGAACCGGGCTGCGTGATGTACCAGGTACATCGGCACAAAACGGAGCCGCGACGGTTCTTTATTTATGAGCTATACAAGGACGATGCCGCACTCGAGGCCCATCGTGCCGCGCCGCATTTTCTGCAGTATGCAAAAAAAGAGCTGCCCAAGCTCGGAGAGCGAATCGAAGGGAATCTTTACGAGCCGCTAGGATAGGCTGCTGGCGAGCCGAAACCTACTTCGGTTTGTCCGCCACCAGCACGCCACCGGAAGCGTAACTCTCTTTTGAGACTTCATGAAAGGTCACGACGACGGCCTCGCGGTGCGCACCGGCTTCTTCGACCATGACATCGGTGATGCGCTTTGCGAGTTTGCGTTTCTGATCAGCCGTGCGGCCGGTCAGCATTGTGATTTGGACTAAGGGCATGGAATCCCCCGACAAGCTCGCTACTGGGTTAGTTCGTATCCCGCAAAGAAGAAGCTTAATTCGAAACGCGCGGTTTCGTCGGCATCGGAGCCGTGAATGGCGTTTTGTTCGATGCTGCTGGCCCACTTTTTTCTAATCGTACCTTCTTCCGCGTTGGCCGGATTGGTAGCGCCCATAAGCTGACGCAGGTCGGCGATGGCGTTTTCCTTTTCGAGGGCGAGCGCTACGATGGGGCCGCTCGACATGAAATTCGTGAGCGAACTGTAAAACGGCCGGTGGGCGTGAACGGCATAAAACTGTTCTGCTTGATGCTTGGAAATTTCGAGCATCTTCATCGCCAGGATGTGGAAGCCGTTCTTCTCAAATTGCTCAATGATGTCACCGATCGCGTTTTTTTTGACTGCGTCTGGTTTGATGATGGTCAGGGTGCGTTGGAGAGTCTTCATAGTTTGATTGTTTGGGTCCTTGGTCGTTGGTCGTTGGTCGTTCGCGATTCGCTTTTTCCTGCAAATTCTGGCTAATTCTCTAACTAGACCTTTACGCCCATGGAGGCGAGCACCATGTCGCCAATGTCCGCAGGGGACTTGGCGACTCGAATTCCTGCAGCTTCCATGGCTTTAATTTTTTCGGCAGCGGTTCCCTTGCCTCCGGAAATGATCGCGCCGGCGTGACCCATACGGCGTCCGGGGGGAGCGGTCTGCCCGGCGATGAATCCAATGACGGGCTTTTTCATCCGCGCTTTAATGTAGTCGGCGGCGGTTTCCTCAGCATTGCCGCCAATTTCGCCGATCATGACTACGGCTTCGGTCTGAGGATCGCGGTTGAAGAGCTCGAGCGCGTCGACGAAGTTGGTGCCGATGATAGGATCGCCGCCAATACCGATCGCTGTGGATTGGCCGACGTTCCGGGTGGTCAACTGATAGACGGCCTCGTAAGTCAGGGTGCCTGAGCGGGAGACGATTCCGACCGGGCCTTCCCGATGAATGTGCCCCGGCATGATGCCGATTTTGCATTTGCCGGGTGAAATGATGCCCGGACAATTGGGCCCGATCAGGCGTGCGCGCCGATCCTGCAGGAAGTCCCAAGCCTTGACCATATCGAGCGTCGGCACGCCCTCGGTGATGCAGACAATCAGTTCGATTTCCGCGTCGGCCGCTTCCATAATGGCGTCGGCAGCAGCGGGCGGCGGGACAAAGATCATCGAGGCGTCGGCGCCGGTCTTGTCGACGGCTTCCTGCACGGTGTTGAAGACCGGCCAGCCTTCGTGAGTGGTGCCACCCTTGCCCGGAGTCACACCGCCAACGATTTTGGTTCCGTACTCTGCACAGGTCTTAGCGTGAAATGTGCCCTCGCGGCCGGTGAGTCCCTGCACGATGACTCGCGTTGATTTATCAATAAGAATGCTCATAATACCTGCCTATGATTGGTACAACTTTGTGTTCTTCGCGGTAATTCCCGCGTTCTTCGCGGCGGGAGCTTTTGACCGCAAAGACCGCAAAAAAGTGCCGCGAAGGTCGCCAAGATCATCGCCCACCACACTAGCCCCGTGCAGCCGCAACAACCTTTTCGGCCGCGTCTTTCATCGTTTCTGCGACGATAAAATTCAGTCCAGATTGCTTTAGAATTTCGCGTCCGGCTTCGACATTCGTGCCTTCCAGCCGTAATACGATCGGCAACTGAATATGCGTTTTCTGAGCGGCTTCGACCACGCCGGTCGCCAGCGTATCGACGCGAAGAATTCCGCCAAAAATATTGATTAGAACTGCCTTGACGTTCTTATCGCTGAGCAGAATCTCGAAGGCGTGAGTGACTTGCTCGGCGTTCGCTCCGCCTCCGACGTCGAGGAAATTTGCCGGCATACCGCCAGCGTACTTGATGATGTCCATGGTCGCCATTGCCAGGCCTGCGCCGTTGACCATGCAACCAACGTTTCCGTCGAGCTTGATGTAGTTCAGGTTGTACTTAGAGGCCTCGACTTCGAGCGGATCCTCTTCAGTGATGTCGCGGAGTTCGCGAATGTCCGGATGGCGGAACAGCGCGTTGTCATCGAAATTGATTTTGGCGTCGAGCGCGAACAAGCGGCCATCGCTGCAACTGACAAAGGGGTTGATTTCCATCAGTGATGAGTCAGTATCTTGAAAGGCGCGATACAAGCCGATCATGAGACGAACCGCTTCGCTGATTTGTGGCGGCTTGAGGCCTAAACGGAAGGCAATTTTGCGCGCCTGAAACGCTTCCAGCCCCATGCCGGGCTCGATGTGCTCCTTGAGGATGGCATCAGGATTTTCGGCGGCGACTTGCTCGATCTCCATGCCACCTGCGACGGATGCCATAAAAACTGGCTTGGCTTCGACGCGATCGATCACAATTCCCAGATAGAGTTCTTTTTCGATCGGTAAGGTTTCTTCGATCAAGAGCCGGCGAACGACGCGCCCCTCGGGCCCGGTTTGATGAGTCACCAGCGTCATGCCCAAAATTTTGCCGGCGAGGTCGGCAGCCTCTTCGACGGATTTTGCGATTTTGACGCCACCGCCCTTGCCGCGGCCCCCGGCATGGATTTGCGCTTTGACGACGACACCAGTTGCACCAGAATCGAAAAGATTCTTCGCGGCCTTCTCAGCTTGTTCGCGGGTTTCCGCCATCTCTCCGCGCGGCACCGCAACACCGTACTTCTTTAAGATTGCTTTGGCTTGATACTCATGAATTTTCATAAAAGAATTCCTGATTAAAGCTCGGCAGGATCCGCTTGCAGCTTCCAGTTGGGGGCAGCAAACATTTGATTCTATAGAACGGCTTTGCTTAGGGCAAACTTTGCGTCGCTTTGCAACGAGAATTTAACATGGTTGTGCCGTTTCCGAACTTTGTCACTCATGATCACTGACATTCTTCATCGACTTGTGAATCATCGCCAATCGCTTTCGCGCGAGGAAGCGCGAGGCGTGATGGCAGAAATTCTCGCGGGAAAATGCACTGACGCGCAAATTGCGGCGTTGCTGGTTGCGCTCAGCATGAAAGGCGAGACGGTCGAGGAGATTGTAGGATTTGCGGAGGCAATTCGTGCCGAGGCGACGTCGTTGCGTATTCATGAGGACTCGACGGTCGACGTGAGCGGCACGGAGCGCGACGCCCTAGTCGATACGTGCGGCACCGGTGGCGATGCCAGTGGAACATTCAATATTTCAACTGCAACCGCAATTGTGGCTGCGGGCGTGGGCGTTCGCGTCGCCAAACACGGCAACCGCAGCGTGACTTCGAAGTGCGGCTCGGCGGACGTGATGGAAGCCCTCGGCATAAGGATTGATTTGCCGCCGGCGCAGATAGCGGCGTGCCTGGAAAAAGTCGGGCTGGCGTTCTTATTTGCGCCGGCAATGCACTCGGCCATGAAATACGTGCAGCCGGCGCGGCGAGAGTTGCGGCTGCGGACGGTATTTAATCTGCTGGGGCCGCTCACGAATCCGGCGCATGCTTCGGCGCAAGTGGTGGGAGTTTACTCAGTCGATCTGGTGGAGAAATTGGCTGAGGCGCTAAGCATGTTAGGTTTGAAACGCGCAATGGTGGTGCACGGACTTGATGGACTGGATGAGATCACGATCACGGGAGCGACGCGATTAGCCGAGGTTCGCGATGGAAAAGTGAAGACCTACGAAGTGACGCCGGAGGAGTTTGGGATGAGCCGCGGTTCTCTTCAGGACATTTCCGGCGGGGACGCGGAGGAAAATGCCGCGATCATCCGTGAGATTCTTGCTGGGAAGAAATCGGCGCGGCGGGACGTGGTGTTGCTGAATGCCGCGGCGGCGTTGGTCACGGCGGGAAGGGCGGAGCATCTCACAGAGGCTGTGCCGCTTGCAGCGAAAGCGATCGATTCAGGAATGGCAGCGGAAAAACTAGCGGCGCTGGTAAAGTTCACGAATGCGCTTTGAAGCGACGGCGTCACTCCGGAATTCGCACAAGCTTGCCCTTCTGCAGGCGAAATCGTTGCCCGCGCCAGATGATCGAGTGGCCAAAGAAGCTAATCAGCCAGACTAGAACCGCGATTACATCGCGGAGCGGTAGTAGCGCGAACCAACGTTTCACCTGAGAATCCTGCAAGATACCCTGACCGACTTTCAGAGCAACCGCGCCGCGCATGACTGCGGTGATCGCCAGCAACGCCCAAGCCCAGTTCGCGCCACGGGCGAGGAGCAAGGTCAAAATCGCCCAAGGCAAACCGTAGGTGATGCCCATGCCCACGTATCCGCCGAAGCGCGAATCACGGATGGTACGCGCCCAGCGTAACTGATGATCGAAAAAGCTCGATAGGGTGTAGCGAGCCAGAAATGTCTCGACGATTATGTTGGGAATTTCGACTTTCAGACCCAGTGCCGAGATGCGCCGGCCCAACTGATAGTCGTCGGCGAGATAATCGACTAGGGATTCGAATCCTCCGATGGCCTGCAATTCGCGGCGGCGAAAAGCCAGGGTAGCGCCGAGTCCGAACTTGATACCCTCGATCTGCTGCGCCACCAGCACGCCCGGGCAAAAGTCCGTGCTGACGCCTAACGCTTCCAGGCGCGAACCCAAAGTCGAATTGCCGATGCCCCGGTAAAGGCAAGTGACAAGGCCGACTTGAGGGTCGCTCAGGGAACTTATTACGCGGCGCAGATAATCTTGGGAGACGCGAATGTCACTGTCGCTGACAATCAGGTGATCGTAGTGCGCCGCGCGCTCCATCTGAATGAGGTTGCTGACTTTGGTGTTGGGGCCAAGGTTGTCACGGCAGATGACAAGGCGGATTGACCGTTGAGGAAATTCGACCTTCAATCGCTCAACTAATGCAATGGCAGGATCGTCGGTTTCGCTGACCCCAAAGATAATCTCGTAGTCGGGATAGTCCTGGAGGCAATGGCTGCGGAAGCTCTCATACATCTCGGGATCGGTGCCCTTTAGAGGCTTGAGAATCGAAATCAGCGGAAAAAAACTCGGCGAGGCACCGGCGTCACTTTTTCTGCCGCGATGGAAACGTGCGGCGCTCCAAAGGCACAGAATGAAGTAGAAGTTGCTGGCAATCGCAGCGGCGGCGGCAATAATCTCCAGGATGCGCAGAAGGTGTGGAATCATGTGGCACAGGCAGTGATTCCTGGCGGCATCAAGCGAGAATCCCCATGTTCTTGCCGACTCGTTTCAGCACGGCGAGCGCTTGCTGCAACTCATCTTTGGTATGGGTCGCGGTCATGATGGTGCGGATGCGAGCTTTGCCCTCGGGAACGGTAGGAAATGCGATGCCGGTACCCATCACGCCTTCCTTGAACAGTTCGCGCGAGAAGTCCATGGTCAGCTTGCCGTCGCCGATAATGATGGGCGTGATGGGAGTCTCGCTAGCCGGCGTATTTACGCCGCCGATGTTGAATCCGAGTAGACCCAGTTCTTTTTTCCAGAAACGTGTATTGTCCCAAAGCTTTTCGATCAATTCGGGTTCTTGCTCGAGGACATCGAAGGCAGCGATGCACGTTGCAGCCACGGACGGCGGATGAGAAGTTGAGAAAAGAAACGGACGGGCGCGATGATACAGGAAGTCGATCAGGTCGCGCCTACCGCAAACGTATCCGCCGAGCGCGCCGATGGCTTTTGAAAGCGTTCCCACTTGTATGTCGACACGGCCATGCACGCGGAAGTGATCGATGGTGCCGCGGCCGTTGCGCCCCAACACACCTGAAGCGTGAGCGTCGTCGACCATCATGATCGCGCCATATTTTTCGGCCAAGTCGCAGAGCGCGGGCAGTGGGCCGATGTCGCCATCCATGGAAAAGACGCCGTCGGTGATGAGCAATTTTCTACCTGGCTGATCCTTGACGCTGGCGAGTTGCTGCTCGGCGTGAGGCATGTCTTTGTGATTAAAGACGAGAATCTTCGCCTTGGAGAGGCGTGCACCATCGATGATGGAAGCGTGGTTCAACTGATCAGAGATGATGAAATCGTCTTTGCCGAGCACTGCCGATACGGTGCCGGCGTTAGCGGCAAATCCTGACTGGAAGACGACGCAAGCTTCCACATTCTTGAAACGAGCGATCTTTTCTTCCAATTCCATGTGGATCTTCATGGTGCCGGCGATAGTCCGGACGGCACCCGAGCCGACACCGTACGTGCGGGTGGCTTCAAGAGCGGCTTCGCGGAGTTTCGGATGGGTGGTCAGGCCGAGGTAATTGTTGGAAGCGAGATTGATGACTTTTTTGCCATCGAAAGTGCAAACCGGGGCTTGCTCATCGTCGAGGACGCGTAGACGAAAATGGGTGCCCTTGGCCTTGAGATCGTTCAGTTGATCGGTGAGATAAGAGAGCGGATTGAGTCGCGTGGTAGCGGTTGCCATGAGAATCTCCGATGAATGCCACGAATGAAGGCACTATTTAGGACTAATCAGTGTAATACCGCGGCGGGAGGGATTGAAACGGTAGCCAGGAAAAATCGAGGCAGCCGTTGGCAACTGCCTCGCATTTCGGCTCACAGAGTGAATGATCTATGGCTTTACTTCGCGCTGAAATGTCAGCGGTTGTGACAGCGTAAAGCTCAAGGCCGATTCCGCCGGAAGCACGATTTCTTTGTTGCCGGTAAAAGCCGCTCCCGCGGTGCCCGCGCCACCACCAGCGAGCAAACCAATCACCGCGCCTTTGCCTCCGCCTGCGAGGCCTCCGATAATCCCGCCCAAGGCCGCGCCTCCACCAGCGCCAACCGCGGTACGCTTCCCCTTACCTTTTTCGGACCTGGTGACGGCCGCAGTTTGGATCGCCTGATCACTGCCATTTACGCTGATCGAAGTCAGTTGTAATTCCAGAACTGCGGCTCCCTTGATTTTGCCGAGCGGCTTTGCGTCCACAACCGTGCCGGAGGCATTGGCACCGGCAGGAATAACGGTTTTTCCGTCTACTGCGAGGTCATTGGCCAGGGAAGCAGCGAAAGTCTGCCCCGGCTGGCTGATTTTTGAGCCGAGCTGTTGCCCGAGCCGCACTGTCAACACTGTGCCGCTAGGAACCGTAATGGTAACGATCTTCGGTTTGAGCGGAGCTGGCGGCGGTGCAGGAGCCGCAGCCGGCGCCGGGGTGTTCGCATTGCTAGCTGCAGTTTGGTCGGCAGTTTGGTTGGCGTTTTGATCGGTCTTCTTAGTACACCCGACAGCAAGGGAAAGAGAAAGTGCAAGTGTGAAAGCCACTAACCGCGAGTTCATAGCTTCCTCCGTGGGGATGATTGTTCGAACCCGGCCAGCGACGCAATCTTACGCCGTGGCGAACGCTTTGCAAACCTGAGTGAGCGTACTAAGTCTTATTGACCGCGCTGGCTGCGACTGGACGAGGTTCTTCTGTCTTCAAGTCCAGGCCGGGCAGAGTCTGAGCCTCCGCTGGTGCGAGCTCCTCTGCAGACTCTACTGACACCGATCTCGCGGATTGAGGAGTATGCTCCAGAAACTTTCTCGCGTTCAACAGCGGACGGCCGAGGGAAGGATTGTAGCCGGTCCAACCCTCCGTGCCTGAGTCGCGCTCGAAATGGGCGCGCATGCTTTCCAGCTTGGAATCGAGATCGTCGAGATAATGCAGCATTAGAGCTTCGGCAAACATGGGCAACTTGGGCGAGCCGAATTCGTACTCGCCGTGATGGCTGATGATGAGGTGCTCGATCAGAGTCTTTAGCTCGGAAGGGAAATCCGGAAACTGCGCCAGCTTGGCCTGCAGCATCTCGAGCTCGATGACCATGTGGCCGAGCAACTGGCCGCGAGTAGTGTAAGAGAAAGTGCGGTTGTAGGTCAGCTCGTGAATTTTTCCAATGTCATGCAGGAAGGCGCCCGTCAAGACCAGATCGCGATTGATCTGGGGATAATTCCGGCAGAGCAGGTCGCAGGAACGAAACAACGAGACGACATGGTCCAGCAGGCCGCCGATGTAGGCATGATGCAGGGATTTTGCTGCCGGGGCATTGCGGTAGGCCTCCGCGACCTCCGGGTCGGCCATGAAAGATTCGACCAGCGCTTTGAGGTGAGGGTTTTGAAAAGTAGCGACAAAGCCGGCGAGGGTGCGCCAGAGTTCGCCGACGTCTTTGGTGGTTTTAGGAAGGTAATCGGCAAAGTCGATTTCCGACTCCCCTAGTTTGCGCAGCTTGTGAATGGTGATCTGGAAGCGGTTCTTATACTTGTTGAGCAAGCCTTTGACTTTGATTACATCTTCCTGCTCGAAGGCGTCGATGGCGTCCTCGACGTTGTCCCACATTTTGGCTTCGATCTGGCCAGTGCGGTCGCCGAGAGTCAGCGCCAGATAAGGTTCGCCGCTCTTTTTCGGCTTGACTTGCTTTGAGGTCACCACGAAGGCGGAAGTGATGATCTTGTTTTCGTGCTCACAGCACGCAGATAAAAAGAATTCCTTCATCGCTGATTGGTGGCAAAAAGCGAGCCGGGGGCTCCCCAACGACGCCTCTGCGTTCCTCAGCTTACCTTAAAAAAGGCCCAGTTTTTTCTTCTTTTTTAGCGGTTTGGCCTTGTCGTCCTTGGTGGCGACTTCGACGGGCCTGGTCTCATTCGGGCTGGCACCGGAGTCCTCGTAGCCGGGCTTGATTTCGATGAAGGCATCCTCGCGCAGTTTGGTGAGATATTCGCGCAGCGCAGGCTGCACTTTTTTCATGTAGACCATGTCGGTTACACGGCCTTCAACCTGGCTCAGAGGAGGAATGCCGGCTTCCTGGTGTTGCGTGACTTTCAGGATGATGAACCCCTGTTTGGTACGAATGACATCGGAGACGTCGCCCGCCTTCATGGCAAAGGTCTTCTCTTCGAGTTCTTTGGCAAGTACGCCACGCTTGAACTGTCCCAGATCGCCACCGTCAGCGGCTCCGGGCCCCTGAGACTCTTTTTTCGCCACGTCTTCAAACTTAGCGCCCTCTTTGATCTGTTTCAAAATGCCATCCGCTTTGGCCTGGGCATCGGACAGGATCTGGCTTTCATCGCGAGGATCGTTGGGCTTTTTCTCGGTTGAGATCAGAATTTCGCTCAAGCGAATCTCTTCCGGCTGCGCGAATTCGTCTTTGTGCTGGTCGTAGAATGCCTGCTCGTCTTCCTTGCTGATGTTTAACCGCGAACCGACTTCCTTGCCGATGACCTGCTGGGTGATGATCTGATTTCGCAGGTTCTGCTTAAAGTCTTCGTAGGAGACGCCCTGGGCCTCGGCCGCTTTTTCGAGGTCGTCCATGGTCTCCAGGTTCATCTGCTTGCGCATTTCATCAAGTTTCTTGACGAGTTCGGTCTCTGCCGTAATGCCCAGGTCTTTGCCTTTTTCGATCAGCAATTGTTGATCGATCAAGTCACGGAGAACATCTTTGTCCTTCTCGGCAATGAGCTTCTCGGCGTTGACCGGATCCTGCTGCATGGCTTCTTTGCGGAGTTCTTCTTTGCTGCGAAAGTACTCGGTGCGGGTGATGATCTGGTTATTCACGCGCGCGACAATTTCTTCGACCACTGTGTCAGCGGCAAAAACGGAAGGAAGAGTGACGAATAAGGCCGGGAGCAGGATAGAACAGAGTTTTCGCATAGACAGAACCGGGAACTTGGTTTAGTTAGATTTTAACTCTTGGGAGCTAGGGGCGGCTAGCAATGGACGCGAAAGTCCAGGTTAGGCGCTGGCCACACGCAGCTCCCTTGTGCTGCCGCGGACCAATGCCAGAGCCGTAACATCATTGTGGGTGGGAGGGGTATGCATGAAGTCTTGAACACGGCTAAGGATGCAGGTGCAAAGTTCTTTTGCGCTCCCTGCTCCCCATTGCTCAAACCCTACCTTCACTTGCTCCAAGCCGAAGTCTTCGCCACTGCATTTGGCTTCGACGATGCCACGTGAGACCAAAAGAAGACACGAGCCAGGCGGCAAAACGACCGTGGAAGCATCAACCGTAGTATGGGAAAACAGGCCGAGCGGCAGACCGGTGGCAGGAAGCTCGGTGATGCCGGTGTGGTCGCGGACCAAGCCGGCGGGGTGTCCGGCATTAAAGTAGGTGATGGTCCCGAGGTCTTCGTCGTAGCATCCGGCAAAAGCTGGGCAAGCATGCACGCCTCCGGAGGCTTCGAGGATGGTGCGGTTGAGATGCAGGCAGAGCTCGATCATGTTCTCGGCTTCATTGGAATCGCCCTTCGCCAAGAGTCGCGCACCCTGATCACGTAAGGTCTGCTGCGCGGCGTTAACGACAGGATGGTTCTCCTCTAGGCGTCCGGCGACATCCAGCAGCCCGAACAAGACCTTGTTGGGAGTGATGCGGATGAAGTCGTAGAAGTCGCCGCCCATACGCTCGCCGTAATAAACGGCGGCCAGCTCGGCTTGCTGCAGCTCCGGTACCTGAGCATGCACAGGGCACCGAAAAGCGGGCGGTTTACGTTTGGCCAGATTAAGCAGCCCCATATCTTCGCGGCAAGGTAGCACAGATCGGCCTGCGAGGCAAAGGAGAAGATTGGCCCTAGTGGCGGGCCCACGACCCCTATTGCCCGTACTTGCTGGCGAGGTATTTCCCGACGTCCGTCTCGAGTTGGGCGTAATCGGAATGGATAGTAGCGCGGAGCGCGGCTTCGGCGGAAGTTCCCTCACCCAGCTTTTCGAGGACGCGGCGTAGATCATCCGTGCCATAGGCATCCTGGATGTAGAGAACAGCGGCGAGGGATTCGTCGTAGGCCAGGGTCGCTTCCGCGCCTGAAAAGCGCATGAAGTTGCCTTCCAGCGCGTTTAGAGGGATCTCCCGCTGGGTCTGAAACATCTGGGCCAGGCGGCTGCCATTCGAAACCCGGCGCGGTTCAGCAGCCTGGGCCAAGCCTTCATTCAGCCACTGCGGGCAGCGACCGGCGGAAAGCTGGTTGATGAAGGAGTGCGCCAGTTCGTGCTTGAGGACGTGGGCGAGATCCGGCGTTACCGAGGTTAAGCCCCGAACTGGAATTCGCAGTTTGCCATCGTTGACGGCGCCGGTCCAGGATGGCGCTTGGGTCACATCAAAGAACGCCTGGTCGGTATAAAGCACGACGGGAACGCTCGCAGGGCCAGATCCGAATTCGCGGGTCAGGTCGTCGTAATCGGCTTCGAGCGCGGCCAGCACTTCCTGGCGCAGCGACTCCGGCGTCTTGGAGCCTTCGTAGTGCAACGCAAAATGACTGCTGTCGTGCTCGGAATAGTTATTCTGCGCTGCCGAGTCACGCTCGGCTTTGGCAAGCAACGCTTTGACGTTGGCGTCGGGACGCAATTCCAGAGAATGTTTCCAGGTGCGGATCGCGTCGTCTTCGTGATCGGAGGCGTACTGCACATAGCCGAGGACGGTCAGCGTGTCGGGCGAGTTCGGAGCCAAACGTACGGCGCGTTCCGCGTAGGGCAGAGCTTCATTGGCGCTTCCGGTACGAACCAGCAAAGAGGCGTAGTAGTTCAGAATGGTTGGGTTCTGGCCGTCGAAGCGCAGGGCGGTGTCTAAATACTTGTGGGCGGTGGGGAAATTCTCGCGTTCGAGTTCATGTTTGCCCGCAAGAAAGTAACCGGAAGCGATGGTGTGGGCGTCGGCCGTATTCTCTAATTCGGTTAGTGCGTCTTCATCGACCGATCCGTTGCGAACGATGTTGTTGAGCAAAGCGGAGTC
The DNA here is from genome assembly GCA_035507035.1 of Terriglobales bacterium. Taxonomy (GTDB): domain Bacteria; phylum Acidobacteriota; class Terriglobia; order Terriglobales; family Acidobacteriaceae; genus DATJOJ01. Next base: position 122,831 of record DATJOJ010000040.1, on the reverse strand, counting down.
ACCGGGGACGCTATCGTTTGGCACGAACGCGGGCAGGTTGTGAGCCGCGGGGCTTTGGCCGCCCGAGGAAGCGTAGGCCGGAGCGTTACCTCCGGAGTCAATATGGTCGACAACGGACTTCGGGATAGCGTAGGTATCATCGCCGACATCATACTCAACATGGTCGGCATTCTCGCGAACCCGGTCGGCCCAGATCGCACGGCCATTCTTGAGATGAATGACCTCGGCGAGCGTGAGGACCGGGCCTAAGAACAAGGCGACCAGCAGCGAGAAAATAAGGGTTTTTCGCACTCAAGCGCATTCTAGAGAACAGGGGATAGGCAACCTAGGTGACCAAGGTCATGCGACGGATGGACAAGGGTTGGTGGATAGGGCTAGGTTGCGCGCTCGTTGCCAGTGTAGCTCTTGGCCAAAACCATCCCAAGTTGAGTCAAGCCCCATTGGTCGCGACGAACGCGGCGGAAAGCTTGTTTTTGAAGCTGGGGAGCGTGGGACTGGATCCGTCCCGTGTTTATCTCGCGAGAAACCTGTCGTTTGACCGGCCGGGCTTTTCCATGACACTCGACAATGGAACGGTCGCGTTCACCGAAGATGTTGAGGGCCACGTAACCGGCGCTTTCTTTGAAGGCGATGGCGAAGTGCTGCTGCTACCGCCGAACCAGGTCGAGCGCGGATCGATGGCACTGTTTACCGGGTCCGCGATTCTGGAAGAACACTTCGTCTCTGGCTATTTCCGATTTAATGACGAGACTTTTGGTGAGTTGAAGCCCTACCTTCGGGAAGCGGAAAATGCCGCAGGATTCGTCTCGCTGTGGAACGAAACCGCAAAGAACCTGGCGCAGATTGATGCCCTTCGACTGTTCATTGATTTCAGCCAGCTTTTGCCAGTCGGCGGCTCGGCGTCTGCAAACGAGCTTCCGACGAGTGTCATGACGGACCATCGTTTTCTCCACGCCCGGCTGCAAGGACAGAAGCAAGGCATTTTCGATGTGTACTACGATGCCCGCGCTCCGGAGCCGGTTTGGGCAGGTCAGTTCCGCCTGGCGGAAGGCTACAATTTTTACGATGTTTGGAGTTCATTCTCACCATCGGGCAGCAAGGCGACGCCGGCAACGGCCAATTCAGTGGCGAGCGAGGAAGGTCGCGGCGAGTCAATCGATATTTCCGATGTCAAGATTCGTGCCCAGATTAAGCCACCGACGACGCTCGACGCCGAAGCTGACCTGCAATTGCATGTCAACAAGGGTGGTCAGCGAAGCGCACTCTTTGAACTTGCCCGAGACTTGGTGATCAAGGAGGTGCAGGCTGACGGCCAGCCCGTCGAGTTCATTCACAACCCAGCGATGGATGGGACACAACTAGCCAAGCGCGGGAATGACTTAGTCGCGGTTGTGTTCGCGCAACCTCTTCAGACCGGACAACGGATTCGCCTGCACTTCGTGTATGGCGGCGAAGTGTTGTCGCAGGCTGGGCCGGGCTTGTTGCTTGTAGGAGCTCGCGGGACCTGGTATCCCAATCGCGGCATTGCCATGTCGAATTTCGATCTGGAATTCCGGTATCCACCGGGCTGGACGTTGGTGGCGACTGGAAAGCGAGTGGACAAGCCCGATGATGCTGAAACGGAGCCGGCGACCGATAGCTCGCAAGAACAGATGAGTCACTGGGTTTCGGAGCGTCCGATTCCGATTGCCGGCTTCAATCTAGGAAAATATCAGCGGGCAGCCGCACAGGCTGGAAACGTCACGGTGGCCGCATACGCGACGCAAACTGTGGAGCGCGGCTTTCCACAGCAGCAAGTGCAAGTTTCGCCGGATGTTGGGGGAATTAACCCGCCCATTGTCATTACGCCGCTGCCAGTGTCTCCCGCCCGCAATGCAGAAATGGTGGCGCGAACTTCGGCTCACGCGATCGATGTTTTCTCGCGCGATTTCGGGCCTTATCCCTTCAGCAGCCTCTCGCTTACACAGAAACCCGGCAATTTGAGCCAGGGCTGGCCGGGGCTGATCTTTCTGTCGAGCCTGTCGTTTCTTTCGCCGGAAGAAGAATCGAATCTTCACATGTCAGCGGTGGAGAAAGCACTGATCAAGGAAGTTATCAGCCACGAGACGGCGCACCAGTGGTGGGGCGATCTGGTGACATGGAGCGGATACCGCGATCAGTGGACGTCGGAAGGGCTGGCGAATTACAGCTCGTTAATGCTGTTTGAAGACGAACAACCGGCCGAATTTCGCGCCATCATGAATGGATATCGCGAGGACTTGTTGGAGAAAAACAAGGCCGGCGTCTCCCTGATGCAGGCTGGCCCGGTGACGCTGGGAACGCGTCTTTCTTGCTCACAGTTCCCGAACGGCTATGAGGACATCAGCTATGGACGAGGAACGTGGCTGTTTTACATGCTTCGCCACATGATGCGCGACGCGGAACCGAAAAGCGAGCGCGGCTCCGAGCAGTCTGAGCCGTTTATTAGAGCCTTGCGGAAACTTCGGGATCGCTATGAGGGAAAATCGGTGACCACCCGCCAGATGTTGCAGGTCTTTGAAGAAGAGCTGCCGCGGTCGTTGTGGTTTCAGGGTCATCGCTCGCTCGGGTGGTTTTATGACGGATGGGTCAATGGGACCTCAGTACCACGTATCGAGCTGCGTAATGTGAGGTTCGCAGCGAAAGAAGGCGGAATGAACGCAAGCGGAGTCATCATGCAGAAAGATGCTCCGGCAGATCTGGTGACGTCGGTTCCACTCTATGCGGCGCGAGGAAACAAACTCGAATATCTGGGCCGGGTATTTGCGGACGGCACCGACACTCCTTTTCACCTAGCTGTTCCAGTGGGCACGCGCAAGATTGTCGTGGACGCGGGGCAAACGCTGCTGGCGAGAACGCAATAGCAGCTTCTGCTAACCTGAATATGAGCATGCCTGACACCTACATCCTCGGGATTGAAAGCTCCTGCGACGAGACCGCAGCCGCGGTGGTGCGATCGGGAGAGCAGATTGTCTCGAATGTCGTTTTCTCGCAGATTGCGACCCATCAACCTTACGGCGGGGTGGTGCCCGAATTGGCATCACGCGAACATTTACGCGCGATCGTGCCGGTCGTCCGCAAAGCGCTCGATGACGCGAAACAGACATTTCGGTCTGTTGACGCCTTGGCCGTGACGCAGGGACCGGGGCTGGCTGGGGCGCTGCTGGTCGGCATCAGTTATGCCAAAGCTTTGGCTTTCGCGCTCGATAAGCCCCTGATCGCGGTCAATCACCTGGAAGGGCACATTCACGCAGTCTTGCTGGAAGAACGGCAGAAGGGAAACAACGAATTTGAATTTCCCGTGCTGTCGCTGGTGGTTTCCGGCGGACATACGCACCTTTATCTTGCTCGGCAGAAGGAGAATAATTGGTCGTATCAAAACATCGGCCGCACTCGAGACGACGCTGCCGGGGAAGCCTTTGATAAAGTTGCCAAGCTGCTGGCGTTGGGATACCCGGGAGGTCCGATCATCGACCGGCTATCGCCGCATGGCAATCCGAGCGCGGTAAACTTTGGACCATCGCAGATCAAGCATAAGGACCGCAATCAGCATGGCGAGTCGTCCGATGCGGGCCCGCGATTTGATTTTTCCTATAGCGGCATAAAGACTGCGGTGCTTCGTTATGTTGAAAACCACAAAATGCAAGAAGCGATTGCCGAGCGCCGGCAAAAGCTCGCGTCTTTGCCAAAGCCAACGATAGATGACTATGTCGCGTTGTGCGACCGGCAGACGCTCGATCTTGTGGCCTCTTTCCAGCGGGCCATGGTCGAGGACCTTGTCGAAAAGACGCTGGTTGCTGCAGGGGCCTACGATGTGGCGACTATTTTTGTGACCGGCGGAGTTGCCGCAAATCAGGAATTGCGGCAGACATTCGAGAAATCCGCGGCCATGGAAGGAATGCCTGTATTGTTCCCTTCGCGACCACTGTCAACGGACAACGCGGCCATGATCGCGGCAGCAGCTTACCCGAAATTCCTGTCACAAGAATTCGCTCCCATAGATTTTTCGGCGGAAGCTGGCTTGGGATTGAAGTGAAGCGGAATACGGCTAAACTTTGCTCTTCGCAAACTGGGCTTTCGGCCTTTTGCACGACAGCGCATCGAGCGCCTTGGCGAGCTGATCCTCGATGTCGATGTCTTTGAAGATGGCGAAATCAGCGCGCTTTTCGGTTTTCTCAAAGCCGCTTTGCTTTCCTGCGACGATCACGATCGGAATTCTTGCCGTGGAGTCTTGCTTTTTCAGCGCCGTGATCAGGTCGCTGCCGCTCATCTTCGGCATTTGCATGTCGGTAACGATAATGTCGGGCTGAATTCGCTTCAGGGTTTCGAGCGCCTCCAGACCGTTGGTTGCCGACTCCACGGCAAAACCGCGCTGCTCGAAAAACCGGCAGACGGTGTGCCGGATCAGCATGGAGTCGTCAACTACAAGGGCCATCGGCGACATGCAGGGCTCTCCAAAAAGTGCGCAAGGAGCGACTGCACCAATATGCAACAACCGGCTGCGAAAGGTAAGGTTACGTCGGGAATGCCGGCTCGGAACCGTCGTGTCGGCGAGTTTAGAGCTCTTCCCTCAGCTTGGTCTCTTCGATGTCCATATCTCTGAACTCACTGGAATCGAACACGTGGCCGCATTCGAGGCACTCGACAAATTCGCTATCTTCGTCGCGGGAGACTACGCGGACGCGAGGGTGCTTACAATCAGTCATTGGATTCTCTCGGGGAACCAGCCACAGCGGGATTGAAGGTCATAAAGCCGGTTTTGGCGCCCCGGCCTCTGGTGCCGGGTAAAAATACCGGAAATTGCGGGTATTCTAGCCGGGATATAGGCCTTGTCAAGTCCCTCCCGCGTCAATAGAACGCTGCTGTAAGGAGCCGTAATCCCGAGACGTGGCCCTAGGCAGAGGAATCGAGGCTTGAGATGAATCGATGCCCTTCTCGAAAACACGACTAAAAAAGTCGGAATCAATTAAACCGTTCAATTGTATATACATACCGTTCGATGAAGGCACGCACAGTTCCCTGCATAAGCTTGCATTCAGGCGAAACTGGTTTTACACTGCGTATATCCGACTTAAACAGTCGGACTTACAGACTCGGATGCTCAAACTCACCAAGAAGGCAGATTACGGGCTGATGGCCATGAAGCACCTGGCTGAGCACGTCGACAGCGGGGCTTGTAGCGCCAAAGATGTCGCGGAGGCCTACAGCATTCCTCCGGAGGCGCTGGCAAAGATTCTGCAACGCCTGGTGAAGGCTGGATTGCTGAATTCGCAGCACGGGATGAATGGCGGCTATACGTTGGCGCGCGATCCGAGCCGGATTAGCGCTTTTGAAGTCATTCGCGCCATCGACGGCCCATTGTTCATCACTTCTTGTGTGACGGTGCGCGGCGAGTGTGACCAGAGCGGGCGGTGCACGATTCGCGAGCCGTTGCGGCGAGTCAATCAAAGTATCGAAGAAGTGCTTCGGGGCATCTCTATCTCAGAGATGCGGGAAGAAGTTTCGCCGGACGATTCATCCCCTAAGCACCCTACGGACTTAGTAAGCATTACATAAGGATTTGAGAACAGGTTCTGCGAGGAGAGCAATTATGAGCACGGATGTAAAGTCGATCCCCCAGATGGAGCATGGGAGCGCAAACGGGATTAAGCTGCCCATCTACATGGACAACCACGCTACCACACCGATGGATCCGCGGGTGTTGGAAGAGATGCTGCCTTTCTTCATGGAGAAGTTCGGCAATGCGGCCAGCCGTAATCACGCGTTTGGATGGGCGGCAGAGGAGGGCGTGGAAACCGCGCGCGAGCGGATCGCCAAACTGGTCGGCGCGACGACAAAAGAGATCATTTTTACGTCCGGCGCCACTGAGAGCGACAACCTCGCGATCAAGGGTGTGGCGGAGATGTACAAAGAGAAGGGCAACCACATCATTACGGCAGTGACGGAGCACAAGGCAGTGCTCGACACCTGCAAGCGGTTAGAAAAGTATGGCTATCGGGTGACTTATCTGCCGGTGCAGAAAGATGGATTGATCGATCTCGACGACCTGAAGCGTGCCATGGATGATAAAACCATCCTGGTGACGATCATGTACGCCAATAACGAGATTGGCGTCCTGCAGCCGGTTACGGAAATTGGCAAGCTTTGTCATGAGCGTGGAGTGATCTTCCACAGCGATGCGACGCAAGCGGTCGGCAAAGTGCCGGTCGATGTCGTCAAGCAGAACATTGACGTCATGTCGATTTCTGCGCACAAGATGTACGGGCCAAAGGGTGTCGGTGCACTTTATGTGCGGCGCAAGAACCCACGGGTGCAGATTTCCGCCATTATTGACGGCGGCGGACACGAGCGCGGCATGCGTTCTGGAACGCTGAATGTTCCCGGAATCGTGGGCTTGGGCAAAGCCTGCGCGATTGCAACCGAGGAGATGGCAAAAGAGTCTTGCACGTTGGCTGGACTTCGCAATCGGCTGCGCGACAACATCATGGGCCGCTTGGACGAGGTTTATATCAACGGCTCGATGGAGCATCGGTTGCCGGGAAATCTCAACATCAGCTTTGCCTATGTTGAAGGCGAGTCGCTCTTGATGGGCATAAACGACGTTGCGGTTTCGAGCGGATCGGCGTGCACCTCGGCGACTTTGGAGCCGTCTTATGTGTTAAAGGCTCTTGGCACCGGCGACGATCTGGCCCATAGCTCGATTCGCTTTGGGATTGGACGTTTCAACACCCAGGCGGAAGTGGATTATGTGGCGGACCGCGTCGTCGAAACGGTAACACGTCTGCGTGAGCTTTCGCCGCTTTACGAGATGGCGAAAGAAGGAATCGATTTGAAGTCGGTGAAGTGGGCGGCAGAATAAGGAAGTGCGCCTGGTCTTGGGCGGAATAGAACCGCCTCAGGATGACAACAAATTTAAAGGGTGAGGAGAAAGTAAATCATGGCATACAGCGATAAAGTAATTGATCATTACAACAACCCCCGCAACGTCGGTTCGCTGGACAAGAACAGCGCAGAAGTTGGAACTGGTCTCGTCGGCGCACCCGAATGCGGCGACGTGATGAAACTGCAGATCAAAGTCAATCCGCAGACCAACGTGATTGAAGATGCGAAGTTCAAGACCTTCGGCTGCGGATCGGCGATCGCATCCTCTTCGTTGGCAACCGAATGGGTGAAGGGGAAGACTGTGGATGAGGCGCTCGCGATCAAGAACACCGAGATCGTAAAGGAACTCTCGCTGCCTCCGGTCAAGATCCACTGCTCGGTGTTGGCGGAGGACGCCATCCGAGCCGCGATTCACGACTGGAAGAAGAAGCAGGACACGGCGAAGCCAGTGGCGGTCGAGGCGAAATAAGAATGGCGCGGGCATTTCGCTCGCGCGGAGATTTGAGTGACCACAATCACGGAAGAACCGGGCAAAGCGACTGCGCCGGCGAAAGGCATTCAGGTGACGGAGAAGGCCCTGGCCAGAATTCGCACTGCCATCGTAAAGGAAGGTATTTCGCCGGAACAGGGCGGGTTGCGCCTTGGCGTACAGGGCGGCGGGTGCTCAGGCTTGAGCTATAACATTCGCTTCGATACTCAGCCGAGAGAGCGCGACCGAATCTTTCAGTTCGAAGATGTGCGGGTTTTTGTTGATCCGAAGTCGTTTATCTACCTGCACGGCATGACGCTGGATTACCAGGAAACGCTCATGCAGCAGGGGTTCGTCTTTGTAAATCCGAACGCCTCGAAGTCCTGCGGTTGCGGGACGTCGTTCTCGGGTTAGAAGAGCTTGGCGATCTTTGCGGGTTTTCTTGCGAGCTTTGCGTCAGGCCTAGCGTCAGTTCGCTGAATATCTCGCAAAGTATGACAAGAAATTCTTCTTTTTCACGGCGTTCGTTTCCCTCGGGGCAAATTTTTGTTCTGGTGGTCAATGTGTGTTATGGCAGGAAATGAACCCAAATCGAGCTCGTCTTTGATCATGCCGGGTGAGACCACTTCGGCTTGCTGGTCGTGTGGAGAGATGCGGGCTGCGCATTTCTGTAGCGCGTGTGGAAAAGTCCAGCCACCGGTACCGGTGGATTACTTCACCTTCTTCGATTTTCCGCGCAAGCTGAATATCGATGCCGGCAGGCTGGAGCGGGAATTCTATGAACTAAGTCGTAAATTGCACCCCGATATTTATGCGCGCGGCGAGGGCCGCGAGCAGCAGTGGAGTTTGGAGCAGAGCTCGTTGCTCAATGACGCCTACCGGACGTTGAAAGATCCGATCAAACGTACGGAATATCTGCTGAAGCTGGAAGGCGTGGAGTTAGAAGAGCAATCGAAAGCAGCGACGGAAAAGGCGCGGGCCACAGGTCAGGTCAAGAAACAGGTTGTGCCTCCCGATCTTCTGGAAGAAGTCTTCGAATTAAACATGCAACTGGAAGAACTGAAAGCACAAAAGAAGATGGGCGAGGACGACCCGGCTCTGATCGAAGAAGTTGGCCGCCAGAAGCTGGAGTTGGAAGAAAAACACGATGCCCTGCTGCAGGAGTTGAAAGGTTACTGGAACGAGTGGGACAAGCTGGTGGATAGCGGGACGGATGAGGATCGCCACAAAGTTCGCGACAAGATGGTCGATCTGGTGAACCGGCGAAATTACATCCGCAATTTAGTGAGGGATGTGAATGAGGTACTGGAAGGATGAGGGCAGAAGGCAGAAGTAAGAAGGCAAAAAGTCAGAGCGGAGGCTGTCTACTTTTGCATTCTTACTTCTAACTTCTGCTTTATTTATGAGCGCTGATCGCATTGTCGGAATTGATCTGGGCACGACCAATTCGCTCGTGGCCTATATGCAAGGGGAGCGCCCTGTCGTCATTCCAGGCGAGGACGGCGCGAATCTCGTGCCGTCGGTCATTGCGCTCGATGAGAACGATCAGATTATCGTCGGCAACGCGGCGCGGAAATATCTGATCGAGACGCCCGAACGCTCAATTTACTCGGTCAAACGGCTGATGGGGCGCGGGGTTGAGGACATTCAGGACGAACTGAAGCTCTTCCCTTTTCGATTGGCTGAGGATCTGCGGCCAGGCGAAGTTCTTCGCATTAAGCTGGGCCAGCAGACGTTTACACCCCCGGAAATTTCAGCCTTTATCCTGCGTCAGCTCAAACGCAATGCCGAGCGATTCTTTAACGGTCCCGTCAGCAAAGCCGTGATTACGGTTCCCGCTTATTTCAATGACGCTCAGCGTCAAGCGACCAAGGACGCTGGGCGTATCGCCGGACTCGATGTTCTGCGATTAGTCAACGAACCGACGGCGGCGTCTCTTGCGTATGGACTGGACAAGAGACAGAACGGCATCGTGGCTGTGTATGACCTGGGCGGAGGCACGTTCGATATTTCCATTCTCAAGCTGCAGGATGGAATTTTTGAGGTCATTGCAACTAACGGTGACACGCATCTCGGGGGCGACGACATTGATAATCTGCTGATCCGGATCGCGCTCGACGACATTCGCGGCGACATGGGCTCGGACCTCTCGCGTAACGGTGAGGCGGTAGCGACGATCCGTAAGGCGGTAATTGAGGCGAAAATCGCACTGTCGTCGCAACCGGCAACTAGACTGAATATCGAACTTCCCGGTGGGAGGCACTATCAACGCGAGATTTCTCGTGAACAATTTGAGCAACTAATCCAGCCGATCATCGATCGCACGGTGGGACCGTGTAAGCAGGCCCTGAAAGATGCGGGGTTGAAGCCGGAGCAGATCAATGAAGTCGTTCTGGTTGGAGGCTCAACCCGCATTCCCAAAGTGCGGTCGCTGGTCGAGGGTCTTTTTCAGCGAAGGCCGCATACCGATCTCAATCCCGATGAAGTCGTGGCTTTGGGAGCGGCGGTGCAGGCTAATATCCTGGGCGGCGGCTCCGAGATTACGCAGAACATGCTTTTGCTCGATGTAACGCCTTTGTCGCTTGGCATCGAGGTCGCTGGGGGAGTTACCGACAAGATCATCCTGCGCAATTCGACGATTCCTGCTTCGGCGACGCAATACTACACGACCCAAGTGGACGGTCAAGCCAATGTGGCCATTCACGTTCTGCAAGGCGAGCGCGAGTTGGCTAAGGATTGCCGTTCTCTGGCTCGTTTCGATCTGAAGGGCGTGCCGCCGATGGCCGCGGGAATGCCGCGTATCGAGGTCAAATTTCTGATCGACGCTAACGGCATTTTGCATGTTTCCGCGCGTGAACAGAGAAGCGGAAAAGAGGCGGAAATTGAAGTGCAGCCGAGTTATGGGCTGACCGATGAGCAAGTCGAGAGCATGATTCTCGATTCCTTCGATTACGCGGAAGAGGATTTTCGCCAGCGGCAACTGGTGGAAGCGCGGAACGAAGCCGGCACGATTATGGCGGCGCTCGATAAGGCGAAACAGAGTCCCGCTTGGGGACAGCTGACGAGCGACGAGAAGAAGCAAATCGCCAAGCTCGTAAAGGCTTTGGATCAGGTAAAAAAAGAAGAAGACTACGGCGCGATACGAAAAGCAATTGACGCTTTGAACCAAGGGACGATGCGGTTAGCAGAATTGATGATGGATTCTGCCGTCAGTACAGCGCTGAAGGGCAAGACGATGGATGAAGCCGATATGGGCGAGGCACCCGAGGCGGGACATCCGGTGGCGAAAGCGGATTTCAAGTAATTTGCGTTGTGTTTCTAAACACAGGGGTCCCAGAGGAACACAGCGTATGGAGCAGATATGAGCGAAAAGAATCAAAGCGGAACTGCGACGATGGAAACGACAAGCGAAAAGACAGTGCAGATAACATTCTTGCCAGAGGGCAAAACGATTGAATTTGAACACGGCAAGCTGCCTTATAAAGATCACGGCAAGGAGCAGTCGATCCTCGACGTGGCGCTGAACAATAATATTCGGCTGGATCACGCATGCGGCGGCAATTGTGCCTGTACCACCTGCCACGTGTGGGTTAAGGAAGGCGCCGAAAATCTCTCGGAAATGGACGATGACGAGGCAGACCGACTGGACATGGCTGCCGATCTTCAGTTAAATTCACGTCTCGGATGCCAGGCGGTGATTACCAAACCGGGCAAAGTGGTGGTGGAAATTCCTTCCTGGAATCGGAATTACGTATCAGAGGAGCACTAGAAACCAGCAATTAGCACTTGGCAATTAGCATTTAGCCATGACAGTTTCGTTTCAGTTCCTTTCGGCTAGGTGTTCAGCGCTAATTGCTGCTGTCAGGAGCTTTCATGCCAAAGCAACTTACCTGGGAAGATGCAATTGACATTGGAATTCTCCTTTCGGAGGTCCATCCCGAACTGAATCCGTTAGCCGTGCGTTTCACCGATCTGCACCGCTATGTGACCGAACTACCCGATTTCAAGGACGATCCGCAGAAGTCGAACGAAGGCAAGCTGGAAGCCATTCAGATGGCTTGGCACGAAGAATTCATGGACCGAACCCAGGGTTAGTCTAATACTTCCGGTTCTATGGCGATGTCTGGGCGTTCTTTGTGGTCAACATTCAAGCAACGTGGTCAACATTCAAACAACCTTAACCGCAAAGTTCGCGAAGCAAAGCGCAAAGTTCGTAAAGATACAGCTGGCACAATGACAAAGGCGCGACTCTCGTCGCGCCTTCTTTCGTACAAGAACTTTTCTTATCCCACCGTCATTGGAATGGGTTCTTCCACGCTAGCCTCGCGCAAGAACTTTGCGGCTTCTTCTGGCGGCGTCGGATTGATGTAGAAGCCAGTTCCCCACTCGAATCCTGCTGTTTTCGTCAGCTTGGGCATGAACTCGATGTGCCAGTGATAGTGATCGTTGGTCGGATCCTGCACCGGCGAAGTGTGAACGACTAAGTTGTAAGGCGGATTATCCAGTACACGGTCCGCCTTCATGAGCAAGCTCTTCAGGGCTTTTGCCAGGTTCTCAAACATGTGCGACGAAGAGTTTTCGAAAGCCGACTCGTGCTGCTTGGGGAGAATCCAAGTCTCAAATGGAAAGCGTGGCGCGTAAGGCGCGAGGGTAAGAAAATCTTCATTCTCAGCAACCACGCGAATACCCGACTCGGTCTCCTGCCGAATGATGTCACAGAAGACACAGCGCTCTTTGTAGATGTAATACTGCTTGGCGCCTTCGATTTCTTCGGTCAGGTAAATTGGCAGCATGGGCAAAGCGATGAGCTGGGAATGAGCGTGCTCGAGCGATGCACCCGCCGCTTCGCCGTGGTTCTTGAAAATCAGAATGAACTTGAAACGGCGATCTTTCTTCAAATCGAGAATGCGATCGCGGAAGGTCCAAAGCACGTCTTCAATTCGCTTGGAAGGGAGAGTAGCGAGAGTGGCGTTGTGGTCGGGGGTCTCGATGATCACTTCGTGCGCACCGACGCCATTCATCTTGTCGAACATGCCTTCGGCTTGGCGATTGAGCCCGCCCTCGATTCCCAGCGCCGGGAACTTGTTGGGAACCACGCGCACGGTCCATCCCGGAGAGTCACGTTGCGGCGAAGGCCCGCCATTGGGATTCGGCCGATAAGCCTGGATTTCGGGCGGCGTCTTGCTCTCGTTCCCGTAGCAGAAGGGGCAGAAACCACCCTTGATTTTCACCGCATCGCGGACGAAGTCGGTAGGGCGCTTGGCGCGGTCGGTGGAAATAATCACCCAGCGTCCCACAATTGGGTCTTTTCTCAGTTCAGGCAAGTATGATTCCTTTCAATATGAGGCCAACACGAAACCTCTATTTTAGCCCACGGGGAAGGCATTGCGGAAGAGTTCGAAAACCGGTTGGCTCGACTGCGATTCATAATACACGCTAACGATATCGAAGCGCCACTGGCACGGAAGTGCCAGATGTCGAAGGTAATCGCGCGACACGGCAATGAGCGCACGTTGCTTGGCGCGATCTACGGCGGCTTCGGCGGGTTTGACGTCATGGGTCGTGCGGGTTTTGACTTCGATGAAACACAGGACATCTTTGTCCCAGCCTATTAGGTCGATTTCCCCGCGATGATTAGGAGAGCGGAAATTACGCGCGACCATCACGTAGCCCTGTCGTCGCAGATAAAAGTATGCAGCTTCCTCGCCGCGTCGACCGGTGCGGTGGTGCTTGGCGGATTTATCGGGTGGAAGGGCGAGTGAGACGAGCCAGTCGAGCGCACAAACGGTAGCGTGAGTGGTGCGGCCGGAAAACGTCACGAGATCAGGGTACGAGAGAGCAATAAAGACTTGGTGTGATAGCGGTCACATGGTCGCTGCGGCGTTCCCGATTCGGCCCGAATATTTTTGTTTAGCCTTCCGCCTCGGCCGAAGCTATCGATTGGACGCTGGCTGCGCGCAGTTTATCTTTCATATTCACTAGCACCACTCCTGCCATCGCCAGGGCTCCGCCCACGAGCGAGAGCAGGCGCGGCACTTCGCCTAGCCACAGCCAAGCAATGCCAATCGCGAGCACGGGAGTGATGTAGAGCAAGGTGCTGGTGCGTCCGGCGGGGCCGTGAGAGAGCACGTACGCCCAACCAACGTAGGCGAGCGATCCCGGAAAAATCCCCAGATAGATAATGGCCAGCGTCGCTCTTGGTGGCGCGATGCGAATGGCGTGCAACAGGCCTCCTCCGAAAGGCAGCATGAACAGCGTGCCGGTCCAGATGGAATAGGCGGTAAATTCGAGCGCACTGTAGCGTCCCAGGAAATGTTTCTGCTGCACCATGTAAACGGCGGACGTCATCGCCGCCGCCAGAATGATGAGCGCCTGCGGCGAGAGATGAATGCCTTCGCCCTCGCCGCTCGCGATCAGAGCCACGCCGGCAAAGCTGACGAGCACACCCAGCCATCGCCGAAATGGAAGACGTTCGTGCAGGGTGAAGCTCGCAACCAGAATCGTCCAGATGGGGACCGAGGCGATCAAGAGGCTTGCGGCACCTGCGCTCACACGGGTCTCGCCGTAATTCAGCGCGAGGTTATAAAAGGTGATACCAATGATCCCGCTGAGAATCAGCCCAGGAATGTCCCGGGGCTGCGGACGCCGGAAGTGGGCAACGCTGGCACAAACGACGAGAACCGATGAAGCCACGATAAAACGCAGGACTGCCAATTGTCCTGGAGAATAGGCGCGCAGGCCGGCGCGGATCCCGGCAAAAGCCGAGGCCCATAGCACGAGCGAGGCGGCTAGCGCGAGAAGGACGCGGGTTGTGAACCGCGAGGTCATGAGAGTTCGGTGGGACGATTTTCTGTGCGGGCAGGGACGCCCGTCCTCACGGGGATTATCGGACAAGAAACTTCAAAGCGCGAGCTGAAAAATCGGGGACGAGGGAGGATTCTCGTCCCCAGCTCAACGCTTCAGTCATCCTTTACCCACAATCGAAATCGACTCTTCCAGGACGTCCATGGCGACGTCCGCTTCGTCTTTGGTGACAATGAGCGGCGGCGCGATGCGGATGGTGCTCGGGCCGCACCCCAGGAAGAGAATTCCCCGTTCAAATGCCGACTGCACGATGCGGTCGCGTTCCGCGGCGCCGTATTCTTTTGTCTTCTTGTCTTTGACGATCTCGACGCCGATCATCAGACCACGGCCGCGGACGTCGCCGACCAATGCGTGTCTCTTGGGCCACTCGGACATGCGCTTCAACATATGACTCCCCACTGCGGTCGCGTTTTGGCGAAGGTCGTCACGCTCGATGACATCAAGCGTCGCCAATGCCGCGGCAATACAAACCGGATTGCCGCCAAACGTGGAAGCGTGGGAACCCGGCGCCCAGTCCATAATTTCGGACTTAGCGATGGTGATTCCAAGAGGCATGCCGGAGGCGATGCCTTTAGCGAGGCAAACGATATCGGGGTGCATGTTGGTGTGCTCGACGGCCCACCACTTGCCAGTGCGTCCGACGCCGCTCTGCACCTCATCGACGACCAACAAGATGCCGTGCTTGTCGCAGATGCGGCGCAACTCGTGCATGAACACGGTTGGAGCAATCACGTAGCCGCCTTCGCCTTGAATCGGCTCGACGAAGATGGCAGCGACTTCCTCGGGAGGAAGCGTGGTGCGAAACAGCTTGTCCTCGATAAAACGGGCACAGCTCAGGGCGTAGGCTTCTGGGTCCTGAGTGCCGGCGTCGCGATAGACATCCGGATAGCGAATGTGCGTTACGCCGGGGACTAACGGCGCAAACCGCCGCTTTTGCTGCGGCTTCGACGCGGTGAGCGACAGTGCGCCCATGGTGCGTCCGTGAAACGCTCCGTAGAATGCGATCACGTTCTGCCGCTTGGTGTGGTAGCGCGCCAGTTTCAGAGCGCACTCGATTGCTTCTGTGCCCGAGTTGCCGTAATAGAACTTGTGCGGCCCGGGCATAGGAGCAATCTTGGAAAGCCGCTCCGCCAGCGTCACCATGTGCTCGTAGTAAAAATCGGTACCCGACATGTGGATGAGTTCGGCCGCCTGCTTCTGAATGGCAGCAACTACATGCGGATGGCAATGGCCGGTAGAGGTCACGGCGATGCCGGCGGAGAAATCAAAGAACTCGTTTCCGTCAACATCCGTGACCACAATGCCTTTGGCGTGCTTGGCCACCATTGGATAGGAACGGGTATAAGACGGAGAGATATATTTCTCATCGCCATGAAGAACGCGCAATGCGTTCGGACCCGGCAGGGCGGTCTTGATCTTGGGTGTGGTGAGTGTTTCGGTTGCCATGAGACCCTCCAGAATTCGGTTGCAAGTCGTGCGTCGTCTGTCATCGGCTTGAACGGAGTTGCGTGCGAATCCACGTAGCGCAAAAGCCGAGAATCAACAGGAGGATGCTGAGTTAGTCGCTGCCGAAGAGACTAGGACGCCGATTGGAAGGTAGAACGGCCCGATAACGGCGCGGACACACAAGAAAGTGCAGCCAGCACACGGGCAGATGCGAATTGGCAGTCTGGAAATGCATGAGTACACATCAATGAGTGATTATAGCGCGTCAGGAATCAGAGCGGAACCCCAAAATTAACTTTCACTAATAACCGCCAGCCTTAAGTAACGTCGGTTCGCAAAGAGCAAATCGGCGGGTTTCCGGCAGACGCTGACAACTCTCTGAAACACAGAGGGCACAGAGAACACTCCCGGCTCCGTCTGTTAGATTTAATTTCCGGATATTCCCATGACTCGCAGTCCAAGCCGGTTCTCTGTTTTTCTTGCCTTCGGACTGGTGTACTTGTTTTGGGGCTCGACCTATCTCGCGATCGACATCGCGGTGGAGCAGATTCCTCCCGCTTTGATGTGCGCGGTACGGTTCTTTATCGCAGGCGTTTTTATGCTGGCGTTTTGTGCGCTGCGGGGACGGACGGTTCTCTACAACTCGCGGCAACTCGCCCAAATGGCAGTGGTTGGCACCCTGCTGTTGATGGGCGGCAACCTGACGCTCAGCTATGCGGAAAAGCACGTGGCCTCCGGATTGGCGGCGCTGATCGTCGCCATCACGCCGCTTTGGTTCCTGGTGCTGGATACGCTGCTGCTGGGTGATCACCATGTTTCGATTCGAGGGAAACTGGGGCTGGGTCTCGGTATTGTTGGGCTGATCGTGCTGCTGTGGCCGCAGCTCACGGCGACGACTTCTTTTGGCCGCACCGAGCTGTGGTCGTCGCTGAGTTTGATCGGTGGTTCGTTCAGTTGGGCGCTGGGATCGGTTCTAGCCAAGAAATGGAAGTCCCCGGATGTGGATCCATTTTCAGCGGTTGCTTGGGAAATGGTCGCGGCGGGGTTGGCTAATTTTCTATTCGCGATCGTGGCTGGCGATTTCGGCCATGTTTTTTGGACAGCGAGAGGAATCGGTGCAACGTTGTACCTGGTCGTCTGTGGATCGTGGATCGGATACACGGCTTACATTTGGCTGCTCGGGCATGTTCCGACGTCGAAAGTCTCGACCTACGCTTATGTCAATCCAGTCGTGGCAGTTTTCCTGGGCTGGCTGATTCTGCATGAACCGATCGACGCTTACATTGTTGCGGGCAGCGCGATCGTGATTGCGGCGGTAGTTCTGGTGACGAGTGCGGAGGTCAAGAAGAAGCTCAAGACGGACGAAATGGCAATCGCAGAAACGAGCGGGGACTAGCAGACTTTCCTGGCGAATTGGCGGCAACTTTCCGCTAAAAAGCTGCACCGCAAAGGGCGCGAAGAGTTCTATTCCGTCCCATTTTCGTCCTCGTCATCGTTTGTTACTTCGTTTGTTACTTCGACCGCGTGGCGGCGCACCGCGAAGGACAGCTTCTGATCATCCTGCGAGCGGAACGTTACCCGGGGCGGATGTCGCTGCCAGGAAGGGCTGGCGCATGCAGGATTTGAGGAGTCGTCGACTGTTTCATCGAGCGGTTTGTCCAAGATCGGCTTGCGTCGCCCAAGCTGAACCACGGTCGCGTAGATTTTCTTGCCGTCGGCTGAAATTCCGCAATATGCGGCATAATCGCGATACCAACTGGCCAGGGACAATTCAGGCTCAAATTTCGGCAAATTCGCCGCCGCGACGTGGCCACTTCCGCGATCGACAATGATCCAGCCGCCAAGCTGCCAGACCCACTGCGGAGTTGCCCCGGTATCAGACGGCAAGGAATCGTTAACCCGAATCATGCGTTGAACGACGAAAAGCCGCTCGGTTATTTCGTGGGGCGTGCCCTCGGTGAATTCCTTCAGCTTGCCGTCTACATACAGCGGCCTGACTTTCAGGTGCAATTTCTGAACTTCCTCAGGTCCAGTGAGCGTCTCAACGGTTGTCCACTTCCCGAAGGTAATCACATGGGGCTTCGACGCCGCCGAGAGTGGCATGCCAGCCAGAACCAGCGGTATTAGGAGGCGCAAAAGTATCCGCATACGATTGAAGCTAGGCTCGGGGAAAGGCCCTGACAAGGAATCAGGTCACACAGAATCACTCTTGTACCCGATTTGGGAAACGAACTACCACTCGTAGCGGGAGTCTTTGTACTCCTTCTTGCACTCTTGACTTTTGTGCGAATCCGCTACAATAGGGTTAAGGCGTTGTGGCATGAGTTTTTCTCAGCAACCCTCGATTCTTCGTGCGATCCGCTCCACGTCTCCCGAAAATGTCAGTGATCTTTCGCTGCGCCACCGGGCTCCTCGCATCCTGGTGGTAGACGACAACCCAGATCTCATGGTGCTGATGCGGGAATTGCTGGAGACGCGTGGCTATGAAGTGATTGCTGTGCCGGACGCGGCGCAGGCTGAAGCGGAGATTCGTCGCAAGCCCCCCGACCTCATTCTCTCGGATGTAGTGATGCCGGGAAAGTCGGGATATGAATTGTGCCGTGAGTTAAAGGAGGATCCGGCGACGCGGCTGATTCCGTTTGTCCTGATTACGGGCCTGAGCGACCGCGAAGACAAACTGCGAGGCATCGAGGCAGGCGCCGACGATTTTCTGAATAAGCCAATTTTCTCGGAAGAATTGTTCGCCCGCGTCAAGTCGCTGCTCAAGCTCAAAGAGTTTACCGACGAATTGGAAAACGCAGAGTCGGTGCTGTGCACGTTGGGTCTTAGCGTGGAAAGCCGCGACCCCTATCTCGATGGTCATTGCGAGAGGCTGGCGGAAAATGCCAGCAATCTGGGTCGGCACCTCGGACTGGATGAAGAGTCCGTGGTGGCGTTGCGGCGCGGAGGCTATCTGCACGATTTAGGAAAGATTGCGGTGCCGGATGAGATTCTGAAAAAAGGCTCCAACCTTACGGCGGAAGAATGGGCGATCATGAAGCAGCATCCCATCACGGGCGAGAATATTTGCCGGCCCCTGAAATCGCTTCGTTTGGTGTTGCCCATCATTCGTAATCATCATGAACACTGCAATGGCAGCGGCTACCCCGACGGATTGAAGAAGGATGAAATTCCGCTGCTGGCGAGGATTCTACAAGTCGTCGATGTCTACGACGCGTTACGTACCACTCGGCCGTACAAACCCGCCTTAATGCATGAACAAGCTGCCCTCACCATGCAAAAAGAGGCGCAGTCGGGGTTGTGGGACGAAGAGTTGGTGAAGGAATTCTTTGCCCTGCTCGAGAAACGGCGAGTGGCGTAGAGGTTGGTGATAGCGCTCGTCTCCGTTCGTTCCCATATAATTCTTTTGTCGTTGGTCGACTGGGCAGTCACGATCGGCGATAAGGAAGCCATTGCCCCCACCCACCTACAGCATCGTGCTGCCTGCCTACAATGAGAGCGCGCGAATCCGGACAACCCTGGAGAAGATTTCGGCTCATGCTGCCGAGCGCGGTTGGAACGCGGAAATCATCGTGGTCAACGACGGTTCGAGCGACGACACAGCCGCCGTCGTACAGGCGCTGAAAGCTCAACGCCCGAGTGTGCGGCTGCTCGAAAATCCGGGGAATCGGGGCAAGGGCTTTAGCGTGCGTAACGGAATGTTGCACGCGAGTGGCGAGATTTTACTGTTTAGCGATGCCGATCTTTCCTCACCCATTGAGGAAGCCGACAAACTTTTTGCCGCGCTAGCAAATGGTGCGGACGTGGCGATTGGCTCGCGTTGGCTTGACGTCAAACTGCAGACGAAACGGCAGCCTTTCTATCGGCAGATTTTCGGGCGAATCTACAATCTGGCGTTGCGGCTGATTCTTGGCTTGAGCTTTAAAGACACGCAATGCGGATTCAAGGCGTTCAACCGACGCGCTGCGGAACTTCTGTTCCCGATGCAGCAAATCGAGCGCTGGGGATTTGACCCTGAACTGCTGTACCTCGCGCGCAGATTTCACCTCCGGATCGATGAAATTCCGGTGAAGTGGGCCCACCGCGAAGGAACACGCATCAATCCACTGCGGGACGGGCTGCACATGCTGTTGGAAATCTTCCGCATTCGATGGAACGCCATCAGCGGGAAATACAAGAGGCCGGAGTCTCACTAGAATTCGACACTACCGCATCTAAAGTTATTCCTTCCGATTCACGCTTCCAGCAGGTTTCGAGAATCTTCGGAACTTCGAACAGGGCGGTATTTGAATACTTGCAGACGTTGCAACTGATCTCGCTGGAGTTCGCTTGATCAAGCAGGCGTTGCACTCCAGAGGCAACTTCTCGAAAGCTATTGAGGACGATGCCGTAGCCATTCTCGGTCACCCACTGCGCGTTGTAGCGCTCCTGCGGCAGCGTCTTCGAATTACATTCGACGATGACTGGAAGATGGAATTGGAGGGCTTCGCTGATCGATCCTGGGCCGGGCTTGCCGATGAAGAAGTCCGCGAGGCTCATGTAGGATTCGACGTTCGACGTAAATCCTTCCACGAACATCGGGCGCCTGGTTCTTAGCTTCTTGAGTTCATTTGCCAACTTCTGGTTATGGCCGCAAATCATGATTAACTGAACATCTGCGCCGCTTCGATCAAGGCGCTTGGCGATATCCAACATGACGCGCGAACCGTGGCCGCCGAATAAGACAACGCCGGTCGGACAATTGGGATCAAGGCCGAGACGTTTCCGTTCGGCGACGCGATCGACATTTGTCTTTTGATAGAACTTTGGCTTCAAGACCATTCCAGAGGTCTCAAAGATATAGTCGGGCGCGTGGCCGAATGCTCGGGCTTGTGCCTTGGCGCGTTGCGTTCCGGCGATCAGGTACTGCGATTCGCGCTCAATCCAGAAACGCGGCGGGTAATCTGCCAGATCGGTTAAAAGCGTAACGAACGGTATCTGCTGACCGCTTTCCTTGAGGCTTTCCGACAATTCGCGGTTGAAATGCGGAATCACAGAAAGCACCAGATCGGGCCGATGCTGCGCCCAGTGCGCGCGCAGCAATTTGACGATCTGGGGATGATAGAGACGAACCGTGGACTGCAAAACAAGTAGAAGCTGAGGACTGAAACGAGTCCATCCCTTACGCAGAATCAAATTGTAGGCATCTTCGATGCGCAGCCCGGTAGTTCGGCGCAAGACATCAAGTGGCGCCAGTAGTTCTTGAAAATTGAGAAGAGTCACTTCCCACGGATTCTCCTGGGAGGCCAGAACGCCTTTGAGAGCTTCGGCGGTGCTGCGATGCCCGCCGCCCGCATCATGGAAAACGATGGTCAGCTTGCGCAAAGGTCACCTGGGCCCATGACCGAGGCCGTGTCAACTGCCGACATTCTCATAGATCCCCTCAGAATGAGTCTCGAGTTCAGCGAAATTCGAATCTATTTCGTTTTCCTCTTGATCCGGGTCAGGCTTGTCGGGCGGATGATATGCGTGGATCTGCACTCCGTCCGTACCGATCGTGATGTATGTTGGAGTGGCATCCACCCATCCCCCGGAGTTGTAGTACTGAATTCCGTCGTGTTGTTCCTGCATCGCCTCGTGGGTATGGCCGCAAAAGATACGGTCGACACGGCGAAGACGTGCATGAAAGAGCGCGCCAGAGGCCACTTTGGAAGACATCCGCAGCCAGCGGGTATTCAGGCGATCGATGAAGCGCGCGATTGGTTTGCCCTTGAGGTCTAACTTCTGCAACTGCAGGTACAGCAGTGTGCCCATATAGTTCAGCCGCATATTGTTGGCGACCACGCGGTCGAACTGATGACCATGAATGGCCAGGTGACGAAGTCCTTGGTATTCCCATGCATATTCGTCGTATACCTTCACGCCAACCAAATGCGACATGATGTCAGTCAGGCCCGCGTCGTGGTTGCCTTCCACCCAGACCACTTCGACTTTTCGCTTGGGATTGGAAAGCTTGCGGATGAAGCCGAGGAATTTCCAGTGCTCTTTGGTCAGACGGCCGAAATTGAGGTCGGCAAAGATGTCACCCAGGAGAATCAGCCGGCGGAAGCAATTCTGCTTCAGCACCCGGGTGGCATCACGGGCACGGCTGCACTCCGAGCCCAGGTGGACGTCAGAGAGGATCAGCGTGTCGTAGACGGGCGGATCCATGCCCTATTTGTAGTGCATGCGTGTTACAGCGCGGTTAATACTCTGTGAAAACGCAGTTAATGGTTAACAGACTGGTACATCGAGAGTTCGCGCTAGCCCATAAACTTCGCTGCCATGACGAAAGTAATTTGCCGCTGCAGCTTGGACTGAGTAGCGTCGGAGTCAGGCCGGGTCATGAGCGCGAACTCAGAGGTCGTGCATCCACGATATCCCCTCGCGGATACGGTTATCGTGCGGGAAACCGCGCATGGCCCCGCTGTCCTGGTTCAACTGCGCAACATCAGCTTGAGTGGCTGCTACCTGGAGACGCCGCGTCCATTTGCCGAAGGCTCGAGAATTCGGATCATCCTTCAGTCCTTCCAAGTTCGCGCTGATGTCTGGGGCGTGGTGCGGCGGAGAGATGCAAGCGGGATCGGGGTTCAGTTTACCAACGGCACGACCGTGGAAGACTGGAAGCGGCTAGAGGCGTTCATCAAGCACCTGCACGCCGACCCAAAGGCCAAGGCTGCTTCCGCGTCCAGCGAGAGCTAGCAAAAATCTCAGAGAGTTTTCGTGCAAACTACTTCGTCGGCGGAACGTACTCCGGCGGATGAGCCACACCCTCGCCAAAGAAAAACTGTTCCATGTGCTGCATGATGGCTTGTTGATCCTCGCGGCGTGCGGGATTCAGCCGGTACTCGTTGAGCAGCATTTTGCAGAACTCCATCCACATATTCCAGGCTTGCTGGGAGACGTTCTCATAAACCCTTTGCCCCAGCTCGCTATCAAAGGGCGGCTCGTCGAGGCCGGGCAGTTCCTGGTGCAGCTTAACGCAAAAGACTTTATGTTCTGGCATTCGATTCCCCGAAATAGGCTGAAAAAAAATTATCTCACAGAGACCGATCCACGCGACTAACCGATCATCTTCCGTTGATCGCCGATGCGGCGCTCGCGGTCGTTTGCGAATCGTTCCACGCCTGCGAAAATCGAATCGGGATCGAGATGCGCTTCCGCGATCACGTCCGCTTCCAGCCCACCGCTTAGCCAGTGGTTGCCGAAGTCCGAGGTCATCGAATACTCGTCTGTTAAAGGACCGAGGTTGCGCAGCGGCCACACGCGTCGCGTACCGGTGGATACCACCATCAAGTCGTAGCGAGCTTCGGGTGGCAACACGGAATCGCGATAGGCTTGCGGCTGGCGATCGAACAGATCCTCGCTGATTGCCGAGATTACTTTCACATTCACGCCGGCCGCTTCGAGTTTCGGCAGCGTTTTTACGAGATTCACGGTGGAACTCGAGCCTTGCACGATCACATAGCCGTGGCGCGGCCTGCCCGGTGCGAAATCGCGGATCACGTATAAGCCTTTTGCCGCAGCCCGCAGATCGGAGTCGGCAAATTGACTGCGGTCGGCGACTGGGAAGTCGGGACGCGCCACTTCGATCGTGATGATCCCTACATGCGGGTCGCGGGCCGCGATTTCCGCCGCTGCGAAATACCCGGGCGCGACATCGTTGTAGTCCCAGAAGCTGAGATTGATCGCCTGACCGCGCGGAAACAGCTTCCACACTTGCGGCGCAAAGATGCCGAAGTGTGTGCGCGCGTCGGCTGCGGTTTCAGGACCGGAGTGAGCCGCGAGGATATGCAGCACGCCCATGCGGAACTTACTGTCCTGATTTTGTTGACTCCAGACACGGGCTGGCGTGTACATCAACGGCGTGAAGGCTCCGTAGGTGCCGCTCAAGGCCCAGACTCCTGCGAATTTTTCGGGATCGACGGAAGCACTTTGACTCACCAGCCCGATGGCGGTCGAGACATTGCCCGCTTCTTGAATGGGCGCCTTCAAGCGCGTGCCCAGGGGATTGTCCTTAGGACTGTAGTGTCCCCACAGACTGCCGTGCTCGACGTTGATCGATTCTGAGAGGTCGGCGGCCACAGTAAAGAATCGCCCTTCCGTCACGTAGTTCATCCACTTGATGATTTCGGAAACGGCGCGCCGGGCACCGGCCACTTCGCCCGATTTCCTGAACAATGCAATGCTGACTTCCTTTTCCTTGCCAGAAATCGCATTGCGAATCGACAACTTCTGGGGCTCTTCGGGGAGCTTCGCGACGCGCAGGCGCTCGTCGAGGAAGGGATCGCTCGTGGCGGAGATGCGCAGTTTTACGTCGTCACGCACGGTGTCGCCGATTTCCACCAGGCGATCTGCGAGGCGGTCACCTAATCCGTTGCGGTCGAGCAGCGACATCACCACGTCCATGTTTGTCTTGAACTGGACCAATCGCTCGCGAGTGTTAGTCACGGGGCCCTTGCGAATGCCTTCGAACTCCACGCCGTACTTTTTCTCGAACGACTGCGCCAGCGCGATGAAATACTCCGAGTTCATCTTCAGCGCGTAAGGATGGCTGGCGTAACTTACCAATTGATCTCCGTAGCCGGCGATTTTTCCGTCGGCGGCTGTGGGCCAGTAACCCTTGACGGTTTTACCGATGGCAGCCACGGGACGGCGGTCGCGCGGGTCCACTGCATCCATCGCCTTCAGCACAGCGGCGACCTGGCCATAATCGTCGCCGTTCTGAAGGGTGAAGACGTTCCAGCCGTAAGAGGTCCATTGGCTCACGAGGTCGTAGCCTTCGAAGCACTCGGCGATCACGCCGCCGATCTTGCCGCCAATCAGGCAATCGTCAATGCCGGCGTTGTTGTCGGAGATCATTACACGCAAACGCTTACCCACCTGCAGCGCGAGCGCTTGCGTTTTGAATTCCTGCGCGTGGCCTTCGGTGAGGGCAAATTCGCCCTCCAGCGCGATCACTTTCGGGGAGGCTGGCGCGCCCACGATATCCCAGAACGCCGCTTTGCCAGCGGCCGTCGCAATGCCAATGCCGGAGGGTCCGCCGTTCACGTCGTTGGTGAGGTCGACGCTCTCGGCATGCCCAGAGAGGGCACGAATGCCGCGGCCCTTGGCTTGCGCAAAAAGCGGATGATCCTCCAAACCCGCATCGTGCAGCAGCGTCTTGAGCGCACCGGCGCCCCGGCGGAATCCCAAGGCGTCGATCGGCAGCATCGCAACCTGCGGGTCGACGTAATAACGTTTGTCGCCAGTCTGCTGATACTTGCGATAGAGCGCCTGGCCCATGATCATCCACAGCGCATAGCAGGTTGGAATCGAATGGCCCGCCGCCAGCATGAACTTGTCGCAGTAAGGGTGCTTGGGCCGGCGGTAGTCGTAACGCAATCCACCGTTTTCAGGACCAACGAGATGCACCGTCACGTTGTAGGGTGTGTAGGCGAGCGGTCCGCCGAGATGCCCGGTCTGCGAATAATTTCCGAGCAGCACCAGGGTCATGCAGGTCATGAATCCAATGTCGTCGAGCAGCGGATCGTAGGCAAAAACTTGCTGCTGGGAGAGAGTAGGGATTTCGGAGGCAAACGAGGTCATAGATAGTCTCAAAAGAATAACTCCCTAGTATCAATGAAATCTGGAATTTGGGCTAGTTGGCGGCTTTTCGGCGACAAATCCGCAAAAACTCCAATCCCTAATTAACTGCTAGTTGTTGGCTCAGACGCGAAGGTAATCTGGTGGGCCCTCCAGGATTTGAACCTGGGACCAACGGATTATGAGTCCGCTGCTCTAACCGCTGAGCTAAGGGCCCTCTCAGCGATTTTACCGTAGAGTCAGTTTTTGGGAGTCACGAAAGGTTTATTGCAAAGCCGTATACGCCGAGCAAGCGGAAAATCCTCCGGAGGGCGCGGAACCAACCGCAGTGAAGCGAATGACCGCGTCGGCGTTGGAACAGAAACCGCGCACGCCGGTTTGGTTCACCGCAGCCGGCAAGCCATCCAGCGTATAACCGGCCAAGATTCCACCGACCGAGCTTCCTGCGGTGTCCACGAAGTAATAACCGCTTTTCGCCGAACCCGCGACTGTTGCCTGCGCCACGACCCAATCGACCAGGCAAGCGTTGGTGGAAGCCGGCGTTGTACAGCCGGTGGAAGCACTCGGACCAAGAGCAGTTAGAGTAGAGGCAAACCCGATGAGCGGATACGTGGATTGGTAAGTTGTCTGGGCGCTGTTGAGGGTACGGATCGAACTGACAGCGGAGGATTCATTGGCCGCGATGCGGGCGCGCAGCAGATTGGGAATTGCGATGGCGGCAATAATCAAGATGATCGCCACCACGATTAGCAACTCGATCAGAGAAAATCCACTTTGTTTCTGCATCATGCCCCTCTACCCTGCCGGTCAGCGAAGCGGCTTAAACTTTAGAAAATTCTGCTGATTCCGGACCCGGGTGCCCGACCCCCGTCAATTCGCGCTCACTGGTCAATGGTAAACCGCAGCGATTGTCAGGCTCGACAGGTTTCCTGCAAATCCTTATTACGAAAGTGTGCTGAGTAATTCCGATTCTTCCCTACCCCCCAAAATGAGATGGTGACCTTGAGTTACCAAGGTTTGTGGAGGATTCCGTAAGTAGTTGTAGCTTCTATGAATTGCATGCTATCCCTGATTTGTTCCCCGTCCAGTAGGGAAGGACAAAGTGTGAGATGGGAAGCGAATTAGCTGGCCAACCACTCTGGTGGCGAGAGCTGAAACCGGGCGCCAAGGGGTTCATGAGCCTCGTGGTGGTGACGGGCAGCGCCGTGCTGCTGTATGGCTCAATCCACCAAACCAGCCGGAACATTGCGGAGTTCATTTGCTACCTGCTGCTCGCGGGCGTTACTTCGCGGATGCGGGTGAAACTTCCTCGCATCGCCAGCACATTGTCGGTTAGCTTTCTCTTCATTCTGCTGGGCATTCTGCAGTTAAGTTTCTCAGAGACGCTGCTGCTGGGATGCGCCGCCACGCTGGTGCATTGCCTATACCGGGATCGTCCGAGCGCGCTGCAAGTGACGTTCAATCTGTGCGCGGGCGCAATTTCGACTGCCCTGGCTTACGGCGCATATCACTTGGTTTCGCCTCATTACATCGACAGCCGTGTGCTGGCATTGGGTGTAGCAGCCACCGCATATTTTGTGGCGAATACCGGATCGGTCGCGACCGTTATCTCGCTGACGGAAGCGATCAGCCTGAAGAGAATTCTGGTTGAGTGTTATTTCTGGTCTTTTCCGTATTACCTGGCAGGAGCCGGGATCGCCGGCGCCATCGGTTGGTTCGACAGCAATTTCAACTGGGAAACTTCGCTATTGATCGCACCCGCAATTTACGTCATTTATCGCTCTTATCGGCTTTATCTCGGGCGGCTCGATGCGGAACGCGAGCACGTAGGCGAGATTGCCAATCTTCATTTGCGCACCATCGAAGCCTTGGCGCTTGCCATCGAGGCCAAGGACCATACGACCCACGATCATCTGCAGCGAGTGCGCGTGTACGCGATCGAAGTCGCAAAAGAGTTGGGGATCAACGGAGCAGAGTTGGAAGCTCTGCACGCTGCTGCGTTGCTGCATGACATCGGGAAGCTCGCGGTACCCGAACACATCATCTCGAAGCCAGGCCGGCTGACGCCGGAGGAGTTCGAGAAGATGAAGATTCACCCGCTGGTAGGAGCGGAGATTCTGGAGCGTGTTCGCTTTCCTTACCCGGTAGTGCCGATTGTGCGGGCACACCACGAAAAATGGGATGGATCCGGATATCCGATGGGACTGAAAGGTAAGGACATTCCGGTCGGCGCACGGATTCTATCTGCGGTCGATTATCTTGACGCTTTGGCGTCAGATCGTCAATATCGGCGCGCCTTGCCCTTAGCGGAGGCGATGCAGCGCTTAGTAGCGGAATCGGGCAAGGCCTTCGACCCGCACGTTGTGGACGTGCTGCAAAAGCACTATCGCGAATTAGAACGACGAGTACAGGCGCAAACCACCAAAGACCGGGACTCGGTGCTTTCGACGGGAGTAAAGATTGAACGCGGACAAGCACCGGCCGCAGGATTTGAGAAGGCTGCGTCAACCGAGCCGCCGGGCGGGGAGGCCACGTTCCTGTCTTCGATCGCGGCCGCCCGGCAGGAAGCGCAGACCCTTTTTGAACTGAGTCAGGACCTGGGCGCATCGCTCAGCCTGGGCGAGACGCTTTCGGTTTTTTCCGTGAAACTGCGCTTGCTGGTTCCTTATGACGCGATCGCGATTTATCTGAGCCGCGACGAGGAATTAGTGCCGGAATATGTAAACGGAGACAACTTTCGTCTGTTTTCCTCGCTGCGAATTCCATTAGGCCAAGGTCTGTCTGGCTGGGTGGCGCAGAACAAAAAGCCGATCGTCAACGGCAATCCCTCGGTGGAACCGGGATATTTGAACGATCCGACGAAGTTCAGCACGTTGCGCTCGGCGTTGGCTGTGCCCCTGGAGGGCGTAACCGGAGTGATTGGCGTGCTTGCGCTCTATCGAGCGGAACGGGATGCCTTCACCTCCGACCACTTACGCATTCTGCTGGCGATCAGTTCGAAAATGGGGCTGGCCATTGAAAATGCTTTGAAGTATCAGCAGGCGGAGAGCTCAGCCACGACTGACTACCTCACCGGGCTGCCGAACGCCCGCTCGCTCTTTTTGCAACTCGACCGCGAATTGGCCCGCTGCAAGCGCGATGCGACGTCCCTCACGGTCATGGTTTGTGACCTGGATGGATTCAAGACGATTAACGATCGGTTTGGACACCTGGAGGGAAACCGAGTCTTACGTTTATTCGGCCAGGCACTTAAAGAGAGCTGCCGTGAATACGACTACGTCGCCCGGATGGGTGGGGATGAGTTTGTGTTAGTGGCTCCTGGGCTGACTTCCGATGTCGCTGTGAAGAAAGCTGACCAATTGGCGCAACTGGCCAAGCAGGCGGGGCTCGAAGTCTGTGCCGAGGACATCCTCTCGCTTAGCGTTGGGTTGGCGGTCTATTCCGAAGACGGGAATAATGCTGAACAACTCTTGGCCCAGGCAGACCGGCGCATGTACATGGAGAAGCAGAAGCGGCCATCGCGCAAGAACCGCCGGATTCACGCCCGCATGAAATGCCGAGTCACGCTGGAATTGCATTCGGAGGGAGCGGATGCGCCCCTGTTTGGCAACTTGACCGACATCAGCCTGGGCGGCTGCTATGTCGAGACGAGCGCTGTGTTTGCCCCGGGCACAAAACTCAAGTTGATGATCACTACCAACGATGGGCCTCTTCAAGTAGAAGGATATGTAAATCGATTGGACCTCGGATCGGGCATTGCAGTGCAATTCGACGAATTGAAGCGAGAAGGGCGGGACAACATGCTTCGCGTCTTGGACTATGTGCAGAACACGACCATAGTTTATGAGAACCAATATCTGGCTTCCCTGTTGAAACGTTGATCGGTTTTTTGCCGCTAGATTTGCCGGGCGTTTTGCCGAGTCCGCTTGAAACCAGCTAATAATCCCTTTTTGACAGCCCGCTGATAACCGGCAGCATCCATGGATTTCATGACCTCGGCGGCAATCCCGCCGGGAGTCGCAGCTTCCTGAAGCAGATCATCGAGCGGAATGTTGCCTTCGCGCCAGGTAAGAATTCCATCGGCGAGCGCGTGTGCAGCCGCTTGTAGTGCAGTTTTTCGGTCTAATCCGAGCCTCTCGGCTGCACTGGCCAAGGAAGCAAGAGCGTGATAACCATGAGTGGAAGAGTACGTGACGGTGAATGCGTCGAATTTGCTCTCTGGAACCTCGATGGCTGGACCACTCTTTGTAAACAAACTTTTTACTGCTCTGCGTTCCCATGCGCGGACTTTACCATCAAAGGCCAGCGCGGTTAGACCCCTTCCGCTGCGGCAAGCAGGGCTGGGCATGGCCCTGACCCAGTGAACTTTGCCTCCGAGAGTCTTTCTCAGCTTGGCCACATGCACCCCGGCCACGAGGCTAACCGCGGTGGTGGAATGATCGACTTCGCCAATTTCTCGCAGCAGATCGCGCAGCGACTCCGGTCGAACGGCAATGATGAGAAGGCGCGCTTGCGCAATAGACTTTGTTAGATTACTCTCGACGCCCACGTGGTAGAGACGCTTGAGCAGCCGCAATTTCTCCGGATGACGATCATAGACGATGACTGGCTTCTTGTAGCCCGAGAGCTGCAGACCAGCGAGCAGCGCCCCGGTAATCCGTCCGCCTCCGAGAAAGACCGTCGACTTCACGCCAGTTCCTTGCAGGCTTGGTCGGCGGCCGAGATGAGCGTTTCGACATCAGCATGAGTGTGGGCAGTGGAAACAATCCAGTGAAGGCCGTTGGATGGGGTCATATAAATTCCCTGCTTGAGCAGCAAGTGAATGAAGCGAGAGTAACGATTGGTATCCACGTAGGTACAGTAGTCTCGATAATCGCGGATGGCAGTTTTCTCGGTGAAGTAGATCTGGAACATCGGGCCAAATCCTTGCACGATGGCTTTCGTATTCGATCGGCGGAAAACGTCGCGCAGGCCGGCAATGGCGGCATCACCGACGGAATGAAACTTCTTATATGCATCTTTGGCAGAGAGCAGGTCCAGATTCTCGGCGATCACTCTCATGGCCAAACGATGGCCGTTGAAGGTGCCATAGTGCAAGACCATGTTCTCGCCGCAGATCATGCGATCCAAAATTGAGCGCGGACCCGAGACCGCACCTACCGGAAATCCTGCGCCCAGGGCCTTCCCGAAGGTGCTAATGTCCGGCTTGATCCCATATAACTGCTGGCACCCGCCGGGAGCGTAGCGGAAGCCGGTGACGACTTCATCGAAAATCAGAAGTGCCCCGGAATCGCTGCTGAGTTGCCGTAAGCGCTGCAGATAGCCATCACGAGGAGGAATGCAGCCCATGTTGGCCATGATCGGCTCTGTGATAACGGCGGCCAACCGGGAGCCGTGGTCACGCATGATTCGCTCAAGCGCGGAAACATCGTTCCATGGCGCGAGAACAACATCGTCGAAGGTTGCGGGCGGAATGCCCTGGGAATCCGGGATTCTGGCCGGATGGTCTCTTTCGCCTAGTTGCTGCGGCGGATGGATGTGGGCATTCAAAAGATAGGGATCGTACCATCCGTGGTAATGGCCCTCGAATTTCAGAAACTTCGTTCGGCCGGTGTGAGCGCGCGCAAGCCGCAAAGCCAGCATGGTGGCCTCGCTGCCCGTATTGGTGAATCGCACCACTTCTGCCGTCGGCACCATGCGACAGAAACGCTCGGCGGCATCGCTTTCCGCGGAAGTGGCGGCCGCGAAATGAGAGCCTTCTGTCATGGTTTGAGAAACGACGGAAACCAGCCGGGGATGAGCGTGACCATGAATGAGCGCACCGAAGGACATCATGAAATCGACGTATTCGTTCCCGTCGGCGTCCCAGACGTGGGAACCACGACCGCGTTCGAGCATCAGCGGACCGTCGGGGTATACGGCAGTTCCGCGAGAAGGCGAATTCACGCCCTCGACGAGAAACGTTTTGGCCCGCTCAAAGAGTTCGCGGGAGCGAGTTGTGGCTTGCTGGCTCATGGCTATAACGATCCTGCCAATCCCCCGCCATCGACCACGAGCGCGGTGCCAGTCACGAATGATGACACATCGCTTGCCAAATACAGAGCAGCTTGCGCGATTTCCTCCGGCCTACCCACTCGTCCCAAAGGCCGATGCGCTGACTCGGCGAGAAAGCGAGCGTCGTCTTCACCGAGCTGCCGTGCCTCGGTGCGCAGCATATCTGTGTCGGTATCGCCGGGGCAGATGCAGTTGACGCGGATGTTTTGCGTTCCATGATCGATCGCCATGGCTTTCGTAAGCAACACCACAGCGCCCTTTGAAGCGCAATAGACGGCGGCCCGTGGACCGCCGGCCAATCCCCAACCGGACGCCATGTTGATAATTACACCACCGGCTTTGGCCATGATGGGAATCACCAACCGCGACATCAGAAAGATCGACTTCACATTCGCCGCCATGACTTGATCCCAATCATCCTCGCTGAGCTCAGGTACGCTGGCACGGCGGATGATGCCGGCGTTATTGAATAATATGTGAATCGCCCCGAACTCTCGCACGATGCGGTGCACGACGCGGTCGCAATCGTCAGCTTTAGTTACGTCGGCGGCTTCGAAGATGGTCCGTCCTCCAATCTCTCGTATCGCGCTCCGGCCTGCTTCCTCATTCATGTCAACGATTGCTACCGCGGCACCTTCAAGGGCAAAGAGGGCGGTGGTGGCGCGTCCAATGCCAGAGGCACCGCCGGTGATCAGTGCGACTTTGCCTTCGAGACTGCGATTCGACATATTTGAATTAATTCCCTGTGGCTTGCGCTGACTCTCAGCGATTGTTACCGACTTGCCAGTCCGCCAGCGGTTTCTCCGCCGTCAATCGTGTAGACATGGCCCGTCATGTAAGCTGCATCATCGGAAGCGAGAAACGCGAACAAGGCGGCGATCTCTTCCGGCTTGGCATGACGGCGAAGAGGAATCTTGCGGTTGACTTCGTCGAGCATCGGGTCGGTGTACTCGGCCCGCTGCATGGGCGTGAGCACGTAACCGGGAGCAACAGCACAGACTCGCACTTTGGGCGCCAGTTCCAATGCCATGGATTTGGTCAGCTCGATGACACCAGCTTTGGTTGCGTTGTAATCCGCGTAGTAGGGATACCCCATCACTCCATTCGTGGAGGCCGTCTGCAGAATCACGCCGCTGCCTCGCTCCCACATGTGACGTGCACCAGTCTGCGCGACATAAAACACGCCGGTGAGATTCACTGCTATCACCCGATCCCATTCTTCGGGCGTAATGTCGAGAAAGTTGTGGCGGATGCTGATGCCCGCGTTGTTGATCAGCACATCGACACCGCCCATGGTTCGTACGGCGTCATCAAATGCCTTCCGCACCTGACTGAGGTCGGTGACGTCGGCTTGCATCACCCCTGCCAGAT
The DNA here is from genome assembly GCA_035507035.1 of Terriglobales bacterium. Taxonomy (GTDB): domain Bacteria; phylum Acidobacteriota; class Terriglobia; order Terriglobales; family Acidobacteriaceae; genus DATJOJ01. The sequence continues at coordinate 90,124 of DATJOJ010000040.1, read as the reverse complement.
TCGGCAGCTGCTGCTGGATCAGATCACATCCCTTGGGATCGCGATCGAGTACGCAGACGCTTGAACCTTCTTGCAAAAAACGCGCTGCCGTAGCCGCGCCGATCCCGCTGGCACCGCCTGTGATAAGCACGCGTTTTCCTTTGAGTCCGCGCATTTAATTGTCAGGAATTTCAACGAGGGTAAAACTTCCCGGCTGCGCTGCGGACACCGCACTGACGATGCGGCCGAGCGCTGGTTGAATCAGGCTCCATCGGCTCCTCCCGAGCGCCACAATCGCGACCTTTCGATTCCTGAGATTCTGTTGATAGGCGAGGTTCTTGTCGGTAGTCAGGAGTACATCGAATCCCGCTTCTTCGGCTACACGCAACAATTCGCCGTTAAGGAGAGTACTCCAACCCTGCTGACGGACGGTCCGCACGAAATGTTCGGGGAGTGAATCGCGAATACCAACCGGAGTGCCCTGGTCGAATAGAATTCGCATTACACAGCCGTGGCTGGAGCGTATAGGCTGGCCGCGGCAAAGTCCAGAACTGCCCTCACCTGCTCGCTCGTAAGTCCATCAAACATTCTCACAATCTCGTCGATCGTCAGTCCGTCTTCTAGGTTTTCAAAGATAGCGGCGGCGGGAATGCGAGTGCCGCGGAAAACCCACGTTCCACTTACCTTTCCGGGTACGCTTTCGAGCGCCGGACATTTTGACCAATCGAGTGCCACCTTTACGCCTCCGCTGTCAATCGTAGTGTATAGCTCCTCGAGCTACAAGGCCTCACTGCCCTTACCGACGACGATGTCGAGCAAAAGCAATGGCTAAACAATGTCAGGGAAACAGCCGTCAGGTGCCTCGTCATCCGCTCTTAGAACGGCTTCCCACGAAATAGCCAGAGCAATTCAATTACCAGAATCACTACAACCGTGAGTTCCAGGAAGAATGCCCGGCTCTGATTAAACTGGTCGACCATGAAGCGGTAGAGTTCTTCCGCGGTTTGCACTTTTTGGGTGACTAGATCTTTATAGTCCGGAACGCCGACTTTCGACGCCGCCAGCTTGTAAAGACGGGCCGAAAACATGTCGCTGAGGAACTTAATAGCGTTGTCGGCATGCTCGGTCAGCTCGTTGACATCGAGAAGCACGGTGTGAAGTTTGGTGGCATCGCGCGCCAAACGCCAACGGGCCAGGATTCCAGTTCCTTTATCCAATGAAGAATAGACGCTCTCCAACTCTCGCGTGAGAAATTCGTCGTAATGACGAAACTCCAGGAGCTGCGAGTTTGCGTATTCCAGGAGCTGGATTGCGGTTTCGGCACCCGTCGGGGTGTCGTAGACAAAGGCTGCGTTCCAGCCGATCACCGCAAGGTCATGAGGATAATAGGAAATGCGCGATTGCAGAATTTCGTTGCGCTCTCCTTCGCTGAGCGCGGCATTTTCGCCGCGCACAATTTGAGCGATCCGCGCCCCCTGCGATTTGTAGAGTTCCTCCGCTGAGGGAGCGCCAGCAATTTCGCGCACATGAAAAATGAAGTAGTCCTCGCTTAGCCAATCAGCGTACGGCTTCACGAGCGCAGGGGCGGCGCGCTGCAGCTTTTGACGGGCAATTCGCGAGGCGTGGCCGGCAAAATCCACATCCCACACCCAGCGGCTGCCGAGCCGCACGAGCGTGTCCCAATCGCCGGAAAACGGCAGTTCCGCCACCACACTGACGACGCCGTAGTCGTAGTACTTGATCTGGCATTGCAGGCGTTCGCCGCTTTCGAGCACAAGACTTTCGACCCGTTCCACCACCGGCGGTCGCTCATAGCGAACGTAACTTGGCTTGGGATGCTTCAGAGCAGGATGCTCCAGCTTGCGAGCGCCTAAAAGGTCCCGGAGCGGATCGAGGCGGATTTCCTCGCAGACGTCAAACTGGATCAGAACCAGTACGGCGCCTTGCAGAGGCGGCTCAGCGGTGCTCGATGCTCTGACCTGTTCGGCGCCTTCGGTAATAGAAATTTCGCTATCGCGCGGCATGGTGGTTTTCTGCCATAAATCGAGGCCGCCAACTAGCCTTGGGTTATTTTCCCAGAAAATCGAGGTTTGTGGCCAGTTCAGCTCCGGGCGCTTCGCTGCATGATTTGCTCAGAGGTCAGCCCGAATAGCGGCGGCGTAGGCACCTCGAGCAGGGCAAGATAGGTGTAAATTTGCCCGCGATGGTGGATTTCGTGCTCTGTCATCGCTCGTAACCACTTCCATACGGTCATCGACGCGCCGTCGGGCGTGGTGCATTTGGCGTTTAAATCCGGCAGGTTAGAGATGATGCCGAGCGACTCGGCGTGTAGCGTCTCGCTTAAGACAATAATTTCGTTGTAAGTGGGAGCCAAATCGCGTCCGCAACCGCTGTATCGGCTTGGGTTACTTGTAGAGTCTCAGCGAAGATGTAGCGAGTCGCGGTGGAGATGTGGCGAGCCAAGTCACCGACCGTGAATTTCCCGGGACGAAATGACCAGTCGACCTTGTCGGGAGGAATGCATCGAACCACGCGCATGGTCCGCTGGTGGATTTTTCCGAAATAGTCGAGGAAGACGCTTAAATCGCGAATCTCCATAGTGTGCCCCAATTCGTCCAGACCTTAGATATATGCGAGAGAATTCCGCGAGGACTCTGATTTTTTGATGTTGGAGTGTCGATACTTAGGATGAGCGTCGACTGATGGCCCAGAGCAAAGCCGCACCGCTCACCATCCCAGCAATGCCAAGCGCCGCAGTAGTCATGGATTTCCGCACTCCTGCATCTTGTCTGGCAACCAGGTCAGCCTCTGGATTCGGCTGTGTCGTAAAGGCATCATGCATCGCCAACTGGATGACTTCAGCAATATGCAATGCGTGGCGATGGGCGCCCTGCGCGATTTGCTCCCGACAGCTGAAGCCATCGGCGATGATCAGACAATCGGCGGGGGCACGGCGCACAGCAGGCAGAAGCTCGAGTTCGCCGACTGCCATGGACACATCATATTTTTCTGCTTCGAAGCCGAACGAACCGGCCATTCCGCAGCAACCGGGAGCAGGCTCCCATACTTCGACGCCCATGCGGCGCAGAACTGACTGTTCGTCGGTCATCTTCATGATGGATTTCTGATGGCAATGGCCGTGAAGCAGGGCCCGCTTCGTTAATTTTGGCAGGGAAATATTATCCTTCTCAAGAAATTCGCTGAGCAATAATGTCTGGCTGGTCAAAGCTTGAGCGCGGCCATCATGGGGGAACAAGTTGGCAAGTTCGTCGCGAAAGACGGCGGCACAACTCGGTTCCAGGACAACGACCGGAATGCGATTTTCGATTTCGAGTTGCAAAACTTCAAGTGTCTGCAAAAGTAGGCTCTTGGCGCGATCGAGCATGCCCCAGTCGTAAAGTGGACGCCCGCAACAGAGGGAGGCGCGAGGGAGAACGACTTGATAGCCGGCGGCCTCAAGGACTTCAACCGCGGCCTTGGCGGTATTGGGACGAAAATAGTTGTTGAAGGTGTCGGGCCAGAGCAGAACTTGTGGACCTCCCAGGTTTCGCGGCTTTCTGCGGCTGAACCAGTTCCGAAAACTCTGGTGAGCAAAGGCTGGAATTCGCCGCTCTGGCGAAATCCCGGCTACAAACTTGGCGATGTCGCGCAAAAAGGGGAGTTGGGTCGCAAGGTTCGCGACTCCTGGCGCATTCGAAGCCAGTCGTGCCCAAATATCGATGTTGCCAAATGCATATGCGCTGCGCGGGCGGCGCCGACCTTCATAGTAATGCGACAAGAATTCTGACTTGTAGGTCGCGACGTCAACCCCTACGGGACAGTCGCTCTTGCAGCCTTTGCAGGCAAGGCACAAATCGAGAGATTCTTTGACGTGTTCATCCTGCCATCCGTCTTGAATGACATCGCGGCGGGTCATTTCCCAAAGCAGGTGGGCGCGGCCGCGCGTGGAGTGCTCTTCGTCGCCGGTAACGCGAAAGCTCGGGCACATGACGCCACCTTGCTCACGGCGGCATTTACCGACTCCAACACAGCGCAGTGTCGCATCTGCCAGGCTGCCGTTGTCGGCCGGAAACTGAAAGTGGGTCGGCGGCTGCCAAGGGCGATAATCCGCACCGAGACGAAGATTTTCATCGAGCTTGTACGGCTCAACCACCTTGCCGGGATTCATCTTCCAATCCGGATCCCAGATCGCTTTGAATTCGCGGAAAACCTGAACCAGTTCCGGGCCAAACATCTTGGGCAGTAATTCAGCTCGAGATTGGCCATCGCCGTGTTCGCCGGAAAGAGATCCGCCGAAACTGACCACAAGATCGGCCGCTTCCTCCGCGAACCTGCGATAGTTTGCAATTCCCTGTTTCGACTGGAGATCGAAATTGATACGCATATGGACACAGGCATGGCCGAAGTGGCCATACATTGCGCTGCGATAACCGTATCCCGCCATCAATTTGTGCAGGTCGCGCAGATAGACGCCGAGTTTATCGGGAGAGACGGCGGAGTCCTCCCAGCCCTCCCATCCGAACGGTTCACCGGGAACGTGAGAGGTGGCGCCCAGGGCGGATTCCCGCACTTCCCAAACTCGCTTGGCTTCTTTTGGATCGATGAACAGGCGCATCTGGGGAGGGTTTGGATTTTTGCCCAGTGATTGCACGAGCGCCCGTGCTTGCGATTCGGCTTCGGCGATGGTATCCGCTCCAAACTCGGCCAGCAGCCAGCCTCCGCCTTGAGGCAGCATTGCCAGACCTTCTGGGCTGAGACCCTTTCGCCGCGTGAAGTCGACCAGCAGTTGATCGATGCCTTCGAGTCCAATGGGACCATGAGCCATTATTTCGGTGACGCGATCCGCCGCCTGAAAAATGTCGGGGAAAGCAAGGATCAGCAAGGCTCGTTGCGGTGGGCTTTCGACCAGACGGCAAGTGGCTTCCAATACAGTGACGCAAGTTCCTTCTGAACCAACCAACGCCCGCGCGACGTGAAAGCCATTTTCGGGAAGAAGAAAATTCAGGTTGTAGCCGGAGACGCGGCGAGGGATATTCGGATAGCGCTGCCGAACCAGGGCGCCGTATCGATCGCGCAGCGACCGGAGCTGAGAATAGATCTCACCGCGTCGCCCCTCGCCGCGGACGATGCTTTCCAGATCATCTTCACTCGTCTGGCCGACGTTAATGCGAAGGCCATCGTAGGTCAGGACTTCGAGGGCCTCGATGTTATCGTCGGTCTTTCCTGCCATCACGGAGTGAACGCCACAGGAGTTATTGCCGATCATTCCGCCGAGGGTGCAGCGGTCGTGGGTCGCAGGATCGGGAGCGAAGGTGAGGTGATGTTTCTCAGCGGCATTGCGCAGGCGATCAAGGACAACTCCCGGCTGCACGCGCGCGATTCTTCGCCCGGGATCAATCTCCAGTATCTCTCCCATAAACTTGGAGAAGTCGAGGACGACGGCGATGTTGCAGCATTGGCCGGCGAGAGATGTCCCCCCGCCTCGACAAAGGATGGGAGCACCGAACTCGCGCGACAGGGCTACGGTCGCAATCACATCGTCCGCATTTCGGGGAACAACGACTCCGATGGGAACCTGGCGATAATTGGAGCCGTCTGTAGCGTAAAGCGCGCGGCTGCCCTGATCGAAGCGAACCTCGCCGGCCAGGTTTCGGCGCAGAGCTTCGGCCAGGCCAATGGCATCAACAACCGCAGATTTAGAAGCTTGGGCGAGCGAGGAGAAATCCGGCCGCAAGAACCCAGGTCCGCTAGTCACTGGGATTGCTCGTCGAGTCTTTGCCACCGACACTTGCGATGTGAATTCGGGTCTTGCTGCCTTGCGATTCGATATTGACCGTAATCAGATTTTTGTTATCGGTTGAAACGATCGTGTATTGATCTTGATTTGATACGTTGACGTTCGCGTTCGGGAACTTTGCTTTGTAGAAATCGGCAACCTTTGACGCCGGATCGTCGCTTTCAAAATCGGCAGCGACTGTGTGCACGCCGGCAATCGAAACGTTCGCCGCATTGTCGTTCAGCAAATGAGCGCCCGGATAGACGTAGGGTCCAAGATCTTTGGATACGTCCCCCGAATTGGTTGTAACCGTACCGAACGGGCCCTCAACTCGAACTTTATCGCCGTTCTGAGTGACGTGGGTGCGGCGCGCAATATGCAGACCGATCATGGTCAAAACACCGATCGCGATTGCGCCCAAAACAATCACCGCAGCTACAACCGCGAGAACAATTCTGAGCGTGCTGCGGTTTTGCGGCGAAGATGCTGTCGCAGGTGGTGGAGTCGATGGAACCGGCGAAGCCGCCGCGGTCGAGGGTTGACTGGCCCCGCACTTCGGACAAAAGCGCGCTCCGCTTTCGATACTGGCACCGCAGGAGTTGCAGAAGGCCATAGTTTATTCTCGCTCTCGCTCACCATACTAACGCGGAGGGGCGGAGCTTTCCAGGCAGGACTGTTCAATCGGTTATGGATGCACGCCGCGGGTGCTGTAGTCCGCCAAACTCAGGAACAGGAGAAGCATCAGCCAAAAAATCGACGAGATAATCACCATCTTCGTAAGCTTCTCGCTCGCGTACTTGACGTGCATAAAAAACAAAACGACAAGCAGCGCCTTGAAGGTCGCGATCAGCAGCGCCACAACTGTATTAAGCGGGCCGAGGTCGATGAAGGCCACGCTGGCGGTAATCACGGTCAGGCACATCAGTGCGATCCAAATGATCACGTAAATCTTAGTCGGAATAATGTGCTCAGACATCGCAGCTCACCTCAGCGGCCTTCGATCGATCAGATATAAGAGCGGGAAGAGATAGATCCAGACGACGTCCACAAAGTGCCAATACAGTCCGGCGATTTCGACGGGCGTGTTGTATTGCGGCGTAAAACGCCCCTTAAAGGCTTCGACCAAGAGAAAAACGAAAATTCCTACGCCGATGATCATGTGGAGAGCGTGCAGGCCGGTCATGGCAAAGTAGAGCGAAAAATAAATCTGCTCGTGCGACTGATCGATGTGAATTTGAGGATATTCCTGCACGAGGTCGTCGGCATTGAACGAGGAGCCGGGAATGTGGTGCTCTTTGTACTTGTCGTACCACTCGATGCCTTTGATTCCCAAGAACGCCACGCCGAAGATGATGGTAAGAATCAGGAGGATGATGAGTAATTTCTGCTTGCCCAACTGCGCGGCTCGGACACCGAGCGCCACGGTCAAGCTGCTGCAGATGAGAACGACGGTGTTAATGGTTCCCAGGTAGATATTGAGGCTGCGGCTTCCGACGGCAAATTCGTTGAAATACCAGTAACGGTAGATCAGATAGGCGCAGAACATGCCGCCGAAAAACATGATCTCCGTTGCCAGAAACAACCACATACCCAGCGAAGCAGCGTCGCGCTGCTGCTCGACCGTAGCAAAGTGGTGCCGCAGTTCTGGCCCGTGGTGCTCGACCGTGATGGGGCTATCGGCCAACCGTCACCTCCGCAGGAGCAGGAATCTGATCGTAGTTGTAGGCTTCCCAAGTTACCTCGGGAGTCTCCTCGAAATTGAACGTGGGCGGCGGCGAAGTGGTCTGCCATTCTAATCCAGCTGCGCCCCACGGATTATCCTCAGCAATTTTTCCGTAGCGCATCGACCATAAGAAATAAACCATGGGCAAAACGTAGCCGACCGCAAGGATTGTGGACCCAGCGGTGGAGAGCACATTCAACACCTGGAATTCGGGCGGATACTGCCAGTAGCGCCGCGGCATCCCAAGGTAGCCGAGGATGAATTGCGGGAAGAAAGTGAGATTGAATCCGAGGAACACGATAAGGGCGGCAAATTTTCCCAACCACTCGGGATACAGACGCCCGGAGATTTTTGGCCACCAGAAATGCATCCCGCCGAGATACCCCATCACAGCGCCGCCCACCATGATGTAGTGGAAATGAGCGATTACGAAGTAAGTATCAGTGACGTGAACGTCGATTCCGAGCGCGGCAAGGAATAAGCCGGTCAGGCCACCCATGGTGAATAGGCCGATAAAGCCGAACGCATAGAGCATCGGGGTCGAGAAAGTGATCGACCCTTTGTACATGGTCGCGGTCCAGTTGAAAACCTTGATGGCTGAAGGCACGGCAACCAGGTAGCTGAGAATCGAGAAAACAAGAGCCGAATACAGCGAGATTCCAGCCACGAACATGTGGTGCGCCCAGACTAAGAATCCAAAGACGGCAATCGCGATGCTTGATAGGGCAATAGCCTTATAACCAAAGATTCGCTTGCGGGAGAAGCAAGGAACGATCTCGGCCACCACGCCCATCGACGGCAAGATCATGATGTAGACGGCGGGATGCGAATAAAACCAGAACAAGTGTTGGAAGAGAAGGGGATCGCCGCCGCGGGTGGGATCGAAAATGCCGAGATGAAAAGCGCGCTCAAACACGACTAGCACAAGGGTAATGGCGAGAACTGGCGTGCCCAAAAGCTGGATAATGCTGGTGGCGTAGTGCGCCCAAATGAATAGCGGCAGGCGCGACCAGGTCATGCCCGGCGCACGCATGCGGTGAATGGTAACGACAAAGTTCAATCCGGTGAGAATCGAGGAGAATCCGGCAATAAAAATCGACAGCCCAGCTTCAATCACTTTGGTATTGCTGAAGGCGGTACTGAAGGGAGTGTAGAAAGTCCAACCCGTGTCCACTCCGCCGGTGATGATGCAATGCAGCATGATAAGGCCGGCGATGATGTAGAGATACCAGCTCAAGAGGTTGATGCGCGGAAACGCCAGATCCTTGGCCCCGATCATTAGCGGCACCAGGAAATTGCCGAGCACGGCTGGAATCGAAGGAATCAGGAAAAAGAAAATCATCACCTGGCCGTGCATGGTGAAGAGTTTGTTATAGGTATCGGCCTGAACCAGGTCACCCGCGGGAGTCAGCAACTCCAAGCGGATCAGCAGGGCGAAGAAACCGCCAATAAAGAAGAAGAAGGTGATCGAAATCAGATAGAGCAAGGCGATCCGTTTGTGGTCGGTGGTCAATAACCACGAACTGATTCCGTATTCTTTATTTAGATAGTTTTCGCGTTCGTGGATCACTGCTGCGGTTGCCATTGGCTATTCCTTCGATTCTCCTGCGGTCATGCTTACGGTCTTGGCTTCTCCACCTGCGGTTCCGGGCTGGCCTAGAGACTTGATGTAGGCGACCAGCGCCGTCAGTTGCTCTTCACTTACCAATCCCTGGAAAACAGGCATGATAGGTTTGAATCCTTGCACAACTTTGGCGCTGGGGCTAAGGATCGACTCGCGAATGTAGTTTTCGTCGGCTGTTACCGTGCGGCCATCTTCGAGTTGCACCGGTTTCCCAAAAATCCCGACGAGGTTGGGGCCGCGGCCCTGAACGTCAAAACGGTGACAGGTGGGGCAGCCCAGTTGTTGAAAAATCGTCTGCCCCGTGGACGCCAAAGAACCTGTTGGCGTTCCGCCTGCTAACCAGGCTTGATATAGCGCAGGCTCCATTACTACGATCTGGCCAATCATTCCGGAGTGGGCTGTTCCACAATACTCTGCGCAAAACAAATGATAGACGCCGGGTTTCGTGGCGCGAAACCACGCGGTGGTGTAGCGGCCGGGTAACACGTCCTGCTTGATGCGAAAGGCAGGAATGTAAAAGCTATGGATCACATCCTGCGAGGTCATAATCAACTTGACGTCGCGGCCCACAGGGACGTGCAGTTCGTTGATCTCGCTCTGACCCTGTTCGTGCTCCAGTTTCCACATCCACTGTTTGGCGACGACATAGACTTCGTCGGCTCCGCGCGGCGGGGTGCGCTCCTGGAAGTAAATAACCGCGCCCCAGGCGAAGATGACCATGAAAATTGCCAGCGGAGCCACGGACCAAGTGATTTCCAGAGCTGTGGAACCTTCAATCTGCTCTGCGGCAACGCCCTTGCGGCGACGATAGCGCAAGGCAAAGATGATGATCAGGCTGAAAATCGCAATGCACATGAAGGCAGACAGCGTCACCAGAAAGATGAAGAGCGCGTCGACGTTCCCCGCGCCGGTGGACGCCGCTGTCGGCCAAAGTGGAAAATTATCAAACATGGTCTACTTAAATTCCCTCGTCGCAGCCTGCTTTGCCGATTGATCAGCTGGAGAACCGAGCCGGAACATGACAATCAAAAAAGTTCCGAGCACCAATATGGTTGCTCCCGCAGCCAACTTTAGAACGCGGCTGATGATCGGACCGTACTTCCCCGTGTCGGGATCATAGTGATAGCAGTAGAGCAAAACCTCATCGACCAAATTTCCAATCTTGTTTTGAGAAGCCTGTATCAGGCCTAGCCGCAGATCCTTCGGCGCGAATTCGACACCGTAGTAATACTGGGCAATTTTCCCCTCGGGGGTCAGCACCATGATCGCGGTGGCGTGGGCAAACTGACCGGATTTCGGATCGTATTCGTACTGAAACCCGGCGGCCTGCGTAAGCGCGTCAATTGAAGATTGTGGGCCGGTGAGAAAATGCCAACCTTCCGCAGCGCCCGGCCTGCCATAGCGCTTGAGGAACTCGGCTTTCTTTGCCATCGCCATCTGCGGCGTTTCTTTCGGATCGAAGCTGACGGTCAAGACGTCGAATTCCTTGCCGACATCGAACTTCAATACGCGTAGTGCACTTTCAAGACCGCTCAACACCTCTCCGCAGAGCATTGGACACTGGTAATACACCAGATTCAAAATTAACGGCTTCTTGCCGAAATAATCGCGCAAGTGGACTTCTTGGCCGGCCTCGTCAACAAAAACCAGATCGGGCGGAATCTGCTGGTTCAAACGTTGTTCGATGCCGACGTGCTTCAATCCCGGGGGGCGCTGGTTTGCAGGTGGAGAAAGCACACCCTGCGTCATTGCCTGCCCCCAGGCGCACACCGCGGTGGCAAACACTGCAAAAAGAATCGCGGCCGACTTGAACCACTTCAACTTCACCGTACTACCCCCTTTACCGGTTGCGACACGCCTGCTGGTTGGGGCCCATCTGCCGATTGCGATTCGGCCTGCGGTTCCGTCCCGACCTTTGGAGTTGTGGGCAAACCTTGCTGCGCGATTAATTGCATGGCACGATCGATGGGAATCCTCACCACACCAGATTTTTGGTCTACCCAGCCATAACTATTCAGCGTGTCTTCTTCCTTCAGCTGAAAATCATTGATCTCGGTGCGCTCGTTCGTTTCAAGCCGAGGCTCTGGGAACTTCAGGACGGTTTGCGGCGGAACCTGGCGTGTCTCCGTCGTGCTCGGCTGCACAAGCGGATTTTGCGCGGGCTGGCGATTGCTCTCATATCGGTTCATGAAGTGATACAGCCCCCACAGAACAAAAGCCACTAAAATACCGGCGACCGCAAGACCGACAAGAAACGCATAGACACCGCTTGGACTCAGGTCCTGGTGCTCGAACTCCGCCTGCGGGTTGTGGGCCTGATGTTTGATCTCTTCACTCATGTGCAGGCTCCAACACTTCGCCGGCATCCGGATCGTAGAGCGGCAGCAGTGGAAGCGAACTCAGATTGCGGAAGAAGTACCAGAACCACAACCCGCCCATGCCGATCGGCACGACGATGTCTGCCCAACTCAAATGCAAACTCGACGAGTAATTCGGCTCGATGATCCAGAACAGATCGATGTAGCGCATGATCAGCAATCCAATCGCTACCCAGACAAGTTTGCGGATATTGCGCTTAAAAGGCCGCGAAAGCAAAATCACAAAAGGCACGACGAAGTGGAAGATGACCAACAAAAGTCCCATGGCTTCCCAACCGCCGTTCAATCGCTTCATATACCAGGTGATCTCGTCCGGCAGGTTACCCGCCCAAATGATCAGCCACTGCGAAAACGAGAAGTAGGCCCAGACCATGATGAAGGTGAGCATCCACTTGCCGTGGTCGTGGACAAAATCTGGCTTCAACCAGTCCGACATCGGCTTGTAGTCCGCCAGAATGCGCTCAACGACAACTGCGAAGCACATTGCAGAGAGCACTTCGCCAATCAGGAGGATCAAGCCATACATAGTCGAAATCCAACTGGGATCGATTGACATGACCCAGTCGATGGCGGCGAATGAGATGGTGAAGGCGTAGAGGATCAATCCCGGACCGCTTACGGCTTTAAAGCGCTGCGTGTTATCCGGCGCATTGCGCTGGTCAGTCTCGCGCGACCATTTGCTGAGCAAGAATGACAACAAATTCCATATGGCGAAATAGATGACGGCGCGAATGATGAACGAATGAACCGAAAGATACGACTGCGTGATGTCCTGCAAATGATGGCGAAGTTCTTTGTTAGCAATCGCGTCGAGCGGCCTGGCCCAAACGTATAGCTTTGGAAGACCGAAGAGCAAGGGAATGAAGAGCAGGGTCATCAGCGGGATGCAGCGCATGGCCGCGCCGAGGATTCGCCGGATCACCATGCCCCAGCCGCCGCCGGTCAGGTGACGAATCATGAGAATCGCCATCGACCCCAATGTCACGCCCAGCCAGATCATGAAAGCCAGCAGGTAGCCTTGGAAGAACGCATTCGGCGAAATGAACGCGCCGGCGACGGCGATAGCAGAGAAGATCAAGCCGATCACCAGTGAGCGAACCTCAATGGTCTTCGCCACCGGCGGCGTCATGGTTCTCGGATCGTAAGTGCCGACTGTGCTCACTTCGACTCCTCCGGTTTTTCACCCGATGCGGGGGGCTGCAGTTCCGGTAAAGTTGCGCCCGATCCGGGATCGCCTCGAAATACGGGTGGCTCTGATGGGACTTTCTGCCCGGCCGGCACATTCGCCATGCTGGCATTCTGACTCAGTTGCAAGGCGCGAATATAGGCTACGATGGCCCAACGATCGCGCGGCGAAATTTGCGATCTGTAGTCGGGCATGGCCCCAAAACCGTTCGTCATCACATCAAAAAAATATCCCAATGGAGCCTTGCGCAGGCGCTCGGTGTGATACGACGGCGGATGGCGGAACCCGCGCTGCACCACCATGCCGTTGCCATCGCCCAAGCGCGAATGACAAGGAGAGCAATAAATATCGAACCGCTCACGCCCGCGAGCCAACACAGTCTCGGTGACGGGAAACGGCATGTAATCACCCGGGCTGCTGCCGACTCTTCCGGTGTAGAAGTATGTGTCCGCGTCCAGCTGGCCTCGGGCCACAGTTCCCTCCACCGGTGGCCGAGCCGAACGCTGATCGGGATAAAAATCGCTCATGGCCAGCGGCTTAAATCGCGGCTGATTGTGCATATCCTGCCGGCAGCCAGCGAGAGCCAATACGGCAAGCAAGCCGAGCGGCGAAATTTTTCGGAGTGTGCGCACTAGCTTGGCACCTCCGAAATCGTTCGAGGCGCCAGGCTTTCCAGAAATGCTCGCGTCGCCACACCGTCATACTTCGGGTCCGTACTGAACACGATCAGGAAAAAGCGGTCTTTTGTGGCAAATGCGAAACGCGGCACATTGAACACCGGATGGTAGGGCATAGGCAGCCCATTGAGCGCCAACATCCCGAACACCGCTGACAGCACGGCAAACAGAATCGTACATTCAAACGTAACCACGATAAACGCTGGCCAGGAGTGGTAAGGCCGCCCGCCAACATTGACTGGGTAGCTCACGGTAGCAATCCACCACTGCATGAGATACCCGGAAAGACATCCGAGGATTCCTCCGACCAGAACGACCAGCGCCACGCCGTTGTTGTGAAAACCGATGGCCTCCGCCAACTCTTCAATGGGGAACGGCGAGTAAGCGTCGATTTTCTTGTAGCCGGCCTGGTAGGTCTTGTGAGCGGCAGCCACGAGGTCGCTCGGATTATCGAACTCTGCCATCAAGCCGTAAGTAGCGGTGCGCCTCATTCTGGCTTCACCTCCGCCTCCGGCAACAGAGTACGCAATTCAAAGATCGAGATCATGGGCAGAACACGCAAGAAGAGGAACATGCAGGCCACGAAGAAGCCAAGCGTGCCGATGAAGGTCGCCCAATCCCAGCGGGTCGGATAGTACATTCCCCAAGAAGAATTAAGGAAGTCGCGGTGCAAGCTGACCACTACGATGATGAAACGTTCCAGCCACATTCCGGTCAGGACCACAAAAGAAATCAGGAACAGTCCCAGCGGGCTGGTGCGCAGCTTTCGGATCCAAAGCAGTTGGGGGATAAAAATGTTGCAAGCGAGAAGCGAGAAATACCAGACATGATACGGCCCGTGCAGCCGGTTCCACAAAAGAAACGCGTCGTATCGGTTGCCGCTGTACCAGCCCATGAAAGCTTCAATGCCGTATCCGTAGGCGACGATGAGCCCGGTGGCAAGCATGACCTTCGCCGAGTTCTGCAAGTGCCGCTCGGTGATGAAATCTTCCAATCCGTAGAATTTGCGGATCGGGATTGCCAGCATAAGGACCATGGCAAATCCGGAGTAGATCGCGCCGGCAACGAAGTACGGCGGAAAGATCGTCGTATGCCACCCGGGCACGATGCCGATGGCGAAGTCAAAGCTCACCACGGTGTGGACAGAGAGCACCAGCGGCGTAGCTAATCCTGCGAGCAACAGGTAAGCAGTCTCGTAGCGGCTCCAGTGGCGCGCCGACCCACGCCAGCCCATGGAGAGAATGCCATAGATCATTCGAGCTGCCGGATTCTCGGCGCGGTCACGTAAGGTTGCGAGATCGGGGATTAGACCGACGAACCAGAACAACAACGACGTGGTTGCATAGGTGGAAACTGCGAACACGTCCCACACCAATGGGCTGCGGAATTGCGGCCAGTAGTTCATGGTGTTGGGATAAGGAAAGAGCCAGTAAGCCAGCCACGGTCGGCCCAGGTGAAGAACGGGAAACATGCCGGCGCAAGCGACCGCAAAGATGGTCATGGCTTCAGCGAAGCGGTTAATGGAGTTGCGCCATGACTGCCGCAACAACAGGAGAATGGCGGAAATCAGAGTGCCGGCGTGGCCGATACCGATCCACCAAACGAAGTTGACAATGGCGAATCCCCAACCAACCGGAATATCGATTCCCCAAATTCCGACGCCTCGGACAAATAGGTAGCCGATGGCGTACATCAGGATCATGGTGATGAGGAATGCGACGCCAAACCCGACGAGCCAGCCGTTGGAGACAGGGCGAGTGAGGACAATCGAACTGATCTTGTCGGTGACAGTGGCAAAGGTATGGCCCGGCTCGATAACCGGAGCCACGCCGTTCCGTGTCGTTGATTCGTTCAATTCTGCCATCGTGTCAAATGCTCCGCCTGAAATCGAGCGAGGCTTTATCCTTCCAACTCGGGATTCGGATTGCGAATCTCGGCCAAGTAAGTCGTTCGTGGCCGCGTGTTCAAATCTTGCAGCAAGCCATAATTCCGGCTCTTCGCCTTCAGCTTGGAGAGCTGGCTATTGGGATCGTTCAAATTTCCAAAGATGATTGCATTTGCCGGACAGGACTGCTGGCACGCGGTCTGCAATTCGCCGTCTTTGATTTTGCGGTCGTCCCGCTCAGCATCAATGCGGTGCAGGGTGATGCGCTGAATGCAGTAAGTGCACTTTTCCATCACGCCGCGGCTGCGGACGGTGACCTGAGGATTGCGCATCATCTTGTATTGCGGTGTCTCCCAATCCTGGAACAACAGGAAATTGAACCGCCGAACTTTGTAGGGGCAGTTATTGGAACAGTAGCGGGTGCCGACGCAGCGGTTGTACACCATGTCGTTGAGGCCCTCGGTGCTGTGGACCGTTGCCCCGACTGGGCAGACCAGTTCGCACGGAGCGTTCTCGCACTGCATGCACGGGACAGGCTGGAAATAGGCTTTGGGATTGTCGCGGTCGCCTTCGTAGTAGGCATCCACGCGAATCCAGTGCATATGCCGGCCTTTGTTGACCTGTTCCTTCCCGACCACGGGAATGTTGTTTTCGGACTGGCAGGCAAGGATGCAGTTGTTGCATCCCACGCAGGAATTCAGATCAATGGCCATGCCCCAGCGATAGGGCTCGGCCTGATACTGGGCTTCGTAACCGGGATAAAGCGTCAATCCGGCCGGCGGTTGATCCTCCTGCGCGAAGTTAGGTTCTTTGTGGTATTCGTCAAGACTTCTGGTGCGAACCAGCGGACGTGTGTCGCCGTCGGGCGTTTCCATGGTTTGGTAGCCCTGAGTGCACGCGAGCACGTAGTCACCGTCAACTTTTGAAATGTTCACGCCGGCGGTGAACCAAGGAGTTGCGCTGCTGCGCAGAGGATAAAAATCGAAGCCGGCACCAGTTCCGACGCGGCCTGAGCGCCTACGGCCGTAGCCGAGAAAAACTGTGATGGAATTATCCGGATGCCCGGCCTGAATCCAAACCGCGCCGGTGACTTTTTTCCCGTTCAGCTCCACACTGATCAAATCCTTCGACTGCAATTGCATCCGTGCGGCCATGGCCGGACCAACCATGACGGGGTTGTCCCAAGTCATCTTGGTCATGGGCTTGGGCAACTCCTGCAACCATCCGTTGTTGGAGAAAGCTCCGTCGTAGATCGAGGGATCGCGGCGGAAGTTGATCTCGATGGCGTTCTGCGCCGCTTCAGCGGGTGCGGGGAGATCCGTAGTCTTGACCGATACGTTGAGCGGGGCAAACGCCGTGGCTTCGATCCACCCATCATGCAGGGACTTCCGCCAGAACCCGTCGAAATCCGCCGCCGGATGCTGCTTCTTCCAGTAGGCCTGGACGATGTCGTGCCCGGTCGCGCCGTTTTGACCTGCGAGCAACGCGACTAGTTCGTAGGCGCTCTTGCTGTTGTAGAGGGGAGCAATCAAGGGCTGCACGATGCTGACGGTACCGTCGTAAGCGCGGCTATCGCCCCAGGCTTCGAGATAATGAGTTTCGGTGAGATGCCATTGGCACAGCTCGGCAGTTTCGTCCTGATAAAGCCCGAGATGCACACGCAGCGGGATGTTCGTGTTCTTGAGCGCCCCGGCAAAGCCGAAATCTGCGGGAGCATCATAGGCAGGATTGCCGCCCAGGATGAAAAGCATGTCTACTTTCCCGCCGTACATATCCGAGACAAGTTCTTTCAAGGATTCAGTCTGGTTGATCGGATTGGCATTGATCGGATCAGTGTAGAACACGGTTTTGCCGACATTGCCGAGGGCCTGGTTCATGCCATGCGCGAGTGCGTGGACAATCGGCGGCTGGTGATCTCCGGCAATGACCAGGCTCGACCCGCGGTGTGCTTGCAAGTCGCGGAGCACCGCATTTATGTACTTGGCGGTTTCGCCGGCAAATGTTCGGCGGTTCGGGCTGATTCCGAGGCCGGTGGCCAGGCTGCCGGCGAAATCCATAACCTCCACTGCTCGGACGGGCAGCCGATGATCTGCTTTCGCACCCGTCGAGGTGGGCGTACTCTCGATCACATACAGCCGACTCATTTGTCCGGAATCGGGATCGCGGCGTTTAGCGAAATCGCGCGTGTAGCGGGTAAATCCCGGAAATCCTGCATAGAGGAAATCGGCGTCCAGCGAGAGAATCACATCAGCTTTTGAAAAGTCGTAACGCGTCTCGATGGGTTGGCCAAACGCCAGTTTCGCGCCTTCCAGAACGTTGTCGCGATTCACAGGCTCGTAGACGTGCCACTTGGCCTGCGGATAAATCTTCAATACCGATTTCAACTGATCTGCGAGAGTCGGCGAAGAGATTGTCGGCGTCAGAATGCGAATCCCGGCGCCTTGCAAAGCTTTCTGCGAGTTGAGTGGTCCGCGCAGGGCATCAACAAAATTCCCCCAAGTGCGAACTTCCCCTAAGAATGTGTTGGTCTGGGAGCGGTCGGGATCGTACATCCCCAGAATCGACGCCTGAGCGAAAATGTCCGTCCCGCCGAGGCTGGCGGGATGTTGATCGTTGCCCTCAATTTTCGTGGGACGGAACAGATTGCTCTCGACTAAAACCGGGCTGGCGTATCCGCTCAAAGTAAATGCCGTGGCATAAAACAAGGGACGGCCCGGCACAACATCTTCGGGCTGGCGAACGTAAGGAACAATGGGCTCCAGAGGTTGCTTGGTGCAAGCGGTCATGCCAGCCATGGCCAGTGACGCACCCATCAGCTTCATGAAGCCGCGGCGCGAGACCCCATCCAGCCACTCGGAAGCTCCTTTGGGGAACTCGCGGTGCATCATCTCGCGGAATTCTGCGCTGCCGGCGAGTTCTTCCAGGCTGCGCCAGAATTGCGGACCCTTGGTCTCAGCGATCTGAGCGCGCACCGTCTCAAGGTCAAGCTTGTCCTTTTTTCCGGGACAAACTTCCTCGCGATGTCCTTTGCCGTTTTGTTCGTCAGTATTCATGCTTCAAATTTGTGCAACGTTTACCGATGACACGTCGAGCAACTGGTAATGTCCGCCACGGTGCGCAAGTTGTATTTCTTCACCAGATCATTGCCTAACGAGAGCTGATCGGTGTATTCACGACCGTCCAGCACTAAGGGCTTGAAGG
Source organism: Terriglobales bacterium (assembly GCA_035507035.1). Classification (GTDB taxonomy): domain Bacteria; phylum Acidobacteriota; class Terriglobia; order Terriglobales; family Acidobacteriaceae; genus DATJOJ01. The sequence goes on along the minus strand of DATJOJ010000040.1, from coordinate 71,695 downwards.
TTGATGGCTGCTCATAACGCATATTGAAAACCTGATCGCGCGGACGGAGATATTTTCCCGGGTCGCGGTGGCACTCCAGACACCATTCCATATTTAAGGAAGCGTAGTTGTACATCAGCGGCATGCGGTCAACCGGACCATGACAGGTGTTGCAGCCCACACCTTTATTGATATGAATGCTGTGATTAAAGTAAACGAAATCCGGGAGATCGTTCACGCGAGTCCAGACCAGAGACTTACCACTGCGGAAACTTTCCCGTACGGGCTCAAGCAGGGCAGCATTGGTCCAGATCTGCGAGTGGCAGTTCATGCAAGTTCGGGTGGGAGGAATTCCGGCGAAGCCCGAGGTCTCTACCGAAGTGTGGCAGTAACGGCAGTCGATGCCGATGGCAGCGACGTGATGTTGGTGGCTGAACGGAACCGGCTGCGGCCTGGCCACCTCCGCGTAGGTGATGTAAGGAGAACGCTGCAGTTCCAGAACAGCCCACAGCCCCGCCGCCAGCAGAAAAACTGCTCCATAAATCGTGGCGCGAGAAATTGTATTCGTGCTGCGATGAAAAATCTGCATTGACCAGAGCTTTCCTGCAGTGGGGAACGACAGCCCCCGGTGGTTGTGGCCCTACATCTGATCAAACAGTCACAGATGACTGTGATTTAAAACACGAGAACTTGTGATTGTACCAGCACACGAGGCAGTTGGGAATTTTGCGTGCGATTTTTTTGAATTTATTTTTAATCGCGTGGCTAAGCGTAGAGGATGGAATGGGAAGGATTTGATTTCGGATATTCTGCGACGCGTGCTCAACCGTCGAGGGCGTGCACCGCGAGATAAAATCATAGGCGCTACAATCTGAGCGCGCACTGGAACGTCGCGCCGGCAACTCACCCATGCATAACAGCATTCTTGAGATCGGTCAGTCGCTGCGTCGGCGTGAAATTTCACCTGTCGAATTAACCCAAGCCTGTCTCGCTCAAATTGAGAAATTTAATTCACTGCTGAATGCTTTCATCACCGTCACGGCAGATTCGGCGCTGGCCGAAGCTCGCAAGGCGGAGGCAGAAATTCAGCGCGGCGAGTGGCGAGGACCTTTGCATGGGGTACCGATCGGGTTGAAAGACATCGTCGACACGGCAGGAGTGCGCACTACCGCTGGCAGCGCTTTATTCAAAGATCGAGTACCGACCCAAGATGCAGAGATCGTTCAGCGACTGAGAAACGCCGGAGTCATATTTCTGGGGAAACAAAACCTTCACGAATTTGCTTATGGGGGCAGTTCCCTGGTCAGCTATTTTGGCGAGGTTCGCAACGCCTGGAATGCAGCGTGCATTGCGGGCGGCTCGTCGGGAGGATCAGCGACGGCGGTGGCCTCTGGGATGTGTTTCGGATCGATTGGTACGGACACGGCGGGTTCCGTGCGTGAACCGTCGGCGCAATGCGGCATCGTGGGATTCAAGCCGACCTTTGGACGCGTCGGTACTAGAGGCGTAATTCCGCTTTCGCCGTCACTCGATCACATTGGTCCGCTGGCGCGGACGGTAACCGATGCGGCGATCTTGTTACAAGCGATCGCGGGCTATGACGCTCAAGATCCGAACTCGGCCGACATTCCGGTCGCCAGCTACGTTGCCGCTATCGAGGGAAAAGAGAAATTGCGAATCGGCATCCCAAGAAAGTTCTTTTTTGAAGATCTTGATCCCGAAGTTGCGTCCGCTGTCGAGGAAGCGATTGCTGTGCTCAAGCCGCACGCTTCGGCGATTCGAGAAATCGAAGTCGACGTTCCGACGGATCGAACGCTGCAATCGGCTGAGTCTTACGCCTATCACGCGGACTTTATGAGACAAGGCCCCGAACTCTATCAGCCAGAGACACTGCGCCGTATCCGCAGCGGAGAACGGGTCACGGCACAGCAATTGGAAGCTTTGGGGCAAGAACAGCAACGTCTGCGGCGGGAAATTGGCCACATCTTTGAAAGTGTCGACGTGCTGGTGACTCCGACCACGCCGATCCCTGCACCGAGAATCGATGAGCTGAAGGAAAAACCGGACCTCTTACGTCCGCGCGAACTGATTCTGCTGCGCAACACCCGGCCCTTCAATGTTTGGGGATTGCCGGCCATCTCAGTTCCCTGCGGATTCACCAAAGGTGGCCTGCCGATCGGATTGCAAATTGCAGCTCCGCACTGGGGCGAAGGCAGAGTGCTGCAACTAGCCAATACGTACGAGCGAGAGACAGCTTGGCGCAAGCGATTACCCGCGATTCTTTCCAGCTAACTGTATAAAAACTAGTTCGCGCCAGCCATCGCCATGAAGCCGACCTGGTCGGCTTTCATTTTCTTCAATCCGTCGGTGGGCAGGTACACCATGTGTCCGGCTTCATAGGTTGCGAAAGAAATGTTGGCGCGGTACTTCCCGCTGAGATCGAGATGATCGAAGGTGTAGTTCGCGGCGTAATACGGAGTCGCGAGATCGTAGTAGCCTTCCATCACCAGGACCTTCAAGTAGGGATTTTTGACCATCGCTTGGCGCAGCGCAGACGCGGTATCGGGAAATCCTTTGATGGCCGATCCCCATTCCCACTTTCCGAACCCTGCGTCTTGGGCAAATACAAAATAGGGCATGTCGGTCTTGTAGCCGAGTTCGGTTCGCACATAGTTATTGAACACCGAGGTGTAGGCTGGCTGAATGGCGGGGCCAGTCGGATCGTAGAAAGGCGTGTCGAGCAGGCCGTCGGGATCGGGACCGGTGAACCTTCCATCGAGCCGGCCGACCCGAACTTTCTGGTCGATGAGCAAATAATGGGTGAACTTCGGTACATCGATGCGGAGGTTGGCTTGGTCGATCACATCCTTGCTCAAGCCGGTGAGACGCGACAGTTCGTCAATGGTTTTCTGCCGCTCCTCGGGAGTTAACGCGTCTCCCTTTGCTAATGCATGGGCATATTCGCCGGAGGCAAATTGCTCCGATTCTTGACGAGCTTTATTCATATCCTGTGCCAAGTCGGATGGCAGCTTGTGATGATATCCGGCAATCATGGTGAAGGAGGGCAGCAGGAAAATGTACGGCTGATCGTTGGTCTTGGTATCTTCGAGAGTCTCGAAGTTCAGCACGGTCGAAAGCAAGGTGATGCCGTTGAAGGAAATTCCGTGATCGGCCAGATATCCGGCGATGCCGCCGGCCCGCGTCGTACCATAGCTTTCGCCCAGCAAAAACAACGGCGAACTCCAACGTTCGTAGCGAGTAATGTAGAGACGAATGAACTCGCTGAAGGCTTCGATGTCGCCCTTCACCCCCCAGAATTTTTTGTTGAGTTCGGTATCGGCGGCGCGGCTGAAACCGGTCCCGATGGCGTCGACCAGGACCAAATCGCTCTTGTCGAGCAAGGTAAAAGGATTGTCTTCGACGCGATACGGTGGTGGCGGCATGAAACCGTTGGGCTCCAGCACTACGCGGCGCGGGCCAAGCGCGCCCATATGCAGCCAAATGGAAGCCGATCCCGGACCGCCGTTGAACGCGAAGGTCAAAGGACGCTTGCTCGCGTCTTCGCCATCGAGAGTATAGGCGACAAAGAACATTTCGGCTTCGATCTTTCCATCGCCGCGTTGAATTGGGAGCCGACCCGTGGTGGCCGTGTACTTTAGAACTTTTCCGCCGACGGTGATTTGATGATGAGTGACGACCGGCGGCTTTTCGCTCACGTCGTAGTGCTCTTCTTTATCTTTATCGCCAGATTCTTTGGTAGTCGATTGTTCTTGCGCCGTGGGAGTCTCTGGATTTTGCTTCTCATCCTGGGTGGTCTGAGCCTTCGTCGGTTCGTTTTTCTTCGAGGCGGGCTGATTCTTGTTCGACTGCGCGGAAACTTCACATGACATTAGAGCAACCACAATCAGCACGGCGATTAAAGCGCGCATTGAAATCTCCCTTGATGAGGTATGCAAATTTCGAAGTTTATCGCAAAGCAGGGCCTTTCGCGTCGATCAGGGCCCGGGGCCGATTGTTAAGATGTTATGTGGCCGCTCGAAAAACTCACTCCAAAGTGCAAATACTTACCGCACGCAACCTGGAACGTCTTGCGTGGCTGATTCATGGCTTCTCGACTCGCGTTGGGGGATTTTCCAAAGTTTACGGAAAGAGCACGCTCAATCTCGGATTCACCAAACAGGACTCCCAGGGCGCAGTTGAGCGTAATCGAATCGCGTTTCTTCGGGAGCTAGGCGCAAACCGTGGGAGAAGAATTTGGCCACTCGTGACGCTGCGTCAAATTCATTCGGACATCATTCATTGTGTTTCGCAAGTATCGGATGAGCCGCTAGCAGGGGACGGATTGATTACGCGCACGCCCGAGATTCTATTGGCCATTCAGACCGCTGATTGCCTTCCTGTCATTGTCGTCGATACGAGAGTGCGGGCCGTGGGGGTGTTTCACGCGGGCTGGCGAGGAACGGTGAAGAGAATCGTCGAAAAAGGCGTGGGCGAGATGCGACGTCGATTCGGGACGGATCCAGGCAACATTCGCGCTGCCATCGGCCCGGGGATTCACGGGTGTTGTTACGAAGTTGGCGCGGAAGTGCTGGAAAAGTTCGAATCGCAATTTTCCTATGCTGGGGAACTGTTTCGCGAAGTCAAAGAATTTGACGACATCCGAGAAAAATATCCGTTGCTATTCTTGAGCGCTCGGCCGCCCGGGCATACCCCACCTCCGCACAAGATTTTTCTCGATCTGGCGGAAGCGAATCGGCGACAACTGATTGCTGCTGGAATTGCAGCAGATAACATTTCGTCTTCCGAATCGTGCACGTCGTGCCATCCGGAACTGCTGTTTTCCTATCGTGCAGAAAAGGGCGTAACTGGAAGGATGATGGGAGTTGCGGGGATCAGGGAAACGTAAGCGACTAGGCTACCGCAACAGGCTTGCCAGTTTCCTCGGCAACCACCGCTTCGAGGTGTTCCAACGTTTGTGCGACGGTCAGAGAATACATTTCCTGCCCCACGCCGTCGCCTGATTCGAGTGCGGTTTTCAAAAAATGCCCGGCAATTTCAATGGCCAAAGGATCGGTAATCATCTTGCCGGTACGATTTTTGTACTCGACCCAAGCAGGGTGTGGAAGAGCAATCCAGACGGGGCGCCCATCGGCCAGAAACTTGATATCGACCGCATCGGCGTGGCGCGTCGCAATGGCGACAATCAGAGCCTGATAGATACAGTGGACTTGTTTCTTGGACCAGCGATCAAGCGCGTGAAAATCGTTGTACACAAGAAAACTATATCGGAGCGGAGCAGGTCAGGCAAACCACGTTGCATTATGATGGAAAACAGTTGTCAGTGCGAAGATGTCGTTTCGCAGATATGAAAAACCTCGGCATCCTGCTTTCCGGACGCGGATCCAACTTCGAAGCCATCGCGAAAAATGTGGCGACTGGAGTGATTCCGGATGCGCGCATCGCGGTTGTCATTTCTAATCGTCCGGATGCGGGCGGGTTGGAGATCGCACGGAAACTGGGCCTTAGCGCGCTGGTAATTCCGTCGAAGGGGAAGGAACGGGAAGAGCATGATCGGGAAGTCGTCGCCGCGCTGCGGCAGCATAAAGTTGACCTTGTCTGCCTCGCCGGATATATGCGGCTGCTCTCGCCTTGGTTTGTGAAGCAATTTCCGCGTGCGATTCTTAATATTCACCCTTCGCTACTACCGGCATTTCCTGGCTTAGAGGCACAGCAACAAGCCTTTGCCTACGGGGTGAAAGTTTCCGGCTGCACTGTGCACTTTGTTGACGAAGAACTCGACCACGGACCAATCGTCGTGCAGAGGACAGTCGCGGTGCTCGATGGCGATGATGAGCACACGCTAGCCGCGCGGATTTTGGAGCAGGAACATGTTGCGTACAGCGAGGCGATCAGAATGGTGCTCGAGGGAGGGTTTGAGGTTGTGGGGAGAAAGTTAGTGACTAGAATTCAAAAGTGAAAACTCCGAATGCAAAATTAACCACCGCGTGACGACCGTCACAGCCTCAATTGTCGTGACATCCGACCATAGCCTCGTGAGCACCGTCAACGAGGATTTACGCGAACGTACTAAGCGATTCGCGATTCGTATCTTGCGTCTCTATCGAGCACTTCCTCCTAAAGAAGACGCGAGGGTGATTGGTCGGCAACTCCTCCGGTCGGGTACGTCTGTTGGAGCGAATTATCGTGCTGCTTGCCGTGCCCGATCGCGCGCTGAGTTCATTGCCAAACTTGGCGTCGTCTTGGAGGAGTCAGACGAGTCCCTGTTCTGGCTCGAATTGCTGCTTGAAGGCGAAATCATACGTGAAGAGCAGTTAAGGGCACTCATCACGGAAGCAAAGGAACTCACATCGATCTTCGTTACTTCTCTTCGCACCGCAAAACGCGTCTCCTAAACTTCTGCATTCTGACTTCCAACTTTTACATTCCTTATAATGCAGAAGATGCCGAATTTCGCACCGGTTGACGAACAACTCGCCTACATCAAGAAAGGCGCACACGAGATCATTCGCGAATCCGATCTGCGCGAAAAACTTGACAAATCGCGCGCATCGGGCAAGCCTCTGCGCGTGAAGCTGGGAATGGATCCGACGGCGCCCGACCTGCATCTTGGCCACACTGTAGTTCTGCGCAAGCTCAAACACTTTCAGGACCTTGGACACACGGTCATCTTTTTGATTGGCGATTTCACGGGCATGATCGGCGATCCCACGGGACGCTCGGCCACGCGGCCCCCGCTTTCGCGCGAACAGGTGGATCAAAATGCGGAAACCTACAAGGCGCAGGTGTTCAAGATTCTCGATCCGGAGAAGACTGTAATCGATTTCAACCGGCGCTGGTTTGCCAAATTTACGGCGGATGATTTTATTCGGCTGGCTGCCAAATACACCGTTTCGCAGATGCTGGAACGGGACGAGTTCCACAAACGATTCCTGGAAGAGAAACCGATTGCCGTGCATGAACTGCTCTACCCGTTGGCGCAAGGGTATGACTCGGTGGCTCTGGAAGCAGACGTCGAGCTGGGCGGGACCGATCAGCGATTCAATCTGCTCGTCGGACGCGAATTGCAGCGGGCCTATGGACAAGAGCCGCAGGTCGTGCTGACCACGCCGATTCTCGAAGGCCTGGATGGCGTGCAGAAGATGTCGAAGTCGCTGGGCAATGCGATTGGGATTGAAGATCCTCCGCTGGAGATGTACGGGAAAATCATGTCGATCTCCGACGAGATGATGTGGAGATATTACGAACTGCTGACGGATGTGCAGATGGCGGAGATTGAGAAGATGAAGTCAGAAGTGCATCCAATGCAGGCGAAGAAAGAACTGGCGCGGCGGATTGTGCAAGATTTTCATTCGGCAGAAGCGTCGGTAAAAGCAGGAGAGGATTGGGCGAAGCAGTTTCAGAAGGATGAGGTGCCGGAAGATCTGGATGTCATTGAGATTCGGCTTAACGATCTAGTCCCTCAGGGAAGCGGGGGTGGCGCGGTCCGAGTCATTGGAGGAATCGACCAGCCGGCAGAGACAGAGGTCGTTCGGATCGACAAGCTTATTCGAATCGCCGGACTGGCTACATCGAACACTGAAGCCGCTGGCAAGCAAAAACAGGGGGCGGTCAGCATGCTCAGTGTTGACGGTGAGAGCATCGATATAGGTCGCGAGCTTGTCGTGATGTTACCGGTCGATCAGGATATAGTGCTGCGCGTAGGACGCAGAATGAAGAAGGTTCGCATTCTCTCCGACGGGGGCCACTGGCAATAGCCACGTGGGGACAGCCGCCCTCGGCTGTCCGGCGAGCGGAAACTCGCAGGTTTTTCGCTTTACACTTCAGAAACCAGACCCCAAAACCTCTGCAGAGCTTCGCTCCGCCCGACAGCCGAGGGCGGCTGTCGCCACGTGTTCCTGATCTGGGAACAAAAGAGCAAATTCACACGTGAGAGATGGGGCTAACGGGACATTTTCCACTACCATCAAATGTTCCGCTTCAAGGTCATGGCCAAATCCTTCTACCGACGACAACTACCCCATCTGCAACGTGATGACAAGCCTCACTTTCTGACCTTCTGCACCTTTCATCGCTGGATTCTTCCTGAAAAGGTTCGCGCTCTCGTGCTCGACAGTTGTTTGCACGATGATGGGTCAAAAATCGATCTGCGGGTTGTCGTGGTTATGCCAGAGCACGTCCACCTGATCTTCACGCCGCTGGTGAATGTACCAGGAAGGACAGTTTGGCCGCTGGCGGAAATTACCGATGCGATCAAAGGTGCTTCCGCACACAAACTCAATCGCGCTTTGGGCCAGAAGGGGAGAGTGTGGCAAGCGGAGTCATTTGATCATGTGCTTCGCTCCTCGGAAGGACTAGATCAAAAAGTGCAGTATGTTTTGGAGAATCCAGTGAGATGAGGATTGGTGAGTCGGTGGGAAGATTATCCTTGGACATGGCACAAGCACCAGAGCAATCCCTATTCAAAGGACTAGCTGCGGAGCTGCGCTCCGCCCGACAGCCGAGGGCGGCTGTCGTCATGTGAGTGTTACACTACCCTCAACTTATGCCTGACAATGGCCGCTCGCGCACCTGGCTCTGGATCGTCATCGGGGGAGGCGCGTTCTTTCTCTTCGTGCTCGCCGTTTTCACCCTGGTCTATCTCACGCTTCATGCCGGCGGGGAGCAATCGTCGCTTGGCTTCGGCGACAAGATTGGCGTGATCGACCTCGAAGGTGTGATTCTCGACCCCGGCACGATTGTCCCTCAGCTCAAGAAGTTTGGTGACGACGATTCCATCAAAGCCATCATCATTCGCGTCAATTCGCCCGGCGGTGGAGTGGCGGCGTCGGAAGAAATCTATCGAGCTGTAAAGCGCTTGCGCGATGAAAAGAAGAAACGCATCGTGGCTTCGATTTCGACTGTTGGCGCGAGTGGCGCATACTATGTTTCTTCCGCAACCAACAAAATCTTTGCCGATAACGGCAGCATTGTAGGCTCGATTGGCGTTATTGCCGAATGGGTAAATTACGGCGATCTGATGCGCTGGATCAAGCTCAAACCGGAAGTTCTCAAAGTGGGCGAATTTAAAGATACGGGCGATCCAACGCGTGAGATGACTCCAGCCGAGCGCGCTTATATGCAGTCGCTCATCGACAACATGTACGGCCAGTTCGTCCAGGCAGTAGCCGATGGCCGCCACGCTAAGGTCGAAGACATCAAGTCGATTGCCGATGGCCGGGTTTGGACTGGGCAGGAAGCTCTCTCGATGCACTTGATTGATCAAGTGGGAGATTTTCAGGCTGCCGTGGATGACACTGCCAAGTCCGTGGGCATTACGGGCGAGCCAAATCTCGTCCGCCCCGAGAAGAACCGGCAGACGCTGCTGGACCTGCTTTTCGGCGATGTGTCCCAGTGGCTTCCCACGCGGGAGAAATTGCTGGAGAACCAAGTTGGTTTTTATTATCTCTGGAAGTAGAATTTCCAAGTCCCGGAACTCATAGTAAAATAGGCGCTTGCATACAACCCCTGAAATTTGAGAAGGTTATGAAGACCCTGGTGGATGCTGGGTTGATTCTTAAGCCTGGTGCCACGTGCGAAATCAGCGAACGGAGCGAAGGAGCGTATGACAAAGGCAGATCTGATCGATGAAGTGTCGCGGCTGGCGGAGTTGACGCGCAAAGACAGCGAAGTCATCGTGGAGACTATTTTTGACAGCATCGTGCGCTCGCTTCGCGTGGGCGATAAGATTGAAATTCGCGGCTTTGGAAGCTTTCGTACCCGCCAGCGCAAGCCGCGCGTGGGACGCAATCCTAAAACTGGGGACCGGGTAGAAGTCCCCGCCAAGAAAATTCCCTTCTTCAAACCGAGCAAAGAGTTGAAGGATCTTGTGAATACGGGCGTGAGCGAGATTGCCGCTGCGCCAGCAGCGCCCCCCGCCGCGCCGTAAGAGGGCCAGCAAAAGGTCCTTTCCGTCGAGGTCGTGATGAGAGCTTACCTATACATCCTCAGCGTGGCTCAGGACCCGGATTATTCCGAGCAGTCCGTTCCCTTCGCGATAGACGAGGCAGAAATCTTTTTCGGCCCATGCAAGAAACGGCTGAGGCAACTGCTTCGTAAGGAATTCCTCCGGGACACGGACTCATGCGAGCCTGAGGAGGATATTTACGTCATCGGGTTCAACGGCAGTAATCCCTCCAGCAAAAGGAAGGTCATCTGGGCGGGCAAGATTAAGCGGGTTATGACGTTCGCAAGGGCAGATGTAGACCTGTCCTCACCGCGATACGATGGTATCCGGCAGGGTACCCGCCCTCCCTTGCATGTCAGGCCCGAATACTCACAGGGGAACCTTGTTGGTTATTCAAAGGTTGGGTTTCTGCACAGTGAAAACTGGATTTATGACCTCGTGCAGAATCCAAATCGCTTTCCCGAAGAATGCATCTCTGGCGGAAAAATGCTCGCTCCGCCGGATCGGGCGCCGTTCGATTCCTTTGATCGAGATGCATGTTTGTTACTTGAAAACAGGTTCTATGCGAGCGGGACGGGTCTGGAAATCAGATCGGAGATGCTGGAGGTGCTGAGAAGTCAGCAACAGGGCAGAGCCGTCGATGAGTACGCAATATTCGGTCGTCGCGCGGACGGAACGGCCGACGGCCGTGTCGGTAGTTGGCTGGAGCTGACGGGCAAGCCAGCGCAAGATTTCGTCTCTGCCGTCCTCGAACAGGCTTCATGTCTGCCTCGGTCCGTAGCTTCTGGGTTCCGCAAACCCGAGCGGATTTGCGGCCACGACGGTGCCTGCGCGCCCCGCAAACGAACACCGAACTTCGTTCGGCCTGCAAGACGCGTCTGCGGCTAGTTACCAATGTTCGCCCGTAAAATCCGCGTGGAGTATGAAGAAAACGGCAAGTCACTTCCCTGCCCGCTGAAATGGCTGGATAACTTCTCTATGCGCAACTTCACCAACGCCAGCGTCTTCGACGATACGCTTCCCGTCGCCGATGGATTGATGGAGATCGGCGCCCATGTGCCAATCGACGAGTTAAGAGACGCCATGGAAGACTGGTTCCGACGGAAAAGCTACCTAAAGAAAGACGCTGAATTGCGCCTCTTGGAAGCTAAATCGTCCGCCTAGCCGGCGTCTGGATCAGGTAAATTCCGTAGAACCCACAAAATCTCACCGTATGCAGGCTAGCTGCGCATCCCTTATGCGGTAACCTGCGGTTTGGGGGCACATCTAAGTTTATTGTATGGAGCAAGGCTTCACGAATTTCGCTGGCGCAACTGGGATGAGGGTGGTTTACCACATCCGGGTTGCCGACCTGCCAGAGGCTGACGACTGCGAACATAGCTTGTGGGACAAACTCCTGGGATTGGTTACCGTGGTGGTCGTCAGCGCTGGCGGCTGGTTTGGTGTTATTGAGTTCATTCGCCGGGTGCTATAACAGCTAACGGTCGTAGTGCAACAACGAGAACACATCGTACTGCGTCAACTTCTCCCGCCCTTTCAGGAAATCCAACTCCACAACGAATCCCAGGCCGGCGATGTCTGCACCGAGAGAAGTGGCTAATTTTGTCGTCGCCTCGGCTGTGCCGCCGGTGGCGAGTAAGTCGTCAACAATGATGACACGCTGTCCGCGTTGAATCGCATCCTTGTGGACTTCCAGGGTGTTGGTGCCATATTCGAGTTCGTAGTCGTATTTCGTGGTCGCGGCGGGAAGTTTGCCCGGCTTGCGAACTGGGACAAATCCTGCATTCAGGCGATAAGCCAGGGCCGGTGCAAAGATGAAGCCGCGTGCTTCCATGCCCAGCACCAAATCGACCTTCTTCGCGATGTATTGCTCGGCGAGGGCGTCAATCAGCGTAGCCAAGCCGGTGCGATCTTTCAGCAGGGTCGTGATGTCGTAGAAGAGGATGCCCTTCTTGGGAAAGTCGGGGACTTCGCGGATCAGCTTCTTCAAGTGCTCGCAGCTCGTTTGCTTCATGACGCGAGCAGTGTTGGTTTGCATTTACCAGGCTCCTTCAATGCGAAATGTATTCAGGCCAGGAATGGGATTGGCCTCAAATTCTTCGACGTTATCGACTCGCGCCGCCCGGGGACCTTCGCGCAGCCGGGAGCGCAAACCGGCCAACTGATCACGCGTACCCATAGCCAGCACTTCGACGCTGCTATCGGGGTTGTTGCGCACCCAGCCAGCAATGCCCAGAATATGCGCCTCGCGCTCGACAAACCAGCGAAAGCCGACGCCCTGAACTCTCCCGCGGACCAAGTAGCGGCGGGCCTGCGGAGCGGATTGTGGTTCTGCGGACATACATGCCAGTTGCAGAGGTCCTTCGACTGCGCGATGCGATTCGCAACCGAATCACATCGCTCCGCTCAGGATGACAAAGCGTTTTTGCTATGCCCTCGACAAATACACTCCTTCGGCGGTGTCGACCTTGATCTTCTCGCCTTCGTTGATAAACGGAGGCACCTGCACGACCAGGCCGGTTTCGGTCTTCGCTGCCTTCGTGACGCTGGAAGCGGTCGCGCTCTTCAGGCCGGGCTCGGTCTCAACTACCGTGAGGATTACGGTTTGGGGGAGCTCAATTCCCACTGCTTTGCCATCAAAAAACTCCACCTTGATCTGCAGGTTGGGGGTGAGGTATTCGACCGCATCGCCCAGGATGTCTTTGGTCAGGTGGGTTTGTTCAAAGTTGGTGGTGTCCATGAAGTAAAAGCTGTCCCCGTCGGCGTACAGGAATTCCATCTCCTGTTCGTCGACGTTGATCTTCTCAATGGGATCAGGCGAGCGAAAACGATGCTCGAACATGGCGCCGGTACGCAAGTTGCGAAGTTTGGCCTGGATGAATGCCCGCAGGTTGCCGGGAGTGCGGTGTTCCACGCTGAACACGGAGTGCAGATCATTGTTGTGCTTGATGATCATGCCAGGACGAAGCTGTGTGGCAGGAATAGCCATTGCTGAAAACGTCTCCTTTATGGATTGCGGCTGGCCGGCGGAAGGCGGGCAGGCCACATTTTCCGCTGGACACTAGGGCTAAAAAGTACATTTTACACGGGCTGGCAGCTGGAAGGAAAATCGGGGGGCGGCGGGGTCGCAATTCCGCCCACAGTTCCCGCCGGTGCGAATAGAATAGATTTGCTAGCCGCGTGGGGGAATTCATAGCGAAAGGTGTCACTATGCGCGAAGGAAAATACGAGTCATCGCAAGGCAGTCAGGTTGGAACGGCCATCACATTTTTGCTAATCGGGTTGGGCGCCGGTAGTTTAATCGGCATGTTGTTTGCTCCCAAAGCCGGCAAGCAAATGCGCAAGGATCTTCGCCAGAAGTATGAAGGCGCGCGCGACACGATTGAAGATTGGAAGGCAGACGCGCAGGAAGCCGCCGAAGAAGTTCTGGAACGCGGCGCCGAACTGGCGGATGAATTTCGCGACCGCGTGAGGCCGTTGGCAAAGAATCTGCGGAGAAGATAATCGCGGGCGCTTGTTTTAAGGGGGATTCAGAACCTACCTCTACCTGAAGATCGCCGCGAAAAATCCGCGGATCTTGCTAAAGAACCCCCGATGCTCTCCTCGAGCCGGCGGGAGAACGGTCGAGGCGACCGGTTCGGCCTGGGTTGTGGAGCGCAGCGGCAGAATGCCCACCGCCACGATCGGTGGCGGCGTGGGGTCATCACCGCGGAAAACAAACGGCGCGTCCACTTGATAATGCATCTCTTTCGGGTTGGATGGTGGCAGAGCGGTGGTTTCAGAACCGGTCGATGTCGGCGGGTTAGTCCCCCCATTTGAGGAGGACGCAAGCATCACCGGCCGCGGTGAAGGCGGACATCCACAACTGCCATTTCCCATTAGAGCAACGTTCTTCAGTTGCCCCGAGTGAAATACTACGTGATCGTCGGGCTTCACTTGGTAAGTCCCGTCTCCCATCAACTCAGAAACAATGACCGACGCGGTATTTCCCGGCAGAGCTTGCACGCAGGTGTTGCCCTTCGAATCGGCATTGATCGCATAGTCAAATTCGCCGGGGCCTACAAGTTGAATGCGGAAATCCGGGGTCATAATCGAATCGGCAACGGGGCCGAGCGTGTAGTGCGCCTCCATCGCGCCAGTGTTCATTCCCAGCATCAATGAGCGACCGGTTTTCGAAGGGGTGACGGAGAGAGTGGTTCCCGGGCACACGCGGACTTGACCACCTCGCCCGAGTTGGACCACCGCCGCATCGGATCCCGCGGTAACCGACGATCCCGATTCGATTCGATTGCCGTCTAGCGCAGCGGCCCCAGACGGCAGATTGACAGGTGCCGATTCGGATCGAAGAGCTTGCGTTGCTAGCGATGCAGGGTTCGTTTTGGCGCTCTCAATCCAAATGAGCAACAAATTGCCAGCGGCCTCCGACGAGTAGTTAGCTGGCTTCACGAGGTTGACAACGATCCGGGCGGCCGGCGGACTCTGATGAAGCTGGCTTAAACGAATGCCTTGGACGGCGCCAGTGTGAACATCGACGCGCTTCGCGTTCTTCCCGAGTTGCGTATTCGGCAAATCGATTACTAGGCTCGGCGGATTGGCTTGTTTATTGATTGTGGGTGCCAGCGGATGGGTTGAAACGATCTCTAACGCAAGGCCGTTTTTCTCTGGCTGGGAATGAATTGCCGTCACGGTCGCTAGTGGGCCACCGTTAGCGGCAGAAGTCTGCGGGGATTGCGCTTGCGAGGTTGCGCTGCACCAAAGGCTGATCAGCAAGGTAAACCCAGCGAATCGAACCCTACTTTCCAGGAACCACCTCATGTCAGGAAGGAGCGTTTAAAGAAACGATACCACCATCGCAATTCCGATGTCATCCGGAGCGAAGCGATGCGACTCGCATGCGAATCGCATCACTTCGAAGGATTTTGGTGCCGATCTGCTTGCCGAGTTCAGGCGGTCGCCGAAATGGCGCCCGTCGATTGCCCCGAGACCAGGCCGGCCGATTGGCTAGTTCCGAAATCCTGTTGCAACGCCGCGTAGGTCTGTTGGGCCGTCGAAAGATTGCCAGATTGCAATTCCTGCCCTAGTTGCTGGAAGAGTTGGTTAACATCAGTCGCACTCCCGCCTCCACCGTGGTGGTGATGGGAGTGGTGAGCTTCGGTTCGAGTTTGAAGATTTTGCTGCAGCTTGGTGTAATCCCCCTGTGCGGCCGAGAGGTTTCCCGATTTCAAGTCCTGGGCCAGCTGACTGAATTCTTGAGCGATAGTGTTATTGCTCTGGCCCGCGTTGGTGGAAGAGGTTTGGGTAATTTGCTGCAGCGCGGAAAAATCCGATTGCGCCGCAGACAGATTGCCCGACTGCAGGTCCTGTCCGAGTTGCTGAAATTCCTGCTGCATCTGGGTTCGTTGGTTCTGAGCCTGCGTGTTATAGGGAATGAAACTTTGGCTGGAAATTCCAGATACCGACATCACCTTCTCCTTTCAAGAAACGAGCACATTCGCTTGAACATGAGGAGCGCTGCGCCCGTCATGGCACGCCCAGAACTGGTGGTGCAAATTCGCTGCCAAAAAGCCGTTCAAGAGAAATCGTTTCGTTACTAGGCACTTGCAGATTGCGAGTCAACCCGAAGTTCTGTCGAACTGATCCACTGGGCAAAAGCTGCATTTAGTCACAAGGCGATTTTGCCGAGTCTGCCCACGGTTCAAACAGGATGGAGAAGGCGCTTCAGTCATTCCATAACTAAGCTGGAGGTATCCTGATGCAACCGATTGAAAACACGTTTCCAAATTGGAAAACCTGAGTCTTCCATCACAGCTCCTTGTGACTCGAGTCATGGCCTGGCCCCGGTCTGCCCCGCTACCATGCAAGATTGAGGCTCACAAGAAAGCGAGGCGGGTATGCCGCATAGGCTCACCACGTGTACGTTCTGTGGGGTGGGCTGCGGCATTTACTTAGAAACCGCTGGGAATCAAGTAATTGGGGCTTATCCCAGCGTTTCGCACCCGACTAATGCCGGACGCATTTGCCTTCGCGGGTGGCACGGTCATGAGGTTGCCAGCTCGCCCGACCGATTGAAGACTCCTCTCATTAAGAAAGACGGAAAGTTTCAGGAGGCAACCTGGGGCGAAGCTTTCGACCTAATCGCTCGACGTTTGCGAGAGATTCGCGAACGTCACGGACCCCATGCTCTCGCTTTCCTCAACTCGCCACGCTGTTCCAATGAGGAGGCATACCTGCTGCAGAAATTCGCACGGGCAGTTATTGGGACCAACAACGTCCACCACGGAACCGGTGTTTACTGCAACAACTCGATCAACGTGTTGATGGAAATGCTTGGCGTTCCCGCAGCCAGCAACTCAATTTCGGAACTGGCCGCGAGCGACGTCATCCTGATTGATGGCGTCGACTTGGCGCGGCGAATGCCCACGCTGGGAGGGGTTGTGCTGCGGGCCAAACTCGGCGGTGCGCGCTTGATTGTGGTCGGCACGCGGCGCCATCGCTTGGCGGATAACGCCGATCTATTTCTGCAGATCAAGCCCAACACTGAGACAACACTCTACGGTGCGATGGCCAAGGTGATTGTGGACCGCGGGCTGGAGAATCTGCCGTTTATCAAAGCACGCTGCCGCGAGCACGAGACGTTCGTCAGCCAGATTCATCAATATCCCCTCCTGGACGCAGCCGATGCCTGTGGAGTAACACCCGCTCTGATCGAAGATGCTGCTTTAACGTTTGCGAGGGCCAAATCCGCAGCAGTCCTGTATTCCACCAGCATGGAAGAGCGAACTCGGGACAGCGTGCGTGCAGTGGTGAACTTAGTGTTGCTCACGGGCAATCTGGGCAAGCGTGGCGCTGGGTTATTTGCGCTGGCGGAGCAGAACAATCTACAGGGCGTCTGCGACATGGGCATGTTGCCGGACCGACTGCCAGGCTATGCGCCGGTAACGGATGAGAAAGCTCGCGCAGAACTGGAAAAGATATGGCATTCGAGCGTTCCGGCAGCCCCCGGCAAAGGCGCGCGCACCATATTGGCAAATTCGGGAAGCTCCGGCGTGAAGGCTCTCTGGCTCTGCCGCTATGACCCCGTCAGCGCTTCTATGTTTGAGGCGGCCAATTGCCTGAGCCAGTTCGAGTTCGTGGTAGCCCAACACCTGTTTATGACGGAGACCGCACAGTATGCACATGTCATCTTGCCAACGACGGCTTATGGCGAAGAATGCGTCTCGTTCACCAATACGGAACGGCGTATTCAGTTGGCTGAGCAGGTGGTGGAACCGCCGGAAGGACTGACTCCTGCTTGGGAGCAGATCAGCACCGTTGCCCAACGGATGGGATTTGCCTGGAGCCATGCCTCCGCTAGCGACGTCATGGACGAGATTCGCGAGGCCGTTCCGTTCTATAGTGGCGCGAGCCATGAAAATCTTGCCCGCGAATACGGAAGGCAATGGCCTTGCACGAAAGATCGTCCTTTGGGAACTGCGTATCTTTTTGCTTCTGACAACGGCAACAAACCGTTCAAGTTTGTGGCGGTAACAAAGCCGGAGACCCCAACGCCAGCGCCGAAGGATTTCCCTTTCACATTGGTCTGCGGCAGCTCGCTTTATTACTGGAACCAGAATGTTTTGATCCGTCACAGCGAGACCTTGCGGCGTGAGTACTCAATTCTGCTCACCGATTATCCCGAAGGCTTCGTGGAGATTCATCCGGACGATGCCAAGGAGTTACAGATTCGCGATGGCAGCAAGGTGCGGCTACACAGTGAAACAGCATTCGCCGTTTCAACCGCACGCGTTACAGCGGAAGTGCGCACAGGCACGATCTTCGTCCCTTATTTTGAACGCGAACTGGAAAAGCGATTTCTCGGTAGTGGTCGCGCCGGCGCCGTCCTCGTCCCCGTCCGAGTAGAGAGGGAGACGGCATGAAAGCCCGGATCCTGGACCGTACAGATGTGTTAAAGGTCGTGGATCTGCTGCAGGCACGCGGCTACGAGGTAATTGCGCCATTCCGGGGACGCGGCCGCGACACGTACTTCGATACTGTGACCAGTCAAAACCGCGATCAGATCCAGATTCATTTCCCCAATCCTTACTATCCGCCGAAACGCTATGTCTTTCCTCATATCGAGCGCTTGATGAAGTTCAAACGTAACAATGGCAACCTTCAGATCGAACCGGCTTGCGAGCAGCCGAAGCGAGCGATCTTCGGGATTCGCTCCTGCGACATTGCTGGCATTTATCATCTGGACCGCTTTTACCTCGGCCGCGACTTTCGCGATGTTTACTACGAAAACCATCGCAAGAACTTGTTTCTGGTGAACGTCGTTTGCAGCGATTGCGAGCAGGACATCGGGCAGGAATGTTTTTGCGTGTGCACCGATACTGGACCGGCGGCGCGCGATCACTTTGATCTACAGCTCATGGATTTGGGTGATGAGTTTATGGCGGTTGCAGGCACGCCTGCCGGCGAAGCACTGTTCGCCGATTCGATTTTCCTCAAAGGGACGGAAGCACACGTTGCCAAGCGGCGAACCATCCTTGACCAGTGCCGCCGCAGGTTCAAGAAGGACACAACGAGTTGGTTTTCGGCTACCGTGCGCTACGTCACTCGGGGCGAGATTCTCGAAAAAACCTGGGAGGAGATCGGCAACCGCTGTCTGGAGTGCGGCGGCTGCACGTACGTTTGTCCAGCTTGCACCTGCTTCACGGTAAGTGACCGGCCAATCGGGCCAAACGAGGTGGAACGCGTCCGCGTATGGGATGCTTGCGCCCTCGGCGGATTTACGCGCATGGCGGGAGGGTTCAATCCGCGGCGGGCGGTGCACGACCGCCGCAATCGGCGGTTCTTCCGCAAACTTGCGCACTACTTCATTCAGCGGGAACTTTCCATGGCTTGTGTGGGCTGCGGCCGTTGTGCCGCGGTTTGCCATGGCGACATTGGAATGCCGAGCGTGGTGGAGACGATCCGCCGGGCAACGGCTGAGGTTGATGAACATGAGCACGCCAGCCACTGAAAATATCTATCTGCCGAAAACCGCGGTGCTCGAGCGGGTGGTGTGCGAAATTGCGGATGTAAAGACTTTTTACTGGCACTTTGAAGATCCGACCGAGCAAGCGGCATTCAAGCATTTTCGTCCGGGTCAATTCGCCCAGGTTTCTGTGTTTGGAGTGGGCGAATTTCCGACTTCCCTGCCGCCCAGCCCGAGTGAAGACGAAACGTTTTTCACGGTGCGCCGCGTGGGAAGTTGCACCTCGGCCTTGCATGGTTTGAATCCCGGAGAAAAATTTGCTATCCGCGGGCCGTACGGCAACGGGTTCCCGATGGAGCAGTACTACGGCAAGAACCTGGTTTTCGTCGCGGGAGGAATCGGCTTGATCCCGCTACGCTCCTGCATCGTATATGCCTTGGCGCATCGCGAAAAATTCGAGCGCATCCAGATTTTTCATGGCGCCAAGACGCCGAAGGAATTGATGTACGTACCCAAGTTGCGCGAGTGGGAGCAGACTCCGGGCGTCGAGTGCCATCTGACGGTCGATCGCGGCGATAAGGACTGGAAAGGCAATGTCGGCGTGGTGGGCAGCCTGTTCCAGAAGCCGGGCGTGAAAGTACCGGTCGAGAACACCACCGCCTTTGTTTGCGGCCCACCGATCATGTTCCGCTTCGTAATCAAGGACCTGTTAGGGATGGGTTTTGAGCAACGCAACATCGTTTCCACGCTGGAGCGATACATGAAATGCGGGGTGGGCAAGTGCGGACATTGCTGTATTGGCGTGGCCTACGTCTGCGTCGACGGCCCAGTTTTTACGTACGAGCAAATCAAGAAGCTGGGCGAGGACATTTGAGGCAATGGGCGATCTGCGCCAACAACTCGGGCAAAGCCTCTCCGGCAGGGTTTGCTTTATGGGGCTAGGGAACATCGATTACGGCGATGACGGGTTCGGGGTTCGTCTGGCGGAGGAGTTAACCGCCGCAGGCGTAGCGGATGTAATTGTGGCCGCGACAACTCCAGATCGATGGATCAGCCACTTCACGGGTTTCGATCACATCGTATTTCTCGATGCGGTCGAGTTTGGTGGCGCGCCCGGAGGAGTGGCTTTTCTGGATTCCGCGCAGGTCGCCGCCAGGTTTCCGCAGATTTCCACGCACAAGATTTCGGTTCAGGTATTAGCACGTTGGGTCGAGCTGACGGGCACAACGAAAGCATGGCTTTTGGGAGCGCAACCTGTGTCGCTTAAACCCAGCTCGCAGCTTACACCCACGCTCCAGGTAACACTTCGTTCCCTTCGCCAACTGCTGTGCTCTTTGAAGCTTGCCTCTGTCCCGGCGGGAGTTGGGGCCGAAGGAAAGGTCCACGCATGATCGCGCCGGAACAGGCCGTGCTTGCAGCAATTCTGATCTGCATTGGCGGATCCGTGTTGGTAGCGCTGGTTTCCTCCTTCCGCACATTATCTGGCTGGCTAAACTTCGCCATCACAAGCGCGAGTGCGGTTCTGATTTTCCTTGCCACAAAACCGGTGCTGATGATGGGACCGTCAGCCACGGTGGCGGAGTTCGATGTGCCCGGCATCGGGTTGCCGGTGCGCTTGCACATCGATGGGCTCAGTTCACTTTTTCTCTGCCTTGCAGCCCTGATCGCCACGCTCGCCGCACTGTTCTCTATTGCCTACATGCGGCACTACCCCGAATACGGCCTCGGCCGCTATTACACAAATTTCCTGCTGTTTCTCGGCGGGATGTATGGCCTGCTGAGCACTACAGACATGATGTGGGTCTTCTTTTTGTTCTGGCAGTTGATGACATTGCCGAGCTACGTATTGATCCGCTTCGAATATCGAAAATTGGAAAACGTTCGCGCAGCCAACAAGTATCTGGTCATGATGGAAATCGCGTGCGGCGCAGTAATGCTGGGGACGAGGATCATTTCGAATCCAATGAGCGGGCCGCTGCGATACGACTTCGACACGCTCGCTGAAAATCTGCCTGCTTTTCTGAGTTCGCATCCCTTCTCGGCTGCTGTGGCGTTCGGACTTTTTCTGATCGGCTTTGGCATCAAGGCGGGCATGTGGCCGTTCGGACAGATGTGGCTGCCGGATGCGCACCCGGCAGCGCCATCTCCGGTGAGCGCGTTGCTTTCGGGCGTGATGATTAAGACCGGAGTGTACGGGCTGGCTCGAACATTTCTATGGCTCATCCCAGCTAGCGCATTGCCATTCTTCCCACTGTCCCGATGGGGCGCGGTGGTTGCAATCCTCGGCACAATTACGCTCTTCACCGGGACCATGCAGGCGTTGAAGCAGGAGCAATCCAAACGCATGCTCGCCTTCTCGAGTATTGGCCAGGTTGGGTACATCCTGCTTGGCCTGGGCGCTTGCATTGCGCTACTGCCGCACTCGGACCCAGCCATTGTGAGTCTGGCGGCGATGGCATTAGCCGGAGCCCTATTTCACGTGCTGAATCATGGCTTGTTCAAGGGGCTCCTGTTTCTCAACGCCGGCTCTGTGCTCAACGCCACCGGGACGCAAGACTTGAACCAAATGGGCGGCCTGATGAAGTTCATGCCGTTGACCGCCATCACCACGCTAATCGCATCGTTTTCGATTGCGGGCGTGCCGCTATTTAACGGCTTCGTGAGCAAGTGGAGCATTGTCGTGGCCACGATTCAAGGCGGCAGCGTGGCGAAGTACCTGCCAGCCTGTTCTGCCATTGCGATTTTGACCAGCGCCCTTACCCTGGCAGTCTTCATGAAGTTCTTCGGCGTGATTTTTCTTTCGCGCCGCAGCCAGTTGGTGCAATCGCGAGCCCAGCAACATCGCATGGAAGCCCCCTGGATGATGCAAGTGCCGCAAGTGCTGCTGGCCGGTTTCTGCCTGCTCCTCGGGCTGGTTCCAGGCATCGGGTTCGGCCTGCTGCAACATGTGCTGCTCGCGAGCGGCGAGGGACTTGGAGCACGGCTGGCCGCTGCGTTCCCCGCGATGGATGCCCGTTGGTCAGGGGTCGTTGGTCCTGGTGGCGCAGCTCTATACGCACCGTTAGTGTTGGCGTTCTTGCTCATTTTGCTCTTTTCGCTGGCTTACACAATTTCCAAATTGGGCGGCGCCGAGCGCCGGATCGCAGTTCCATGGCTATGCGGGTACGCGCTGGAGGCAGAATGCAATCGCTATGTCGCCCACAATTTCTACGGAGAAATTAAACGTTACTTTCGCTGGCTGGGTGGCATGCCTCGACCCGCAAGTAAATCTGCGGCGGTAAAGGGGAAAGAGCTCGCATGATCGCGCGCGAAATGTTCGAGCAGTTCAAGCAGAGGTTCGGTCCTCTGATCGAGCGCGCCGATTTGCCCAGCGATCAGCGGATCTTTGTCTTCGTCGAGCCTTCCTCCGTGCGGCACGTGACCCGCCATATCTTCCGCGAACTCGACGCTCGCTACGTGGCAACCATTGGCGCGGATGACCGTCCGTACTCTGGCAAATTTCTAGTGGCGCACAATTTTGCGTTTGATCGCGAGCACTTGCTCTGCAGCCTGCTCAGCTATTTGCCGGCCGACAATCCTCGCATCGACAGCATTACCGATATGGTGCCCGCCGCCAGTTGGGCAGAACGCGAGATGCGCGATCTGGTCGGCATTGAACCGGTCGGCCATCGCTATCTCAAGCGTCTGGTGCTTCCGGATGGCTGGCCCGAAGGCAATCACCCTTTGCGCAAAGACGTGCCCTGGAACGAGGTCCCAGAAACGTTCGATGACACCCGCGAGTTCAAGTTCGATGATCCACCGGAAGGCTGCACTGTGGTTCCGTTCGGCCCATTCCACCCTACTCTTGATGAGCCCGCCCACTTCCGCCTTTATGTAGAGGGCGAGATGGTGCGCGGGTGCGAGTATCGCGGCTTTATGGTGCATCGCGGGATCGAAAAGCTGTCTGAGTCGGTGATGAGCTACAACGACATTCCCATGTTGGCCGAGCGCATCTGCGGCATCTGCGGCTGTGTGCACAACGTCGCCTACGTGCAATCGGTCGAGGAAGCCGCCGGGCTCAAGCCCCCGCCCGCAGCAGAATACATTCGGACCATCATGCTGGAAATGGAGCGTCTTCACAGCCATCTGCTCTGGGTTGGATTGGCTTGCCATATCGTGGGTTTTGAGACGTTGTTCATGCAGAGCTTTCGCATCCGCGAGCCCATTATGTGGATGGCCGAAAAGATCAGCGGGAACCGCAAGACCTATGCCCTGTGCGTGATTGGCGGCGTGCGCTGGAACATCACCGCCGAAATCAAGCTCGAACTTCGCAACGTGCTCGACAAGCTAGAGTCGGAATGGCAGGCGGTCGTGGCCGCCGTCAGCCGTGACAAGAATATTCAAAAGCGCACTCGCGGCGTCGGTGTGGCGAATCCGTTACTCGTGAAAAGCGTCGGCCTGCTCGGACCCGTGGCTCGGGCCGCGGGGGTTGAGATTGATTGCCGCCACGATCATCCCTATGCGGCATATGACCGTGTCGAATTCGATGTCATTACAGAGCAAGGCGGCGACGTGTGGGCGCGCCTGATGGTGCGAATGAAAGAAGTCTTCGAATCAATCCGCATCATCCGCCAATGTCTCGAAAAGATGGAGCCAGGCCCGCTGCAGCTCGAAATTAAAGACGAACTACCCATTGGCCGCATAGGCCTTTCTTCGGTGGAAGCGCCACGTGGCGAGAGCCATCATTTCGTCATCACGGGGGAGAACAATCGTCCTCGGCGCTGGCGGGTGCGTGCGCCTACGTATCAGAATCTGCAGGGTGTTCCGGCGATGATCAAAGACCAGCAGATTGCCGACATGACGATTTCGCTCGGCAGCATCGATCCCTGCTTCTCCTGTACGGACCGGTTGGAGACGATTGATCCGCGTTCTGGCTCGGTAAAGGTATGGACGCAGGATGAATTACTGAAATTGACACGCACCAAGAAGGAAGCGCGACGATGAACATGCTGCACATGATCGTTGGCGGCCTTACGAACGTTCTGATGGTTTTAATTGCAGCCCCGTTTGCCCAAGGCATCGTGCGTAAACTCACCGCTCGCATCCAGTCTCGTCAGGGGCCACCATTGCTGCAGCCGTATTTCGATCTGCTGAAGTTGCTCGGCAAGGAAGACATTGAATCCGGTGAAATTCCTGCCATGCAGCGCTTTGCAGCTTATCTGTCGTTCACGGCGATCTTGGCTGTAGCTTGCTTCGTACCCGTGGGATTCGCTTCGCCGATGAATGCCTCCGGCGATGTGATCCTCCTGATTTATCTCTTGACGCTGTGTGGCATCTGTACGCTCTTGGCGGGGCTGGCCGCCGGGTCTCCTTATTCTCTGGTCGGCATTAGCCGCGAAATGATGAGCATGATTGCACTGGAGCCGTTGTTCGCGATCGCGCTTGTAGTCGGCGCAGTGCATGCCGGGTCGCTTCGACTGGATCGCATTCTCAATGGCTCGCCCTATGGCGGGGTGGGGCTCTCGGGAATCATCATGCTGGGCGTCATTTCGTTTTCTTTTCAAGCATTCGTGCAGCGGACGCCCTTCGACATCGCCGAAGCCGAGACCGAATTGATGGAAGGCCCGCTCATGGAGTACTCCGGGCCAAAACTGGCGCTGCTCAAGTATGCGCAGATGATCAAGCTGATCGTTTACAGTGCGTTGTTCGTCGCGCTTTTCACTCCCTGGGGCTCGGGACTGATGTTTCCTTTCGGCTGGCTTCTGTTCTGGGTGAAAGTGTTGCTGCTGGTGTTGTTGGTCACGGTTGTGGCCGCGACCCACGCCCGCTATCGCATCGATCAGGCGGTGCGCTTTTTCGCCAGTCTGGCTGGTGTGGCTGTCGTGGCATTGATTTTGGCGAGTTATGGGTATTGACAAATGTCGGTGATGAGCAAACTTGGCGAAACCCTGATCTGCCTGAAGGCGGGGCGTGTGACCCTGCCGTATCCAGCGAAAGCGGAACCGGTGCCAGAGAAGTTTCGTGGGCGTCCGATTTTCGACGCCGCCAAGTGCATTGGTTGCGGCGGATGCGCCAACAATTGCCCGGCGCGCGAAATCCTCATCTTTGACGTCTGCCAAGAGTTGCGCATTCTCAAGTATCTTGGCCGCCGCTGCACGTATTGCGGACGCTGCGCCGATGTCTGTCCGGAAAAGGCCATCACCATGAGCCATGAGTTCGAGAATGCCACCGATCAAATTGGCGACATTCGCCAGCAATTGGACATTTTCATGAGCACCTGTCAGCGCTGCGGCCGCTGCTTCAAACCGCCGTCGCTGTTGGAAGAATTGAAGATGAAAGGTTATCGCTTCGACGATTTGAAAAACGAACGCTGGATCTATCGTTCGCAGGCGCGTTTGGAAGGGGATGCGGTAGTGGACGACGTCGCCATTGAATTGGATTGAGTTTATGTGGAAGAACCTTTGCCAGAAAATGTTCGGCCGATCGCTTTGGGTCTATCACGCGAACAGCGGGGGCTGCAACGGATGCGATATCGAGGTGCTCAACGCGCTCACGCCCTATTACGACGCCGAGCGCTTCGGCATCAAGCTGGTGGGTTCGCCACGCCACGCAGACGTCATGCTCTGCCAGGGTCCGGCGATGCGCTCCACTGCCCAGGCCCTGAAACGGGCATACGAAGCTATGCCAGCGCCTAAGCTGGTTTTTGCCGTCGGTTCCTGCGCCTGTGGAGGAGGCGTCTGGTTCGACAGCTATTCCGTGATCGGGCCCGTCGAAAAAATCATTCCCGTCACTTATTACGTTCCAGGCTGTCCACCGCGTCCCGAGGCAATCATTTACGGCGTCGCCGTGGCGCTGGGAATTGTTAGTAAGAAGACTTCTCCGGTCGAGTTCAAGGAACTGGAACTGCCGATCCCGCGCTATCATCCGGAAGATCTGCGTGGTGAAGGCGATTTGGTTGTCTACGAGAAGGTGGAGAAAGTATAAGGCCTGCGCTTTTCGAAGTCCTAGCTGGGGTTCATTCTCAAGAAGTTTGCCACGAGATCCTTCCCTGCATTCGTGAGCACACTCTCCGGATGAAACTGCACTCCTTCGACCGGAAATTGTCGATGGCGCAATCCCATGATGACTCGCGATCCATCCGGCTCCGTCGTGTATGCGCTGATCTCCAATTCCTGGGGCAAGCTCTTCTCTTCGACAATGAGCGAGTGATATCGAGTCGCGGTGAGTGGCAGTGGCAATCCCTGAAAGATCGAACGATTATCGTGCATGACCTGGCTGGTTTTGCCATGCATGAGTTTGGGCGCGCGCACAATTTCTCCACCAAATGCGGCTCCGATCGCTTGATGTCCCAGGCAAACGCCCAGAATCGGCACTTTGCCGGCCAATTGCCGGATCAGGTCGATGCTGATTCCCGCCTCGTGCGGCGTGCATGGCCCGGGGGAGATGAGGATTCGCTCGGGCGCCATGCGCTCGATTTCTTTCACGGTCACTTGGTCGTTGCGGCGGACTACCAATTCGGCGCCGAGTTCCCCCAGGTACTGGACGAGGTTATAGGTAAAGGAATCGTAGTTATCGAGGACAAAGATCATTTCCTACCAGCCTAACTCTCTCCTCTCGCCAAGTTCTGTTTGACGCCCGGACAGTCTTGTTGCATAGTCTGTTGCCATAGAGGAGTCTCCATGACCACAAAAGAGAAACTGACCTCGATTGGCCAATTAGTGCCGGAGTTGCCGGTCGTCGACGTTGAGCGTGCACAACAACATTATAGGGATGCGCTTGGATTTGAGATTGGGTGGCTTTGCCCAGGCAAGGAGATTGGGGCTGTCTCGCGCGCTCATGTGGTGATATTTTTTCGGAAAAGGGAGCTGCCATTCGAACCCGCGGTTCACTGGGCATTCGCGGAGGACATCGATGCGACGTATCACGAACTGCAATCGTCCGGTGCGAACATCGTGGAACCTCTCGAAAAAAAGCCTTGGGGATTGCGCCAATTTACAGTGAAGGATCTGGACGGCAACCTCTTCTACTTCCACCATGATTGACGTCACGCTACCAGGCGCAGACCGCTCCTTGAATGGTATTCGTATTTCATTCGCTTCGGTATCGTGCAAGCCGTACAGTGAAGTCTTGCTTGACACGCGCCGCGCAAAACGCCATGCTACAGTCTCATCGGAGGCACGATGGCCGAAACCATCCAGGACAATAAGCGGGCTACGCGCAGATTTGCGCTACGGCTGCCAGTGTCGGTGACCTACACCCAGGACGGTGTACAGGAGAAAGCTGCTCAAACTCGCGATGTGAGCGCCCGCGGCATTTGTTTTTACCTGGATTCCTCGATAGCGGCTGGCTCCGTGATTGAATTTACTCTGACCCTCCCTCCAGAGATTACGCTCACTGAGAGCATCCGCGTGCGCTGCAAGGGAAAAGTCGTTCGCGTGGATGAAGGCGGCCCGGAGGGCAAAGTCGCGGTGGCCGCGGTGATTGACGAGTACGAATTCCTGTCAGAACCCTAAAGCTCGTTTTGCCGCTCCCATCTGGCGAGCGAGAATCGGTCCCAATGCAATCTAGCGAGATTCGCCCCAAAAATAGCCGGCACGGGTTTGCACGCTGAGATTCTTTTTCGTTGTCGTCAGCTGGATTTTGCGGAATCCAGCGCCGGAATCTGCGGCCTGAGCCGGAGTAAAGCCGAGGTTGTATTGACCTCGCAGGTCCTCTTCAATCTGTTTGTAAATCTGGTCCAGCGGCTGTTTCTTGGATGCTTCGAATAACTGGCCGCCGGTCTCGCTGGAAATCTGCGCAAGAATCTTCTTGCCATCGACCTGAGTCTGCTGCGGAGCGCCGCGGCCGCCGCCACCATGCCGTCCCATTCCCGGCCCGCCCATCCCGGGAATTCCAAAACCGCCGTGGCTGCTGTTCCCGTAGTTCTCTTCAGTGCTCTTGATCAGCACTGAGTAGACGATGGTATTCGCGCGCTGCGCTGCTTCCAGAGCGCTGGTAAGCGTTTCTTTGCTGCCATGATCCACGCCATCCGACAAGAGAATCATTGCCTTGCGACCTGTTTGTTTTTTTATTACTTCGTTCGAAGCCAAATAAATCGCGTCGTAGAGTTGTGCGCCGCCGTTGCGCGTCGAACCGCGCTGACCTCGGCCTCCTGGCATCTGTCCGATGGAATCTGTATTCGATGAACCCGCGCTTTGCGACTCACTACTTTGCGATGTCTGCAGATTTTGTAGCGCCTGCTCTAACTTGTCTTGCGAGGCAGTTAAGTCCTGCAGCAATTCGACCTCGTGGTCGAAGTGCAGTACGAAGGCCTTGTCCTGGTCCGCTCGCACCATCTGCTCGAACAATGCTCCGCTGGCGCTGCGCTCCTGATCCATCCCTTGCATTTGACTTCTTTCGGTATCGACCACCAGCCCGAGCGTGAGTGGCTGCGCCGCCGCTTTGGAAAAATACTGCAGACTCTGCGGCTTTCCATCCTCGGTCAGCACGAAATCACTGGCGGTGAGATCGGTGACGATGTTCCCTTTCTTATCTCGCACAGTTGCGAAGATAGTCACGGTGGTTGCTGGGCTTTTGCTGTCGGGATTCGAGGCTGGCGCAATCCTTGACCCTGGCCCAACGAAAGCGAGCAGTCCCACCACGACGACAATCCAGCGTGCAGTGACTCGAAAGGAAACACCCGAACAAATCCTCTGTGTGGTCCTATACATCGACACACCTCTACCGTGAATGTTCTGCTTGTGTTTATGAGAATAGATCAGCTTCTCGATTGGTTGTGAAAAGGAAGGTAAAACTTTGTAAATATAGTGGGTGTCCGGTCACGGTCGAGGCTGCACTGGCGTGGCAACGGCAGTCGATCTCTCGGACAAATAGCTTCTCAGAGCATCCCTCCAATGCGGCATCGCAACGCCGTATCGCTCGCGGCTTTTCGGAGAAAGCACCGAATATTTCGGCCGCGGTGCTGGTCGCACGAACTTGTCGCTCGTCGTCGGGCGGACTACGGTGCTCAATTCCGCCTGGCGAATAATCTCGCTCGCGAACTCGAACCATGTGCACTCGCCATCATTCGTGACATGCACAATGCCGGTGGCGTTGCGACGGCAAAGTTGAATAATTGCGCGTGCGAGATCTGGCGTGTATGTGGGAGAGCCCCTCTGGTCATCGACTATCTCAAGGGCCTGGCGAGTTTCTGCCAATTTCAGGATTGTATCTGGAAAGCACTTCCCTCCGATGCCAAAAACCCAAGCAGTGCGAACAATGCAGCAGTCGGGAAGAATCGCCAGGACTTTTTCTTCGGCATCGGACTTCGATTTGCCATAAACACTCTGAGGAGCACGCGGATGATCGGTTTCGTAAGGAGATGCACTCTGCCCGTCGAAGACATAATCGGTGCTGAGAAAAAGCAGCCTGGCACCACAAGATTTCGCGGCGTGCGCAACATTCACGGCTCCCTGGCAATTCACCGACATGGCTTTTTCGCGATTGCTCTCACAGCCATCCACGTCGGTATATGCAGCCGCAAGGACGATCCATTCCGGCCGTGTCTGGCGCACCGTAGAAAAGACCTGCTCCCGATCCTGGATGTCGGCATTCCTTGAACCAAGGAACACGACATCATCTTGCTGCCATGCCTGGACAAGAGCCTTGCCCAGCAGGCCAGTCGCGCCAAAGATAGTCACACGCATAAGCGAGTTTCTCGTGGAGACTCCTCACTCCGGAGTGTAAGGCAAAACTACCTGCGCCGCTACGACCTGTCTCTCGCCGTTGTCGCTGGGGCTCTCGATGCAGAGTTTGCCGCGACCGGTTCTGGCCGTCGACCTTATAGGACTTGGTTTCGGAGCTCTCCTCATCGTTTAAACTAGATTATGCGGTCCATTCTGCAGAAGCGCTCGCTACGCTTCATCTTCGGCGCCAACGTTATTTCCATGCTAGGCAGCGGGATGAACGCCGCAGCCGTGGCTTGGTACATTCTGCAGGCCACTCACTCCGAAGTTGCATTGGGAACATTTGCAGTGGTTCAAACGATCCCGGCGTTGCTGCTTCTGCCGTTTACTGGGGTCATTATTGATCGCGAGGACCGTCGCCGGCTGGTCATGATGCTCGACGCGATCCGCGGAATCATCATCCTCGTAGTCTCCCTGTTGGCCTTCGCGCACCGCGTAAAAGTCTGGGAACTCTACGCCATGAACATGCTGGTAGCGGCGGGTTTTTGGATGTTCTGGCCGACGATCACGGCGCTCATCCAGGAACTTACTCCCGATGAGGAATTCGTACATGCCAACACATTCTTGCTCGCTGGAGTGCAAGGCGGCTGGTTGATTGCGGGAGCGATTGTCGGCTTCGTCTATAACCATATCGGGCTCGGCGGTGTGTTGCTGATCGATTGCTCAACTTATGTGGTGTCGTTTCTGTGTTACTTCGCAGTTCGCAAAGGGCGCCACGTCGTTCCTCGTCCTGCGGAGCTTCATCATGATCTTGTCGCCGCTGAAACCGCTCTCGAGCGTTTTGGCCGTGAACTGAAAGAGGGCATTCAGTTTTTGCGCGGACGCCGCAGTCTGATTGCACTGGGCATCAGTTGGTCGCTCTTTCTAAGCGCCATGATGACGGCCGTGGTCGTGACTGCGCCCTTGAGCGATCAAATTTTTCACGCCGGAGCCGTCGGTTACGGCTGGTTCAACGGAGGTTGGGGAACGGGGGCGTTCTTGAGCGCGCTTTATGCGCCCTATTTCATCGCCACTTTTGGCGCGCGACGTTCCATTGCTATTTCCATGGGGACGCTGGCGATCTGCATGATTGTCACGCCGCTATCGCCCACCCTGGCGATCGCGGTTTTAGTCTACGGGGTGATGGGCTCGGCCCGCGGCCTGAGCGGGGTCGCCATCAATACCAGCCTTATGGAACAAGTTCCTCAACATTTCATGGGACGCGTGCAAAATACGTTCTACTTCGCGGGAACGGCGTTACAAATTGCGCTCGCGCTGCTAGTCGGAGCGGTGGCGCAAGTGAGCCTGGTCGCAGGATTTTCGATTATTGGCATGGTTTATGCAGTGGCGTTCGTCAGCGCGATTTGGCCTTTAGGAGAAAGCGTGCCGGTCAGCGAGGCGACGACAGCGGACTGAGAGCAAAGGCAAAAGTTAGACGTTAGAATGCAAAGGTTAAAAACAGTTCGCTTCAACTTCTGCCTTTTGACTTCTTAGTTTTGACTTTCCTGTTATTCTTTCCATTTCAAATTACGCGTGAGAGAGCTTTCATGTCATTCAATCTGGAAGGGCGCACGGCGGCTGTTTTTGGAGTCGCTAACAAGCGTTCGATCGCCTGGTCAATCGCGCAAGGGTTGCATGCAGCCGGAGCGAAGTTGGCCATCACTTATCAGAACCAGCGACTGGAACAGGAAGCGAAAGACCTCATTCTTTCCTTGCCCGGCGCTGAAGCCTTCATGTGTGATGTTTCGAGCGACGCCGAGATTGACCGCCTATTCGCACAACTAAGAGAACGCTACGGCAAGCTGCACGTGCTGGTTCACAGCGTGGCGTTTGCTCCCGCAGACGAATTGAAAAACGAATTTATTTCCACCAGCCGAGAGGGCTTTCGCGTCGCTCATGATGTCAGCGTTTACTCGCTTATCGCGCTTGCGCGCGCCGCCGCGCCTCTAATGGAAGATGGCGGCAGCATCATGACGATGACCTATTACGGAGCAGAAAAAGTCGTTCCGCATTACAACGTGATGGGCGTGGCCAAAGCCGCGCTGGAATGCACGGTGCGTTACCTGGCTTACGATTTGGGCAAGAAGAAAATTCGCGTCAATGCAATTTCGGCTGGGCCCATCAAGACCTTGGCCGCGCGCGGCATTGGCGGCTTTAGCGATATGCAGAAGTCTCACGCAGAGCGTGCGCCGTTGGGCCGCAACGTGGATGTGGCGGAGGTCGGCGCAACGGGCGTGTTTCTGGCGTCGGATGCGAGTTCCGGCATTACCGGCGAGACGATTTACGTGGATTGCGGGTACAACATTATGGGGTTTTGAAAAGCTGTATAGCCCCCCCGCAGCGCGGAGCGTTCGATCAAAACCCGGACATCAGTTGCCGGTCTCAGTTAATATTTTCACTCTGCGTTCGTTTTCCTCCACTCTTTCCAACGCAATCTCCACGTCACGCTCGCGTACGAACCGTGGAAACTTCTCGCCCCATTCGATCAGGAGCACGCTGTTTTCCCCGATCAGATCGTCCAGACCGAGGGTTTCCAGTTGCCGTGGCGTATCCACGCGATACAAATCGATGTGATAAAGATTGATCCCGGGCCCGCGATATTCGTGAATGAGAGTAAAGGTGGGGCTGGTAACGTCTTCTTGCGAGGCGGCACGAAAACCCTCGGCAATGCCCTTTACGAGTGTCGTCTTGCCAGCGCCGAGGTCACCGCGGAGGAGCACCAATTTCGGCGGAGTGAGAATGGCCGGCAATGTACGCCCCAGTGCGACCGTCTCTTCCGGAGAGTGGGTAATGAATTCCTGCATCTCCATCGGGAGACAGTATAGGGGAAACGGTATTACGGAGTATGGAACCGATTGGATCGCAGCAGAAATTCCCTCGTGGTGGTCGAGTCGACCGCGAAGCGCAAGGTCTTGTGATCGTCGTCCTCCAACGCAATAAACTTAAATGGCTGCAGAATACCTTCCCGCGATTTGCTCTTCGGTCGTAGCATCTCGGCCATGCCATGTACTGGACCGTTGAGCGTTTGAAAGGCGACCTCAACAAAATCACCTTCCTCGAGCGCCTGAGCCAGGCGCAACAAACCGCCCGTTACGGAAACGGTTTGCAGCTTCGCTTTCATGCTCTCCCCGTCCCCTGACTTTAAGAGAGCCATGCCTTCTTTACCAATCTGGATTCGGGTTGCGCGTTTGGTGGCGTTGGGTTGAGGATAGTGAGTCATAGCCGACACCAACTATGTCATGGATTTTGACCGCCCAGAAGGTTACGGAAGAACACGAGAAGCCGAGAATTCGCCGAAGCTGCCGGGGACGCCAAACTGCCCAGACAATAGCGTTTAGAGGGTGTTAGCCAGCTAGTTACTGTCCTATAGGTGGCGTCAATTGTCGATCTCGACGTAGGATTTTTCCGCAGCTGATCGCACCCTGCGAATTGCTTCAGGCAGGGCTCGAACCAGGTCCGTGGCGATCAGTGTGTGTTCTCCCAACTTATCCCGGGCGACATCTCCTGCAACTCCGTGAAGATGGACTGCAGCGGTAACCGCTTCGACCACGTGTTCGGGATTCTGCGCCAGCAGACCCGCCACCATGCCAGTTAAAATATCGCCCGTGCCGCCGGTGGACATGCCCGGATTTCCGGTTGTGTTCACCCAAATTTCTCCGCCCGGTTCCGCAACCAACGTTCGATGGCCTTTTAGCACGACAACCAGGTTGTGCTGACGGGCGAAATCTCTGGCGACATTGATGCGGTCCCGTTGCACGGCTGGAATCGTCATGCCGGTCAGCCGGGCCATTTCCCCCGGATGCGGCGTTATGACCAGCGATTTGCCGGTTCCAGCGAGTTCGCCAGCGACTCCCTCGAACGCATTGAGACCATCGGCATCTAGCACGGCCAAGACTTTGCGCTGGCGAATTATTGTTCGTACCAGCTCTGCAGTTTCCGCATTCCGTGAGATTCCTGGCCCGACCGCCAGCACGGTTTTGTCCCTGCTTAGTTCATCGACCTTGTCCAAGGCACGCTTCGAAATCGTTCCGGCATCGGTTTCTTCGAGCGGTTCGGTCATCACTTCGGGATGAAATCCGGCGACGGTTGGCAGAACTGACTTGGCCGTTGCAACGGTTGATAACCCGGCACCGACTCGCAAAACGGAGATTCCGGCCATTGCCGCCGCGCCGGCCTTGCCGAGAGATCCACCAATGACCAAAACATGGCCGAAATTCCCCTTATTCGAGGCCGCCGGGCGTGGATGAAATAGCTTTGCGATCTCATGATCGGTAATCAGATTCAGTTTCCGCGCAGAGAAAATCGCTTCGTCCGGTGATCCAATGGGAGCAACCCGCGTCGGTCCGCTCGTGAGTCCTCCGAATACATGGGCGGGCCGGGGCGCAGTAAAGGTAACGATGCCGTCGGCCCGCGCGACGGCTCCGGTTTGCTCACCGACAACATCGGCATCCGCGCCCGAGGGAATATCCACGGCGATCACAGGGGAGGCCGAGGCATTCAACATCTCGATTGCGCGAGCATAAAGACCGCTTACAGGCGGTTTAAAGCCAGTGCCCAGGATCGCATCCAGCAGAAGATCAGATTCGAACACGGAGCGTGCCTGGTCCGTTTTCAATTCAGCATCTGAGCGGGCAATGACGGGAGCATTCGACAATTTTCGGAACATCTCCGCTGCATCGCCGCGTAATTCGGAGGGTTCAGCCAGCAGCAGGAGACGAACTTCCCTGCCCGCCTCCCAAAGTTTTCTCGCTGCGACAAAACCGTCGCCACCGTTGTTGCCTTTGCCGCAAATGACGCCGACCTGCTTGGCCGACGGAAATCGCGACAAGACAAAATCGGCGACTGCGCTGCCGGCATTCTCCATTAACGTCAGCGCGGGGACACCGAAGCGTTCGCTGGTGATCTTGTCGATCTCCCGCATCTCGGCCGCAGTGACAACTCTCATGACTGCACCGCTGCCATCTGCTCGAGTTGACGGAGTTGGGAAGGCTCGCCCATGGCGATCAGGCAATCGCCGGTTTCGATGCGGTCCTCCGGAGCGGGATTAAAGTGCATACCTTGCCCGCGCTTGATGGCGAGGATGATGATGCCGCGCTCTTGCCGAATGCGTGAAGTCTCAATCGTTTTGCCGGAAAAGGCCGAGCCTTGGGGGACAGCTATCTCTCCGATTTCGAGATCCATCCCAAGATGGGTGGTGGCAGTGTCAAGAAAACTTACCACGTGAGGCCGGAGAAAAGATTGCGCGATGCGCTGGCCGGCAAAATGATAGGGAGAAACTACCGAATCCGCTCCAGCCGTGAGCAAATGCTTCTCTGCATCGTCTTCACTGGCGCGGGCAATGATTTTCAATTGCGGGTTCAATCCTCGGGCGGTAAGCACGATATAGAGATTGGTAGCATCTGTGGTGGTGGCAGCCACCAGCCCGCGAGCGCGTTCGATGTGGACCTCACGCAAGGTATGCTCCTGCGTAGCGTCGCCAACTGCAATCAGCCACTCGCTGGAATATCTCGCAGCTTTGGCTTCATTCTGCTCGACGATGACGAATGCAGCCGGCCGTCTGGCCAACTCCCGCGCGGCGCTGCGGCCGACGCGTCCAGCGCCGCAGATGATGTAGTGATCGCTGAGCCGGTCAATCCGCCGCTCCATTTTTCGCCTGCCGAAGAAGCTTCGCAGCTCGAATTCTAGCAAAGCCTGCGTCAGGGACCCGATGCCGAGAAATACTAATGACACTCCCACGATGATGAGGCCCACATTGAACACGCGGCCCTCATGCGAAAGCGGGTGCAACTCCTGGTAGCCGATGGTAGTCAGAGTCGTGACTACCATGTAAAAGCCATCAAACCACGACCAGCCTTCGATGAAATGAAAACCGGCCATGCCGATCAAAGTAAGAATGGTCAGGGCGATTCCGATGAGGCGGAGGTTGCGCACGGCTTTCATGTTCGTTTTGCCAGGTGAAGGACGAATATAGAACAAAACGTGAGCAGGAGAGAGGCGGAAGTTTAAGCGCTTGCCGAATCCGCCCTCGATGTCTCCGCAAGAGATTTCCAGGCAGAAAGATCGCGATTGAGCAAACTTTCAAGTTGTTCGACTTCGTGGCGAAAAACTTCGCAGAGGTCTTGCAAGAACTCGAGCGGCAAGTCGCCAAACGGTGGCCCACCAGCTAGGAGATATCGTCGCACACGCGAGTTCTTGATAATGGAAACCAGCTTTCCCAGGCGTCGTTTTTTCAACCAGTCGGCCATTAGCGTGGCGCCTCGGGTACGGTAGTAGCTACGCGGGTGAGTAAGGGCGTCGGAGCTTTCCACGTAGGCGGCATCAGCAGGAGTGAGGGTAAAGCGTGGGATTTCAATGAAGTCCGCCAAAGCGTGTATGTAGGATTGGGGATTCTTCTGAAGGTCATCGTAAACGCAGGCCATGACATGACTCGCGCCAAAGGCATTTCGCCAAGCGCGAAGATTCGAGGCGTACTCGCTCGACTCGAGCAACTCGGGATCTCGCACGATGGCTTGCTCGAAGCTCCAGGGGATCCGTCCATATGCGCGTTTGAGGCGATAGAGAGACAAAACCCGTTCCACGGGATTGCGAAAGATGCAGATGACTTTTGCCCAAGGAACCGTGTGCGCGATTCTTTCGCGGGCCAGAAATGAGGCAAAGTAGGTGGGTGCTACTTCACCCGCGAGACGCCCAGGAGTGAATTTCTCATAGTGAGCGCGATACCAAGGTATGCCTTGGTGGAAATTCCGGTCAAAGAAGCGAGTTTCTTTGATGGAATTCGGCAAGACAACATGTTCCCGCAACACTTTGTGCAGCCATGTCGTTCCGGTCCGCGGTGGTCCGATGATGAAGAATGACGGCAGGATTTCCGCGGCATATTGCTGACTGAGAGTTGCTCCAGCTGCAACGCAGCCGACTGCATCGGTGCTTTTGAGCATTTGCTCCCAAAGCAAGGGGAGCCTGGAAGGCCCTCCGCAAGGCCAGTTTGCATGCTTGCTTGAAGGGCGTTGGATGGTACTTCTTAAAAGCGGGTTGGCTCAAGACCGGGAATTGGCGGTCCCACGGTTAATCCGCCATGGATGGGGCTTTTGCGGGCTCGG
The DNA here is from genome assembly GCA_035507035.1 of Terriglobales bacterium. Lineage (GTDB taxonomy): Bacteria > Acidobacteriota > Terriglobia > Terriglobales > Acidobacteriaceae > DATJOJ01. The sequence continues at coordinate 35,014 of DATJOJ010000040.1, read as the reverse complement.
TCGCGGAATTCCTCAACGCCTGCACCTTGCTGTGCTTCCGGCTGTACGAGAAATACACCACCAGGCCGATGACCAGCCAAATAATGAGCCTCGCCCAGTTGACCCACCCGAGTTTATACATCATATAGCCGTTGGTGATTACGCCAAGAATGGGGACCAAGGGCACCCACGGAGTGCGGAACGGGCGCGCTTGGCCGGGATTTGTGTGCCGCAGCACCATCACGGCGATCGATACGATGACAAATGCCAGCAAGGTCCCAATATTCACCATTTTCCCAAGCTGGTCGATAGGGGTGACGCTGCCCACAACCGCCGCCAACAAACCGACAAGAATCGTATTTTTCCAGGGCGTTCGGAACTTCGGATGCACATCAGCGAAGAACTTCCGTGGCAGCAGGCCATCGTTGGCCATGGCATACAACACACGCGTCTGGCCCAGAAGCATCACCAGCATCACGCTGGTCAGTCCAGCCAAGGCGCCCAGCGTGATGATGTCAGACGCCGTGGTCAGACCCCGGTCCAGAAACGCGCGCGCCACCGGGGCTTCGATGTTGATCTGTTGCCAATGCACCATCCCAGTCAGGACCGCGGCCACAGCAATATACAAGACGGTACAAATTGCCAGAGACGCGATCATGCCGATTGGCAAATCCCGCTGCGGATTCTTGGCTTCCTGGGCCGTAGTCGAAACCGCATCGAAGCCGATGTAAGCGAAGAATATGTACGCCGCTCCCGCCCCGACCCCCGCGAACCCGTGAGGGGCGAACGAACTCCAGTCCATACCCCAATTGCTTCGGTTGATATAGTGCGCTCCCAGGGCAATTACGAAGACCACCACCGAGACCTTCACCACCACGATCCCGGTATTGAATTCAGCGCTCTCTTTGATTCCGATCACCAGGACCGCCGTGATGATGATCGCGATGATGAAGGCAGGCAGGTTAAAGCCCACTTCCATGCCAAACAAATGCGGAGCGGCCAACAGGTCATGCGCCCGCTGCAACAACTCGGGAGACTGCGCGTTCATGATGGCCGAAACTTTATCGAGAAACGACTGCGTGCCCACCGCTAAGTTAGGATCGGACGCTTGCGCCATCTGCCGGGCGACAATGTTCTCCGCCGTTTTCAACGCTGTCCAGTAATCGTAGGACAGCCACAGCGGCATCTTGAGGTGAAAAACATTCAGCAGTTCGATGAAGTGATTTGACCACCCTGAGGACACGGTGCTGGCGCCCATCGCGTATTCCAGCGTCAAGTCCCAGCCAATGATCCATGCCAGCAATTCGCCGAGAGTCGCGTAGGCATAGGTGTAGGCGCTTCCCGCCAGTGGGATCATGGCGGCGAACTCGGCGTAACACAGGCCCGCAAACGCGCATCCCAACCCGGACAGAACGAATGACAGCGTGAGTCCCGGGCCGGCGTAGTGCGCTCCCAGGCCAACCATCACGAAGATTCCGGCGCCAATGATGGCGCCCACTCCCAGAGCCGTCAGCTGAAAAACGCCCAGAGTGCGTTTCAGGCTGTGCTCGCCAGTTTCGCGAGCCTCTTCCATTAACAAGTGCAGTGGCTTTGTGGCCAGCAGATTCGCCATATTCTCCTTAAACCACCGATGATTCCGACCCCAGTTGCCGTGGCCGCCACAAATAGTACACCGGGATTCCCAATAACACGATGATCAGTCCCGGCCAAGTGTACTGCGGCTTATATCGCAATAGTACGACATCAATGAAGAGCGCCATCACAATATAAATCGCCGGCAGTATCGGATAGCCGATGGCTCGATAGGGCCGTTCGGCATCGGGATGGGTGTGGCGCAGCACAAACAACCCAACAATGGTCAAGATGTAGAAAACCAGCACGGCAAAAATAATGTAGTCCAGAAGTTGGCCGTAGCTACCAGAGACGCATAAGACACAAGTCCATATCATCTGCACCATCAGCGAAACTGCCGGCGTCTTATAAGTCGGATTCAATTTGGCCACGCTGCGGAAGAAGAGGCCATCTTTGGCCATCGCGTAGTAAACTCGCGCCCCTGCCAAGATAAGACCATTATCGCAACCAAAGCCTGAGAGCATGATGGCAACAGCCATCAGCCAACCGCCAGCGGCGCCCAAAATCTGAGTCATTACAGCTGTCGCGACACGATCTTCTGTCGCGAACTTGATGCCGCGTTCCAGAATGGTCGCGCCGTTTTTCACTCCATCGAGGGGCAGCGTATTCAGGTAGACAAGATTGCACCCGATGTAAAGAGCGATGACAACGGCCGATCCCAGCGCCAGGGAAAGCGGCAGGTTGCGGCTGGGATTTTTCACTTCGCCGGCCGTGAAGGTCACATTATTCCAGGCATCGGCGGAGAAAAGCGACCCTACTTGAGCGACGGCAAGAACCGTTAATGTGCTAACCAGCACCCCGCTGCCGATGTCATGCAGAGAACCCAATCCCGCGTTCCGCCAGAAATTGCCGTGAAAATTGGCTACCAGGGCCTGAGCCGTTCGTCCAAAGAACAAACCTAAAAGCACGAGCCCCAAGAGTGCGCAAACTTTGGCCGCGGTGAAAACATTTTGGATGATCGCCCCGGTCTTGATTCCGAAAATGTTTATGACCGAAAGGAGGACAACCACGATGATGGCCATCAGATTCTGCGTATTCAGGCCAACATCCATGTTGCCGAGAATCATCGGGCCGACATGGATCGGAGGGACCTTCCAGAAATGCAGAATCCAGTTGCTGGAGGAGATTGACGGGAAGAATACACCGAGGAATTTCCCGAAGGCAACACCCACCGCGGCAATGGTTCCGGTCTGAATGACGAGAAAAAGAGTCCAGCCGTAGAGAAATCCCCAAAGCGGGCCGAGCGCTTCTCGCAGATAAACATATTGGCCGCCGGCCCGTGGCATCATGGCAGCGAGTTCGCCGTAGCTAAGGGCTCCGACGATGGTCATGAACCCAGTGACCAGCCAGGCGCCAATAAGCAATGCAGGAGAATTCACCTCGCGAGCGATCTCAGCGGAGACGATAAAAATCCCCGACCCGATCATCGACCCCATCACCAGCATGGTTGCGCTGGTCAGGCCAAGGCCTTTGACGAGTTCCTGATCTTGATGAGAATGGACATCCCAGTCGGTAGGAGGGTTGCGCACAATCGGCGTTTTGGTATCGGTACTCAAAACTTATGTTGGGGACGTCCGCCCTCAGCCTGCCCTGAGCGAAGTCGAAGGGGCCGTCCGGGCCGAGCGCTGCTCGGCAGCAATGACTTTATCGTAAGATGCGCAAAAATTCCTCTGCTGATTTTTTCGGTTCCCGCACCAGATCCGATATAACCGCTACTGCGTCTGCCCCGGCCTCGATGACGGAGCGACAGTTTGCCCGCGTAATGCCACCGATAGCAACTAAACGCTTGCGCGTCAGTTCCCTGGCGCGGCGCACGCCTTCCAGACCAATCACGGGATCGGGGTTAGCCTTGCTCGAAGTAGTAAACACCGGGCCAACGGCGAGGTAATCAGCCGAGGTTTTGTCAGCTTCCGTGACTTGCACGACGTTGTGCGTTGAAACACCAAGCCAGAGACCCGGCCCGATCACCTTCCGAGCGCGCTCCGGCGACAAGTCATCCTGCCCGACGTGGACCCCGTCGAACTCCGCCATCAGAGCCAGATCCGCCCGGTCATTCATGATCAGTTTGACGGAATTCCCCAGGCGTAGTTTTAGCTCTCGCGCTTCTTCCAGAATTTCGCGGGCGTTGCCAGACTTGTTGCGGTATTGCAGCAGCGTGACGCCAGCGGCGGCGAGTTGCTCAGCGGCCTGGAGCCGGTCGTCATTGCTGGCAAAGCAGGAAGTGTCGAGGATGGCATAAAGCGGATGAAGAGAAATCATGCGCCGTTTATCGGCCGACTCAGTGCTTCTTGACATCTTTTGACAGGAACCGCTCAATAAACGTCGTGTCGAACCTTCCGGCGCGGAAATCGGGATCGGCGAGGATTTTGCGATGCAGCGGAATGGTAGTATAAATGCCCTCGACGATGAACATTTCCAGCGCTCGCGCCATGCGGGCGCAGGCTTCGTCGCGATCTTTACCGCGAACGACCAGCTTCGCGATCAGAGAGTCGTAATAAGGCGGAATCGTGCCTTCGGCATACGCCGCCGTATCGATCCGCACTCCCGTTCCGCCGGGGGGATGAAACGCGGTAATCTTTCCCGCCGAGGGCGTGAACTTTTCGGGATGCTCCGCATTGATGCGGCACTCGATAGCGTGGCCACGATGCACAATCGGCCCGTGTAGCACGGTTTCCAGGCGTTCGCCGGCAGCCAGCAGAATCTGGCTTTTGACCAAGTCAACGTCCGTGACCATTTCCGTGACCGGATGCTCCACCTGAATGCGGGTATTCATTTCGATGAAGTGCAGCGTCTTGTCTTCGTCCATCAGAAACTCGATGGTTCCGGCGTTGACGTAGCCGATGGCGGACAACGTCTTCGATAAAATGCCGCCGATCTGTTTGCGCAACTCCGGCGAAACCTGGGTCGAAGGCGACTCTTCGAGTAATTTTTGGTGACGGCGCTGAATGCTGCATTCCCGCTCGCCCAGGCTCACCACATTCCCGTACTGATCGGCCAGGATCTGGAATTCGATATGCCGCGGGCGCTCGATGAACTTCTCCATATAGAGATCGCCATTACCGAAGGCTGCGGCCGCTTCGGACGAGGCCGCTTTGAACAGGCCCGGCAGCTCATCCTCGTTGCGGACGATTCTCATGCCGCGACCGCCGCCGCCGGCGGAAGCTTTGATGATCACCGGAAATCCCACTTGCCTCGCCCACTCCAAAGCTTCGCCCTCGTTCGCAAGAATTCCGTCGGATCCCGGCAAAATCGGCACGCCGTGTTTCTTCATTTCGGCGCGGGCTTTTTCCTTTTCGCCCATCATGCGCGTGACATGAGGCGGCGGACCAATGAATTTGATATTGCTGGTCTCCGCCACTTCAGCGAAGTTGGCATTTTCCGCCAGCAAGCCGTAGCCAGGATGAATCGCATCGACATTACTGATCTCGGCTGCACTGATAACGGCAGGAATATTGAGATAACTTTGCGAGAGTTGGGGCGGGCCGATGCAGATGGCCTCGTCGGCAAAACGCACGGGAAGCGAATGGCGGTCGGCTTCGCTGTAGATGGCTACAGTGCGGATGCCGAGTTCCTTGCAGGCGCAAATCACCCGCAGGGCAATCTCGCCTCGATTGGCAATTAAGATCTTATTGAACATTCGGAAGTCTTATGGGGAAGTCCCCGCCGGGGGACGGAAACAGGTGTCCCACTTGCCTCCAGACCGAAAATCATTTCGGCCGGATGGCAAACAATTCCTGCCCATATTCAATCGGCTGGCCGTTGCTCACCAGCATTTTCACAACTTCGCCCGCCACATCGGATTCAATCTCATTCATCAGCTTCATGGCCTCGACGATGCAGAGGATCTGGCCAACCTCGACCGTGTCACCAGGTTTGACAAAAGGAGGCGAACCGGGCGACGGAGACTCGTAAAAGGTTCCCACGATCGGAGACTTTACGGTGTGAACTCCTGACTCCGCCGCAGGCGCCGTTTCTTTTGCATGCGGTGCTGCAGCCGCTGGTTGTCCGGTTGGCGGCCCTGCCTGTGTCGGAATCGTGGCATACGGAACAACCGGGGCCGCGACTGAGACCACGTGCTCGGTCCCGCGCTTGATGCGCACCTTGACATCGCCGCGTTCGAGTTCGAACTCGGAAATGTCCTGTTCCTTTAAATACTCGATGAGTTCCTTCAGCTCTTTCAGATTCATTTTTATGTGGCGGGACTGCTTCTGCTGTTCCCGGCCACCAGCACACCTTGGCCGGAATATGAAATACCAACTGAAGTTAGATCACAACCAGTTCCTTACTTGTGGGCGTCAAAACCTCGCAGCCGTCCTGGTTCACTACTACCATATCTTCAATCCTAACGCCGCCGAGATCTGGAATGTAAACCCCCGGCTCGACGGTGATCACCATACCGGGCTTGAGTTCCTCATTCTGCTTGGCTGCGATACGGGGCGGTTCATGAATTTCTAAACCCACGCCGTGCCCAGTCGAATGCGTAAAATACTTCGCCAAGCCTTGCTTGTTTAATAACTTACGAGCAGCCTCATCGACCTTGCTGACGGGAACTCCCGGTCTGACCGCCGCAACCGCAGCCTGTTGCGCATCGCGAACGGCCTGGTAAATCCGCCTCGCCTCGCTTGAGAGCTTTCCGACATGCACCGTGCGCGTCATGTCAGAACAGTAGCTGGCGAGTATAACACCAAAGTCGCACACGACGAATCCATTGGCCGGGATTATTGCCTCGGAAGCCCGCCCGTGGGGCAGAGCAGACCGCGGCCCGGAGGCGATAATCGTCTCAAACGACATGGCTTCTGCACCGGCCCGGCGAGCCTTGTATTCCATGTCCGCCGCCACTTCGACTTCTTTGATGCCAGGCCGAATGGCTCGAAGGGCAATCTCGAAAAGACTAGACCCCAGCAGGACTGCTTTTCGCAGCTTTTCAATCTCCTCGGGATCTTTCACCATCCGCGCCTGCTCTACCAAGGGCGGGCATTCACGCAGCCGCACGCTAGAGCTCAAAGTTTTCGATAACCCCGAGCGTTCGGCAACGTTTACGTGCTGCGCTTCGATGCCCGCCGTTCTCAAGCGCAGCTTCTTCGCCTTTCCCGCCAGCCATTCGCCGGCGGCAACTAATGGGGTTTTGCGCGCGATAACTACCTTCGCTCCCTGGACTTCCGCTCGCGCTTGCTCGGTGTAGCGACCATCGGTAAAGAAGATAGTCTCGTGCGCGGTGATGAGGAGAGCGGCAGCGCTGCCAGTAAACCCGCACAGATACTGAATGTTTGGGAGATGAGTGACGAGAAGTGCGTCGAGCCGTTGCTTCGCAACTGCGCTGCGCAGTTTTTTCTGGCGACTGTCGTAATCCATCGTCGAAGTTTAACAGGATAGAAAGCTCAGCTCTGTGATGCGAACAATTCGCCGAGTTCTGCAGGACTGTCCACAATCACATCCGGAGGAGCTTCGCACAAAGTGTGCGGGGCGAAGCCGTAGGAGACGCCGCAAGTCCATAAACCGGCATTCCGTCCGGTGATAACGTCTATCGAGGAATCGCCGACAATCAATGTCTCCTGAGCGTGGCACTTTGTCTCCTTCAAAATATTGTGCACGCCCTGGGGATCAGGCTTTTTGGTGGGAAAGCTGTTACCGCCGTAGACCGCGGCAAAAAAATCGGCCAAGCCCAAGGCCTCGACAATTTGACGCGAAGGCACGACGGGCTTGTTCGAAAGCACAGCCATAGGCCTCTGCAGGCCGTTGGAACCTCTGGCCGCCGCCAGCATCTCTTTCACACCGGGATAGAGATGAGTATGGTCGAGCTTATGCGCGCGGTAGTAAGTAAGAAAATATTCCAGGGCCGATTTCACGACTTCTGGATCCTTGGGATCTCCTAAAGCCCGGCGGACGAGCATCGGTGCACCGTCTCCGACGTAGGAAGCAATCACATCGCCGGGCAGCTCCGCCCGATGGCAATGCCGGAGCATGGCGTTGACCGAATGGATTAGGTCGAGTCGTGAGTCAATCAGGGTCCCATCGAGGTCAAAGATCAGCAACTTGATGCTGCGGGGATCGAATTGGCGATGGAATTTGATCAATCTCCCTGGTTTCTTTGGTTGCCTGAATGTGCGGTAACCCCAGTATATTCGGAAGTTGTCCACTCCATTTACAATAGGATTTTGCACTTTGTGGAGTGAATAGAACGGATGGCGACCCGAACTGAAGCAAAACCCGCAAACCTCGACAAAAATAAATACCAAGGCCTGTCGCGCGAGCAACTGATCGAGGCTTACCGCCTCATGCACACCTCGCGGCGCATCGACGACCGCGAGATCCTGCTTAAGCGGCAACAGAAGATTTTCTTTCAGATTTCCGGCGCTGGCCATGAAGCCGTTGGCGTTGCCGCCGCATTTACTTTAAAGCCAGCTTACGACTGGTTCTATCCCTATTACCGCGACCGCGCTCTTTGCCTGGGGCTAGGCGCGACTCCCTACGAAATGTTCCTTGAGGGCGTGGGGGCTGCCGATGACCCAAATTCCGGCGGCCGCCAGATGCCGTCCCATTGGGGATTTCCCAAGCTCAACGTCGTGACGCAGTCTTCTCCCACTGGTTCGCAGGTTCTGCAGGCGGTGGGCTGCGCCGAAGCCGGCCGTTATTTCACTCAGCGTCCCGATGCCGCCAAGCGGGTCAACGGAGATTACCGCGAATTCAAGAATGTGCAGTTTCATTCCGACGAAGTCACTTACGTCTCGCTGGGTGATGGAACGACTAGCGAAGGCGAATTTTGGGAGGGCCTGAACACGGCCGCCAATCGGCGTCTGCCAGTGCTGTTCGTGATTCAGGACAATGAGTACGCGATCTCGGTTCCGGTTGAGGTCCAGACTGCCGGAGGAAATATTTCAAAGCTGGTCGCGGGCTTTCCTAATTTTCATTTTGAGGAAGTCGACGGCACCGATTTAATCGAGACATACGCGGCGTTCTCTCGCGCGGTCGCATATTGCCGCGCTGGAACTGGTCCGGCATTTGTTCACGCTCATGTGATTCGCCCATATTCGCATTCGCTGTCCGACGATGAACGCGCCTACCGTCCCGAAGCCGAGCGCGAACAGGAAGCCGCGCGTGATCCTCTACCTCGATTGCAAATGTTCCTTCTTCGTGAAGGAATCCTCGACGAAAAAGGAATCGACAAGCTGGAAAAAGAAGTTGAGGAGGGCATCCAGACTGCGGTCGATGAAGCACTGGAGGCGGCCCTTCCCACTCCCGACTCGATTACTCGCTTCGTTTATTCGCCTGACCTCGATCCGACGTCTTCCGCATTCGATACGCAACCCGCGACCGCAAGCGCACCGGACCCGAAAAAGGATGGGCCCAGGACCATGGCCGACCTCATCAATGCCACCTTGCGTGACGAGATGCGGCGCGATGATCGCATTGCGTTGTTCGGCGAAGACGTCGCCGACTGCAGCCGCGACCAATATCTGCAAGACAAATCGATTAAAGGCAAAGGCGGGGTCTTCAAGCTGACCGCGGGATTGCAGTCGGAATATGGCTCCGACCGTGTTTTCAACTCACCGCTCGCTGAAGCCAACATCGTGGGCCGCGCCGTCGGAATGGCGACGCGCGGGATGAAGCCGGTGGTCGAGATTCAATTTTTCGACTACATATGGCCGGCAATGATGCAGCTCCGTAACGAGCTGCCGCTGATCCGGTGGCGCTCGAACAACGGCTTTTCTAGTCCGGCTGTGGTTCGCGTGGCGATTGGTGGATATCTTACTGGCGGCGCGATCTACCACTCGCAATGCGGCGAAAGTATTTTCACGCACACGCCGGGAATGCGTGTTGTATTTCCGTCGAATGCGCTGGATGCAGCTGGCTTGCTGCGCACCGCGATCCGCTGCGACGATCCGGTAATGTTCCTCGAACATAAGCGCCTGTACCGCGAGCCATTCGGGCGGGCACCTTATCCTGGGCCGGATTACATGATTCCGTTCGGTAAAGCGAAGATTGTTAAGCCGGGAACGGACTTGACCGTGATCACCTACGGCGCGGTCGTGCCACGTGCGTTGCAAGCCGCCCAAAAACTCGAGCGAGAGCATGGCATCAATGTTGAGATCTTGGATTTGCGCTGTCTGAATCCGTTTGACTGGGGCGCCATCGCCGAATCTGTTGGCAAGACCAATCGCGCAATCGTTGCTTATGAAGATTCTCTCAGTTGGGGTTACGGGGCTGAGATCGCGGCGCGGATCGCAGAGAAACTGTTCGATGAGCTGGATGCGCCGGTTCGCCGCGTGGCTGCGACTGATACGTTTGTGGCTTATCAGCCGATTCTGGAAGACGCGATCCTGCCGCAAGCAGACGATTTGTTCCGGGCGATGAAAGAGCTGGCGGAGTATTAGATCATTTGCGGTTCTGGATTAATTCGAACTCGCCGGATCCTTGATGATCGAGGCCGCCGGTTCGGTTGGTCGTGGCGCGAAGAAGTCGTGCGTATACAGGTCGCGATACAGGATGCCAGCAAGCTCTGCCGCTTTGGGTCCGTAAGTGGGGCGGCCACCTTCGAGGAAGATCACCACCACGATGCGGCCCACATCGGTATTTGCGTAGGAGGCGAACCATCCGAAGCGCGTGCCTGCGTGAGAGCAGGTTCCGGTCTTGCCTAAGATCTCTTCTTCGCTGAAATTCACGCGCAGGCTTCGGGCGGTGCCGTATCGGACTGCGCCTTGCATCCCGTCCGAAATTTCAGGGATGAGCGGGGCGATGTCGAGGTGCCGCTTCACTCGCGGCTCAAAGTTGGCGACTTGCTCGGGCGTGGTGGGATGCTGCAAGTAATAAAGCGTGCCGCCATTGGCAATCGCGGTCACCAGGGCGCCCAGTTGCAACGGGGTCATGGAAACACCTTCGCCGAAAGAGCACATCTTCCCGACACCACCGAGTTTGGCCGAAATTTCTTCCTCGGGATAAGTCCCAAGCTGCTCCCCGTGAATGTTGTAGCCAGCAAGTTCCCCCAATCCGAACTCGTGCGCATACGAGGCAACCGTCTCGAAGCCCAGCTTGCGTCCCACTGCTTCGAAATATGCATTATTCGAATGAGCAAGAGCCTCAGTCAGGTTCATGCGGTAGCTTCCGCCGAGACGAACCATCGTCTCTTTGCTGATCACGCCTTCGCTCAACGCGGCTAAAGCGACCGAAAGCTTGATGGTTGAGCAGGGCTGAGCGCCGCTCGACAGCGCCAGCTTCTGATTCACCATGGCAAGCACGCGTCCGCTGGTCGGCTCAATCGCGACGACCGTACCATTCATATTGCCCAGGGCATCGATGGCGGCTTGGCGGACCACCGGGTCCTCGCCGGCGGTAATGTCACCCTTTGTCAGGTCTTCGGCAAACGAGCTGGTATAAAACCGCTCGCCGTAATAGCGGCGTCGCCGATGCACGGTGCCATGCGCGCTCGCCAGTTGATGCAAACGCCGAGTGGTGTGCCTGGTCTCGGTAATTTTTTGCGATTTCTTTCGCGTCGTTAACGAGCGGGTGTTAACGTTGGCAGCGGATACCGACAGACAAAATAGAGTTGTGTAAGCGAGAAAAACGATAAGAAGGAAACGCGAGAGACTTCTTCCCTTGATCACTGCGCCAACCATCCCCGGGGTTCGCCCAAAACGCGAAGTGCACAACCCGCCGACGATTTCGCCAGCGAGGTTCCTGCCACTTTTGATGTTATGAAAGTAATCTGGCCTTGGCAATGGAAAAGTTCGTCTCTGAAAAATGAGCTCTGTTTTCGCTAAATCGTTGCTGCAATGCGAGTTACCAAACATTTCTGGGCCGGACATGGTCCTTAGTAACCATTGTTTGGTTACTTAAACGGCACCTCAAACGCCCTTTCCAAGAAGTGATGCATGGCTGGACGGCGATGACACTACTTTCTGCGGGCTACGGTTCTTCACCGAGGAAATGTCTTCTGATCCGCGCGGAAAAACTACACCAACTCATGCCGGGGCGCTCGCTAACTGTTGCAAGTGCAAGAACGAAGTCGTGGCAATTCAGTTGCGGATTTATTCAGTATTGTGGAGCGGAGAAAACAGCTTTCGATCGTGCGGAGGAATCTCGCCGTTCTTGCTCTGCTCGCACTGACCACTAGTTGTTCCCACCAAGTCCCAGTGCTCTCGCCGACATCCGTCGCTGCGTCCAGCCAGCCCCCAAGCTTTAACCAAGACAACAGCGAGGGTAACGCTTCGCCGACGCATTCTCTCGTCAACACGGTACTCCCGCGGGGAACAGCGCTTGTGGTGCGGTTGCAATCTAGTTTGTCTAGCGCGGTCGCCCATCCGGGAGACCCTTTTACCGCAGTCCTGGATCAGCCCATTGCCTGGGGCGGCGAAACCCTCGCCCCGCGCGGTGCCCTTGTCAGCGGCCGTGTAGTGTTGGCCAACCGGACGGGAAATGCGTATCTGGAACTAACCCTTTCGTCGGTCGACATCGGCGGCAAGACCATCGTCGTACATACCTCCGCCGTGTTCGTTAAGAGCTCACCTCATCCAAGCGTACCCGTCGAAACCGCAGACCACAGAATTCAACGGCCTATTGAGGGTGTCAGCGAACCAGGCGCGCAACCCAATGAGAATGCCCAAGCTAAGTTTTCCACCGGGCGCCAACTGGTCTTTTGGCTTGTGCAATCGTTGCCGATCACGAGTTAGATCTCCCGAGTTGATACTTTCCCTTTAAGAAACATACCTTTGTGTCCTTTCGGGACTGCTTGTGACCCAGCTTCCCATTGTGGAAATGGTAGTTCGCCCGTCACCGCTAAGAAGTGACCGTAGTCCTAAGCGGTAGCCGTGTTGCGCTCTTAGACTTCCCAACAACAAAGGACCAGAGCTACGTTGAGGGTGGCTCTGCTGACGTAGGTTTCTGGCGGGAGTTGTTAAGGAATGACTGCTGTCGCACAACTTGAACAATCAACCAAAGCGATGGAGAAATCGCTCGACCGGCCTTCGCTCGAAGCCCAGGGTATGGAAACGATTGGCCGTCTGGTCAGTGGCGTTGCCCATGACTTCAACAATCTGTTGACGGGGATTGTGCTCTGCTCCGATCTGTTGCTGGCTGGTCTCGAAAAAGACAGCCGTTTGTGGCGCTATGCACAGGAAATCCGCTCCGCCAGTTCTCACGCCGCCGACATAGTGGGCCAATTGGCTGAGGTTGCGCGAACCGGGCCCAACGAAACTGTGTCGCTCTCCTTCAATGACGTGATCTGTGAGATTCGCAATCTCTTGGTTCGCTTAATTGGGGAGAACATTCAGTTGACCGTCGAGTTAGCCGAACACCTCGAAGCGGTCAAGATAAACCCCGCTCAGGCCCGGCAGATCATTCTCAATCTTGCCTTGAATGCGCGTGATGCCATGCCAGAAGGCGGTCAGCTGAGAATTATCACCCGCAATATCGATCACGATCGAGAAGAAAATCGGACCGACTGGGTCGAACTTGAAGTGCGCGACACAGGTATTGGGATGGACGCGCAGACCCGTTCCCGGATTTGTGAGCCATTTTTCACCACAAAGAGCAGTGGCAAGGGCACAGGTCTTGGGCTCGCTACCGTACTACGTATTGTCCGCCAACACCGCGGAACCATTGAAATCGCAAGCCAGCCTGGGAAAGGGACGCAGGTCGTAGTCCGTCTCCCCGGCGAAAAACGCAAACTCAAAGAAAAGGACTCGAAGTATGACAAGCGCTGCACTAGCCCCGATTAGCTCCGTCCATTATGAGACGGCGAATTTTCTGACCCTGATGATCGTTGATGAGGAGCGAGCCGTTCGAGAAGCCTGCCGCGAAGCCGCCCGCGCGCAAGGGTTCAATGTTCTGATCGCTGATTCTATCGAGCACGCTTGCCGACTTCTCGAGTCACAGTCGGTGGACACGGTGTTGCTGGACTTCAAATCGCCGGGAGCTGGAGGGTTGGAATCTCTGCAGCGAATTCGCCGGCTCCGGCCCGATGCCGAAGTCATCGTGATAACCGGATGTGCCACGGTTCAATCGGCGGTTCAGTCCATGAAGTTCGGCGCCTACGACTATGTAACCAAACCTTTCACCATGGATGAACTGCGCCTTCTGCTGGGGCGTGTCACCGCGCACCTGAAGTTGAAGAGTGAGAACCGGATCTTGCGGGAACGGACCAAGTGCCGTCAGGGATTTGCCGGGATCGTGGGCGCCGCGCCGGAGATGGAGAGACTTTACCGCATGATTGCGAAGGCCGCCCAGAGCAATCATCCCGTTCTTATTCTCGGCGAGAGTGGAACCGGGAAGGAGCTGGTGGCTCGTTCTATTCATTTTTCCGGGCCGTATCGTGACAAACCGTTTATCCCGGTGGACTGCGGCTCTCTGGTTCCAACGCTGATCGAGAGCGAACTGTTCGGGTACGTGAAAGGGGCGTTCACAGGTGCAGCGCAATCGAAGGATGGGTTGCTGACGATGGCCGACGGCGGTACAGTCTTGCTGGACGAAATTGGAGAGTTGCCGGTCGACCTGCAAGCGAAACTGCTGCGGGCGATCCAAGAACGCGAGATCCGTCCGGTGGGCAGTACCAAACGAATTCCCATCAATGTGCGCGTACTTGCGGCAACCAACCGCGAACTCGAGCAGGCAGTGCAGCAAGGCACTTTCCGCCGCGACCTTTATTTCCGCTTAAATGTTCTGAACCTGCGCATTCCGCCGTTGCGCGAACGGCGCCAGGACATTCCGCTGTTGATTGGACATTTTCTGGAGAAACTCGCGCAGGATTCCGGTCTGCGCAGGAGCATGACGCCTGAAGCGATGAAAATGATGCTGGCGTACGACTGGCCGGGGAACGTTCGCGAATTGGAAAATTGCCTGGAGCGTGCCTGCGCGCTCAACAGTGGACCCGAGATTCACCTGACTGACCTGCCCAGCGGAGTCTCCGGCAACGGCCATGCGATCGTGCCAACCAATGGTTCGGCCAAAATCATTCCCATCTGCGAACTGGAAAAACGTACCATCCTCGAGACCATTACCCAACTCAATGGTGACAAGCTGCTGGCAGCCCGTCTGCTCGGCATCGGGAAAACAACGCTCTATCGAAAGCTGAAAGAATACGGCCATGAGTGAGAAAGATGCATTTGGGACTTGATTTCCCGGATTGGAAGCGAGAGCGTTGAAGATGTGTTCGCAAGTCGCTTGTTTTCAGTGGAACTTGCTTGGCCATATACATGCAATTGCGAATGCATGATCTTGCTAATTTCATCTCTAACCAAAGTTCACAACTGTGTCCCCGCCCTGCAAGAGGCGACGAAAGAAGTGGTGAAGGTTTGCTCATCTTCAACCGAAGCCGTCGCCGAACTGCAGGGCCAGGAATTCTCGGCGGTAATCTTCGATCAACAATTGCTTGACTCCGACCCGGATGAGGGTCACGGGGTGCTAAAGCACCTTGGGACTGCTACACCGGTATATGTCAACTTCGCCATTAGCGCGACGGGGCGGGTCATCCGCGAATTGCGCTCGGCTTTGCATCGGCGCAAGTGGGAACTTGCCGCCGCGAATCAAGAAGCTCGACAATCCTTGCGGAACGAACTCAACAATACTATGACCGCTCTGCTTCTTTCCTGCGAAACCGTATTGCAGGTTCCCGAGTTGCCGGCTTTGGCCGAAACCAGAATGCATGAGGTTGAAACTTTAGCAAGGGAGATGAGTAGCAGATTGGAAGCAATCGGTTGACGTAAAGCAAAGACTACTCAGAAAGCCGCCGCCTTGCTGGCTTCGGGCTGGAGAACTTCTTGCGAGTTCTCCTCCAGCATGAAGGCCAATGTTTCTTGAGGCACAGGATTCATCCACACGGGCGCAAAGGAGAGCCGATGCAGCGGGCATGGGCCGTTCTTGCGAAGAGCCGCGATGTGATGCGGCGTACTGTAACCTTTATTGGAGGCCAAGCCATAGGCAGGAAAGACCGCATCCCACTCGCTGACCCAGCGATCCCGTTCAACTTTCGCAAGGATTGACGCGGCCGCGATGGAAGCGGAAAGCGCATCTCCGTGAATAATGGAATGCTGCGGAAGATCGCAATCTAACCGCAGGGCATCGATCAGCAGATGATCCGCGGGAGGCTGTAACTGCACCACGGCGTCTCGCATGGCAAGGCGTGAAGCCTGATAAATGTTGATCTGATCGATGCGCGCCGCGTCCACCGCCGCAATCGCCCACCCTAGCGAATGCTCGCGAATGCGAACCGCCAAAATCTCCCGCCGTTCCGCCGGCAACAACTTCGAGTCTCGTAAACCGCGAATGCGATATGTCGGATCGAGGATGACCGCGGCGGCGACCACAGGACCGAACAGAGATCCTCGGCCAACCTCGTCAACACCCGCCACCAAACGCGCCCCAGCTACCCGAGCTTGCTTCTCAAATTTGAGGGTGCAATGCAGGCGCTTCAGGAGGCGCAATTTGGCAGCGGACGCAGAAAGTTTTCCGGAAACGGATTTGGATTTCGCAGGCACGAATCAGATGAAATCTCTTGCTTCTTGAATCTTCGCCGAGCATCGGCCTGTGGAGCAAGTTGAAAACGTGTCAGATATTGCAAGCGAGGATCAGACAACCCGCTTATGCTAAGCTACCACTAGCAAACCTGTCTCCGGAGAGGTGGCAGAGTGGCCGAATGCGGCGGTTTGCTAAACCGTTGTACGGGCTAACACCTGTACCGAGGGTTCGAATCCCTCCCTCTCCGCCAGAATTTCAATCGGTTACAAGCCCAGCAATCCGCTTCGCAATCCGTTTACACTTGCGGCAGTGCCAGTCGGACGACTTTCTCCTGTGCATGCCGCGTGTCCGCATCGCCGTAGACGTTCATCGTGGTGCAAATTGCAATGATTGCCGGGCTGCCCTACACAGCGCTGCGTGACGCGGTAATTTCGCATCCGACCCTGGTGGAGGGGCTGATTCCGCTCTTTTCGTCGAAACCTTCAGCGACAGAATCTGTCGAGGCGAACGCCGCATAAGCTCACGCTGGGGGCAACGTCCGGGCACCTACTTCAGGGCTGTGACACTCGACTGGACAACTCTAACGCTTCCCGCAGCAGCGGATCCGGATTTCGCCTGATCGTGACGGACTTCGAGCCGAGTTCTTTTTCCAGTTCTTTTGCGGTCTGGCTCGCCGCTGAGCGCCCACTCGCATCGGCAGGCAACAATGATTGCGATTTGATCAAACTGGCGTAGACCAAGCCGGATGGGAATCGTGCCTTGCGGAGGAACAGCGCAAACATGTACCAATCCGTTGCCGCGATGTTCGAGTCGTTCAGCTTGTCATCGAGTTGAATCGCTTCTTGATAATGATGGAGAGAGTGGTCGGTCTGTCCGAGGGCAGCCTCGAGCGACGCCTGGCCGACGAGCGAAAAGCTCTCGAGTTTGGCTTCGTGCGTCTGCGCAGCCAATGTCTGAGCCATTCCATAAAACTGCAATGCTTGATCGGGATGACTGGTCCGCTTCTCGCAATCGGCGAGTTTCAGGATAATGCTAATGAGGCTGGCCGAGGGCGGGCGGTCAGAGACCGGCTGATGCGCAATTTTCACGAGGAAAGATTCGTAATGCTGAATGGCGCCATCGAAATTCCCCTGACGATCCAGGGCCGCAGCTAGGTAAAGATCAACGACGGTTTGCGAAGGATCGACGACAAGAGCTTTCTGCCAGTTTCGCTCCGCTTCGTCTATATGGCCGAATTGCTGGGCCAGGATGCCGTGATTTATCAGAAGTGCAGTATCACGCGGAGCCAGTTTCAGCCAATTGCCGCTAAGCAGGTATGCCTGCTCGAACTGCCGCTGGTGCGTGAGATATTGCAGGAAAGCCTCGCGTGGAGCCGGGTCCGCGGGGTTCGCTGCGATTGCATATTCCCAAGCCGTAACTGATTCTTCCGGTTTCCCATCTTCCAGCGCTGCGTGTGCAAGCCGTGTTTCAACCGGTGTGTCGTAGGGAGTGAGTAACGCGGCACGCTTCAGGGCGACAAGATTGCCATCTTGCAGCGCAAAGTAATAATGCAGTTGGTCCAGACCGCCCCAAGCGAGCAAGGCCAGCGCAGCGGCTGTACGCACTTTCCGGGCAATGGAATCCGAACCGGCCAACCAACGTAGAGCACTGGTAGTCCGGGTCATGGACTCTGTTGCTGCACGGGCAATTTGTGCTCGCGAACTCACCAACAAGGCGGCAATCCGCCCATCGCGCAGCTTCCAAATCGCTCCATCGAGAATGAAGTGATGAATGTTCACAAGCGCCGTAAAAATCAGGAAGCTTCTCGTAAAATCAAAATGGAAAATCAGACTGGAAATCCACGGGCCGGGGATGAAAAGCGCGATCCCTCCTGTGATCAGAAGTGAAAAATACGCCAGGGGCCGCCAAGTCCGGCCTCCCGTGCTCGTAGCTTCGCGTTTAGCGTAGTAACTCGTGATCCACAAGTATTGTGCGGAATGCATCAGCGCGAGGACGCCGGTGCTGTAACGGCTTTGCGGTACCCGGTATCGCTCGATCAAAGAAAGCAACGTCGGCAGCAAAAACCATACGCACTGAGTTGAGAACAGAGTCAGCGAAGGGATCAGCTTGCGCACGGTGCCCTGATAAACCAAGCGAACGAGACCGAAGCTGGAGCACCCAACGAATGCGATCGCCAGAACGGCTTGCGCCCATGCGCTGATCCTCGAAGGAATATTCAGCGACACAAATAAAGGATCAGCGGAGGGTCCAGTATGGAAATTCAAGAACAAGATCGCATACGAGATCAGAAAAGCCGCGTATATGCAGCGACGCTGGGAGAGGCTAGGCTGAGTGCCGGCGCGACGCGCAAACATTATGAAGAGGCCATAATTTTGTCCGCTATAGTGCCAGGGGCTCGCGGTGAGATAGAGCGTGAATATCCACGGCAAGACGCCAACCCAGAAGTGAGTAAAGATCGCGGTCAGCACGACCAGGAGCGTGATGTGAACTGTAAAGATTCGATACTTTCGGAAGTCTTCTTCGGTGTGGTAGGCGCGGTAAATCGTCGCCATGTAATGCGGATAATTCAAGAACAAGGCCAGGAAATAGAACAAAACAGACCATGTAAGAGTGCTGGCTGCCGAGGAGAAGTAGGCCAATCCCATCAGTGGTAACGACCACGCTCCGCATCCGACAATCAAGTCCAGCCACGGTCGATAGACCCAGACTGCGGGCTCACTGACAGTCGCATTGTGTTTTGTTGAAGGCATGATGGGCGCCTTCGCAAAATTGTAGGTGGATACAAGGCGGCCATCGATATGCCGGAAGTAACCAGCTTTACGGGGCCGGGGAAATCCAGAAACCCGCCGTCGTTCTTCGCGCACCTGCTAGAATTGAACGTTTGTCATAGCGTGATTATTGGAACCCGTTATCGCCGGCACTCTTAAAACGGAAAATCGTTCCGCTGAGCTTCACGCGTCCCGAAGCTCATCATTGGCAGATCATCTGTTCTCAAGGAGAACTTAATGGCACACTTGCGCTCTTTTGTCCTATGCTTCATTCTGTCCTGCGTCCCCATCGCCTTCTCGCAGCAACTTCCAGAAGGCCGTTTGCTGCGCTTCCCCGACATCCACGGCGATCAAATCACATTTGTCTACGGCGGCGATATCTGGTTAGCATCCGCCCAGGGTGGCGCGGCACGTCGGATTACGACTGCGCCAGGGCGCGAACTTTTCCCCAAGTTCTCGCCGGACGGGAAATGGATCGCGTTCACGGGTCAGTACGATGGAAACTTTAACGTGTACGTAATGAGCTCGGATGGCGGCCAACCCCGCCAACTCACGTTCTATCAAGGGGCAGCCGGTCAACTTAACGATCGTATGGGCATCCACAACGAAGTCATTACCTGGACCCCTGACAGCAAGCGGATCCTCTTTATATCCCGGCGCGACGCCTCGAACGGCTGGACCAAACGACCGTTTCTCATTTCGATCGATGGCGGCCTGCCCGAGCCTCTGCCCATTGATCAAGGCGGACTGACTTCTTTCAACGCCGACGGGACGAAAATTGCTTACAACCGTATCTTCCGCAATTTCCGCACTTGGAAACGCTACACGGGCGGACTAGCGCAAGACATTTACATCTACGACGTGAAGAACAATGTTTTCGAGCAGCAGATCCCGCATACCGAATACACCGACACCTTTCCGATGTGGCATGGCAACACGATCTACTTCACATCGGACCGTGGCGCCGAGCATCGCTTGAACATTTACTCCTACGATCTCGGCTCGAAGCAGATCGAGCAGATTACGCACTTCAGCGACTTTGACGTGATGTGGCCAAGCCTGGGCGGCGACAACATCATCTTTGAAAATGGCGGCTATCTTTACATTCTCGACCTCAGCAGTGGCCAATCCAGGAAACTTGCGGTTACTCTTCCCGGTGAGCGAGATCTGGCGATGAAGCATTGGGAGAACGTGAGCAAGCTAGTCACTGATTTTGACATTTCTCCAGACGGCAAGCGTGCGGTGATTGCGGCTCGTGGCGATGTTTACACGGTACCGGCCAAAGAAGGCTCGATTCGGAACCTTACGCAATCGCCCGGCATTCGCGATCAGAAAGTGGCCTGGTCGCCGGATGGCCGATGGATCGCATACGTTTCCGACCGCACCGGCGAAGACGAACTCTACATCACGCCGCAAGATGGCATGGGCAACATCGATTTAGGGAAAGAACCGGAAACGGCGAGTAAAGATAAGGATGCGGCCGCCAAGGAAGCCGCCGCGTCTAAACAGCGCGGAAAAGACAAAGAGCAGCAGATCACTAGCGGCCACAAGGGTTTCATGTTCGCCCCTCAGTGGTCAGCGGACAGTAAGAAACTGGCTTGGGCCGATCAGAAACTCAAGCTCTGGTATGTCGACATTAATGACAAAAAGCCGGTCGAAGTCGATCACGGTCAGTATGCGGAGATCACCAATTACTCCTGGTCGCCCGACAGCAAGTGGCTGGTCTACGACAAGCAACAGCAGAGCACGATCAGCGTGGTTTATCTGTATTCACTAGCTGACAAAAAGATCACGGCCATTACCAGCGATTTGGCGAACAGCTATGGTTCGACTTTCGATCCCGATGGAAACTATCTCTATTTTCTCTCCGACCGCGATTTCAACGAGGTTTTGGGCAACATCGACTTTGAATTTGCCAATCCGAAGACCACGCGGCCTTACTTGCTCACGCTAAAGGCAGATGCGCCGTCGCCGTTCCCCGCGTTGAGCGACGAGACTGCGATCAAGCGCGAAGAACCTGCACCGGAAGCGGCCGCCATCCAGAGCGACAAGGACAAAGACAAGAAGAAACCGGGCGAGAAGAAAGAAGAGGCAAAGCCAGCTGAGAAGGAATCGGCCGATGCCGCCAAGAACTTTCGCATCGACCTGGATGGCTTACAGAACCGAATCGTCGCCCTTCCGGTTCCTCCCGCGAACATCATCAGTGTGCTGCCGGCAAAGGGCTATCTTTATTATTTAACTCAGCCGATCCAAGGCTTGTCCGGGCCGATCCCTGGCGAAGAAAATATGCTTCACGCTTTCGATATGAAAGAGCGGAAGGACAAACCACTCATCGAGGGCATCGATCACTTCGCTATGTCGTTCGACGGCACGAAGATTCTCTATCAGGCGAAGGGCTCCTTTGGGATCATCGACGCCAAGCCCGACGGACCAAAGAAAGTCGGCGACGGAACGCTAAATCTCAGCGGTCTGAAGGCCGAAGTCGATCCGCCGGCAGAGTGGAAGCAGATTTTCAACGAGGTTTACCGCCAAGAGCGCGACTACTTCTTTGAAGCCGCCATGAATGGCGTCAATTGGGATGCGGTTCGTGACAAGTACGCAGCGCTCGTTCCCTACGTCGCGAATCGCTACGACCTGACCTACATTTTGGGAGAGATGATCGGCGAACTTTCCAACTCGCACACCTATGTCGGGGGCGGCGACCAGCCCGATCTTCATCCCGTGAATGTGGGTTTGTTGGGAGTGGATTTTGAGCTGGATGCCGCCAGCGGTCTTTATCGCATCAAGAAGATTTATCCCGGCCAGAACTGGGATCCATCTCTGCGCTCGCCACTCACCGAACCGGGCATTGCTGTAAAGGAAGGTGACTACCTGCTGGCAGTGAACGGCCGCAAGCTGCATGCCCCGCAGGATCCTTACGAATTGTTCGTGAACACGGCCAACGAAACGACCGCCATTACAGTGAACTGGAAGCCCAGTGAGGACGGCGCGCGCACCGTGGCCGTCAAACCGATTTCCGACGAAGGCGCGCTGCGGGAATACAACATGGTAGAGACCAACCGAAAGAAGGTCGACGCCGCGACGCAAGGCAAGGTGGGTTATATCTACATTCCAGACATGGGCGATGCCGGACTGAATGCCTTCGTCAAGCAATTCTTCCCGCAGATTCGCAAAGAGGGACTCATCATCGACGTTCGCTACAACGGGGGCGGTTTCGTCGATCAACTTATCTTCGAGAGACTACGACGCATTCTTGTAGGCATGAGTTCGGCTCGCAACTGGGAGAGCAGCACGATTCCGCAGACCGTCTTCCATGGCTACATGGCGTGCATTACCAACCAGTACGCGGCATCGGATGGCGACATCTTCAGCGAGTACTTTAAGGTGTACAAGCTCGGTCCACTCATCGGGGAACGCACTTGGGGCGGGGTTCGCGGCATTCGCGGCGATATGCCGCTCATTGATGGCGGTTACATCACCCGGCCGGAATTTGCCGATTACGACCTCAACAGCCAATGGGTGGTTGAGAATCACGGCGTCGCGCCCGACATCGAGGTGGACAATCGTCCCGACGAAGTGGTGCGCGGCAAAGATGCGCAACTCGATCGCGCGATTCAGGAAGTCATGAAGCAGATCGAGGCGAATCCGAAGAAGCTGGCACCTCGGCCTCCGGATCTGCCGGCGTATCCACCGGGTCCGGCAATGTAGAATGCTTGCCTCAGGGCGGACATCTCGTCCGCCCCGATTTGACGTAGGCGCGAGCGTCGCGCTCGTGCGCGGAAAGGAATCTCGCATGGGGATGACTCAAGCTTCGCCTGGTCGCATGGTCGCTCACCACATGGTGACGACGCAATTTGAACTGGATGGATTTCGCGTGGTGCGAACGCTCGGCGTAGTGCGCGGAATTGTGGTGCGCTCGCGCTCAATTTTCGGCACGATCGGCGCGGGCTTACAGACGCTGCTCGGCGGCAATATCACGCTGCTCACCAATCTGTGCGAGAAGACCCGTTCGGAAGCTTTCGATCTCATGCTGCAACACGCCGCCGAACTCGGCGCCAATGCCGTGGTCGGCGCTCGTTATGACGCAACCGAAGTGATGCAAAGCGTCACCGAGGTGTTGGCGTACGGAACTGCCGTGGTGGTCGAACCGATCCGATAGCGACTTGTGTAGCGACATGCCTTAACTGTCCCTGCAACCGGCCGTGGAAGCCTTGTCCCGTGCGGCGAAGGCTTGACTTATGGGATAGAATGCTTGCCCCAGGAGGCTGGTCATGATCAAGCTTGGCTGCAGCAAGGTTAAACTGGCAGTTTTCATCCTCTGTACTGCAATGTCGGTCCCAGCACAAACTTTCACCAAGATGCAAATTTTCAATGGTGCGGACGGCGCCAATCCCTACGTCGGCCTGACCCAGGGGCCGGACGGAAATCTGTACGGAACTACGATCGATGGCGGCGACTATGGTTCTGGCAACGTTTTCAGAATAAAGCCAGGTGGGGGCCTCACCTCCATTTACAGCTTTTGCGTGCAGAGCAACTGTCCCGACGGACAATACCCCGACACGGTGCTCGCGCTGGGCACCGATGGCAACTTATATGGAACAACGCAAAACGGAGGCACCAACGGCGGATATGGCACCGTCTTCAAGATCACGCCCAGCGGCCAACTGACCACGCTACACAGTTTCGATGCGGCCGATGGGGCCGCGCCCTACGGTTCTCTCGTACTGGCAGCCGACGGAAATTTTTATGGCACGGCCAACGTCGGCGGCGATTACGGCAGCGGCAATATCTTCAAAATTACGCCTGGCGCTCAGCTGACCGTTTTATACAGCTTCTGTTCGCAAACCAATTGCCCGGACGGCCAATATCCCGTCGGACCGCTTATTCAAGCCAGTGACGGCAACATTTACGGAACGACCCACGCCGGCGGCAATCCGAGTTGCACGGACGGCTGCGGTACGATTTTCAAAATCACTCCCGAAGGACATTTCACCAGCCTCCACAGTTTTGATGCCAGCGATGGCGACTATCCGTATGGCGGCGTGATCGAGACTCTCGACGGCACCTTCTATGGGACGACGGGCGGCGGCGGAGCCAATGACGCAGGCACTGTCTTTGGGATGAACGCGAGCGGCCGACTGCGGACGCTGCACAGCTTTGATGTCACTGACGGCGCCACTCCGTATGCATTGATGCTGGGTAGCGATGGCAATCTCTATGGCACAACCTCGGCCGGCGGCAACAATCCGAACGGCCAAAACCATGGCACGATATTCGAAATGACTCCAACGGGCTCGTTCACGACGCTGCACAGTTTCGCCGGGGGCGATGGCGCGCTGGAGTATAGCGGCTTGGCGCAGGGCACGAATGGATTGTTCTACGGCAACACATACTTCGGTGGCCGGGACAACGATGGGGTCGTCTTCAGCCTGGACAATGGGCTGTCACCTTTCGTGACCTTCGTGCAAATGGCCGGCAAGGTTGGGCAGACGGTGCCGATCCTCGGTCAAGGATTCGCTGGAACCGCCGGCGTTTCTTTCAATGGAGTTCCGGCGAGCTTTACAGTTGTGTCTGGCACGGCCATCAAAACCACGGTTCCGGAAGGCGCTACGACGGGCTACGTTAGGGTCACGACTTCGACAGGAGTCCTGACCAGCAATGTGCCGTTTCACGTAATTCCCTGAGCTACAAGAGTTGGTTATCACGTGGGGCGGGCGCAGCAGTCAGCGACCGGGCAACGGCATTCTGTCGGTAAGCGAAAGTGCGCCGCAAGCGCGGTTCGATGTATAGCCCGCCCGCCAGCCTTCCAAAGGGCCCGAAGCCGGCGTCATAGTCGATCACATCTTTTGTTAATGTGCCCGGCGCGCCATTGCGAGTGTCGGCGGCGAATTCGTGGCGATGATGAAAGTGCTTGAACGGTCCTTTTATCTGCTTGTCGGCGAAGTGATGGTTCCATTCGAATTCCGTGATCAATGCGATCCATTTGGCTCGCAGCGGTAGAAACGGAAACATGCGAAACGAAGTGACGATCTCAGATCCTTCGCCCGCAAGCGTGTGGCGAGTACTGTCGGCGACCTCACCGCCTGTGGGCGGTACAAGTTTAAGTTCGCTAATTTCGGTGCCGGCGTTCGGAGGCATGATTCGAGGAAGATTCCGCGGATCGGCGAAAAACAGAAAGGTGGTTTCGAGTCCTGCTGGAACCCACTGCTCGAATTGAATTCTGTGAATCATCAGCGCGCGGCGCTTCCCCGGGGAATCATCTGCCTATATTAAATTCAGGCGACGCAGGTTGCCTTGCTTGGTGACCTGCTTTTCTCGAGTTTCTCCGTCCTGCTATCCTGAGCTTTATCTATGAAGGTGATTTACCAGGACCCTGCTCCGGTGGAGATAACCGGAAGCAAAGTAGTCGGGAGGGTTCTGTTTGGATTGCTGGTTTTGTTCTCGGCACTGGTCGGCGCGGGCGCGGGGCTTCTGCTGGTTTACTCAACCGACCTACCGCAGGTAGAACAACTGGAGCATTATCGTCCCAGTACCATCACCGAACTTTACGATGACCAAGGCCGGACGATTGGTTCATTTGCGTTGCAGCGGCGTGTGGTCGCGAGCTACAGCGATTACCCTCCTGTGCTGCGCGACGCGTTAATCTCGATCGAAGACAAAGATTTTTACCGGCACTGGGGCATCAATGTATGGCGCATAGCCGGCGCGGCTTATCGCGATATCGTTTCGGGTGGGCGAGTTCAGGGGGCGTCCACGCTGACCATGCAACTCGCGCGCAATTTATTCCTTTCTCCTGACCGATCGTTTCATCGCAAGATTGAAGAGGCGATACTGGCGATCCAAATCGAACGTCATTTCACAAAAGAACAAATCTTCACGTTGTATGCGAATCAGATTTTTCTGGGGCATGGAGTTTATGGTTTCGAGGCAGCCTCGGAATATTACTTCAGCAAGCCAGCGAAGCAACTCAGTCTGGACGAAGCTGCTCTGCTGGCAGGCCTGCCAAAAGCACCGGCGCAGTATTCTCCGATCAATCATCCGGAACGTGCCATCAAGCGCCGGAATCTGGTGATCAACGCGATGTTAGAGGATGGAAAGATCACGGCAAAACAGGCCGATGAAGCGCGGAATGAGCCGATCCAGTTGAAACTCGAGCATGATCTCAACTCATTGGCGCCGTATTTTGTCGAAGAAATTCGCCGTTATTTGGAGAACAGGTACGGCGCAGATCAGGTACATGAGGGGGGGTTGCGTGTTTATACCACGCTCGACATGGACCTCCAGCGAGTGGCGAATCACGCAGTGCTGGACGGTGTCGCCGCCTACGAGCGTCGTCACGGATGGAAGGGACACTTGGATAATGTGCTGCACGATGGTGCTTCCCTTAGCGAATATCAGCATCCCGATTGGCAAGACGAACCCGAGGTCAATGGATACATTCACGCATTGGTGACGTCGGTTCTCCCAGGAGCAGCCACCGTGAAATTCGGGCGCTACGGGGCGACCATTGCCCAAAGCGATGCCGCCTGGACGCAGCACAAACTTCAAGACATTCTGAAACCAGGTGACGTCGTTTACGTGAAAATTTTGTCGCTCTCGCCCGACGGCAAGGCTCGAGCCGATCTCGAGCAGGATTCGGGAACACAAGGCGCGTTGCTGGCGATCGATAACGCAACCGGTGGAATCAAGGCCATGGTTGGCGGACGCGATTTTGAGGAATCCAAGTTCGATAGGGTGACCCAAGCGCTGCGGCAAGTCGGGTCGTCATTTAAGCCATACGTGTACACCGCCGCGATCGACCAAGGAGCGACTCCGGATGACACCGTGGTGGACGCACCTGTAACCTTTGAGACCGCCTCCGGCCCGTATACTCCTCATAACTATGATGAGAAATTTGAGGGCACCATCACCTACCGGCGCGCGCTGGCTCAGTCGCGCAATATTCCAGCCTTAAAAGTCGCCGACAAAGTCGGAATCAGAACTGTCATCGATTATGCCCATCGCTTTGGCGTCACCTCGAACATTCCACCGTATCTGCCAATCGCGCTGGGTGCGGCGGAAGTTACCCTGTTCGAGCAGACGTCGGCTTTCAGCGTGTTTCCCAATGATGGTGTGCGTGTCACGCCCCGCTACATCACGAAAGTGACCGACTACGAGGGGCGATCGATGGAAGAAGATTTTCCAGAAGTCAAAGATGTAATCAGCGCTCGCACGGCACGCATCATGACCTCGATGCTGAGAGAGGTCGTTTTGCATGGTACCGGTATTGCGGCCGCCAGCATGAAGTATCCGTTGGGCGGAAAAACCGGAACCACCAATGACTTTACTGACGCGTGGTTCATCGGATTTTCGCCATCGATGACGACCGGTGTCTGGATCGGGTACGACGAGAAAAAATCTCTAGGCTCCAAGGAAACTGGAGCGCGGGCTGCATTGCCGATCTGGATGGATTTCATGAAAGCCGCTCTCGCCGGGAAAGATCCGGGAGATTTTCAACCGCCGCCAGAAATGCCGCCGAGCCCAGTGGCGCATAAGTTGGATACAGTTGATACAGCTCCGGCGGCTGAGGAGAGCCACTGATGGAACGTCCGCAATGAAGACTTTCTTCCGTTTGGCTTTGCAAGCCCTGATCTTATTGGTCGTCGCACTCCTCTCTGCCGTGACGGCGATGCGATTTGCCATTCATGGCCGAGAGGTTGCGGTACCGGATCTGGTGGGAAAAACGCCGCCGGAAGCCCGCAGAATTGCTGAACTCAACGGATTTCAGTTCGAAGTCGAACGACAGTATTACAGCCTGAAAGTGCCGGAGGGTAGAATACTTTCCCAGCTTCCCCTGCCCAGCGCGCGGGTGCGCCGTGGCTGGCAAATCCGAGTGGCCGAGAGCCTCGGCCCGCAGCGAGTGGTCATTCCCGATGTAGTCGGGGAAAGCGAACGCGCTGCAGAGATCAACATTCTTCGCCGCGGGCTGAACCTGGGGTCAGTCGCAAATGTCGAACTGCCGGACGTGCCGGCTAATCAGGTGATCGCGCAAAGTCCATCGGCCAGCGCGAGTAGCATCTCTGCGCCCAAAATCAGTCTGCTCGCGGCCCAGGCTGAATCGCCGCAGGCATTCCTCATGCCGAGTTTCGTGGGTCGAACCGTGAAGGACGCAACCGCTGCGCTGAAAAACGCCGGAATTCAGCCGGGAAACATTACACCAGTACCTTCCCAGAGTGAACCGCCGGAATCCGCTCTACTTGTTGCGCCTCCAGCACCGCCATCGCCTGCGAGCGTAATCGTCTCGCAGAATCCCGCGGCCGGAGCCAAGGTCCTTTCCGGATCGAGCGTGAGTTTCGAAGTGCGGTGAGTGCACGGTACGAATTTCCCTCGTCACTTTTCTCCGATCCGATAAACAATACCCAACGAAACCCGGACCGTGCCCGTGGCGCCGCCAAAACCAAAATCGGATGGCGTACCAAAGCCGAAGTATTCCACTTGCGGTCGTATCGCCCAGCGACCACTGCTTCCGATTCCAAAATCCGCGCCGCCACCAATGCCGAGCGCGAGTGCATCAGTCGGACCATTGTAGTTTGCTTGTGACGTCGACACCACGTGCGCTCCTCCAATGAGAATCTGCCCGAACGGCGTAAAGCGGTTCCAGTGGCGATAGGAAAATCGCGGGCCTGCCGTGTAGGTCACGGCGGTCAAGCCCGCTCCAGGAGTTGCGTGATAGATCCCCAAGTCGCCTGCAATGCCAAACCACCGCGCGATATTCAACGCGGCCGAACCGCTGCCGCCGTTGGCTGTTAGGCTAAAACCCCGAACCACGTGGATGACTGAATAGCCTGCGGCGAGATCGACTGCGGCTGTGTCCTGCGCCCACAAAGCTGGCGTGAAGACTGCCAGGATCGCTGCCGCCAACGGAAGGTTCTTCATGTGTCTATCCTCATATGCTTCTCGGACTTCATCGGGAGGTTCGGGGGGGAGGATTGTAACGGCAGGTCAGGCTAACATAAGGTGCAAACCTGTTTGTCATGAGTTTGTGAGAACACGGCCCGATGCCCGCAATGATTTAGCAAGAAGACTTCTACAGCAGCATTCCCGCAATCGACGCCGAGATGAGATTTGCCATGGTTCCCGCAAGCATGGCACGAATACCAAGCTTGGCTAGTTCACCTCGTTTGTTTGGCGCGAGAGCGCCGATCCCGCCGATCTGGATACCGATAGAACTGAGATTGGCAAAACCGCACAACGCAAAGGTAGCAATGGTGAAAGAGCGAGGATCAAGGACGGCTCGCTGCGGGCCGAGCATGGAGAATGCAACCAATTCGTTGAGTGCCATGCGCGTCCCAAGAAGATTACCTATAGCGGCGCAGTCGTGCCAAGGGATTCCGATAATCCACGCCACCGGAGCAAAGATCGCACCGAAGATTGCTTCCAGATTTGCGGGGAACCAGGCAATTCCAATATGCGCCAATTCGTTATGGGTCCAACCGAGGATTCCATCCGTCAAGGCAATGAGGGCAATGAATGAGATCAGCATGGCGCCGACGTTAAGTGCCAAGTAAAGACCATCGGTCGTGCCACGGGCGATCGCGCCGAGGACGTTTTCCTCTTTCTCGGCTTCAACTTCCTCTTCGCTCATGACAACGCGACCGGCGGTTTTGGGCTGTTCCGTCTCCGGTACCAACATCTTGGAAATCAAAATCGTTCCTGGCGCAGTCATGATCACGGCGCTCAGCAGGTGCTTCGGCTCGATCCCAAAGGCGATGTAAGCGGCCATGATTCCGCCGGAGACATGCGCCATCCCGCTCGTCATGACTGTCATCAGTTCGGAATGCGTGAGGTCTCGAAGAAACGGACGGATGGTCAGCGGCGCTTCGGTTTGCCCCATGAAAATACTGGCGGCAACATCTAGTGACTCGGCTCCACTGGCGCCCATAAAACGGGTCATCACCCGGGCTGCTTGCCGGATGATGAGCTGCATTATGCCGTAGTGATAGAGAACCGCGAAGAATGCGGCAATAAAGATGATGGTGGGAAGTACCTGAAAGGCCAGATAGAAACCGAAGGATGAGTGCTGCTTTCCCAAATCTCCAAAAACAAATTGCGAGCCGAAATAGGAGTAGTTGAGCAGCCGCGTGACCGCGTCACCGGCATATTGAAACATGGCACGACCAGCTTGCAGTTTTAGAACGAAAACAGCAAAGGTAAACTGCAAACCTAAGCCCCAGGCGACAGTCTTAATTCGGATGGCTCGGCGATTGGTGGAAAAGACAAAGGCCAAACCGAGCATGACGACAATTCCGAGAACGCCGGTCAGGCGGCCCATTCAGCTTGTCTTCTCCAAAAAAATGGTGACTCGACTACTCTAATGAGCGTTTCCTGAAAGCTCATGAACAATGCTATTCACAAACGATTTCGCATCTCCGAACAGCATTAAAGTCCTGTCGAGATAATAGAGCGGATTATCAATGCCGGCGAAGCCCGGATTCATGCTGCGCTTGATGACCATAACTGTATGGGCCTTATCTACGTCGAGGATCGGCATGCCGAAAATTGGGCTGGATTGATCGGTGCGCGCGGCGGGATTGGTCACGTCGTTGGCGCCGATGACCAACGCAACATCCGTTTGTGGGAAATCGCCGTTGATCTCATCCATTTCGATTAGACGGTCATAAGGAATGTCGGCTTCGGCAAGCAGCACGTTCATATGGCCGGGCATACGGCCTGCCACTGGGTGAATGGCGAAGCGAACGTCAATGCCTTTCTTGGTCAGAACGTCATAAAGCTCGCGAACTTTATGTTGGGCCTGAGCCACTGCCATGCCATAACCTGGAACGATGACGACTCGGGTTGCGGCCGCAAGAATGCCGGCGGCATCTTCCGGGCTCGCACTGCGGACGGTTCTTTGTTCCTGCACCCCGCCAGTCGACGCCTGCACTTGGCCGAAGGCTCCAAACATCACGTTGGTGAAGGAGCGATTCATGGCCTTGCACATGATCACCGACAGGATGAAGCCGGAAGAGCCATCGAGCGCGCCGGCCACAACCAAGACCTTGCTATTGAGGACAAATCCCAGCAGAGCGGCCGAAAATCCTGCATAGGAATTCAATAGCGAGATGACGGTTGGCATATCCGCGCCGCCAATGGGCGTAACCAGCAGAATGCCAAAGATCAAGGCCACGATCACCATGATTGGGAAGAGAATGGTGTTCGCTGGGTTCACGACTAAAGCAATCGCAAGGCCCAGAGCGCCAGCGAGAACGGAAAGGCTCACGAGATTCTGGCCGCGATAGACAATGGGCCGCTGCGGCAGGATCTCCTGCAGCTTTCCCGCCGCGATCACGCTGCCGGTAAATGTGAGCGACCCAATAATGACTTCCAAGCCGATCTCGCCCATTTGGAACCGCGTGACCGGCGCAGTGCCTACGTAGTACTCGGCGACACCGATCATGGCCGCCGAAAGCGCGCCGAAGGCATGGCTCAAGGCGGTCCGCTGCGGCACGGCGGTCATGTGCACGAGGCCAAGCGGGACACCGACTCCGGCACCGATGATCAGGGTGACTAGTATCCACCTGTACTGCACCACCTCGGGATTGAGAAGGGTTGCGCCAACCGCGAGCGCGGCCCCAATTTCCCCCGCCAGAACGCCCCAGTGGGCCCTCACCGGCGAACTGAGGAATTTGAGAGAAAGAATAAAGAGAACCACTGCGACAATGTAGGCGAAATCGAGATACTGCTGGAGGGCCAGTTCGGTCATGATTTCTTCGGCCCGCGGGATTTGAACATGCGCAACATGCGGTCAGTAATCAGAAATCCGCCGACCATGTTGCTGAACGATGCCGCCACGGCGATTGCGCCGAGGACAGTGGTGAGCCGCGTCTCGTGACGCCCGGCAATGATGATGGCAGCAACCACCACAATCGCATCGAGCGCGTTGGTCAGCGACATTAGTGGAGTGTGCAGCAGTGGAGAAACTCGCCGGATTACCTCAAACCCTACGAACCCGGCCAGAATGAAGACATACAGATTTGAAATAAAATCTGGCGGCATAATTATTCCTTTGCACTAGTCGCCGAAAAGCGGACGACTTTCCACGACCGAACCTACCGACTACTGACTGCTAGTGCCGGCAGTTTGAAAAACTCACGCACGCGCGTATTGATGATTTCGCCATCGCGCGTCAACATCGTTTCCCGGATAATTTCGTCATCTTTCTCGGGACGAACCTTGCCGTCTTTGACCAAATTCAAGAGAAAAGCGGTGAGATTACGGGCATACATTTGACTGGCGTGATACGGAACCTCGCTGGCGACATTGATTCGTCCAATGATCGTGACACCATGCTCAACGACAGTTTCGCCCGCTCGCGTCAGTTCACAGTTTCCACCGCGCTCGGCCGCAAGATCAAAAATTACCGAACCCGGCGCCATGCCTTGCACCATTTCTTTCGTGATCAAGACTGGCGCTTTCTTGCCGGGAACCACCGCGGTTGTCACGACCACGTCGTTCTCAGCGACGACACGCGTCAAAAGTTCGCGCTGGCGCGCGTAAAAGGTCTCGTCTTGAGCAGTTCCATACCCGCGCGCATCCTGGGCATCTTTGGCCTCGATCGGCAATTCTACGAAGCGCCCGCCCAAGCTCTGCACCTGTTCTTTCGAAGCTGGCCGCATGTCATAGGCCGAGACGACTGCTCCCAATCTCCGCGCAGTAGCGATGGCTTGCAGTCCCGCCACGCCTGCACCAATCACGAAAATACGGGCTGGAGTCACAGTTCCGGCGGCCGTGGTGAGCATGGGAAAAATTCTGGGTAACGTATCGGCCGAGAGCAGCACGGCCTTGTAGCCACAGATGGTGCCCATTGAGGAGAGCGCGTCCATACTTTGCGCCCGAGTGGTGCGCGGCATCAATTCGACTGAAAATGACGTCACGCCGGTTCCTGCAATCTCTTGCAATATCTCGGACGAACCCAAGGGACGCAAAAATCCGATCAGCACCTGGCCGCGCCGCATCAGCGGAATGTCGGCTTTCCCGGCAACGTCATTGGAGCCGTAACAGAGAACTTGCGTGACAATTTCTGCTTGAGCGAACACGGCTTTGCGATCCGCCAGGATTTGCGCGCCCTTCTCGGTATAATGCGCGTCGGGATAACCGGCTTCAGCTCCAGCGCCGCTCTCCACCGCTACGCTGAATCCGGCTTTGATCAGATTAGGAATGACGAGCGGGACCAAGGCAACACGCCGCTCTCCAGGATAGCTTTCTTTCGGCACACCAATCAGCACGAAGTATGATTCCTCAGTAAAGCTTGATTTACAGAAAGGTTATTGTAGCGCGAAGTCAACAGCTCATCATTAATTCCGTAACCACCCAACGGTACGTAGCCACACAAACGGAAATCGATTCCAGACTGGGAACCGCCTGCGGAATCCGCGGGCGCTGACTTTCTGCGCCATCCGATACAATGAAATCACATCGTTTTGCTACGCCAGCTGGCACAAGACAAGGGTTCCCGATTGCCACTTCTAACTCGCCGGAGGTTCTTAAGTACAGCCGGGGCTGCGCTGATTGGGGCTGGAGTCATGGCCGACCAATGGCTGGTTCGCGAACCCAACCATCCGGAATTGGTCCGTTTGGAAATGCCACTGCCGCGTTTGCCAGAGGCCTTCGACGGTTTCCGCATCGCCCAGTTGAGCGATTTTCACTACGACGAGGTCTTCTCCATCCATCCGATCAAGCGGGCGATTGAGATCGTCAACCAGCTCAATCCTGATGTCGTCGTGTTGACCGGCGATTTTGTGACTGTGTCGATGCTTTCCGACTACATTCATGACGAGAAAAAGTCGGCTCTGGCCGCCGAACCCTGCGCCAAACTGCTAGCGCAATTGCGCTCACGTTTGGGATCTTTGGCCACGCTCGGTAATCATGACATTGATTCAGACCCGGACGTGGTCACTGAAGCCCTCCAGTTCAATGGTATTTCCGTTCTGCGCAATGCCCCACATTCGATCGAGCAGTCAGGAAAGAGACTGTGGATCTGCGGGATGGATTCCTCGGAGGGAAAGGCCCGAATCGATTTAGCGCTTCAGGGCGTTCCGAAAGACGAAGCTGTCGTTATGCTCATGCATGAGCCGGATCATGCCAATGTCGTGAAAAACTATCCCGTGGATCTGCAGCTTTCCGGCCACTCACATGGCGGTCAAGTTTGGATTCCCGGATTCGGGGCTCCGTGGTTACCGGGAGGAGCGAAGCAATATCCCCGGGGTAGCTACACCGTCGGCAGGCTGCAGCTCTACACCAACATTGGCCTGGGGACCATTCGAGTGCCGGTACGCATCAACTGCACGCCGGAAGTGACGCTCATTACTTTGCATTCACGAGCTGGTAACCAGATCGCTTCCTGAAACAGATATACTGAACCACTGACTTTTAGGAGTTTCTAGTGCAAGGCCGACCCATTCTCGTGACTGGAGGAGCCGGTTTCATCGGCTCGAACTTCGTTTTGCAGTGGCTAGCGACGGAGCAAAGCCCTGTTGTGAATCTTGACAAGCTGACTTATGCGGGCAATCCTCGGAATCTGGAGCGCATCTCTGAAAACCCGCGCTATCTGTTCGTACATGGCGACATTTGCGATCGTGAATTGGTGCGGGACGTATTGCAGCGGCAAAGACCGAGGGCGATTGTGCATTTTGCAGCCGAAAGCCACGTCGATCGCTCCATTCACGGCCCCGATGACTTCGTACGAACCAACGTAAACGGGACTTTCGCCTTACTTGAGGAGACACGGATTTTCTTGAGTAGTCTGGGTACGGAGGAGAAATCCGCGTTTCGTTTTTTGCACGTCTCCACCGACGAAGTCTACGGCTCGCTCAGTCCGGATGATCCTCCTGCCCGGGAAACTACAGCTTATGAGCCAAACAGCCCGTATGCCGCGTCCAAGGCGGCGTCGGACCACCTGGTACGCGCCTACCATCACACATACGGGATGCCAGTGCTTACGACGAATTGCTCGAACAACTACGGGCCGTATCAATTTCCAGAAAAACTGATTCCGCTGTGCATCCTGCATGCGATCCAGGGAAAGCCGATTCCGGTTTACGGCGACGGAAAGAACGTGCGGGACTGGCTTTACGTCGAGGATCATTGCCAAGCGATTCGCACCGTGCTCGCAGGGGGGAAGCCTGGAGAAACTTACAACATCGGTGGACGCA
>DATJOJ010000039.1:0-17447 GCA_035507035.1 Terriglobales bacterium | reverse complement strand
CGTTCTTGCGGAAGGCGATCAGATCCAGCATTTCTGTCCGCTGCGCCGGAGCACATTGCAGGTAGGTCTGCCCGTAGCGCTCCATGCAGGTCGCGTCAAGCCACATGATCCCGCCCGCGAGTTGAAGTTGGAGGTCTTTGTTCTCGCTGCTAAGCAAATCAATGAATTCGGGCGCGCCGGCTTCCATCGCGCCTCCGCTTTCCTGGTCGGAAGGAATGATCGCCTGACACAACGCTCGCAATGTTTTGTACTGATGCTCAGGGAAAAACTTCGGCGCATATTCTCCGGAGGATGACGCCGCCTTATGCGCGTCCACCATGCGGTGAGCGGTTTCTGCGGCTGCGCGCGGAACTATCCGCAGCATGGAGCCGGCCGCGGCAGTAAGGCCGAACGACTTGATAAGGTCACGGCGCGAAATGGACATGAGTGGTGCTCCTCGGGTTCCTGATCGAGTTCCTGGTGTTACAGATTGCCTCGCTTCGCTTGCTCCAAGAGATACTCCGACGCCCTCCAAGATAGCGCCAGGATGGAAAGGGTCGGGTTCTTGTCAGGGCTGGTTACAAATGCGCCCGCATCAGTGACGAATAAATTTTTCACATCGTGGGCCTGGCAATACTTGTTCAGGACCGAGTTCTTGGGATTGTCGCCCATTCGAAAATCCCGATGTAGGACTCGACCTTGTCGTAGTAAGGAGCCAGTTCTTCATATGTAATCGGCCAGTCGTCGCCCATGCCGTCTCTGGAACGAGGTTTGAAATCCATCGGAGAGAAGCGCAACGCCACTCTTCCCCAGTGATTGGTGCGCCCACCGACGATCCGCGAACGGAACCAGCGGAACGTGGATCCCGGCGCCAATACATAGGGTTCGCCGTCAATTTCCCAGGCGCCGTTTGGCGCCATGAACTCGTCGGCCTCCTCGCCGCGCAGCTTACCGCCCGCGCCCCCACCGCGATGGGGGAGATCGTAAGGCCAAAGATGCTCCTTGAAGTCCTTCGCCGGGTCGAGCGGCGGGCCCGCCTCCAGTATCACGACGCTGACTCCGCCCTCCGTGAGCACCTTGGCTGCGGCGCCACCGGCAGCGCCTGATCCAATGATGCAGACGTCATAGATCTTCGGCGAGCGAATCACTTGCGGCATCGAAGACCTCCTGCAACAGAAAGATTGATTATATCTTTCCATTGCCGCCGCAGTTCCATTCATGCCAATGAAAACTGATAGGACGGGGGCGGCGACGAGATTCTCCGTGGTTGGTCGGCAAGTGGGAAGTCAACTTCTGACTTGCCCGTCATCCGCCCAACCCGCGAAGAGCGCCAATCGAGTTTCCAACTTCCCGCAAATGAACTCATGGACGCTGCAAAAGCGGCGGAAGGTAAATCGAACTCTGTGTTAGAGTTCGCGACAGGATATGGATCTCAGACCCCTGTGGAAATGCTCGAAGTGCGGACGACTCTTTGCAAATCGCAACCAGTCGCATTTCTGCTCGCGCCACACACTGCGTGAGCATCTCGCCGGGAAAGGTCCTCGCGCGATCGCGCTGTTCCGAGAGTTCGCAAGACTGGTGAAGCGCTGCGGGCCGGTGCGTCTGGTGCCTGAAAAAACCCGCATTGCGTTTCAAGTGCGAATGAGTTTTGCAGCGGTTAGCCTGAGGCGAGATCGAATTGTCGGTCATGTCGTGCTGGACCGGCGTTTAGAGAATCCCCGTTTCACGAAGATCGAATATATCTCGCCTCGCAATCACGTCCATTCCTTCTGCTTCTACTCACGCGAGGAATTGGACCGCGAAGTACTCGCCTGGGTCCGCGAGGCTTACCGCGTTGGGCAGCAACGCCATCTATCGAAATGAGCACGGGCCAGAGGGGATGTGACGCAGTTCACGTGGCCAACCGAGGTCCATAAACGTTGTTGCGAGAGGCCGACACGGAGTTCCGGCAGATTATCGGCAAGCCTTACCTAACCGGGTCACGTCAGAGTAGCTCGTGATCCGCCCAGAGCTCCAAGGCGGGAGATCATGCTACCCTCTTCGCCGAGCCACCTGGCGGCGAGTTTTGGAGGATCTTGATGCGATTCACACGTGGATTCTTGCCTTGGAGCGCAACCGTATACGTTCTCGCCTTTTTATCACTCGGAGCGCCTATTTCGCATTCGCAGGGCTCCGCGAAGCCAAAGCCACATGTTTCTTATGATGGCCCGGCATTGACGTTTGATTTTCCCGGCGTCAAGGTCGGCGTCGCCGAATACGAAGAAGGCCCTACCGGAACTACGGTGCTGTACTTCCCCACGCCCGTGGTAGCAGCAGTCGATGTGCGGGGCGGTGCGCCCGGGACTGTCAACGCGGACGTTATGCGGCTAGCTTATGACGACCCATTCGTCAATGCGATCGTGTTGTCTGGAGGCTCGTCTTACGGCCTGTCTGCCGCCACTGGAGTCGCCAATGCGCTCAAAGACATGATCGCCGACGCGGGCAATTTTGACAATGTGGCCGTGGTTCCGGGGGCTATCATCTTCGATCTCGGCGACCGCCGCTTCAACACCATTACTCCCGACGAGGAACTGGGACGAGCGGCATTAGCGGGTGCGCGGGCTGGGTGGTTCCCGCTAGGCGCACGCGGTGCCGGACGTTTCGCGATGCAAGGGTACAGCTTGGACATCACACAGCACTCCGGTCAAGGAGCCGCATTTCGGCAGTCTGGCGATACCAAGGTGCTGGTCGTCACCGTCAACAACGGCGGGCTGGTCGTCGATCGCAAAGGTCAGGTCATGCGCTGTTCACACCCAGTGGAGGGCTACTGCGGATCTATCGCGGACGTAATCGCTGCACACCTTGCAACTGTGGGGAACCCCAAGCAAGCACGGGCCGACTTCGGGAACAACCAAATAAACCCACAAGGGCTTACTCGCCACACAACGATCACGATCGTCGTTACAAACAGGTCGCTACCGTTCTGGGCGTTGCAGCGGCTCGGCGTGCAGGTACACAATTCCATGGCACGCGGCGACCAGCCGATGGCCGAGGGCGACGACGGAGACACCTTGTTCACAGTCACGACCGGTAAAGTCGTGGGTGCGGCCATCAGCGACGCAGACATGGATGATCTTGGGATGCTGGCCTCGGAAACCGCTTGGGACGCCCTTCTCGCGAGCCTCCCGCAGTTGCCGCCGGTCACTCCGCGCACGAACATCGTTCTCTCCCCGAAGGAACTGGACAGCGTAGTCGGTAGCTACGCTTTTTCCACAGACGCCGTGGCGGAGGTGCGACGCAAACGGACTGCGCTCGAAATCGAACTGACCGGGCACACCAAATCCAGCAATTACTTGTGCGTGGGACACCCCGCTCTGCTGACCGCCGTGGCGAGGGACGAATACGAAATTGCTGGACCGCGAGAGGACCGGTTGCACATCGATCGCGACGCGCACGGCGCGATTATGGGGATCACGATCAACCCAGGGCTGTGGCCGGTACGCGCAACACGGAAGTAATCCGGGAGCCTTCTTCGCTCGCGGTCTGCCAACTGCCATTCCGGGAAGTGCTCAGCTCGTCACTGGTAGGTTTGTTCTGAAGCGCACTCGGACTAGCCAGAAAATCAGCATGAAAGTGGGAGGACGCTGAGAATTAAATACAACGGCGTGCTGAATAGAGTCGGGGACAAGTGTTGCCCGAGGCCCACTGCCGACAGCAATCTCAACGGGCGGTTTGACGGCCCCAGGAAAAAAGATCCGGCCGCGATGAACAGTCCAAAGCACATCCGCCAGAGATGCCGCGCGATGCGCTTGGCTCCAAGAACACCGCCGCGTACAGGGGCAGTTCCGATAGGGCCCTAACGTTTGTCGGTACTAATCCGACGGAATCACGGATCATTTTCAGATTGCCCGTTATTCACTCCGCAAGACGTCCCAAAATAGCAGTTCAAATTCCGTCATAGCGTGAATACCCGCGCTTTGCCCAATAGTCCGACGGTTCGTCCTTAGTATAGGTAATCCGCGTGACCACTTTGATGTT
This sequence comes from Terriglobales bacterium, assembly GCA_035507035.1. GTDB lineage: Bacteria > Acidobacteriota > Terriglobia > Terriglobales > Acidobacteriaceae > DATJOJ01. Next base: position 13,451 of record DATJOJ010000039.1, on the reverse strand, counting down.
CTTCAGACCTAGCTTCACAGGTACGAGCAGTCGCAGCGGGGCTCCGTGCTCCACTCTAAGAGGCTTTCCGTTCAGGTGAGTCGCGAGCAGGGTCTGCGGATGACGGGCCGTCGACAGATCGAGCGACACATAGTACGGATCGGGATTTCCCCAATCCGCGCGGTGTGCGGGCGGATCGGGCGGCTATGACTTTAGTGGAATATGTCGGTGACGCTGACTCAAGCCTTACGTCTATAAAGAGGCGCTCTGAAATAGTGCTCTTGGTTCTATTTCGGATGCGTTTGTTTGGGATCCGGGGCTTCGCAACAACGGGCAGCTCAATCGATTGTCATTTTTGTCCGTGGTAGATGACAAATTTCAGCTCGTTCCGCATGCGCGGATCGAAATCCGTACTCCAGGAACCAAGCGCGCCCAGAGGACAACCTTACTCGGGTTTGCCGGTGTAGTGTTCTTCGCGGTGAACATGGGCATGGTCTTCCAATGACTCCAAGTGAGTCATAATTTCAGCGGGCATTCCTAGCTCGGTCGGCAGTCGTTCTTCGAGAACGGTTGCCAAGCGGTGCGCCTCGCTAACCGATGTCAGGTGCGGGAACAGTAAGTGTACTTCGATGATCTGACGGTACCCCGTGGTTCGGAAACGAACGCCGTGGTACTGGATGGCTAGTTCTGAGCAAATCAAATCCAACTTCTCACGAATTTTCCGACCGGCTCTTGGATCCGAATAATCCATGAGGCCGACAGCCGAGTGCCAAACCAAGCGTCCCCCTGACCAGAGGATATTTACGGCGACTCCGATTGCTATCAGCGGATCGAAAGGCTTCCAGTGCGTCAACAGCACCAGCCCGAGTCCTCCCACCACGCCAAAGCTAGTCAAGCTATCGGTCAAAACGTGTTTGCCATCGGCTTCCAGAATCAGTGAGTTGGTGCGCCGGCCGGTTCGGAGGAGATAGTAACCCAGACCCGCATTGAGCATTCCAGCCAGCAGGATCATTGCCATGCCCCCTCGCAAGTGCTGCAACTGTAGTCCGCCGATCCACTTGCGAATTGATTCATAAAGAATTGAGATCGCGGCCACGGCAATCATTGCCCCTTCAAAACCCGCGGAGAAAAAAGTGATCCGCTCGTAGCCATATAGGAATTGAGGAGAGGCCGATCTTGTGCTGAGCCGAAGACTGAACCAGGCAAATGCGACCGCGATTACGTGAACGACCGACTCGGCTGCGTCGGAAAAAACGGCGGCGGACTGCGTCATAAAATAGACGGTGATTTTGCCAATCAGCATTGCCAAACCAACAATCAAAGAAAGACGCATGGCGAAATGCGCATCATGCAATTCTCGTTCGTCTCTACGTGTTGTGGAGCTACCCATGGGTGGCATGTCCGACTCGACCTCCCTAGATCATTGAAGTTTTGGGCATGATCCCATGGAAATTACACTATGTCGGCGTGCATCGAAGCGGATGCCTTCCGGAGCTACCCTAAAGCGCCGCTTGAAACGGTTTATCGAACCCTTGGCCAGCGCCCTCATGGCCGCTGCCGCTGCATCTGCTGAGTAGCATCCCGGCTGGAAAGTTATTGGCATCCCACCGCCTACTCGTGGCAATCGCGAGATTATGGGTGCTAGTCCTTCCCATAGATTGGCCCCGCGGCGCGCGAGGGCGGATCAGAAACAGAACGAATATATGCAATCAATGCCTCGATATCCGCTTTACTTAAGGTATTTCCCCAGGGCGGCATCAGCGCGGACCTGTTGAGTGCGGGCCCGCCATGCGTGATGATGGCGGTGAGATCGGCGTCGCTGATCTTGTTCAACGTATCTCCCTCGGCAAATGCATGCGGCTTCACCTCGAGGTTGTCGTAGTTCGAGACGCGCTCCACAGTCGACTCAGGATTGTGGCATCGATCACAATACTGGTCATTCAGACGACGACCCACCGTCTGCTGATACCCCAGCGCAATTTCCTGAAGGTTGAGTTCAATCCTCTTATGCGATTTGTCGAAGGTAAAAGCGGTGAGTTGATAGCGGCCTGCCATTCCGCCGAGGGACACGTTTGTAGTGAATTGGCCACTCGAGTCGGTCAGCCCATACGCCGGATCGAATGAGACTCCCGGAGCGGCTTCGAACTGGACCAGCGCTCCCGGGATTCCGTTGCCCTGCTCGTCGTTGACTTGCACAATCACAGGCTGCGGCAGCAAGCTGCCGGTCTGAGCCATCTGCTTCCCGCCGCTTGATTCGACGATCGCGGCGCCGAATGTCGCGGGTTTGGGCAAAGTCACCGAGGCATTCTTCCGCGAACAGGATGTTGCAAGAGATGCCGTCAGGAAGACCGTCAAAAGGGCAGCCATGCTCGTAGAATTACGAATCATTTCTTTGCGGCCTCCTGCTTTCCTGCGCCCTTTTGCGAGATCAGAAATGCGGTGAGTGCGCGGGCGTCTTCGTCGCTCATGGCGCGGTTGGGTTCGATCGTTCCTGGCCGTAGTGCCTGCGGATTTTTCATCCAGGCATAGATCCAAGCGGCGGTGAGCCGCGATCCCACCTGTGTGAGAGTCGGGCCGATGTAACCCTTGTCGGTTTTCGTATCGACGATGTGGCAGCCTTGACATGAGTACTTTTCATAGAAGAGCTGCCGGCCGAGTTCGATCTGGCTTTGCGGATAGCCGCTCTGCGGCATGGAGTCGCGGTCGACGGCAGGGCTTTGGTAAACGGTCATGATGTAGTCGGCGAGTTCATTCGTCTCGGCATCGGTCAGGTTGAATCGCGGCATGCGGCGTATCAACGCCGGACGGAGCGTGTTCGGAGTTTTCAGGAAGTCCACCAGCCATTGCCTCTGCACCGAACTGCCTTCCCATGTGAGATCAGGCGCCATGTCGCCGCCATGACCGTTTATGCGATGACAACTCAAGCAGGCGAGGTCAGTCATCAGCTTCCCCGCCTTGCCCGCAGGCTGGTACTCCGATTTTGGAGGTGCGGGTACGGTGAGCGGTGGTGGCAGCGTGCTCGAACGTTCATTCAATGCAAGCAGGGCCGTCGTCAGTGCATCGATTTGAGCCGAAGTGAAGCTGTACTGCGGCATTTTCAGACCAGGCGAAAATGCCCGCGGTTGCCTGATCTTTCCGGCAATGTAATCCGGCAGAGTGTGCGGCATTCCACGCAGGAAGAGCAGCTGCGTGATCGGTTTGCTGCCGATGCGGGTGAGTTCTGGCGCAAAGGTCTCCGGCCTCTTGATCCCGGCGATCTCGTGGCACGAGGCGCAGCCATAGTCAGAGACTAAGCGCTTACCATGAACGATTTGTTCGCGCGTAGCGGGATCGATATGGACATTGCTCAGAAGGTCGGAGTCGGTCTTTGCTTCGAGAAATCCAGCCAGCGTCGCCACCTGAGCGTCATTGAAGCGATAGTGCGGCATAGCGGTCCCGGGATCAAAGGTCCGCGGATTCCGCAGCCAGCCCTGCAACCACTCTGATTTCACTTTGCTACCGATGCGCGTCAATTCGGGACCTACGTCGCCGCCAACCACATTTCCTGCCGCATTCTGCACGGCGTGGCATGACGCACAGAAGGATTCGCCGTAGAGGCTGGCCCCGGCCGTCGGATCGGGGGATGCTTTTGCGGGAACTGTGGCCGAATCCCCTGCAACCGGTGTGCTGTTGGCGATCAGAAACGCCGACATATCGCGCGCGTCGTCATCGCTGAGCTTGAAATTCGGCATCGTCGCGGTGGTCGCGTAGGCCTGCGGATCTTTCAGCCAGGCATAGATCCATTCGCGGGTAGTCTTATCGGCGATGTGCGAAAGAGACGGTGGATCATCCGTCGCCTTCATCGTCGTGCCATCGGGCAACTTCACGCTGTGGCAGTTCACGCAACCGAAACGGGCGAGCATGGCGCGTCCCTGGTTCAGAACTGGAGTGCCCATCAGCCAGTTGCGGTGGCATTCTCCGCAGGAGGACTCGGTGTACTTTGCCGGCAAGATCGGCTGTTCCCATGCGAGCGTGCTGCTGTGCGCCTCGGAAAGTGTCGTTGCGGCACCCTGTCCCCGATGGCAAATCGTGCAGCCGAATTCGTCGAGTTTGTGCGGGATGACTGGATGGGGGCGGAACGGTTGCGTGGCGACATCTGTCAAGCTTGCTTCTTTCATGGCGACATGGCAACTCGTGCAACGATCGACCACGTTGAGATCGGGAATCCATATTTGCTGAATCCCGCTCTTAAAATGCCGCTGTAGCGTGTTGGCCTCGCTGCGGTTGCGAATCATCTTCAGATAGCCATGCTGGTAATGACGCCACTCGCTGAAAAAATTCTTTGCGGGAGCGATCGCCAGCGAGACCAGGAATATCAGGCTGACCACACCGAAGGCGCGGACGCTGTCACCGAAGAATCTCCGCCAAAACGACCTAAGGTTAGCTTTCATGAGCGCCGTACCCTCATCTCTGTCACCCCTGCCACGGCCACACCCAAGACCAGCCTGGCCCGCGGAAGAATGTGCCCACGGCGGTGAGCACGACCAACTCGAATAAGAACCACGTCATGATCCAGTAAGAAAGCGGCCGTGCCGCCAGGTAGCGGCGGAATGCCGAAGAAGATTTCGGGGAACTCTGCGATGCGACCAGCATCAGCGCAGCCATGATCAGTGTCGGGATCAACGCCACAACGACATGAAACCATCCTAAAAAGATTGAAAGCACCGCCGCGACGATGTAAAACATGCGCAGCCGCCGCTGGCGATCTTTGAGAAACAATCCATCGGCCTCGATATTGACTTTGAAATAGGGAATAACGATCAACGCCATCACCACAAGTCCGGGCACCAAGACTCCGGCCACGACGGGAGGGAAGTAATGGAGCATCTCCTGCAGGCCGAGAAAATACCAGGGCGCCTTCGCTGGATTGGGAGTGTGCGACGGGTCGGCCAGGCCCTCGAGCGGAGCATTAAACACGAGCGCGATCCAGACCAGCGCGATAGCGAGAACCTGAATCGCAACCGCGGCCCGGAACAGTACCTCAGGGAACGTCTGAATCTGCTCTTCCGTTTCCGCCTTTACCTGCGCCGAAGTGCGCCGCGTAATAAAGACGATGCGACGAGGTGAGCGTTTCGCGTTCGAGTCCACGCCAGCGACGAAGTCTTTCGCATCGGTCATTACTGCTCCTCCTTTACGCTGACAGTGCTGGGCGTATCCTCCTTCTCGCCGATTTTGCGAGAAGGGGGATTCTCATCTTCGCGTCCATTTGCGACCCGAGCACGCACGACTTCAGGTTCGCTGGAATGGGAATACAGTCCGCCGTCTTTGCGAATGCGCCAGAAATGAATCGCAACGAAGAACATGGCCGTCAGAGGAAGGATCATGCAGTGCAACACATAGAAGCGCAGCAGTGCGTTAGCGTTTACGGCATGGCCGCCCAACAGAAGGAAGCGAATTTTGTCCCCCATTAGCGGAACCGCCGAGGCGATGTTCGAACCAACCGTGATCGCCCAATAAGCCAGTTGATCCCAAGGCAGCAGATATCCGGTGTAACTAAGGAGCAGAGTGATGAGCAGAAGCACAACGCCGATCACCCAATTAAATTCGCGCGGAGTTCGATACGCTCCGCGATAAAAAACTTTGAACATATGCGCAAACACGAGAAAGACCATGGCATGCGCCGACCAGCGGTGCAGGTTGCGCAGAAACAATCCCGAGGACACTACGAATTGCAGATCCTTCATGTCTGCATAAGCCTGTGGTACTGACGGATGGTAGTAGAGCATCAGCGGAATTCCGGTCGCGACCAGCAGAAGGAAAGTGCCGAGAGTTAGCGTACCCAGATACCACGTCGCACTGAAGCCGAGCACGCGCGTGCGCACCTTGGTCGAGAACAGGTGCAGGAATACGTTCTGCTGGATCGCCACAGCGCGTTTGAGCGTGCTCGATCCCGTGCCGCTGCGAAAGATCGAGCGCCAGACTCGCGTCTCGCGCAGTTCGCCAAAATATTGGTCCACAGTCTTCGCCATGTCAGATCCTCACGAAAGAGTCCCGCGCGAGCGGGGGCACGTCGCTCGAGCGATCGACGAGGAGATCGCCGTCATCATTGAGCCAGATGTGCTTCCAGGGTAGCGGCTTGGGCGCCGGGCCTTCGATCTTGTCGCCGGGCCTGTGCCCATCTTGCTGGAAAGCAAAGAATTTGCTGCCATGGCAGGGACAGGCAATGATGCCCAACTCCGGCTTCCACGCGGTCAGGCAGCCGAGATGCGTGCACACCGCGCTCAGCGAGAAAAAACCTTCTTGCGAATGGATGATATAAATCCCGGTCGTAACATCGAGCGTGACCGAATCGAGCGGATAGCGATCGGGTTTGCCCGCGTTGACCACGGGCGATGGTTCGTACAGAACGTTGGGTTCGAGATATTGATATGCAAACGCCACGGTGCCTGCCGCAGCGATGCCCAGCGAGCCCAGGCCTAGTTTTGCAAAGAACTGTCGACGGCTGACGTCGTCTGTCTTCTTTGTTTCTTCTGACATAAGGGCCTTGTGCGCCCACTCTGAGACGTTGCGGCGTTTAGGATGGGCATTTTGAATTTACTTCTGCAACCCTGCTCCGATCGATGCGACTGAGATCAACCCGGTCGGCTCGGCCGGAAGCAGGTTGTAGGACTCCATCGTTATCGTGCCAACGGGACAGCGCATCGCGCACAAGCCGCAGCGAATGCAGCGCGTTTCATCTTTCAACATCGCCGATCCAGTAACCACTCCGAGTTCGTCGGCCGCGATTTCGTCGAGTTCCACGCCAAGACATTCCTGGTTTTCCCGAATCTGCTGCACCGCATCCGGCTCGAAGCTAATGCGATCGAGCGAAACCAGTTCCAGACATTTTTCCGGACAGATATCGACGCACCCGCCGCAGAGGATGCACATGCTGCCATCTTCCGGCACACCTTCGAAGATCGTATTGACCCAGCAGTGCAAGCAGCGCTGAGCCTCGGCCATCGCGCTTTTGGCGTCATAGCCGATTTCAACCTCTGTGACGCCAGTGCGGCGTTCCAGCGGGAGCATCGGGACGGGATAGCGGTTGAGATCGAGGTAGCCAAGGGGCATGGCATGACGCTTGAGCACTTCGACTTCAATGACCGGATCGGGATGCTTGCCACCGCGCAGATATTCGTCGATGCCGATCGCGGCGCGTTTGCCGTCGCCCACGCTGTCGATAATCAGCCGCGGGCCAAACACGCAATCGCCGCCGGCAAAAATGCCCGGAGCAGAAGTCATGAGAGTTTGCTGGTTCACGGATATCAGGCCGCGCGGAGAAAGTTCGACCTTGTCTTCCGCAGTGAAGAAGTCCAGGCGCGGAGCCTGGCCAATTGCCATGATGATCGTGTCGCACTCGATCTGGCTTTCGCTGCCCTCGTAAAAAGCAGGGTTGAAGCGCCGGTTCTCGTCGAAGACCCACTTCGTCTTGAGAGCTTCGAGCGCGGTGACTTTGCCCTCTTTGCCCAGAATTCGCTTCGGCCCGAACCCCGGATGAATAATGATGCCTTCTTCCTCAGCTTCTTCGATCTCTTCGAGCGCGGCCGGCATTTCGTGGCGCCGTTCAAGACAGACTAAGTTCACCTCGCGCGCTCCCATGCGCAACGCGGAAAGCGAAATGTCGACCATCTCTTTGGTAGCAACCGCAGAAACATTCTCAGCCGAGGGCTCGACATCCTGGATTCCGCCCGCGTGTTGACGAACCACTTCGCGCGCGGCGGAGCGCGCGACATCCATGGCGACATTGCCGCCGCCGATCACAATGACTTTCTTCCCAATCGTGAACTTGTAGCCAAGATTTACGTTGAGCAGGAAATCGATACCCTTGTGAACGCCATCGAGATCGACGCCGGGTATGCTGAGATCGCGGCTGCGGTGGGCGCCGACCGAAATTAACACGGCGTCAAAGCCTTGCTGGCGCAATTCGGAGATGGCGAAGTCGCGCCCCGCGACATGGTTCAGTTTGAGAGTGATGTCGCCAGTTTCGAGAATTTCGCGAACCTGTGCCTCGACTACATCTCTGGGCAATCGATATTCGGGAATTCCGAGATACAACATGCCGCCGGCTACTGGAGCGGCTTCAAAGAGAGTGACCGAGTAACCCATCAGCGCCAGATCGTGCGCTGCCGAAAGCCCGACCGGCCCGGCTCCCACGATCGCGACCTTATACGGAAGCCTCTTTTGAGAGCGTCCTTCCGTGATTCGGATGGGATGCTTCGATTCCGGTCCGAATTGCTCTGTCAGGAAGCGCTTGAGTGCACGAATCGAGATGGGCTTATCGATTTCCCCGCGGCGGCAAGCAGTCTCGCAAGGATGCGCACACACTCTCCCGCAGATACTCGCCAGCGGATTTGGCTGACGCGCCAGGCGATAGGCTTCCTCGAAGCGTCCCTCGGCAATCAGGCCAACGTAGCGCCCCGCATTGGTGTGCGCCGGGCAGGCCATCATGCACGGGAAGTTCGTGTGTAGCCAATCTGCGTCGACCTTCTTATCTCGGAATCTTTTCAGCATAGCGACACTCGATTTCCGAAACAAACTGGGGAGCTACTCATCTACGAGTGCAGAAAGCGCAGGAGCGAATGTTTAGGCTCCCTTCGCTAGGAGCTACTTCTTCAGAGTGAAATCCGCTTTCGTGCTGCCCGAAACCGTGACCGGCTTCGATTGATCTTTCGCGCCTTCATGCCACACGGTCAGGGTATAACTGCCATCGGGAACATCTTTGATCGTGTAATTGCCGCTGTCGTCTGTCTCGGCAAAGTAGGGGGTGGGGCTGACGATGATGTATCCCGACATGTCAGGGTGCACATTGCAGAAAAGCGGCACGACTCCGGCCTTGTCGAACGTGTAGGGACGCTTCTCGCCTTTTGGCCAAGTTCCCAGATTGTGGCCTGCTTTTTTGTCGTTGCCGACCGAAGTCCAGAAGACATTGTGCTGGACATTGTCGCTGTTCAAGAACTCGACAGTAGTCCCCTGCTGCACCGCCATAATATGAGGCGAGAACAGCAAGCCTTTTTGATCCATTACAGGGTGATCCTTGGGAGCGGGAAAAGTTTTACCGGCAATCGCATCCACGTAGACGACCGACTTTCCCTTCATCCCGGTAACTTTGCCCTCTATATCACCGGCCCACGCCGCGCTGCACAGGGCCGCCATCAAAATCATGAATGCAAATGCCTTTCCCTTCATTGCTCTTCTCCTCTCGATATTGAAATTGCCCCAGTGCCCACCTCAGAAAACGAATTTCGCGTTCAGATAAATTGTGTTATTGCTGCTTGCATTGCGACCTGCGCCGTCGTAGTTATTCGCGGCACCGTTGAAACGGGTGTAGCCGGTGTACTGAAAGGCGAGCCAAAGGTTCTGCCAAGGCCAGTAGGAGACGTTTGCGATGTAACCTTCACCCTGCGGATTCCCGTTGAAGTTGCCGGTCACCGCCCCTGTCGGGTAGAGCGTTGCGTTGGAAGTCCCGGTTGTGCTGAACCATCCGAACGTGCCGGTGTAACGGTTCCCGTAGTGATACTCGACATTAGGCAGAAAGGTGTTCAGATGATTCTTGGGCTGCGTTGGAACGCTCACCAGCAAATCTGAGTTCTCGCGAATGTACGTGGCTCGGAGGGAAAGCACATCTCTGCGGAAGAACGTTCGATCGATCTGCGTGTCTACTCCCCAATCGGTGTAGGAATCCTGAAACGGAAGTGTTGTGCCGTCAGGCGCGGTGATTGCGTTCGGAGTCGACCGCAAATGCATACCGTAGGTCCCCACTTCGTACTGGGTTTTAGCTGTGAGTTGCTGCCATGCCACGCGCCAATACGGCGCCACGCCACGAATGTTATAGGAGGCTCCCGTTCCGGGATTCGGCTGCGGACTTCCTACATGTTCGGATCGGTAGACGAGCGCATCTGCATAGAGATGGTTGTTCCACATGCCGTAGGCGCCAAATCCCGCGACGTCTTGCGCCAGCAGGCCATTGATGATGGGACTTGCATTGGGAGTCGGAGCCCAGTCGCTGGCGACCCAGGGATATCCCCAGGCCGGCGTGCTGTTCCAAAGATCTTCGACCGTGGGATTGTTATTGAGATCGAGCCCGTACACCAGTTCTTTGCCGCCGACCTTTGTCGTATTCGCGTAACGGATATCGGTGTTATCCATGCTGAAGTGGTCGGCCTGGGTATCGTATGTAACTTGAAGAAAACTGCCGACTCGGCTGGTCCACGCCCCCGAAAGAAACAGCGAGATATCCTGCGGAAGCTCAGCGCTGCCATTCTGGGTTGTCGGCACCGGAGTTTTCACCGAAGTAAACGATGCGTCCAGCATCACCGACAAAGGCAGCGAGGCTAGAAGAGCCAGGGCAGCGCTCTTTTTGCTGCCATCGACGGTGATTACCTTGGTTTCATCCGCCCTATCGACGTAGCCGAGCAACTTGAATCTGCGCCCGGCCGGATTCAACTCCGGAGGAGTGTAATGACAACCGCTACATGGCAAACCAGTTTGTCGCGCATAGCTCGGGACCGCTTGAAGCTTGGGCGGACTCAGTAAATCCAGGAACGGGACTGCCAGTACCAGGAAAAGCGCCAGTCTCTTCATCCGTATTTCTCCTCGTCGCCGGTCTCGGGTTCGCATCGCACAAGCGGCCTTTGCGATATTTTTCGGTCACTGTTCGCGGCGCAAATATTGGGATCGCGAAAGCACACTGCACGCGCCTTTACTGTCAACTTTTGTGGGGCCGAGCCCCTGGATTTGCTTCGAAAGTGAAGTGATCTTATCGGCTGCTGTAGACAATCCGCGAGGTGGTAAATCACATCTTGATGTGATTTGAATCACATATCAGTGCACGGCTTGAGAATCGCTGCAGAAGCATAACGCCCAGATTTTGCAACCTCTTCACGCAAGCTAAACTGATAAATCCAGGTTGCGTACAAGATCGAGACCGATGTTGAATCACGTTCGGTGGTGACCAGCCTCACAATCCTCCGACCCGCACCAAGCCAGACAGCTTCTATGGCAAGTTCTAGCTGGCTGGCGCCGTCTTTTCGCTACCTTTTCGAGTCTTTACCGCTCAAGACATGAGCTCTGACACAAACAACGAAGGTGATGGCATCGACGTCGGAGTGTCTCATCGGATATGCCACCCACGTCTTATGCAAATTTCATGGCACCCAGTGAGACGAGCACCGGAAGACAAAGCGACGTCCTCCTCCCGAGCCTAATCGATTCTTGGTAGTGACGGTGTGTCCGCGGTTCACTACACTGGCGCTCTTCTCATGGACGCAAACTTCACCACCCCGAGGAAGCTCTTTCACAGAAGCAGCTTGTGTTCAGCAGTGAGTGCAGTCAAGCGCGGCCTGAGCAAGGAGATGTTCGCTCTGTGCTCCCTACTTCTCCTAGGAACAATTCGAGTGTCGGCCATCGAGCACCCGGGCAGTGTGCATGCTAACGACAATTGTTCCTCGTGTCACGCGGATAAGACTAAGGGTAAGTCAGTACATTCTGCTATGTCGCTTCCATGCATTGTCTGCCATCTGGTGCGAACGCAAGGTGACATGACTACTTTGAACCTACTAATGCCAAAGGCAAAGATCTGCTTTGCCTGCCACGAACAGATCCTGTCGGTACGAGAGCACCGGCCCGTCGTAAACCAACCATGCTTGGAGTGTCACGATCCACACAGCAGCAAACGCCGTATGTTGTTACGAGAGCCAACCAATGGTTCCCGCAACTAACACCGACTGCCCATGAGACGAGGGAAACAGCCCACACTCCTTGACGGCAAGCCGCCCTCTGAATAAATCGCGGGCTGCCAATCGTGTGTGTCAATTCTCCCAAATGTCCAACGGGCGGAATCGCATAGGCAACCGTCGAACACGAATAACTTGCGGAGGGAGGATTGCAATAGGCATTAAAGTTCACATCATTGTTGGGAATATGAAGCTCGGATGGTTGACGATATTGGACGCATTCACGTCATATCTTTACAAAGCCAGAATAGAATCTCGCGCGCAAGCTCTTTTCAAAGAGCGACCCTGGGTAGGCCTGCCAGTAGTGACAGTTTGCGCTGGATTAGGGTCCTTCTTAAAGTTGCTTTGAAAAGGCACCGCTTTCTGTTGAGGAAATTCAGGCTCTGATGCAGAGCTAAAAATTCGGGTTTGGGTCTTAGTTTTTGTCTCCACTTTCCTTTGTAGTGCCATGTGACAGGTCTTCTCGACGATGCAAGAGGCGATTTCACGCTTTGAGCCGCAAAGTGGATTAATGAGATGGTCCGTCGCCGAGTAGCATACTCGTCAGCTTTTAACTGGAGGATCATCGTCATGCACATCGAATCCATCTAGGCGAGAACAGCTTTCACTTAGTTGCATTGGCAGAACATGGCAAGGTTCTCCTTCGTAAGAAGTTTTCCCGCACACAGCTGCTGGCGCATACGGCGAATCTGTCGCCCTCGTTGATTGGCCTTGAGGTGTGTTCCGGGGCGCACTTTATGGGAGCCGCGCTGCGAGAGCAAGGACACGAAGTACGACTCATCCCGGCCCAGTTCGTAAAGGTTTACCGCAATTCGAACAAGAACGACTTCGTCGATGCGGAGGCGATCGCTGGTGCCGTGACCAAGCAGAACATGCGCTTTGTGCCGATCAAGACCGAGGAGCAGCTTGATGTGCAATTCCTGCATCGAGTTCGTGATCGACTGGTGCAACGTCGCACGCACTGATTAACGAGATCCGTGGTTTTCTGTTGGAGCGCGGCATCACCTTCCCGACGCAGCCCATTCATCTGCGCAAGAACCTGCCCACCAGATCGGCGTTCGCCTTCGAGCGAACCATGGCCATGACGGAACCGGACGATCACCCGTCCGGTTCCGCGCCTTGCCACCTTTTAAGCGGCCCAAAGCAACTGCGTGGGGGGTCTTTTGCTTCTTTTTCGCCATCGGGAGACAGCTTCCAGCTTAAGCCAGGTCGCTCCGACTGCAAATTTCCATCTTGATGCCTGTCACTGCTCGTTTGAAATACTAGAGCGGTCTTGTATAATATGTACTAGAGCGCTCTCGTATAGAGAACAGTCTTCGCAGTGACGAGGCGGAGGGTACATGAAAAAAGTGGCGAACGCAGCAAGGGCAGAGTTACGACTGGCAAGAAAGACTTGGGGGAGGTGGGGCACTTGCTTTGATGGGTCGTTCCCGCGCCATCAACCCAGACGTGCCAGTAGCTATGTGGTTGCGGAGTGGGGGATTGCGCCCCTGCTATGCTCGCCGAACCTGCCGCGAATGCGAGGGCCAGCGTCACGATTCTGGAAGATCTCATAGAATGCCTCCTAATGCTGGTCTGAAGTCATGAGGTCGAATAGATCGAGACTTCAATCCGCAGTCATAGCGGGAGTTGCTCCGGCGGCGGATAACCATGTTGCTCTCGCCCAACGCCGCCGTCGTATTTTTTTGTTGTTTTGAACAGCTCCAGATGGCCATCACCCGA
>DATJOJ010000038.1:0-2211 GCA_035507035.1 Terriglobales bacterium | reverse complement strand
AGCTGAATCTCCCGTTCGATATTCTCACCGATCTTCATCTCAAGATTGCTGAGCAATTCGGGCTCGTGTTCACCTTTCCAGATTACTTGAGGGACCTCTACAGATCCTGGGGGAGCACGCTCGACAGGTTTCATGACGAATCCGAATACCGCTTGCCCATGCCCGCGCGTTACATCGTCGATTCGAACAATGTGATCCGTACGGCGGATGTCAACGCCGATTACACGATTCGCCCGGAGCCTTCGGAAACGCTGCGACGTTTGGAAGAGATTGTGCGAACTGCGGCTGGTTCATGAACTAAGCGCGCGATCCACTTCAAGAAATTATTCTTTGCTCCCAGGTCGTAACTTCTCAGCTGCTCGCACATCTCATTTGACCGACCCGCTTGGACAAGGATTTCAATCGAAAAAGGAGATGGCTGTGAAAAATAGGAGTTTTTGTCGTTTCGGCGGAATACTGGCAGTTTTCTTCCTGGCCGTAGTGTCGATGGCTGCGGCTCAGCACCAACGTGACGTATTCGTGCTGACGAGTACGAACAATTCAAATGGTAATGAAGTCGCTGTATTCGAATTGGATATGGCGGGAACACCCTCACTCTCCTTGGTGACCACTTTGCCCACAGGCGGCAATGGCGGCGCCAGCGGAAACGCCGGAATCATTCAATTCGGCAGCGAATTCGGCGCGGTTGCGAACTATGGCTCTAACACCGTCAGTCAATTGGTGCGAGATGAAAACTCCATCACTATCGGCCGAACTATTCACCTGGCAGCAAGATGTACTAACCCCGATTCCGTCGCGCTGACCGACAATCATCTCTTCGTGGTGGGTGCGAATTGCGCTGAAAGCCATGTATGGCCCTGGGGATATGTTGACAGCAGCGCAGTCGTCCTTCCAGACACATCGGCCGCGCAGATCGTCGCCGGCCAAAGTTGGGCGGCTGTTACGCTGAAATCAGGATCCGTGCTTCAATTGCCTCTGTCACGCTTCGGAGCACTTACCGGAAACAGCTTGCCGGTGACACTGCCAGCCGATGCCAACGATACCCCGCTGGGAGCTGCGTTCTGGGGAGACCTGCTGGGGATTAATCCGGCCCACAGCCCGGACAGTTTTGCTCTCGTGAACAAGAACCGGAATGTTTTTCCCGTGCTCGGGCCGCAACCGCCTTATCCCAGTAATGCGCCGTGCTGGTTGGCCAAGGGGCCGGGGAACATCTGGTATTCGGGCAACAGCCCAGGCCAGGCGGTCTCGATATTCTTCAGCGACGAGCAAGGCGGGACATTCTACAAGTCCGTGCCCCTGCCCGGCGTGCCAACCGACATAACCGTTTCTCGTGATAACAAATGGCTCGCCGTTATTTACACTGCGGCAGACGGTAGTGGCGGACGCATAGCTGTGTTTGCCATCGACACCTACGGCGGCCTCTCGCTTGCCGCGACTTCAAACCCGATCGGCGCCACCAGCTTCAGTGGTGTCGCCATCAGTCAATAGGCGTTCTTCTTTTTTCCCGGCCGGCGGGCTTTGCTCGCCGGCTCCGGAGTTTGAGTCATAGAACCGAGAGCCTGTTTAGGCGCTTCTCATCTAATCGCTTCCTCGGTCTCACGAGTTGACGGATGTTTGCAAACCAGAAAATTTCGGCTCGGCGGAATTTAGCTTAGATACTTCTTCATGCAGCGCACGCATGGGACGTAACCCTCCCGCATTGCCTGCCCGGCCGTAATCGTTTGCAAATGAGCTTTATCGTGGATGAACGGACAGCCGTGCACGTGAAATGTCTTTCCATCGGTTGCGACTATTACCATCATCCCTGGTGGAACACAGTGACCAGGGCGCGCGTGCTCTGATCGTAGTTCAGGATGGCGGGACACTGAACGCGCCAGCTCGAAGCTGCCGGCGACGAGGACAGTTGCGGCGGCCGCGACCATCCAACCCAGGAAGGTTCTTCTCGCAGGGACCGTGTTCTCTTCCAACCGCCGCTGTAGACGATGGCTGAATCCCAGCGGCACTTCAGACATCCGCTCGTCGCCGTACAACTGAATCACGTTGCGGGTGCCTTCGAGCACGGATGCGCAGCGCTTGCATTCGCGGAAGTGCTCTTCCATGGCAATTCGCAAAGTCGGATCGATCTCGCCTTCCAGATAGTTGGAGATCTCCCGCCACACATCTTCGCAGCGGACTACCATGGCTTCGCCCCCTTTGCAAAAGAGAACTTGC
>DATJOJ010000037.1:0-117960 GCA_035507035.1 Terriglobales bacterium | reverse complement strand
GGTCAGGGTCGTGAGAGAACGTTGCGGGGAGAACTTTGACGGCAACGTCGCGGCCGAGACGGGTATCGCGTGCGCGGTAGACCTCTCCCATGCCACCGGCGCCGAGATTGCCGGTGATTTCATAAGGGCCGAGTTTGGCGCCGGGATTCAGCATGGGTCGAAGAAAGTGAAGGCGAATTGTAAGCGGGAAGGAAGGTACTTGCAAAGGCGAATCCCAGTTGCCACTTATGCGCTTCCCGCTATCCCCTGAGCGCCTCCCCTGGCGTCCGACCCGTTGCTCAAAGTTCTAATCTGAAGTACCATTCAATGTTTCCAAGGTTGCAACGGGCCCCGAGGCGTCGAGTGAGAGTAACTTCCTACAAGGGTCTTGTAAGTAATGCAGCGACTCCTTAAGACAACCGTTTACATTTTCTTGGCAATTTTTGCCGCGACGGCGATCCTCACGATCCTGGGGATTGCTGTCCTTTGGTTTGGTAGCCGCCAGACTTCGGACTTTCCCTACCTGCGGTGGCTTATTGGCGCTTCGCTTACAGAGGTTGTTGGCGTCGTGATCATGATCGGTAAAAGGGGTGTGAGATTTCTCCCAGAAATTCGGACGAACGAGAGCGCGGTCGAGACGGCCGAGTTTATGAAGAATTTTATTATGGACGGGAGCAGCGTGACGATAGTAAGCAATCGCCTTGCATGGCTGATGAACGCGGAAGAGGTAAAGCGGGAGATCGTTGAGCGGGCCAAAACTGGAACGCGGTTCGAAATTATTACGTCCCAACCAGTTGTTCCTCTGGTCCGCGAGCCTTTGGAAGCCGTTGGCGTACTGTTTTTTGTCACAGGCCCAAATGACGTTCCGGAGGCAAGGTTTACTCTAATTAATGCTGACCGAAGCGGTGCGGAGCGGTTGGCCATTGCGAAGGGGACTCACCCCAATCACGAGATCACGATTTTCGATTCGGACTCGGGTCCCCAGATTATAGGGTTAGCAAAGGATATCGTTCGTAAGTCGAAAGTTCTGGCCAATGTCGCAGCGGTGGGACGGGATCGCTGAGGTAAGGAAGCGGCAGATCGAGAGCGGAAAAGACCTTACGTTTTCAAAGGTCTTCGTGCCCTACTATCGTGGATTGCTACTTAAGCTCAGGCCGGAGAGCATTCTTGAGGTTGGAGGGGGGACCGGTCACCTCGGGCTAGCGTTAAGCGAGATATCTGAGCGCTATGTAATGGTCGAGCCCTCGAAGGGGATGCATCGCGTCGCACGCTCTGTATTGGCTGAGACAAAGGTCCAGATTCGCAACTGCCCTGTGGAGGCCCTCAACGACGATTCCCGGTTCGACCTTGTGCTGTCTCATATGTGCGTGCAGACGGTACGCGACCTTGCCACATTCTTGAAGGCAATCTCCAAACATCTTTTGAGTAGGGGTTCCTTTGCAATAGCGCTGCCGCATCCGGCGTTCTACAACGACTACAAAAGATTTTTCCCGGCGGCGGTTTTTAGCTACGCGAGTGAGATCAGTGGCGAGGTGAATTTTTCGATAACCCTCGACCCCAATCAAATTATTGAGGGAGTTCCATACTACCACCGGCCGATTTCGAAGTACGTCGAAGCTCTCGCCTCCGCTGGTCTTTGTGTCACCGCCTTTGAGGAGATCTTTCCCTCGAGGGCGATTCAGGAGCTCTACGGAGCGCCGTGGAAGCACCCGCGTTACTTAGTCATAAGAGGCAACCCGCTCATTAGGGCCTCCTATTAATCATGGGCGCGTTTGGGCCAATGTTGTAAACGAAATTCCTCGCGGGCCATTAACAGCCTTCGCGCCGCCCGATCTCGACCCCAGATCTGTGGCTTACGGCGGATCCCAACTCGGACTCAAACCACACCCCCGGTTTCGAGGGTGCGCGTTTCAAAAACGGATACCTTCATCGTACCGGCGCCCTCGTGGCGTGACCGCAGTCACAGAAGCATGCCGTGCTCCGGATTACGATTGTGATTTGGAAGACCGGGAGGAATCGGCATGGCCAAAACTCGGGTTGCAATCATCGGCGCGGGGAAGGTGGGAGCCACGTTTGCGTATGGGCTCCTGATGAGCGGTGTAGCCAACGAAATTGTTCTTATCGACTCGAATCGGGCCAAAGCCGAAGGCGAAGTGATGGACCTGGAACATGCGCAAGCATTCGCGCCTCCGACCCGGATCGCGGTGGGTGAATACGGCGACTGCGCCGATGCCAGCGTGATCGTGGTGACTGCGGGCGGGGGACGACAACCGGGAGATAGCCGTCTTGATTTGCTTAAGAAAAATCACGATCTGCTGGCAGAAATTATCGCATCGATCGTCCGCCACAACCCGCGCGGAGTCATCCTGATTGCGACGAATCCGGTGGACGTACTGACTTACGCAGCGCTGCAACTCTCAGGGCTGCCCGCAGAGCGAGTCATCGGGTCAGGAACGATTCTGGATACGGCGCGCTTCCGCACTTTGCTCAGCCAGCATTTTGACGTGGACACGCACAGCGTTCACGCTCACATCATCGGCGAACACGGAGACAGTGAAGTGCCGGTATGGTCGCAGGCCAATATTGCAGGAATTAACTTTGCGGAGTTTTGTCAGCTTCACGGTGTGCCGGGGGCGACGTTGGGAGAAATCTTTATTCGGACTCGCGACGCGGGCGCGGCCGTGATTCAACGCAAAGGTGCAACTTATTACGGGATTGCCGCCTCGCTGGTTCAGATCGTTGCCGCGATTGTGCGCGATCAGAACACCGTGCTGTCGGTCTCGAGCCTGGTGCGCGACTACTATGGCATCAACGATGTGTGCTTGAGCCTGCCGACCGTGTTGAACCGGTCCGGGGTCAAGGAAGTGTTGCCGCTGCGGCTGTCGGAGGATGAGATAGGGAAATTACGGCATTCTGCGGAAGTGTTGCGGACGAGTATTGCGGCGTTGGCCGGCCGGAAATCTGCGGCGGCAGGGGACTAAATTCCCACCCTAAATTTCGCAGAAGGCGCGAAATTTTGAATCAGCGCCCGTCTCGGGCCTTAGTCGTGCACGACTCTTGCTGTGATCTCTTCTGCCGGGTCGCCGCCGGCCATCGCTTGAGCAATGATCAGACGGCGGGCCTCGACGCGGAAGTTCGGCAGGCGCATCCAGAAAAGTGCGGCACCGCCGACGCAGGCCACCGCTCCCATGGCAACCGTGATGGGAGCGCCCAAGCGGTCGGCCAAAGCGCCGGCAAAGAGCGCGCCGAACGGGGCCATGCCCATGAACATCATGGAATAGACGGCCATGACGCGGCCACGCAATTCATCGGGCACCATGGCCTGAATCAAGGTGTTCGAGGAGGACATTTGCAGCATCATGGTGAATCCGACAGGAAGCAACAGCAGCGCCGAAAGCCAGAAGTTTCTGGAGAAAGAAAACAGGATCAGACTAATGCCGAAGCCTCCGCAGGCAACGGCGACCCAGCGACCCAGCCCGCGCACTCCGGTTTTTGCAGCCAGTGTTAGTGCGCCGAGCAGCGCTCCCACACCGGTAGCACCCATCAAGATCCCTAGTCCCCTGGCGCCGCCATGCAGGATTCGGTCGGCAAAAATCGGCATGAGCACTGTGTAGGGCATTGCAACCAGACTGACCAAACCCAAGAGCAAAAGCAGCGCCCAAATCGGAGTCGTGTGGCGCACCCAGCGAAAACCTTCAACAATGTGAGCCACCGGGGAGGCATTGGAGGCGCGATAGGTCGGAACTTGGACGCGCATCAAGAAAAGTCCGGCGATCACAGCGATGTAGCTCACGCCGTTGGCAAAGAAGCACCAGCCTTCGCCGATTCTTGCCACCAGAATTCCCGCGATGGCGGGACCGATGATACGCGCGCCATTAAACATGGAGGAATTCAGCGCGATGGCATTCATCAGGTCTTCTTTGCCGACCATGTCGACGAGAAACGCCTGGCGGCCTGGGATGTCAAAGGCGTTGACAACACCCAGCAACGCGGCCAACACGAAAATGTGCCACACCTGAACGATATGGGTGAGGGTGAGCGCGGCCAGAATGAGTGCCAGAATCATCGAAGCGGTCTGGGTGCCGATGACGACGCGCTGGCGATTTCGGCGGTCGGCAACAATTCCTCCGAGCGGGGCGACCAGAAATACCGGAAATTGACTGGCGAAACCTACCGACCCCAGCAGCAACGATGAACCGGTCAAACGGTAGACTAGCCAGGCTTGCGCCACACTCTGCATCCAGGTGCCGATCAGCGAGATGAGTTGTCCGCTGAAGAAAAGTTGGAAATTACGGTGGCGCAAAGCGCGGACTGTCGCCGACAAAGCCAGCGGAGCCGACGAAGAACGTTGCGGAGATTGAACTTGCGGAGGGTTCGTAGCTTTCAATCTGGTTAAGATGCTATCAAAGTTGCACGCGATCCAGTTTCCGATCTACGCAACAACTGGAGGTGGGACCGTCACTAAGTTGTGACTTCCCAGAAGGCCGAGGAAACGGTAGAGTGCAATCTAGCGTCTAAGGAAGGCCCTTCTCGCTCCGAACGAAGCAGCGACTGACAATGGGGATGAGCGCTATCCAACTCGAACGACGGGCGCGGCAGCGTTTTGACTTCAATTTGCCGGTGTCTCTCGCATTGCCCGACGACCGCCGAGGAAGCGGATTCACTCAGAACTTGAGCGCGCGCGGCGTTTTTCTGTGCACAGATATGCCGCTGGCGGCGGGCGACTCCCTAGAGCTAACCATGTCCATGCCCGCGGAAGTGACACTGGCTGAAGCGATGCGGGTGCGCTGTCAAGCCAGGGTGCTGCGGGTAAGCTCTGCGGGAAGCAAAGCCAAGTCCTTTGTCGCGGTGCAATTGGAGAAGTACGAGTACCTGCCGGATGAGAACGACTTACGTGCTTTGTCCAAGAGTCCAGTGATCACCGAGTCCTGCGAAGACGAGTCCGCCATCGCGGTCCGCTGAAATCTTTCATTCCCCCAAATCTGTCTACGCTGTTTGACACGTATCCTATGATGGAGGCCGAAAAGATGCGGCGGACGGGGATTTTCACAGCAGATATCCTTTTCAATTGACAGGATTTTGCTTAAAATAGGTCAGGCCACGGACAGCTCCTCCCGGTTCGGCGTTAACTTCGCCACTGCGTCCTTACCGCGACAAGCAGTCAAAGAAAGCATGCAGTGAGGGAGTGTTCTCTGCGTTGGGGATGGTTACAAAAGTCACGTGGCGTCATTCCCAGCTCTCTCATACCATGCAGATTAAGAGTGTTTGACCGAGGATTCCGTTCATGCACGGCATAGCAGTTAGCATCCTGACCGAAGAAAAAGAACGGCTGGCGCTGCTGCAACAGCGCCTAGAAAACACTCAGATCGGCAGAACTGTCTTCGGGCAAATCGGCTTTCCGGGCGGGCAAACCGACCCTATCCTGCGGCAAATTCAGGACGTACGCAGCGAAGTCGTGCTGGTGGATATCGACCCGCAACAGGTGCAGCGCGCGGTTCACGCCATTGAAATCATCCATAACAGCACCAGCGATATTGTGATTTTTGCCATTGGGGCGATGAATAGTCCCGAAGTGATTGTGGCGGCGATGCGAGCCGGAGCTCGCGAGTACCTTGACCGGAGCGCTACGGCCGAGAGCTTAGTTGAAGCCTTTACCCGCTTTGCCTCCACTCGGAGTAAGGCGCGGGCTGCGTCGGGGCGGGCGCGGGTTTTCACGGTGACGAATGTAAAAGGCGGGGCGGGAGCCACGACCGTGGCCGTCAATACCGCCGTCGCCTTGCAGCAACTCTATTCGGATGTGCTGCTGATCGACTTTGCTCCGCTCGGCCATGCGGCGCTGCATTTGAATGTTCGTCCGACGTTTGGATTGACCGACGCGCTGCAGAATCTGCATCGCATCGACGGTTCCCTGCTGGATGGTCTGATGACGCAGTCCAAAGATGGATTGCAACTGCTGGCGGGACCGATTCAGCAGCCGCACACCGCAGTGCCCACGATGGCGGATCTGGCGCGGCTTTTTGATCTCGTGGTGGCGCAGTTCAAGTATGTCGTGGTCGATTGCTCCAACCGGCTGGACGACACCGCCCGCATGCTAAGCGATCTTTCGAATGCAGTGTTGCTAGTCGCGCAGGCGGACGTGGTCTCGCTGTGGAGCGCCGGACGGATTCGTTCGTTCCTCGAAGAAGGGACGGGACGGGATCGAGTGCGGCTGGTTTTGAATCGTTACAAGAAGATTCCTGGCTTCAGCGACGAAGACGTCACCACGGCGACCAACTGCAAAGTGTTGTGGAAGGTTCCCAACAATCATCAGGCGATCGCGCCCGCGATCGATAAAGGTGCGCCGGTCGCGATGCAGGACAGCTCCGACGTAGGCCGGTCGTTCCGGAATCTGGCGACGATGCTGGCCGAAGCTTCGACCTCCGAAGGCTCTCTCGATCTGGTGTTCCAACCGGATAAGACAGAAGTGAAGAAGAAGGCAGCCAGCGGCGGGCTGCTGAACGTGTCACCGCTAAGGGCGGGACACTAGTCCAGCCAGTCTTTAGCACAAAGAGATCTGGGGACAGACGAAACGTTCACCGATCACGTCTAACGTTCCGCGGGTCCCGTTTCCCCTTGTCGCGTTCTGTAGAAAAACCCTCTCCCTGTTGTCCAGTCGACGGCGAACAACAAAACTATATTTGACGAGGGCGTGTCCGGTTCAACCACCACGGAGAGTTCCAGTCCCGCACGGTGAATCTTTCGAACGTCGAGATTACCAACGAGCACATTGGGCCACCACGGCTTGCCCGGCTCTCTTACCCTCCTCACTACTGGCGGCGGTGCATCGATTATCCTCAGGCTCTTTCGTAGGCTTTGGGACTCGGCAGGGAGGAACTCAAAGGCGCACCACGTTTGGGACGGTGACATGTCGTGCAGTTCATGTATGTTACGAGAATTCTCAGGCAGAAAGTCCGGTATCCAACCACGATCGATAGCGCCGTCTCTCTTTGCGTCGGCAAGAGAGGGATAGAAAGACTCGCGACGATCGCCGTGGCAAGCGGTTAGGAATAGCCAGAGCGGCAACGCAAGGGCGACCACTCGGCGGTCCAAGACTATGTTTCCCATGCCTGAACTTGACTCTCCCTTCAAGGACACAGACGCAGCCTGTGCACATACTGACCCTTCATTCTGTTGTCTGGACCAAATAACAGCACGATATCCATATCGTAGCCGCACGGAAACTGGCTGGCGTCCGTTTCAAGGCGAGCTGAGATGACTCGGTGGGTACAAGGAGGCGAACATCCCCGGCCTTCGAAGAGAACGCAAAAGGCGAGGCCATCCGGGCTAGCTTTATCTTCCGGTCATCTCGCTGGGATAAACCCGAGAACTAACGAGCCCAAGGCGGCCAGGAAGAACACGCCATATTGACCGTCGTGGCCAGCTCGCGGTATCGCGAAAACAATGTAAGCGGCCAGTAATACCCAGAGGATTGGCCCATATAACCACAAATTCCTTGCTCCCGTCCGCACGGCCCAGAATGCTACTGGCGTTATCGCGATTGCCACTATCGTGCTGCCAAGGAGAACAACCGGGATGACACCCGGCAGCAAGAGATCTCTGGGCGAGTGATCTTCGGAAATAACAACAGCGAAGAGCAGTCCTAAAGTCGCCGAAAAAGCCCAACTCAGGCCTGCCGCGACTAGGATTCTGTTTCGAATTTTGCTGAGATCCACAGATCCTACTTCCCCACCGCCGTCTTCCCTTCCAGCGCCGCGTAGATTGCTGAGTTGGTGCAGACTTCGTAGTACCACTGTTCCGTCCAGTGCTGCAGGGAGAAGTTGCGGGTTTCGACGTGGGGAACACGGCTGCCGCGAAGTACGATTTTGCGAAAGATGTCGCTGCCTACCGGAACTAAGCCGCTCCACAAACGGAATTCATCCTGGGCGGGAAGATTGGGCACAGTGATTTTGCAGGCGGCGAGCGAGATTTCCTGTTGCAGCTTTTTGAAAGCGGCTTCGCTCATGCGGATTCCATTCACGTTGTATTTCAGCAGGAAGTCTTCGGGATTCTCTTCGATGCCGACGTCGGTCGCGGTTTGAAAAGCGTAGACATTGAATGGAGTGTTGGAGGCCTTTACGGTTTTCCGCACCTTGCGGCTGCAAGAGGACAAACGGTCGCTCTCGTTGAGCGCGTCGGAGATCATGATTTTCTGGTCGCCGTCCATCAAATACATGGGCGCGGAATCTTGATAAGAAATTCCGATGCCAAGCTCGATGCCGGGCAGCCCGGAGCGCTCAATCAGCTGGTTGTAACCGCGGACGATTTCGATGATCTCGCGTGCTAATACGGCCGCGCGGCTCACGGCAAAGCCGGTTTCGTTCTCGCGTTCAAGCAAAGCAAGAATGATGGCGTCGCCCTCGATGAAGACTTTGATCGCCCCGTATTTCTGCAGAAGCTTGTTGACTGGGTCGTAGAAGTTCAGGCTGAAATACGATGCCGGATTCATGCCGCGTTCGAGCAGCGAGCGGGTCAGGCGGGAGGAATCGCGAACGTCGGCTTTGATGATCACATGGCGGACGACTTTTTCTTCGGCCGGTTTCTGCTCATCGGGCAACAAGAATTGATAGAGAGTGCCATTCAGCGAGGACAGCTCTCGTAGTTTGTCTTTGGAAATCAGGTTGATGCTGTCGAGCGCGCCGTTGAGAACCTCGAGTTGGCGCAAATCGCGGTGATAACGAAAGAAATCCCGCAGGAAACGGCCAGCCATTTTGGCGCGATCCGCCCCGCGGCAGTTGGCTACGCGGTTGACGGCGGCATGCAGGCTGTCGAGTGAGAGCTTGCCGTGCTCTTGAATCAACTTTTCCACGCGGTCACATTCTTCGCGGGAGATCAGCGCATTCTTCAATTGCTGCGCATTGATGCGCGGAGAATATTCCGGCAGGAGCGGGGCGACTTCGTAGGAAGCAACCACGTAATCGGTGAGTTTTTCGGTATCCAGAAAGTTGACCCACGCGGTTAAGCGGGCTTTTTGCGAGCGGCCTTCGGGGGTGTTTTCGTCAAGAGCGCCGCCGCCGCCCACCAGTTCCTGCGCATTCTCGGGAACGTTCAGCCAGCTATCGAGCGTCTTCGCCGAATCGGAGCCGAAGTCCAGCGGCAGCGATGCCAGAAATTGGCAAGCGATGCGACGGACGTTGTCAAAACGGTCCGGATCGCGATCGAAGTTCCCGAGCATTACATAGTGCTCGGCATTCAAATAAGTATCGTGGCCATCATCGGTAAAGATGAGCGGATTCAGGAACAACTTATAGTGTTCGTCGCTGCTGTTGCCGAACAGGGATCGTCGAGTCCGGGCAATCGTTTCTTTCTCGATGTCGCGCAGGGTGCGGAATAATTCCTGTCCGGTCTTGCGCAGAACGATTTTTTTGGCGACTTGAAATTCGCCGATACGTTCTCGATATTCGAGAGCGCGCTGCGGACGAATGCCCTCATAGCTTTTTAGAAGTGCGCGACCGCGTTCCAGGATCTGATTGAATTGCGAATTCAGTTCGGCCCGCAGAAACTTGATGATCGCGGCGCGCGCCAAGAGATCGAGGATGGGATTGTTGTCCGCTTTAGCGCGATTCAAGGCGGCGACGTGGAGATCGCTGAGTGTCGTCTTTAAATCGGAGTTTTCGACTTTATTTTGGGCCTTGGAATTCGGGGCGGATATAAAGTGACTGCTCGTTTTCACGGCAGCCTGCGCCGCCATCAACTCTTCGACGCCACCGTGGCGAATCAACAGACGCGCGAGTTGTGCCCGAATCTGCTCAGCACTGCGGGGGCTGAGGTGAACGTCGTACCGCAGGTTGTCGACTCCGACTTGGAGGTTCTCGAGCAAGATCGCAGGCATGAAGCCGGTGAGGCGTGGTGGAACCGCATCGCCAGATTCTTGGCCGAGTCGGAAGAAGGGAAAGCGCGGCATTCGTAAACGTGTCCCGAGTCCCGGCTGTCCTTGCGTAAAGTACGGCGGCGCGCCAGTCGGCATGTCTAAGCAAACCCGGCAGCGCGGACTCAAGGAGTCCGGAAACGACTGATTTTTAAACCTCTTCTGCGAGCCTAACATGCTGATTTCGGGCGGAAAACGTTACCGTGGTTACGACCGAACGAGCAGTATTTTTTGGGTATTAGGCACGTCCTCGGCAGCCGTGGCAGACCATAAAGAGAGGCCATGTCGGGCGAAGGATGAGGCTGTCAAATCGACAGCAAACGCCAAAGTCCGCTTCCAGCAAGGCTTCTGGCCGACTCGACACTGCAAAAACTTGCCGCGTTGCAAACTCTTTCATCTTGACAGGCTCCAAGACCGGAGACAGACTTGGGCATTCTCCTGGCCTGCACTTTGGCTTCTTCCTTAAGCTGCTGGAGGTAGGTATGCGGTACTGGCTTCTCCTTTTGGTTTGTCTGTTCTCGGTTGGCTGTGGATCTCCGGCTGGAAAATCTGACCCGCCTCGCGTTTTCACGGTTGTGAACCCCGCCATTTCATCGCTGGCGCCGGCGAGCGTGCCGGTCAACAGCGTGCCATTTACTTTGACGGTGAACGGCAGCGATTTTGGAACAGATGCGGTGGTTTTCTGGGCGGGCGCTCCGCTGAACACGAGAATGATCAGCTCAATGCAACTGATCGCCCAACTTCAGCCTGCGAACCTGCAGTTTGCGGGATTGGTCCCGGTGTATGTACGCACGCAGGGATTCAATTCGAACACTGTCGATTTTGATTTGACGATTCAGTAGGCGGCGCGCTCCGGCTGGAATGCACGCGTTGATAAAGGGACAAGTCTGCCTGATGGGTATCTCTTCCGGCGATCTTACTCTCTCAGCGAAGCAAGGATTTCACGGCGCGCCGCGTGCCAGGCCGGCGCTATCCCGCCGAACAAACCCATAATTAAGGCGAAAAGAACAGCCGTTCCCAACACTGCCGGTGTCATTTGCAAGCTAAATACGGCTTCGCTGAAGGTGACGGGATTACTGGTTCCGGTGGTCATGCCGTTGAAGGGCAGCATGAGTAAAATGCCGACGATGGCGCCGAGCAGCGACAGCAATACCGATTCAAAGACAAACGACGTCAAGATGCTCGGACGGGAAAATCCAATCACGCGCAGGGTTGCGATTTCGCGCGAGCGGTAGGCGACAGCAGCATACATAGTATTCATGGCGGCAAAGCAGGAACCGATCGCCATGATGATGGCCACGATGGTACCGACAAATTTAATCGGCGCGCCGGAACTGGTCTGCTTCGACCAATACTCGGTTTCGAGGAGGCCTTGCAGCTTTAAGCGTTGATCGTCGCTGACCCGGTTCTTGAGAGCGTCGGCAGACACCGGATCGGTGGCGCGAATTAGAACTGAACTGTAGGTCGAGCGGTCGAAATCGGCAGCAAGCTGGTTAATGTCGCCCCAAATTTCCGAATCGTGAGCTGAACCGCGGGAGTCAAAGATTCCAACCACATTCCAAGAGCCTTTGCCGATCCACATCTGGTCCCCGACACTCGCTTGAGAAAAACGTTTGTGGACGGAGTTGCTGACGACAACCTCGCGCTGACCTGGCGTGAACCATCGACCGGAGACGAGTTTGACCTCCGGCCGCATTTCCATTCCGATCGGAGTCATGAAACGAACGGTTACATTCGCGTCGCCGGTGCCGTCGTTGCGAGGGAGCACGATCACCAGCAAATCCTCGCCTGAAACCAGCGGTTGACCCTGCGGATCCCGTGCCACGCCGGGCAGGTCCTTCATGATCGGCAAGGCGTCGCGATCGATGCCGCCCGCTGCCATTTCGGCAGTCGCCCCTTTGCGCAGGACCAGAACGTTGAGCGGATCGCCGCTCCCGTGAAATGCGGCGTTCAAACCGGCAAGGAGCGCCATGATGAAAATCGCGGTGGTGACGGTGAGAGCAATGCCGAGCGCAGTCATGACGGTAGCGCTCTTGCGGAGCTTCAGGTTGCGTATGTTGTATTGCAGGGGAATCGCCATGATTGGTTGCTTAGCCGATGTGGCGCAGGCCCTCCACAATATTGCGCCGCGAGGCGTTGTATGCGGGAACGAATGAACTGACTACTCCGACTGCCGCGCCTACTCCAACGGCGGCGAGAATTGTGGGAAGGCTTGCCTTCATGTTGGTAAAAAGAAATGCGGCGGCAGAGGAGTGTGCTATCAGGAAGATCAGTCCCGAGGCAGCCAGGGCGCCCAACAAACCGCCCAGGGCAGCAAGAGTGATGGATTCACTCATGAATAGCCCCAGCACTGTGGCTCGCGTGAAACCGAGAGTCTTCAACAGAGCGACTTCGCGAGTGCGCTCGCGGATCGACATGGCCATGGTATTCGCAGACACCAGAAGCGTAGCGAAGACCACCGCAGCACAGATGCTCAGAATGAAAGCCTTGACGTTACCCATCATGGCAATCCAATCGAGGTTGAAGGCCTTTTCACTTTCCGATTTGGTCGGCCAATCGGAGTTACGGAACTGAGTATCGATAGTCTTGGCGATGATGGGGACAGAACCCGGAGAATCTGCCAGCACACCGAAGAAACCCACTAAACCCTTCACGCGGGGATAGCCTTCATCAAAATACGTGTTGTTGAAGTAGAGCGTTTCAGTGTTTTGCGGGGCGGTAAAAATGCCACGCAATGTGAGCTCAAGATCAAAAGGGAAAATCGTACCTTTGATGTTGATGCGGTCGCCGATCTGCCAGCCGTGTTTCTGGGCCAATTGGGCGTCGACGACGCAGCCGGCGCGATCATGCTTCCAGGCATCGAGTTGGTCGGGAGGGATGTGGAAGTCGCGCTGGACGTCGAAGATTTCATTGGGATCGGTACCGAACTGCGCGAAGAAATTCTCCGGCTTGTCGTCTTTATATTGTCCGCCGAACCAAGTTTCGTTGACCACGTTACGAACGCCGGGAATCGAGCGGATGCTTTCGCGGTAAGAGATCGGCAGGAATTGCGCCAGGGAAACTTTGTGGCGAACGATCAAGCGCTCGGCGGATTCGGCGCTGCCCTGGTCGTTGTAGAAGGCATGCCAGATCGTCATCATGACGGTCAGCAGCAGCAGGGAAAATCCAATACTGAGAAGCGTGAGGAGGCTGCGGCGCTTGTTGCGGAAGGCGTTCTTACGCATAAAACTGAAGAGAGTCATGGGTGAATTCCCGGACGAATCCAAGCGTCCATTCTTGTTTATGTCCCTATGTTACACGTTGTGATATCCCCGTTCGACTCCCTCGCGCTACCGCGCGGTCCGCTTAGGGCAGGCTCTCGCCCGCTGGTGGAACCGAGGGCTTCAGGATGACGCCGGTGCACCACTAACAGCTTATGTCCAGCTTGCTGGAACATTGACATAGGAACGATCGAGCGCGGAGATCGATGGGCAGCCGAGCAGGTGAAGTGTCCGATCGAGGTCGGTTCGCAAGATTTCGATTGCGCGGGCAACTCCTGCTTCGCCGGCGACTGATAGGCCATAAGCATAAGCGCGGCCACACAAGACGGCACTGGCGCCCAAACAGATTGCCTTCACGATGTCGCTTCCCCTGCGGATGCCGCCATCCATCAAAATTTCAGTTCGGCCTTTGACGGCAGCAACGATTTCCGGAAGAGCGCGCAGAGTAGCTGAGACACAATCGAGTTGACGGCCACCATGATTCGAAACCACGATGGCGCTGGCGCCTTCATCTACCGCTCGGCGGGCATCGTCGGCGGTGAGAATGCCTTTCACAACGATCGGGCCACGCCACAACTCGCGAATCCAGCGCAGGTCTTCCCAGGCCACGGCTGCATTGGCAAGGGCAGCTTTGATGTCCATCAACGGCATTTCTCCTTGACCCGGAACTATAACGTTGGGCAACGCGGGCATTCCGCCATCTAGCAGAAAACTCGCGAGCCAGCCAGGCCGCACGAGCAGTTGCGGCAAAAACGGAATTTTTGCCAATGGATTGCCGCCCATCAGCTCCCGCATTCCGTTGCGATAGTCGCGCTCTCGCATTCCGGAGACAGGAGTATCAATGGTGATGACAAGAGCGGAGAATCCGGCTTTGCGGGCGCGGTCGATCATGCCCTCGGCGGCGGCTCGACCGCCAATGATATACATCTGATAGAAGACTGGGCCGGACGATGCGGCTCGGACGTCTTCCATTCGATGTCCGGAGATGGTCGACAGAATGTAAGCGGTTCCTGCCGATCCCGCCGCCCGGGAGGCCGCCACTTCGCCATCGGGATGCATCAAGCGGCTGTAGCCGACGGGCGCGAGGAGAAATGGAAGCGTGAGGTCAAAACCCAAAACGCGGGTGCGTAAGTCGCATTGCGGGAAGATGACAGCTTGGCGGGGACGCAGCGTGACCTCTTCGAATGCACGGCGATTCTCTCGCAGCGTGACTTCACCCTCGGCGCCACCATCGAGGTAATCGAAGACGACTTTCGGCAGGCGACGACGGGCTGCAGGACGAAAGTCTTCGATGCTGACGATTCGAGGCGACACCGCTCGTGCGACCTTGCTCATTTCCCCGAATTATCTCAGATCAAGGGACGGTTGTTATTCGCTTGGGGTACCAAGCCGGCGCTCCAGACAGTGGCGACACAGACCTTGGGTTCGCGTGTGTTAGACTTTTCGCGATATTTCAAGCCAGATTGAATTGTAGTTAGACACTTAGCGGCTTCCCGCCGTCTGTCTTAGCCTGGAGGCGTTTATGTTATTCCACTTGCGTCGTTTTCCGTCCGCCCTGTTCGCCGTTGCGCTTCTTTCAGCATTGTTATGTTTCGTTGCAGCCCCTATTGCCTACGCACAGCCCAGCAATACCGCGCTTCTGCGAACTCCGACCGTCAGCAAAACGCAGATTGCGTTCAGCTATGGCGGCGATCTCTGGATCGTGGACCGCAATGGCGGCGAAGCAAGCCGCTTGACGAGCGATGTTGGGATCGAAATCGATCCGGTTTTCTCTCCGGATGGAACGATGATCGCCTTTACCGGGGAATACGACGGCAATCAGGATGTCTATGTGATCCCTGTGGCGGGAGGGATTCCGAAGCGGCTGACGTCGCATCCGGGGGCGGACCAGGTTGTCGGCTGGACGCGCGACGGCAAGCGCGTGCTCTTCCGCTCCACGCGCAACAGCTTCTCGGGCTTCAATCGTTTGTTTACCGTCAGTGTGGATGGCGGCCTGCCAGAGGAAATTCCGCTGCCGATGGCGGAGCAAGGCTCATATTCGCCCGACAATTCGCACATGGCCTATGTGCCTTACAGCAACTTCAAGGAAAACTGGGAATTTCAGCGCGGGCTGAAGCATTATCGCGGCGGCTTGGCGTCGCCGATTTGGATTGCCAATCTGTCTGACTCCAGCGTTGAGGCGGTTCCGCGAACCAATTCGAACGACTCCACACCGATGTGGTTGGGCGGCTACGTTTATTTTCTTTCCGATCGGAACGGGACGGTGAACCTGTTTGCTTACGACGTGAGCAGCAAGCAAGTCAGCGAAGCGGTTCCCAGCAACGGGTTGGATATCAAATCAGCTTCGGCGGGACCGGACGCCATCGTTTATGAGCAATTCGGATCGATCCATCTTTTCGATCCTGCAAGCAAAACGCAACACGCGGTCGACATTCGCGTAACTGGCGATTTCCCAGCGGTTCGGCCTCACTTCGTGAAAGTCGCAGACGATATCGAGCACGCGAACATTTCTCCTACTGGCGTGCGTGCGGTATTTGAAGCCCACGGCGAGATTCTGACGGTTCCGGCGGAGCATGGCGACATTCGTAATATCACGCGCTCACCGGCAGTGGCTGACCGCGATCCCGCATGGTCTCCGGATGGGAAATGGATTGCTTACTTCTCGGATGAATCGGGAGAATATGCGCTGCATTTGAGTTCGCAGGATGGACTCAGCGAGACACGCAAAATTACCCTCAGTGATTCGCCGTCGTTTTACTATTCTCCGATCTGGTCGCCCGACAGCAAAAAGATCGTTTACAGCGACAAACACCTGCACCTGTGGTATGTGGACATTACAACCGCAAAACCGGTTTTGATCGATACCAATCCCTATGAAAATGGCCCGGGCTCTGGGTTCGATGCTTCCTGGTCGCCGGACAGCCGCTGGGTCGCCTATACGCGTCAACTGAAGAGCGGAATGCGCGCGGTCTTTATTTATGGAGTGGAGGACAAGGCTCCGCATCAAGTCACCGATGGCATGAGTGACGCGGATTATGCGGTGTTCGATAAGAACGGAAAGTATCTCTACTTCATCGCCAGCACCGATGTGGGGCCGGTGATGGCCAGCAGCATGGGCGGGTTCAAAGTCCCGGTAACCAGCAGCGGATACGTCATCGTTCTCAACAAAGAGCAGAGATCGCCGCTCGCCCCGCAAAGCGATGAGGAGAAGATTTCGGCGGATGGCTCGGATCAAGCCGCGGCGAGCAAGAGCCCGTTCGAGGACGAATGCAAGGCTGACGACCAGGCCAAGGGCGGCGCAGGGGATAAAGCGAAAGATTCGGATAAAAGCGCCGACAATAAAGATGCGGCAAAGAAGGACAGCAGTAAAGCGAAAGAAACAGTCACAGTGAAGATCGATTTCGAGAACATCGATCAGCGGATTCTCGGCCTTCCGTTCCCGGCGCGGAATTACTCGGAGATGCTGGCGGGCAAGACCCACGTACTTTATCTGTTGGAAGCGCCGATGATCAATGACCGCGACAGCGGCAGTGAAGCCCAGATTGTTCACAAATTTGACATCTGTTCGCGAAAAACCGACAAAGTGCTGGACAATATCGGCAGCTTCTTCATTTCCGCCAATAGCGAAAAGATCCTCTATGAACAACTGCCTGAGCATAATCCTATGGCGGCGGAAGGAAATGGGGAACGGCCGCATGGCACGTGGTTCATTAAACCTGTGGATGCGCTCGGCAAATCTGGCGAGCCGGGAGCCAAGCACGACAGCGCTCTGAAAACCAGCGCGATGGAAGTTGAAGTCGATCCGCGCGCGGAATGGCAGCAGATGTTCCGCGAGACGTGGCGGATCGAACGCGACTTTTTCTACGATCCCAACCTGCACGGCGCCAACATGAAATTGCTCATGGCGGAATATCAGCCATACGTGGACAACGTCATGAGCCGCGCCGATCTGAACTACATTTTCGCCGACATGCTGGGTGACATCACCGCGCAACACGTTTACGTATTTGGCGGCGATCGGCCGGAAGTGAGACACGTAAGCACGGGCCTGTTGGGCGCGGACTACACGATTGTCAACGGACGTTACCGCTTCTCGCGCGTTTATTTCGGCGAGAACTGGAACCCGCGCTTGCGCGCACCGCTAACGGAACCGGGTGTCAACATTCACGAAGGAGAATACCTGCTTGCGGTCAACGGACGCGAATTGCGCGGGACGGACGAAATCTACAGCTTCTTTATAGAGACTGCGGGCAAGTCAGTGCAATTGAAAGTCGGCTCCGACCCGAGCGGGAAAGACGCCCGCAGCGTCACGGTGGTGCCAATCGCGAGCGAGCGCAATCTGCGTTTGCGGGCCTGGATGGATGACAATCGCCGTGAGGTTGAGAAACTCAGCGGGGGACGGTTGGCTTACGTCTATCTGCCGGACACCGGAATCAATGGTTACACCAACTTCAATCGCTACTATTTCGCGCAGTCCGACAAACAGGGCGCCGTCATCGACGAGCGCTTCAATGGCGGCGGGGCGATCGCTGACTACATTGTGGATTGGCT
This sequence comes from Terriglobales bacterium, assembly GCA_035507035.1. Taxonomy (GTDB): domain Bacteria; phylum Acidobacteriota; class Terriglobia; order Terriglobales; family Acidobacteriaceae; genus DATJOJ01. Next base: position 100,266 of record DATJOJ010000037.1, on the reverse strand, counting down.
GGCACGGCCACGACTGCTTGCAGCCATGAATCGTGACGGAGCAGACAATCTGATTCCACAAACAATTTTTGGTCCGAAAGTAATGTTGATCAATCAATACGCCGGGTCTGGCGGCGATGCGCTGCCGTGGATGTTCAAGCGGTTGGGCACGGGGCCACTGATTGGCACGCGGACATGGGGCGGATTGATTGGTATCGGCGGCTATCCAAGTTTGATAGATGGCGGCGAAGTGACCGCGCCACGCTGGGGCATCTTCAACCCCGACACGGGTGAGTTCGATGTCGAAAACAAAGGCATCTCGCCGGACATCGAAGTACAGTTTGATCCAGCAATGTGGCGCAAGGGACGCGATCCGCAACTGGAAAAAGCGGTTGCTGTGGCGCTCGAGGAAGTGAAAGAACATCCGGCGCCTGAGATTAAGCGACCAAAGTATCCGGTATACAACTGGTCAACGATGCGCACCAGCGCGGAGGAGAGCTCACAACAGAAAGCAGGGGGACAGCAGTAAGAGTACGAGGGGTCGAGGGGCGCGCACGAGCGTGCCTTCTACTACCTCACTTTCAGCCCATACTTTTGCGTGTTCGGCGGAATGATGTCGTTCATGCGCAAATATTCAACGATCTGGCCGTAATGGTCGGTGACGTGCCAGACAGCGACTACAGCCATGCCCAGCTTTGTGTTCGGCCCTGCATAACGTCCTTCGACGCGATCGAGAGCGTTCTTGGCATCGATCGTCTGCAGGGCTTTATTGCCGTAATCGAATGAGTCCTGCAGATACTTCAGCAATTCAGCCTTCGTCTTTGCGGGCGACGGTCCTCCCTTTTCGCAGAGGTCGGGTGGAGTTTTACCTTCAATTTCGTTGAAGAAGGCGAACTGGGCACAGGCGACGTGCTTTACCTGCTCGGCAAATGAACGAGCGTCCTTGAAATTCCCCGCGGTTGGGATGTAGCCGTATTTGTTCCCGGGCATGGCTTCAGCAACGGAATAGAACTGATCCTCGGCCCACTTCAACGTGCCACCGACGCTGTCGGCAAGGGTTTTGGGGACGTCGTCCTTTTGAGCGAATGCGGTTGAAACGAGAAACAGAAAGGAAGCAACGAGAACGATCATCTTCATGGAGTCCCCCAGCCAAGCCAGAGTACACCAAACGTAAAAAGGACGGGCGGGGCCCGTCCTTCTTGAAGACTGCTGCTGCCTGGTTTCAGTCGGTAGGGACGGCCGAGGGCGGACATCCCCACGAACTATGGCGCTTCGATCAGCTCCATCTTCCCTTCCCGAGTGCGGTGAAGGACCATGACTTTGCCTTTGGGATCGCGGAAGACGAAGACATCGCGATCGCGAAAGTGCGCTTCCTTGATGGCTTCTTCGAGCGTCATGGGACGAAGCGCGACAGCTTCCTCGGAGTGCACCAGGTGGACCTCGGTAGATTTGGCGACCGCCGGGAACTTGTGTACCAACACTCCGACGGCGGTTTTCTCGCTCAATCCAACCGCGGTTTCAAGCGATTCCTGGGGCGCGCTGCCATTCCACTTCTTCGGGCTCGCACTCTTGTGGTTATGGCGTTTCTTGGTGCGCCACTTGGTCTTGTATTTGACCGCCTGCTTTTCCAGGTGCTCCAGCGCTTCGCCGACGGCTTTGCTCATGTCGCGGGCCTGGGCCAGCCCAACCAAGGGACCATTGCGCGGGCTGATGGTAATTTCCGCTTTATGGCGGTGTTTTTCCACGGTGAGGATGACTTTGGTTTCGAATTTGTCGCCGAGAATTTTACGGATTTTAGTAAGGCCGGTTTCAACTTCCTTGCGGATGGCAGGCGTCACTTCATACTGTCTGCCGGTGTATTCCACGTTCATGAGCGCCCCTCCTGAAATTTCGCTTTCTTTCTTACGGGCACCACATTGAAACCAGTAAGAAGTCAAAAGGCGGAATGCAGAATGTTCATACGTTTGCATTCTTACTTCTTACCTCTGCACTACTTTTTCACTCTGCGCTGGTGAGTGCTCGGGATGCGCATGTCCTCCCGGTACTTCGCGACCGTGCGGCGAGTGACCTGGATCCCCTGCGACTGGAGAATGCGGGTGATCTGCTCGTCGGTCAACGGCCGAGTGGGGTCTTCTTCGTCGATAAGCTTCTTAACGCGGCGCTTGAGGATGAGCAGCGAAGTATTGCCGCCCTCTGGGCCGTTTACGCTCTCGCTGAAGAAGTAACGCAGTTCGAATACGCCTTGAGGAGTATGGCCGTACTTGTTGGCGACGGCGCGCGAGACGGTGGATGGGTGCACGCCGATTTCTTCCGCCACTTCTTTGATCATCATGGGCTTGAGTTCGTCAATGCCCTTTTCCAGGAAGTCCTGCTGGCGGGCGACGATGGAATGGCAAACGCGCATGATGGTCTGCTTGCGCTGCTCGATGTTTTTGATGAGCTGAATCGCGCTCTTGTAACGTTCTTTTACATAATTGCGCGTGTCTTTGTCGTTACCGTCTTTGACCAGCAGACGCCTGTACGCAGGATTCAGGCGCAGCTGAGGAACGTCTTCGTCATTCATGATGACGAGCCACTCGTCACCATGCTTGACAAAGGCAACATCTGGTTCGATCAACCGAGCCTGCACTTTGTTGTAGCGCAGACCGGGGCGCGGATCGAGGGTGCGGATGTAATTGAGGGCAGCCTCAATCGCCTCAGGCGGCCGATTCAAAGCACGCGCAATTTCCTTGTGCTGCTTGCTTTGCAGAGCGCGCAAGTGCTGATCGACGATGGCGATGGCATCGGTAAGAACCTCGGCCGTTGCTTCGCGATCGCCATTACCGTTCTTGTGCGACTCCAACTGCTGCTTATGGAAACGAAGCTGGTAAAGCAGGCAGTCGCGCAGGTCGCGGCAGGCCACTCCGGGCGGATCCAGCTGGCGAACCAATTCCATGGCTTCGTGAAGATCAGCCAGGGTAAAGTTCACGGTGAATGCGGGCGCGGGCGAAGGAGTTGCCTCGGCGGGCGCGGCAGCAACCGAGACTGGCTCTGTCACTGCACTCGGCGATTCCTCCATCGTCGGCTCGGAATCGATGGTCAGCGAACCCCAGTCTGGCGTGGGCGCCGGTTCGCTTGCGCCGGTTTCTTGCGACAGGAGCGATTCAGCGGAAGACAGTCCCTCGGATGCGAGACCCAGAGCGGCAGCTTCTTTCACGACGTTTTCGGCCGCAGCTGCGTCGGACTCCGGAGGTGCGGGCGGAGCGACCCCCATCAGTTCATCGTCGCTGGCGATGAGATAGCCATCTTCATTCAGGTTTCCGATCACGAGTTCCGCTGCCTCACGAACCGGAGGACGCGTGGGGAGCGAACCCAATTGCCAAATCAGATGGTCGGTGAGGGTGCTGGGCCTGGAAAGAAAATTCTCGAAGGATGGCCGCTCGATGTCTTCGGATTCCCTTTGGCTACGGTAGCCGGGATCGAGATATTCCTGAAAAAACGAGCCAAAGTCAATTTCTTCAAATGGATCCTTCTTTTCCTCTGCGGCGGTCGGACTTTCCTCTGTAGTCGCAGAATGGTCGCGATCTTCCTGCTTGCGATCGACGTCATCGAGCAGCGGAACTGCGTCTTCGAGTTCCTCAAGGACTGGGTTCTCCACCATCTCGGTATTGATCATGTCCCGCAGCTCAAGTTTGTTGAGCGCGAGCACGCTGACCATTTGCACCAGGCCTGGCGTCAGGATCTGACGTTGCGAGACCTTGAGGTGCAATTTTGGCTGGAGCATTACCATAGATTCAGCTTCTAGCTTCTAACCTTACGTCGGTCGTCCTTGGTCGTTCGTCCTTGGTCGTTCGCTTCTTTCTTCCTAGCGTCCACCACAGGTGTGCTCCGCCGACCATGCCGCAGAGCGCAACCAGAATTGCCAGCGCTAACGCAACAAATCTCATATCTGAGCTCAACCGCGCCCCTATACCGGTCTTGCGAACGACGAAGGACGAACGACGAATTTCACACTAGCGAAAAACTCTCTCCCAAATAGACTCTGCGTACTTCCGGATCGTTCGCTAACTGTTCGGGCGTTCCGTGGCGGAAGATGCGGCCTTCGTCGATGATGTACGCCCTATCTGTAACAGATAACGTCTCGCGCACGCTGTGATCGGTGATCAAGATGCCGATGCCAGCCGCCTTTAAATCACTAATAATCTTCTGCAGATCCAGAACGGCAATCGGGTCAATACCCGAAAACGGCTCATCCAGCAAAATAAAGGTTGGGTTGATACATAGTGCGCGGCCGATTTCGACACGCCGCCGCTCACCGCCCGACAACGCATAGCCACGATTCCGGCGGATATGCTCCAAGCCCAACTGATCGATCAGCTTCTCCATGCGCTCGCGGCGCTCGTGCCAGGAGATGGGCTGCACTTCCAGCACGGCCAAAATGTTCTCCTCTACCGTGAGCTTGCGGAAGACGGAGGCTTCCTGAGGGAGATAGCTAATGCCGTACTGCCGTGCCCGCAAATACATAGGCACGTCCGTGATATCGTCCTGGTCGATCAACACCCGGCCAGAATCGGGGGGGATCAAACCTACAATTGAATAGAAGGTTGTGGTCTTGCCGGCGCCGTTAGGTCCAAGCAATCCAACGACTTCGCCTTGCTCGACGCGAAGGCTGACAGCATTTACGACCCGGCGACCGCGGTAAGATTTGCCGATTTCGTCGGTGGCCAGCGTACGCATTTATCGTGCCACTCGCGTTTGCGTGACGGCGGGTGAAGTGCTGTTTCCTTCTACGAGCACCCTATCATCGCGTCTAAAGAAAGTCAACGAAACCCCGGTAATCTTGCCATGTTCGGCATCAAAAATGCTAGGAGGTCCGCCGGTCAGGACAAACTTATCGTCCGCTGACGTATAAACCATGCGATCGCCGGTGCCCTGCCGGCCAGGCTGAATTATGACTACCTGACCATCCGCGACAATTTTCTCCAGCTTTCCACCCGAATTCGCTTGATTCGAGCTTGACGAGCCACGCGGCAGCAAAAACGCGTCGATCTCTTTGGCTGTGATGGTGGCATCGGCCGATTTCGCGGTGACATCTTCGTCGAAATGAGCCTTGCGCTCGCTATCGGTGTACATCAATTGAGTAGATGTAAGGGCAACCGGAGTCGAAACGCCGTTTTTGTCGGTTTCGACTAAAACGGTAGAGACAGGATCAGACGCAGATCCTCGCGCGACCATGGAACGATGATCGCGATCGAAATCAATTGCGGGAGCAGTAACGACATTCGCGTCCTGCCAGAGGCGGACATCGCCGGTATAGAGCGCGATGGCCGAAGCACCGTGAACGGTCATGGAGCGGGCAGTCACGTGAATCGGACTGGACGAGGCCAGGAGCGCGCCATTGGGCTGTTGCGTAAGGTCACTGTACGTGCTTTTCACGTCGCCGCCGGCGGTAGCGTCGCTCGTAGCGCGGTTGAATCGCATGCTTCGTGCGGTTGTGGTCATTCCGCCTTCGGTCACACGGGGCGAGCCAGTGAGCAGGAGAATCTGATCGCTCGGCGTATAGCGGGCATGCTGGCCCCAAGCTTTGCGATCCCCGTCTTCGTAGGCCACATCGCCCTGCTGCACCACGGAATCAATTCCCTGGCCTGGGTGGAAGGTGGCATCGACCATCTGGCTGGTGCTCACGCGATCAGGCTGACTGGGGTTCCTATTGACGATGCGGGCGTCGGGCGTGCCGTGCACGGATGCGAGTTGCCCCAGGTCATCAAACTTCGCGTCGAATTTTCCCGCCGTGACCACGGTTTGCGTACCGTTCCCGGAGCCCGCAGGACGTAAGGTGAGCTGACCGGAGCCAACGGTTTCGGCGCGAGCCAAATGCTGCGACTTGGACAAAAAGAAATCCATGACGGATGCAGCGAGTTCGAGATCCTGAGCGCTAGCCGACGGTTTCGAAGCGCTCTGATGCTGCAGTAATTTCACATTCTCTTCCGCATGAACCTTGGTCAGACGATTCTTCGCTGCAAAATCGAAGATGACGTGTCCGGCGCTCGCCTGCACCGGCTGTGCGGAAGATGCATTGAGAGTGACATTGCCAGAGAGAATTGCCGATCGCGGCGTTTGGCTTTGCTTTGCCATAACAAGGTCCAATTGGTCGGCATGAGTTTCGGTGGCGGGCGGGCGGTCAGTGCGGATCAGGACATTTTCAGTGGCGAAGATATGGTCAATCGTGTTGTCAGGACGCAAGAAAAGCACGGCCCTATCTGACTGGCAATGCCGAAAACTGGCATTGAGTTGCGGCTGATCGAGAATCACCTGGTGAGGATTCGTCGCGATCGTTCCGCGTATCGCGGTAAGGGATGCGCCGCCAAGGCTGCTGGCGGAAACTTTCACATTCGACTCCAAAGTCAAAACGTTGGTTTGCGCAATGTAGTTGACACCCATCGCTGAGCCGGTGGCGCCGGCCAACGTGAAGTCGACACGATTCTTGGTAAACGCATCGCCGCTTTTCTGGTTGAAGACAAGTCCGCTGGTCTTCAGGTGAATCGGATTTTTAAGATCTTTCGGCGGCGACTGGTCGGGATTTAACAGGCCTTCGGGGTTCGCTTCCAGATCGATTTGAACCTCACCACTGGCGGTCACGTTCCCGGTTTGCTGGTCATAGACGAAGTCGGAACCGTAGATGCGGTCATAGCGGGTGGAATCGTGACCGTACAGAGTGATGGCTACGTCGTGAAGCTCAGCGCGTCCGCCTTGCTGAAACTGCACCGCTTTGCTGGCTTCAACCTTGAATAGTGTCCTTCCCTGCTCTGACTTCGAAATCGTAAAGCCAGTCGCGGTCTGCTTGATTTCTACGCCAATCTTCTCCGGGACCTGTTTGAGGGCGTTTTGCACGCGATGCCGAGCATAAAAGTACACTCCTGCCACTGAGAACACGGCCACAATTGCAGCCGCGGCGAACCATCGTCTTAGCCTTGTGACCGAGAGAGACACCTATGGACAGTGTAGCTGAGTAGGCAGAGGTCAGAGTTCAGAAGTTAGAAGTCAGACTGCCGATTGCTTGCCGATCAAGCCACGCGGAAATCCCGCAACGACAATTCCAGCCCGCCATATTCATCGCGGTCGTTGTATTCCAGGGAGAAGGCGATGTCGATCGTGTCGCCCGGCAGGAGCTTGGCTTGCTGCACCGCCTCAGCCATGTGCCAACCGAGAGCATCATAGGTGACGGATTTACGCCAGTTCTCAGTTCTCAGTTGCCGGTTCTCAGCGCGAGGAATCGTTGCTCCATCGGGATGGCAACGCGGCATTGCGAGAACGGCCTCTTCTTTCCGTTCGGTTTCCGCGTGGCAACTCAATCGCAGCTTCACGTGCTTCTCTTTCAGGATTCGCGGCGAAGCTGTAAGGCGAACCTTTCGGGCAGAAAACACGGGCTCGGGGTTGCGGCTGCCAAAGGGCTCGAGATGCTGCACCAGATGAAAAAGTTCGGGCGTGATATGCGTGAGCGGAAGTTCGGAGTCGAGTTCCAACGCTGGCTCAAAATCAGCAGGAGTGAGGCGGGTGCGGGCGTATGCATCGAGGCGCGAGCAAAGCTCCGGGACCAATGCTGATGGCATCGAGAAACCTACCGCGTGGGAGTGGCCACCGTAGCGAGTAAAGAGTTCGGGACAGGATTCCAGCGCGTTGAGCAGGTGAAACGGGCGGATGGAGCGGCCGGAGCCGTAGGCCTCAGCGCCATCACGCGAAACCACGAGGGTTGGACGATGATAGCGTTCGACCACGCGCGTGGCCGTGATCCCGATCACGCCGCGGTGCCATCCGTCACCGTCGATGACAAGGCAATATCGATCGAGGAGAGAAGGCTCATTTTCAAATTTCTTGTGAATCGCTTCCAGGATACGGCGCTCTTCTTCCTGACGCTCGGAGTTGAGACGGTCCAGTTTGCCAGCGATCTGGCGGGCGCGGTTGAGATCTTTGACACTGAAGAGTTCGATCACATCGGCGGCAATGTCCATGCGCCCGGCGGCGTTGATACGTGGGGCGATGCGGAATCCGACTTCAGCGGTGGTCAGCGGGCGTCCGCCAACTTGGGAAACCTCGAGGAGAGCCTTCAATCCGGGATTTACGGCGGTACGCAAGGCTTCGAGGCCCAGCTTGGTGAACACTCGATTCTCGCCGGTGATGGGAACCGAATCAGCGATGGTGGCGATGGCGACCATCTTGAGAAAAGACTTGAGCAAAGGAACCTGATCGCGGCCCACGAGGCGGCGTTCCATCAGCGCTTGCGCGAGTTTAAATGCAACGCCGGCGCCGCACAGCGACTTGCAGGGATATTCGCATCCGGGCTGATTAGGATTCAAGACGGCCAAGGCATGTGGCATGCCGTCGGGGCCGGGCAAGTGATGATCGGTGACAACGAGATCAACGCCGAGGCGTTTTGCGGTTTCAGCGGCGGGAAAAGCACGGATGCCAGCATCGACGCTGATGATGAGTTGAATACCAGCCGCCGCGGCGCGTTCGATGACATCGCCGCGCAGGTCGTAGCCTTCTTTGATGCGATGGGGGACGTGAAAATCGGCTGCGCCTCCGCAAAGCTCAATTGCGGTTTTCAGGATAACGATGGCGGTGGTGCCGTCGACGTCGTAGTCGCCGTAGATGAGAATGCCCTCTTTTTTCTCGATGGCGGCGTCGAGACGGTCAACGGCGGCTTTCATGCCACGCATTAAATAAGGTGAATGCAGATGATCCAGCGTGGGCGTGAGAAAACGATCGGCCGTTTCGGGGTCGGTGATTCCTCGAATGACCAGCAAGCGGGCGAGAGTCGAGGCAAGCGCAGGATTTTTCAGAGGAGGATTCAGGCGCAGCTGCGTGGCCAGCAACTCCGCCTGGGCTTGGTTTGCGACTTTCGGGAGCCACTGCATGAAAGATCCATTTTAGAAGATTCAACGCAGAGGGCGGAGGGGAGCACGGAGGAAGCACCCCGGGGGACGGCTTGGCGATGTGTTTTGCCCGCGAAACTCGTGGAGAGTCTAGAAAAATCTCAAAACCCAAAGTGCGAAGAGGATTCGCGGAGAAGGCAAAGAAGAATTGCGAATGCGACGAAGGGTTATGGCTCTTCGTCCGGCGGGTCGAGGGACATGCCCGTAAAATCGTCGGCCATTTCGAGGATTCCCTGATAGCGCTCGTACCAGGCGGTCGATGCCTCGTAAACCATCATGACACCTTGATGAGCAAAGCCGAGTTGCACGAATCCGGTCTTGCCGATGTAAGTCCGCAGCCAGCGGGCTTCTTCGATCTCTTCATCGGTGCTGAACTGGGCATTGCTCAGCCGCTCAATCATGCCATCAAGTTCGTCGCGCTCGAGTTTCCATGAGTCCATCGTCAAAAATGGAGCGCCGGCGGTCTTGGCCAGCTCTACGAAATCCTTCCACCCTTCAACGTTGCCGTTTTGCTTCCAACTAACGCACTGAATTTCTTCGTAGTCCACGAATCCGGGGAAGCGCGACATGCCATGGCCTTCGATGAAGGCAATCATGTCGTCTTTTAGGCCGGCGAGATCGTCAGAGAGTGGGGACATGGTTGGTCGGCAATCATTTATTGTAGTCCGGTCGTCGGTCGTTTGTCGTTGGCTGTTGGCTGTTTGTCGTTGGTCGTTGGCCAACATCAGACCTGTGGGACAATAAGGAACCTTGCCGATGACAAAACCGGGTCTGAAGCAATAACAAAATACGAGGCTCTGACCCTGTCGCTAGCCTGTGCGTTCGCGATCTTTGTGATCCTGCTAATCGGCTTAATAAAGCTAGCTCTATGCTACACTACCTGTTTCACAACCCACATCCGATTTAAATCATGCTGCTCTCCAAAGAATATGTAAGCTATTTGGCCCGAGAGGCCACGAAAAAGCTCATTGCCAGCGGGTTCATCGCCACTAAGTCGGTTCCGGCGGTCACAGAAAAAGTGCATGCGGCTATGCTGGAGGAGTTTTCCCTCGAAGACCGCATCAATGACGAAGTCCGCGTGATTCTCGAAGCCTATTCCACCGAGATGCAGAAAACCGGCGCCAATTACCAGGAGATGTTCCGCAAGGTGAAGAACGAACTCGTCCGCAAGTACAAGGCGGTGCTGTGAGAGTCAACCGCGAAAAGGTGAACAAAGTGGCGCACGTGATTACCGATGCGCTGGCGGAGATGAACGAAGTCGAATTTCTGGAAGACAGGAACACCATCCGCTTGGAGGTCCGCAAGATTCTCGAAGATCTGCTCAATCAGGAAGCAAGAATCGATCAGGACGCGCGGCAAAAGATTGAAAATCAGAAGCGTACGATCCTCGAAGGTAGCCAGGAATGGGACATCCTGTACCGCAAGTACTACCAGGAAGAGGTCAAGAAGTTGGGAATCTAAACACAGAGGATCACAGGAATCATTCCGCCTCTGTCATTTCTTTTTAACCACTCGGCTTTCTGATTCGCTGTTTCTTCGCCGCTAAACTCCCGCATCGGTTTCTTCCGCGTAACAAAAATTTACGCCCGCTCTCACGGTTTCGCAGTACGATGGTCACGACTCCCCGTGATATGAATCACGGCAGGAACCCGGCTCAACGGCTTAAATGATGGGTTAGCCCATCACAAGCGTCTGCGTCATATATGGTCTAATCAAAAGGTTTTGTACATTGGAGGACACAATTATGAGCGTTATGACACCGCCCGGAATCAAGACATCGGGCGATTATATTGAGGAAGTATTAACCACCGTAAAAGCCAAAAACCCAGCCGAACCAGAATTCCACCAGGCAGTGCAGGAAGTTCTCGATTCCCTTCGTCTCGTTTTGCAGAAGCATCCCGAATATCGCTCGGCAAAGATTCTGGAGCGGATCACTGAACCTGAGCGCGTGTTGATGTTCCGCGTGCCCTGGTTTGATGATCGCGGCGAAATTCAAGTGAACCGCGGCTTCCGCATTGAAATGAACAGCGCAATCGGCCCTTACAAGGGCGGTCTGCGTTTCCATCCGTCGGTGAACCTCGGCATTTTGAAATTCCTGGCGTTTGAGCAAGTCTTTAAAAACTCGCTAACCACGCTTCCCATGGGCGGCGGCAAGGGCGGATCGGATTTCGATCCCAAAGGAAAGAGCGACAACGAAGTGATGCGGTTCTGCCAGAGCTTCATGACCGAGTTACAACGCCATATCGGTCCCGACACCGACGTTCCCGCCGGCGACATTGGCGTGGGTGGCCGCGAAATCGGCTTCCTGTTTGGCCAATACAAACGGCTGCGCAACGAGTTCACCGGCGTCCTGACCGGCAAAGGTCTGGGATGGGGCGGCTCGCTGATTCGTCCGGAAGCCACCGGCTACGGTTGCGTTTATTTTGCCGATGAAATGCTGAAGACCAAGAAGGACAAGCTAGAAGGCAAGCTGTGCCTGGTTTCCGGCAGCGGCAACGTGGCGCAGTACACCATCGAGAAGCTGCTTGATTTCGGCGCAAAACCGATCACTTGCTCCGATTCCGACGGCGTGATTTTTGATCCGGATGGAATCGACCGCGAAAAGCTGGCCTGGGTTATCGACCTGAAGAATGTCCGCCGCGGACGGATCCGTGAATACACGGAGAAGTTCAAGAAGGGCGTCTTCATGCCTACCGATATCAAGCTGGATCACAACCCGATCTGGAACATCAAGGCGGATTGTGCCTTCCCGAGCGCCACGCAGAACGAAATCAAGAAGCGGGACGCAGAGAATCTGTTGAAGAACGGCTGCAAGCTGGTTGCCGAGGGCGCGAACATGCCAAGCACGCTCGAAGCCACCAAGCTGTTCCTCGATGCGAAGATTCTTTATGGACCGGCGAAAGCTGCCAACGCGGGCGGCGTTGCCACCTCCGGACTCGAAATGGCCCAGAACAGTGCACGGCTGAGCTGGACACGCGAGGAAGTGGACGACCGGCTGCACAAAATCATGATCGCCATCCACAAGAACTGCTTCGAAACGGCCGAGAAATACGGCACGCCGGGCAATCTGGTGAACGGCGCCAACATCGGCGGCTTCCTGAAGGTCGCCAATGCCATGCTGGACCAGGGGTTGGTGTAGGTTTCAATCCCGGTTGGAAGTATGATGCGGGGTGGGAAACCACCCCGCGAATTTATTCCGAGTACATTTGGTCATCCTGAGCGGAGTTGCTGCTTCGCGAATGCGAAGCAGCTACGAAGTCGAAGGACCACATACCTGTAAGGAGTGGCAAAGGCTGGGCGAGGGATTTGTACACCGGCTTCTGATCAGAGAATTCCTGGCCAAGCCGAATGCAATTTCGGCAGGCATGGGGTCCTTCGACTGCGTTTTCGTTCGCTACGCGAACGAAAACTTCGCTCAGGATGACATGAGGTAAGAAGTGGCAGATGATCGCAAGAAGTATTGGGTCTATATCGTAAGCAGCCGCTCCGGAACTCTTTATATCGGCATGTGCAACAGCATCGAGCGAAGAATGTGGGAACACAAAAGCAGCCGGTTCGACGGATTTGCTAGCCAATATCACTGCAACTGCCTCGTGTATTGGGAGAGCTTTGACGATGTGCGGGATGCGATCGACCGCGAGAAGCAACTAAAGGGCTGGCGACGCGAGAAGAAGATAGCATTGATTGAATCGATGAATCCTCGATGGGCAGATTTGGGCGAGAAATGGGGAGCGGAGATGCGGTTTGCAGGAGAATCAATTAAATAGAGTGTCATCCTGAGCGAAGCAGTTGGCTCGGGTAGCGAGGCAGAGCGGAGTCGAAGTACCGCATACTTGTAAGCAGCGAGATAAGCGCGGCAAGGGATTTGCACACTGGCTTCCGATCAGAGAACTCCCGGCCAAACTGGATCAGCATATCGGTAGACACGGGGTCCTTCGACTGTGTTTTCGTTGGCTGTGCGAACGAAAACTTCGCTCAGGATGACGAGACGTGACTTATGTCAGTGATTCATCAACCCGACCCGATCGTTGACGCCGAGCGACTCTTCGAAGGCTTCGAAGATCTCATGCCGTTTCGCGTGCATGACATTCTTCTGGTCTCCAGCCTCTATGATTCGTTCATCCTGCGCGAAGATGGCCGGCTAAACGAACTTCTGATTGGCGAATCACTGGAATTGAACCTGCAACAAATTCCTGGCATCACCCACGTTTCCAGCGGTGCTGAGGCGCTCGCCTTGGCGCGATCGCACCCGCGGTTCAATCTGATCGTGACCAACCTTGAAGTCGAGGACATGGACGCCGCGCAGCTTGCGAGCCAAGTTAAGACCGCAGGCCTCGATGTGCCGGTGGTCGTTCTTGCCTACGATTATCGTGAGATCAAGAAGTTCATCGAACGCAATCCGGAAACGAACATCGAAGGAATCTTCCTGTGGCAAGGTAACGTTCGCATTTTGATTTCGATCGTCAAGTTTATCGAAGACAAGCGCAACGTTCTGCACGACACTCATGCCATCGGCGTGCCGGTAATTCTTGTAGTCGAAGACAATATTCGTTACTACTCGTCGTTCCTGCCGGCCATTTACACCGAGCTGATTACGCAATCGCGGCGAGTGATCCGCGAAGGATTGAACGTTGCACACAAACTAGTACGCATGCGGGCGCGGCCAAAGATTCTGCTGGCTTCTAATTATGAAGATGCGGTCCGGGAAGTACTTAAATATCGCGAGTTCCTGCTAGGCGTGGTGTCAGATGTGGAATTTCCCATGGGCGGGGCCTTGAGCGCCGAAGCCGGGTTTGAGTTGGCGCGCCTGATCCGCGACCGCGTACCTGACGTTCCGATTGTTCTGCAATCAAGCCGTACGGAGTTTCGCGCTCGCGCCTATGCAGAGGGGTTTTCTTTCTTACGAAAACGGTCCCCTACGTTGCTCCGCGATCTGCGGCGGTTTCTCACCGAGCAGGCAGGTTTTGGCGATTTCGCGTTCCGTCTACCCGACAACACGGAAGTAGCCCGCGCCAGCGATCTGACCGAATTGGAAGAAAAGCTTGCTGAAGTTCCGGTGGAAAGCATCGTCTACCACAGCGAACGCAACCATTTTTCGCGCTGGCTGCGGGCGCGGACGGAATTCGCGCTGGCGCAGAAGCTGCGTCCACGAAAAGTTTCCGATTTCGCGACCTTAGAAGATTTGCGTCACGATTTGATCGCAGCGATCGCCGAATATCGCAGCGAGCAGAGCCAGGTTTTGATTGGTGATTTCAATGCGGCGACTTTTAAGTCCACAGACAATTACTTCTTACGGGTCGGCGGAGGTTCCTTGGGCGGCAAGGCGCGTGGTCTGGCGTTTGTGCGGCATCTGCTGCACAACAACCGAGTGTCGCGGCGTTTTCCCGGAGTGCGGATTGCAGTGCCGCCCTCGGTTGTGCTCGCGACCGACGTCTTCGACCGTTTTCTGAGCGAAAACAATCTGCTGGATTTCGCCATGCACTCGAGTGATGATTCCGAAATCCGCGAGCGATTCCTCACCGCTCCACTTCCTGCCCCAGTTCGTGAGAATCTGTTGGCGTTCCTGGCTGAGGTGCAATATCCGCTGGCGGTGCGCTCTTCAAGCTTGCTGGAAGACTCGCAATATCAGCCCTTCACCGGCGTCTATGAAACTTTCATGTTGGCGAATCAGCACTCGGATTTGCTCACGAGGCTCGAACAATTGATGGAGGCAATCAAGCGAGTTTACGCTTCGACTTTCAGCCAGCACGCCAAGGCCTACGTTCGCGCCACGCCCTATCGTCTGGAAGAAGAGAAGATGGCGGTGATTCTGCAGCAGGTCGTGGGAACGACGCATGGTCAGCGGTTCTATCCGGACTTCTCGGGTGTGGTGCGGTCGCACAATTTCTATCCGATTTCGCCGATGAAATTTGAGGATGGTATTGCGGCCGTGGCGCTTGGCCTGGGGAGAACGGTTGTGGGCGGTGGCAAGTGCTTGAGCTTTTGCCCGCGGTATCCGCGAAATCTGGTGCAGTTTTCTTCCGTAGAAGACATTCTGGCGAATTCGCAACGCGAATTCTGGGCGCTAGAGCTCGATCATCCCGAGCAATCTCGCGATCCCATGGTGAACCTGCGCGAAGTATGCTTTGGGCTGGAAGCGGCTGAGGCCGATGGCAGCCTGCACAATGTCGGCTCGACCTATTCTCCCGACAATCATGTGATTTACGACGGCCTTAGCCGGCCGGGCACGAGAATTGTAAGCTTTGCGCCGATTCTCAAACACGGAGTTTTTCCCCTCGCCACGATTCTCAAGCAACTTACCGACATTGGCGAAGACGCTTTCGGACGACCGGTAGAGGCGGAGTTTGCCGTTCGCTTGCCCTATGAGCCTGGGGAAGCGGCGGAGTTCGGTTTTTTGCAAATCCGCCCTCTGGTCTTATCACGCGAAGGCGAGGAGTTGCGCGTTGAGGATGTAACCCCAGAGCGGCTGATTTGCCAGAGCTCCCAGGTCATGGGGAATGGTCGGATCACAGACGTGCGTGACGTGGTCGTCGTCGATTTTCAACGTTTTGAACGCGCCCGCAGCCAGGAGGTGGCAGAAGGAGTCGCGCATCTCAACGCCAAATTAGGTGAAGCTGGCGCTCCGTATCTGCTGATCGGGGTCGGACGATGGGGATCGAATGATCCGTGGCTGGGAATTCCAGTCGAGTGGGACGAAATCTCGGGTGCCCGGGCAATTGTCGAAGCTGGCTTTCGCGATTTGCGCGTGACGCCGTCGCAGGGCAGCCACTTCTTCCAAAACCTAACCGCCTTTCAGGTTGGCTACTTCACGGTTAATCCGGACGCAGGCGAGGGATTTGTGGACTGGCAGTGGCTGGCATCGCAACCCGCCATAGAAGAAAAAGGTTGCGTGCGCCATCTGCAATTCACCGCTCCCTTGCAAGTGCTGATGAACGGGAGAACCAGCCGAGGGATGATCTTCAAGCCGGACGGAGCATAAATTTGGCTAACTGTCCCGATGGACCGTTTCCATCGAGAATGCCGGCAGGCACACCGCGATGTACTCGGCCCCGCCGTCGGCAGGAGTGGAATATTGAATCCACTCGCCGCGACGCGCAACTACAGCCTGCCCTGCGGTAACATCAATCTCTCCACCTTTGTGGCGAACACGCACCATTCCTCTCAGCACTATGGTGAACTCATCGAATTCCGGGGTTTGTCCGGGCTCCTCCCAGCCTTGCGGACTGCGCATGTGGGCGACACTTACGCCAGAGGTTTGAGAGTTGACGCGGCCAATATATTCGTCGATCAGCTTGGGTTTATTGCCTGCCGCAGTAATACGAGTGGCATGTTGAATCAATGAGGGCATCGCCAGCAGTGTAGCAAAGCGGGAGCAGCCCGGCCGAAGCACCGCAGCTTTCCATCCATACATCGAAATTTTGGATTGTGCTGATTCATTACTTTTTGTCGGTGGAAAAGACGTTTTCTGTTATAGTGCGGAGCATTCGCTTTCAAGTCTCGATTCGAAACAAGCGAATTTCGGTCTCGCTGTCTGCTGAGGCCGCCACGGACAACCTAAGACGCTCATTCTGGAAGTCGCATGGGTCGCATCGTTATAGTTTTTCTTCGACGGTTGTGGCTGCCGTTCGCAGTTCTGGCAGGATTCGGCGCTGTGTGCGTGCGCACCTACATGCACCTGGAAGGGCTGCGATGGCAGGACGCGTTGTTTTGGATTTTCAACCCCCATGCCATCGATTACCACACGGTGCACGACTCAACCAAATTCTTTGCCCTGTTCGTCTATGCCGGAGTTTTCGCATTTCAGATCTGGATTGCCGAGCGAGTATTGGTCACGATTTTCAGGCGGCAAGGGATGGAGGTTTGGAAATCCATGGTGAATGACATCAGCATCGAGAGACTGAAAGACCACTTCGTCATTTGCGGATACGGGCAGGTTGGCCGCACGGTGGTTGATCATTTGACACGGCTCAACATTCCATTCGTATTGATTGAGACCAATGAGGGCCTCTGTCGCGAATTGCTAAAGGATGGTTTGATGGTGATCCAAGGCGACGCCAAACGCCACGATGTGCTGGTTTCCGCGGGATTGGAGCGTGCAAAGGGAATTTGCGTAGTCATCGACAATGACGCCGACAATCTTTACATCACGGTCACCGCACGATCCCTGAAACCGAACTTGAAGATCATTACCCGGGCCGGCCAGCAACGCTATGCGAACGCGATTCGCACCTCGGGAGCTGACGAGGTCATTATTCCGGAATACGAGGGTGGCGTGATGACGGGAAGAATGATTCAGAAGTTTTACCCAATGCAAACCAAGCTCGAGTGATCGCGGCTGGCGAGAGCTTTTCATTGTCCGACACCCGCCTTAGCAAAGACGCGGCGGACCGGTTCTCCAATGGCCGCCAGGATCAATATCGCAATCACCATGGCGACGGCGTCCCGTCCCTTCTGCATGGATCCCAGCGAAACCAACAGCGCGGTGGCAAGCGATGCCGGTTGATTCGCTTTGAGGGCAAGAGTCGAGATAACAGTGATCACTACGGCCAGCGTAGCCGCTTCGAGCCGCGCTGGAGAAACAAAGCCAGCCGTAGCTACAACCGGAGCGTTCCATGCATGAAGAATCCAAAGGGAGAGAAAACCGGCGCCCAAGGCCAGAAAATGCCCCACTACGACGTTGTAGAGTTTCGCGCTCGGCGTATTCGGCTTTTCAACCTGCTCATACGCCGTCGGACCCAGACTCGGAAAGATAAGCGGCATGTGAGCCGCCCACCCGATGGCAGCCAGGGTCAGGATAAGTGCGCCTTCCCCGACAGTGGCGTAGAGAATGTTCTTGTCTTTTTTCACAAAACCTCCGAGCAGTCAGAAAAGAGATTCGATGCGCACTGGCTTGGAGTCGTTGGCACATGGGAATCCGTTAGAGCTTGATAAGCATCCGAATTCGTCATGAAACAACCATGCGATGAAGCGTCGATTCTCACAGGCCCATCCATCGAACCGTGTATCGAGAAATCGCGCCCCTGGGTGCTCGCCGCCACCATTCTTGGCACGAGCATGGCATTCATCGATAGCACGGTCGTCAACGTGGCATTGCCTGCGCTACAAGCCGACCTTCACGCCACGGTAGTGGATGTCCAGTGGGTCATCGAGGCTTACGGATTATTTCTTTCTGCCCTGATCTTGGTGGGCGGAGCACTAGGAGATTCCCTCGGTCGGCGGGCGATGTTCTTGCTCGGCGTGGCCGCTTTTGGAGTGGCTTCAGCAGGCTGCGGATTTTCATCCAGTATTCAAAGCCTGCTGTTGTGGCGCTCAGTGCAAGGGATCGCCGCAGCGTTTCTTGTGCCGGGCAGCCTGGCAATCATCAGTTCGGTCTTTGATGAAAAGTCTCGCGGTCAGGCGATTGGGACCTGGGCTGGATTCACGACTATGACTACGGCGCTTGGGCCAGTCCTCGGAGGATGGTTGGTCGATCACGCTTCGTGGCATTGGGTGTTTTTCATTAATCTTCCTTTGGCTGCTTTGGTTGTTTTGATCTCTCTCTGGCACATGCCGGAATCTCGGAGCGCGGATGCGACAAGTGTCGACTGGCTGGGCGCAGCCGCAGTGACTCTTGGCCTGGCGGCATTGGTTTATGGATTTCTGGAATCCGCTGTGCTTGGGTTCAAAGATCCTCGAATAGTGGGAAGTTTAATCCTCGGCTTCGGGGCACTATTTGTTTTCGTTTTAGTGGAGAAAACAACAAAAACACCGATGGTCCCGTTGAAGCTGTTTCAATCGGCAAGCTTCACTGGCGCGAATTTATTGACGCTAGGTCTGTATGCAGCATTAGGCATCTTTTTTTTCTTATTGCCTTTGAATCTGATCCAGATTCAGAAGTACTCGGCGACTGCGACGGGCGCAGCTATCCTCCCCATGATTTTGCTGGTCTTCCTTCTCTCACGTTGGTCCGGGGGTCTAATCGCGCGATACGGCGCGAGAATCCCGCTCATCGCAGGGCCGCTCATTGCGGCAGCAGGCTTCTTGCTTTTTGCAGTGCCGAGTGTGCGAGCGCATTACTGGACGGCGTTTTTTCCCGCCTTCGTTGTCCTTGGGCTGGGCATGGCCGTCAGCGTTGCGCCCCTGACAACGGTGGTCATGAATTCGGTCGGGGAGGAACGCGCCGGCGCAGCATCCGGAATCAACAACGCCGTGGCACGAGTTGCCGGGGTATTGGCAATCGCGGTTTTGGGCGCCGTCATGGTGACAGCTTTCGATCACTCCCTGCGAAATTCGCTCGCCGGGCTTAGCTTAAGAGCCGATGTCGTTCACGAACTTGAGTCGAATGCGGCGAAGCTTGGGACGCTTGATGCACCCGCGAGCGTAGATTCACGGACTGCGGTATCGATTCGCGCCGCCGTCGCGGGCGCATTCATCTATAGCTTTCGACTGGTGATGCTGCTTTGCGCCGCTCTTGCGATCGGGAGTGCCATCGTGGCATGGCGGGAAATACCCGCTAGAAACGCGTGAAGAATCTTCCGGGCAAGAACTCATGCGATCCGAAGGTTGTGAATTAACCACGGATCACTGCACGTGACCGCCTCTTTTTGTGAACTTACCCAGAAGGAACTCTTGAGCTAAGCTGGCGCCGATCCGCTCCGCAGTTCCGATGGCAAAATTTCCGAACACCAACCCGAGACCGCGATTCGATTGCGGGTAATAGAGATTTGAGAGCGCCGAGGAAGCCAAGTCTCCACCCAGGCTCGAATAGTTCGGTCCCCATGTACCGTCATCACGCCGGTTAATGAAAGGACTCAGCATCGCGTGTCGAATCCGAGAGCCGGTCGTGCCGGTGCCCTGATAAAAATAGCGCGGGTCCTCGTGTAGCAACGACGGCAGAATGCCGCCTCCAATGATGATGTCAGAGAAACCATCCGCGGCAATCGCGCCCACCCGCTCCCCGTAGGGTCCCCACCCCTGACCGTAGTGGGGGGTATTGCCAGCCTGTTTGGCGGCAGAAATCAGGAGGGTACCGGCGGCCGTGACCGGGTCAATCGATACTTTCAGAGCAAGGCCGAACTTCATTTTTGGGGTTAGCGGAGCAGCATCGCTTTCATACGTAACGTAGTAGTTCGGCACGACGCCGAAGAGGCGCTGCTTTTCCTCAGCCTTGATCTGCTGGGATGCAATCTCCACCGGGTCGTAATGAACGTTGACAGTCGTCTGCTCAGCTTTAATCTGAAGCTTAATCCCGGTCAGAATTTTGAACTGGCCCGGCTCGAGGGTGATCTCGGGAGCAGTCCAATCGGCAAAATCCTTGGCAGTGACGGTGAGCTGATATGCAACTTCCGGCTTCAAGTCATGAAATTGAAAAAAGCCGTCATCCGCGGTGACAAGCGTGCGCAAGTCGTTTTGATCCGGGCCCTTGAGCACAACCGCCGCTCCGGCAACCGTATCGCCATTCACATCCGTCACGGTACCGATGAGGTTAGCCATTTTGGCTTCTGGAGCCCGGATGCTTTGTGCTTGCAGCACGGGGGCTTGTAACGTGATCGCGAGGATGACCGAGACAAGCACATTTATGTAAGTAACTCTGCGCACAGGCGTCTCCCGTTGCCTCGCATACGAACGAGCAAAGCTGATACCAAGGTTGACAGGCTGTACCTGGCTGAATCTTCGACGAGAGTCAGACGATCGGGCACGCGAAGACTGAAAATGTCGTGTCGAGAGTTGACACTGTCGAACCCGAGTCGACTGCCTGAAAGATGAATGCATATGCCTACCTGTTTACGAATGCCGAGCCTACTTTGGTTTGCGCTGCTTTCACTGCTGGATTCAGGAGGCATGGCGTCCGTTGCATGTTTCTAGTGAGGGGTAGGGCGGCAACAATCGAGAAGCTACGATCAAGGTGGTAGCCGGCTACTTGGCGATTAATTCCCGGAGGGTCTTGCTCAACTCCGAAAGCGCGAAGGGCTTTTGCAGGAATGCTTCGCTGGCACTAAGAGCACGGGTCTGGACAACACCGTCGTGCGTGTAGCCGGAGATGTACAGAACGCGAAGGTTTGGGAGCCTCGTGACCAGTCGGTCAGCCAAATCGCGGCCGCTCATCTTAGGCATGGTGATATCGGTAATCAGAACCTCTGCCGCATCAGCCGAACCATTGGCGGCTGCCAAAGCTGACTCCCCGTTCTCGGCCTCGACAACCGAATATCCAAGTCCTTTCAAGAAACCTGCCATCATTTGACGAAGGCTAGGATCGTCTTCCACCAATAAGATATTCTCGGAACCGCGAAGACGTTCACTGGTTTTTGCTTCGGTCGCGTGCCCGGCTTCGCCGACTTGCAGAGGCAGGTAAATCTTGAAAGAAGTTCCATGTCCGGGTTCGCTGTAAGCCCAGACGTATCCATCGGATTGCTTTACGATTCCATACACGATGGAAAGACCCAGCCCCGTTCCCCTTCCGAGTTCCTTGGTGGTAAAGAATGGCTCGAAGAGATGGGACATGGTTTCCTGGTCCATGCCACATCCCGTGTCTGCGACCGTCAAACGAACGTAGCGGCCGGGGCGCACCGGTTTGTGCTGCATGGCGTATGAACCATCGAGATCGCACACGTCGGTCTCGATAGCCAACTTGCCGCCGCCAGGCATGGCATCCCGCGCGTTGACGGCGAGGTTCATGAGCACCTGTTCGATCTGACCCTGATCGACTTTCACTTGCGTCAAACGGGATGAGAGCCGCATTGTCAGTTCGATATCATCGCCAATCAACCGCCGCAACATCTTGCTGAGGTTGGTGACAATCTCGTTCAGATCGGTGATCCGGGGTTGAATGATCTGTTTGCGGCTGAACGCGAGAAGTTGCTGGGTCAGCGAAGTGGCTTTTTTTCCTGCGGAATAGATTTCTTCGATTTGCTGCAGGGTTGTAGGATCGAAATCAGAACGGGTTTTCAGGATTTCGCAGTAACCGTTGATTACACCCAGCATGTTATTGAAATCGTGGGCGACGCCTCCAGCCAGGCGGCCGATGGCTTCCATCTTCTGCGCCTGCTGCAGTTGGCGCTCGAGCAGCTTGCGTTCAGTAATGTCTTCCGCCGTGCCTTCGTAATAGGAGGGCTTTCCGTCCTTGCCATAAACGCAACGAAGATTCAAAGAGACCCAGAGCTCCGCCCCATCGATGCGGCGAAACTGGTGTTCCATATTTTGCACCGCGCCCGTGGCCTCGAGCTGTTTTCGCATTTCCTGCCGGCGGGCAGGATCACCGTAAAGGGGAGCGATATCTTTCACCTCCTCAAGTACATATGCGGGTGAGTCACAATGCAGCATCTTGGCCAAAGCCGGGTTGACCATGAGGAACCGGCCCTCGGGGGTGCTTTGAAAGATTCCGATAATCGCTTCATCGAAGATCCTACGGTACTTCTCCTCTGCTTGTTGGAGCGCCGTTTCGGCCTGCTTGCGCGCGCTGATGTCCTGTTTGATGGCGATGTAATGACTAATGACTCCCTGGTTGGAGGCGACGGGAGTGATGGTCATTTCTTCGTCGTACAAGGTCCCGTCCTTGCGGCGGTTTGTGATTTCGCCGTGCCACACTTTGCCGGCGGAGATGGTGGACCACAAATTGGCATAAAACGTATTTCCGTGCCGGCCAGACTTGAGCAGGCGTGGGTTCTGGCTCACCGCCTCCTCCATGGCGTAGCCGGTCATTCTGGTGAACGCCGGATTTACCCACTCGATGGTTCCGTCTCGATCGGCGATTACGATGCTATTGCCAGCCGCCCGCAGAGCCGCCGCCTGCAAGCGCAATTGATCTTGTGCCTTGCGCTGGGCCGTCATATCGACGGCGATGCCGAGGATGCAAGGTTGATCATCGAGAATGATGCGGGTGCCGGTGATGTAACACGGAATTTTCTTGCCGTCGCGATGCAGCAGGGTGACTTCGCCATCCGCCGCGCCCGAAGTGAGGCTGGATTGCATGATCTGCTGAACGCGTTCGCGATCTTCTTCGAGCACGGTGTCGAGTGCGTTGATTTGGGCCAGTTCGGCGGTCGAATATCCCAATTTCACTTCCAGATTGGCATTCCAGCGCAGGAACTTGCCGTTCGTCCCAAAAATGCAGAGAATGCCGGGCAGGTTCTGCATCACAGACTCGAGGAAGTGTTCGCGTGCTTTGATGGCCTCGCGCTGGCGTTGTTCGCGGCCGAGCATGGCGAATGAGAAGGCAAATGCCACCAGGGTGAAGAGCAAAACTGTAAAGATATGCGATTCCCAGATAGTGATAGCCGGGAAGAGAGCGTGCTTGAGTGCTTGAAAAACCGTGGACAACAGCAATGCGGCAGCAGCAATGCGCAGTGCCCTCCGCAAGCGAGGTTCTTTAAGCATAATTGTTTTATCGGGGAAGGACGGGTATTGGTTTAACTGTAGGTGGCGGGATTCCCATGGTCTGTGATTGAAGTCACAACCGTTCACCAAAGTAACGAACGAAGGTGCACAAAGAAAATTTGAAGTGTGGGAGATGCGGTTTGCGAAATCTGCGTTGAGCGGAATCTCAGGTGCTGCCCTGGTTTTAGGTCGACGCGAGATGCCGTGCGCCGCTACAGTTCGCGGGGGCATCGTTTGTTATAATCAGCCTCAATGCCGATGGCGCTATCGTCTAGGGGTTAGGACGGAAGATTCTCAATCTTCAAACCCGGGTTCGATTCCCGGTAGCGCTACCAATCTCGCTGAATTGGCCCCCTGCGTACTACCTTGCACTTCTTTCCTCGCTTGTCCAATTGCATCTATATAAACCGTCATCAAATCACCCTACCAGCGAGTCAAAACTGTGCCCCTGGGGTTTAGTTCAGAGGTGGAGACCCTGAAGACTGGAGAAAGCGATATGGCGAGGCGGGCAGCACCCCTGATCTTGGCCGTGATGATCTGTGTGGCGTCGATTTTCTTGACCCTGCAAGGCTGCGGGGGGGCGAGCAGTTCGCCGTCTCAGCCTGCACCGCCGCCTTCGTCGCCGCCGGCGGTCACCGGTCCTTCGTCCGGCAAGTTCCAGCACGTCGTGGTGATCGTGCAAGAGAATCGCACGCCGGACAATCTGTTCCAGGATCCGGTTCTGATCAAGAATGGAGCCGACATCGCCCAGAGCGGGCTCAACTCGCACGGCCAAACGATCAACTTGGCTCCCGAATCCCTGGCGACCGTTTACGATCTCAGTCATGCGCATTCAGCATTTGTGGCTATGTATGACGGGGGCAAGATGGATGGGGCTGATCAGATTCCTTTCACTTGTCTGCCCAATCAGCAGAACTGCCCGCCGGCCAATCCACAGTACTATTATGTAAACCCTTCTGAGGTGGCACCGTACTTTCAAATGGCCGAGACCTACACTTTCGGCGACCGCATGTTCCAAACCAATCAGGGACCAAGTTTCCCGGCGCATCAATTCATTCTGTCCGGCACCTCGGCTCCCACTGCGACAAGCGATCTTTTCGCCGCCGAGAACCCGGTAGGAGTTCCCGGCGCGGGCAGCAATACCGGTTGCACCGCGCCGCCGGAAGAATTGGTGGCCCTGATCGACCCGTCTGGAAATGAATCGAGCGCGCAATACCCGTGTTATGACCATCCAACGTTGACCGATTTGCTGGACACGAAAGGAGTGAGCTGGCACTACTACGCAGAGGGCGTCAGTTCATCAGAGACTTCTATTTGGACAGCTCCCAACGCGATCAAACACATTTGTGATCCCAATACGCAAAATGGCGTAATGACATGCACGGGCACGGAGTGGACTGCGCACGTCACTTTGACACCGAGCCAAGTGCTGACCGATATTGCCAACAAGCAACTCGCGCAAGTGGTCTGGGTGACGCCGGACGGAGCGGATTCAGACCATCCGGCAGGAAACACGGGCGGAGGTCCATCGTGGGTTGCGTCGGTCGTGAATGCCATCGGCAACAGCGCGTACTGGTCGAACACAGCAATCATTCTCACCTGGGACGATTGGGGAGGATGGTACGATCACGTCGCGCCGACTATTGTGAATTCTTACGAATATGGATTTCGCGTTCCACTCATCGTTATTTCGCAGTACGCTAAGCCGGCCTATATCTCCCACACCCAGCACAACTTCGGCAGCATTCTGAAATTCATCGAAGAGGTGTATGGGACCCCCACGGTAGGCTATGCCGACGTCAAATCCGACGACCTCGCGGATTGTTTCGATTACAGCCAAGCGCCGCTGACCTTTAGCGCAATACCTGCAGAGAAAGACGCGCAATACTTCTTGACGCGGCCGCCGACAAATATTCCACCGGACACCGATTGAGGCGTCACTGGCAGTGGCACGTGCATTTCTGCGCAGTTTTCCGATACAGTAGTTAATTCCATGCTAGATCTGAATTTTGTTCGCGGAAATTTGCCGCTGGTGGAGGAGAAGCTGCGTCAGCGGGGGATAGATCCCGCGCTGATACTGAAGGATTTTGCCGAGATCGACGCCCAGCGGCGACAAGCCATTACCGCCGCTGAGACGATGAAGGCGCATCGCAATCAGAAGTCGGAAGAGATTGCGAGGCTGAAGAAGGCCGGCCAAGATGCTTCCGCTCTGATGGCGGAAACTAAGGACCTGCGGCAGCAGATCCAGGATTTGGAGAAAGCGGCAACCGAGTACGACGCGCGCCTGCGCGAGATTCTTACTGGTATTCCCAATCTGCCGCACGAGAGCGTGCCGGTTGGCGGGGGGCCGGAGCAGAACGTCGAGGTCCGCCGCTGGGGCACGGCTCCGGAATTTGATTTCACTCCCAAGCCTCACTGGGAACTGGGCGAGCAATTAGGTGTGCTCGATCTGGAGCGTGCAGTCAAGCTGACCGGGGCGCGCTTTGCCGTGTATTGGGATTTGGGAGCGCGGCTGGAGCGAGCCCTCGCGAATTTCATGCTCGACCTTCACACGCGCGAGCACGGATACACTGAGGTGCTGCCGCCGTACTTGGTGAACTCCGATTCAATGTACGGTACTGGGCAGCTGCCGAAATTTGCAGCTGATCTTTTCCGCGTTCCGCATGGCGAAAAGGACCTGTGGCTGATTCCTACCGCCGAGGTTCCCGTCACAAATCTTTACCGCGACGAAGTGCTGGAGACTTCCCGCCTGCCGGTCCGGCTTACAGCCTACACGCCATGCTTCCGGAGCGAAGCGGGATCGTATGGCAAAGACGTGCGCGGCATTATCCGCCAGCACCAATTTCAGAAGGTCGAGATGGTGAAATTCTGCCTTCCGGAGCAGTCTTACGACGAATTGGAGAAGCTCACTCACGATGCCGAGGAAGTTTTGCAAAAGTTGGGCATCCACTATCGCGTCGTAGCGCTGAGCACGGGAGATATGGGTCCATCCTCGGCAAAGACGTATGATATTGAGGTGTGGCTGCCGGGACAGCAGCTGTTTCGCGAGATTTCCTCGTGTTCGAATTTTGAGGCGTTCCAGGCGCGGCGGGCGAACATCCGCTATCGCCCGGAAGGCAAGAACAAGACGGAATTCGTACACACGCTGAATGGCAGTGGACTCGCCATCGGCCGCACTTGGGTCGCGATCGTGGAAAACTATCAGCAGGCGGACGGCAGTGTGGTGATCCCCGAGGCGTTGCGCTCCTATATGGGTGGAGCGGAGCGAATCACGCCCAAGAAGTTTTAGTAGCAGGGCAACTTCCGGCGCTCGCGGGTTATCTACAGGGCAGGAGTAACATGGAACTGGACAGGGCTGAAGCCAACCTGAGCGTAGCCACGCCCACGGTGCCGATGAGCGGAATCTGGCGCACAATCCGCAGCTATATTCTGTGGTCCCATGAGCGCGGCACAATTCAGTACGACGTCATGGTGACGTTGATTCTCATCTTCGTTCTGTTCTCGCCAAAGGTCATCAATTTCAAAGACAAGCCAGTCGGGCACAATCCGCTGCGGACCGGCGTGATGGTTTCGGCGGACGACAATGGCGGTTTGATTTATCAGGTCGATGGCTCGGCTGTCTCGGCGAAGGACGACGCGGCGGTCCGAAGCGAGTTGTTGCATATCATCGAGCCCATCTCCGGCGAGGTCAATATCACTAAGATCGAATCCGTCCGCGACGGCTCCGGCAAAATCCTTCGCTACAAAGTGTGGGTAGAGAAAGAGTAGTTGATCCAACTATGAACCCTGCCAAATGGGCACCAGTTTTCCTTTTTTTGTTAGTCCTCGGGACGACGGTGCGTCCGTTTGCCCAATCGGTCCCCGACGCGAAGGCTGAGCTCGCCAAAGTCGTGGCGCAGATGGATCGCACCGCGGCAAACTTTCATACAACGCAAGCCAACTTTGTGTGGCAGATGTACACCAAGGTGATTGACGACATCTCAGACACGGAAAAAGGCACCGTGTATTTTCGCCGTAACGGCAGCCAGGTCGAGATGGCCGCCGACGTCCGCGATCCTTCGCCACCGAAGTATGTACTCTTTACTGGAAGCAAGGTGCAGGTTTATCAGCCCAAGATTGAACAGGTTACGCAGTATGACACGGGCAAAGATCGGGCGGCGTTTGAGAGCTTTCTGGTGCTGGGTTTTGGCGGCAGCGGCCAGGACATGATGAAATCGTTCGACGTCACTTATCTGAACGACGAGAAAATTTCCAACGTGAACACCATAAAGTTGAATCTGGTGCCAAAGTCCGAAAAGGCCCGCAACAATTTCAATCACATCTGGCTGTGGATCGACCCCGAGCGTGGAGTTTCGGTGCGTCAGCAACTGTTCGAGCCGGATGGCGATTATCGCCTCGCGGACTACTCCGATATTCGCCTGAATCAGAAAATTCCCGATGGAGTTTTCAAGCTGAACACAACCAACAAGACTAAGTTCTTGTCTCCTAAGGGTTAGCGGTTCGGTTCAGCGGCCGCGAACCAGGGCCGCGAACCAGGAAAGATAAAAGCTGAAAAAGTGAGTCCGCAACGTTATACTGCGGAAAGCCATCTCACGAAAGAGCGTTGACTTTTTGGGAGCAGCAGGCCAGCAAGTCTTATGGCAAAGGTTTTCACCATTCCGGTTCCACCGAAGTTGCCGCGGCGGCGCGAACGAAACCCCGATCCACGTTATGTCGATGGCCAAAGATTATTGGTTGAGGCGATGCGATATCTGACCCAGGCGGATCCGGTCGTGAACCGCCCCGCCATCGAACTACTCTCCGAGCTGGTGCGCACGCGTTTCCGCATGACCGACTCGCCGCTGGCGTAAGGCGAGTTAGGTTTTCTTCTGCAATCAATCAGAAATAAACTTTCAACGCAAATTGAATCACGCGCGGGCCTCGATCTGAGGTGATCTGGCCGAACAAGCTATCCCCTCCAATGCTGCCATCCTGAAATGTCGGGCTGTAAAACTGCACGTGATTGAATGCGTTGAAGAACTCAGACCGGAATTCAAGCGATTTGCTCTCTGTCAACTTGATGTCTTTCAACAAAGAGATGTCCCAGTTGTTGATTCCCGGACCACGAAGCACGTTGCGCCCCATATTGCCGTGGCTGAATAAGGGAACTCCGCCCGGAACCAGCAGCGGGTCGACAGGCAACCCGTTTGGCGAACCGACGGCGCAGACCAGGTTCATAGGGTTGAACAGAAAATGTCCGGTCTCGGTTCCGGCAAGGCAGCTTCCGTTCAAACCATTGGCACTGGGGCTGAAGGTTTCCTGCTGCCGAGGGTTGGAAAATATCTGAATCGGCCCCACAACGTCAGGCCGGTCGAGATAGTTGTTGAGCTCGCCGGAGTTGTTCTCCGAGAATAACGTGAACGGATTGCCTTTCTGGAAGCTGGCGATGGTGGCAACAGACCAGCCCTCGGTTAGCTTCCGCATGAAGCGGTTTCCCTGGAATGGCTTGTCCCAAGGGATTTGCCAAATCGGACTGATGACGAGCCGCTGGGGCGAATCGAAATCGGCCAAGCCGCGATCGAGCGCGGGATCGGCCGGATCGGTATAAGTCGAGGAACGGGCCCGAAACCCGGATTGATCGTCGATGGTCTTTGAAACCGTATAGGCAGCGCGGAATTGCAGGCCGTGACTCAAGCGCTGATCGACGGTCAACTGAAATTCGTTGCTCGACGAAGTGCCGCTGCTCAGGTTGGTATAAATCTGGGTCGCGCCGGTCGGTAGCCCTGTAAACGCAGGCGTGCCACCAGCGCATGCCGCCAGGGGACGGGCGCAATCCGGATTGATGGATTGCGCGGTGCTAAAACCTGTGGTGGCCTCTTGGCCAAGAAAGTACAGATATTGCGCTTGCAAGCCGTTCGGTCCGCCCATCTGCGCGTAGTTCAGTTCATTGTCGACGATGGTCTTACGGCCGAGGCTTCCCACATACACGGCTTCGATCATCATGTTCTTGGTTGCCTGAAATTGAAAGCCGTAATTGAAGTTTTCGGCGTAAGGAGTGCGGAAGTGGGGGTAAACCACATAGGCGAACGGCATCTTGGGCGTAAAGAACTGACCGAGGTGGCCGCCGGCGATGAAGGGAAACGGATTGGAATAGCCGGTGGATGCAGTTTGGAATGGATCGGCGACAAACGATCCAGACGGGCTGGCATTCAGACAGCCCGGGCCGCCAAAACAGGGAAAGTTGTTCGCCACATAGCCGAATGGGGGCTGGGCGCCAAACTGCTCGTTAAGCGCGCCATCTTCGATGTCATAGAAAATTCCAAAACCACCTCTCATCACCAGCCTGGCATTACTAAGCATGTCCCAGGCGAATCCGAAGCGGGGAGCAAAATTGTTGCGGTCGGGATAAATCAGCCCGCGGTTGGGCGTTCCGGGATCACCAGCATAGAGAAAGTTTGGTGGAGCGTCCGGGAATATGGTGGAGTGCTGCCCGGGAAACCAGCCCATGATGTTATTGTGCGGATCTTCCTGGGGCGAGTTGTATTCATAGCGCAAACCGTAATTCAAGGTCAGGTTGCGGGTCAGCTTGTAGGCGTCTTGTCCAAAGAAATACAAGGAATGGGTGCGGATACCATAGACGGCGCTAGAGAACTGGTAATAATTATCAAAGAATCCGCCCACAAAATCAGCCAAAGTGCTGCCGGTAAATGACCCTCCTTGGCCGAAAAAGAAGCTGCCATTGTTATAGAAGTCAAAGTGGAGATTATTCTGTACCCAGCGCAAGTCGCCACCGAACTTCAGATCGTGCTTCCCTTTCGTCCACGAAAGCGTGTCCTGATACTGGAACGTCACATCATGAATCTTGGTGGGACCTTCGGGCGATGGTCCAAGATTGAAATTTCCCGTGACGGTCATGAGAGGCGGCGCCGTTCCCTTGGGATCATCCGGAAAGACATTGGTGAAACCCAACGCTGCGGGTGATGTTGTCGTGGTCGGAACCGCATCCAAGGTGGCCACTCGATTGGTGGCAAAACGCAATTCATTGACCATGGTCGGCGAAATCGTCCGCGTCCAGGTCAAATTTCCTGTTTGATACCGGTTGGCATCGGTGAATCCGGAACCTACGGGAACATCCCCCCCAGTGGAACCGCCATTGATAATCTGGAAAGGATAATTGTCAGGACTGTCGTCGAAGATGTACACCGCCGACAAGCTGTCGCGGTCGGAAATATTGTAGTCGTAGCGAAAAATGAACTGATCGTCTTGTATCTTGGCAACTGGTGCTGCTTCGAAAAGATTTCCCGGGCGATTGGGAAGCGGCAAATAGGCATTGATGTAATTTTTGATGACCGGATCGACCGGAACCTGGTTGTTTGGATATGGGGCGTAGTTGTTAGCAGGATTCATTAACTGCACGGGATTCGGGCCCTGCAGCAGGGCGCTGAAATCTCCGGTTCGTTCCGCCGGGCTCAGCACCGGCAGCGGCCCGGGATTCTGACCCTCGCTGCGACGCGTTCCCTGATAGGAAGCGAAGAAGAACATTTTGTCCTTCTTGATGGGAAAGCCGACGGTTCCGCCAAACAGGTTTCGCCGCAGCACGGGCACGGCTTGCAGAAAATAGTCGCTGGCATCGAGCGAGGTGTTGCGAAAAAACTCAAATGCGCTACCGTGAATTTGGTTCGTGCCTGACTTGATTACCTGATTTACGATCCCGCCGGAAGTACGGCCGTACTCAGCAGTGTAGTTATTGGTCAGAATCTTGAATTCCGCCACCGCGTCAGGATTGGGATCGACGACGATGTTATTGCCCAAGAAGTCGTTATTGTCGGCGCCGTCCAGCAGGAAGGTCATGGATTCCGATCGTTGACCGCTAACCGAAAATGGATTTCCCGAGCCATCATCCTGATCGGGCGCGAAAACACCGGCCTGTAAAAGGCCGAGTTGCAAAACGTCGCGATCCACCAGCGGCAAGTCGAGAATGCGTTGCGTGGTCTCTACTTTGCCGAGCGTGGCGCTCAGCGTGTCGACTTGAGTGACGTCCCCATAAACTTCCACCACCTGGCCGGTCGTTCCGACTTTTAACACCACGTCCTGGCGGGCATTCTGATTGATCTGCAAAGTGATGCCCTTTTGCACATATTTTTCGAATCCTTGCTGCTCAACGGTGAGCGAGTATGTTCCGATGGGGACGAGGGTGAAGAGATAGCTTCCATCCTTACCGGTTTTTGTGTTGCGGGCAATATTGGTATTGACATTGGTGAGAGTAACCTGAGCGCCGACTAGCACGGCAGCCGACGGATCTTTCACCGTGCCAGTGATCTGAGCGGTGGCTTGCTGCGCATGGGCTTGGGGGAAAGTGAGAACGATCAGGCACGCCGCGCAATTCAGAACGACAAGGCGAAGCAATAAAGCTGAGACGTGCTTCATATCTTCTCCTCAAATCTGCGATCTTGCAGATGCTGAGCCAGAGTCAGACTGCGAGCACAGGCGCTGACCATTTCGATCTCGCGGATGAAGCGGTTCGCCTGGGTTAAGAGCCGCATCAAGAACACAATCCGCCATTGGGAACGGCATTCTACAACAGGTGTTTGGAAGGAATAAACCGAAATCTCTCACGTATGACCGTGGGTTACGATTGGGCGGTCGACGATTCGCGCGTGAAAAGCACGGCGACCAAGACAATCACAATCGGATAACACTCCAGTGTGTAGCGTGGTTCGGGGTTCTCGAGTGTGCCGAGGAAGGCAGAACGAAGGAAAACGAACAGTAGCAGCAGGCCGAAACCCAACTGAAAGCGTCCTCTCACGAGTCCCGCTAGCGCTGCAAGAATGTAAAGAATATTGACAACGCCCATGGCGACGTTCAATGCCAGCCATTGTGGGTCCTCGTCAAATTCCCACCAGCGGGTGTTGCAAGGCAGGATTTCGGCGCGCGGCCGTAGCCACATGTCGGTGATACGCAGCAACGGCAAAGTAACGTAATAGCGCAGCCGAGAATAATGGACGCGATCCGCTGCTAACTCGGCAAAGCGACCGTCAAGCGCCGGGGTCACATGCAGAACGTGATTGTAGTCGTCGATTAATTGGCTCGTCGTTTCGCGCTGTTCCGCCGAATCGAAGGCGCGGTTCGGCAGGTTGTTGGCGTCGATGGGATCGCCGGGAACCGCCCAATACACCTCTTCCACGGAAGCGTAGTCGGCTATCCAGGTCTTCACCCAGCGAATGAATCCGATGGGCACGAAAGCTTGTTGGTCATTCGCGTAACGCGGAGCCAGCGGCTGAAACTGGTGAAGCGTGTGGAGGTTGCGCAACGTCCAAGGAACCAAGCAACTCAAGGACACGACTCCAACGATCACCCCTGACTTGATCACGTGGATAGCGCGAAAGCGATTGGCTGCAAGTTCCCGAGCAGCGAGAACGACCAGATAAATCTCGATTGCGATCAGAAGCAATCCGCCATCCGGGCGCAACAGCATCGCGGCCCCAACGGCGAAACCACAGGCCAGCCACAATACCATAGACTTCTCTAGAGTCCTCACCGCTGCGATCGCGAGATCTAGCGCCAGTACAGTGAAGAAAATCTCCCAGGTTTCCGACAGCGCGGCTGCGGTGTAATTCGCGAGAAACGGGCAAAGCGCAGCCAGCAGGAAGGCAATCTTGGCCGACTGATCAGAAACCACTCTCCTTGCGAGATCCGCAATCAAGAAACAGGTTCCGAGATCGACAAGAACCTGCAGGAGAAAGACGGCACGGTAGTGTTCGACGCCAAAGATAGCGAAGACCACGGCAAGAAATGCGGGGTATCCAGGGAGACGAATACAGGTTGGGGTAATCCCAGTACCGCCGCCCAGCCCGTAAATTCCATGCAGCAGCCAGTTTTTGGCAATATCGCCGTAGACGAGGGAATCGGAAGTGATGGCGGGAAACCGGAAGACAAACAGCAGACGGAGCCCGATGGCGGCAAGGGTTGAGGCGAAGAAGAAGCTTGAATTTTTGCGCAGGATCTCGCGCACAAAGGGAATATACCAGCTTTCGGTTGTTGGCCTGTTTTGTATGCACAAGTTTGACCCTGCTTCACTGGCAGCTTAGGATGTAAGCTACGCGGACTGGTTTCGACGTTTCCTATCTCGGGAGAGGAGCCGTCGCTGGGGCGAGTGCCCTTCGTCAAGCGGTTCTGAGTGGTCTGGCGCAAACAACCACTTATTAGAACCCAGCCTCAAACTAGTCAAGTTTTACTTCATGGCAAAACCTATTTTCTACGATCCCCGGCAGGCGCGCTGGAAGCGGTTGCGGCGCGCATTCGACATCCTCGCCCTATGCTTCATGCTGTTGATTGCCTTCTTCGTTTACAACGCGCTGAATGGGGAGCATTTTCCGGAGTTGCTGCTGCCGCCGCAGAAGAAGCCATATCACGCTCTGAAGGAGAAGGAAAGAGAAAAGGCCCGCGAACGGCGGCGAAAGGCGGCGGAACAACGAGGGCATCGGCGGAAAGCGAAGTCAGTGGCGCTCAATTCCGAAGAAGGCGTTCGCGCGGCGTTCTATGTCTCCTGGGACGCGGCTAGCTTTTCGTCCCTGCGCGAATTTTCGCATCAGATTGACTTGCTCTATCCCGAGTGGCTGCACGTGTTCTCTCCCGACGGACGATTGCAGGCCATTGACGAGGATACGAACAAATTTTTTGACGTCGTGCAAGGATCGACTGTCCACTCCGTGGACTCGAAAGTCATGCCCTTCCTGAAATCGGAAGATACGGGCATGGAAGTCTACCCGATGGTCAATAATTCGGATGGGTTAAATTGGGTGGACATCAGTGCGTTTCTCAATGATCCCGATGCTCGCGCCCGCTTCCGGCAGCAAATCGACGCATTTCTCGCTTCCGATAAATACCGCGGCTTGATGGTGGACTTCGAGGAGTTCGCCAAGCGCGGCCAGCCTGGCTTCAATGCGCTACTCAGTGAGCTTTCTACCGACCTGCACAAGAAGAATCTGAAGCTCTACGTCAGCGTGCAACCGCGAAATCAGGATTTCGATTATCCAGCGATTTCGGCTGCGGCTGACGGCCTGGTCGTCATGGATTATGACGAACATTATCCTGGGGGTCCGCCGGGCCCGATTGCGTCCCAAGATTGGTTCGTCAAAAACCTGCAAGCGGCTCGAAAGTCCATTCCGCCCGAGAAATTTATTTGCGCAATCGGCAACTATGGCTACGACTGGCCAGAAAGGCTGAAGAACGGCCAAATGCCGCTGGGGGAAAAAGAGGCCAATCAGTCGGTTCAAGATGCCTGGCTGGCAGCACGAGATTCTGACGAGGATGTTGACTTCGACGGCGACGCGATGAATCCTCACGTCAGCTACATGGATGAACGCAACGTTCAGCACGATATCTGGTTTCTGGATGCGGTGACAGCTCTCAATGAAATGCGCGCGGCGCAGACTCTTGGCATCCAGACATTCGCTTTATGGCGCCTCGGTTCGGAAGATCGCTCCTTGTGGAAGGTTTGGGACATTCCTGGCGAGCCCGACTCAGTCGACAAACTGAAAGATGTTCCTCCCGGCGATGACGTCGATATGGAAGGAAATGGCGAGATTTTTCGCATCGAAGCTGAACCCTCTGATGGAAAGCGCGCGCTGACCGTCGATCCTGCTTCGAAATTGATCACAGACGAAAATTTCGATTCCCTGCCTGAACCTTACCGCGTGGGCCGCTACGGCTACAATCCCCACGCGGTTGCGATCACGTTTGACGACGGTCCTGATCCTGCGTGGACGCCGAAAATTTTGGACATTCTCAAGCGGGAGAATGCTCCGGCCACATTTTTTTTGATCGGGCTGCAGGCCGACCGTTTCAGCGACATTATGTCGCGGATTTATGGCGAAGGACACGAAATCGGAAATCATACCTTCACGCATCCTGACATCAGCAACATTGGCAAGCGATATAACGAACTGGAAATCAACCTCACTGCGCAACTGTTCGCCAGCCGCTTAGGCGTGAACAGCATTTTGTTTCGGCCACCTTATTCCATCGATCAGGAGCCTGACACTTCTGACCAGGTTCGGCCACTGAAGTGGGCCCAGGACATGGGCTATGTCAGCATTGGTGACAAAATCGACCCCAATGACTGGCGCGACAATCCGCGCCCCTCAGCGGATGAGATTGCCCAGCGCGTGATCACTCATCTTCCTCCCTGTGGCACGGATACGCGTTTCTGCGGCAGCATTATTTTGCTGCACGACGGCGGCGGCGACCGCAGCCATACGGTCGCGGCGTTAACGCCCATCATCGAGGGAATCCGCGCTAAAGGACTGGACATTGTTCCTCTCTATGATTTGCTGGGCAAAACGAAAGCTGACGTCATGCCTCCATTGCCCGCGAATCAACGCTGGGCGGCGCGTTTGGACTGGCTCGGCTTTGCCGCCTGGGATTTCGTGAGCCGTGGCATCGTCTGGATTTTCTTCGTCGGCGATCTGCTGATGACTGGCAGGCTTTTATTCATCGGGGCCTTTGCCCTTCTGGATCGCCTCAAAGAAAAGCCCGTGCCCGTTGCCGCTGCCTCTTACCGGCCCAAAGTGGCTGTTCTCATTCCAGCGTATAACGAAGAAAAAGTTATCGAACGAACCGTACGGGCCGCGCTGGCTTCGGATTATCCCGACCTGCGAGTCATCGTAATTGACGACGGATCAACGGACAGGACGCTGGAAGTCGCGCGTGAGGCTTTTGTGGATGAAGAGGTTTCGGGCCAAGTCATCATTCTCACCAAGCCGAATTCCGGCAAAGCCGATGCGCTTAACTTTGGGTTGGAACATCTGAATGACGAGGAGATTTTTGTCGGCATCGACGCGGACACGATCATCGCGCCGAACGCGATTTCCCGCCTGGTACCGCATTTTCTCAATCCTCATGTTGCGGCTGTCGCCGGAAATGCAAAAGTGGGCAATCGCGTGAACTTGTGGACGCGGTGGCAAGCCCTGGAATACATCACCAGCCAGAATTTCGAGCGGCGCGCTCTGAACACGCTGGGAGCGGTAAGCGTGGTGCCGGGAGCGATCGGGGCCTGGCGCACGGAGGCCGTGCGCTTGGCCGGAGGCTACGACACGGACACCGTCGCTGAGGATGCCGATCTCACCATGGCACTGTTGCGGCGCGGCTATCGAGTCGAATACGAAGACATGGCGCTCGCTTATACCGAGGCTCCCGTCAATGCTAACGGCCTGATGCGGCAGCGATTCCGCTGGTCGTTCGGAATCCTGCAGTCGGTATGGAAACATCGAGCGGCTTTCGCGCGGCAGGGCGTGCTGGGCTGGGTTGCGCTGCCGAATATCGTGGTATTCCAGATTCTGCTGCCGCTGGTTTCACCGTTTATCGACTTTATGTTTTTGGTGGGCATGACGAACTATTTTGTGCAAAAACATTTTCATCCCGACTCGACCGATCCGGCGGATTTTCAGCGTCTGGTGCTGTTCTTCGCCGCATTCCTTATTATCGATTTCCTTACTTCGGCAATTGCGTTTGCGCTCGAGCGCCGCCAGCCGGAAGCGAAAGAAGATGTGGGGTTGCTGAGCCAGGTATGGCTGCAAAGATTCGCGTACCGCCAGTTGTTTTCACTGGTTCTATTCAAGACCGTAAAGCGGGCCATCGAGGGCGAGAAATTTGCGTGGGACAAACTGGAGCGCACAGCAAAGATGAGCTTTAAAACCGCAGGGAATGAAGAATCGGTGAAGACCCATCAGTAAGTCGAGCGGCGACTACTCTAAATCCCGCCAATTCGGCCCCACGCCGATCTCGACCTGCAAGGGAACGATAAGGGGATGAACTTTTTCCATCTGCTCGCGCACCAGGGTTCGCATTTCGTCGATTTCGGCCTGGGGAACCTCGAAGACCAGTTCGTCATGCACTTGCAGTGTCATTTTTGATTGCAAGCGCCGTGTAATCAATTCCTGATCGATGCGGATCATCGCTATCTTGATCAAGTCGGCCGCGGTCCCTTGCAACGGTGTATTAACCGCGGTGCGCTCGGCGAATCCGCGCAGGTTGAAATTCTTGCTGTTGATATCGGGAATCGGCCGTACCCGACCGAAAAGAGTTTTGACTCGTTGCGTGCGGCGAGCTTCGTCCAGAGTCTCGTCGATAAACCTTCGCACTCCCTTGTATCTCTCGAAGTAGGCGTCGATGAACCGCTTGGCTTCGGACGTTTCAATGCCAAGATTCTGGGCTAAGCCGAACGCCGACAATCCGTAGACAATGCCAAAATTAACCACCTTTGCCTGGCGACGATGATCTGCGGTGACCATGATCGGAGGCACGCCGAAGACCTGCGACGCGGTTAATGTGTGGATGTCGTCGCCGCGACGAAAAGCCTCGACGAGCAACGGATCCTTGGAAAAGTGGGCCAGCAGTCGCAATTCGATCTGCGAATAGTCAGCCGCCAGCAGCACGTTTCCCGGCTCAACCGTGAATGCCGCGCGGATTTCGCGTCCCAGCTCCGTGCGGATCGGAATGTTTTGTAAATTTGGGTTGGCCGAAGACAGCCGTCCCGTGGCTGTTCCCGTCTGATCAAAAGTGGTGTGCAGGCGGCCACTAGTCGGACTGATCAGCGCGGGCAGTGCATCGACATAGGTTGACTTCAGCTTGGTGAGCTGGCGATAGTCGAGCACCATGCGGGCAATGGGATGCTCTTCTGCCAGAGATTCGAGCACATCGACCGCAGTCGAGATGGTTTTACCCTTGCCGTATTTGACCGGCTTCGGCAAATTCAGCTTATTAAAGAGTACGTCACCCAGTTGCTTCGGCGAGCCGATGTTGAATTCGCAACCCGCCAGTTCGCAAATCTCTTTGGCCTTCGCTTCAATCTCGCGCTCCAACCGTGTCGACATTTCTGCGAGAGCCTGGCGATCGATCTTGACCCCTGCCTGCTCCATGCGCGCCAAGACCGGCACGAGCGGGAGATCGATTTCATCGTAGAGCTTGAGCAGCCCGAACTCTTCGACTTCACGCCGCAGAATTGTGGCGAGCCTTCCGGTGAAGTCCGCGGCTTCGGGAAGCGATCCGCCAAGCTTCACATTGAATCGCCGCAAAGCGACCTCGGGCAAGCTGTGGGAAGAATACGTCGGATCGAGCAGATAGGAATAGAGCATCGGGTCGTGCTGGACATTCCGGAGTTCTATTTCTTCAGCGTCGCAAGTGTGCGTGGCCGCCTTCCAGTCGTGAATGGCTTTGGGCAGTTCGCTGTCGGCGAGAACGGAATTGAGTCGGGATCGGGCCTCCTTTGCTTCAGAGGAGACAGTTACTGCTGTGCCGGGTGCCGAAGATATGGCCATGCTTCGCGATGTCGAGCCCGGCTCGGGCTTGCTGGTGAGCGGAAGCATCGCTTCTTCCGGTTCGTTATTATCTTCTTCTAAGTTGATTGCAGACTCGCGGGCCGCCTCGACGGCAATCGCGAGAAAGCCGCCTGCAGGCACCGCTCGCAGCATGGCTTCAACATCAGCCGCGAATTTCGCATCGGAATAATGCTCTTCGCTGACCTGAATCGCCGGCAGGAGATCTTTGAGCAGCGAGGTAAATTCCAGTTCGGTGAACAATCCCCGCAGCGCGTCTACATCCGGCTCCCCTGCCTTCATGGCGTTTATGTCGAGATCAATGGGAACCGCGCGATCGATCGTCACCAATTGCTTGCTCAGCAGAATGTTCTCGCGATTGTTCTGCAACGACTCCCTGTAGGTTTTCTTTTCCACCTCAGCGGCACGATCGAGCGCTTGTTCCACGCTTCCGAAGCGGCGAATGAGTTCGACCGAG
This sequence comes from Terriglobales bacterium, assembly GCA_035507035.1. GTDB lineage: Bacteria > Acidobacteriota > Terriglobia > Terriglobales > Acidobacteriaceae > DATJOJ01. The sequence goes on along the minus strand of DATJOJ010000037.1, from coordinate 61,252 downwards.
CCTTTATCGCCGATGCCAGGCGCGCCGGGAATATTGTCGATCGAGTCGCCGCGGAGGGCCATTACGTCGACCACGCGCTCAGGAGGCACGCCGAGAATCTCCTCGACCTTGTTGGCATCGCAAATCAAGTTATCTTTGGGCGGATTCAGGACGCAGACGTGCTCATTCACCAACTGCAGCATGTCTTTGTCACTGGAGACGACATACACCGGGCGGCCCTGCTGCACGGCCTTTTCGGCCAACGTGCCGATCACGTCATCCGCCTCATATCCAGGCATTTCGAGGATTGGAATACGATAAGCCGCGAGCGCCCGCCGGATATAAGGCAACTGTTGCGCCAGATCGCCGGGCATCTCGGCGCGATTGGCCTTATAACCTTTGTATTCAATTTCCTGAAACGTCTGGGTCTTTAGATCGAAGCGCCGCACGGTGCTGATCGCGCCTGCCTGCTGATCGCGGAAGGTGGGTGCAGCCACGTCGAAGACTGCAGCCAGATACCGAGGCGAGAAGTCGTCGCGGAGTTTGCGCAGCATGTTGACGAAGACGTAGGTGGCCGCGGTCGGGACGCCGGTTTTGGTTGACATGCCACGCTGACGTGCCATCGCGTGATAGGCGCGGAAGATGAACGACATGGCGTCAATCAGAAAGATGCGGTTTGGGTCGGCAACTGACCTCAGCACAGGGCCGTCTTGGGGCTCACGAGCGCTGACGGCAACTTCAGCAGTCGAAGATTTTCTTTTCGGAGACAATACCTAAGTTTAGCAAGGAAGGATGGATCTGTTGCCAATAGCAGATCGCAGTTCTCAGTTACTGATTTTATTGGGCCGGTTTCCCGTACTCGGTGTTGTAATGCAGTTGGATCACGCCGCAAGTTCCTTGATCGGGCGAGTAAACGACGCATGAATCAAAGGGCCGCGAGTAGACGTGCAGGCTGACCGCTCGCTGATTGAACTCGCGCGGATTGTAGACGCGATGCACTGGCTCCAGCGGATCGACCGCGCAGGGATGCTTGGCATTCATTTCTACCGTCTCCGCTGTTACCAACTGGCAGCAACCTTTCTCAACATCTTGCGTGACCACACGATAATTCTCGACCATCAGCCGGCCAATCGGCACCGCCATCCAGCAATTCTGGTCGCGGTGATTATGCACAGAACTGATTTGCCCGATTTCCCAGCAGATCGCCATCAGTTCATAGAGTGGCGTCTTGTCGATGAGGTTGCGGGTGTAGTGCTGGCGATCCCAGCTCAGGTAAGGGGTGAGCGTCTCAGGAGCAACCGGCGTGTGCTCAAGAAATTTCACGATCTGATCGGTCTGGTCAAAGGCCGGCTCAGGAAATTTTCGCAATTCCGTAACGAAATCTTGAATCGACGACAGCCTAGACAGCGCTTGTATACCCATGTTTACTCACTCCCGCAGCCAGTATAACGCCTTCCGCGAAATCACTCGACAAACATGCAGTCTCCGTAGGAATAAAAGCGGTATTTCTCGGCCACGGCATGTTCGTAGGCGCGCAACACGTTGTTCTTACCCGCGAATGCACAAACCAGCATCAGCAGCGTGGATTGCGGCAGGTGAAAATTGGTGAGCAAAGCTCCAACCAAGCGGAATTGGTACCCAGGGTAAATAAAAGTATTAGCCTCGCCGCTGCCGGCTTGTACGCGGCCTGACTCTTTGGCGGCGTCCTCCAGTGTCCGCACCGTTGTGGTACCAATTGCCACCACGCGCCGCCCAGCCCCCAATGTTTTATTGATCTTCTCCGCAGCATCTTCCGAGATGCTGTACCGCTCGCTATGCAGTTGATGATCTTCCACCCGCTCCACTCGCACCGGCTGAAATGTTCCCAAGCCGACATGTAGCGTGATCTCCGCGGTTTCGATCCCACGTTCCCGCATGCGATCCAGTATTTCCGTCGTGAAATGCAATCCAGCCGTGGGAGCAGCCACTGACCCTCGGGCTCGAGCATAGATCGTCTGATAGCGTTCGCGGTCTGCGGGGCGGTCGGTCCGATCAATATACGGCGGCAGCGGAATATGCCCCAACCGCTCGATCAAGCTAAAAAAATCCGCTTGCTGCTGGAAACGAATTCGCCGCTCGCCGAATGTTCCACGTGAAATCACTTCGGCTTGCAGTTCGTCACGTTCTCCAAAGAACAGCTGTTCGCCAAGCCCAATCTTGCGTCCTGGCCGGACCAGGCACTCCCACTCGTTCGGATCGCCAGAAATCTGCCGGGTCAGCAATACCTCGATTTCGCCTTTCAGGAACTCCTTCGCCGCCCGGTTGCGCGCGCTTACCGGCTGTGCTCGTGACCCGCTTCGTCTGCCATACAATCTGGCGGGAAATACGCGAGTGTTATTAAAGATAACAAGATCGTCAGAGCGAAGCAGATCCGGAAATTCGCGGAAGGCGATGTCGGCAATGCCGCCGGAACGCCTCAGATGCAGTAAGCGGGACGCGGCCCGGTCGGGCAGGGGTTCCTGCGCTATTAATTCCGGGGGAAGATAGTAGTTGAATTCGGAAACCAGCACGCGGCTTCATTATAGATTCGACGCCCGGCTCCGTTCGTGGCACACTCAAGGAAGAACTGGATTGTCTTGGGCGTGTTCGTGCGTTACCATACGTTCACTCTCCCGTTCGTACCCGCACCATGTCTAGCGAACGCCAATATCGCAGAGAAGTTATCTCCTTCGGGCGAATGCTGCACCAACGCGGTTGTGTGGCGGCCATGGATGGGAACTTGTCGGTTCGTCTTGACGAGCGCCGCATCCTTGCCACGCCAACGGCCATGAGCAAAGGGAGCTTGCGCGAATCCGATCTGGTGATCGTGGATCTCGAAGGCCGTGTTATTCGCGGAAATCATCATGTGTCGAGCGAAATTGGCATGCATCTGCTGATTTACCGCTTGCGGCCAGATGTCAACGGCATCGTTCATGCGCATCCCCCGACCGCAACCGGCTTCGCGGCCGCCGGCATGGCGCTGGATAAGCCGCTGGTGTGTGAAGTCGTGGTGGGGCTGGGATCAATTCCGCTGGCGAAATACGCCACTCCCGGAACTCCGGAACTCGGCCTGTCGCTCGAGCCGCTCATTCCCGACTATGACGCGATCTTAATGTCGAATCATGGCGTAGTCACGTACGGTGACACATTGAGTCATGCTTACATGAAGATGGAAACCGTGGAGCACTTCGCCCAGATCGCGCTGGTCACCCACATTCTGGGCCGGCAACAGCCCTTGCAAGGAGATGCACTGGAAAAATTGCTGATCGCCCGCCGGAAGTACGAAGGAAGCCACTCAGCGGCAGCGCTGCCCTGCGGAACACCTCCCGGAAAATCAAATGGCAGTTTCGAGCCACAGTCGGGGAACGGCAACGACGGCGCTTCGAGCAAGCGCCCCCGCGTTAAGGTTTAATGAGACGATCCGTTCTGCGCCACAGAATCATTCGGTTGCACTTGGCCTGCCGTGAATGTTGTCCATGGGCCGGCTTTCATGTCGCGCAGAAGCGGCTTCTCCCAATCGAATTCCGGATGCCGATCAAGAAAATCTTTCGCAATGAAATCCTCCCCGCAAGGGTGGCCGGCACGAGCACGCAGGCTCATCTTCGCCGCCATGTTACTGTCTGTGACTTTGCCCTGAACCGCTCCTTGAGGATCATAAGGTGGATCGTCCCATTGCGGCGCACCGCGCGGCGAGTTATCGGTGTGCCCGCAGAGTGAGCGTTCGTCGGCATCGACCTTTCCTTCATAGCTGTCGAGATGGTCGCCCAGAAACTTCTCCGCCATGTCGGCGTCGATCTGTCCCTTATTCTGCTGCATCAGTTGTTCCCAGCGAACGCGGCGGGCATTCATGGATGATGACAAATCCTTGGGATTGAATTCCGGCGCCTCCTCCGCGATGAGCTTGGGATCGCGGGCGAAGTTCGAGCTGATGAAGTAGCCGTCTTTCGTCCGCCAGAGTGGCGTATTCTTCAAACCGAGCTCCAGGTAAGCGATTTCACCGGTCTTGCGGTCGCCGATGAGCCAGTCATTGGCGTAGCCGCCGTTGTTGCCATCTTTCATGATCCGCACATAGTCGTCGATCGAGTCGGCGTACTGCAGCGCCTTGCGCGAGCGCATGAATTCCGGCTTACCGTTCGGGTCCCATCCTTCAAACTGGGTGATAGTAGTTTCCGTAATCATGATGCCGGACGAGTTGATACCGAAATCATCGGCGCTAGTGATAACACCGGGAAAGCCGTCCATCAAGATGCGATTTCCATGCTCCGGCTGAATGTCAAACATCATGACCCAGCGCGTGCCGTCAAGATATCCGGTCCAGTTGCTGTGGGCAATGACGATCTGGTGGTCCTTGGTCATGCCGCCAGTGGCGATAAACGCGCTGCAATTGCCTTGTGGCACGAGTTTCGGCGCATTCCCTGCTTTTTGTTTTTTGTCGAGCCAGGGAACGTAGTACTCCGGAACCTCGGTAAAGGCGTTCAGCGCGACGATGTCGTAAATATCCAAATTCACGCCATGTGCTTTTAGACCGTCCACGATTCCCTGCAACTCCTGCCGATATTCGACATCGATGTGGGGCCAGAGCATGTCTTTAGCATTCTTGCGGAAAAATGCCCAATCGCGCTGCGTGTTGTGCGTGTCCTCCAACTGCACGACGTGGAATGCGTCTTCAATTTCCGGAGCCAGCAGATAGCCGTGCTGAAAGCCGATTTCCGAAGGTGAGCCCTCGAGATGCACGTAAGTCCAGCCGCCCTGCGGAAAACGATAGGCGTTCTTCATACGTGGATCAGAGGAATGATCCTGCTGCGCGGATCGCGCGAAGAGCAGACCACCGCCGATCAGTAAAAGAGCAGCCAGCGCGGTAGAACGTGCCATCCAGCGAAGAGCTCTCGTAGCCATGGAATCTCCGAGGGGCGAATTAGGTCACGGAGCATTCTACACCTGCGCAAGACGCGGATTCCCTACTCTCCTCCGATCCGGAATCGCATCCCGGCGCGGAAATTGGCGCGTAACGCAGGATATCCCACGACCTCGTTGTATTGCTTGTCGAGGACGTTATTAATGATCAGATAGGCGGTCACGCGGGAGGTAATCGCATACCAACCGCCCGCATTCACCAAGGTGTAAGAAGACGCGTGGTTGATGTTGAAGCCGAAGAAGTCCGAATCTGGACGCCATCCTACGTAATTAGCTCCGAGATTGGCTCCCCAGCGTCCACCAAGGTACGACAGCAGAGACTGAGCAACGTGGTGCGGTCGCCGCAGCAGGGGATCATCGGTGGCAAAGGGAGGTGCGGTTCCTGGCGGGGCCTGAATGATCTGCGTCGATGTGTAGGTATAGGAATTGTTCCAGGAAATCTTCGAACTGATTCTCGATTGCAATTCGACTTCCGCTCCGTGAGCAAGAGATTTTTGCAGGTTGATGTACTGCCCAACAAATGTCTCCGGATTAACGGTCACGAATTCAATCTGGTCGTGAAAGAGATTGTTGAAGTATGTCGCGTCGAGCACCATTTTGTTCGAGAAAAAGCCCTGTTGAAAGCCGGTTTCAAATGCCCGGTTGCGTTCTGCCTTCAAATTAGGATTTGGGATCTGGTACGGACCTACCGCGAAGGTCTCTTCAAAACGAGGCTCTTTGATTCCGGTCGTGTAAGAAAATTTCAGGCGCGTTCCGGAGAACATCCGCCCGCCGCGAAAAACCTCGTATCCGAGGGCCACGCGGGGAATTCCGGCATTGCCGAAGGTGGTATTGTGCACGAACCTCACGCCGGCCACGACAGTCAACCGCTTCAGATTCAGTTCCTGCTGCGCGTAGACCGCCTGATTGCGGCGTAAGCCATGAGCAATGGTTGGCGGCGGCGGAACGGCATCATTCACCGTGCCGTTTTCATCCTCGAATTCGTAGCCGATCGTCGTTTGCGTCCAGCTCCTTTCAACATAGTTGCCCTGATAATCGAACCCTGCACGGTTGAAATGAGTGAAATCGGCGTAGACAAAATCTACCTCGCCAAAGGGACTAATTCTGCCAGGGGAAATCGCGGGGTCGGTATTGATCCGCTCTAAACTGGCCTCGAATCCAGTGAGCTGGTGGGTCCAACGCGACGGCCCGGTGATCGTAATTGCAAAGCTGCCGAGAAAATTATTCTGTCGCGCCCGTTCATACAGATCGGGCGACAGCAGCGGCTGCCCGTTGAAGTTCCACTCATCCTGGATTCCAGTGATCGCGTTGTCATGCCGTGCGCGCAATCGCAGCGCGATCTGTTGGTTCAGTTTGGCTCCAACGTTCAGCCCTTCGAGAGAATTGGAATAACTGTCATTCGGTCCCCGTCCCATAGTGTTGAATTGATCCGCGAAAACGTCGTAATCGAACCTCCCGTGCGCCCCTGCCAGCGACCCATAGCCGTGCTGCGTATCGTAGTTGCCCGCATCGGCGCCGAAGCGCAACTCGGGCACGGGAGTGGACCCGGTTTTCGTGAACACTTGCACCACGCTGGTCATCGCGTCCGATCCGTAAAGCGTGCTTTGCGCTCCCCGCAGGAACTCGACCCTGTCCGCTTCACTCAGAGGTAAGGTGCCAAAGTTGAAGGTCCCGCCCGGCTCGTTAATGCTCACGCCGTCAACGATCACTTTGTTGTAGTTCGAATTGCCGCCGCGCACGAACAGCGATGCCAGTCCTCCGGTCTGCCCGGCCGTATTGATCACAGCGCCTGGCAGGAAGCGTATGGCGTCGCTGGATGACACCGGCTGCATGACTTCAATTTGTTCGCCGCTTAGAACAGAAACGTCCGCGCCGCCGTTTTGGGTGGGAACCGGAGTGCGCGTGGCCGTGACCTGCACGGTTTCCGCGGTCACAGCCAATTTCAGGTTGACGGTGATTTCGGCGCTCGATGTAGAAACGTCGTCGGTTTCGACGGCGAAGCCGGCGGCAAGGACTTTCAGTTGATAGCTTCCCTCAGCCAAGTCTCGAAAAATGGCGAGCCCTTCGGAGCTGGTCGTCTGAACCGCGACGGGGGTAGAACTCCCCCGCGCAGTCAATTGCACTTGGGCGCCGCTGACCGCGGCGGATTGAGGATCGATAACGCGAATCTTGATATCGGTGGCGGAAGCTGCCGCCAGCAGAACGGCGAGGCAAGCAAGAACCTGGAAGAACCGCATACACTTCTCCTTTGTCACGCGAAAGGGTTGTGTGTTGACGGTTCGCGCCGTTCTCCTGGCTTAGCAAGTTAGAGTGGCTTGATGTTTTTCGTGGCAGCCACCCGGTGTTCGCCACCGGCCTTCCCAGGAATAAAATTCCCAGTGACCGGAAGCAATTTCCTCGCTTACAGTTGCGCGGCAGCGCGGGATTCTCACCCGCTTCTCTCTCGTTCAAGACGAGGTTGCGCGAACCAAGTGATTAAGAAAGAGCAAAAACTCCGATGGCGTCAAAATCTACTAGGGTGGGAGACGAAAGTCAATTTGGCGGTGAAGTCAAAATTTCGAAACGTGATCCATCCTCTGACTCGAGGCGTAGAATGTTGTTGTCATGATTCCCCAAGACCTGCTTGAAATTCTGGTTTGTCCGGTTTGCAAGAAGCCGCTGGCGCAGAAGGACAATGGCGAAAGCCTGAAGTGCGGACAATGTCACCGGGTTTATCCGGTTCGGGATAACATTCCGATCCTGTTGGTGGATGAAGCGGTGACGGAAAAGTCGTGAGCACGTCGATCCGCCGACTTGCCCTGTCAATCTGGGACACTTGGGCCATTGTTGTGTACCAAAACGACACAAGTTGTCAGCCGGCCCGTTTGCATTCGCGCCAAGAGTAACTTGCCTGGTTACCGCCCTAGCCCACCAAAGGTGCGCAACTTCTCATCCAAAAAGGGGTTAAAGCTACTGTGGGGTTTTACCGAAAGTAAGGTCAGCTGCGGGCAAATTTGCGGCAGGCAAATTGCAACGTAAGCAGCGTTGACGGAGTCTAATGCTTAGAAGCGGTGGGGGGTCGGAGGTGACGACCATGAAAGACAGGTTTTCGGTGATGGAGTTAAGCGCTTTGCGAAACGATTTATTGCAGGGTGGCCAAATCGACTCGCGCGAGGCGGCAGAGCTGTTGCAGGTTTTTCTAATGGGCCGGGGCTACGGGGTTTCGCCTCAGGCGGCGTTCGATGCTGCTGGCCGGGTGGAAATGTCCGGTTGCTCCATGCCGGTCCTGCAGTCGGAGTTGGAAAACCTGGCAATGGTGATGTAACGGAACTTCACAAATTCGCAGGGATGTTCTCCTGAGGAACCAGACGGCGCGCCGGGCCAACCAGCCCGGCCGTCGTGTTTTTGCAAGCTCTTAGCGTTTAGTTCTCGGCCTTTAGTCCAACCGTTTCGGGTGTTAAGTCAGAGCCGAGAAGTAGTCGAACTACTCATAACGTAGGCTTTCCACTGGATCCAGCTTTGCGGCGCGGGCGGCAGGGACCGTACCGAAGAGAATGCCTACGAGGGACGAAACTAGGATTGCCACGATTGCAGAGAGTCCCGAAATCGGCAAACGATATTCCGTGAAAAAACGAACGGAATAGGGCAAGGCAAGTCCCAGAATCACGCCCATCAATCCGCCGATCAGAGAGATCAGGATGGCTTCCGACAAGAACTGAAACCGGATTTCGCTATTGGTCGCTCCAATCGCCTTGCGGATGCCGATCTCACGAATACGCGAACTGACGGTTGCCAGCATGATGTTCATGATTCCTATGCCGCTTACCAGCAGGGTTACCGTTGCGATGAGCAGCAACACCATGGTCAGAGCGTTGGCCGTGCGGTCGGCGACCGCGACCAACTCCGTGAGATTCTGCACAAAATAAACTGATTCCGACCGATGCCGCGACTGAATGACCTTCTTTACCTGTTCAGTGACCGGAACCACCATCGAGGGCTCGGCCGCGGAGAAATAAATCTGATTCACGTCGGCCGTATCGGTAAAGAAACGTGACACAGAATACGGAATCAGCATGGAGTTGTCGGTCACTTCCGACTGGCCGAAAGTATTGACCCGTTCCCGGAAGGTCCCGATGATGGTGAACGGCAACCCCATCACTTTGACCTGTTTGCCCACCGCATTGTCGACCGAACCGTAAATCTGCTCCGCCAGCTTTTGCTGCATCACGCCGACTTTGTTTCGAGCCATTTCGTCTTCATTGTCGAAAGAGCGTCCGGACAGAACAACCAGGTTGCGAACCACGCTGTAATCGGGCAGAACCCCGAGGACGCGCAGATCTCTTTGCTTGCCGCCGCCAATGGAAATACGGTCGTCGAGCGGCACGACCGGCGAGGCGGCGACAATACCCGGCACCTGCAACAGCACCGCCTTCATGTCGTCAATGGTGAGCGGATCGCGGTTGGCATTGGGTTGGGCGCCACTCTGATATTCGGCGTCAATCATGTTGGCGCCGATGGATTGGATTTGATTGAGGACGTACTGCTTGCCGGTCATTCCGATCGTTACCACGAGAATGAGCGAGGCGGTGCCGATGACCATCCCCAAGGCAGTCAGCCCGAAGCGCAGCTTGTTGCTGCAAAACGTATCGTAGGCAAAGCTGATGATCTCGCTAAATACCAGTTTTGGCTTGACCCGGTTGGGCGCAGTTGTGACGGCCGTCGCCATACTGGTTAGATGCTACGCGGTCAGGGGAGGAGGCGCAATGCAGACAGGGATACGGATAATGACAGTGTGCAATTAAATTTGTGTCATGGGCCTGGCACCAGCATGATGGAGAATTCTACCTGTAATTCGTCTTTGACTTTGACGGTTCCACCAGCGACAGTGATGGGTTTAATGCCGAAGTCGGTTTGCTTGATCTGACAGCGTCCGACATAAGCATTTTGTGACTTGTGCACGACGGCGCTAACTGAGTGAGTCTGTCCGTGGAGAGTCAGATCGCCTTGAACCAGCCAGCCGTCCTTGTTTTTCTCGATGGAAGTTGAACGAAAACTGATCTCTGGATAATCGCCGCTGTACAGCACTTTCGTTTGCATCGTCTCCTGGACTTGTGCCTGATCGGCAGGGCTCACTTTTGGATCGTCCTCAACATTCATCTTGCCGGCCTCGACGCGAAACCAAATGTGTTGCGGCTCCGTTTCGGCAATATTTCCCTCGACGATTGGCGCGGCAACCCAGTGCTCATGACCGGCAGCAGAAAAAAGGCCCGATTTCCCTACATGAATGCGCACCATACTGTGGGCAACGTCGATCGGTCGATCCGCGCCCAAGGCGAGACAACTCAACATGACAACGATGCCGAGCGCACGCAGGTGTGTTTTGATCAAAGATTTCATGATACTGGCGCAGGCGCGCTGATGAACGGGCCTTACTCGAACTCGAGCGTTACGTACTTTGCCGGTCCTTGCCCGACGTTGGTGACGGTGTGAGTAAACCCGCCTTCCATCCATTTCACCTCGCCAGCCTTCATTTCCAGATTAGAGGCGCCTTTGCCAACTACATCGCTGCGCAACACAAGATCAGTGAGAGCGATCATGAGTTCCTTGTTGGCATGGTGATGTTTCGGCTCAACTCCGGCGATTTGCAACTCGATTTCCGATACTTTGACGCCGTCCTTTACGAAGAGAACTTGCTCCGTGCCACCTTTCAGTACTTGCAAGCCGCGCGTGTCGTCTGAAGGAAGGGGAACACTGCCGGTTTTCTCGTCTTGCAGCAATTCAATCGCGATATTGCGGAACGACTGGTTGGAGGTATTCCGCACCAAGTGGGTAAAGTTGCCCTGGGTGAAGCGGGCTTCTCCATCCGCGAGTTTTATCTCGGCCGGCGGCTTACCTTCGACTTCGTTGGAAATCTGCGCCGGGCCGAGCGAAACGAAAATGTAATCGTGCCGGTGGCGATGCAGCAACGTGGCCGAACGCGCCGCCACTTCGACAGAGAAGACGCGAACATAGTGATTTTCGAGCACCAAGTGGTGGGACGGTTCGGATGTAATCTCGACCGGTTGGGACGTTTTTGGTTGTGAAGAAGACAAGAATACCGCCATTACGAGCACAGGGAGCACGCTCATGCGGAAAATTTTATCAGGAGAGGCCGGATTTGTGCGGGCATTATTAGGTCAAGACGTTGCTATCGATAATGCACCAGGTAGTAATAGTGCTCGAGGTAATAGAGCGCCGCGAAGGCAACGATCAGCGTTGCCGCGGGAAAAACCAGGACCCGCACATTTCGCCTGGGCCGTCCAATCCGCAGCCGAGAGAAAGATCAGAATCATCGGCGCCAGGAGCACGACCGAAAGCTGGAAAATATGCGCCGACGAACGTTCGTCAGGTTGAGGCGCCTGGAAGTAGCCGCTCACAACTGCCAGCAGGGCGATAAGAGATAGAACAATCACGGCCCCGCTATCGCGGTGAATTTGCCGGCCATCGATAGTCATCGTGTTATCTCCTTCGAATGGCTACAACGCCAGATAGGTTTTCTTATGCAGCCAACTATTCTCATCGCCGATGACAAGCAAGTCCGGCCATTGCGGCGTCGTCGTAATGAACAGCTTCAGTCCCTTAGCCTGCGATGGCACGGAAAAACTGACTTGAGTAAGGTAGGACTCGCCCGGAATCAAACTTGTGGTCAAAGCGGTGCCGGCCAATGCCTCCAGAGGGTATTTGGCGCCGTTCGCATCGATCAAATCGACCGTTCGGGGTGAAGGCATTAACGGCGCATCGATCGGGCGATTGCTGGAGATGGTCTTCTCATCGAAGCGAGTCTTGATTTCCAGAATATAGCGATTGACGGACGCTTTCGACTCCCGTTTCACGTCAACAATGGAGTACGCCAGATGACAATCAATTTCGCAGAAGTATTTTTCCTGGCCACGGGCCAGAATGGTTTCATGACTGGCCAATGAAAAAAATAGCAACAGCGCGAGATAGATCGCAGCGCCGCCGGCGAGCAAACTCAAGGCAATTCGAGCGATTTTCAGCTTGCCCACAAAGGCCGCCGCGATTAATGCGCATCCGCTCAACACGGTGCCAGCGCACGCTGCCAGGAAACCCATTGCAGCCAGCGGAGCGGGAAAATTTATATTGCTGTTGATGCCTGGATGGCACATAGGCAATCACCTTATAGTGAGCTTTGCACTGCAAAGTCGGCCGACACAAAAAAATTAACGCTCGTCTCGAGTAGTAGCGATAAAATCCGCCATCTGATTCAGATATTGTTCAAATGCCCTGCGGCCTCCAGGCAGCAGACGATACTCCGTGCGCGGAATGCGGCCATCAAAAAACTTGCTGCAGCGCACGTAACCGGCTTCTTCCAATTTCCTGGCATGCACGCTGAGGTTTCCGTCGGTTGTCTTCAGCACTCGCTTGAGATCGTTGAAACTGAGAGAATCGTTGACCGCGAGGGCGCTTACGATCCCCAAACGAATGCGCTCGTGAATCAAGCGGTCGAATTCAGGCACTTCGAGGTGTTCTGGCGACGGCCTCCGCGAATGAACCGGGACTGGCGCCTCACCATCCGATCGAGTCCGCAACTTCGGCTTACCCACCGTACCTCCTCGCAATCAAGAATCCGAAAATTATGTGAAGCCCTCCAAAGCCGGCAGCCATAAACAGGTTGCCCCAACCGAACAGCAAGCAACCAATGCCAGCGGCGATGAAGCCAACACCCATCAAGGGAATAATCGCCACAGAAAACGCACCGCCGCTCACCACTCCCGCGCCGTAGAGAAGCAACCAGGCGCCGGGAAGCACTCGTGCCAGACCGGCCTGGTAAAGCACTGGGGTCAGAATTGCCGCAGCACCGATCGGTGGCAAGAAACTAAGTGCAAACTTTCTAGCCGGGCCACTGGTCAGGGGAACACCCGCACGTTGAGCTTTGTTCTGCGTAGCCACGAGCGCGATGGAGGCAGCGAGAATCGCGTCGCCGATCCATACGGTGAGCCACATGGCGGCGCTGGATTGCCGGGAAGCAACCACGGCCGCCAGCAAAGCCGTCGCGCCCATCGCAACCTGCCCCCATCCGGGAAGGGCAGTGAAGGAGGCCGACTGCTCCATGGTCTCGCGGATAAAGCGCAGATCGTCGACAGCACGCCCGGCAGCGGGATGCAGGGAAAATCTACGTGGCCGACGAATGCGGTGCTCCGCCATGCACTTCATCTTAACGGTTCAGATTCGATTGTCAAGTACTTTATGATGCAAAGCACAATGCAGGTTTCGGCTCTCTGCGGGCGAGCTAAAATCTAAGACGTGGCAGATCTCGGGAAATTGTTGATTTTTCTCGGCGCGCTCTTAGCACTTGTGGGCATCGCGTTAACTCTCGCGGGACGCGCGAATCTCCCCGTGGGGCGACTTCCGGGGGACATCGTTTATCGCGGGCGGAACACCACGTTCTATTTTCCTATCGTGACATGTATCGTGCTCAGCGTCGTGATTTCGGCGCTTATGTATTTAATCGGGCGGCTGAGACACTAGGCCCGGCAGTTAGCAATTAGCATTCGGCCAGCAAGGGGACGCGCCACTACCCCGAAAACACGTCAAACTCAGATCTGAATGCGAACTACCAAATGCCAGATGCTAGCTCTCCCTGCGGTAAACTTCTCTCTGTGTCGGCTTCCGATCAACTCGGATTAAGCTTTGTGCCTGCGGGCCACCGCACCTGGACGGTCCGGGCTCTCGTTGCTGCGATTCGCACGCACGTTGAGCGCGAGTACACCGATATCTGGGTGGAAGGCGAAATCTCTAATTTTCGCGCGCACGAGTCCGGGCATCTTTATTTCACCCTGAAAGACGAGAATGCCCAGATTCGAGTGGTGATGTTTCGCTCCGCCGCGAAGCTGTTGCGTTTCCGGCCGGAAAATGGCATGCAAATCATCACGCGTGGACGAGTCACGATTTATGACGATCGCGGCGAGTTGCAGATTTCTGCCGAATATCTGGAGCCGAAGGGCGCGGGGGCGTTGCAGGTTGCCTTCGAGCAACTCAAAGCGAAACTGGAAGCTGAGGGGCTTTTCGATTCGTCCCGCAAAAAGCCAATTCCCATCTTGCCGCGATGCATCGGAATCGTAACTTCGCCGCAGGGTGCGGCCCTACGGGACATCCTGAATATTTTGCGCAGACGGCATCAGAGTGCGGGTGTGCTGATTTTTCCTGCACAGGTGCAAGGAGATATGGCGGCTCTCGAGGTCACGGCGGCGGTTCGGTATTTCAATAAAGCGCGCACTGTCGATGTGATCATTGTGGCGCGCGGCGGCGGATCGGCGGAGGATCTGGCGGCATTCAATCACGAAGGACTGGCTCGCGCCATTGCGATGTCAGAAATTCCGGTGATCTCCGCCATCGGGCATGAAACCGACTTCACCATCATCGATTTTGTGGCCGATTTGCGTGCGCCCACGCCTTCGGCGGCGGCTGAGATGGTCATCCGCTCGCGGCAGGAACTCGAGGAGCGGATGGGCGGTCTGAGAACCCGGTTGGCGCAGGCAACGCGTTTCCGTTTGCTGGATGCACGGCAGCGATTGACCGCGTTGGCGCAGCATGGCGCGTTCGGGCGGATGGCGGATTTTATCTACCGCCGCGAACAGCGCCTAGATGATCTGGTGCACCGTATGACGCAGGCCGAGCGGGGAATTCTTGAAACTCAGCGGAGGCAATTTGAAACGCTTTCGGCGGCGGTACGGCATTACGACGTCCGGCGGGTGCTGGCAGGAATGAAGAGAGATTTGGAAGTCCACACAGCGGGGTTGCTGGCTGCTGCCCGCAATTACCTGCTGGAACGCCGGGTGCATTTGGATCGCATAGATACCGCCGTGCAGGCCCTGTCACCGGTGGCGATTTTGGAGCGGGGATATGCATTGGTGTTCGACGCTTCGGGCAAGCTGCTGAAAGATGCGGCGAGCGTCAAGCCGGGCGATGAGATTACGGCGCGGTTGGCAAAGGGGACGGTAAAGGCTACGGTGAAGAACAAGCAAAGGTGATCACCGCGAAAGGCTCTTCATCCTATTACAATGGCATGACTTACCCGCGCTGAATCCTCCGCTTCGGCGTACCATCTATATGACTGGAAAACTACTATGGGAAACACATTCAAAACGGCGTTCTTTCTGACGCTGTTGACGCTACTTCTGATGTTCATTGGCCGGGCATTTGGCGGGCAGAACGGCATGATTCTGGCACTGGGTCTCGCCGTGGTGATGAACTTCGTCTCGTACTTCTATTCCGACAAGATCGCCCTGGCGATGTATCGGGCGCAGCCGGTTACGCGGGAAGAACTGCCGCGAGCCTACGAGATTGTGGAGCGGCTGACGCAAAAGATCGGCATTCCAATGCCGAAGATTTACGTCATCCCGAACGACTCGCCGAATGCATTTGCCACCGGTCGCAATCCGAGCCACGCTTCGGTTGCGGTGACCCAAGGTATTTTGAATTTGCTCAATGATGAAGAGATGGAAGGCGTGCTGGCGCACGAATTGGGGCATGTCAACAACCGTGACATCCTGATCAGTTCCGTGGCGGCGACGATCGCCGGCGCGATTACGATGCTTGCCAGCATGGGACGCTGGGCGATGATTTTCGGCGGCATGGGTGGAGATCGGGAAGAGCGCGGAGGAGGCGGAGGGCTGGCGGCGCTGTTTATGCTGATCCTGGCTCCGATTGCGGCGACCTTGATCCAGCTTGCGGTTTCGCGCTCGCGGGAATATCAAGCCGATGCCAGCGGTGCGCATTACACCGGGAATCCATACGCGTTGGCCAGTGCGCTTTCGAAGCTCGACGCTTATTCGCGCCGTCTGCCGATGCAGGCTACGCCTTCCACTGCGCATCTATTTATCATCCAGCCGTTGTTGGGAATGAACTTTGGCAATCTTTTCTCGACTCATCCACCGATTGCCAAGCGGATCGAGCGCCTGACCGGCAGGCCGGCGGAGTTTATGCAGTAAAACAGCAGTTAGCACTTAGCACTTGGCCGGCAGAGGCTTGGAATCTGCAGCCGAGTGTCTTTGCTAAATGCTAAGTTCCAACTGCTAAGTGCTCAAAACCTCCGTAACCGCCTTCCCTTCTTCTGCGCATAGTAAAATTCACCTAGTGTCTCCGGAAACCGCCAGCGCCGTCTCGCATCGAGCCGCACAACTAGAAACTGCGCTGCGCAAGGTGATTCGCGGCAAAGACGACATCGTACGGCTGGCCGTCGTTTCTCTTCTCGCACGCGGGCATCTGCTGATCGAAGGCGTTCCTGGCGTGGGCAAGACGACACTTGGTCAGGCGATCGCGCGATCGTTAGATTGCAGCTTTCAACGCGTGCAGTTCACCAGCGACATGCTGCCTTCCGACGTGCTGGGAATTTCTGTCTACTCCGCCATTGAGCAACAGTTTGAATTTAAGCGTGGGCCAGTTTTTACCAATGTGCTGCTCGCCGATGAGATCAACCGCACCACGCCCAAGACGCAATCGGCGCTGCTTGAGGCCATGAATGAAGGCCAAGTCACGGTCGATGCACATTCGTATCCGCTGCCGCAGCCGTTTCTGGTGATCGCGACGCAAAATCCGGTGGAGCATCATGGGACGTATCCGCTACCGGAGTCGCAATTGGACCGATTTCTGATGCGGGTACGGATGGGTTATCCCGACAGCAATGCGGAGCGCGAAATTTTGCGCTCCGAGGCTGGAGCTGCAAAATTAGAACAGATGCAAGCTGCGCTGAGTGGCGCGGATTTGCTGGAGATGCAAAACGCGCTCGTACAAGTACGCGTCGACGATGCTCTGGTCACCTATACGCTGGCGGTGGTAAAGAAGACGCGTGAGTCGGAACATTTTTCCTTGGGAGTGTCGCCGCGCGGTTCGCAAATGCTCTATCGTGCGGCGCAGGCAATGGCGTTTCTTGATGGGCGCAACTTCTGCACGCCGGAAGATTTCAAGCCGCTGATGGTCCCGGTGTTTGCACACAGAGTAGTCGTCAGCGGAAGTTACGCCTCGACACTGAAGAGGTCCGAACAAGCCGAGCAGGTCATGCGGGAAATCGTGGAAAGCACGCCAGTGCCAATGTAGCTCTGCGGGCTTTCACTCAGCAATCAGTATTCAGCCAGCAAGGGCCCGTGACGTCCAGAAAATTAGCAGGCTGAATGCTAAGCGCTAACTGTTGCACTGGCATTTGCCGCCTTCACGGCTGATAATATTTCGCCATGTCCTTTCTTCGTTATCTCATGCTTCTGGCACTCGTTGTGTGGTTGGGCGGATTGATCTTCTTTGCTTTCGTACTGGCGCCGACTGTCTTCAGCGTGTTGCCAACGCGACATCTGGCGGGGAACGTGGTTGCGCGTTCGCTGAGCAGCCTGCACTGGATTGGAATCGTCTCGGGCATTGTTTTCCTTGCCGGTTCGATCATTTACAGCCAAATTTCAAAAGGCACGCCTCGCCTATTCGCAGCCAAGCACGTGCTAATCGTGCTCATGCTCGTGCTCACGCTCGTCTCGCAATTCAGCATCATGCCGCGCATGGATGTGCTGCGAGCGTCGATTGGAGAAATCGACTCGGTTCCCATCGATAATCCGGTCCGCATGCAGTTCGATGCTTTGCACGTCTGGTCCACGCGTGTCGAAGGCGGAGTCCTGCTGCTAGGACTAGTCGTCGTTTACCTGACAGCGAGCAGCTTCTAGCTCCCAGGTGCGTGCTACCCGGTCGGCCAGTGCGCGGCCCTCGCCACAAAAGAACTGCCAATCATTTATTCTTAAAGCTCGCATTCATCACTGCTAGAAACTAGGAGCTAGAAGCTAGTCGCTTTCTATGAAAACCGGCATCATTGGCCTGCCACAGGTGGGCAAGACATCGCTGTTTCGCATTTTGACTAAGGCGCATCTTTCCGAGCAGGCTTACTCGAATCCTCGCGAGGCGCATGTGGGCGTTGCCAAAGTTCCCGACGACCGGCTTGACCGCCTAGCTGCGCTCTACAATCCGAAAAAATTGACTCATGCTTCGGTCGAATACGTCGATGTTGGCGCGATCGGACAGGAAGCGCTGAAAGAGAGTGCGTATCTTGGGCATTTGCGCCAAGTAGATGCGCTGGCCCATGTTGTCAGGGCATTTGACGATCCCGCGATTCCGCATGTCGGCTCGATTGATCCGCTGCGCGACATCAAGAATGTCGATTTCGATTTGATGGTCAGTGACCTGGGTCAGATCGAAAAACGTCTCGAGCGGGTAGAAAAAGATCTCAAGAAAATGCGCTCGGCCGATCTGGAAAAAGAGTTCGACTTATTGAAGCGTGCCAAGGCTCATCTCGAAACAGAGCGTCCGCTGCGGGAACTGGAGATGACGCCGGAGGACAAGAAACGCTTTCGCGGATTCATGTTTCTCAGTGAGAAATCCATGCTCTACGTGCTGAACATCAGCGAAAGCACGGATTTGGGCAAGGACCTCGAAAAAGCTGCGGGCCAATACAAATTGAATGACGTCTCTGCCCGGCCAAACGCGGCCGCCGCGGCGATTTGCGGCAAGGTCGAAGCCGAACTGGCGGAAATGAGCGATGCTGACGCGGCGGAATTCCTGTCGAGTTATGACCTCAAAGAGAGTGGCCTGGTTCGCCTGATCCGAACGAGCTACCATTTGCTCGGCTTGATTTCGTTCTTTACTGCGGGCGAAGACGAATGCCGCGCGTGGACCATCCCAATCAATTCTCGCGCGGTGGAAGCGGCTGGCGCGATTCACTCCGATCTGGAAAAGCACTTCATCCGTGCAGAGACGATTCGTTGGGATCAATTGTTGGAAGCCGGATCGGAAGCCAACGCGCGCGCGAAGGGAACGCTACGTCTGGAAGGGAAAGACTACATCGTGCAGGATGGAGATGTGATGCATATCAGGCACAGCGGATAAGCATTGCCCGCATAAAAACTGATATCATCCTCGCGCAGCCATGAATCCCATTATTCTCAGTCTTCTTCTCGGCCTTACCGCCGCTGCCGCTAACGTTTTCGGCGGCACGATCATCGTGCAGAAAAACTGGGAGCGCCGTTATCTGAAATACTTTGTGGCCCTGGGCGCGGGATTCATGCTGGCCACGGCAATTATGGAGGTCTTTCCCGCCAGCCTCGAGTTGCGCGGGCACAGCGCTGCTTTGTTGGTTCTAATTGGTTATCTCATCGTCCATTTTTTCGAGCACACGGTCACGCCGCACTTTCATTTTGGCGAAGAGACGCACCAAGATCAGTTTCTTCATGCGCACAAGGGATACTCGGTCTTACTCGGGCTGATCATCCATACTTTTTTTGATGGCATCGCGATCACCTCTGGCTTTTTGGTTTCCAACTGGCTGGGGTGGATCATTTTTCTCGCAATTTTCCTGCACAAAATCCCGGAGGGTTTCACCATTAGTTCAGTAATGTTGGCCAGCGGACAAAGCCGGGGCCGGGCGTGGGGAGCCTCGGTATTACTTGGAGCGGCTACGTTTGCCGGCGTACTGACAATGGCCGTTTTCCAGCGAGAAGTCAGTTCCGGATTGCCACTCTCGGCCGGAGTTACGATCTACGTTGCCGCCTCGGATTTGATACCGGAGGTCAATCGCGAACCGGGCGCGGGGATCGCGCTGACGGTGTTCTTAGGAGTGGGATTGCTCTTCCTGCTCGACAGCTTCTTTCACGTGCACTAGCCCTACTCGACCACGTGTTTCGCCGTATATCCTTCGCGGGCGATGACCTGATACTTGACGTCTTTGCCCTTTTGATCGCGGACTTTCAAGGGCCCACCGTCCGCTGCCATGACCTCAACTTTCAGCTTGCGAAAAGAGCCATCGAGTTTGGCGTTACTCGGATGATAGGCAAGGATGTACTGATTGCGAATGTCACCCGTGATGCTCTGAAAGATCTCCGGGTATTCGGCTGCGAAGCGGGGCTGGTAGAAACGTCCTCCGGTCATCCGTGCGAAAGTCTGCATTTCGTTGTCGGCCTGAAGGTAATCCATTTCACCGGCCGGAATGCCCCCTCGCGTCGCGCCCAGGCAGTGTTGCATCTCGCAATAATTTCGTAAGGCCCAACCGATGCTGATGGGGAAAATGGTGACATCTTTTGTGTTGCGAATTTTCTTCAGCATCTGATCGAGGGTAATTTTGCTGAAGCTGTCAAAACCGGTGCTGACCAGAATGATGTACTTGTGTCCCTCGATGCGATCCAAACGATCGAGCGTGTCGTAGAGGGCATCGAACAAATTGGTTTCGGCGAAGCCCGGCATTCGTAAGAGATCAATTGCGCCCATGATCGCGCTTTTATCTTGAGTAAAATCCACCAGGATTTGCG
Organism: Terriglobales bacterium; assembly: GCA_035507035.1. Lineage (GTDB taxonomy): Bacteria > Acidobacteriota > Terriglobia > Terriglobales > Acidobacteriaceae > DATJOJ01. The sequence continues at coordinate 41,030 of DATJOJ010000037.1, read as the reverse complement.
GTTTGAGGTCGTAATACTCAACCGCGACCCAGTCGTCCTTCTTCAAGCTGTTGGCGAAACTATAGGAAGCGCGCAGCGCGTCGATCATGAAAGAGTAGTTCGTGGACGCGTACTCCACCAGCAAGACCGCCGTGATCGGCGCCTGCGAGATATTGAAGTTGCTGATCTTTTGTTCCACCCCGTCTTCGAAAACTTTGAAATTGTCCTGTTTCAGGCTGGAGATAAACTGGCCGTCTTTAGTCATGACCATGACCGGCACTTCCACCAAGGGAACACTCACCTGAATGGAATAATCCGGCATACCCTCAATCTTTTTGGGCTTGGTGGGCGGAGGAGGGGGCGGCTCTTCCTTCTTCTTCGGAATGGCATAGGGCCCTACATCCCCTTGCGGGCCACCAGCTTCCGGCGGAGGCTGGGTCTGCTGGCCGGACTGGGACTGATCCTGGCCAAAGGCCGGAAGGCCAGTGATTCCCCTAACGGCGAGGAGAAAAACAGCTAGCAAACTGATGTGAAGAATATTGCGCAAGTAATGGCCGAGCCGATCAGAATTGAAAGAAAGCATTGAATTCTCTGAGAAACCCTATGCTAGTATAGACGCAGAGCTTCGCGATTGGGATGTTCAGCTCTACGTTTGGCAACCCCTCCCTGTACGATTGCTAATTGACGCGGAGTCTATTGCTGTATTTGAGGCGCGTGGGGCCTCTGGGGAATACTGTAAATGAATCGAGTTGTTTTCGCCGCCTTCGTCCTCTGCTGTGCATTTTCACCCGTTAGTAACGCGCAATCTCCCAAGCCAACTGAAACCATCGCGGTGAGCCAGATTCACGCTGGAATGCATGGCGTGGCTTATACCGTGTTTGAAGGCACCAAGCCCGAGCCTATGCAGGTAGAAGTTCTGGGCGTGCTGAAAAACGTCAATGGGCCCAAGGGAGACGTGATTCTGGTGCGGCTCGGCGGAGCGAAGGTGGAATACACCGGCGTGGTCGCGGGAATGAGCGGAAGCCCGGTTTATCTGGATGGCAAGCTGGCCGGAGCCATCGCATTTCGAATTGGCGAATTCTCAAAAGAGCCGATTGCTGGCGTCACGCCGGTGGCGGAGATGATGGAAATCAGCGCGATGGATCGGACTCCGTCAGCGCTGCCCGTCGCGGAGAAACCTGCTGTCATCAGCCCCAGCAAGACGGCAAGTCCCAGCGTAGATAGCACCTCAGTTCAGGATTTTGCAAATTATCTCAAGCCAATTGAAACGCCGCTCGTGTTCAGCGGCTTCTCGGAAGATACAGTGCAGCTTTTCGCATCGAAATTTGCCGCGGCTGGCGTTGTGCCGGTGATGGGAGTTGGTTCGGTAAGCGACGCGAAGCAGCCGGAGCCGATCGAGCCGGGTTCGGCAGTCAGCGCGGTTCTGGTTCGCGGCGACATGGATATCGCTGCCACGTGCTCCGTGACTTACATGGACGCCGATAAGCTGCTGGCTTGCGGGCATCCGCTGATGCAGTTCGGCATGATCGATCTGCCGATGACCAAGGCCCAGGTGCTGGCCACGCTTCCGTCGCCGATGAACGCGTTCAAGATCGTCAACGCGACCGAGCCGATTGGAGCGTTCGTGCAGGACCGCCACACGGGAATTCTCGGGGAGTTCAACAAAAAGCCGGACATGATTCCGGTCACTCTGACACTCCACACTGAAACTAGCGACAAGCAGTTTCATTACGAAGTGCTGAATAACGCGCGTCTCAGCCCTGTGGCGATGATGGCGACTGTGTTCAATGCTCTGCATGGCGTGAATGAATACGGCGAAGACACGACCTACCACATGAACGGGAGCATCAGCGTCACCGGCTATCCGGATGTTACGATGCATGATCTTTTCGCCACCATCGATGGCGGGCAGCCCAGTGCCATGCTGGCGGCTACTTCTTTGGGCGAGCGGTTTGGCCGCATTTACGACAATCCGTACACCGTTCCGGCGATTGGCGGAGTTCATCTCGATTTCGATATCATTCACGACCGCCGCTGGGCGCGCATGGAAAGTGCTCGAACTGACATCACGGAAGCGCGGCCTGGCGACGAGATAACCGTGGAAGCCATGCTACGGCCATATCGCGGCGAAGGCATTGTCGAGCACATTCCGATTCGCATTCCGACCTCAGCTTCCAAGGGGCCATTGCGAATCCTGGTAAGCGATGGAGAAACTCTGGACCACCTTCGCCATGGGTCGGTCGCGTTTGCCCGCAAGCTCGACCTGGCATCTACGATTGCTTCGCTGAACAAGGAGCATGTCAACAATCGGGTCTATGTTTCCCTGCTCGAAGCTGATCCGGAGGCCATGATTGCCGACAAAGTCATGCCTTCCCTTCCGCTCTCCATCATGAATGTGATGGACGGGATGCGCGGCACCCAAGACATGGTGATTTCCAACGAATCATCTGTAAACGAAGCCGATACCAAGCCGTTGGATTACGTGGTTTCTGGCGCGCAGGTGCTGACGATCAACATTAAGTAACTTCGGTCGTGCTGTGCTCACTTCCCCGGTGCGCTTTCCGTGCTAACCTGAACTTTCCATCAATCCAATGAGATCTACTCTGCGAACTCGCCGAACTTACTTGTTCCCATTCTTTTTTTTATTTTTTGCCGGATTGCTTCTTGCGGAAGGCACGCGCACCTGGGAACAGTGGAAATTTGAAGATCTGATCAAGGGCACAAATCAGGGGGTTGCGATTCTCAGCAGCGGCGGCCTTGAACTGGCGCCAGCTTTCAAGTCGCTTGCGACCACTCCGTCGACCTACATCTGGTCGATCGCAGCCGATCGCGATGGCAATCTTTATGCCGCTGCCGGTTCTCCTGCTCGCGTCTATCGCCTCACGCCGGATGGCAAAACCTCAACCATCTTCGAACCGCAGGAACTTCAGATTCAGGCGCTGGTGGTTGGCAAAAATGGAGCGATTTATGCCGCCACCAACCCTGACGGTAAGATTTACAAGATCGAGCATCGCGGCGTTTCCCCCGAACAGGCGCAGGAAGCCGCTGAGAAGACCAAATCCACCGTCGAAGCCGGCTGGAGCGCATCGATTTATTTCGATCCCAAAACCAAGTACATCTGGAATCTGGCGCTGGATGACTCCGGCAATCTTTATGTCGCTACCGGCGATCAAGGGCAAATTTTCCGTGTCGCCCCGAACGGCGAACATTCGCTATTTTTTAAGAGCGACGAAGCGCACATCCGCGTGTTGGCGTTTGATGCAAAGGGCGATCTCATCGCAGGATCTGACGGGAGTGGGCTCGTCTATCGCATTGCACCCAATGGCGATGCCTTTGTTCTTTACAGCGCTCCGAAAAAAGAAATTACCGCACTGGCAATCGATCACGACGGGAACATCTATGCTGCAGGAGTCGGCGAGAAGCGGACGGAGGGAGGTGCTACGTCATTCCCCGCCATCTCAATTCCCTCTTCATCGACGGGTGGGGCGCAAGCCGGCACCGGCGCAACTTCTTCTAGCGCGCCCGCGATTATCTCGTTGCCATCGACGCCTTCAGCTGCTGGAGGCTCCGAAATCTATCGCATCGCGCCTGATGGCTCGCCGGCGCGGCTTTGGGCTTCACGCGAAGATTTGGTCTATGCGCTGGCCTTCGATTCGCACGGACAGCTTCTCGCTGGAACAGGAAATCGTGGGCACATTTTTGCCATCAGAGGCGAAGACCAATTCACCGACCTGTTGAAAGCCAGCGCCAGCCAGGTCACGGCTTTTGCTCCAACGTCCAATGGCGGCCTCTACGCTTCGACCAGCAACCTCGGCAAAGTTTTTTTGATGAGCGCCGCTCCTGCCGCCGAAGGAAGCTACGAGAGCGACGTATTCGATGCCCACATTTTTTCCCGCTGGGGACGCGCTGAATTCCGTGGCGCCGGCAATGTCGAACTTTTCGCGCGCAGCGGCAACGTCGATAATCCTGACCGCAATTGGAGCGCCTGGAAGCAGATTGATTTACAGAAAGACGGTGCCATCGGAGTTCCAGCCGCGCGATTTATCCAGTGGAAAGCCGTGTTGCGCGCTGGCAATCCGGCTCCGCGCGTCGATAGCGTGGCAATCAATTACCTGCCGAAAAACGTCGCTCCTGATTTTGACGATGTCAGCGTGCAGGTCGGAGTGCGTTACCAATCGCTGCCTAAATCACTGGGAAGCGACAGCAGCACTTCCTCGCAACATTTCGACACTCCGCCTCCTTCGACGCATGATCGCGATTCGATCGGCGTGAAGTGGAGCGTGCACGACGACAATGACGATCAGATGGTTTATTCGGTCTATTACCGAGGCGATGGCCAGACGCGTTGGCTGCTGCTTAAAGACGGTCTCACCGACAAATTCTATTCCTTCGACGCTTCCCTTCTCCCGGACGGAGGTTACAAAGTTAAAGTTGTCGCCTCCGACGCGCCTTCCCACTCGCCCGGTCAAGGACTGACAGCGGAGCGAGAGAGCGCGCGTTTCGTAGTGGATACGACGCCGCCCGCGATCGAAAATCTTTCTGCCTCGGAAGAGGGAAATCAGATTCACGTTCGGTTTACCGCGAAAGACAGTTTCTCGCCGATCAAGCGATCTGAGTATTCCGTCGATGCCGGGGATTGGCAGTTTGTGGAACCAGTGGACCAGATCAGCGACTCGAAAACTGAAAGCTATGATTTCCGCGTTCCGATCCCAGCCGGCACTTCCTCGTCAGAGAAAGCGTCCGCCAGCAGTATCGAGCGCGTAGTGGTGGTGCGCTCCTATGATCGCTTCGACAACATGAGCGCAGCGAAGACGGTCATCCGAGGTAAATAGCGCTGCCAGGCTTTGCCCCGCCGGCAAGGTGCCCCGACGATGCTAGCCGCTGCCCGACTCTGCGGCGAAACCGGCAACCTGATCCGCCTGTCGAAGTTCTGGGAATTTCCAGGCCCAAATAGCGATCACCAGCAAGGTCCCAACTCCTCCCAAAACCACCGCTGGCACGGTTCCAAACCACGCTGCAGTCAATCCGGATTCGAACTCGCCCAACTGATTGGAGGCACCGATAAAAATCATGTCCACTGCGTTGACGCGGCCACGCATTTCGTCCGGCGTACCGAGCTGCACCAAGATAGCGCGAATGACCACGCTAACCATGTCGCTGGCTCCGCACAGAAATAACGCAATCAGCGACAGATAGAGATTTCGCGAGAGCCCGAAGACGATCGTGAACACGCCAAATCCCGCGACACACCATAACATCGTCATTCCGATGTTGCGCCTCAGAGGCCGATGGGCTAGCACAATCGCCATCACTCCCGCGCCGACTCCGGGCGCGCTACGCAAGAGACCGAGACCCCACGGGCCGGTTTTCAAGATTTCGCGCGCGTAGACGGGGAGCAGCGCGACGGCCCCGCCAAGCAATACGGCGAACAAATCAAGGGAAATCGAACCCAGTACCAGTTTCTGTTCCCAGATGTAGCGAAATCCCGCCAGTATGGTCGCTAAATTCGTCGGCTGCCTGCGACGCGCCGGCTGCTCGGCTTTGATTCGCAACGTGGAAGTCAAGGCGATGACCGCAATCGCCATTGCCGCCGCATATACGGCGGCCGCACCATGAAAAAATGCATACAGTAGTCCACCGATCGAAGGGCCCAGAATCGTCGCGCCCTGGAACACGCTGGAATTCCACGCGACTGCGTTCGCAAAATGGTCCTCGGGAACTAACTGCGGTAAGATCGCACGGCTGGTTGGAAAATTAAACGCGCGGACAGTTCCCAACAAAACCACCACTCCGTAGATCGGATAAACGGAAGTAGGCTCTTTCAAGCTGAAAGCGAGAAGCAAGCCAGAGCAAAGCCCAAAACCCGCGTAGCAGGCCATGAGCAGGCGCTTACGATTCAGTCGATCGACGGCATGTCCTGACGCCAACATGAAAACCACGCCCGGCAAAAATTGCGCCAGACCGACGAGTCCGAGATCGAGCGGCTTGCGCGTGATCTCATACACTTGCCAACCCACAGCGACCGATTGCATCTCCAGAGCCAGCACGATGAAGAAGCGCGCCACTGAGAAGTAGACAAAATCGGGATAACGGAAGGCGATGGTTCCCGAGAGCCTGGGATCGGCGGGCATGTTTCTTTACTTTACAATGACTCGGCGAGTTGCTGGCTCGAAGGAGACGATATGAAAGCGCGCCGCAAAATCATTGTTTGTATTGCGACCAGTGCCGACGGTTACATCGCCCGGCCTGACGGCGATGTGGAATGGCTGAATCGCCATCCGCAGAAGTCCGACTACGGCATGCGCAAGTTCTACGCCTCCATCGACACCATCCTCTGGGGCCGGAGGACCTACGATTGGCTTCTGGCTTATCAGAAGAAAACCGGCAAGGACGGCGGCGCGTTCGATACGAAGCTTGTCAACTATGTCTTCTCAAGAAAACCGCCGAAACGGGTCGTACGAGGTTTCAGCTTCGTGTCGGAGCCAATCAAGAAGTTTGCCAAACGCCTGCGTGCGGAGCCTGGAAAAAATATCTGGATGATGGGCGGCGGTAAACTGATCGCCTCATTTCTAGATGCCGGCGAGATCGATGAGTTCGATATTCACGTGATTCCTACTTTCATCGGCGATGGCATCCCCCTTATTGCACCTCGACATCGTGATGTCCCGCTGCGCCTGCTTTCGAGTCAGAAATACTCCGACGGAGTTGTGCGGATAAGGTACGAGGTCATTAAGTAGCTGTTTCATCAATAATTATGTGATCGCGGCCTCACTCGGGAAACCACTCTTCCAAATGAGATACCTGGTGTTCGGGGTAGCGCTTCGCGATGCAGCGATCCCACGTCTCACGGAGATCGCTCGACCCCATGAATGCCCCCACGATCCCGCCGTTTTCGGTCAGCTGAAAGCTCGACGGGCCAGTGCGATAGAGCTCGACCTGAACTTCGGATCCCCCTGGCTTCTTGATGGTAGCTCGCAGAGCGGAAGCGCCTTTTTCACTCACATCGGACCTTCGTCTTGGGTGCTTCCATTCTCCCACAGACTCGTCCGATAGAAATGACTTAGCCCCTGGGGCTCGAGATCCGTTCAGTCTTAGAATGGAACCACCAAAATGAGAGATCCGAGGTCTTCCCTTAGCACTGATTCCGTTCTGCCCAGCGAAAAAAATACCGTGGATGCCATGCCTTCGCTGGCGGCGGGATATGAAGGAGTTCACCTGCCGGCGGCGGTTTTGCTCGATAACGTACGCAGCATGTACAACGTTGGTGCATTTTTCCGGGCTGCCGACGGAGTCGGTTTGGAAAAACTATGTCTGGGTGGGATCACCGCACATCCGCCGAAGAAAGCGATCTCGAAAACCGCTTTGGGCGCTGAGGACGTCGTCCCATGGGAACATGACTGGGATGCTGTCCGGCTGGCTGAGGGGCTGCGAGGCAAAGGATTTGAGATTGCAGCAGTCGAGACGAGCTTGCACGCCATTGATCTGTTTGAATGGCGGCCCAAGTTTCCCGTCTGTGTTGCATTCGGACACGAGGTCGAAGGCCTTCGTCCCGAATTGCTCGACCTTGCCGACACGCACGTGCGGATACCAATGCTGGGAAAGAAGACCTCGCTTAATGTCGCCACTGCGGCAGGAGTTGTGCTTTACGAATTGCTGCGGAAATATCGTGCTCTGAGTATGGAGAGCACATGATGCGAGTCAGGTTAGTCCGCTTGAGGAGAATGACCTCGAATCGGTGAATCACAAAACTGGCGCGCCCGGAGAGATTCGAACTCCCGACCTATTGCTCCGGAGGCAATCGCTCTATCCAGCTGAGCTACGGGCGCTTTTCTCAATGACTTACAAATTATATCCGAAGAACAAGCGTCACAAGTCGTGGGCCTAGGCGATCGATATCTTCAAGCGATTGAAACCAATTCCATTATTGGTCTGCAGCATCTATTTATCCACAGAGAACGATTGCGTGGACTGGCCTGCGGGCATAGCCTATCCAAAGGAGTGATCTATGAGCGTCATCGAAGCCAGCCTTCCAGCCGAAATCCAAGATCTCAGTCCGTATGCACCTACGCGATCGACTATCAAGAGCATGCCGCTGAGCGCGGATGAGCTCCGCAAAACCGAAACCTACTGGCGAGCTTGCAATTACCTCAGCCTGGGCATGATCTATCTGCAGGAGAACCCGCTGTTGACGGAGCCTCTGCGGCCGGAGCACATCAAGAACCGTTTGCTCGGCCACTGGGGATCGAGTCCGGGATTGTCGTTCATTTATGTTCACCTGAACCGGCTGATCAAGAAATACGACCTCGACATGATCTTTATCGCTGGCCCTGGTCACGGTGCGCCCGGCGTGCTGGGCCCTACATACCTGGAAGGCACGTATTCCGAGATTTATCCCGAGAAGAGCCAGGATGTGGCCGGCCTGCGAGAATTTTTCAAACAGTTTTCGTTTCCCGGCGGAGTCGGCAGCCACTGCACTCCCGAGACACCGGGATCGATCCACGAAGGCGGCGAGCTTGGTTACTCGCTCTCTCACGCTTGTGGCGCGGCTTTCGACAATCCTGAACTGATCGTGGCAGCTGTTGTGGGCGATGGCGAATCCGAAACTGGACCGTTGGCAACTTCGTGGCACATAAACAAATTCTTGAATCCAGCGCGGGATGGCGCTGTTCTGCCGATCCTTCATCTGAACGGTTACAAGATCAATAACCCGACGTTGCTGGCGCGCATTTCTCACGACGAATTGGAGAGCTTGCTCCGTGGTTATGGATGGACGCCATATTTTGTGGAAGGATCCGATATCGACGCCATGCATCAAGCCATGGCGGCAACGACGGAACAGTGTATTGAGGAAATTCGCCGGCACAGACATGTGGCCCGCGAGCAAGGCGTGACAAGCCGGCCTCGCTGGCCGATGATCGTGCTGCGCTCCCCGAAGGGATGGACAGCGCCGCGCGAAGTCGAAGGCCATTTTCTCGAAGGCTTCTGGCGGGCCCATCAAGTTCCCTTGCCGGATGCCAAAAAAGATCCGGAACAACTTCGAATCCTTGAGCATTGGATGCAATCGCAAAAACCCGAAGCATTTTTCGACGGCAACGGAAACCTCGCTCCGGTATTTCGCGAGTTGGCGCCTGAGGGAAGCCGGCGCATGAGTGCCAATCCGCACGCGAATGGAGGACGCCTCAAGAAAGCCCCGCGGCTCCCACACTTTCGGGACTACGCCTACAAATTGCAGAAACCCGCTCAAAAGTCGGCGGAGAATACCCGTCCGCTGGGCGCTTATCTGGCCGAAGTGATGAAGCGGAACATGAACAATTTCCGCGTGTTTGGCCCAGATGAGACCACCTCAAACAAGCTCGACGCAATTTACAGCGTATCCAAGAAATTCTGGATCGAGGAAATCTTCCCTGAAGATCAGGATGGTGGCGAGCTCGCTAACGACGGCCGCGTAATGGAAATGCTAAGCGAACACACCATGGAGGGAATGCTCGAAGGTTACCTTCTGACAGGGCGGCACGGTTTCTTCTCCACTTATGAGTCGTTCGTTCACGTGATCGATTCGATGTTTAATCAACATGCGAAGTGGCTGGAAATGAGCCGGCAGTTGTCCTGGCGACAGGCGATTGCGTCGTTGAATCTCCTGATTACTTCCACGGTCTGGCGACAAGATCACAACGGTTTCACCCACCAGGACCCGGGCTTCCTCGATGTGGTGGTCAACAAGAGTGCTACTGTAACGCGCATCTATCTTCCTCCGGATGTGAATTGCCTGCTCTCCGTCGCGGATCACTGTCTACGGAGTCAGAATTACGTGAACGTGATCGTCTGCGATAAGCAAAAACATTTGCAGTTTCTGAACATGGACGAGGCTATCATCCATTGCACGAAGGGAATCAGCATTTGGGATTGGGCGAGCAATGATGAATCGGGCGAGCCGGATGTAGTGATGGCTTCGGCGGGCGACATTCCCACCCAAGAAGCGCTGGCCGCCACTGCGATGCTTCGCAAAGAATTTCCGGATCTCAAAATCCGCTTCATCAACGTAATCGACCTCTTCAAACTGGAGCCCAACACCGAGCATCCGCATGGCCTGTCCGATCGCGAGTTCGATTCGTTGTTCACTGTGGACAAGCCGGTCATATTTAATTTCCATGGTTATCCGCAATTGATTCACCGGCTGGCCTATCGGCGCACAAACCACGAAAACATGCACGTGCGCGGATACAAAGAAAAAGGCAGCATCAATACTCCGATGGAATTGGCGATCGAAAATAACATTGACCGTTTCAGCCTGGCTATGGATGTCGTCGACCGCGTGCCGAGATTGCAAAGAATTGGCGCGCACGCGAAGGAGAGATTCCTGAATCAGCAGATCGAATGCCGAAATTACGCTCATCAGTTCGGCATTGATAAGCTAGAGGTGGCGGAATGGGTCTGGCCGTACTGATTCGAGCTAGGACGGATGCGGAACGCCGAGGATGACTCGTACTGTATCCCGGGCGATTAAGAGTTCTTCGTCGGTTGGGATAGCGAAGGCGAGCAATTTGGAGTCATCCGCGGAAATCTTGCCTTCGCGACCGACTGTCTCTTTGTTCTTCGCGGCATCGAGGCGAAGACCAGCCCAGTCCATGCCGGCGCAGATTCGTGCCCGGATATCCGGCGAATTTTCTCCGATGCCGCCAGTAAAAACGATGGCGTCCGCGCCGCCCATCGCCGCCAGATATGCGCCGATGTATTTTCGCGCCCGATAACAAAAAATCTCAATGGCCAGGCGGACGCGGCGGTCATCATGTTCTTGCAACTCAGCCTGCAATTCGCGCATATCGTTCGTGAGCCCCGAAATTCCCAACAAGCCCGATTGCGTGTTAAGTAGCGCTTCCACCTCGGATGTCGACAGATCCTCTTTTCTCGCGATGACACCCAAGATCGCGGGATCGAGGTCGCCGGAACGTGTGCCCATAACTAGGCCTTCCAGCGGCGTCATTCCCATCGAAGTATCGATGGGGGATCCAGCCTTGATGGCGGCGGCCGAGCAGCCGTTTCCCAAATGGAGCGTGATGATGTTGGTTTGTTCGCGCTTCAACCCCCGCGCCGCGCGATAGCGGAACGCGACATAGCGATGAGAGGTGCCATGGAATCCGTATCGCCGGATACGATGCCGCCGATAGAGATGATATGGAACGGCGTATAAGTACGCCTGCTCGGGGAGCGAATGATGAAACGACGTGTCGAAAACCGCGACCTGCGGAACGTCTTTGCCGAATATTTCGCGCGTCGCCTGGATACCTTTAACGTTATTGGGATTGTGAAGCGGAGCCAAGTCGATGCAGTCCTCGATACCCTTCAAGACCCGATCATCAATCAGGGCTGATTCCTTGAACATCTCGCCACCATGCACGACGCGATGACCTACCGCATTCACGTCTGCCGAGCTTCTGATTTCTGTCACGCCCGAACGATCGGACGCGATGTAGCGAAACACATATTCCAGGGTCGCTGAAATATCTCGCAACGGTGCGGTGAGAGTTTGACTTGGCTGGTTGCGGTACTGGATGCGAATAATTGCTTCCCCGCCGATACCCTCGACTTCGCCGCGGCAGATGCGGTCATCTTTGTCTTGCCCGATACGCTCAACGTCGGTGGCGATGATCTGAAATTTGAGGCTCGAGCTTCCGGAGTTTACAACCAGGACATTCATTCGTAGCAGCTTCCTTTAGTAGCCTGGAACTTACGATAAGCTGCAATGTGCGCAGAGGGCAACCCGTCCCGGAACTCCAGCGGACAGTGCGACAAAAAAGGTGTGGTATGGCTCTAAGTTGAAAATGGCCAGTTATGCGCACGCCGTACCCTTATTGTGGCTATGGTTGGCGTTGGCATCGTCAAACCGTCAGCGGCCGCGACCGCCAGCACGTTCACCCTTGGGCTTGGCTTCGTTGATGTTGAGCGTGCGGCCTTCGAGTTCAGTGCCGTTCAAAGCGGCGATCGCCTTATCCCCTTCTTCGGTACTGGACATCTCGACAAAGGCGAACCCTCGCGAACGGCCAGTTTCGCGGTCGGTCAAAATCGTCACACGGTCTACCGGACCGTAGGACTCGAACAGCTTTCGGAGAGCATCTTCCGAGGTCTTAAAGTTGAGGTTCCCAACGAAAATGTTCTTCACGGGACCTCCGAGGAGGTGAGCTATTTGAGAGCGGCTTCGGCGGCGCGCATCGGCCGGTTAGCCAATCAGCCGGCGTTAACGACAGTCAAACGCGCAGGAAGTATAACAAATCTATCGATGAAGGCTAGGGGTTTCGTAAGTGCGTGATGGCGCACATTCGACTTGCCCGCTAATCTAGGTTCAGGGATGCGATGATTTTTTGCAGCACTTGCGCCGACTGGCGTAGCTTTTCGGTCTCTTCGGCATCCAGTTCCAATTGAATCACCTGTTCCACCCCGCCGCGATCAATCACCGTCGGCAGGCTGAAACAAACGTCATTCAGACCGTGATAATCCCGGATCAAGCTGGAGACCGAGAGAACGGTCCGCTGGTTGCGAAGGATGGCTTGCGTGATGCGCATCAAACCCGCCGCGACTGCGTAATACGTGGCGCCTTTACGTTCGATGATCTGGTAAGCCGCATCCCGCGTCTGCAGAAAAATGTTTTCCATAGCCTGCGGATCGTAGGGGATGCGGTGTGCTTGGCAGAATTGTTGCAGACGCATGCCGGCAATATTCGCTGAGGACCATACCGGCACTTCGCTGTCACCGTGCTCACCGACGATGTAAGCGTGAACACTGCGCGCGTCGACGGCGAAATGCTGGCTTAAGAGGTAACGAAACCTCGCGGTGTCAAGAATTGTTCCGGAGCCAATCACGCGCTCCGGAGGAAAACCCGACAACTTCCAAGCCGCATAGGTCAGGACGTCGACCGGGTTCGTGGCAATCAAAAGAATGCCGTTAGGATTCGGCTTAACAGCTTGCGGCACGATTTGTGACCAGATTGCGGCGTTCTTTTTGAGCAAATCCAGGCGCGTTTCGCCGGGGTCTTGTGGCGCGCCAGCGGTGAGAACCGTTACGATCGCGCCGGCGCAATCAGAATAGTCACCCGCCCAGACTCGAGTAGGATGGGTGAAAGGAAGCGCGTGATTAAGATCCATGGCCTCGCCTTCGGCCCTGGCGTGGTTGCTGTCAATCAGAACGATTTCCGCAGCCAGTCCACTCAACAACAGAGCGTAGGCAAAAGTCGCGCCGACATTGCCAACTCCGATGATGGCAACGCGGGTGGGAGCGGAATAGCTCGACTGAGCACTCATCAGCAGCCGTCGACTTTCCAGTACCCTTCTCTCTGAAAACCGAGGCGCAGCAGACGGTTCTTAGGATCGTGCCTTTTGCCGCAATTCGGGCAAGCGAGATAACGGTTCCAGTTTGTGCCTTTGCAGTCATAATTCTCCGCGACCGCGAAGGTGCGCCCGCAACTGCAGGGAACAAGAAACATTTGCACGGTCGATTCGCGAGCCTGATCCGATGCTCGCTTTGCGCGCGACATCAATTTCCTTCTTCCATCATCGCCATCGAGCTTTTCTTGCGCCGGTTGGCTTGCAATGTCTTCTTGCGCAGACGAAGGGACTTCGGCGTGACTTCGACAAATTCATCGTCGGTGACGAATTCGATCGCCTGCTCCAGATTCAAATTTCGAAAAGGAACCAGGCGAATCGCTTCATCGGCAGTCGACGCGCGCATGTTGGTCAGCTTCTTCTCGCGTACCGTGTTCACATCAAGATCTGTGTCTTTGGCATTCTCCCCGATAATCATGCCTTCATAGACTTCGACCCCGGGCCCGACAAACAACTCTCCGCGTTCCTGCAATCCCCAAAGCGCATAGGCGGTGGTGACACCTGCGCGGTCGGCGATCAGGGCACCAGTCAACCGATGCGGGATCTCGCCTTGCCATTCCGTATGTCCATCGAAAAGAGAATTCATCACGATGGTGCCGCGCGTGTCGGTGAGCAATTGGCTACGAAGGCCAATCAACCCGCGACTGGGAACGCGAAACACGATGCGCACGCGCCCGTAGCCGTGATTGTGCATATTCACGACTTCGCTTTTGCGCGCTCCGAGTTGCTCCATCACCACGCCGACGAATCCCTCAGGGACGTCTACGGTGAGCCGTTCCACCGGCTCCATCAGCTTTCCATCAACGCGGCGAGTCACGATCTCGGGCTTGCCCACCATGAGCTCGTAGCCCTCGCGGCGCATCATCTCGATCAGGATCGAAAGTTGCAGCTCGCCACGGCCCATGACCTTGAACGAATCGGTGCTGTCAGCGTCTTCGACGCGTAATGAAACGTTGGTCAGCAATTCTTTCTGCAGGCGCTCGCGCAGATTTCTCGAAGTGACATAGGTCCCTTCGCGCCCGGCGAATGGCGAAGAGTTCACCGTGAACTGCATCGCGATGGTGGGCTCGTCGATCGTGATCGGGGGCAATGGTGACGGGCTCTCGGCGTCAGTAATAGTTTCGCCGATGGTGATGCCTTCAACACCCGCCACAGCAACGATATCTCCCAGCGTGGTTTCTGTGATGTCCGTTCGTTTCAAGCCGGAGAATGAAAACAGCTTTGTAATTTTCGTTTTCTGAAGAGTTCCGTCGAGTTTGGCGATGCCGACGTCCTCACCGGTATACATTTTGCCGTTAAACACGCGCGCGATGGCAATCCGTCCCAGGTAGTCGCTGTAATCGAGGTTGGCCACCAGGATCTGCAATGGCCCTTCCGACGTTCCGGACGGCTGAGGAATGGTGCCGAGAATCGCATCAAACAGCGGCAGCAGATTCTCGCCGCCACCTTTTATGTCGCGAGAAGCCGTGCCAGCTTTGGCATTCGTATATAAGACAGGGAAATCGAGCTGCTCCTCTTTTGCATCGAGATCGATGAACAAATCGTAGACTTCATTCAGAACTTCCTGTGGGCGGGCATCAGCACGATCGATTTTGTTGATGACGAGGATTGGTGGAAGATTCGCTTCAAGCGCTTTCGATAGCACGTAACGCGTCTGCGGTAAAGGGCCCTCACTAGCATCGACTAGCAACATCACGCCGTCGACCATCTTCAGGGCACGCTCGACTTCGCCGCCAAAGTCGCTGTGGCCTGGCGTGTCGACAATATTGATTTTTACACCTTTGTGAAAAACAGCGGTGTTCTTCGCCAGAATGGTGATGCCGCGCTCCCGCTCGAGTTCGTTAGAGTCCATGACCCGCTCTATGACATTTTCGTTGGCGCGAAAGGTGCCGCTCTGCCTAAGCATAGCGTCGACTAAGGTGGTTTTGCCGTGGTCGACGTGCGCGATGATGGCGATGTTACGGATTGCTGAACTCAAAGAAATTCCTTCCTGACTTGTAACCGATACATCAACTTTACTATGGAATCAGAGGGAGCGTGGCCGCGAAAAAGCACGCAGGCTCGCTGTCTCTATGCTTTAGAGCCGCACATTCCTAAGCCGCAGCGAATTGGTGATCACCGAGACGGAGCTAAAGCTCATGGCGGCCGCGGCAAGAATCGGGCTTAGGAGCACTCCGAAGAAGGGATACAAAACGCCCGCCGCAATGGGCACGCCGATCGAGTTATAGATAAACGCGAAGAACAAATTCTGCCTAATGTTGCGCATGGTGGCCTGGCTTAACTTTCGCGCCCGAACGATTCCTGACAAATCTCCTTTCACGAGAGTCACGCCCGCGCTTTCCATTGCTACATCTGTGCCGGTCCCCATGGCGATGCCAACATCCGCCTGGGCGAGCGCTGGTGCGTCATTGATACCGTCACCCGCCATGGCCACGTTGCGACCCTCTTTTTGCAGGCGCTGCACAACTTCAGATTTCTTCTGCGGCAAAATCTCGGCTTCAAATTCTTTGATTTCGAGCTGCCGCGCGATTGCTTCCGCCACGGGGCGGCTGTCCCCGGTGAGCATAACGATGCGCAAACCTGCCGCTCGAAGATCGCGGAGCGCCGGGACGGTGGATTCTTTGATTGGGTCGGCAATTCCAATCACGCCCGCAGGCCGGCGATCAATCGCGACGAAAATCGCAGTCAGGCCATTGGCTCGCAGGTTATCCGCGGCCGGCGTGAGAAATTCCATTGGCACACTCTGGTCACGCAGAAACTTTTCGTTACCAACCATCACATTTTTGCCGTCTACTTTACCGCTCACTCCCAGACCGGTTTTGGATTGAAACTCTGCGGCGCTGGAAAGAGATATGTTATTGGCCTTGGCTGCGGCGACGATAGCTGCCGCCAGGGGATGCTCACTTGCCTGCTCCAAGCTGGCTGCCAGCCGGACCAGCTCAACGTCGCCGAAGCCTTCCGCCGCGACCACGGACTCGACGCTCGGCTTGCCTTCCGTCAGCGTTCCCGTCTTGTCGATGACGAGCGTATCCACTTTTTCGAGAACCTCGAGAGCTTCAGCATTCTTGATAAGCACGCCGGCGTGAGCCCCTCGTCCAGTTCCCACCATGATCGCCATGGGAGTCGCCAGCCCAAGAGCGCACGGACAGGCAATGATAAGAACGGCAACCGCATTGACCAGCGCATGGGCCAAACGCGGTTGTGGGCCGAGAAGACTCCACACAATGAACGTGATCACTGCAATCGCCAACACTGCTGGAACAAACCAACCGGCCACTTGATCGGCAAGTCTTTGAATGGGAGCGCGACTACGTTGCGCTTGGATTACCATCCGCACAATTTGGGCGAGCAAAGTTTCGCTGCCAACCCGTTCGGCCCGCATGACGAACGATCCTGTGCCGTTAATGGTGGCGCCGATTACGCGGGAACCGGCAGTTTTTTCAACCGGTATTGATTCACCCGTGATCATGGATTCGTCGATGAAGCTGGTACCCTCAAGAACCACGCCGTCGATAGGGATCTTTTCGCCCGGCCGCACCCGCAACAAATCTCCCACCTTCACTTGGTCTAGAGGAACGTCTTTTTCGTCGCCGTTTCGCACAACGCGGGCTGTCTTCGGGCTTAGATCAAGTAGGGCTCGGATCGCGGCCCCGGTGCGGCTTCGGGCTCGCAGCTCAAGCACCTGACCCAAAAGCACCAGAGTGACAATCGCCGCCGCCGCTTCGAAATAAACCGGCAGCCCACCGTTCATCTCACGGAACGAATCGGGAAAAATTCCCGGTGCGACAGTCGCGACCAAGCTGAAAAGATAAGCGACGCCGGTGCCCATCGCGATCAGCGTGAACATGTTGGTTGAGCGATTGACGATCGAGGCCCAGCCACGTTGGAAAAATGGCCAGCCTCCCCAGAGCACAACTGGAGTCGCAAGCGCGAATTCAAGCCACGAGAGCGAACCGCCTGAGAAAAGCGGCCCGCTGCGAAGCATGTCGGCCATGGCAATCGCCAGCAGCGGAACGGTCAAAACTACGCTGACCCAGAAACGCCGCGTCATGTCGCGCAGTTCGGGATTTTCTTCTTCGTGGGCGGTAATGGTGCGAGGTTCAAGCGCCATTCCGCAGATCGGACAGGAACCCGGCGCGGTCCGCACGATCTCGGGATGCATGGGGCAGGTGTATTCGGTGCGGCTCGACACGATCGGAATTTCTGGCTCCAATGACATGCCGCAGCTCGGGCACGGTCCGGGCTTGGACTCTCGAACTTCGGGGCACATTGGGCAGACATAATCGCTGCGGGTCGAGCTCTTCGCGGTCGCGGGCTTCGTAGAGGTTGCAATCTGGACTGAAGCCGTTGCGGGTTTCGAAGGTCCCAACGTCACAAGGCCAGCCGAAGAACGAGGCGAAAGATACTTTGCCGGTTCTGCGGCGAATTTCTCTTTGCAACCCGCGCAACAGAAGTAGTAGATCGTGCCGCCATGCATGTGCCGAAATTTCGCGGTGGCTGGATTCACGCTCATGCCGCAAACCGGATCCTTCACGGTAATTTCGGTATTACTTGTAGCCTTGCTCGGCATCAACGACCTCTTTTCCACAACCTCGTGCTGCCCCAAATTCTTTCCACGTCCACTGCTGTAAGATTGTTTTTGCCCTATATTCGATTCAAGGGTCAGTTTCTCACGAGCCGGGCGATTTGCAGAGGTCAACTCTTATGACACAGATGGATGTTGCATATCGGTATGGCACCGCACCAAGGGAGGCGGAGATGCGGGCGCTGGATGCAGTCCGCGAAGTTTATGGAATCCGCCGCATTGCGCTGAATGAGCGCGAACGCATCATTCGCGTGGAATTTGATGCCTCGCGGATGAAGGAGCCAGTGATTGCGGGCTTGCTACGTCAAGCTGGATTGGACATTGGCGAAAGGTTAGTGCTGGCCTAAAGGAGTTACCGGTCGCCTAAGAGGAGAATCACCAGGGGAGGGCCGCCCTCTCGGCCAGAACAAAAAGCAAGGGGCGTCCAAGAAAACCTCTGGCCGAAGTTCATTCTCTGGAACGCCCCGTTGCGCGCCACTTCGTCTGCTATTTCCTATAGCATCCCGTTTGCCAACCCTAATTGACTGAAAACAGGAAGGCCCGAAGCGACCCACCGAGTAGGATTTTCGTCATGACATGCCATTTTTACCCGCTCGTCGGCAGAGGCTAAAAAGCTGATCTGGCGTGGCTTCTGCAACCCTGACGAAGAAAAAGCGATGGCCATGCGGGATTATTTCTAACCTCCAACTTTAAATACTCAGCACTATCTCCTTGAAGCATTTGCCTTGCCTTGCGATCCTGCACACAGGTTCCTCGCCGCGGTTCGATAAAAACTTGCCGCTGCGGCGGCGTGTTCATCACGAAGGGCCATACTGGGCAACGAGTTCCCCGAACAAGTCGCGGAGACCAGTAAAGGTCGAACGTCGTCTTCGCCACCTCTCGCGGTGACTTCGTCACCGCAATCAACAAGGATGAGTGAGCAGTTATCAGCCTCAACAGGCACAGATGCACGTTTCACCTTGAAGCGAAGCCACTTTCGATGATCCCCTCTCGTGATAGTTCTGGTTGCTACGCGATCTCGCCCAATCCTGCGTCGCTCCGGAAGGGTCTTTCAGGAAGTCGCAGAGTGGGCAGGATTCTTTCTACTTTCGGATTACCCGCGGCGTCCATCGCCAAGCGATAGTCCAAGCTGCAGGTGTCGCACAGCCAGAAAAATATGGCCTTGCTGGAATTGGGGCCGGCGGCGGAAATACTGGCAGAACCCCGCGGCTCAAATGCGAAGACCTTTCCGTGCCTAAATCGGCGAAATTCGGCGGAGCATATAGGATTGGCACACTTTTCGATCATCTTATTCACCAAAACGCCGCTGAATCGTGCGTCCATGTCTCTCTTTTCGATACCTGATTCGGAAATCGTCATAGGAAATTCATGAGCGCATCTCTGGTGTCGTTTGGTCGCTCTTCCATGACCCAATGACCTGTACTTTTCAGCACGAGCGGAGCGTTCTATGCTGCGCCCGCAGTCACCTTCGGTTCCTTCGCTTCGACTAACGGCATATTGACCAGGTGCTCGCTCACGAACCAGGTCTGAAGCTCGTTGGTGCGGAGCACTTCACTTACAACCAGGTCGTTCGTGCCATCATCGCCGAGCGCAGAAGCGCGGCGGGCCAATTCCCGCACTTGCCGGATAATCACTTGATGAGCGTCGAGCAATCGCGATAATTGCACCGGGACCTCTTCCCTGCCTCGGGGAGGCCGCTCGATGTGGGTCGCTTCAGCAACATCGTGCGCCATGGCGATGCTGACGCCGCCAAGTAGCTGAATTCTTTCCGCAATTGCATCCACCAGTTCCGCTTGCTCATCGTGATGCTTGTCGAAGAGCAAGTGAAGTTGATAGAAAGTTGGGCCGGCTACCTGCCAATGCGATTTCTTGTACAGGTCGCGGAGAGTCATGGTGTCGGCCAGCAATTGATTCAAGCGCTCGGTCATCTCTAGTCGAACGGGCTCTTCAAGTTCCAGCGGCAACATGTGGCTGACCGTTCCGTAGGCCTGGATCTCCCGCGCGCGCTGATGCAGCCGAGGTTGTGCGTTGATATTTCCGTTGCTTTGGATGTCGGTTCGATTTTTTGTCATTGTGTCTCCTCCTAGTTCATCGGGCATTTCAATTAAGCAGCCGCTTCCCTGGATTCTGCCTTAAGGAACGAAAGCAGGTCTGCGCTGATTACCTCCGCATGAGTCGTCGGCATTCCGTGGGGGAATCCTGGATAGAATCGCGTCGAGGCATTCTTCAGAATCTTCGCCGAAAGCGGTCCTGCATCGGCAAAGGGAACAATCTGGTCGTCTTCTCCGTGCATAACCAGCGTGGGAACATCGATTTTCTTGAGATCTTCCGTAAAGTCGGTCTCGGAAAAGGCCTTGATGCAGTCATAGTGGGCTTTGATTCCACCCATCATTCCCTGCCGCCACCAGTTGTCTCTTATGCCTTGGGAGACTACCGCTCCCGGCCGGTTGTAGCCGTAGAAGGGCAAAGTAATGTCCTGGTAGAACTGCGCTCGATTGTTCGCCGTCTTCTCGCGGAGGCCGTCGAAAACGTCGATTGGCAAGCCACCGGGATTCTTGGCTGACTTCACCATGACTGGCGGCACGGAACTGATTAAGACTGCCTTCGCCACTCGGCCTTGAGGTTGTCCGTAGCGGGCCACATAGCGCGTAACTTCGCCTCCGCCAGTGGAGTGACCTACGTGAATGGTATTTCGCAGATCGAGCTTTTGCACGAGTTGATCAAGATCGGACGCGTAGGTGTCCATGTCATTGCCAGTGTAGGTTTGAGTAGACCGGCCATGTCCGCGACGATCATGGGCGATAACGCGGTATCCGCGGTCAAGAAAGAAAATCATTTGTCCGTCCCAGTCGTCGGCTGATAGCGGCCAGCCATGACTAAAGACAATGGGTTGACCCGTACCCCAATCTTTGTAATAAATTTCCGTCCCATCTTTTGTCGCAATTGTAGGCATATTTTTCTCCTTTTCGAATTCGAACTTGGTCGAAGATGCAGGTTCAATTGCTGTGCGATTAACTCGCGCTTTGATCACTTTGGTTCTATTACCGGGATTTGCGTTTCCGCTTGCAAGCCAACTGAGGCGAAAGGGCGAGCCATGCGTAAATCAAGCGGAGTTGCCGGCATCACCTCGTCCGACAACGTCTCGAGAAAAACCCGAACACAGGGACTGAGCGGTGCGGGAAGATTGTTATTGTGCATCGCAGCTCCTTTCGCTTAGCAGTTTTCCGAACTCTGAGTGCTGGTGTTCACTGTGCTGCAGCGCCTGAAAAAATACATCACGAGATGCAGGGCTTTTTTGCTACCACTGAAGTCTTGGCACGGGGTAACCCTTTTGTGGTAGTCGGCAGCAACGGCGATACCTCCAAAGTGGTATCGAGGCAGTCCGCAATCTAGGGATTCGACACGGCTGTGCGCCGACGTATTCTTGTGAGTGCATCTGCTTGAACAGGATGGACGTTAGCGTACCTCTTAGACCGGCCGAAAAGTGAAATTACTCTTCCATAGCCAGCGAAAATTGCTAAGCATCTGGTTCGTGTTTGTGGCTGCGGCTGTTCAATCAGGCGCGAGGCAAATCACATCGGAGAACCGTTCAACTTCCGATTGGGTTCTGACCTGGAGCGAAGAATTCAATGGACCGAACGGATCAGCTCCCGACCCTAACAAATGGGTTGTAGAAAGCGGGGGGAACGGCTGGGGTAATAATGAGCTTGAATACTACACTCCGCGCAGCAAGAACGTCCGCGAGGAAGATGGGAATTTAGTCATTGAGGCGGTCAAGGAAAAATTCGTCGGGACGGACGGCGTCCAGCGGGAATACACGTCGGCGCGCCTCAAAACCGAAGGACACTTTAGTCAGCGATATGGCAGATTCGAGGCGCGCATCCAGATTCCCCCTGGGCAAGGCGCATGGCCTGCATTCTGGATGCTAGGCGATGATTTTTCATCCAAAGGATGGCCGGCGTGTGGAGAAATTGACGTCATGGAAAGCGCCGGGGCAGACTCCGGCAAGATCCAAGGCAGCTTGCATGGTCCGGGATACTTTGGGAAGAAACCGCTGACCGCAGCCTACCAGTTGCCCAGGGGACGATTTAGTGATTCATTCCACGTGTTTGCCGTGGAATGGGAACCGAAGGTCGTGCGCTTCTACGTCGATAATGTGCTTTATGCGGCGCGAACTCCGGCCGATCTGCCCCCCGGCAAGCCCTGGGTGTACGATCATCCATTTTTCGTTCTGTTAAATCTGGCAGTCGGCGGAGATTTCCCCGGCCGTCCGGGCGACTCCACTGTCTTTCCCCAGCGCATGCTGGTGGATTACGTGCGTGTCTACGCACGTAAGTGAGTTTCGTGGCTGATTTTTCTTTTCGATGGAGTTGTGGGGTGAGATGCAAAGGCAGTAACAATCCTGTAAGCTTTGTGCACTGTTTGCGAGGCGTCGTGGGAGCCCTCCGACGCTCGCATTGTCCGTTCACAGCAACAGGATTGCGGGGATCAAATGAAACTGCGTCTGGCAGTTTTCCTGGTGTGCTTCTGCGCCACAAAAGTGCTTGCGCAATCTGACCGTGCCATGATCAGCGGAATCGTGAAAGACGTGACCGGGGCGCTTGTTGTTGGCGCCAGGATGACGGCTACCGACGTAAATACTAATCTCGAATCGTCCGTCGCAACAGATGGATCCGGGCGCTTCACGCTATTAAACCTGCCTATCGGAAAATATACGCTCAGCTGTTCAAAGGAAGGATTTGAGAGATTTCAACAATCAGGCCTTGATTTGGCGATCGCTCAGTCCACAAAAGTGAATATCGTGCTGACGGTTGGCTCCAGAAGTGAGACCGTGTCTGTGGTAGGAGAGCCACCACCGCTTCAAACCCAAACGTCGTCGCTATCGACGAATTTAGACAACGCCGCCGTGAGCGAACTGCCTCTGAATGTACAGGGCGGGCGTAACCTCGCAGCTTTTATGTTTGACTATGTGCCCGGCGTCGAAGGCAACGGCACGACTCCCTCGGACAAAGACTTCGCCTCGCACATTAACGGCAGCCTGAGCGCAACCAAAGAAGTGATGATCGACGGCACGTCGGCGGTGTCGCAGATTGGCGGCTATCTCAGCGAGTCGAGCCCTCCCATGGAAGCGGTGCAGGAATTTCAAGTCACCAGCGCTGGAATCACTGCGGACGATGGGCGGACGGGTGGGGGCGTGTTTCGTTATGAGATGAAATCCGGCACGAACGACTGGCACGGCAGCGGCCTATTCTACATGCATAACGAGGCGCTGGATGCGCGGTCGTGGGGAGACATTTATAACGAGTCGGTATGCCTGAACAACGCTGCCGGCGATGCGGCGCAGACGGCGAGTTGTGAGCGAGGGTTCGGCAAGCCTGCCGACAGCTTGTATGACTACGGCGCGAGCTTTGGCGGCCCGATCAAAAAGGACAAGCTTTTTTTTTACGCGGCGTGGGAACGTTACACGTTTGCGAACGACGGAGTTGGCGGGCTCTCTTCTACGGTTCCGACTTCCGCTTTCCTGAATGGCGATTTCAGCGCGCTACTGAATAAGTCGGTCGTGCTGGGTACCGACAGCGCAGGCCAGACGGTTTATCAAGGCGCAATTATTGATCCGGAAACCGGGGATGCGTTTCCGGGAAATATCATCCCGGCATCGCGCGTCAGCGCAGTTTCTCAGAGGATTGCGAATCTGTATGAGAAGTATTACCCTCCACTGGCTCCGACTCTCACCAACAATAATGCGCTGCCTCTGTTCAGTCCGGCGACCTGGTATGAAAGCAACGAATACAGCGTAAAGCTTGATTACAACGCGACGGTAAAGCATCGGCTCGATGGATCGCTCATTTATGCGTATATCCCGCGACTGCTTTCGAACGAGGGAGGAATCTGGTCGGCCGGGACTTCCGACGGCGGACCCATGGCCAATGCGTACGACCACAACACAACCGCGCCCTCGTTGCGGGCACGCGATTCCTGGAGCGTCTCAAGCAGTCTGTTAAATATCTTCAGCGTGACCTTCAATCGCTTTCGCAATCCGAGCGAAGCGCGGTCCCGAGAGGGAAATTGGCCGTCGACTTTGGGATTGGGCGATTTCGGCGCGGGAAATTTTCCCATCATCAAGTTTCAGGGAATTAACGGAACCGACCAAACTTACGTGGATGGCCTGCCGATCGACGAATCGCAGCTGGGCAGCCAGTTTAATGATTTCTACGCCGCGAATACGTTTATTTATGACGACACGCTTTCGTGGATTCGCGGTCGTCATACCTATCAGTTCGGCGCCGACTTTCGCGTGCAGCAATTCAATTCTCATGGCGACTATGGAGTGCCCACATACGTCTTCGACCCGGCACAAACTGCCGGCACTTTCGGACCAAACGCCGGGTTCGGGTTTGCGAGCTTCTTACTCGGCGATGTAAACCAAGCCTCGGTGAGTGAACCTAACAACACCTACGGAAGGCGCAAGTCTGTCTCACTTTTCGCACAGGACAATATCAAGGTCACGCACAAATTCACGCTGAATGCAGACCTGCGCTGGGATTTCAATGGACGCTATCACGAGAAGTATGGGCACTGGTCAAACTTCGATACGACTGCTATCAATCCGGTGACCGGACAACCGGGAGCTTTGGAGTTCGCCACTGGCGGCGGCGATTCGTTCGAGAAGAAGCAGTACTACCATAATTTCTCTGGGTATCTGGGAGGCGCGTACCAGATCACTCCCAAGACCGTGGCGCGAGCGTCGTTTGGAGTATTTTACGTTCCGCTGAACTTGAACACTTACAGCGGAATTCCCTACGGCTTCGATCCGGGCTTTGTGCTTAATAATCAGGTGCTAACTCCATTCGATTGGGACAAGCCTTATCCCGGCGGTCCGGTCAATATCGGCAAGAATCCGAACTTCACGGAGTACGGGATGGTATCAATCGACCCGCGCATGCTGGAACTCGGCAATGTGCAAGCGTGGAACGCAGGAGTGCAGCGCGAGATTAGCCGCGGGCTGGTCGTTGAAGGAAACGTTCTGCAAAACCATGGCTACCACCTGGAAAGCGGCTACGTGAATGCCAATCAGCCGATCTTATCGAACTACACAGCGCTGGTTCAGGCAGGGTTGCAGTACGCAACCGTCACAATCCCTGGATTTACCGGTCCGGGATGGGCTTCGGTGGCCCCATTTCCGAATGTTGCCGCGACTTACGGCCCCCTCTACTACGTCGGTACACCACGCGGGAATACAGATTATCAATCTTTGCAACTCAGCGTGAGAAAACAAACAAGGCATGGACTCTCGCTGCTGGCCAGCTATAACCTGTCTTCCTCGCACGGCGACACCGATACGGCCTTCGAAGACTTGTACTATGCCGGCCCCTTGCAAGATGTTTACAACCTGCAACAGGAACGTCATACGATTTCTGACTTCGATCAGACACACGTGGTGAAAGGATACGCTCTGTACGAACTGCCGTTTGGCCACGGAAGAACCTTGCTCGCGAATGGCAGCCCGGTGGTGAACGGATTCGTCGGCGGCTGGACCCTGAGCGGAGATTTTCATTACGCCAGCGGAATGCCAATTCGGATTCCAGCTAACGTGTTTTATCCCGGGATTAATAATGTTTATTCCGATATCGTGCCGGGCTGCAATATTCATGAGCATTACAACGGTCAGGTCGGGGGGCTGTACTTCAACCCGGCGTGTTTTGTGAATCCGCCGAACGGAGAGTTCGGGGACGCCTCAGGGTATCTTTCTGATTTGCGCAATCCGGGCTTCGCAGCGGAAGATCTGGCCGTGAGCAAGGCACAGCAATTCGGTGAGCGGTATCAGTTGCGCGTGTATTTCCAGATGTTCAACGTGTTCAATCGCCACGGATTCACCGGCCCAAATACGCAAATCGGCACCGCAGGTTTTGGCGAGGTACTGCCGCAAGATCTCAACGGCCCTCCGGGACCGCGAGTAGGGCAGGTCGGAGCGCGCGTCACTTTCTGATAAGGAGCCGTCTGAGAACGGTGAGGTTTGGTATCTGCGATGTTCAATCTCCGGAGAATGCGCTCATGGTTGACGCATGGCAAGCCCATGCGGCGAAGGCTTGCGCGCTTGCTAGTGTGCGGGAGCTTGACGCTCGCGGGCCTCACGTTTCTCAACGGCTGTGACGCCTCCCGAACCGATAAGACCGTCACTAAGCCGGTCGTCGAATTCACCAGCGTTCCCACCGGCGACCGACGAGATGTCCTGGGCGATCCGACGCGCGTCTACACAATCAAAGGCCGGGTGATCGGCGCACAGCCCGGCGAACAGATTGTCCTCTATGCTCACGCTTTGAATGAAAGCGGGCAGATGACTTGGTATGTGCAGCCATTGGTTCTGGAGCCATTCACCAGGATTCGCGCGAACTCGACGTGGGGAAACATCATTCACCCAGGCGCCGAGTACGCCGCCCTGCTTGTCGAACCCGGATTTCGCCCTCATACAGTTCTTTCGCTACCCACCCAAGGAGTGGTCGCGTCCGCAACCACACAACCCTGGCCTCCGGTCTGGCAGAGCTGGTGGTTTCCTTTAGCCTGTGTGTTTACGGCAGCATTACTGACCCTCGCGTTCTATCGTGTATGGTCGTTTCAAGTCACCAGAAAACTCAACCTGCGATTCGAAGAGCGCCTGGCCGAACGCACACGGGTTGCTCAAGAACTGCATGACACATTGTTGCAAGGCGTACTGAGCGCATCCATGCAGCTTCACATCGCTCTCGATCAATTGCCCGAAAGCTCCCCCGCACGTCCGGGGTTGAACCGGGTTCTGCAACTGATGGGACACGTGGTCGACGAAGGGCGCAATACCCTTCGCGGCCTGCGGTCGTCGATCGAAAACCCTCAAGATCTGAAGAACTCATTTTCCAGGATTCCGGAAGAGTTAGGAATGCAGGAGAAAGTTGATTTCCGCGTGGTGGTGGAAGGACCGACCATGCCATTGCGATCAGCTGTACGCGACGACGTTTACAGCATCGGACGTGAGGCGCTGGTGAACGCTTTCCGCCATTCCGAAGCCAGCCGAATTGACATGGAACTGGACTACGCCCCAGATGTATTGCGTATTGTCGTCCGCGACGATGGCCACGGCATTGACGCGAAAGTGATCGAAACCGGACGTGATGGACATTGGGGTCTTTCTGGCATGCGAGAACGCGCTGGCCGGATTGGGGCGCGTCTTAGAGTCATGAGCCGGGTTGGCGCGGGTACCGAAGTCGAGCTTCGGGTTCCGGGCGAAGTCGCTTTCGAGTCGGAATCTTCATCTTCGTCGTCATGGTGGTTCGCAGGCTTCTACCATCGGCGTTCGAAGAAAAGCAACGCGGCAACCGGGGTCAACGGGCGTGTCTAAACGGGTAACGAGTAACAACCCAGATGGTTCGAGTTTCAGTCGGAGATCCCTCCGGCTGGCCCTCAGTGTGGTTTGTTTTGTTGCCATCTGGTGTGCCCGTTCGAACGCCCTCGATCCAAGCCTTCAACTTTCGCAGTACGGTCACACCGCCTGGCGAGTGAGGGATGGGGCGTTCAGCGGCGCCCCTAATGCCATCGCACAAACCACGGATGGGTATCTCTGGATCGGGACTCAAGCCGGATTGGTGCGCTTCGATGGCGTTCAGTTTGTGCCTTGGACTCCACCGGAAGGAATGGCTTTCCCCTCTCCGGTCATTCTGAGTCTCTTGGGGTCGACGGATGGGAGTTTGTGGATCGGGACGGCATCGGGCCTGGCCCGGTGGAAAAACGGCCACCTGATCAAGTTTCCTGAAACCGCCGGGCACGTCAATTCCATCTACGAAGATCGCCAAGGGACGATCTGGATCGGCCGCTCGCGAAATCCGGCGGGGGGCGTTTGTCAGATTGCCGCCTCGAACGTCAGGTGTTATGGGCCGCAGGACAATGTTCCACCGTACGGAGGGCCGGTGATCGGCGATGATGCAGGGAACATCTGGATCGGGTCCGCTACGGCGCTGGTTCGCTGGAAAGCAGGTTCGTCCACCTTATTCTCTCCTTCTGGACTTAAATCCAGTGAAGCACTTGCCGGTGTTAGCGCCCTGGCCGCCGCACCGGATGGCTCGCTTTGGGTAGGCATGGTGCGCTCGGGCCACGGCCTTGGATTGCAGCATTTCATTCAAGGCAATTGGCAAACGTTAGTCACGCCAACATTCAACGCCAGCGATCTGAATGTCAACGGCTTATGGCTTGACCGCCGCCACTCCCTGTGGATTGCAACGGAAGGTGATGGAATCTATCGGGTTCACGATGGAAAGGTGGATCGCTTTCGCAGTGCCGATGGTCTGTCGAGCGATTCAGTCTCAGGGTTCTTTGAGGATAGAGAAGGCAATCTATGGACCGCGACCGCCGAGGGTATCGACCGTTTCCGGGATATCCAAGTGGTTAGTTTTTCAACCCACGAAGGACTCAGTGGCGACAGGGTTGGCTCAGTCGCTGCTTCACGAGACGGAACCGTCTGGATTGGAAACCGTCACGCCTTAGACTCGGTCCACAAAGAAAGCGTCTCGTCCATTGGACGAAAGAACGGACTTCCCGGGCAGCGCGTGACATCGCTGTTGGAAGACCATACTGGCCTGCTCTGGGTCGGGATTGACAACGGATTGTACATCTTCGAGAGGGGCAAGTTCACGCCCATCACACGCGACAATGGTAGTCCGACCGGGGCGGTTGTCGCGATGACCGAGGACGTGGACCATAACCTCTGGGCTGCGGTTATCGGAAATCCCAGAGGCATCTTGCGCATTCAGGGTCGCAAGATACGCCAAGTAATCGCCGATCCGAGGATCTCGCATGCTCTCGCCCTCGCATCGGATCCACAAAGTGGCATATGGCTGGCTTCCGACAAAGGTGAGCTGGTTCTGTACCGAAATAGTGAGCTGCAGATATTCCCCTTCAATTTCCGTGTTAGTCAGTTGGTGGTCAATTCCGAACATTCTGTGTTGGCCGCCACGAATGATGGGCTGGTCGAATGGCGAGACGGAAACCTGCACATTCTCGACATGCGGAACGGCCTGCCGTGTAAGAACGTTTACACGTTCGTTTTCGATCAGCAAGCCAACCTTTGGCTCTATGCAGAATGCGGCCTCATTAAGATTACCGGTGATCAACTGCGAAAATGGCAGTCACAGCCGGAAGCAAAAATAGACTTCCATAATTTTGACGTGTTTGATGGGGCCCTGCCAGCGCAGGCTTCGTTTCGGCCGACCGCAGCGCGATCGGTCGATGGACGGTTGTGGTTTGCCAATGAAAACGTAGTCCAAATGATCGATCCGGATCATCTGACCAGCAATCCCTTGGCCCCGCCCGTGCTTGTAGAAAAAATTGTTGCTGATCGTAAAAGTTATTTGCCGGGAAAAGATCTGCGCCTTCCTGCCCTCACGCGAGACTTGGAAATTGACTATACGGCTCTGAGTTTCGTCGTTCCTCAAAAGGTGAGATTCCGCTATAAGCTGGAGGGTCATGATTTGAACTGGCAGGACCCCCAGGTCAGGCGTCAGGCGTTTTACACCAACCTGCGCCCGGGCAATTACCGGTTCCGTGTGATCGCCTGTAACAATGATGGAGTCTGGAATGAGGCCGGAGCGTCACTCAACTTCATACTTCTGCCTGCTTTTTACCAAACGCAATGGTTTCTGATACTTTGTGGAGCTGCCAGTCTATGTCTTGCCTGGTTCATCCATCGATGGCGCCTGCGGCTGGCGACCGCCCGCTTGGATTCGCAATACCAGGAGCGGCTTGCCGAACGCACGCTCATCGGCCAGGACTTGCACGATACTTTATTGCAGGGCACACTAAGCGCTTTTATGCAGTTGAACATTGCCAATGATCAACTGGCCGCGGATGCCCCGGCCAAGCCTCTGGTTGTGCGCGTTCTCGAATTGCTGAGTGGCGTGGTCAAAGACGGACGAGAAACGGTTCAGGGACTGCGGTTATCCAAGCAGGGCTTACAGGATCTTGAGCAAGCTTTTTTGAAAGTCCCGCAGGAACTTGCAGCTCAGGGAACGGCGGACTTCCACGTGGTCGTGGAGGGGTCCCCTCGTGGCTTGCGTCCCATCGTTCGCGATGAGGTTTACCGCATCGGGAGAGAAGCTGTAACTAATGCATTTCGCCATTCGGGGGCGACGCGCGTCGAGGTCGCAGTCGAATACCACTCCAACCATTTGCAGTTGGTGGTTAGCGATAATGGGTCCGGAATTGATGCCAATGTCCTGCATTCGGGACGAGATGGCCATTGGGGGCTCTCCGGAATGCGCGAGCGCGCAGAAAAGATCGGCGCAAAGCTGAAAGTTCTGAGCAATGACGAGGGCACCGCAGTGGAATTGGTGGTTCCCGCCGGTATAGCTTTTGAAGGGCCTGCGACCGGCAGCGGATACGGGTGGCTGGTGAAGCACACGCGGAAAACTGGGACGGAATCTTAAAGCGAAAGGGCGAGTGGGATCAATGGCCGAGGCTGCGAAAATTCGCGTTTTTAGTGTGGACGATCATCCTCTTCTCCACGAGGGGCTTGCCATCGTGATAAGAAACCAGCCGGACCTGACACTGGTGGCGGAGGCGTCGAACGGGCGAGATGCGATCCTGCGATTCCGCGAACACCAGCCAGACGTGACGCTGATGGATCTCCGGCTGCCGGACATGAGCGGCATCGATGCGATGATCGCGATTCGCTCAGAATTTCCTGAGGCCCGCATCATTATTCTGACTACATTTGCGGGCGATGTGGAGATCCACAGAGCTCTCGAAGCGGGTGCACGGGCCTACATGCTCAAGAGCATGCCTCCCAAGGAACTCGTGGATGTCATCCGTCAGGTGCATGCCGGCAAAAAGCGGATACCGCCCGAGATTGCTGCCCATCTGGCCGAGCATTTTAGCGACGAGGCTCTGACCGGTCGAGAAGTCGAGGTTCTTCAGCAGATCGCCGGGGGAAATCGTAACCGCGATATCGCCGAAAAGCTCTTCATCACCGAAGAGACGGTCAAAGTTCACATCAAGCACATCATGGAGAAACTCGGAGCTTCGGATCGAACTCAGGCAGTCGCCATCGCTGTGCGGCGCGGGATTATTCAGCTCTAGCGCTGTTCAACCGATACCTCAAAAGTGGTAGGAAAAGACTCCAAGCATTAGGGATTCGCAGACCTGCGGAAGTTCCTATTCTATAAAACGGTTTAGCGCACGACTTTGCGACTTTAATGTTTTCGACCTTTCCAGACGAGTGGCCCGGTGCGGGTCTTCTGCTGTTACGAGCGGCCACTGGAGCCGGTTTCCTGGCGCAGGGTGTCGCCTACTTCGGAGAGAGGCGTGATCTGGGGACGATGACCTCGATGGTCGCCATTTTCATGGTGCTGGTTGGCGCGTTGCTGTTAATTGGCTCTCTTAGCCGATGGGCCGCTGTAGTGGCAGCAGCGACGAGCTTGCTTAGCGTGTTTTCGTGGTTTCCGGGTCCCCGCGTGGGATTGTTTGAAACTCCCATTACCACGATGTTGGCTGCGGTGATTGCCGCCGCGTTGATCTGTCTCGGCCCGGGAGCCTTCTCGGTGGATGCGCGGTTGTTTGGACGTAGAGAAGTCATCATTCCGAAAAATTCGGTCAATCCTCAAAGCTGAGTTCCTTTCCCCTTCGACAGCTTTTTGAGTGTGTCTCCTTTCCCGCTGGGTAGTTGCGATTGCCTCAAACGAGGTACCAGATGACCAGCCTCCCGTGGTAGCGCAAAAACCCTAGATTTCGTGATGCGCTCTCGGCCGCGTTCGTGCGAACTTTGCTTGTGGGCGAGCGGTCTGAATGAATTCCCTCGGATCGGTCGCTTCCTAGGAGTGAATATGCAAAGACTCATGTTTGCGCTCGATTTCCTCTTTGGCTGCCACCACAGTCACCTCAGCCGGGTTTTCACCCTTGATGGCCGGACCTATAAGGTTTGCTGCGATTGCGGAGCGAAGTTTGCTTACTCACTCACCAGCATGTCCATTGAGCGGCGTGCCAGGCAATTCGATTTCAACCACACCACGATGCGGCAAAATCAAGCCGCCTGATTTTGCTGGGTGGAAAGTGACTCGGCAACAAGTGCAGGACTTCGCGGCGGGAGCGGGAGGGAGTTATGACTCCAATAGAGATCACTTGTGGACGTAAGAGCGCGCCTGCGCTGGAAATCGTATGGCGGAATCCCGAAACGGTCCGGCCGACCCGCCGGTATCACAGCTTTCGGCGCGCATCACAGAGCGCGGTGTACGTTGTTCAGGAGCTCGTGCAAGACGGACGTTTTGGTTTCTGGGCAACGATTTCGGACTTGGAAGTGCTGGCGGGCGGCAGGGCAGCATGAGGTGCTTCGCCGAATTCTGTGAAAACGCTTCGCCGGGCGCAAGCAGCGGCGACGATCTCACGCCTGGGTTACCCCCGCTGTGGTTACATGTCGTGGGAGTGGCATCTGCGTTTCTTGGAGTTCCCGATGTTGTGTTGCATTCCACCGCCCAATGGATACAAGTTGGCTGCAGCCATGTTGTGTTGGCAACGCTCAATCTGATTCAATAGCTTTAGTCGTGGCAAGAAAGTTTCGTGAACTGCCTCGACAAATTTGATTGGGGCGCGACATCATGAGGGCTATGAAGAGCGATGTCTTGTGTGAAGGCTGCGGCGCAACTTTGACGAACTTCCTTCGTGAAATGAAAGACCACAATGCAACGGTTGTCTGTCCCCAGTGCGGCAAAATATACAGCCAAGCTGAATTAGCTGCCCTTGCCGACAAGCCGCCATTAGCTCCAGGCACCGCTGACTGCTAGCGAACAGCTGCCGCCCGCGTCTCCTACTCCGCTGCCTTTGCTGCCAATGTAGCGACAATTGCAATATTAGAAACCAGATCCTGCGGCAGGCCGTGTCGCGCTTTCAAATATTCTGGAGTGTTGTAAGAAACCCAAACTTTTCCCTGAACGTCCTCCCAAACCAGAATCTTGAGCGGAAGATCGATGGCAATGCTGGGAGCAGCGAGCATCAGCGGCGTACCCGCCTTCGGACTGCCGAAGATCACAAGCTTGGTTGGAGGCATTTTCATGCCAACTTTCGCAGCTTCTCCGCTGTGGTCAACGACGGCGAAAACTGTGACTCCTTTTGATCGCAGAATGTTTGTGAGCTTGTCGATTGTCTCATCGACCGAGTGATGGCTAGGGATGTCGACAATCCCTTCGTGCGTTCCGACGAGGGATCCGTTTTCCGCGCCTGGGACAGGGAGAACCAACCCCATCAGCAGGAATGCCAAGTGCCAAACTTTTGCGACGATTTCCATCATTGCTCCTTTCTTGGAGGAAGCCAGCCGAAGTTCGGGCTATGCGGGCTTAGTCACGTCTGCAACCACTGATGACACCTTCTCTTTGTGGAAGGCGCAGTCTGTTGCAAAAGCAACTCTGCCACATCGCCGGGATTGGAAACATCACAGGATGCAGGGCTTTTTGGCTACCACAGAAGTCTGGGAAGGAAATACCTCTTTCGTGGTAGGCCCCTGGGCATTCGGACATTTCTTCTCAGGCCACTCGGGAGTTCCCCCCGCCAGACATTCCTCACCTACCACAAAAGTGTTACGTGGCTGCAAGACTTCACAGGTACAGAAGAACAACTGCATTTCGGGATGCGCGCCCAAACGCATTTTGCAAGACTGACGCTGTTACAAAAAGCAACACCCAAACATTCGAGGAGGATTAGTCATGGCCAGCCCCAATTTTGCGGTTCCCGAGTCGCAAGCTTTCCCTGCCGGCGCGTTTGCCGGAGTCAGTGCGATGGAGGACGTTCTCTCCCAGCGTGGACGGTCGTTTTATCGAAGGGCCTACCGGCTCCTGGGCAACACCGCCGACGCCGAGGATGCAGTGCAGGACGCACTGCTTTCCGCATACAAGCACCTGGACCAATTTAGGGGCCAGGCACAGATGTCGACATGGCTATCCTCAATCGTGATCAACGCCGCGAAGATGCAATTACGGCGACGGCCGCGTCAGATCCACGTGTCTCTGGATGAGCCAATCGGGGAGGCACAGGAGTCCTCCGTTGCAGAACGGTTGGCGGGTGACGGGCTGAGTCCGGAAGAAGAATGCAGGAACTTCGAATTTCGCATGTGCCTGAATAAGTCACTCAGGCAGCTCTCACCAACTTTGCGGAAGACGTTCCAGTTACGCGAACTGGATGGACTCAGCACCAGCGAGACGGCGCGAATTCTCGAGGTGCCCGATGGAACCGTGAAGGCGCGCCTGGCCCGGGCGCGGGCGAAGCTTCGGCAATTAATGATTCGCAAGTCGACAACGCGGCCGCGACTGCGGTCGCGGTCGAAGAGCTAGTACTTGCGCCGGGCGGCGATGCATTGCGAAAAAGTAAGAATTGGTCTAGAAAAGAGAGCATTGCACTTCGACGGAGGTCGTCATGGCAGATCAAAATGCGGTCGACGTTGTGCGGCGGGCTTCGACATGGTCAATCGTGTGGGGGATTGGCCTGATCATCTTTGGGATGCTGGCTATCAGCGCCCCCTTTCTGGCTGCCGTTGCGGTTAGCGTTGCCATTGCTTGGCTCATCGTTTTGGCCGGTGTGGTCCATATTGTTCTTGCCTTTCATCAACACGGGGCTGGCAGTGTGATCTGGAAGCTGCTAGTCGGGATCGCGTATTTGCTGTTCGGAGTCTACTTGATCCTGCATCCCGTGCTGGGCGTGGCTTCACTCACTTTAGTTCTCGCCTGTCTTTTTCTGGTTGAGGGCATACTCGACATCGTTTTCTTTTTCAAGATGCGACAACAGCGCGGCTCCGCTTGGGTTCTGATCGATGGAATTATCACGCTGATTCTTGGGCTGTTGATCTACATCCATTGGCCATCCAGTTCGATATGGGCGCTCGGAACTCTGGTTGGCATCAGCATGATCATCAGTGGGATTTCCCGGGTGATGCTATCTTTTGCCGTGCGCCAAGCAGTGCAGGCCACGGCTTAATCTCGCGTGCGTCGGTAGTCCCCTAGATGATTCAAGCTGCCAAGAGCATCCTGCTGGTGGTAAGTGCGCTTTTCCCCATCGTCGACCCGATTGGGGGAAGCCCGGTTTTCCTGTCGTTAACCAGAGATTACGCCCCGCAAACGCGCCGGCTTTTGGCACGCCGGATTGCGACTGACAGTTTCCTCCTCTTGATGGGTTCCTTCGCCATCGGATCGCACGTACTGTCGTTCTTTGGGATCTCGCTTCCGGTAGTCCAGGTTGGTGGTGGGCTGATCGTGATTTCGACGGGTTGGGCAATGCTGAACCAGGAAGATCAGCACGATCGCGAAACGACCCGCCGAAACGTCAACTGCAACGATGCTCTAAGGAATGCGTTTTACCCGCTGACGCTTCCCTTGACGGTTGGTCCGGGATCAATCTCGGTGGCGATCACGCTTGGGGCCAACGAGCCGCATCAATTGAGAGCCGGCCTGGTGGCTCTTCTCGCCGCCGCCATCGGCTCCGCCGTCATCGCGGTGACAATTTATTTGTGTTACGGTTTCGCCAATCGCTTAGGCACGGCCATCGGCCCAACTGGGATGAATGTGATCATCAAGCTCTCGGCGTTCTTGATCGTGTGCATCGGTGTGCAGATCCTGTGGAACGGTGCAAGCCAGTTGCTCAGTGCGGTGTTTTCGGTTCGGAGTTGACTCCAGCGCGTATTAAATTCCGCGATTCGGTTCCTCACTCCTGCCGGTTCCTTGATCCTTGAAGCTCACGCAGCCCGCTTGCTGGCAAATGCGGCGCGATTGGGAACGGTCAACTCCACTTCAGTTCCCGCAGCCAGGCGGCTCCAAATTTTAAGTCGTGCTCCCATTTGCTCTGCGCGTTCTCGCATGCCCGGAAGTCCCCAATGTCCATCGCTTCCCGACCGCAGCAGCTGCGAGTTGATTCCGCAGCCATTGTCTCGCACGATTAATCGAAAACGCCTGCTACCGTATTCCAGTTCAACCTCGACACAAGTTGCCTTGGAGTGCCGAAAAGCGTTAATCAGAGCTTCGCGGCCAATGCGATACACATGGTCATGGATCTCCAAGTTTAGCGGCCGTGCGGATCCCAAAACCTGGACGCGAAAATCAACCTGTGCGCTCATGGCAAGCTCCTGCGGGATGCGGGAAAATGCCTGCTCCAAATCACCGGTGTCTGACTTGGGCGAGCGGAGTCCTCGAATGGATTGCCGGACTTCGTCGATGACCCGGGCCATCAATTCCAAAGCGCTGCTGAGCCGCTGTTTGGTTGGCGAGCCCTGCGGCAGTTGATCTACAGTCATGTGCAGTTGCATGGATGCGCTGAGAAAATCCTGCAGAACGGTGTCGTGCAAGTCCCTCGCGATTCGCATACGCTCCGCCCGGCGTTCTTCGTACCGAACGCGCATCTCCCAAAACTTCGGCCGCAAGCTCATGAAGTAGGAATTTCGGAATCCAAGAAAGAGCCCGTCGAATTGCATGACATGATCCCCCTTTTGCCGGCTCGCGGGTGTGGCTCAAATTGAGGCGCAGAATCTTTTAGCGAATATCCAAGGCGCCCCACAGTCGCCCTTATCCGCGAGTGTAAGGGTATGTTGTCAAGAAGCTGCTCTGCGGGTCTTGAACGTTTTGGCTGTGGCTGGAAGGTTTTTGCTCAATTGTGATAACCAGCCTTGGACAGCACCGCGCTATTAATTGTTGCTGTCATAATAATTTACCGCTGTTCCCAACGGACCAGGCTGGGAGACATGCCGGTCATCCGGCGAAAATGGCGCGCCAGATGGCTTTGATCGGAAAACCCCGCGGAGAGCGCGATTTCCGAAAGTGGGAGTTCGGTATTGCGGAGCATGTGCTGGGCGTGCTCGATGCGTTTTTGCAGGATGTAAGAATGCGGCGGCACGCCGATGGTTTGTTTGAAAGCACGTGCGAAGTGATGCACCGACAACCCGGCCATCTGGGCGAGCGATTCGAGACTGATGTTCTCGTGAAGATTGGTGTGTATGTATTCGCAGATGCGCTGCGCACGTGCCGGAGAAAGTCCACCACGCAGCGCAGCCGGAGGCTCAGGCATCGGGATCTCATGCAGCAGCGTAATTCTTGGCCGCAGGTGAATGGCGGCCTCGGCGGGGGAACGCCAGACTTTCGGGCCAGCTAAGGGCGGAGTAATCAACGCGCGCCACCACTGGCCAGTACCGACACGCGTGAACCGCGTCGCGCAATCTTGCTCGCGGATTCCGCGGAATACGGCGCGGTCGCAGTCGAAGATTGTCGACAAAAGAACGCCGCTGCCCAGACTTGAATCATTGAGTCCGAGGCCTATCCGCGCGACTCGGTCGGCGCCGACGAGCCGCAAATCACTGTCGACCGCCAAGAGTAAAGCCGGGCCGCTATCGTCGAAGGGCACAGCTGCAATGGTCCACACGCTGCGGAACCATTCGCGAAACAATCGTTCTTCGATTCCACGTGCGGCGACCTTCGTGGCAGCCAGTGCCATGGTGGGCGATTGGTCCGAGCTCATGGTGGAAGCGTCGAGTACCAGCGCCAGCCGGCCATGAGGGTCGAAGATTGGCGCACCGGCACAGGTAAGCCCGATATGACGAGTTCGAAAATGCTGATCGCGATGGACGAGAACCGGGCGTTCCTCGCTAATGCAGGTGCCAATTCCGTTTGTTCCTTCGACTCCCTCCGCCCATACTCCTCCAACCCAGATGCCCCAATATTTGAACTGGTCGGCCTGGCTTTCGTCGCCCCGATGGTGAATCGCCACGCCATTGCTGTCGCACAATAAGACGACGTAACCCTCCTGCCGAACAATGGCATAGAGGCGGTCGATTTCCTCTTGGCCATAAAGGATGGCTTTATTCAGCGGCTCGCGATACAGTCTGAGTTCATTTTCGGTGGCTATGTGAGGAGCACTCTTGCTTTCGGGGTTGACACGGAGGTCGGTCGCGCACCTGCGCCACGATCCGGATAAGGCTTGGAGATGCGACGTCAGGGGGCCGGCTTGAACCACCGATTCGATTGCGTCGAGATGGCGCGATTCCTCGGTACTCTGGACGACGCGAGGCTTGGGGACCGCTGCCATGATGACCTTTTCGACCAACGGACGGAATCAGGACTTCCAACGGAAATGATTCATGACAGGAGACGCCCTATGCCGTCTCCCACCTGGAAGATTTCTCTTAAGGTTAGCACAAGGCGAAAGCGGGGACGCGGCAAACGTCTTCAAGAATGACTCCGCAAAAGCTCACACTCAGACAGGTTGTGACCACCTCGCTGGCGACCGCATCACATAAGCATGTTGCCGCACTTTCTCGATCGGGTTGAGTAAGGTACAGACAAATGAACTCTTCCGAAAGGAAATATGGATCTTCAACTGACTGACAAAACAGCCCTTATTACGGGATCGACGGCGGGAATCGGGTTTGCGATAGCATCGTTGTTCGCGCAGGAAGGAGCGGCTGTCGTTGTGAATGGCCGCACTCAAAAACGAGTCGATGATGCCGTCGCCCGCATTCGATCGAAACAAAAAGCTGCGCGCGTGACGGGAATCGCCGCGGATCTGGGCACTCGCCAGGGGGTGGACCAGCTGACGAAGTCGTTGTCGAACATCGACATACTAGTGAACAACCTGAGTATCTTCGAAGTCAAGCCGTTCTTCGAAATTCCCGACGAGGACTGGTTTCGATTTTTCGAGGTGAATGTCTTAAGCGGAGTTCGCCTCAGCCGGTTCTACCTGCCGGGCATGCTCAAGAGAAACTGGGGACGCATCGTTTTCATTTCCAGCGAATCCGCGCTCCAGATCCCCGTAGAAATGATTCATTACGGTTTCACCAAGACCGCTCAGCTTTCGCTCGCTCGCGGACTCGCCGAGATGACCGCGGGATCCAACGTTACAGTGAACTGTGTGTTGCCCGGGCCCACTCGCAGTGAAGGAGTTGAGACCTTTTTGCAGGATTTGGCAAAGTCGCAAGGTAAGAACATGGCCACCTTGGAGAAAGAATTTTTCCACTCCGCGCGGCCATCTTCATTGTTACAGCGGTTTGCCTCATCGGAAGAAGTTGCGCCGATGGTTGTGTACGTGTGTAGCCCACTCGCATCGGCGACCAATGGCGCAGCCCTTCGAGTGGATGGCGGTGTGGTGCGGTCTATCGCATAAAATCGAATGCTGGGTGCCCTGTTATGTCGGGTGACTTCTTTAGGAGGCTTCGTTGGCTGCTTTACGCAAAGTTTCTACCGCACTAAGGAAACGGGCGGCGCAAATCAAAGTCGTTCTTATGGACGTCGATGGCACCATGACCGACGGCAGTGTGACTCTGCTCTCGCAAGCGGATGGTTCGGCTCTCGAGATTAAAACTTTCGATGCGCACGATGGCCAGGGACTGACCTTGGCTCATACTGCGGGTCTGCGTACGGGATGTATTACGGGGCGCGAAAGTGCGGCATTACTCCGACGTGCCCATGAGATGAAGATGGAGTTCATTTATATGAAGCAGCCGTTGAAAATGGCGGCGTATGAAGAAGTCCTGCAAAAGGCTGGAGTGTCGGATTCTGCCGTCGCCTTCATCGGTGACGACCTTCCCGATATACCTTTGATGCGGCGCGCTGGGCTGGCTATTGCGGTGGGCGATGCCGTCCCGGAGGTGAAGAAGGTCGCGCACTACACGACGAAGGCCCCAGCAGGCCGCGGCGCGGTACGCGAGGCGATTGAACTCATACTCAAATCCAAGGGCATTTGGGAAGAAATGATCGATAAGGCTCGAGCCTGAGGACAGTTCTACTTTTCGAAGTCTCGTGGAATTTCGCTCACCCGTGAGAATTGGTAGACGCTAAGTTTCCTGATTTCAGTGGTGTTTCGATTGGCGTGCGGCTTGCAATGGAATCAAGAGCGCCACGTCGAAGGCCACAACCGCCTTCACCCAGGAAATGAAAATGAAATCGACGTCTTCCATGCAAACGGGATCGTCTGTAGTTTGTATCCTCATCGCCATCACTTCCGCGGCATTCGCGGCTCAGCCACAATCTGCAACGCCATGGAGCGTCTTGCAGGCGGGCCTACAAGGAAAGCGCGCTGGCCAGCGCCTTGCAGCCGTGAGGGTTCTCGGAATCATTAATAAAGATCCATACGCTGCCGAACTTGCCGAGAATGCTCTGAGGGATCCCAACCCTGGCATTCGAGCAGCGGCTGCGACCGCGCTCGGCCAAATGCACGCCACCGGATCCGAAGCAGCTCTGAAACAAGCTTTGAACGACAAGCAATTGTCCGTGGTGATGGCCGCGGCTCACGCCTTGCGCTTGCTCAATGATCCCGCCTGCTACGACGTGTACTACGCATTCCTTACCGGCGAGCGAAAGAACAATTCGAGCATGGTGTCCCAGCAAATGCAGGTGTTCCATGACCCTAAGCAAGTCGCCGCCATGGGATTCAATGAGGGCATCGGATATCTTCCCTTCGCCGGCATGGGATGGGAGGCAGTGCAAACTATCATGAAGGATAAGAAAAGCGGAGCAGCCGCGAAAGCAGCCTTGGTTACAGCCCTGGCTACCGACCCCGACCCTCGCGCCGACGACGTTCTGGTCAAGGAGACGCAGAGCCCAAAGTGGGTCTTACGGGTCGCGGCGCTGGAGGCGATTGCCAAGCGCGGGAAACCAGCTCTAGCCAAAGATATTGAAAAGTCTCTCACCGACTCGAAAGTCGAGGTGCAGGACACCGCCGCTGCAACTATTATTCACCTCAGTAACATTCGAGAGGCGCACGAGGAGGCTACGCAAACCACGCTTCTGCCGACGCAGTCCGAACCCGAGTTGTGGAAAGTTATGAGTCATTAGAGCGTTGCCGGAAACCGCCCGGACAAAACTTGCGGCAGCCTTAGCCTGCTTTGCGAAGAACGCACGAGAGTTCGATCCCACATTGGCAGCTTCAACAGCGACAGAAGATTCGTAACAAGAGTGGAGGCTGGCGACGCTTTGACTGGCTCAGGAAAGATTGTGCGTTAGAGCGGCAGACGAATCTGGCAAATTAGTTGGTAAAGAACTGCCGCTTATCGATCCGCAGCGCACGAATCTTGGAATCGAGCGTGGAAGGTGGCAATCCCAGCTTGGTGGCTGCTCCCG
>DATJOJ010000036.1:0-6587 GCA_035507035.1 Terriglobales bacterium | reverse complement strand
GCTGGTCATCAGATTCCGCAGCGTGATCTCCGCTGGATTGTCCTCGACTACTCGCGCCACGTTAACTGGCCCATACATTGCGAGCAGCCGCGACGCGAACTCCCAATTCCCCACGTGCGCCGTCCAGACAATGAGCCCGTTGCCCGCAGCCAGGCATTGGTTAATCTTGGCACTGTCTCCGTCGGAGTCCACCAGCATGTCGAGCAGTTGCGAGGGGGTGGCCTGCGGCACGAAACAATACGAAACCATCAGATCGCAGAACGAATAGAAGACCCGATAAACTTTCCATTGCAGTGCGAGCCCGTGCTTGCCCGAAACCCGCCGCAGATTTCCGGCTACCGCTCGTCGTTCCCGCTTCAATATGAGGAAGAAAATCAGCGCCGCAACCGCCGCAACCGTGGGATGGAGGAACCGTGGCAGCTTTGGCATGATAACGAATATCATCCGCAGCGCGGTGGTGTTATGAAAACGATGCTCGTACCAGCGCGTCAATTTCTGCCTGCCATTATGTTGTCGCCCACGTCGTGAGTTACTTCCGTATTCAACGCCAGAGCATGGCGCATCACTCCGCCCCAAGCCGAGCCGCTGCCCGAGTCGAACGAGCCGCTATTCTATTTGGGACAGTTTGATTAGGTAAGGATAAGTGGGAGCACACCTGGGATAGCCGATATCACGACCTTGCTTCCGCCACTTTCGATTCGATGATTGAGGCCAGGGCATTAATGCTTTCGAGGTCTTTCTTGTTGAAGTTGCCCTCCACCAGCTTGATGCGAAAATGCCGCTCAATCTCCAGCACGAGTTGAAGGATGTCGATGGAATCGATTATCAGTTCTCCGCCGAGAAGCGGCTGATCGTCTCGCAGATCCGCAGGCGTCAAGTCGGTAATCCGCAAGCTATTCAAGATGATGGGCTTGAGTTGCTCCTTAATGCTCGCCATTATTGTTCGTTTACGAAGCCGTAGCATACCACAGAGCTCACTCTTGAAATCAACATAAGAATCGCCCCGAAAGCCTTACTGCAAGCGTTGCTGGCGCGATGTAGTGTACTGACCTCTACGTTATTCTTCCCCTTTTAAACCGCGAATTTACAGCAGCCCGCCATCGACCGCGATCACCTGCCCGGTGATGTAACTTGCCTGCTCGGACCCGAGAAACGCCACGATTGGAGCCACCTCTTCGGGCTTGCCAAAGCGCCCCAGAGGAATCTCCGCAAGCAGTCGTTTCTCTTCTTTCTCAATGTATTTCGCCGACATCGGGCTCGGAATCACGCCGGGACAAACGGCGTTAACCCGAATCTGGAACCGCCCCACCTCGCGAGAAAGTGCCTTGGTGAAAGCGATAATTCCGCCCTTGGCTGCCGAGTAATTGCACTGGCCGGCTTGGCCGCGCACTCCGGCAGGCGAGACGATATTGCAAATCGCTCCGCCACTCTGGCGCATCATGCCCGGCAATGCCAATCGCGAACACAAATACGTGCTGCGCAGATTGGTGTTGATCACTTCATCCCACTGCTCCTCCGACATAAAGGCCAGCAACCCATCGCGATTCACTCCCGCATTATTCACCAGGTAATCGACGGTGCCGAGTTGCTGTTCGATGTGCTCGAACATGGCCGCGACGTTCTCTTCGCGGCAGAGATCGGCTTCCACAGCCGAAGCCTCTCCGCCGGCGCTGACGATGTAGTTGACCACCGCCTCCGCGGATTCTTTCCCGTGACAGTAATGCACGGCTACGCGGAATCCCGCGCTTCCCAGATGTTTTGCGATCGCAGCGCCGATAGTCCCTGAAGCGCCTGTGACTAATGCGACGTTTCTGACGACAGTGCGATCACCCACGCTGGTTTCAGTCATGTCTTAATTTGTGTCAAATCTGCTTCTGTCAAATTCATTCCTGTCAAATCTGTTCCAGTCAATTCCGAATTTAGCGCAATGGCTTGAAGATCAACATGTACACCGCCCAACGGGAGTTGTAGCGAGGGATATTCCCGTCCAGTGCGTAGGAAACCGTGCCTTGCAGCAGCGTGCCGAACGGAGCCGGGGTGTTTAGGTTAAGTTCCAGTCCGTCGAATTTGCGGAATTTAGGGGACTCATCCAGGTTGCGCGCCCGCGCATATGCGTACATTCCATCCACCTTCACCAGGTCCATCACGTTGAAACCGTAGTGCACGTCCGCCATGGCAATCGCGTCAAAAGAATCCGTGCCGGGCGGAATGCCGTGAAGACGCGGCGACGTAAGAAATGACGGGAAGTAACGGGAAAAGCGGTCCAGTTGATCTCCGCCCCAGTAAGAAACATCCCATCCGCCTTTGGTGAATTTGCGGATGTAGTAATCCTTGTTCAAATCGGCGTCGTAGAGCGTGAATGCACTTTGCGGACGCTGCATCAGCAGGGCATTTTCCGGAGGCGGATTGGCCGATTGGCCAGAGGGCGAAACTCCGCACCCAGGTGCAATTTGCGCCAGCGAAACGCATCCGAACGGCCGCCAGCCTATGCGCTCCCCCCGTGTTCCTTGCGCGTCGAACACGTAACCGTGGCGGCTGTATTTTATTTCGACGCCTGGAAGCACATTCAAACCGTTTCGCGGCAGTTGATATTGCTCCACCGCCTGGTAGGTCCGCAAAAAGTTGTCATACGCGAAATAGTTCGAGGCTGTTACGCTCAGATGAGTGGCGGCTTGCCACGAAGCGCGCACGCCGACAGTTTGCTCCCACGTCCATACTTCCCCTTGGGTCAACTCAGTGTTATTCCCGTAGATGCGATTCTGGCCGGGCAATCCTGAAAGCGCCAAGTCCAGCGCCACACGGAACTTGGGCCGGAACTGCTTTGAAAGGTCGGAAATCAGAATAGGCCCGGCAAAGAACGTCGAAAGCTGCGCCCCAGTGTTGTGAAAATCAAAATTCACGGTGCTGGTGCCGAGGAACGGAATTGGAAAGTTGAACGTGCCTCCATACATCGCGCCGCCAACCACCGACTTGATGCGCTTCGCATTCTGCTCCACTACAACTCGTTCGCCGTTCTTCACTCGCAGCGACCGCAGTCCCTTGTCGGTATCGCGGAACATCGGATCGCGGGAATCATGCTCCACCGCCAGGGCGGCGTTGAAGGTTGGGCTGTTGATGACGTAGTCGGAAAAGTGCACCGTCCTCTGCAACACAAAATCACGCCCGGCAGCATTGAGCAATTGCTGTGCGTAAACTGATCGCAGCAAGTTGAATTCGTTTCCATTGCTATCGCGGAACAGTTCGTAATTCTGTGTCTCCACGTTCACCAGCACGTTGCTGTTGAGGCCGCGCTGGCGCAGATACTCTTTCACCTGACGAAAAGTCGTACCGTCAATCCATATCTTCCCGCTGTAAAGCGCCTCGTTTTCTCCTTTGGGCTGCACCTTCGGCTCGAATCCCACCACAAAACACAGCACCCCATTTACCTGTTCGGTCCCAAGCAATTTGTAGTTGTAACGTTCAGTGAGTTTCAATTCGAGAGGCTGGGTCATCACCTTTTCCGGCTCGATTTCGGGCAGCGGAAACTCATGATTCTTCCCGAACTTCACTCCGTTGATGTAGAACTGCTTTTGCGCAATTTCGGTCCGGCCGTCCCGGCTGAAGAATTGCATCAGCTGCATCGAAAAGTCGAACCCTGGCTCCAGGGTGGTGGCTTCAAAGTGCAAGCTCATGAACGCTGAGGCGGTATAGTTATCCAGCTTTTGCCTTTGCGCTTCGCGATTCTGTTGCCAGCGCGCGATGATTTCCTCGACGCTCAGTTCGACGCCGCCCTTGACCTCCACCGTGTTATACAGCGTCTGATCGGAGTTGCTTGGTTGGTGAATCGAGATCAGCGCGTATTCGCTGGTGCACTCGCAGATCTGCTCGAAGCCTTTCTCAGTCGTTTTCACTTCGCCTGCCGGGAGTTG
This sequence comes from Terriglobales bacterium, assembly GCA_035507035.1. GTDB lineage: Bacteria > Acidobacteriota > Terriglobia > Terriglobales > Acidobacteriaceae > DATJOJ01. The sequence goes on along the minus strand of DATJOJ010000036.1, from coordinate 2,679 downwards.
CATACCGGTTGCCGGGTCATACCAGTTGATCTCGAATGGCCCGGACTTAACGCTCGATAATTTAACCGCCTTCGGTGAACTGGGGGTCGCATCGACGCGTGCCACAATCACCACGTCCGATGGACCGCCAACGAAAAAGTGCGTCTGATCGTTTCTTAAGCCGTCGTTTCTTTGACCATCCGCCGCAACGGTGAACGGAGAGGCTGCAGAATCCACCGCAAACATGTTGGCCGTGATTGAGCGGCCCAGAAAGCTGCCCGCCGTGCACAAGGCCGCAGCCGACTTGCCGTCCGGCGGCTCCGCCCAGACAATCTCCACCGGGGGTTCGCGGGCAGCCAGCATCGCCGCCAAAAACGGCGAAGGCGACGCGGAGGCTGTGGTCTCCAATTTAAGAATGACCGGCTTATTCATGCCCTCTTCGGAAATCCGCGCAACCTCTTGACGCCAGCCCTCGGCAAAAGTGGTTCCCAGCAGATCGGAATAGGTCGCCAACCTTCTTACAAGATCGCCATGGCTGCCGACGAACCCAGGCGGAAAAACAAATGCCAAACGCACACCGCTGTCGTTAGCCTTAATTGCCAATGCCAGGCGTACCAATCCGAACGCGAACAGATCGGGAGCCATCACCGGCTCTTTAATCTCCACTACCACGCCGCGCACCACAGCCGCTGATAAAGGCAGAGATTTCACAAACGCATCCACACGCTCGCCAATTCCCTGCTCGGATTCTTTGGCGGCGACCGAATCGGCTTTCACCACCACATGCAGCCACAATTCGGATCCTTCAGGTGCGCTCCGGACGGCTTGCTCTTCGGCTAAGCTCGTGGGGTCTTCGCCATGCGCGAAATCGCCGCTCGCAAAATTAAAAGACAGCGGTGGCAGCACGATCACTTTTCCCGGGAGCTCACACCGCTCAGCGGTTGTCAGGCCCTTACTAACGCTCTGATCTGTCGGAATCGAGATCGCAACCTGCGGCAGTCCCGCTTCTGCCGTTAGCGGAAAAAGCAGAAAGATCGAGAACAACAAAGCCGGCGACAGCCTCCTGCAAGTTATTCGTCGGTAGAAGCCAGGCATCGAGGGGAACAAAAATAGTGTTGCCGAGCGAAGGAGCGATTTCATCAAAAATAATTCCGGCAACCCAGAATTGTAACTTGATGTGCATACCTCTCTGTAAAACTTCGTTGCAAATTAATCTCCAGTTGGATTCCCTGTTGGCATGGCCGCGACGTTACGGCGCCGTTCCCCGGGCAGAATGACAGCGGGAATCAACAGCAGGCCACCCGCCAGTGCCAACGCAACTCCCAATGAAGTCACCAGACCCATTTCCACAAGCGGCGCGAAACTGGAAGTCATAAGTGCTCCGAATCCAACAATCGTAGTCAAGTTCGATTGAATCAGCGCCGCGCCCGAAGCCTTGGCGATCACAAGAATTTCATTTTGCTCATTCTCCCGGTATCGCCGCACCAAATGGATTCCATTGTCGATGCCGATTCCAATGATGAGCGGAATCGCCGTAATCGACATGAAACTGAAGTGGTGCTTCATCAGCAGTAACAGGCCAAAAGTTGTGACGATCCCGAATACGATCGGGATCAGTACAACCAGCGACACGCGAAGATTGCGAAAACAGAGATAGACAATCAGGAAAATTCCGGCCGCCGTCCACACCAATGCTTTTCTGCTGTCGTGAAGCACTTGCCGCTGCAAATCGCGATTCATCTTTTCGAAAGAAAAATCCGTGAATGGGCCAAACTCATTACGCCAGGACTTGATAACGCTTTCAGGAACTACCTCGACCGCATCGGGATCAGTTCCATAGAAACTGATGGCTGCTACGTAGCTGCCCGGGCCGGTCTTGCGAATGCTGTTGTTGAGCAGTCCTGCCGGCAGAAATTTGGCGGCGGTCTCCAGCGTAATTGGATCACTAACTGATCCCCCATCTTGTCCTAACTGTAGCAGCTGATCGATAAAAGGCTGGACTGGCCCGGTTCGAAAACCATTCTCGCGAAGCGCATCCTCGAGAGCGCGGGCGGACTTCGCAAAATCGACGCCCGCCAGCGAACTGGCTCGTTCCCTTTGCGTTCGAACCGATGGAAGCAGAATTGTAGGTGAGAAGATGGATTTGATAACCCCGCGATGCTGATAGTCTTCCAGCCTGGCAGTCAATTGTTCGGCTCTGCCCAGAACTTCCTGCTCGCCGCCGGCAATCAACAGCAGGTGCGGGCTGCCTTCAATGCCGAACCTCGTCGAAAGCAAGTTCTGCGCCACCACTGCGGGATTATCGGCGCCGGTGATCTCGAAATGCTTTTCGAATTTGATCGTCGGCAGAAATGCTAACGACAGCAGGAACGCTCCCGCGCCCAAGCCCAACACCAGGCGCGAGTGTCGGCCCACAAAATCAACCGACTTTTGCGCCACGAATGGAAGCAACCGGAAGGTAATCGTTTGGGGCGCTCGCGGCTTCCGGATTCGCCACCACAGCTGCAGCAGCGCCGGAACTGTCAGGAGGGTATGCAGCATCATCATGAACATTCCAACCGTCAGGATGAATCCGAACTCCGCCAGTCCCTTGAATTTTGCAAAGGCGAGTGACACTGTAGCGGTCGCCGCTGTCACTATGCAAAGGAAAACGCTAGCCCCGGTGGTTTCGAACGTCCGCAACACCGCGTCGTTCAGCGT
>DATJOJ010000035.1:0-279428 GCA_035507035.1 Terriglobales bacterium | reverse complement strand
GAGTAAACGAGGATTCGCGATTTTCCGGCCGAAGCAGCGACTGCGATTGCGGCGGGAGTCAGCCGCATGCCGGGAGAGAGCAGACGTTCGCCGCGCTTGGCCTCTGCACCTGCCGGAACAATGTTCTCGCCGGCGGTTGCGGCTCGGGAGATCTCGACACGACCAGCGACTCGCGATGTGTACTCGACCATGACGACGGCATCAGCGCCAGCAGGCACTGGAGCGCCGGTCATGATTGCGGCCGCCTGGCCAGCTTCTAATTTGAGGCCGGTTTCCGCGGCCCCAGCCTTGATTTCGCCGACGACCTGGAGATTCGCCGACTGGTTCGCAAAGTCGGCGGCTCGGACCGTATAGCCGTCGCGAGTGGCGCGGGAAAATGGAGGGAAATTGCGGTCGGCAAACACCGGTTCAGCAAGCACCTGCCCCGCAGCATCGAGAAGGTCGACCAGCTCCTTGCCACGGTCATGCAAAAGCGCGGCATGATGCTCGACCACATGGCGAGCGTCTTCAAAACTGAGAACCAGGGTTGAAACGGGCGATGACATCAGAGAACTGATGATACGAGGCTTGGTAAGGAAAATCTAATTGGAGGCGGCGGAGGCCAACCCTTTAAAATCGGCGAGCGACTTTTTCAGTTTCCGGGCATCGCTGGCGTGGGTGAGTGCTGTTTTGACATCTATTACGCCGGTGCGGACCAGCTTCTCAATTTCGGCATCAATGTGCGTCACGCCGTCAGAACCGCTGTCTCTCAGGTTCTCAAAGAGGACTTCGCGAATTTGCGGGCCATCTAGCGCCTGGAATGGCGCGTTAAAGATCTCCACCACGGGTACGCGCGCCAAATTGTCAATGCGGGGGATCAGCCGTTGAGAAACTACGAAACGCAACGTGCGGGCTAGGCGATCGCGGATAGCTGGCTGTTCCGAGACAGAGAATGAGTTGACGATTCGCTCGACGGTCTGGGCTGCGTTCATGGTGTTCAGGCTGGAGAGGACAAGATGTCCAGTTTCCGCTGCTTCCAGGAGCAATTCCATGGTTTCACGCTCGCGAGTCTCCCCCAGCAGAATCACGGAGGGCGCCTGACGAAGCGCAGCACGCAGAGCCAGAGCGATGCTTGGCGTGTCGCTGTGCAACTCGCGCTGATGAACAGTGGCTCGCTTGTGGTTGTGCAGAAATTCGATAGGATCTTCGATGGTGATGATGTGGCAGACACGCTGCTGATTGATGCGATCGAGAAGCGCGGCCAAAGTGGACGATTTGCCCGAACCTCGCGGTCCAGTAACTAGAACAATTCCGTCGCGAAATTGCGAAATTTCCTCGAGTTGAGAAGGGAGGCCCAGTGTTGCGAGGTCAGGAATCTTCGTGGGGATGACTCGCATAACGACCGCGCAACTTCCGCGCTGGATAAAAACGTTGACCCGGAAGCGGGCGAGCCCGGACATGCCGTGAGAGACATCGCAATATCCCTGCTCGCGCAATACAGCAATAGCTTGTTTGTTTTCCCCAATGAGATCGGAGGCGATGCGCCGGGTTTCATCGGCGCTGAGAGGATGAAGCCCGGGGCCTTCGACCGAGAAAAGCTGGCCATGGATCTCGACTTGTGGCAGACGGCCTGGGGAAAAGATGAGATCGCTGACGTGCTCTCGAGCGTGCAGCATAGCGGCGAGGAGCGCATGCGTGTCCACCGGACCGGAACCCTTCGAGGGTTCGAGAGAAACCGGGATCGGAGCGTTGCTTGCGGCTGCCATGGTTTGGGGAGAGATTCTCAGGCGGGGACACGAATTCCGCCGAATGCTTCAAAGTTCTACTCTAGCGAAGCTGGCCGACGGGAAGGCAGCGATAGTGCGGGTTTGCGTAACCTTCGTAACGGCAGGTTGTGGGGAAGCGCCGCACCGAATGGAGAGGATGAAACGGGGCGATTCCATCGCCCCGTTTTCACGGACTATTGCGGTTTCTTGGCAGCCGATTTGCTCTTTTTGCCGTAATTGGTCTCGATAGTTGAGCCTAGGCTGGTCAGCATAGCCTTGGCTTCTTCGGCGTGCGGGCCGGTCGGTTGTAATTCCAGATACTTCTGGAACGCCTCGGCAGTACCTGGCGGCGCGACCATTTTGTCGCCTTGCAGAGTGGCAGCGCCAATCAGGTTCGTCCCCTTCCAATAATAGGCGTCGGCGCGGTTGGGGTCGGCAGCGATGGCCTTATCGAAGGCATCGGCCGCAGCCGCACGCATCTTGGAGTCGTTGGTGGTATTGGCGTTGGTGAGAATGGCTCCCAAGTTGAAGTAATACTGACCGGCTGCAGCAGGGTCCAATTGCGCCGCCTGAGTGTAGGCCTTTACAGCGTCATCGGTTTTTGCAGTCTTAGCGTCTGCCTGTCCGAGGTTGTTGTAATACTGCGCCAGAATCTTGGTGGCGTCGGGCGTTTTGGCCTTGGGATCGGTATCCATGGCTTTCTGTCTCAGATCGACCGCTTTCGAATAATCGTCGGCCGCGTCGCTGTAATGCTTGGTCTTTTCCGCGGCATCGGTTACCTTCCCGGCGTCGGCGAGGTTGTATTCGCCGAGCTTGGCCCAGAGCAGATCGCGATTGGGATCCATCTGCGTAGCTTCGGTCATGGTGCTCACTGCGGCATCCAGGTTGCCCGCATCCGCGGATTGTTTCGCGGCCGAGAGTTTTTCGTTGAGTGCCTTGATCGTGTTGTTTTCCTTTGCAACTTTGGCCTGTGCATCTTGCTGCTGCTTGGCTTGGTCCGCCGACATGCCGGAAGCCTGGGCGGCCGCACCCATCTCTTTCTGCATGTCGAAGTCGACCGCAACTTCATCGCCCTGGACGATCACGCCATTGAAATAATAGATCTGCTTACCGTCTTTCGTCAGCGTCACTCGATAGCGGCCAGGGATGACGCCCAGAGTGAAGTATTCACCCTTGTCGTTGGTCTTGAGGTCGTATTTACGGCCATTTTCGCCGTTGACCCACTCCACGATGGCGCCCACGATGGGCTTGCCTTCCGTATCCTTGCAAACGCCCTTGACGGTACCAGTCACGTCGGCGAGCGCGAAGGGAACGCACCAACTGAACATCAGACTTATGAGAACCGTAATCACCAAACCCAAACGCTGCTTCATGTTTGCCTCCAGCGGAAAAGAAGTTTTTCAGATCGACCCGGAAATAACGTCCCAGCACCACCGGGAAAGTGTCTATCGCCGCGCGACTGCTTCCTCATAGGGCAATGGGTCAGATGCCCCGGCTTCCCGAAATGCTCGTAATCGAAGTGTACAACTATCGCACACTCCACAGGCGCGATCTTCGCGGCTGTAACATGACCACGTTAAATCGAAGGGAGCGCCTATTTCAAGGCCACGCGTCACAATCTCCGACTTGCGCATTCCGATCAGCGGAGTCTCAATTCTAATGCGGCCTTCTTTGGTACCAGTCTTGATGACCTGGTTAAAAGCTTGATAATAAGCTGGCCGGCAGTCAGGATAGCCGGAACTGTCCTGCTCTACGGCACCGATGAAGATCTTCTCCGCTCCCAATACTTCCGCCCAACTCACCGCGACCGAGAGAAAATGTGCGTTGCGAAAAGGAACGTACGTAAGGGGAATGTCGGCGCCGATTTCCCTTGACTCCGGAACCGCGATTTTCTTATCAGTGAGCGCCGATCCGCCAATGGCGCGCAGAGCTTCGTTCCTGACCATCAGCTTCTCATGAATGCCCAGACGCTCACAGATGGCCAGGAAAGCATGCCGCTCACGCACCTCGGTCCGTTGCCCATAGCTGACGTGAACCGCTGCGGTCTCGAATTCTCGGACGGCCATGGCAGCACAGACACAGGAATCCATGCCACCGCTGAGGAGAACCATTGCGCGAGATTTGGTTGCGGGCCCCATTAAAGAACGAGCGCGGAATCTAAAGGTAAGAAGTAAGAATTCAGAATGCAGAGTGGAGACCTGTGCACAACCTCACTTCTAAATTCTTACTCCCTGACTTCTGCCTTCGCTCAAACCCCCTTCATGGCTGGATCCCAGATGAACTTATGGATCTGCAGGCTAAGGCGCGCCGCGACGTTGTCCGCCAGCATCCATTCGGCAAGTTCCTGAGGATCGACCAGGCAATGGGAAGTGTCTCGCGTTCCAGTTGCATCTTTGCCGAACGCCGGTGAAAACAGCACGGCGTTGACCATGCGCGCAAGATTGTGGGTAACCACGAAACCGCGGGCAAACTCATAGTCGGAGCGGTCGCTGATGACGAACTTTACTTCGTCGCTCGAGTCCAGGCATTCGAGATTCTCGATGCGGAAGGTGTCGGGTTCGCCGGAATTTGGGCACTTGACGTCAACAATCTTGACCACCCCCTTGGGCACTCGCTCCAATGGTCGCTCGCCGCTGGTTTCAAGCAGGACGGTGTATCCGGTGTTCAGCAGGTTTTGCATCACCGGCACGATCTCGCGCTCCTGCAAGAGTGGTTCGCCGCCGGTGATTTCGACCAGCCCGCCGGTGGGGCTCAGTTGCTCCACTTCCTCGATGACCTCTTCGGCAGTCATCTTATGGCCGCCGCTGAACGTGTATTCGCTGTCACACCAGGAGCAGCGCAGATTGCAGCCGGTCAGGCGGACGAAGACACAAGGAAGGCCGGCGTAGGTGGACTCACCCTGGATCGACTTGTAAATCTCGGTGACTTGCATGACATCTTAGATCGAAGATCTGGTCATCGGGTGATCGGCATTCGATGATGCGATGGCCCGATCATCAGATCGCCACATCGCTCATTCGCTGTAGGTTGCGGTCGTGGTATCGGTTTCGAACACGGTAACGTTTTTCACGTGAACCCTTCCCTGAGTGACGCGCTCGAGTTTCTGATTGGTTTCGTCGTAAAAGTACTTGGCCAGATTCTCCGCCGAGGGATTTAAGACCTTGAAAGGCTCGATATCGTTGATCATCTGATGATCGAGCCGATCGACCACGTGTTTCATGACTTCACGCAGGTCTTTGAAGTCCAGCAGCAGGCCGGCTTTATCCAACTCCTTGCCCGCCAGCGTCACGCGAACTTTATAGTTGTGGCCGTGCGGGTTTTCGCACTTTCCTTTGTAATTGCGCAGGTAGTGGCCTGCGGCAAACGTATCTTCGACGGTGACTTCGAACATGAATTCCTCTGGTATGGGCCGAGCTTATATTTATTGTACGACGGGAGGCGGTAGTATCGGGGGCTAGCCCACAGGCACGATATGCTACCATGCGCTGAACTTAGACCCTCTAACGATGAAATCCTTGAGCCACTTTCGCAGGCTCACCCCCGTCCAGATGAATACCTTCATCGCCTGCTTTCTGGGTTGGGCGCTGGACGCATTTGATTTCTTTATTCTGATCTTCAGTGTGAGCGCCATCGCGGGCGAGTTCCATGCGAAGATTTCTGCGATTACTGAAGCGATTTTTCTGACGCTTGCGATGCGGCCGGTCGGTGCATTCCTGTTTGGGTTGATGGCGGACCGCTTTGGACGACGGCCGACGCTGATGGTCGACATCATCGCGTACTCGGTATTCGAGTTGGCATCGGCATTTGCACCTTCGCTGAGATTCTTCCTAGTCATGCGTGCATGCTTCGGAATTGCCATGGGCGGCGAATGGGGCGTGGGCGCGGCGTTGGCGTTTGAAACCTTGCCAAAGGAAGGCCGGGGATTCTTCTCCGGTTTGCTGCAAGAAGGTTATGTGATCGGATATCTCATTGCAGCGTTGCTTTACGCGACATTGTTTGCGATTGTGGGCTGGCGCGGCATGTTTGTGATCGGGGCGCTGCCGGCTTTCCTCGTTATTTACATTCGAACAAAAGTCGATGAATCGCCGGCCTGGCTGCAGGGACAGGTGTCGAGGAAGGCCGAGAGCAGGTTGGGCAAAGACATTTTGAAGTATCTGGGCAGCTTTTCGTTTCTGGTGGTTCTGATGTTCGCGTTCAATTCCTTCAGCCACGGAACACAGGATCTTTATCCGACATTTCTGCAGAAGAATCATGGGCTCTCGCCGGAAGCGGTCGGCATAGTCGCCGTCATCTATAACATTGGAGCGCTTCTTGGAGGAATTGTCTTTGGCAGTTGGTCAGAACGGATCGGACGACGCCGAGCGATCGTTATTGCTGCTCTGCTGGCAGTTCCGGCGATTCCTCTGTGGGCGTATTCGCATACCGCGCCGCTATTGGCCCTGGGCGGATTCCTTATGCAATTTATGGTGCAGGGGGCCTGGGGAGTGATTCCGGCACATTTGAACGAACTCTCCCCGGCGGCAGTGCGGGGAACGTTTCCCGGTTTTGCTTATCAGCTAGGAAACTTCCTGGCTTCGCGCAATGCGGTGATTCAGGCGAAGCTGGTCGAGCAGCATTACGGCGGCAACTATGCTCCCGTGCTAGCGTGGACGGTGTTGCTGGTTGCGACGTTAGTCGCGGTGGTCACGTGGAGTGGGAATGAAAGGCGTGGGGCGGACTTGTCGAACACGAGCTAGATTCTTATCGTCTCAGCAGCCACATGACCCAGCCCGCGGCAAACACTCCGCCAACAAACATGGCGAAGCAATAAAGACCGTAGCGGATCTGCTCGTGCGAAGTACTGCGCTGCGTGATGCCGAAAACAACTGAGGCAAACACGGAGAACAGTAGTGCGGCGCTGAAGTGAGAAAGGGCGAGAGTCACGGCTTCTTTCCTATAGCGATGTGGTAGGCATCGGCCGCGCTGATGAAGTTTAACAATCCAGCGACGATCAAGTATTTCGTTCCATAGTCGGCCGTAGCGTGAGAGATTGCGCCCTGTCCCCAGTTCATCGCCTGGGTCAGCACGTATAAGCCACCAGCGCCCACGTCACCGATGAAACCCAGAATGTCGAGAATGTCACCGCCGTTGGGCTGATAGATGTGGCCCTGCATGGCAAGACCGAGAAAAAACATGATAAAGATCGAGGTCATCAGCAGAATGCCGCGAATCCAGCGTTTTTGGATCAGATGTCCGGCGCCGGGAATGAACCAGCCGATCGCGGGCGCCACGACCGACATTATGCCCACGGACTGCGGCTTGTCCCCCGCCGTGACTCCGTTCTTGGTGGTAGGAGAATTTGCCATCTAGATGAGTACGATCTCTCTTTGTATTTTACCGGTAACTTCTGCGACTGAGGGGCGCACCAGCATATTGATTTCGCTGCGCACGCCAAATTCCGGCAAGTAAACACCGGGCTCGATGGAAAAACACGAGTTCGGAAGGATGCGGCGCTCATCGTGGATTTCCAGGTCATCCATGTTGGCGCCATTGGCATGAATTTCGGTGGCAATGGAGTGTCCTGTGCGATGAATGAAGTATTGTCCGAATCCCGCGTTCTTAATGTGCCCGCGTACGGCCCGGTCAACTTCCCATCCGGCGATGGCCCGTCCGGCAGTCACAGCATCCTGCACCGTTTTCACTCCAGCATCGCGAGCATCGCGCACCACAGTAAAAACTTCGCGCATGCGATCGGAAGGAGCCTTGCCAACGAAGCCAGTCCAAGTGATGTCGTAATAGACAGCACCGGGTGTGTTTGTCTTTGCCCAGACGTCTAGCAAGACGAAATCGCCCTGGTGAATCGGCGCTGAACTTTCGGCATGCGGCTCATAATGAGGATTGCCGCTATTGCCGTTCACGCCCACAATTGGCGGATCATCGGTCAACAGATTTTCGCGGCGGAAGGCTTCCATGAACCATTGCTGAATCTGATATTCGTTGGTGCCGCCGTTGCGCACGCGGCGGCCGATTTCCTGAAACGCCGCAGCGGTAATTGCGTCAACTGCGTCGCGAGCGGCGAAGTGGGTCTTGATCTGTTCGTCGGTCAGTGTGGCTTCGAACTGGGCCACCAAATCTCCGGAGCCGATTACGTTTTTGCCCAAGCCGCGAACTAATTCGAGAGTCCCGCCATCAACCATGGAAACAGTGAAGACGAGGTTGTTCGGCGAATACTGCATGGCAACGTCGCGGTGGGCAGCGAGGAGGGCCTTGATCTGATCGAAAAGCTCTTGCCAGCCCGCATACTGCATTTTCTTGCCGGGGAGCGAATCGAGATGACCGCTTTCGATTTTATGGACCAGCTTTGTGGGCTCGCCCTGCGCTGGAATCAGGTAATACCAGCGGCGGGTGACCATAAGGCTCTCGGGCAATCCGAGGATACGATAGGCAATCGGATCACGATGATGGTGATCGTAGAAGAGCCAGGCGTCGATATTGCGCTCGCGCAGAGCAGACTGGATGGCCGCCAGGTTCATGGGTAAATAACTATTTTAAACAAGAGAGGGGAATTGGGCGAATCAGGTGTGGGAACAAATCAACAATGGCCCCGCCGCGGGGGGTGAAGTCAGACTTTCGCCAAGAGCCTCTTCCTGGTTATTTCCGGCAGGGTCTCACACGCAGTCCTTAGCACCAGCCGCGGACATTCCCCTCTGATGCTCATCAAAAACGGTACAGTTTTCTTGGCGTCGGATTTTGCCGCCTCGCGCAGCAGCCAGCCCAAGCCTTTCTGCACCATGTCATCTTCGTCGCAGAGCAGCATCGCGGTCAGACGCCGGATCTCCGCAAAGAACATCTTTTGTCGTGCCCCGCGAATCAATGCCACGCAGGCAGCGCGCCGAAGCCACCGATGCCGCGACTTTGCCCATCGAAAAACGGTTTTTGTGCGCGACGGCTTGGCCGCGACCATCGGAGCAATCAAGGAATGCACCAAGGCGTCGTGGTCGGCCCAGCTGCTGATTCGCGACAGCCAGGATTCGAATAACCGAAATTCTGGGTCGCCAAAATCGTCCGTCATCCTTTCCAGCATCAGAACTGCGAAGACTTTTTCTTCAAGCACATTGCCGGAAAAGAGTTTATCGGCGACCTGCAGCAGACAAGGCTGGCCTTGCTCGTTCACGATTGTCCTGCGGCAAAGAACAGCGGTTTTGCGCAACCCGGCCGTGTGCCAGCCGTGGGATTTGATCTCATCTTTGAAGAACCACTGCACTCCTTTGGCGTGCTCAGGCGAGCCGCCGCCTTTAAGCATGCAGCGGATGTCTGCCGCGACCAGAGAAGGCTTGGCTTTCACGGTTGCGGATTTCGAAGGCTTACCCACGTAGCTCAGGATTTCTGCTAACTTTCGCGCCAAACCATTTGTCGTAAACCCACAGCAAAACGGTCGTCACCAATCCAACCGCGGTCACGGTCCACCAAATTCGCTCCGGCTGACGAGCGACCTCTCCGAAGTTATGCATAAGCGTTCCACCGAACCATCCCCCGATCAGCGAGCCGAGACCGATCGGCAAAAACGCAAAACCCATGTAGGTTCCCTGCTGACCGGGTGGGGCAAGCCGCGAAATGTAGTTGTAATAAGGCGGCTGCTGAATGATCTCGCCGAGCGCCAGAACAAAGAGAGAGAGAACAGCTCCTACAATCGTTGGATGAAACGCAAGAATCAGCCAGGAGACCGATGTGATCATCGTTCCCAAGATGACGGCCTGAAAAGCGGGCAGCTTGCGAGTGAGGAGATTCACGGCCAGCGTAAGGCAGATGACGGTAAGGCCGTCGGTGATCAAAATCATTTCGACATCGGCACTCGAATCGATGTAACGGTGGATATAGCCTGGCAGACTGATGTATTGCTGCCAGAAGACAACCCAATAGCCGGTGAAGATGACCAGGAACCACATGAAGCGACTGATGCCGGCCAGCACTAACGCGAGCAGCCCGCACCAAATCCACCAGGGAACGGCGAAGTTGGGATAAATCCAGAGCGCGATGCGGAGCAGAAGAGCAATAAGCAGCGTTGGCAGTACCAACCTGGCGTTACCTAATACCACGCAGAAATTTCGGGCTACGGTGGCAATCGAGGGCGGGGGTGCATTGCCGGCTTTGCGTGGTTCGCGGAAGAAGAGCAAGACCACGAAGAACGCCGCAAACACGCTGACCGCTGCGACGCGGTAAACATTCTCAACACCCAGATGGCGATGAGTCCACGAAGCGACAAATGGACCCGCGGCGCCGCCCATGTTCACCATCGTGTAGTAGATCGAGTAGCCGAGCGAACGAACATTTTCTTTGGAAGCTCCAGCGGTTGTGCCGACCACGCAAGGCTTGACCATCGAAATACCAAGCGCCGGAAGGATGAGAATGAAACCGACGAAAAGGCTCAGCGGGACGGCATTGCGCACCGGAGCCAGCCATGACGCGCCGATCGAACCGATTAGAAAGTAGGCAACGGAGAGTATTAGGTATGCTGTCGCCAAAGCGCGACGGAATCCCAGCCGGTCCGCGATTGCACCACCAAATATTGCGAGAAACCACACCATGCCGCCGAAGATGCCGGTAAGAGTTCCGGTTTGCTCGGTAGAAAAATTGAGGCGTTCTTGCAGATAAAGGGCCAACGACGCGAACGCACCGTAGTAAGAAAGGCGCTCAAAAATCTCAGTGAGGTTGGCGATCCAAAACGGAAGCTCGAAGCCGGTGCGAATTTCGTGCAGACGCTGAGAAAGGCTCAATCGCGGCTCCTGCCTTCAGCGACACCTGGAGCCTTGCTATATAGGCGGCCTTGCAATTCTTGAGACGACAGTCCCGCTACACGAATCATCTTCATCCGGCTGGTTTCGCCGGACGCTATGGTAATCGAGGAACGGGAAACCTTCAAAAGCTTTGCGAAGAAGTCGATGCAGGCTTGGTTGGCTCGGCCTTCTAGCGGCGGAGCGGTCAATGAGAGCTTGAGAGCATCGCCGAGCTCCCCGGTGATTGCGTTTTTCTTCGCGCGCGGCTGTACTTTTATCGCGAAGCTGACGCCATCCGGCGTTGCGCGAAATGGGATCATGGACGATGTTGCCAAGTTGCGAAGCATAGCACGAGTGCTAAGCGCTTGATTCAGAAACCTTCATTTACAATGTATGAGTCGTGATTCATCCATGGCATGACGTCGCGCCCGGCGAGAAGATTCCGTCAGAATTCAATACCATCATCGAGATCCCGTTTGGTTCCAGCGTTAAGTACGAACTCGACAAAACGAGTGGGCTCATCAAACTCGATCGTGTGCTGTACTCCGCCGTCTATTATCCGGCCAATTACGGATTTATTCCTCAGAGCTTGGCGGAGGATGATGATCCTCTTGACGTTCTAGTGTTCTGCCAAGAACCCGTCGTGCCCTTAACCATCATTCACGCCCGCGCCATTGGGTTGATGACCATGATGGACGCCGGCAAGAAAGATCACAAAGTTATCGCGGTTGCGACTGAAGACCCGGAGTTTAACAGCTATCACGAAGCGGCTCAGATGCCGCCCCACCGGCTGCTCATGCTCCGGCGCTTCTTTCAGGATTACAAGCAACTGGAGGGGAAACGAGTGGAAGTCGACGACATTCTACCGGCCGCGTCTGCTTTTCCAGTGTTGGAAGCTTCGCTCCAACGTTATAACGAGCGCCGTCAGCGCGGCTTCTAATCTCGCGGTTACTGTTGTTCCCCGCCTTTGGCCCGCTCGCCGAAGATGGCGGTTCCTACCCGTACGCAAGTAGATCCCTCTTCGATGGCAATTTCGAAATCGTGCGACATCCCCATCGAGAGAACCGTCATGTCGATCGCGGGAAGCTTGCGCGCGGCAATCTGATCGCGCAGTTCGCGAACTTTGCGAAAGTATGGCCGTGATTCCTGCGGATCGTGGGTAAATGGAGGAATGGTCATGAGGCCGCGAAACTCGAGATGATCGAGTCGCGGCACAGCCAGCAAAAGTCCGTCGAGTTCTTTCGATCCAGGCGCGACTCCGCTTTTGGCCTCTTCCCCGCCAATATTAATCTCGATCAAAACCGTAAGCTTTTTCCCTAATTGCCGCGCTGATGCGTTCAGTTTCTCAGCCAGTCGAAGGGAATCGACCGAGTCGACTGCCGAAAACAACTCTACCGCCCTGCCTGCCTTATTTGTTTGCAAGTGGCCAATCAAGTGCCATTCGGCGTCTTTCAGGTCGTTTAGAGCCGAAGCCTTCCCTGCGAATTCCTGGACGCGGTTTTCGCCGAACAGACGAAGACCGGCAGCATAGGCCTCGTGAATGCGATCAGGCGGAAACATCTTGCTCACGGCCATCAAAGAAATTTCGTTTGGATCGCGCTTTGCGCGCTGGGCGGCAGCCGTGATTCGCTGCCGGACTTCTGCAATGTTATCGTTGATCGACACAAAACCTTTAGCCGCAAAGGACGCCGAGATCGCAAAGAAAAACGCTGATGCGACATTTGGCTAGCGGTTCGCCTGGACGGCCAGTCCTTACATGATGGCGGTCGGTGGCGCGGGTTCATCTGGGCTGCCGGCGTTGGACAACGGCACCCGCATCATCACGAAAATTAAAACTACCATTCCGATGAGCCCAGAAAAGGCGATGTCACCGATGTCGATGTGCCAAAGTTGATGATTGCTTCCTACAATGCCGGCAATGACAAGGCCGCAGAGCGCTTCGCCGGCGATGAGGCCCGAAGCCGTGAGCACGCCTGCGTTGTCCACGCGAGCTTTTTGAGCGTCGTTGTAGCCACGGCGATCGCGAAGTTTATCGGTGAACCAGCGAACGATGCCGCCAACAAAAATCGCCGAGGTCGTTTCCAGCGGCAGATACATTCCGACTGAGAACAACATCGGGCTCTTCACTTCCACCAAAATCATGGCAAAGCCGAGCAGAATGCCGACCACCACCAGCGGCCATGCCATATTCCCGCCGACGATACCTTGCGCGAGCATCGCCATCAGACCCGCTTGAGGCGCCGGTAATGCAGCACTACCGAAGTGGTAGGCCTTATCGAGGATCATCAGTGGGAAGAACAAGACCAACGAGGCGACGATGGTGCCGAAGATGTCTCCAATCTGCATCTTTGACGGCGTGCCGCCTAAAATATGGCCGGCTTTCAAATCCTGCAACATTTCACCGGCGACTGCCGAAGACACGCAAACGACGGCAGCAACTCCTAACACCGCCGCGACTCCGCCAATACCTGACACGCCTAAAGCCACCATCAGCAATGCCGCGACGACTAAAGTGCAGAGGGTCAGTCCGGAGACCGGATTATTTGAAGAACCGATCATGCCGACCAGATTGCCGGAAACAGCGGCGAAGAAAAACCCCAACACGACCATGACAGCAGCGGCAACAATGGCGCCGGCGATAATCTTGTTCCCCGTCAGATTGCCCGCACCGGCGATGAAGTAATAGTAAAGCGCGATCATCGCCAGGAAAACCAACCCCACACCCAGGAAGACGACTTTCGCGTTCAGATCGCGTTCCGTGCGATCGGTGGCCTGGTGGGCTTCGGCCGATTTCTTGAGATCAGAGACAGCTCGCTTCATGCCAGCGAGGAGTTGTTTGCGCATGCGGAAAAGCGTGAAGCCCGCGCCTACCAACATTCCACCGACGGCGATCGGCCGCACGATCGAGTACCAAACGGCGAAGGCAATGCCACTCCAATAGGTCGCGGCGCTGGCGCCAGGATCCATCGGGGGCAGGTTCGGTCCGAGGAAATAAATGAGGAGCGGAACCATCAGTCCCCAAGCGAGCACTCCGCCGGCAAAATTCAGCGACGCCAACCGCGGACCAATGATGTAGCCGACGCCAAGGTATGCGGGACTCACTGCGGGGGAAGTGAATGCAGTCATGCCGCCGGTTGCCAGCGTGGGCGCGGTCGCGCTGCGGCCCAGACGTAATCCGGAGGGCATCCGGGGAATATTAATCAGCAGTTGCTTGGTGTACCAGAAAAGATTGACTTGCGACAGGAAGTACATCAAGCCGCCGAAGCCCATGTTGGCGAAGAGAATCTTGGCAGCTTTTGATCCTTGCTGACCGGCTTTATGAATTTCCGAAGCGGCAACTGATTCCGGAAAAGGCAGCTCCGGATCTTCGACCATGACTCGACGCAATAAGGTAACGAACAAAATGCCCAGCAGGCCGCCAATTGCCATCAGCGCCACGGACGGCCAATATCGGCTCATGCTGAGGCTAGGCCACAATCCGGCGAGCACAAAAGCGGGAATCGTGAACACCGCGCCGGCCGCCACAGACTCGCCAATGGCACCCACGGTTCGGGCAATGTTTTCCTCGAGCAGGGAACCTTTCATGATTCGCAATAGCGACATGCCGATGACGGCGGCAGGATAGGTGGCGGCGATGGTCATTCCCGCTTTGAGGCCGAGGTAAGCGTTGGCTGCGCCCAGAATGCCAGTCATCAACATTCCGAGGAAGACGGCTCGGAAGGTGAATTCACGCATTTCCATGTTTTGCGGCACGTAGGGCTGATATTTCTTTTTCACGGCAGGGACGGTAGTTTGAGTGCTCATGAAAACTCCTAGTCGAAGCCTAGACAGTATAAAGCGGAAACGGCGCACGTTATCACGCGCGATATGACAATTACAAGTGGTGAGGGCAGTAGAGTGTGGGCCGGAGTGGGAATCTTGGTGCTTCTGCATCCCATTAGTCACATTGCGCGGGCGGTTTCAGGCCGCTATACTGGGGATGATTCGTCCAGTCGGGAGCCCCCAGGCAGTGATTGGGCGAGGGAGGTTCGTCTTCAGCAGTAGCAGAGATGTATCTCCGACCGACGGGGCTACGGTCCTTCCTCGGAGAAACTCGTTCGTCTCTTCCCTGGCCACGGGTGCCAGCACCATGGCAACGGCCTTATTCGCGACTTTGTTTCCTGCCGATTGTCGTCTTTGCGGTCATCCTCTCACCAATATTTCTCGCCTGCCCGTCTGCGAGGAATGCCTAGCTTCCCTCACTCGGATTGAAGGGGTGCAATGCGGAATTTGTGGAGAACGACTGAATGGTCCGTACGAGCTTTCGGAAGACGAGGCGCGGTGTGAACTGTGCCGGCGGGCAGAGCCTCCTTATGCGAAAGCCGCGGCTTACGGAAGCTATGAGAGTGGCTTGCGCGAGCTGATTCATCTGTTGAAATACGAGCAGGTTCGGCCTGCGGCAACGGTCTTAGGAAGAATGCTGGGTGAGGCCATCGGAGATTTACCGCTTTCGTTTATGCGCGGCCCAGTCGTGACGGTACCTGTTCCCCTGTATGCGAAAAAGCTCCGGCAGCGTGGATTCAACCAAGCGGAGTTGATCGCACGCGCGGCGTTGAAGCTGCTGCCCGGCGGTTTTGAGTTGAATGCCCAGGCACTTCAGCGATGCCGGGAAACGCAGTCGCAAATCGGGCTCTCGCGGCACCAGCGGCGGGAGAACATGCGGGGGGCGTTTGTGGTGGCGACGCCTAAAGAAATTCAGGGCTGCGATGTCCTGTTAGTGGACGACGTCATGACCACCGGAACCACGGTTTCCGAATGTGCTCGCGTGCTGCGGCGCGCGGGAGCATCTAAAGTTTATGTGGCCACGGTAGCACGGACGTTGAAGGTCGAAATGCAGAATGCCGGTCGGGCGCACGAAGAACCGAAGATCGAAGAAGAAGACGCGCTTGCAATGGCTGCCCACGGATAGACATGTCTGGGAAATTCCACAATTCGCCGAATGTCGCGGGGCGAGGACACTCGCTTGCGCTGGCGGGAGTGCATACGGAAAGCGACGGCCATGTACTGCATGCGCCCGTCCTGGTGCTCAACTCTTCTTATGAGCCGATCAATGTGTGCGCGGCGCGGCGAGCGATTGTCCTTGTGCTAAAAGGAGTCGCAATGACGGAAGAAGAGAATGGCCACAATCTGCATGCTGCCCGTATTGCGATTCGGCTTCCGTCGGTAATCCGATTGCTGGAGTATCGGCGCATCCCACACCAGACGCGGGCCTTGTCGCGGAAGAACATCTTGTTGCGGGACCGCAATTCCTGCCAGTATTGCGGCGAAGTTCTGCCTTCGGCTGAGCTGACTCTTGATCACGTGATTCCCCGCTCACGAGGGGGCGCATCGACGTGGGAGAACCTTGTGGCCTGCTGCCATTCGTGTAATCGGCGTAAAGGGAATCAATTTCCGAATGAGGCGGGGATGAAGCTCATGAGAGAACCACGCGCCTTCAACCTGCATACCAGCCGCCACATCATGCGCTTGATGGGCCGGTCCGACGATAAGTGGCGGAAGTATCTGTTCTACTAGCTGGCAGCCGGAAGCTGATCGCTATTGCGGCGGCGATTGCGGTTGCTGCGAGGCTTGCGGCTGCTCCTTCTGATCGCCCTTCGGGATCTCTTTGCCCTCGTAGGTAATCTTCACGTTGGAGCCGAAACGCCGGTAATTCTCGTATTTCACGATCTCGCGAATCTTCACGTCCTGATTGGAGAAATGTAGTGTGTCGTCGGCGCGCGTGTAGGTTGGGAACCAGTACTTGCCATCGATCTGCTCGCGCCAGGTGGTGAACTTGGGAAATAGATTCTCCTGGCCCTTGCCTTTCTTGCTAAGGTGAGTTTCCGGCACCATCTGGCCGTAGGTTTTCACGATTTGCAGATCGTGGTCATCGACCCAGATGCGGCCCTGAAAGTAGCGTTTCTTCGGATCAATCTGTTTGGGCGCAATGTCGAACACATAGCAGTGCAGTTCATCTTCTTGCTGCTGGCCGACGTACAGGATGTTGTATAGGCTGATGTCGTCGGTAGTCAGCACCATGGGAAAACCGTTTTCCAAATCGTCGAAGTCTTCGCGTGTCATCTGCAATCGAGTGAGCGTGGGGAGGGGGGCAAAGACTACGTTTTTCACTCTGTGACCCGCGTCATCAAAACTTACATCGAAAGTCTCCTGAAACACTCCGTCGACGGTAGATCCGTCGAGCGTCTCCATCTTGGCCGACTCCCGATAGCCGTATTGATCGTAGGCTTCTTTGAATTCTTTCTCTTTCGCGGCAAATCGCTGGATGATCTCGTCCGTGGTGATGCCCTTAGGCTCGGATTTGTCGAGCGGGCCCTCATCCGCGCGGGCAGGAACGGTGAGAAGGGACGCGAATGCCAACGATGCCAATGCGATTGCGAGTTGGAAACCGGATTTCATATGCCTAGTTTAGCGAAAATCGAGCTTGAGAACGGGGCGAAATCGCCCCGTCGAGCTACTTCGTTCTTAGGAGTTAGATTGGCGGGCTCACCGCAAAGTTGCGCGAGAGGCTACTTCTTTTCCGTCGGTTGAGTGGACAAGCCTTCATCCAGAAACGCCAGATAAGCACTTATCAGTCGGTAGCTGTTGTAGTAGTCGTCGAAATGGACGGCGCTGTAGTTGTCCCGTCGACTGTGCAGCACCCGCATTGTGTCCTGGGTCAGGGAATGAATGGCCACGATAGGGACTTCCCGTACCCTGTCACTTCCCTGATAGCTTTTGAGTCTCTGCTCAACCGCTTGCCGATCGACTACCGAGAAGTGAAGCTGGGCGGAAAGGCTGGTACTCGCCCCGACTGCGAGTGCGAAAACCAGCCAGGCTGACCGAATTCCTTTGGCCATACGTTGTAATATAGCGGAGGATCATGTCTGCCCCGCAACGCGCCGATTGGTCGGAAGCCCTAGCCACGGCCCAGCAGCAAGTCGCCCACTTGGCGCAACTGCCTGCCGTGCGGTCCATCTTTGGGTGGTTTCTTTCCCAGGAATCGCAATTTGCCAACTGGCAACTGGAGCTGGCGCGCATTCCCGCGCCACCATTTGGAGAAGCTGACCGTTCCGAATGGCTGGAAGACCGCTTTCGTGAATTCGGGCTAGACGGGGTGCACATTGATGAGGTCGGCAATGTGTTTGGAGTTTTCCCGAAGGCGGGGAAAGAATACGTTTCACTCAGTGCGCATATCGACACGGTCTTTCCGGCCGGCACGCCGCTGAATGTGCGTCACCAGGGTAGCCGGTTGTACGGTCCGGGAGTTTCGGATAACGGCGCGGGGATCGCGGCGCTGCTGGCCATTGCCGCCGGCTTGCGAGCTGGCAAGCTTTCGACCACTATGCCGATTGTGTTCATAGCGAATGTCGGGGAAGAAGGCGAGGGCGATTTGCGCGGCATGCGGCACATCTTTTCTCACCCGCGCTGGCGGAGCGCGATCCGTTACAGTCTGGTGCTCGATGGTGCGGGTTCCGATACGATTGTTGCCGAGGCTCTGGGCAGCCGTCGTTTCGAAGTAATCGTGCGCGGGCCGGGAGGACATTCGTGGAGCGATTTCGGCGCTCCGAATCCGATCTTAGTGCTGGCCCGAGCTATGGATGCGTTCGCGCGGACGCCGGTTTCCGCTTCTCCGAAAACTACCTTCAATATTGGAGTGATTCGCGGCGGCACATCGGTGAATTCGATTCCCGAGTCAGCCAGCATGAGGGTCGACATTCGTTCGACGTCGATGCCCGAGATGGAGCGGCTGGAAGCTTCGCTGCGAGGCGAGTTGGAGATGGCGGTCGAGGAGGAAACGCGGGCGAGCGAACGGCGCAACCCGTCGCCCAGACGTTCTTCGGGATTAAGTCACGAGATCGTGGATATCGGCAATCGTCCGGCGGGAGAATTGGCTCCGGATGCGCGATTGCTGAAATCTATTCGCGCGGTGGACGCTCATCTGGGAAACGTGGCGCAAATTCAGCGGGCCTCGACCGATGCCAACATCCCGTTGTCATTGGGACGCGAAGCGGTTGCGATCGGCGGCGGCGGCAGCGGCGGTGGTGCGCACACCTTGCAAGAGTGGTTCGACGCAGGCGGGCGCGAACTGGGACTCAAACGGATTCTACTGACGCTATTGGCGTTGGCGGGCGTGGCGGAATAGATCCGGTAGACTCCTGAATTTGTCATCCTGAGGCAGCGGATTCGCTCGGTACCGAGCGAATCCCAACGAAGGACCTGTGCATTTACGACCTCATGCTGAAAACGTGTTAAACTTCTGGCCGTCCCGTGATGGCTGCTTACAGTTTCTCCCCCGACTCATTGCCTCATGGAGGTGCCGCATGTCCCGAAATTTGCGTCAAGCGATACCAGCGGCGATCTTCAAGGCTGCCGTACTCGTAGCGCTGACCTGCAGCGTCTGGGCGGCCGATTACAAAGTTCTTTACAGCTTCAGCTCCAAGAACTCTAATCCCTCATCAGGCCTTGTCACTGATGCCGAGGGAAATGCCTATGGCGTGACCTCTGGGGGCGGGGTCGAAAATTCGGGAACGGCTTACGAACTATCACCCACGACCGGATACCATCTCCTGCATGCCTTCGGCCCAAAGGATCCGGCCGGCCAATATCCCGTTGGCAACATGGTACTGGATGCTACGGGAAATCTTTATGGCACGACCTACTATGGAGGGAACAGCGGACAAAACTGCGCGCTCCATACTTGCGGCGCGGTTTTCGAGTTGTCGCCTCCTTCGGGTGGTGCGGGCCTGTGGACTGAGACCGTGGTTTACAGCTTTTGTTCCAAGGCGGGATGCATGGACGGCGCGAACCCGTTCTCTGGAGTGATTCTCGACTCGGCTGGAAATCTGTATGGCACAACGTCTGGCGGCGGGAACGATGGCTCGGGAACAGTTTTTGAATTGTCACAGTCTTCAGACGGCTGGACAGAAGATGTCCTTTACAGGTTCGGCAATGGTAAGGACGATGGCTCCAACCCCGAGGGTGCGCTGGTTTTTGACAATATCGGCAACTTATACGGTTCGACGGCACAGGGAGGAGAATCGGGCGGTGGGACAGTCTTCGAACTGTCCCCGGGCACCAATGGCTGGACGGAGGCTATTCTCTATTCATTTGACTTCGAAGATGGCTACGGACCCAACGGTGTTGTGATGGATCCTGCTGGAAACCTATACGGTTCAACCAACCAAGGCGGTATTTTTGTATGTTCGGGCGCGGACGGTTGTGGAACGGTGTTCGAGCTTACACCGAGCGACGGAAACTGGACGGAAACGGTACTGCACAACTTTGGTGATGGGCGGCTCGATGGCATCTTGCCACTTGCGGGCCTCGTCCTTGACGCGTCCGGTAATCTCTATGGCACAACTTACCGGGGTGGTGGTTCCGAGGGCTGCCAATCTCGGTATGGCTGCGGGACGGTGTTCAAGCTGAGTCCAGGCGTCGGAGGTCAGTGGACCGAGACTTCATTTCGCTTTCCTGAGAGCGGTTTGCTCGGCGGTGTACCAGCGGCACAGGTAACGCTTGATTCTACGGGTGACGTTTACGGTACTACGACACTCGGTGGAACTGATGGAGTGGGCGTTGCGTTCAAACTTGTCCCGTAATTAGCCACTATCCGAAGATGCAGAGGTCCTTCGTTGCTCGTCGTCCTCGGCGGACGACTCCGTCGCCTCCGGATGACAAATCTTGAGAGAGTCGTTGCGACGATTTGCTGTTTACTTCCCCGGCTTCCCGAACACTACCTGCAACAACGGCAAATCTTCCCGCAAAAAACCCGTCGGATGGGCGTAGGTCACGTACTGCGTTTGGCCGTTGCCTTGGGCGAACTCGACGTGGGCCTGGCCCGTATAGTTCACGCTGCCGTTGTAGGGCGGCTCGCCGGTGTAAAGGAAAGTCTGTGCGGACCAGGGTCCCCAGGGAGTGTAGGAAACCCGGTAGTAAAGATCATTGACTAGCGCGGGATTGTAGATATTCATGTACATGCCCAAGTAGGGGCTATAGAAAACCTGGTTCGCGGCTGCGCCGCCGGTGAAGATGGTCACCGCATCCTTGGGATTCGTGCTCCAGGTTCCGTTGCCGGCGTAGTACGTCCATTTCGTTATGTCCAGCGCGTCGGATAGGGGCACACGGGCGACTTGAACGTTGGTGACCAGAAATCCGTTGACGTTGGCATAAGCGTACAGCGTGCCACCTACAACGAGGGCTCCGGCGTTATAGGCAACGTCGTTCGGTCCCCACATCAAGGTCGGAGTCTGGCTGCCGGGATTCTCGACGGGCCGAGTAATTTTGAGTTCGGCGTTGCCCACGGCGATTCCACTGCCGACGCTGGTCCAGCCCGACTTATTCGGCGTGCGCCACAGTTCGTAGTAGAAGAAGAGCGTACGGCTGCGCGCGGGATCGTAAATCACCGGACCATCCCACATGGCGAACTCGGCCCCACACGGATCAGCGGTGCAATGGTTCTTGTCGTGTTCGTAGTTGTATGTCGCTTCCCAAGAAAGATAGGGCAGATACTCCGCCGGCGCGCCCGTGTCGTCGAGCAAATCGTGACTGAGGTCGATGCCCTGCGACGCGTCGAAGTTCGTGGTCCAGGACATTGAGTTGTCATCCCAGTAGTTTCCCAGCTTTCCCGGCACGGACATTGGCGTGTCGCCGAAAGTCCACAGCGAAACTGGACCAACCTTGGCGCTGAACGTGCCATCCCGGCCATAAATGACAGGATTCTGGGTCACGGTGCCGAGGCTGGTTACCGATTGCACCGGAGGAATCGGCGGCACTCCAACGGGGTCGACGGCGAAAGCGAAGTTAGTGAGGAAGCAAACTGCCACGATAGCGAAGACAATACGGACAAGAGGAGTGCGGGTCATGAAATATCCAATGCTTGGGAATGGACCATGGGGAATGGTCTGCGAGAAATGGTATATCAAGGGTTGTAATGAATCAAAACATTTTACAAATGCAAAAACTTTCTCTTAAAAGCCGACTTTCTGCCGTGGCCGGAAGGGAATGATTACCACCGCCTGCAGCGCTACGGGGTTTCCATTGCGCATCGCGGGCAAAAATCGCCAATTTGCCAGCGCGTTGCTGGCATAGGCGTCCAGCTTGTCGTCGATGCCATTTAGGACCTGCACATCGCCGACGGAGCCGTCGCTGCGGATCACAGCCGATAGCGTCACGGATCCGCGCACGTTCTCCCGCATCAACTCGAGCGGATAGCCGGGATCGACGGTGTGAGTGGCGACAGGCGCGAGCAGATCGCCGGATGACTTCTGATCCTGCAGCTCGCTGAAGTGCATCACCCAGCTTCCGCCAGCGGAGTTCAAGTTCGGCAGATTCAGAGTCATCGCATACGACTTGTGATTGGAGAAGACTTTGCGTTCGACGTCGGTCTGCTGCTCAGGTGATATTTCGAGCGCAGGTTTTCTCGCCATGGAAGCGGAGCGCGGAGGAGTTGCGCTGGCCACGAGCGGTGGATCGCCGCCACCATTTCGGCTTCCCGCGATAGCGGCGGAAAGCGAATTGCCTGGCGAGCTCCCAACAAAAAGTCCGCCAGGAACACCGTTTACATTTCGACTGGTACCTGCTCCGGCTCCATTGTCATGCGCAGAGCTAGAGGTTCCGCTGGCGGTTGTACTTCCGGCAGTACTGCCAGGCGATCCCGATGCATTTGGTTTCCCTCCTGGAGTGGCCGCGAAGGTGCCTCGGCGGTTTCCGTTGGGAACCTCAACCGGTCCGGCCGCCGCAGCTGGTTGCAGGCTCAAAGCAATCAGGCGTCCGTCTTGATTTGTGCCGGCTCCCTGCATCGAAGGCGGCGGCGGAACAACCGCAGCTCCGGGATTCCCTAAGGATCCCCGCGCACGGACACTCGCGCTCACTGCATGCTGCTCCTCAACCGGCAACTGCGGGGCTGGCGCGACGACCTGCGCGTGTCCAATATTGATGTCGCTCAATTTGCGAACGGACGCCAACTCAACTCCGGGAGGAGGCGCGATGACGGCAGTTTGGGCTACCGGCAAAGCATGTTTCGCCGTGGTCTCGTCGAGGTTTGGCGCTGGCGCGACCGCCGATTCCGCCAACTTGGGCGCTTGACTCAGCTGGCTTTGATTTAGCTCAGGCGCAGGCGCAATCACGTTGGTCGACAATGCCGGCAGCTTCTGTGATGTATGCCCGGTGGTTGCCGCGAGTGGAATGCTAGGCTGCACGCGATTCCAGGCGACGACATTCGGCAGCGGCACATCGTGGTTCAATTTGAGGTTCGGCGGCGTCACGATCGTTTGCTTGCGATTGTCGGCGTCAGGCGGCACGGAGATGATGGCCTGCGGCGAATACACTGGATCGCTTTTGGCTGCAGCTCGCGGCTTGGCGCCGCCGGTATCGAGCGGTGGCAATTCGGCCTCGTAATAAATGACGTCGGAACTATGAAATGCGACGGGAGCGGAAATATGCGTTCTCTGCGGCCATAAATGAGCTGATCCCCAAAGCGCGGCCACTACGGCAATGTGGAATACAGCGGACTCCGCGAATCTACCCCAAGGAAGGCGGGAGCGAACAAATACGTCTTGCCAAAAATCGCCAGGCTCGGACACGAGTTGAAGCTGAGGAGTGCTCCTGGGCAACAGTGTGTCCTTCAAGTTGCGAGAGAATACTCGGTACCAGGGGTCGAGCTGAACCAGCAAAGTGGGCGCCGGAAGCGGCGTCGGCTTGGTGTTGAGTGCCGTCTCGAACCGCTGAAGACTCCGTTTCATACTCCCCACCACGCGAACATAAATTGCCCTTAATTATAACTGTGACCTTTGTAAACTGGCATTCGGATCCGAGTGGCGGACATACTTTCGCTTACTGCTTGACCTTCTGAGCACACTCGGAATGCGTGGCGTGCTCTAATAGTCCGACGGAGAATGGTGTTTTCATTGGTTTTGATGCTGCGGAGAAGCAGAGTTTGATATGAAGATTCGGATGGTGAGCGTTCTTATCCTGCTGGCAACCATGATTCTGTCGGCGCAGACTACTCCTCCCGCCCCCGCCGCCGACGATTATTCCGGCATGTACAGCTTCCGGAAGGAAGGCGAATTCGTGCAAATTACGGTGGAAGACGCAAGCCGAGTGACCGGATTCGTTTCCCGCTACGGTGACGGAGAGAGCGATCAAGGGGTGTTTCTGAACCAGTTCTTCAAAGACGGCAAGCTGGATGGCAAGAAACTGAGCTTCACCACGGAAACCGTACACGGCGTTTGGTTCGATTTCAAAGGTACGGTCGATCGCGGTCCTGGGAAGACTCTCGCCGATGAGGGCTACTATATTTTGAAGGGAACTTTGACGGAGCACCGTGCCGAAGCGGACAAAAGCTCGCCTTCCAGCTCGTCCGAGGTGGTCTTGAAGTCGTTTCCGCGGGACTCAAGCCGGAATTAAGAAAAAGTATCCCGTTATGCTACCTCGCGCTCTTGCGCCGGCCGTTCCTTGCGTTGGGGGGATGGAAGGGCCAGGAATCGCGGCCGCGTCGAGACTGCGCCGCCCTCCCAAACAACTTTCAGCATGCGGGCGCAACCTTCGCACAACCAGAAATGTTCGATCCTCGGTTGGGTATAGTGCTCGGCAGATCCTGATTTCATTTCAACGTTGAAGATCCGCCCCTCGTGAAGATAGCGGAAGCGGGCAAAACACGCCGGGTTCGCGCACTTGGAGA
The DNA here is from genome assembly GCA_035507035.1 of Terriglobales bacterium. GTDB lineage: Bacteria > Acidobacteriota > Terriglobia > Terriglobales > Acidobacteriaceae > DATJOJ01. The sequence goes on along the minus strand of DATJOJ010000035.1, from coordinate 255,234 downwards.
GCACGAAGTTTCTCACCTTGTAAGCGGCTGCCGCTCTCCAACAGCCTGAGTGTTCCCAAATTATAAAACTCGTCTGGAACGAATTGGAATGTTTTTTGGCAGGCTCGCGCTGCAAAGTTCGCAAACCCGTCAAGCCGACGGTTGCGCTGCGACCTGCTTCTGCGTTTTTGCCGCCCGGTCCTGCTCAATGCGCTGAATGGTCGCTCGCAGCCAGCCCTTCACCGCCTCCTCCAGTTCCTGTTGTTCCCGCTGCCGCTCCATCGTGTATACCGTCTCGCCTTGGAGGTTGAGAGGAATGTGATGGCAAGGGATCGGTTCCTCCTGTGACTTCAGAGGAACGAAGTCGGTAAGCAGGCATTCGTTGCAGGGATGCGGCCTCCCCGAGTCATTGAAGTTGATGCAGGAGGGCGAATCGAGAAAGACTGAAGTCGGCTTCCAGGGAGTGCGCACCGAACGTCCGTAGCCACCTTGCTCAAGGAAGCTTAACTCGAATTTGAGGACTTCGAGAATATCGCGTTTGTCTTGGGACATGTGTTGCCTCCCTGGGGCGGAGCCGTCGCTAAATAGCAACCCCCCACCCACATTGCGGTTATTTTGGCCTTTACCGTTACCTCACTGCCGTGATCACCCTCACTTGCGCGGGTGACATTCATCACAAAGCTAAGTTGTCGAACTGCAGCAGGATAGAGTCTCAGAGGAATTTCCCATCACCAACCATAGTGACGGCATTCACATCCGGGCACGCAGCCGTTTGCTACGGTGGAGATGAAAACACGGGGAGATCAGCCATGGAAAACCAGTACCACTTTCACGCCAGCGCGCAATTTCATCAGCATGACCGCAGTTTTGTGGAGCTTGAGCATGGCGCGCCGCGCATCATTCATTTTTCCGCCCCGCCGGAATTCGGCGGCGAAATCGGGGTCTGGACGCCTGAGCACTTCCTCTTGGCCGGCGTGACCTCGTGCTTCATCGCCACTTTTAGAGCCGTGGCGCACGCTTCAAAGCTGGAATTTCAGGGAATCGAGGTAACGGCGGACGGTCTGGTCGAACGGGAGAGTGGCGGATATCGTTTCACGAAGATCACGCTCCAGCCGTCGCTCATCGTCTATCGCGAGGAAAGCCGGGAATTCGGTCTGCGGCTGCTTGAAAAAGCGGAGCGCATTTGCCTGGTCTCGCGTTCACTGCTGAGCAAAATTGAGCTGGAACCTAAAATCTTCGTCGAAAAACCGGTTGCCGTGTAGGCTACACGGAGAGCAAGCAGGTTACCGAGGATGCCTATCCTTCGCATTACTTGGGCATCTAATCACAAGAGAATCACCAGCGTTTTCGCCTTCCGCAGTGCGAACGATATAATTGGAAGGGCAAAGACAACATCGGAGGAAGTTCACGTATGGACGCGCAGGAAAGCGGTTTCTGGGGCCGGATAAAGGCACATCGAGTTGCATATAGTCTTACCATTCTGGCCACTCTGACGGTCGGGATCCTCATTGGCACGGTTGTCTCCAACGGAGTGCGAGGCCAGGAAGGCAAAAAAAGTTCCGAGGCGGCAACTCCGCTGACGGTACCCTCCCCTCAGCAGCTTTCCAATCAGTTTTCGCAGATCGCCAAACAATTGGAACCCACGGTGGTCAACATCAACACCGAGTCTACGATCAAGAATCCGCATCGCCGTTCTCGTACTCCGGATGATGACAATGGCGGAAGTGGCGATGATCAGAGCCCATTCGACGACTTCTTTGACCGCTTTTTCGGCAACCAGGGAAGCCAAGGGCCGATCCGCCAACATTCTCTCGGCTCCGGCGTGATCGTTGACGGGAAGGGCTACATCGTTACCAATCGGCACGTGGTGGAGAAGGCGGATCGGGTTCGCGTTCGACTGCAGGACGATACGGGCAGCACCCTTCATGACGCGAAAGTAATCGGCGTTGATCAGGAAACCGACTTGGCGGTCATCAAGATTGACGTGGACAAGCCATTGCCGGTCGCCAAACTGGGCAACTCGGACAGCATGCAGGTGGGAGATTGGGTACTTGCCGTTGGCAGCCCATTTGGATTGCAGGAAACGGTCACTGCGGGCATCGTTTCAGCGAAAGGGCGTAATATTGTTCCCAACCGGCAATTTCAATCGTTCATTCAGACCGATGCGGCGATTAATCCGGGCAACTCTGGCGGGCCGCTGGTCAATATGGCCGGGGAAGTCATCGGAATTAACACCGCGATTCTGACCGACACCAACGCATATGCGGGTGTCGGCTTCGCGTTACCTTCGAACACAGTAGTTTCGGTTTACAACCAACTCATCGGCCCCGAGCACCGCGTCTCCCGGGGATCGATCGGAATCGAATTCGCCGCGCAAGAAAATCCAGCGATCGCCCGAGTCTACGGCGTTTCGAGCGGAGTGACGGTTTCCAATGTTATCCCAGGAACCCCTGCGGACCAGGCCGGATTAAAAGTAGGAGACACGATCACCACAGTTGACGGCAAGGAAGTCAAGAATGGTGACGAACTGGTGGCTGACATTGCCAGCCGCAAGCCGGGTTCGAAAGTGGACTTGGGACTCATTCGCAACGGCAAGAAGCAGAACGCCGAGGTGACTGTCGCAGACCGCGCCAAGCTGTTTGCCACTCGTTTGGGCGAGGAAGACGAAGGCACTGAGGAAGAGGCACCGAAGCAGGCAAAACTTGGCGTCACCGTGCGCCCCGTGAGTAACGAAGTGGCAGATCGGCTGGAGATTCCTGCCGGCAAAGGCGTGATTGTCCAGGATGTGAAGCCAAATTCGTTTGCGGATGACATTGGACTCACGCGCGGCGACGTCATTCTCGAGATCAACAAGCAAGCGGTGAATTCGGAAGGCGACTTTAGCAAAGTGGTCGCCGGGCTGAAGAGCGGACAGGACGTGGTGTTCCTGGTCCGCCAGCGTGGGCCGGGCCGTCAGGACGGGACCGTTTTCGTGGCGGGCACACTTCCGTAACCAATCAAAAGACCTTTGGGACTGGCAGAGTTGCTGTAGAATCCCGCATCATACTTACAGCCAGTTCTAGAGGAGACGGTTTGCGTCCTATCTGTGCTTACATCGGAAGACTTAGCATAGCCGCTTTGGCATTGGCGGCAGTGCTCTGTTTTGCGGCGGGCACGGAAAGCGCTACCAGCACCCCGCAAAAGACCACAGCTAAGAGCTCGGCGCACCACTCCACAAAGAGCAGTCATTCCAGCCGCAAAGGCAAGAAGTCAAAGACCTCTGCTTCGCGAAAAAAAGGACAGCAGAAAATAGACTCTGAGCGAGCCACGCAGATTCAAGAAGCGCTGATCCGTGAGCATTATCTAACCGGCAAAGTTACAGGCAATTGGGACGCCGCCACTCAACAGGCGATGCAGAAATTTCAAGCCGACAACGGGTGGCAATCCAAAACCACTCCCGACTCCCGTGCTTTGATCAAGCTGGGACTGGGACCGGATCAGCAGCATTTGCTGAATCCGGAAAGCGCCATGACGAGCGCTCCTCAGGCGGGTCACCCGATCGCGCCACCATCCAAGACAACCGACCCATCCGATCCTGCCCGCCCGCAAAGTCAATAACCTGAACTGCCTTTACTGAATCAGGCCTGCATCCGCCCGCAAGATGGCTCCTTCTCTACCGTTCTCCCAAAAGATTTCCGAACAAACTCGGCGGAGTAGCGGTCTTCATGTCTGAGGAGCTGCGAGTGGTAGCGGAACAAGTGATTGTGAGCCAAGCCATCCCGGCAGCGCAAGTGGATACGGATGACAAGCTGGAACTCGCGGTTCGGGAGCACGCCCGGCTCGTTTACCGCATCGCCTACTCGGTGCTCCGCAATCATCATGACGCTGAAGATGCCACGCAGGAAACATTTCTCCGCGTCCTGCGCTACCGGCGCGCGCTTGATGGAGTGCAGGAGCAAAAGACCTGGCTGGCACGAGTCGCATGGCGCACGGCGATTGAGCGCCGACGCAAGGTGAATGAAATTGCTTTCGATGAAATGGCGGTATCGATCGCGCAACTCCGCTCTTCGGAAATCTCAGCTGACCAGCTTCTGCTCAGCGGAGAGATGAGGCGAGTGTTGCAGACTCTGATCGCCGCGTTGCCTGGCAACTTGCGCGACCCGCTAACGCTCTCGACCGTGGAAGAAATGACGCCAGCCGATATCGCTGCAGTGCTGGGAATGAATGAAGCTGCCGTGCGCTCCAGGTTGTTTCGCGCACGTCAAATTCTGCGCGATAAGCTGACCGCTTTTTTGGAAGGAAAACATGGAGCCGAATAGCCGAGAACGATTCGACGAGGAATGGCTGGATGCGGCACTGAAGCAGTACGGGCAAGCTGAGCCGCGTGCGGGGCTGGAGAATCGCGTGTTGGCTAGCTTGCGAATCGAGCGTGAACGCGCGGCTTCGCGGGGATGGCAGTGGTGGCCGGCGGTCGGAGCCTTAACGGCCATTGCGATGATCACAGTTGGCATGTTTCTGGTGCGATTGAATCGTCGCAAGACGCACGCGCCAGTCGCCAGGGAAATCGTTGCTTCAGTCGAAGTGAAGGGGCCAGAGCCAGGTCAGACGAAGCAGCAAGCCACAACCGGGGGAATACGAGCTCGCATGCCTCGGCCTCACCGGCACGTGGGAGTCGAGTTCGTCAGTGAAAAGAGGGAGCAATTCCCATCGCCAGAACCGTTGAGCGAGCAAGAACAAATGTTGGCGCGTTACATCCAGCAATTCCCGCGAGAGGCGACTCTGATGGCACGAGCACAAACCGAACTCGACCGGCAGGAAATGCTTGAGCAGCCGGGCAGCGAGCCACCAAGTTCAGACTTACAGAATCAATGAGGAGAATCCAATGAAGAAAAGTATCGTGGTCAGTGTTGCTAAGTTTCTTGTCATTACGCTCTTCTGGAGCGTGCCGGTGAGCCGCGCTCAGGACAAATCGGAACCAAAGCAGCAGACAGAAGTACAGGAAAAGCCGATCACTCCGTATCGTCTCGATTTCACCATCAGTGAGATTGAGGATGGCAAGAAGATCAACACCCGGCAGTATTCTCTGAACTTAAATGCCGGCGATCACAATGACCTCAAGATCGGAACGCGGGTTCCGGTTGAGGTAAAACAAGGCGAGATGCAATATATCGACTTGGGGACAAACATCTGGGCGGGAGTAAGAGAGCGTGATAACGGCCTGCCGCTGGAGGTTCGTGCCGAGATCAGCAGTTTCGCGAGCCCTGACCAGGCTAATCGCGGCAACAGCATGCCCGTACTGCGCCAAATGCGGATCAACGCCAGCACAGTGGTGGTTCCGGGCCGACCCACGGTTATAGGCAGTGTCGACGATCCCAACTCGAAGCGGCAGTTTCAGCTAGAAGTGACGGTCACAAAGCTGAAATAACGTGGCGTCCGTGCTTCGCGAATGGCGCGGACGCATTCTGCTCTTGCGATGAAATGGGAAATCCAAACTAGGAAATCCGCGAAAATTCTTAGGCCCGTGCCATGGCGGTAAGGAAGAAGACGAACACCGCCAGCAAAGCAGGCTTAGGCAACTTGCGCAATACTGTCCAGACAACAATACTCATCGACTGATCCCTCCGCGCGGGGAGTTCCGCGAACGAATCCTCAACAAACATCTTGTCTCAGCGTCGAGAAGTCGGCATTTTATTCAAGCATCCCTGAGAAAATCAAGGGGCAACGGCCGAAAACTCGCAAAACTCTTGAATGCGCTACCCTTGCATTCATGGAGCGCAGCTCCCTTGCCGAGTTCGTGCCGGAATTCCTGCGCCGCGGGAATGAAATCGCTTTTGTGCAGCGCCGAGGGTATCGCACCGTGCGATGGTCGTATCGGCAGGTTGCCGAAACAGCATTTCAGTTTGCTCGCGAATTGGAAGTGCGCGGGATTGGCCAGGGCGAAAGCGTTCTCCTCTGGGGGGCGAATTCTGCCGAGTGGGTGGCGGTTTTTCTGGGATGCGCGCTGCGCGGGGTCGTAGTGGTGCCTCTGGATGACATCGCTACCGAGGATTTCGGTGCACGGGTTTATGGACAAGTGCGTGCCAGGTTAGTGGTGTGTTCACGGCAGCACTCACAAGCCAATGTCGATTCGCTGGTCTTGGAAAATTTGGCCGATTTGCTGACGAAACACTCTGGTGAATCCTATCCAGCCGCCGATATCACGCTCTCCGATCCGCTCGAAATTGTGTTTACTTCGGGCACGACGGCCGAACCTAAAGGGGTTGTAATCACGCATGGAAATGTCCTGGCGAATGTCGCGCCGCTTGACTCTGAGATCGAGAAATACCTCAAGTACGAGCGGTTTGTGCATCCGGTTCGCTTTCTGAATCTGTTGCCGCTGAGCCACGTTTTTGGCCAATTCCTTGCGATCTTCTTGCCTCAACTGATGGGCGGAACAGTAATTTTTCATGACACCCTGAAACCCGCCGCGGTGTTGAACACCATTCGGCGGGAGCGCGTTTCTGTCCTGGTCGCCGTGCCGCGCATGCTGCAATCGCTAAAAGAGAAGATCGAGATGGACCTGGAAGCAGAGGGTTCCGTCGAGCAATTTCGGGAGAAATTCCAGTCCTCGAAAAATCGGCATTTCCTCCGCCGATGGTGGATTTTCCGCCGCATCCGCCGACGATTCGGATGGAAGTTCTGGGCTTTTATTTCGGGTGGCGCGGCCCTCGATCGCACGACCGAGGAATTTTGGGACCGGCTCGGCTACGCGGTAATTCAAGGGTACGGATTGACCGAGACGACTTCGCTGGTCAGCGTGAACCATCCGTTTCGTTTGGGCAAGGGATCGATTGGCAAAGTGCTGCCTGGACGCGAAGTCAAACTGGCGTCCGACGGAGAGATTCTGGTGCGCGGAGGGGGCGTGGCGTCCTCCTATTGGACCGGAAATGGCCAGCAACCGGTCTCCGGCAACGAGGGATGGTATGGAACGGGCGATATCGGCGAACTCGATGCCGCCGGCAATCTTTATTTCAAGGGTCGGAAGAAAGAAGTTCTGGTCACGCCGGCAGGAATGAACGTTTATGCAGAAGATCTGGAGACGGCCCTCCGGCGCCAACCGGAGGTGAAGGACGCAATTGTAGTCGGCTTGCCGCGAGATGGAAATGCTGAGCCCTGCGCCGTAGTCATTCTTCGCGACGGGGCAGAGCAGCCTGCGGCTGTCGTGCAGAGGGCCAATGAAGGCTTGGCAGAGTATCAGCGAATGAATCATTGGCTGGTGTGGAAGGAAGAAGACTTCCCGCGGACCGCTACCCAGAAACCACGAAGAAACCTTATTCAACAGACAGCCTTAGCGCAGTTATCGGGCAAGCAAGTGAGTGCGAGTTCGATGGCGGAGCTCATGCGACGGGTGACAGGGCGGATGCCCAAAGAACTCTCGGCGAACGCAAACCTCGACACCGACCTGAATCTCAGCTCACTGGATCGAGTCGCATTGATGAGCGCGCTCGAAGATCGGTATCAGGTAGATCTTTCGGAGACCCGGTTTGCGGCTCTCAAGACGGTCGGCGATCTTGACCGCATGCTGCGCGGCGATATTCCGCAGGCGGCCAGATACCACTATCCGCGCTGGGCGCTAGGTTGGGCGATTAGATCGGTTCGCACGATCGTGCATTATGCGCTGCTGCGGCCCTCGGTTTTATTGTTGGGATGGCCACGAGTGAGAGGACGAGAAAACGTGCGCAATGTGCGGGGGCCGGTACTCGTAATTTGCAATCACATCGACGACATCGATCCGGGATTCGTCTTAACCGCTTTGCCAGCACATCTTCGGCATAAGCTGGCGATCGCGACGGGAGGGGAAGCGCTCGAGATTTTGCGCACGCCGCCGACGACGCGGAACGTGTTCTTGCGTCTCTACGATCGGACAAGGTGGTTTCTAGGAGTGTCGTTGCTCAATCTCTTTCCTCTGCCGCGCGAAGCAGCCTTCCGCGAGAGCTTTGCCTATGCGGGGGAGTGCGTGGATCGAGGCTATAGCGTGCTGGTTTTCCCAGAAGGCCATCATACTCTGGATGGCAAGCTGCGACCGTTTCGCGCCGGGATCGGGTTGTTGGCGAATAATTTGCGAATTCCCATCGTGCCCATGCGGATAGACGGGCTATTTGAGATCAAACGAGCGGGAAAGAAATTCGCCTGGCCGGGCCAGATTAGGGTAACAATTGGCGCTCCGGTTCAATTTTCTCCGGACAGCGATCCGCAGTGGATTGCGCAAGAATTGCAAAGCACGGTGAGCAAGCTCACGAGCTGACGATTTCCCCGCACCTCCTGTAAATCGCTAAACATCCGGCCGGACGCGGCATCCGCAGGGGATCGGTGCTCCAGCCCTTGCCCCGCACCATGTTACCCGCGTATCATCTTGCGTTCATGGCTCCTAGACCTCTACCCCGCCCTCCCGATCTGAAGGAAAAGGCGCAATTGATGTCCGCCTCGGAGATCGAGAGGACCTTGGTCCGGCTGGCGCATGAGATTATCGAGAAAAACAACGGGGCCGCAGACTTGGGAATTGTCGGAATTCGGCGACGGGGTGTATTTCTAGCGCAGCGTCTGGGAGGAATGGTTCAACGAATCGAAAAAACGGCCGTTCCGGTTGGAACGCTCGATATTACGCTCTATCGCGACGATCTTTCGCCGGTCGGACCCAAGCCCATCGTGCAGAAAACCGAGATCGGTTTCCCGATCACCGGGAAGAGCATCGTGCTGGTGGATGACGTTCTCTATACGGGGCGCACCACGCGGGCCGCTTTGGATGCGTTGTTCGATCAGGGAAGGCCGAAACAGGTGCAACTATGCGTCCTGATCGACCGGGGGCACCGGGAATTGCCGATCGAGGCCGCTTTTGTTGGCCGCAAGATTCAGACTACGGCGACCGAAATCATTGAAGTGAAGCTGCGCGAGTTGGACAATGTCGAAAAAGTTCTGCTGGTAGAAAAGCAAAGTTGAACGGAGATTTCGGAAGCGCGGGCGCGTTGCCCCGCATCCTGAGCGAGGAATGAACAAACCGGCACGCGGTTCTCTGCTCGATATCGAACATCTCAGCGCCGCCGAGATCACCGGCTTGCTGAAAGCGGCGCGGCGTATGAATCCGCTGAAGCCGCGTCCGCTGTTGCGTGGCAAGCGCGTACTGCTGCTCTTTTACGAGCCATCGACGCGCACCCGGAGTTCGTTTGAAATCGCGGCAAAAGAGATGGGAGCGATGACCACGCTCGTACTCTCCAGCGGATCGAGCATCGAAAAAGGCGAATCACTGCTGGACACGGCATACACGCTGCAAGCCGTCGGTGCCGATGTTATGGTCATTCGCAATCCCTATGCCGGTGCGCCGTTGCTGATGGCTACGCATGTTAAAGTGCCGGTGATTAATGCGGGCGATGGTATGCACGAGCATCCTTCGCAGGCGTTACTGGATGCTTACACCATTCTGCGGCACAAAAGAACGCTGAACGGGCTGCGCGTGGTCATCATTGGTGACGTCTACCATAGCCGGGTAGCGCGCTCTGCGATTCATCTTCTAAGCAAGTTTGGGGCGCACCTCACGTTGTGCGGACCTCCAGAATTCTTGCCTGACCTGGCCACCAGCTTGGCTCCCGGATTGCACATTGCTCGCAGCACCGAAGAAGCCGTGCGAGGCGCCGACGTGATCATGGTTCTTCGGGTACAGAAAGAGCGGCTCGCGGGCATGAAAATCCGTTTGCAGGATTACATTACTCGCTACCAGATGACGATGGCCCGCGTGAAGCTGGCGAAGCCCGATGCCCTGCTGATGCACCCCGGGCCGATTATCCGCGGGTTGGAGCTGACCTGGGAAGTGGCAGACTGCCCGCAGTCGGTGATCGTCGAAGAAGTGGAGAATGGTGTACCCGTGCGCATGGCGATTCTCGCACGTGCGATGGGAAAAGCATGATGTTCTTGATCTAGAGGCGAATGGCGCAAGATAAATCCAAACCCGGTTCGATTCTGATTAAAGGCGGGCTCGTCGTCGACCCAGCAATGAAGATCAACGCCACGCTGGACGTGCTTTTGCGCGATGGCCGGGTCGCCGACATTTCTCAGCCGAACAAGCTTCGCGGCGCAGATCAAACGATGGACGCGCGCGGGTTGGTCGTCGCGCCGGGATTTATCGATCTGCACGTCCATCTTCGCGAGCCGGGGCAAGGCTATAAAGAGACGATTGCCAGCGGCACCGCGGCGGCGGCGGCAGGAGGGTTTACGTCGGTTTGCTGCATGCCCAACACGTCGCCGGTCGTGGATTCGCCGGAGTGGGTGACTTGGATCCAGCAACCGCAGCGCGGGGCAATGGTAAACGTTTTTCCCATCGCGGCCGCAACTCAAGCCAGCAAGGGCGCGGTGTTGACCGATTTTCGCGGCTTGCAGCGGGCTGGTGCTGTGGCTGTGAGCGATGACGGCCGTCCGATCCTGAATGAAGCCACGATGCGCGAGGCGTTGCGGCTTGGCGCGGAAATCAGCTTTCCCGTCATTCAACACGCCGAAGACACGCGGCAAACCGAAGGCTGCTCGATGAATGAAGGCGCGACCTCCTTCCGATTGGGTCTGCGCGGAATGATGGCGGGATCAGAAGCAGTGATCGTCGATCGTGACATTCAAATGGCGCAACAGTTTACGGGGGTGCGCTTGCACGTGGCTCACATTTCAACTGCTGAGTCGTTGAAAGCCGTACGCCGCGGCAAACGCGGCAAAGCGCGAGTGAGCTGCGAGGTGACGCCGCATCACTTCACCCTTACCGATGAAGACGTTAAGGAATACGACACCAACTGCAAGATGAATCCGCCGCTGCGCTCGGCCGCTGATCGCGAAGCTTTGGTGGTGGCTCTGGCGGATGGTACGGTCGACGCCATCGCTACCGATCACGCGCCCCACGCGACCCACGAAAAGATCATCGAGTTTGAGAAGGCGATGTTCGGAGTCACGGGACTCGAGACGGCGCTCGCCCTGGCAATTACTCGGCTGCACCGCGAGCACAAAATCGCGCTGGACAGAATTGTCGAGCTTTTCACCGCCGGACCTGCGCGAGTACTGGATCTCCGCGGGCGCGGCACGCTGGCCCGCGGCAGTCATGCCGATGTCACGATTTTTGACCCGAAAAAACGATGGACTTTCGAAGCCGCCAAATCCCGCTCAAAGGCCCGCAACACCCCGTTTGACGGCTGGCAACTCACGGGAAAAGTCATGGCGACGATTGTTTCAGGCAAAGTCGTTTACGGCGGAATCTAATTTTCGCTATTGCGGCCTTTATCGTTCTACACTGCAAGTCAAATCGAGAAGACTATGCCGCTCAACCTGTCATGGTCCGAAATCGCCTTGCGTTTGGCCTTGGCCTTTGCCGCTGGCGCCTTGATCGGCTTTAATCGCACCGAGCATGGCCGCCCTGCAGGTTTACGGACGACCATCCTGGTTTGCCTCGCCGCCTGCGTTGCCATGCTGCAGGTGAACCTTTTGTTGCCGCTCGCCGGCAGACATCCCGATTCCTTCGTCATGAACGACCTCATGCGTTTTCCGCTGGGCATTCTGACCGGCGTGGGTTTTATAGGGGGTGGCGCGATTCTTCGCAAGGGAGACATGGTTCTGGGCGTTACGACTGCGGCCACGTTATGGTTCGTGACCGTGGTTGGCCTGTGCCTGGGCGGCGGCCAGCTGGCGCTCGGGATCGCTGCCACCACGATCGGCGTCCTTGTGCTCTGGGTTTTGCGTTGGCTGGAAGACTTCCTGCCCCGCGACCAACGCGGGACACTGGTTTTAGTAAGCGACACCAAGTCTCCCACGGAGGAGGAAGTTCGAGCCAGCTTGGCTGCGGAGCAGTACAAGATCATGTCCGCGGCCAAGACTTTCACCGAACACGGCGACCAGCGCGAGCTGCGCTTTGAGGTGCAGCGGCGAGTTCGCGGGGATGAGGTCCGCGCTCCGCGATTCCTGGAGGCACTTGCCAGCCGCGAAGGTGTGCTGAGGGCTGAATGGAATCCGTGATCCTCCCCTGGTCTCGCGGCCTTCACTCTTCTTTACTTCTCCACCGAAAGAGGATGCGGTGGATCGAATCAGGGAGCGTTGCGGATTCCCAGGGATCGACGGCATGGCGGGCAACGTATAATAGACTTGTTGGCAGCTGGGCCGGACGGTCGCTCTCGTTCGTCAAGGACGAGGGAGGAAAGTCCGAACTCCGCAGAGCAGTGTGCCGGATAACGTCCGGGAGGGCGGCTTTAAGGCCGCTCGACGGAAAGTGCCACAGAAAATATACCGCCCCGCGGTCGTTGTGAGTGCTGGGGGCCATTTGGAAGCGAGCCGAACGCGCGTTTGTTGTGTCGCACAGAACGCGACGCTTCGCACGGCTCGCCCAGATCCTCGCGGCGCAAGGAACGCTTGCTCAGGATCACAATGGTACCCAGCATTGAGAGCGGCCGCGGGGTAAGGGTGAAAAGGTGCGGTAAGAGCGCACCGCCGCGGCAGCGATGGCGCGGGCAGGGCAAACCCCACACGGTGCAAGACCAAATAGGGAGGGATTTGGGTTGGGCTGAAAAGCCTGCCGAAAACGTGCTGGCTCGGCGCGTTACAACCTTCGGGTAGGTCGCTTGAGCCCGGCAGTAATGCCGGGCCCAGAGGAATGACCGTCCCGCCGTAAGGCGGACAGAATTCGGCTTACAGGTCCGGCTGCCAAGTCTGTTTTGAGGCCCTTCGATTCGCTTATTGAGCACTCGTGCGCCAGCATGATGAGTGAAATAGCGATTTTTCACCGATTGACTTTTGTTGGGTCGCGCAAACCTTTTTCGGTGACTGACTTGCCCTTTCTTTGTGCCGAGAAGTGGCCATAGCAAGCATGGTTGAGTTGACGATTTGACAATCCCGCCACAGCTATAAAGAAATGCTTGCCCCGGTGTCGTCTTTTACGTGCCAATTCCGATCCTTGTAATAGAGGCCAGAGACGCCGGACCCTCCCTCCGGTTCATTTGCGCCTCACTTTCGGTCGCTGGGGTCCTCCATGAGCAACCCTTTAAATTTGCTTCGTACCTGCATCGTGATCATTCTGTTTTGCTCTCTTGTCGGCGCGCAGTCTACCAACTCGACACAATTACCGGTGGTGCCGCAGTTGGTGAACTTCTCGGGTAAAACCACCGATGTCCAGGGCAGACCGGTGACAGGCATCATTGGCATCACCTTCTCCATTTACGACGCGCAGGAAGGTGGCGCTCCTTTGTGGATGGAAACCCAGAACGTCCAACCTGACGCCAAAGGCAACTACACTGTCCAGCTCGGAGCAACGACATTGGAAGGCTTGCCGCTCGATCTGTTTGCCTCCGGCGAAGCGCGATGGCTCGGTGTGCGAATTAACGGTGGAGAAGAACAGCCGCGCGTGTTCTTGCTCAGCGTGCCTTATGCATTGAAAGCGGCCGACGCCCAGACGTTAGGGGGGCTGCCGGCGTCGGCGTTTGCACTCGCGGCGCCAGCTACATCGAGTACCTCAACGCCGCCTGGCTCTGCCTCCCGGAGCTCTGGAGGCTCTGGACCTAACATCGGCGGTTCTGGCACCGAGGACTACATTCCTCTTTGGACCGACAACAACGGCGATCTGGGCAACTCCATCTTGTATCAATCCGGCACGGGTTCCTCCGCCAAGATTGGGATCAATGAAAAGAACCCGCTGTTCACACTGGATGTCAACGGTGAGGAGTTGGTGCGTGGACTGTTCGAGATGGCCACGATGAACTATGCCAACAAGAACAGAGGTTTTAACTCGCAGCCCCTGAATTTCGAGTCGTCGGCGTTCAACAGCACTGCCGGAACCTACACCCTGGAGCACTTTCAGTGGCAGTCCGAGCCCACGGGAAACGACACCAATAACCCATCAGCGACGCTGAATCTGTTGTTCGCCGAGGGAACGAATAACCCATCAGAAACCGGCCTGAACATCGCCGCTAATGGACAACTCACGTTTGCGGCGGGGCAGACATTTCCAGGCGCGGGCACGATCACCGGCGTGACAACAGCAACGGGGAGCGGCCTGAATGGAGGTGGGACAAGCGGGAATCTGAATCTCAGCCTGGTCAGCAGCTGTACTGCCAATCAAGTGCTGCAGTGGAATGGCAGCGCATGGGTCTGCGCCTCGGCGGGTACGATTACTGGAGTCACGGCGGGAACCGACCTGACCGGGGGCGGTACCAGCGGCAACGTCACCCTAAACCTGAACACCGCCAACGTGCCGCAATTGAATTCGGTCAATGCCTTCAGCGGGCTGAACACCTTTCCCAATGTCGGTGTCGGCACGAGCAGTCCGCTTGCGAATCTCGACGTCATAGGAGGGGGTGGCCTGCATATTCTGGTCGGCGATCCCGGATGCGGAACTTTCGCCGCGATCGGCTTCCTAACCCAGCGCATGAGCGGTTGCACCAACTACGCTCTACTGGGGGACACATCGGGCGGAACGTACCTTAACGCCTCGGGCTCCAGTAGCACAATTCACTTCCGGCTCAACAACGAGGAAGTAATGGACATCTTCTCGAAAGGCACAGTTTTTGCTGCGGGCCCGGTGGGTATCGGCACCGCGTCGCCTGAGGCGCTTCTAGACGTAGAAGGCCCGAACGAGAATGCCGCTGGCGTATTCCTGAACGATAGCGACAGTGAAGCGACCTTGCAAGCGTTCAACGAGGCACCGTCTCCCGACGAAAACGCGTTTGCTTTGTTCGCAGGATCTATAAACGGCAGTAGCCCTTATGGCGCGTGCGAGGTTGATATTTACGGCAGTTTCTACTGTACCGGCAGCAAGTCCGCGGTTGTGCCGGTCGATGGCGGCTCGCGTAAGGTAGCGCTTTATGCCGTGGAAGCTCCCGAAAACTGGTTTGAGGATTTCGGCTCAGGCCAGCTCTCCAACGGCTCGGCCCGCATCGATCTCGATCCCACCTTCGCGCAAACCGTAAATACCGATCTCGACTATCACGTCTTTCTCACGCCCAACGGCGATTGCAAAGGACTGTACGTGAGCCAGAAGTCTCCGACCGCGTTCGAAGTTCACGAACTCGGCGGCGGGGCTTCGAGCGTGGCCTTCGATTACCGCGTCGTCGCCAAACGCAAGAATTATGAAACCGTTCGCTTGGCGGACTTCACCGAGCGAGACAGGAAGCTTGAGGAGCAGCGCATAAGGATGCGGCAGGGCAGGGCTGCGGCAGTCCCCGTAGCTTCAAACTCGGCGGCCGCATTGGCGCAAAAACCGGACATTGTTCCGGCCAGGTGAAAGCCGAGAGCGCGTTGCATCGAGACGAACGTTCACAAGTGAGTAGCAACTTTGAGCGGCGCAGAAGAACAGCCGCGCGTGCTGCCCGCTCCATCTCCCGGGCGGCGGCTTCTCCTTCTTGCATAACCCGGAAGGTGGAAGCACGATGATTGTTGCAACCAGGCGATAGCGCAAGCTTGCGCCATCAGTTCGCCCGTCCACGCCGCCAAGTTAGCGCGAGGTCGGCCTGTCCGATAGTGGTACTCCCCGCACTCACCGAAGTAGTACCCAACAAACTTCCTATCGCGTGATGTGCGCGAGGCCGTCGAAGCGGCATAGTAGCCGAGGCGGACAGATGACAAAGCAATTTGCAAGTAACGAAATTTCACAAAGGAAACGACTATGAAATTAAAGAACTCAATTTTTTCGGCATTAAGCATGGCGGCGGTGATTCTGAGCATTGTGCCGCTGCAGGCGCAAGAGACCTCGACGGTCAAAATGACGGTTACGGCTTCTGTGCGTGGCAACAAACCAGTACCTCAAATCAATTCTGACGAAGTTTTCGTAAAGCAGGGAAAGGAACGCCTGCCGGTGACGGAGTGGGTGGCGGCGAAAGGCGACCGCGCCGGTCTGGACCTCTTTATTCTGATCGACGACGCGTCGGATACGAGCCTGGGTTCCAATCTTGATGATCTGCGGGCCTTCATCAAGGCCCAGCCCAACACGACCGCGGTGGCGGTGGGTTACATGAGAAATGCAACCGTGCAGATCACGCAAGATTTCACCACAGACCATGCCAGCGCTGCGAATGCACTACGGTTGCCGCTGGGCTCTGAGGGTGCGTATGGCAGCCCTTACCTGTCGGTCATCGATTTGATGAAGCGCTGGCCGACGAATGAGAATCGGCGGTCGATCATTATGGTGACGGATGGAATTGACCGTGCGCGCCGTGGGCCGGATTGGCATGGCATCCGAATCAACTCGGACATGGATTCCGCCAAAGACGTCGCCATGAAAACCGGCACGATTATCAACACGATCTATACTCCCGGCGTTGGCTACTTCCGCCGCAACCATTGGACGGCGGTCAGTGGACAGATGACCATGGGTGAGTTGGCGGACCTGACCGGCGGGCAGGCGTTCTATTTGGGCCTGCAAAGTCCGGTAAGCTTTAAGCCCTATCTCGACCAGATCCAGAAGGCGATCGACAATCAGTATCTTTTGAGCTTCACGGCGAAAGCCGGAACGAAGGCCAAGTGGCAGTCGGTTGACCTCAGCACCGAGCTTTCGGGTGTAGAACTGGCGGCTGCGGATTCTGTCTGGGTACCGTCGCTGAAGTAAGGAGCAGAGTATGGCGGATTCGCGAGAATCCGCTATACCGGCCAACCGCGATAAACGCACCGCACTGCAAGCATTCTCAGAGGCGGATTTGCCGTGTGGGGCTTACTTCTTGAGTTCCGCGGGCCAGTTCGTGACCAACTGTAGCGGGACCTGAGCTTCTTCTTCGGAGTGGTTCACAATCAGGCTCTTGCCATCGGAGAAGATGTCAAACGGTATCCCAACTCCGGGCGAGGCAGCGTGGAATAAGCGCTGCGGCGTTCCCACCTCTAGTTCCGCTTCCTTCGCATTCAGTGGGCAGACAAAAATATCGGCGGTGAGATTTTCATAGAATATTTCCTTGCTGCTTCCACCCCACGCGGGATACGCGCCGCCATTCGTCGATACCCGCCACTTCCCTTTTCCATCAGGGAAACTGGTTATATAGATTTCGACCTGTCCGGATTCGTCGGACTGATACGCCACCCAGCGACTGTCGGGCGAAATTCGATAATTGAAGATATTCGACTGCGGCGAAGGCGGCTGGACAATCACGACCGGCTTGGCGTCTCCGTTAACGGGCTTTATCCAGAGGGAGACCGTCTTTTCGCCGTTACCCCAAAGATAGGTTAGATATTTTCCGTCGCGTGACCATTCTGGGTGGTGATAGTTGTTCAGCTCGGCCAGTAACTTCTGCTCACTGCCACTGCCATCGGCGGCTTTAGAGCGGATTTCGGCGCCTCCGCCGCCGCTGCCAACTTGCGCCAGGAACAGGAGCGACTTCCCATCCGGAGACCAGGCGGGCTCCTGAACCGGCTGCTCACTGAAGGTAATTCGCGTGCGGGTTTTGCGTTCGAAATCGAACGTCCAGATGCCAGTACCGTTGGCAAATGCGACCCGCTGGTTATCGGGAGAGAGGCGTACGTCGCGTACGCCCAACAGCGCGCGCGCATCGGTGATCGTGGCTTCCTGCGGATTGTAGTCCGCCAGCGCCTTCCCCGAGCGGTCGAAGACCACAAAGTGGCTCTTCGCCGAGTCTGTGCTGCCCAGTTGATAAATCAGGAAACCATTCTGCGAGACGGCGAAGATGCTGCGCCACACGCCCACGTCATCGCGGAGATTGTTCACCACCGGAACCGGCGTTCCCGATAAAGTACCTGACTCTGGATCGAAGGGGTGAGCCACTAGCGCTGTAGCAGCGTGATAAAGCAGGTAACCAGATGCGTATTGAGCAGCGGAATCGGTTGCGACAAGCAGATGCGACTGAGTGTTGTCGACTGACCCGAAGTAGGCTCCGTTCTGGCCGGGATCGCCACCAAAATGATTACCGGCGAAAAAAATGAAATGCTTGCCATCGGGCAGGAACCACGGCCAACGATGAGTGGAGTGCTTGTTGGGATCAATGACGCTTGCCGGAGTAACGAGCCCGCCTTGGGCGCTTACTTTGGCCAGCGGGCCCTCAAAGTTCGGCGCGAAGACAATCATGTCGCTCGTGCCCCAGCTTCCGCCGCGAGCATTCGGAGCGACGGCGATGGCAGTCGCGGGTCCGCCTGCGGCGGGGATTTTCATCAACTGACCGCCGGCAAAGAAACCAATGTAGCGGCCATCGGGCGACCAGAAAGGATGGGCTGCGCCAGCTGTGCCGTCGAGGGCTTGCGCACCGTCACTGTTGAGGGAGCGCACAAACAGCAGCTTAGTTTCGCCGGAATGAGCGACGAAAGCGATCTTATCTCCCTGCGGTGAGAGCACTGGCATACCGCCAGCGTCGCCAGTGGCGTCGAGCGAGAACCTCTCGGGGGATGGGATTTCAGCGTGGATCGACACCGCAGATTCCGTGGACCTCGCCCAGCGGTATCCGGCGAATACGGCGACGGCGATGAAGACGAGCAATATGGCCGCGATCAAGGGAGTAGTGGATTTGTTGAAGAGTGGAGAAGTCTGGGAGGACTCCGCCCCCGCGGATTCGGCCTGCGATTCGGAGGCCCATCGCAGGTCCATAGCGACGTCGTGCGCAGACTGGATGCGGTCGGACGAATCTTTGGCGAGGCAGGCGCGGACCACGCGATCCAGTAGCGGCGGGGCAAGCGGCTGACTGGCGCTGACCGGTTCTGGGTCTTTTTCCAGGATGGCAGTGAACACGCTGAGTTGAGATTTGCCCTCGAAAGCGTGCCGCCCGGTAGTCATTTCGTAGAGCACACAGCCGAAACTGAAGAGATCGCTGCGCGCGTCAGCTTCGCCGCCTTGCAGAATTTCCGGGGCCATGTATTGAAACGTTCCGACGATTGAGCCTTTCTGGGTGAGCGGCGAGGCCGCCGAAGTGAGCGAAGCCAGGTTCATTGTCGGCGTAGAAGGAGTAAAAGGGCCGACCGCTTGGGACGGAATCGACAGTTTTGGTTTGGCCAGGCCAAAGTCCATCAGTTTGGCGCCGGCCTTGGTCAGCATGATGTTGCCGGGTTTCAGATCACGATGAATAATTCCCTGTTGATGGGCCTTGGCCAGGGCTGCCGCGATTTCTGCCCCAATCTTCAGAATTTGATCGATAGGCAGCGGCCCTTTTTGCAGACGCTCGGCGAGGGTCTGGCCCTCGAGATATTCCATCACCAGGAAGTTGGTGCCGTCCTGGGTTCCGATGTCGTACAGAGTGCAGATATTGGGATGCTGGAGCGCCGAAATGGCCTTGGCTTCCCGCTCCAGGCGCTGCTTCAATTCCGGGTCAGCGGAAAGATGCGAAGGCAGAACCTTGATGGCAACGATACGGTCGAGGCGAGTATCGAGGGCGCGATAGACCTCGCCCATACCGCCAGCTCCCAGCGGGGACTGGATCTCGTAGGGGCCGAGTTTAGTGCCCGCATTCAGTGGCATCTGTGCGCGTGATTATACTGTGTCCAAAAAGGCTGATCTACTGCTGCGCTGGCCTTTCACTGCGGCAGAAACCAACTCAAAGCCAGCGTTGACTTGTCCCCGCCAGCCCGCCTACCATTGCGGGTCGCATGATTGGCCAAACCATCTCGCATTACCGCATGGTGGAAAAGCTTGGCGGAGGCGGGATGGGTGTCGTTTATAAGGCCGAAGATCTTGAGTTGGGCCGCTTCGTTGCACTGAAATTTCTCCCGGAAGATCTCGCGCAGGACCCGCAATCGCTCGAGCGCTTTCGTCGCGAGGCGAGGGCTGCATCGGCCCTGAATCATCCGAATATCTGTACGATCCATGAGATTGGCCGCCATGAAGGGCATTCCTTCATCGTGATGGAACTTCTGGAAGGTCAGACGTTGAAGCAAAAGATCGCCGGGCAGCCGTTGGATATGGAGGAGGCTCTCTCGCTGGCGATTGAAATTGCCGATGCGCTGGATGCCGCGCATTCGGCGGGAATCGTTCATCGCGATATCAAACCTGCCAACATTTTTGTCACGAAGCGGGACCACGCGAAAGTTTTGGATTTTGGGTTGGCGAAAGTGACTCCGGCGGGCAACGTGGCTACATCGGATAACCTGCAAACCCGCACCATCGACGATCAACATTTGACGCAAGCCGGATCGACCGTTGGCACGGTAAGCTACATGTCGCCCGAGCAGGCTCGGGCGAAAGAGTTGGATGCCCGCACAGATTTGTTTTCTTTTGGCGCGGTGCTCTACGAGATGGCGACTGGCACGTTGCCATTTCGCGGCGAGAGCTCTGCAGTTATCTTTAACGCCATTCTGGAGCGCGCCCCGGCTCCACCGACGCGACTAAACCCGGATCTTCCGCCCGAACTGGAAAGGATCATCAACAAGGCGCTGGAAAAAGACCGCAATTTGCGGTATCAGAGTGCGGCCGATCTGCGAACCGACTTGGCACGTCTGAAGCGCGATCTTGTTTCCAGTTCGAGGTCAGGAGCGGTGGGGGTGGAAGCAGCAAGCTCAGGCCTGATTTCATCGGCTTCGGTGGCGGCCGCTCCGGACCGATCGCGAGCTTATTTGATGATCGGCGCGGTTGCGATCTTGCTAATCGCTGCCGCCGCTGCGGTCGCGTTTTTCTTGCATGGAAAATCGGTCACGCAAAAGGTCAGCTCGATTGCCGTGCTACCGTTCGTCAACGCCACCAACGATCCCAACAATGAATACCTCAGCGACGGTCTCACCGAGAGCCTGATCAGTTCCCTTTCGCAACTGCCGAATACCAAGGTGATGGCGCGAAGTACGGTGTTCCGCTTCAAGGGCAAAGAAGACGATCCGCAGAAAATCGGCCAAGAGCTTGGTGTGAGTGCATTGCTGCTCGGACGCATCACTCAGCATGGCGACGAAGTGGGCGTGCAAGCCGACCTCGTAAACACGGCTGACGGTACGGAACTGTGGGGCTCGCGTTATGAACGCAAGCTAGCCGACATCACCGAGCTACAAGGCGACATTGCGCGCGACATCTCGGGCGGCTTGCGAATCCGTCTCAATGGGGCTGAGCAGCAACGCCTGGGCAAAGCTGGAACCACGAATCCGGAAGCCTATCGTCTGTATCTCGAGGGAAGACAGCTGTGGTATGGACGGACGCCGGAGGGTCTAAAGAAAAGTATCGACCTGTTTCAACAGGCGATCGCGGCGGACCCCAACTATGCCCTGGCCTACACGGGGCTTGCCAGCACGTACAACGTAATTCCGAGCTATGTGGACGGCATCCCGTGGTCGCAAGCTCACGTGATGGCCGATGAGGCCACGCGAAAAGCCCTGCAATTGGACGACTCATTGCCCGAGGCTCACACGGCCCGCGGCCTGACGCTCTGCATGCTGTGGAAGTGGGATGAGGCGGAAGCGGAATTCCATCGTGCTCTGGACCTCAATCCCAACGACGCGACCGCGCATTATTTCTATGGCTTCGGCTACCTCCTTCCGGAAAAGCGATTTGACGAAGCCTTAGCAGAGCTTCGCACGGCGCTCTCGCTGGATCCGCTCTCGTCGATCGTGAACACAAACTATGCAGCGGCGTTGATGGTGTCGCATCGATATCCGGAGGCCCTGGCGCAATTTAGTAAGACGCTCGAGCGCGATCCAAACTTTTCGCCAGCCCACTACAAACTGTCGATGCTTTACGCCACCACCGGCAATTTTCCAGAAGCTGTCAGGGAGTTCCAAAAGTCCGGATTTTCTACTACTGGCTCCTGGAGCGGTGACGCTCACGGATACGCGCAGGCACTTCAGGCAGCGAATGAGCACGGCGGCGACGTGATCGCTGACCTGGCTGCTGCACTGACGTTGGCGGGAGATCACGAAAGGGCATTTCAGTATCTGCAAAAGGCGCTCGCAACTGACGATGATGAATTGACCATGGGCATCCGCTATCCTGCGCTGGACCCGCTGCGCTCGGATCCGCGATACGCTGATCTGATGCGGAAGATTGGGCTGCCACAGTAACTTCACTTTTCACCGAAAGCCCGGATCCATTCATCGCGAGGTACTACACGATTGGTTCTCGTTGCGCCGGGGAGTTGCCTTGAGACAGACGAGCCTATATGCGAGCGTGCAGCACGCTCGATGAATTTAGGAGATTCGATCCTAGTTCATCAAGGCTAGCATTCGCCGGATGGAGAGAGCGGTTTGGCGAATCTCGTCCGCGTCGGAGGCATCGGGAGACATCTTCAAATAACTTTCCAGATCCTCGGCGGCGCCCTTGTTTTGGCCAAGACTGTAACGCAGCGTGGCACGCTGTTTTACGTCTTCCGGCGAACGTGGATAAATCACCAGCACCAGATCAATCAGCGGCAGCGTCTTGCGAAAATTGCGCGCGGCCATGTAGATGGTCTTGAGATTGTTCAAAATGCGAGTCAGAATCTGGCGGCGGCTGACGGCGAATAAAAACTCCGGCCGCAGCGTCATCTGCCCGGAATAGATTTCATCCAGTCTCTGCTGGCAGTCCTGCGCACTAAGAATATCGCCGCCGTTGAAGCAATCAATCAGCGTTTCTTTGCCGTCGATGTCATAGTGCTTCAACAAAAAATGGCCGGGCATGCCCACGCCAAACAATGGGAACCCCAACCGGCGGCCGACTTCCATATAGAGCACGGCCAATGTGATTGGAATTCCGAGGCGACGGTCGAGGACATCGTTCAGAAACGAATTGCGAGGATCGTAATAGTTTTCGCGATTTCCGCGCAATCCGGCCTCGGTGAAGAGCACATGATTCAGCGCGGCGATGGTCTGCCCGGCGTCTCCGATCTCGCTAATGCGCGCCTCGGCGGTGCGGGCAAGCTCATCCACGCGAGCGACGTACGCGTCGCAATCCAGATCGGGGTATTCGGTGCGCGCGATGGTCAACGCGGCGCGCAGCAGGTCGACATTCTCATCTGCGATCTCAGGACCGACCAGAGCGGCAAAGGTCTCGGCTAAGCTATTTTGACTGTCGTACCTCACTCCTTCATGGTAGCAAGAAAGGTAGGCAAATTCTCGGAGCCGGAAGTTACTTTCGCAGCAGGTTTTTGGCGAGGAATAGGACATTGGCCGGGCGTTCCGCCAAGCGCCGCATAAGATACGGATACCACTCGGTTCCGAAGGGAATGTAGACCCTCATGCGCCACCCATCTTTAGCCAATTTCTGCTGCAAGTCGCGGCGGATGCCGTAGAGCATCTGGAACTCAAAGGAGTCGCGAGAGATTTTTTCCTGCAGAGCGAAAGTCTTCGCTTGGTTGATGATCTTCTCATCGTGGGTGGCCAGGCCGTGATAGACCTGGCTTTTCATGAGAATTTTCATCAGCTTGACGTAGTTGGCGTCTACTTCCGATTTCTTCTGAAAGGCGATGTCTGGCGGTTCTTTGTAAGCGCCTTTACACAGCCGAATGCGAATGCTCTCCGACAACAGCTTTTCGATATCAGCCTCGGAGCGCCGCATATACGCCTGAATCACCGCGCCGACGCAACCCTGATGGCCTGGCCGGCGATGCAGTTCGTGAACGAAATCCAGCGTGCGCTGGGTATACGCCGAACCTTCCATATCCACACGCACAAAATTCTTCGGATTCATGCCCGCGGCTTTGGCAACCAGCGCTGAGACCTGATCGTAAGCCAGCTTTTGGTCAACATCCAATCCCATATGGGTCAGCTTGAGACTGATGTTGGCGTTGAGCTTTTGGGAGGCGATGTCGTCGAGAAGCTGGTGATAAAGCACAGCGCTGGCGCGGGCCTCGTCAACATTAGTGACATTTTCTCCGAGATTGTCGACGGAAACGCTCAGGCCAGTGTCGTTGACCGCGCGCGTGACGCGAAGCGCATCATCCACTTGATTGCCGGCAACAAAACGGGCGGAAAACTTCTGGCCGAAGGAATTTTCGGCGAATGCCCGCAGGCGGCGGCTCTCCGAAAGATAAATGAAGAGCGCCCTTAGCACGGCAAATCCGAATTCACAACAAGATGGAAGTTATGAATGCTGACAGTGCTCATGAAGTGCACAGAACGTTTTATCACAACCGGGCAGGGTTTGAGATGTGATGGCGATCACGTCGCGGAAGTCCAGAACTAGCCTTGGAAACCGATGCGTTGGTGCGTGCCATCACAAAATGGCTTGGTTGCCGAACCCCCGCAGCGGCACAACCATGTGTCCGTGCCTTCAAAGATCACTTGCCCTTCGGCGTTACGAATCGTGACTTGTCCCTGCAAATGCAGCGGGCCGTTCGTGGTTGGAACCAGGTTCAACTTCCCGGATGTCGCCATTTCTGCGGTGGCCTTTTCTCCTGGTGCAGCCATACCTTCGTCCTCGAAAGCGATGGCAAAGTGAGCATTATCGCAGAGCGGTTTGTTCTTGGAGGCACCGCACCGGCAGAGCGCCATGCGGGTATCGGACAGAATCGCCTGGCCATCTTCGGTGACAACATTGAGACTCCCGCGTACATACAACGGGCCGTGGGCCATTGTGGTCACGCTATTGGAAGGATCGGGGCGTTCGGCGAGCTTGGAGTCTTCGGCCTGATAATGCAACGCTCCCGTGGGGCAGTGCTGAATCACGGAGGCAATGGTTTTGGCATCCGCTTTGTCGGGATCCACCCAGGGCTTGGCGTTGACATCGAACACTTCAGGTGCGCCATGCACACATTCCCGGGCGTGAATACACCGCTGGGCGTCGTAGGTAACGATGATTTTCTTACCTTGGTATACGTGCAGCTTCATAAGGTGGTTATCTTAACCGACATTGCGCAGACGAGTTGGCGCTAAATGTAGATCTCGTCCACATAGCACCACCTCCAATCTTCTCCCGGCTCAAACGATCGCATGACCGGATGATTGGTTTGGTGGAAGTGTTTTGTGGCGTGCTTGTTTTTGGACGAGTCGCAGCATCCGACGTGACCGCAAACCAGGCATTCGCGTAGATGG
The DNA here is from genome assembly GCA_035507035.1 of Terriglobales bacterium. GTDB lineage: Bacteria > Acidobacteriota > Terriglobia > Terriglobales > Acidobacteriaceae > DATJOJ01. Next base: position 230,388 of record DATJOJ010000035.1, on the reverse strand, counting down.
ACCCAGGTGTCGCCCATTTCCAAACATTCCTTGCAGCCCTTGCCGCTGGGCGTGACCTTGCGAATTTCCTTTACATGAGGACAAGCTTCCGTATGAGCCATGTTCTTCTCCTGACGATTAGCGGCCGTGCTCTTCTAAGAATTTCTCTGCTTCCAGCGCGGCCATGCAGCCTGACCCGGCGGCAGTGATCGCTTGGCGATAACGCCGGTCCTGCACGTCGCCGCAGGCATAAACACCATGGACGCGCGTATGAACATTCTGGGTTGTCTTCAAATAGCCGTCCTGGTCCATGTCCAATTGTCCTTCGAAAATCTTCGCATTCGGGATGTGGCCGATCCCCAGGAACAAGGCGCTGGTGGGGAAATCCCAAACCTTGCCGGTCTTCACGTTGCGCAACTTCAAACCGGTTACTTCTTTTTTGTTGCTGTCGTAAACGTCCTCTACAACGGTATCGGTAAGAAAATGAATTTTTTCGTTCTGTTGGGCGCGATCCAGCATGATTTTCGAAGCGCGAAACTGATCGCGGCGGTGAATGATGGTAACTTTGGTTGCGAAACGAGTGAGAAAAGTGGCCTCTTCCATCGCGGAATCGCCGCCACCGATGACAACGATTTCCTTGCCGGAAAAGAAGAATCCGTCGCAGGTAGCGCAAGAAGAAACGCCATGCCCGATCAACTGCTGCTCGTGCGGCAAGCCCAGCCAGCGCGCCGATGCCCCGCTGGCAATGATTAGCGTGCGAGTGTGAATCACCTGGTGGCTGACGTGCAGTTTAAAAGGGCGCTCGCTGAGATCGGCGCTGGTCACGTGGCCGAGCTGATACTCGGCGCCAAAGCGAGAAGCCTGCTTACGCATGTTGTCGATCAGCTCCGGGCCCTGAATGCCCTCGGGAAAACCCGGGAAATTTTCGACGAGCGTGGTAAGTGAGAGCTGGCCGCCGGGTTCGTGACCTTCGATGACTAGGGGCTTCAGGTTGGCTCGAGCGGTGTACAGCGCGGCCGTGTGGCCGGCGCAACCGGAGCCGATGATGACGACGTTGCGGAGGTTTTCCATAGAAAAGAGATTAGATTGCCTGGTTCTCAGTTTGGGTTCAACGGCGACGGCTTGCGTACCGGTATCGGCTTCCTGGCTCTCACCGGCGCCCGCCCGCCGTCGATCGAGCTAATCCGCGCCAACTCGTCGGGTACCGTCTGTCGCACATTGAGCAGGTTGCGATAGGTGGTCATAGCCGTGGATGCGCTCTGGAACAATGGCTCGTAAGCGCTCTGGTCCGGCGGCGGCGTATCGGCGGTACCCGAGCAACGGGCCAGCACAATCGATGACTTTCCAAAGCGCTCCAGCTTAACGCGCGATGCAGGCGTGTCCGTCGCCAACATATTCGCCGGCGTAGTCACCGCAGAAGCGCTGTCCTCGATCGCGACCTCGAGCACGTCTTTGGGATCGCGGACGCGAAACACCAGGGTTTCAATCATGCTGCTGGCGTCATGGCTGAAAGAATATTGCACGCTGGCCAAGAAACTCGACGCCGGAAATTCGCGGCGGATCCGCACCCAGTCCGCCGTGCCGGAGTCGCCCGCCGTTTTCTGTCCATTTTGTAAGAAGTCGGGAGTCTGATCGAGTAGTGAACGCCCGCGATCGATTTCAAAATCCTGGGTAAAGGAGGCTTGCTTGGGTATATGAGCTAGCGCGGCAGCAATCTCTGCCTGCTCTTCGGCGGACGGTGCGCAAACATTCAAGACATTTACTTTGACCTGCGGCTGTTGCTGCGCAGCGGCGATCGAGAACAAAATCAAGATCGACGAAATCGCGGACCAGTTTCGGAGCACAGGGCATTGTAGCAGGAGAAAATTGCGACATAGAATATGGTGGCCTGAGTGATGGGCGACTTTCCAATGACGACCGTTCGAGAAACGAATTACTGGCTGGAGACCGCGGCGATGCCGGCCGGCAACCGTGATCCGCTCCCGGCGCAGGCTGATGTGGCGATCGTCGGCAGCGGCGTGACCGGACTTTCCGCTGCTCGGATTTTGGCGAAGCGCGGGGCAAAAGTCGTGGTGCTCGAAGCGGAGACGTTGGGGTTCGGCGCCAGCTCGCGCAATGGGGGCATGGTGTTGACGGGCATGAAGCTGCCGGTTCCGACGCTGATCGCGCGCTATGGCCGCGAAAGAGTCCAGCGCATGTATGCGGCGTCGCTGGCGGCAATTGATTGCGTGGAGAAAATCGTCATCGAGGAAAAAATCGACTGCAACTTTTCGCGCTGCGGTCATCTGGAAGTCGCTTGCAAGCAGGCACATTTCGATGGATATGCGAAATCGGCTGAGCGGATCGCAAAGGAATTTGGGCATAAGCTGCACACTGTGCCGCGAAACGAATTGCGGACAGAGATTGGTTCGGAGATTTACTTTGGCGGTTTGGTGGATGAGGCGAGTGCCGGGCTCAATCCGGCACGATTCGTAGCGGGGCTTGCGGAGGCGGCGCGCCGGGCAGGAGCGGCTCTGTTGGATCACTGCCGCGTAGAAAGGGTGACACGAAACAACGAGCAGAAGTTTCAGCTTCAAACGTCAAAAGGTCAGGTCGTTGCTAAACACGTGCTTTTGGCGAGTGGCGCCTACACGGGAAGTTCTGCCCCGGCATTGCGTAAGAAGATCATTCCCATTGGGTCATACATCATTGCGACCGAGATTTTGAACGAAGACCTGGCGCGCGAATTGAGCCCGAAAAACCGCATGATCTACGACTCCAAACACTTTCTGTACTACTACCGGCTTACGCCTGACCGGCGCATGCTGTTCGGCGGGCGGGCGGCTTTTTTTCCTGAAACCGCAAGTACGGTTCGCCAGAGCGCAGAAATTTTACGGCGCGGCATGGTACTGGTTTATCCGCAGCTACGCGAGACAAAAGTGGAATATGTATGGGGCGGGACGCTCGACTTTGCTTTCGATGTCATGCCACATACCGGGCAGATCGACGGGATGCACTATGCCGTCGGCTATGCCGGACACGGCATGGCCTTCGGAACGTATCTCGGGACCCGGCTCGGAGAAATCATTGCGGGTGCGCCGAATGATCTGCCCTTCGAAGGCATTCCCTTTCCCACCCCGCCACCCGGCTTGCGCAGCGGTCACACGTGGGCTTTGCCGCTTGCGGGAGCTTATTACAAGTTTTTGGATTGGCTCAGTTAAAGGCACGAACACAGAGAGCCCCCGAGGAACAAGGGGGAAATCTTCTGACTTTGCTGTGATCTCTGTGTCCTCTGTGTTTAAGCTTTATCGCGGAAAGTGGTAATGCACATCCTGCTTCGAAGGAATCGGTACGCCATTTTTCGTTGCGGGGCTGAACTGCCATTGCGCCAGCGCCGCCAGGACCCTTTGATCCACCTGGGGACCTAAACTTTGCAAAACGTGGGTCGCAATGATATTTCCGCGCTCGTCAATCGTAATCTCGATGATCTCGTCTCCGACCATACCTTCGAGGCTATCCGATCCGATGACTGGATCAGGAGAAACGATCGGCAGGGCGGGCCGAACTTCAAGGCCAAAAATCGATCCAACGCTCAACGATCCATAGGGTGATCCCGCCGGGCCTTCGTTACTGTTCAGCGCGGCAACTGTATCGTTTCCTGCCTGGCGTTTTGGTGCTAGCGGCGCCAGGCGGCGACCTTTCTCATTTTTTGCCGAGCGCGGCAGGACTATGGACGATGGGTGATCCTGAGTGACTCCGGAGTCACCGCCGAAATAAAGGCGCGTGACGGTGGTGCCACTATTCCCCCGGGTCACCGATGACGGTGCGATAAACATGGGCGCAGGGCTGTGCACCAGCCATGCCAAAAAAGCCAGATGAGCTACGAGCGAGATGCACCTCAAAGCGCCAGGACGCTTGGGGGTTGCGGCAGTGAGCTGGGTAAACATAATCCCCACCCTATTTAGTGATTAGACGCTTGCGGCTCCGGCTGGTCAACACTTTGATTGCACGATGGGTTACGCGGGCGTGCAACAGTTTGCGCACTGGCGGAGAACTGGTTAAGCTCGACTGTGTGCACGAACGTTCCCCTTTGGCCCGGCAGGTTCGCATTCTTAGTGGGGCTTGCATCGCTTTGGTGGCAATCTGAATCCAACAGTCGTTCGTGGAGACGCTCGGGCTACTCTCCACGCATTTCAGTCGGCAAATCTCAGGGGAGTGAGTCTTTGCGGCTAAAGGCGGCGCTGCAGTCGGTCACAATTGTTTATCTGATAACCACATTTCTTAGTGGCCTTTGCGCCGTGGCGCAGGACTCCGGTTATAACCTGCAGGTGCCGATGACAACCCCAGCCCTTCCGGCGGGAAACACTTCAATCGGCTCCAGTCTGCAGAATCAAAGCCCATATTCCGGCAGTGTTCCTGAAGGCAAGGCGACGTCGACGGTGTTGCCGCTTTCATTCTCTGACGCGCTGAACCGCGGACTGCGAAACAATCTTGGGTTGTTGCTTTCCAGCGACAACACGGTCACGGCCAGAGGACAGAAATGGCAGGAACTCAGCGAATTGCTGCCGCATCTGAACCTGAGCGCAACTCAGAGTGTTGAGCAGCTCGACTTTGCCGCGCTAGGTTTTCGTTTCAACATCCCAGGGGCGCCGATCCCGAGCGTGGTGGGGCCGATAGGTGTCTTCCAGAGCGGTGCTTACGTCAGCCAGACAGTTTTTGATTACCATGCCATCGAACGTACCCGCGCGGCAAGAGAGAGTGAACGGGCCGCATCCCATTCGTTACAAGATGCCCGTGAGCTGGTAACACTGGCAGTGGACAACGAATATCTGTTGGCCCTGGCCGAAGCTGCCAGGGTCGACACCGCGCTGGCTGACGTACAGACAGCGCAGGCGCTTTACGATAAAGCCGCCGATCAGCAGACCGCTGGAACCACTCCCGCGATCGATACGCTTCGGGCACACGTGGAGCTCCAAACCCGTCAGCAGCAACTGATTGTCGCTCGAAATAACTTCGCTAAGCAGAAACTGACCTTGGCCCGCGTGATTGGATTACCTCCGGGGCAAGAATTCACCTTGACCACCACGGCCCCTTATGAGCCGCTGGCGGTAGCGAGCATAGAGGAAGATGAGCAACGCGCTTACATCTCGCGCCCGGATTACCTGGCCGCGGGGCAACAGGTGCGTGCAGCGGAAGAGCTGCGGCGGGCAGCTACCGCGGAACACTATCCGACGATCGATATTGCCGGAGACTATGGCGCCGCTGGCGTAAATATTGGGATCTCGCATGGCGTGTTTCAAGTCGGCGCCACTTTAAATATTCCGGTTCTTGCCGGAGGGCGAATTCATGCCGACGTCCTGAAGGCCGAGGCTGCCTTGCGCCAGGCTCGGCAGCAATTGGATAATCTGCGAGCACAAATTGATTACGAGATACGAACCGCCCGGTTGGATTTGACCTCGGCCGCCGATCAGGTCGAAGTAGCGCGCAGCTCGGTGGACTTGGCGGAACAGACATTGACGCAGGCACAGGATCGATTTGCAGCTGGCGTAACCGACAATCTCGAGGTCGTCGAAGCGCAAGAATCGGTCGTCGCGGCCAACGAGAACTATATTTCAAGCCTCTATGCTCACAATCTCGCCAAGATTGAATTGGCCAAAGCTGTAGGCTTTGCCGAAGAGGGCGTAAAACAGTACCTGCGCGGAAAGTGATTATGGCTGATAATCCCACTACTGTGGTGAACGATCACGAATCTCAAGCGGCGCAGGAACGGCCGGCTCCATTACCGGCGTCGGAACGCGATTTGCGTTGGAAGCGGCTGCGCTCCCGCAGCCCGCGCTTTCGAATTTTTCTTATCCTTGGAATCATCATCGTTTTGACCGGCGGTTTCTTCCTATGGCGTTATTTCGCGAGCTACGAAGATACCGACGACGCCGAGATTGACGGCCATCTGAATGCCATCAGCGCCCGGGTTTCCGGTCACGTGCTGAAGCTTCTGGTAGAGGACAATCAGTACGTGAACGCCGGGACTCCGCTGGTGCAGATCGATCCTAAGGATTATCAGGTCGCCCTCGATCATGCAAAAGCCGACTACGAAGATGCCGTGGCCCTAGCCAATGCGGCCAAAGTGAATGTTCCGATCACTTCGGTGAATACTGGCAGCCAAATTTCGGGCGCTGCTGCGGGGGTCGCCAATGCAAGGCAAGGAATTGCTGTCGCCCGGCAGCAGCACTCCGCCGCCGATGCGCAGTTGGCCGAGGCGGAGGCCAACAATGTAAAAGCACAAGAAGATCTGCTTCGCTACAAACAACTAGTCGATAAAGAAGAGATTTCCCAACAGCAATATGACACGGCCGTAGCGGCAGCCAAGTCGAGCGCGGCCGCGGTCGAAGCAGCCCGAGCATCGGCGGCAGCCGCCGAACAAAAAGTTGCGCAGGCCCAAAGCCAGTTGGATCAGGCGTTAGCAGAAGCCCGCTCCGCCGCTACCGGTCCGCAGCAAGTAGCTGCAATTCGTTCGCGATGGGAATCGGCTGAGGCTGAGGTTGCACTCCGCAAAGCCGCTCTCGATCAAGCTCAGCTGAACCTGTCCTACACGTTGATCGTATCGCCGATTACCGGTGGCGTGACAAACCGAACCGTGGAAGTCGGACAAAATGTGTCAGTCGCACAGGAGATGATGCGGCTGATTAACCTAGACGACATCTGGGTGACAGCCAACTTCAAAGAAACGCAGCTTAAATACATGCGCGTCGGTCAGCCGGTCACGATTCACGTCGATACCAACGGCAAGAATTACAAGGGTCACGTGCAGAGCATTGCCGGAGCGAGCGGAGCCATCACGAGCCTGCTGCCCCCCGAGAACGCCACCGGAAATTATGTGAAGGTAGTGCAGCGAATTCCGGTTAAAATCACCTTCGATCCTGGGGAAACCCGGGAGCACGTTTTGCGGCCGGGCATGTCAGTGGAACCCAAAGTCTGGTTGCACTGAGCGAACGTAGCGGAGAGAAACCGTTGTATCGGATCATTGCCATCGAACGAGAGTACGGTTGCGGAGGCGGAGAGATTGCTGCTGATCTGGCGAAGCGCCTCGGCTGGAAGTTGTGGGACCACGCCCTGACCGAAGAAATTGCCAAAGCCGCAAATGTCGAATGCGCGGCAGTCGAACGGTGCGAAGAGCGCGTGGATAGCACGTTTCGTCGCCTGGTTCAGGTGTTCCTGCGTGGCAGCTACGAGCGGGACATCTCTCCCTCGGCACACCAGCCGTTTAATACCGACAGTTTCGTTGCTATAGGCAAGCAGGTGATGGCACACGCAGCCGAAGCGGGCAACTGTGTCATCGTTGGCCGGGGAGCACCCTATTTCCTTCGCGAGCGGCCCGATGCCTTCCACGTTTTCTTGTATGCATCTTTTTCGGAAAAGATGCGCCGTCTGAGATCGCTAGGCAAGAGCCAGGCGGAAGCGGAACAAATGCTGAACCAAATCGACCAGGACCGCATCACATTTGTGAAGCGCTATTTCAACGCAGACTGGCCAACTCGTTGCCTCTATCACGTCATGATCAATACCGCCATTGGAAACGAACACGTCATTGGCAGCATCCTTGCTACGATGCGCATGCTGGAGAAGGGCCCGATGAGAATGCCGCCGACACAATCCTGTGAGCCAGCCACTACAAAATAAGGTTGCGCTTGTCACCGGCGCCAACGGTGGGTTGGGAACCCATGTCACGGCTACTTTGCTAGAAGCCGGAGCCACGGTGGCGGGCGTTGCACGAAACATCAGCCAAGACGACTTCCGAGATTCTGCCTTTTTCGCTTTTCCCGCGGAAATCACGAATGCGGACGTTGCGAGAAAAACCGTGGAGGCGGTGGTTTCTCAGTTTGGCCGAATCGATGTCCTCGCCCATCTCGTCGGTGGATTTGCTGGAGGCAAAACCGTAGCCCAGACCGACGACGCGATGTTTCAGTCTATGCTCGATCTGAACCTGACCAGCGCTTTCAATATTCTGCGAGTGGTCATTCCGGGCATGCGGCAGGCGAAGAGCGGAAGGATTATCGCCATTGGCAGCCGCGCTGCGGAGGAACCCGCAGCCACCATCGCCGCTTATAGCGCCTCTAAAGCGGCGTTGGTTTCGCTCATTCGAACGGTGGCTCTCGAGAATAAGGACCTGCCGATCACTGCCAACGTGATTCTTGCCGGAACCATGGATACTCCCGGGAACCGCAAAGCCATGCCGAAAGCTGATCCATCCCAGTGGGTGCAACCGGCGTCCATAGCTTCGCTGATCGTGTGGCTGGCGAGCGATGCGGGAAAAGATGTAAACGGCGCGGCCATCCCGGTGTACGGGCGTGGCCTGTAAGCGATGCGGCCATGCGCTGTAGGCTTCCGAAATACTCCTTTTCGGAACTTGCCCCCCTTTCGTAATGTAAAATCTGCACCTTTTTCGCTGCAATTTAACATTACTGAAATATTCTGGGGGTAGCATTGGTGGTAGGGATTCGAGGAGGACCAGTCGTTGTCGCCGCGTTTTCTCCGCTTCGCATTGCCCCTTCAGGTAGCAGCGGTGTGCTATCGCCGCAATGGGCACGGATTAGAATTCCTGCTGGTTAACACCAACGGCGGCAACAAGTGGACCTTTCCTAAGGGTGCCCCGGAACGGGGCATGTCACATAGCCGTGCGGCCGAGCGCGAGGCCTTAGAAGAAGCTGGCGTGCGCGGTCAGATTGAGCCGCGGCACTTTCATCTTTATCTGCACTCGAAAGGCGTTTTCTGGAAGCCCCCCGGAGTGCGGGAGTTCGTGGTGAAAGCGTTTCTCATGGAGGTTGAGCAAACCGCGTCTCCCGAAGAACCATTGCGCAACCCGACCTGGTTTACTGCTGAAGATGCTCGTAAAACCCTAGCCAAAGGGCGCGAAGTAAAGTACGCCCGTGAAATGCAAGCAGTCATTGATAGTGCGGTAGAGCACTTGGAGACTGCAAGGGCAGCGGCCCAATAGGGCGTTGCTCGCAGCAATCTCCCTACCCTTCTTCAAACCTCCCCTCTCATGAGACGATTGAAGTAGCCCATGATTCAGATTTCTTCCGCCGGAAAACGCTATGGTCACAAACTGCTTTTTGAGGGAGCGGACTGGCTCATCACCAACCGTGATCGCGTTGGCTTGGTGGGCGCCAACGGCACGGGAAAATCGACTCTCCTGAAGATCCTGGCAGGTCTCGAAACCCTGGATTATGGCTCGATTAGCAGCGGACGCGGCATCAGCTCCGGTTATCTTCCGCAGGAAGGTTTGACGCTTTCCGGGCAGACGGTATTTGCCGAGTGCATGTCGGTGTTCTCTGATCTACGCGACATGGAGCGCGAGATGGAGGCACTCACCGCGAAGATGTCGGAGGTCGATCATGCTTCGGCCGAATATTTGCAGATTGCGGAACGCTATCAGCGTCTGGAGCACGAGTTTCGCACGCGCGATGGTTATGCAATTGAGGCGCATGTGGGCAGTGTGCTGATGGGCCTTGGTTTTGGTAAGGAAGATTGGCAACGCCAGACGGATGAATTTTCGGGCGGCTGGCAGATGAGAATCGCATTGGCGAAGCTGCTTCTTGAAAAGCCTAATTTGCTACTGCTCGACGAACCGACGAACCATCTTGATCTCGAAGCCCGCAATTGGCTGGAAGAATATCTCACCGAATATCCCTACTCTTATGTGCTGATTTCCCACGATCGCTACTTTCTGGACGTTACGGTCAACAAGATCGTCGAAATCTGGAATAAACGCATTCATCTTTATCCTGGGAATTACGACAAGTATCTGGCGCAGAAAACGCAGAGGCAAGAGCAACTGGAGGCGGCCTATCGTAACCAGCGGGAGCGGATCGAGCAAATCGAGATGTTCATCAGTCGCTTCCGCTACCAGGCAACCAAGGCCAAACAGGTGCAGAGCCGCATCAAAGAACTGGAGAAGATGGAGCGGATCGAGATTCCGGAGGAGGAGAAGACGATCCACTTTAGCTTCCCCCAACCAAAAGCGAGCGGCCGGATTGTGGCAGAGTTTCATGATGTGGCAAAAGCGTATGGGGAGAAAGAAGTTTTTCGCGATGCGACCTTCATGATTGAGCGCGGCGATCGCATCGCGCTGGTCGGCGTGAACGGAGCTGGAAAATCGACGCTGATTAAATTGCTGGCCCAACGGGAACCGCTGACTTCCGGCGAATACAAATTGGGACACAACGTGCAGGCCGATTACTTCGCGCAGGATCAGTACAAAGAACTGGCCGCGGATGCGCGCATACTGGATGATCTCGGCGAGCTGTCGCCGCGTTCAACGCAGACTGAGTTGCGGAGTTTGCTCGGATGCTTTTTGTTCTCCGGAGAAGATGTCTTCAAGCGCATTGGGGTCCTTTCCGGAGGTGAGCGGAATCGGTATGCGCTGCTGCGCATGTTATTACACCCGGCGAATTTTCTGCTGCTCGACGAGCCCACAAACCACCTCGATATGCGCGCCAAAGATGTGCTGCTCGAGGCGCTGTCGACCTATACCGGCACTGTGGCGTTTGTTTCGCACGATCGCTACTTTATCGATAAGCTGGCGACGCGAATTTTTGCTGTGGGCGACGGTCAGGTCGAGGTCTATCCCGGCAACTACGAGGATTATCGATGGCGGAAGGAAGGCGGCGCCGAACTGTTGCAGCAAAGCGTCGAAACTGCTACCCAGCCGGCAAACGGGAACAAGCCGCAAGCCGTCGCCGATTCGCCGGATCCCAAGGGGAAGCGCTTGAATCCGATCAAGCGCAAGCAGATGGAAGATCGCGTGCGAGAGTTGGAAGGAGAAATCTCTCGCTCAGAAACAGCGATCGCGGAGTGCGAGACGGCTCTACAAACATTCGTAAGCGCTGAAGAGACGGCGCGCTTGACACAGGCGCTAAACGATCATCGCACGGACCTGCAAAAGCACATGGTGGAGTGGGAAGAGTTAGGGCAGGCGCTCCAATCCGCCTAGCCGCTTCCCAAAAGATTAGCTAGCTGCCGGGTGGCTTGATACAGCTTGCGCATGGGCATGGGACCCACCGCGCGATTCGTTGCGCGCCAAGTCGAGGTCACGCTGCAGAGCGTCCAGAACAGGCGTCGGAAGCTCAGGACCCCATTCGTCGATTTCTGACTCTGACCAACTTCCATTCAGGCGAACTGAGTCCTCAACCAGGTCCTCCGGAAACGCCAGGCGGTATTCACCCTCGCGCACGAAAATGTCGCCAATTTGGCGGCCAGTTGCGCCATCGTAGATGCGGCGGCTGGACTGCCCGTGATCGTTGATAAAGGAGATGAAGACCTCGCCGTGCGCCTCAAAGTTGGGCCGGAAATACCAGGCTTGATTGGCCTCGAACTTGGGATGCGGGCGGCGCTTCTTCGTGACAGCCACCACCGGCGCGGCCTCTTCGTGGCTGGGATCGTAGTAAAGAATGCGCTGGCAGGAGTCGCAACTCACAAGCAGCGTGCCCGAGCGCACTTCATTGTAGGTCTGCGGACGCAACATGACCTGGCACGCCATGCATTTATGGTTGCGAGCCTCGGAAAGGCCGCTGCCGCGATGCTGGGCGACCCGATCATATTGCCGGAGCAGGTCAACATTCACACCGCTTCGCGCCGCTTGTCGCTTGCCAGTCCATTCGGCCAGTTGTTTCTCGTCCTCGGCGGTTCGTTCGCGAGCGGCAACTTTCTCTTTCTCGATTTCGGCAGTCTCTGCTTTCAAGTCGGCCTCGGCAGCCTTTACCGCTTTTTCGCGAACCTCCGCGTTGACCATCAGCTCGAGAATTTTGTCTTCGTTGATGCGAATGTCCTGCTCGGCGAACTGGATCTCGTGCAGCAGAGCTTTGTATTGCTCGTTGGTTTTTACGTCGAGGGATTGATCGCGGTATTTGGAGATTTTCTGCTGCAGGTCTTTGATAGCAGCTTCGTATTTGCGGCGGTTGGCGTCGTCGGCTTTGACCGCCTCCCGGGCCTTTTCGAGGCCGGCCTTGGTTCCCGCAAGTTTCTGCTCGATGACCGCCACGCGCTTGGGCAATGACGCAATTTCGTCTTTTAGGCGCAGAATTTCGCGGTCTGCTGCCTGTAGCGCAATGAGATTTTCTATGTCTGGAAGCATTTCTAGCGCTAGATCTACCTTGATTTTAACATGCATTGGCGCAGGGCACCGGGTTTCAGTACCGCGCCGGCTCGTGTTTCGAGCTTGGGCATTGAGCGCGGAGAAGGCCTAAGATCTCAGTTTCTTCGCTAAAAGTTCGTTCACCAATTGCGGATTCGCCTGGCCCTTGGACGCCTTCATGACCTGGCCAACAAAGAAACCGGCAACCGTGTTCTTGCCCGCTCGATACTGCTCAACCTGCTTGGGATTGGCGGCTATCACGGCGTCGATCATCTTCTCGATCGCGGAGGTATCAGTGATCTGCTGCGGTTTTTCTTTCTCGAAAATGGCGGCGAAATCCTGATTGCGTGCGAAGCTCAGATCGTAGAGATCCTTGAGCATTTTGCTGGAGATTGCACCGTTTTCCACGAGGTCGGCCGACATGGCGACGCCCGCCATCGAGATAGGCGATTGCTCAATTTCAAGATTCTTGGCCTTTAAACGGCCCATGAGCTCGCTCTGAACAAGGTTTGCGACCCGCTTGGGATTTTTTGCGGATTTCGCTGCGGATTCGAACTGATCGGCGAGGGACTTCGTAGCAGTGAGGACCTGAGCATCGTATTCCGTAATGCCGTATTGCTCGACAAACCGCCTGCGGCGGGCCTCGGGCAACTCCGGCAACAGCGCCCGAATCTCCGCCTGGCGTTTTTCGTCAACGACCAGCGGAAGCAAGTCGGGCTCGGGGAAATAGCGATAATCGTGCGCCTCTTCCTTGGAGCGCATGCTGTAAGTACGTTTTTCATTCGAGTTGTAGAGGCGCGTCTCCTGGACAATTTTCTCGCCGGACTCGATCACGCCGATTTGGCGGTCGATTTCGTATTCCAGAGCTTCGCGGATAAAGCGAAAAGAGTTTACGTTCTTGATTTCGGTTTTAGTGCCGAATTGCTTTTGCCCGCGCGGGCGCACGCTGACGTTGGCGTCGGCGCGCAGCGATCCTTCTTCCATATTGCAATCGCTGACGCCGGTGTAAAGAATGATTTCTTTCAGCCGAGTGAGATATTCGTAGGCTTCATCGGCTGAGGCGATGTCAGGCTCGCTGACGATTTCGATCAGCGGCACCCCCGTGCGATTGAGATCGATGGCCGTGCTTTTGGCGGAGTCGGGAAAGCCTTCGTGCAGGCTTTTGCCAGCGTCTTCTTCGAGGTGGACGCGGGTGATGCCAATTTTCTTTTCGCCGGCTTCGGAGGGAACCTTGATCCAGCCAAACTCGGCCAACGGCTTGTCATATTGTGAAATCTGGTAGCCCTTGGGAAGGTCGGGATAGAAGTAGTTCTTGCGGGCGAAAATAGAAGTCTCGCTGATGCGGCAATTCAGCGCCATGGCTGCTAGCACGGCGAACTCGACAGCTTTCCGATTCAGCACCGGTAGTGCACCGGGTAAGCCCAGGCAGACAGGACAGACGTTGCTATTGGGAGGATTCCCGAAGCGCGTGGAACAAGAGCAGAAGATCTTGGTAATGGTTAGTAGCTGGACGTGAACCTCGAGACCGATGACGGGCTCGTACTTTTCCCGGACAGTCGGAGAGAGCTCCAGCGTAGCCATTCAGAGATTATAAGGAAACCTTTAACCGCAGAGAACGCAGACTACGCCGAGAATTGGAGGAAAGACCTAGAACACAGAGTGCACAGAGATCATAGAGCCAATAAACAAAAGGGAGCAGACTCGCTCCCTTTTACTTTTCTAAGCTCTGCGTACTCGGCGTCCTCTGCGGTTAGAGGCCTTACTTTACTGGGCCTTCTCGAATTCGATCGCGAGATTGACGGCTCCGCCAGTCACTTTCAACGTGCGGCTCCAGTCTTTGTAGCCGGATTTCTTCACGACAACGGTATGCTCGCCGGAGGCAACGTCAACGGTCGACGGCGTATTGCCGACGAAGCTGCCGTCGACCTCGATGTCTGCTCCGGTGGGATTGGAAGAAACCGAAAGCTGGCTCGCAGCCACCGGAGTCGCCGATTTCTGGCTCACCGTCACTAGCTGTGCCTTTTGCTGAGCCTCTTGAGCTACAACTTTCGACCGGGCTGGCCAATCCTTCGTGATCGCGTCGCAAGCGTCTTTTACCGAGGTGCCCAGTTCGCGGGTAGAGTGGCTGACGATCGCGTCGCCGTCGCTGTTAAACACGGCAACTTTGTTGTCGTGGGCGAGGATGCTCTTGCCGCCTTCGTGATCCAGCACAACGGTGTAGTCGGCTTTGTCTTTTTTGTCGTTGACGACGACTTGCGGGCAGCGCTTACCGAAAGTCTTGATGATTTCGGCGGTCTGCGGGCGCGCGCCCCCATTCGTGCTTCCACCCCATCCGTTGTAGCCGCCACCGCTGTTCCCGGTCATCTGCCATGACTCGCTGTCCGTGATATACACGCGGGGCTTCTGCGTATCCGATTGGGCAAGGGCAACTGTCGCAAACAAAAGAACTGCCAGGAAACAAAAAATGCGTCGCATTTCGTCCTCCAGAGAGATTGTGCGGGGAAGAAAGTATTGTCACATTCGCGGGATGCGCAGCGATAGTTACGATGGGGCTTGGCCGATGAGGTAGCGCGCCGAAAACTCCTCGGGGATGCACGCAAATTACGGACGATAGGATCGTAGTCCCCAGATTACCCACACATATAGACCCGAAAGAAGGAGCATGAACACGCTGCAACCGATGGAGATTATCGACAAGAGTCCTCTCGCTGGATGCTCTTTGGACAATGTGCGGAGAAGCAAAACGATTGCTGTCACCTGGAACACAAGGCTTACCAAAAATCCAAAAGTCGCGAAATACTCGGCTGTTATTCCAGCGATGGCACCCATGCCGATCGCTTTTTGTTCAGACACTCCACGAAAGGCATTGAGGAGCCCGGGCACTATTACTAAGAGGAACGGAACCCAAACCAGTAGCAGACCCCACCAAAACCTTCTGCTCCTCGCGTCTTCCAGTGCACCGTTCATTTTAGGCTGGCAAGGCCGGTTTAATATTTCGGCATCTTGGGATCGATGCGATCCGCCCAGGCAATAATTCCGCCGGTCAGATTGTAGACCTTCTGAAATCCCGCCTGGCGCAAGAATTGTACTGCTTTAGCGCTGCGACCCCCCATCTTGCAGTGCGCGACGATCTCGCGGCTTGAGTCAAGTTCGTTGACACGCTTTGGGAGATCGTTCAGCGGGATCAGGTGTCCGCCGATGTTGCAGATCTGGTATTCGTGCGGCTCACGCACGTCGAGCACAAACAGATCTTCGCCCTTATCCAGCCGCCGCTTTAATTCTTCGACTTGCATTTCCGGAATACCTGCGTCCACGGGCTTCTCCTGGCTTTTTTCTTCACCGCGAATTCCACAAAACTCGTTGTAGTCTATCAGTTTTGTGATGGTACGGTGGGTGCCGCAGACCGGGCAGTCGGGATTCTTGCGCAGCTTGAGTTCGCGGAACTTCATGCCCAAGGCATCGACCAGAAGTAGACGACCAATTAGAGGCTCGCCTTTGCCGAGGATGAGTTTGATCACTTCCGTTGCCTGAATTAATCCGACGAGCCCCGGCAAGATGCCGAGCACGCCGCCTTCGGCGCAAGAAGGAACCAGTCCCGGCGGCGGCGGCTCAGGATACAAGCAGCGATAGCATGGACCTTCTTCGGTGGCAAAAACGCTGGCCTGGCCTTCGAAGCGGAAAATCGATCCGTAAACATTGGGCTTGCCGGTGAGCACGCAAGCGTCGTTGACCAAATAACGCGTGGGGAAGTTGTCGGTGCCGTCGGCGATGATGTCGAAATCACGAAACAGATCGAGAGCATTTTCGCTAGTGAGCTTGGTTTCGAAGGTTTTGATGTTTAGGAATGGGTTGATGGCCTTTAATTTCTCGGCTGCGGAGTCTAGCTTCTTGCGGCCGACGTCAGCTGTGGTGTGAATGATCTGCCGCTGCAGGTTGGTGTAATCGACGACGTCGAAGTCCACGATGCCCAAGGTACCCACCCCAGCAGCGCCCAAGTAGAGTGCCAGCGGCGATCCCAAGCCACCCGCACCGATACATAGCACCCGCGCTGCTTTGAGCTTCTGCTGGCCCTCCATGCCGACCTCCGGCATGATCAGGTGACGAGAGTAGCGCAGAATCTCGTCGTTGCTCAGGGTTGCTGCTTCGGGTTTCGGTTGGGTAATGGTGGCCATGAGATCCTCGTTTTTAGTTTTGATTCAAAAAGACACAAAAGAGACGACTAGAGACAACAACAGCAGGCGGTGTGGCAGGACATTCGGCGGGTTGTTGCTGTGCAATGCATTGTTTCAACGGCCCCCGGCGATCGAAGGCACTATCGAAATAGTATCACTGTCTTTGACGGCTGTGGCTTCTTTCTGCAGGTAGCGGACGTCTTCGTCGTTTAGATAGACATTCACGAAAGCCCGGAGTTTGCCGTCATCGGTGTAGAGATGGCGACGCAGATCAGGGTGCTTGGAGACCAAGTCGGAAAGGGCGTCGCCGACGGTGCCTCCATTGACCGCAATGGCGGCCTGCTTCCCCGCATATTGGCGTAGCGGCGTAGGGATGTGGATTTTGCTCATGCCGGTAAGTGATGCACCGGTCCGTTCGGAAGATTCAGACTGTGCAGTTTCCTCCTTAGTCGATCTCAACCTTCTCATCTGAAAATTGCTTATCGTTTTCGTCTGATCCCTTGAGCTCAAAAGAGTTCGTTACCGCGGCTCTGCCCTTTTCCACTGCCGTAATCACATAAGAGCAACCCAGCCAATGGGCTTCCGCCAAATCGGTCGATGACCACTGGGCCGGATGATCAGGATGAGAGTGGTAGAAACCAACGATGTCCTCGCCGCGCTCGCGGCCTTCGCGCTGGATGCGAATGAGTTCGCGAGGGTCGATGTTGTAGCGATTGTGGGGTGAGTCGTCACGGGTATTGCCGCAACGGGCGATCGAAGTCACGCGGCGGGTTCCGTCGTCTTCGAACTGGCCGAGCAGGACACCGCAGCACTCGTGCGGATACGTCTCCTCGCCGTGACGACGGAGAGCTTCAAATTGGGATTGCGTGATCCTCAACATGCAAAGTCAAAAGTGAAAAATCAGAACGCAAAAGTAGTGCCGGTAGACTTTTGCATTCTAACTTCAGACTTCTGAATTTTGATTCACCCCTCTTCCCAAAATCTCTCGCTCAGATACTTATCGCCAGAATCGCAGAGGATTGTGACGAAGACACCTCGCTCGTCTTTTTTCAGTTGCTGCGCCAACTGGACACACCCTGCCACGGCCGCGGCCGCGGAGATTCCGACTAGCAAGCCTTCTTCGCGCGCCAGACGTTTGGCCATCGCATAGGCATCCTCGGTCGCGATGCCGAGATCTGCATCGGCGAGCGCAGCATCGTAGATCTTCGGCACAATCGCGGTAGCCATATGCTTTGCGCCTTCGATTCCATGAAACGGCGAATCGGGTTGCAACGAAATACAGCGAATGCGTGGGTTGAGTTCTTTCAATCGACGGCTGGTGCCCATGAAAGTTCCGCTGGTTCCGAGCATGGCGACAAAGTGCGTAATACGTCCCTCGGTTTGTTGCCAGATTTCGTTGGCTGTGCCATGGTAGTGAGCTTGCCAGTTGGCATCGTTCGAGTACTGGTCGGCGTAGAAATATAAGTCGGGATGTTTGGCGGCGAGCTCGCGGGCCACACGAATCGCGCCGTCGGATCCGTCGCTGGGATCGGTGTAAATGATATTCGCGCCGTAAGCGTGCAGGATGCGCTTACGCTCGACGGAAACATTTTCAGGCATGCACAGGGTCACAGGAAAGCCTTGCGCTGCGCCGATCATCGCATATGCGATCCCGGTGTTCCCGCTGGTTGAATCGAGCAAAATTTTACCGGATGTTAACTTGCCAGTCGCTCGCGCCTGGGCGACGATGTTGGCGGCAGCGCGGTCTTTGACCGAACCTCCGGGGTTGAGCCACTCGGCTTTGCCAAGAATTTCGGCGGATGGAAGTTCCTTGGCGATGCGAACAAGACGGAGGAGCGGAGTGTTGCCGATGCGATCCAGGCTGAGCTGGCCGAGATTGGGCTGAGCGGAAGTACGATGGACTGCCGATTGTCCGTAGACATCCGCTGTAGAACTCAACACTTGCGCCGGATTTGCCGGTACTGGCTCCATAGTATTCGGGTAGGGTTGCCATGACCGACGTAATGTGGGTCGGAAGCAAATCCAAACACGGCGAGCTATTCGTTAGATTATAAGAGAGCTTGATCAGCTTCAGAGAAGATGCGGACGTTTTGCCGGTTGCCGCATCTAACATGAGGGAAAGAGATAAAGATGGCAACGAAAGTTGAACAAAGAAGCTACGACGACGCGGTGAGCTGGTTCCGCGATCACGGATTCGATCTGATCGAAGCGCCCGGCACGCAAGGCCGTGTGTTCTTAAAAAAATACAATTGCTCCGCCGCGATTCAGAAGAACGGAGCCGACGGTGTAAAGATCTTCGCTTACCCCGGATACCTGATTGGCGGCGAGATTTCCAAGCTGGTGAACAAGGGGTACCAGCAATTTCTCAAGACGGCGAAAACCGAAGTCCCGGCCACGGCCGATCACTTGAAAGCTCTACAGCAATTTTCCGAGGAGATGAAAGAAGGCCTGGGCCTGCCGAGCTTGTACAACGAATCTTTGGGAACGGTCAGCGATTCCTACCACTACGATCGCATTCAAGACCGCGACAAACCTGCCGCAGAACGCCGCAAGCGTCCGTGGGAAAAGGCGGGAGCTGCAGTGGCAGCGGCGATCGCGAAAAAGAGTCCCGCTTAACGGATCGAGCTCATCTCATTCGCCCTTCCACGATTCGCTCTCAAGTTTTATGCTGAAATGGAAGCGGCAGCAGTCTTCATGAATCCATTTCGACTTTACGCTTTAGTTTTGGGCGGATCAGGCGCTCTGCTGGCAGCTTATCTGCTCCTGCGCCGCAAGCCCAAGACACCGGCAGAAATCGAACTAGAGCGGCGCACCTGGCTTGAGCAGGTAGGCCGCATCACCGATGGAACTGTGATTGACGTTCAAGAAATGCCGGGCGCGGACCATAAGTCTTCCACTTTGCTGATTTTTCAATACGACGTGGCGGGCGTTTCGTACGAAGCCTCCCAAGATGTCACCTATCTGCGGCAACTGATCAACCTGCATTCTTGCCGACTGGGGCTGCCAACGTCTGTACGCTACGACCCTCAGAATCCAGGAAATTCGATGGTTGTATCGGAACGGTGGATGGGGCTGAGGCAGTAAACGGTGGTTATTGTTCCTGGTCCTTCGTCTTTCGTCCTCGGTCGTTGGTCGTTGGCAAATCCGTGATGAATGGCGAGTGCAGGGTTGCGATCATGCTTGATAGCGTGAGTTGGCTAGACGGCAGTCGAGCTGTCCTGATAACTAATGTTTGCCCGGCGAACCATCGCCTCCAATCTGATGAAGAGCCAATGCGGCCGCCGACGCGAAACTGTGTTTGATTCCTGGGTGCAGGCAGGAATCGCGGATAGCTCTCGTATCTCTGGGGCGAACGACCAAGGATGAACGACGGGCTCTTGCTAGTTTCCCGCTGCGAATCCGCCGACGTGGGCGAAGGTCAGGCGCAGGTATTTGTGGGGATTCACCGGGGTGTCGTTGATGCGAACTTCGTAGTGAAGGTGAGGGCCAGTGCTGCGGCCGCTGAGTCCAACGTAGCCGATGGTGTCACCGCGATGGATGAACTGCCCCGGAGTGACCGCAAAGCTGCCCAGGTGCCCGTAGCGCGTGGTAATGCCGTGGCCGTGATCAACGACAACTGCACGACCATATCCGCCGCTAAAATCGGCAAATACCACCGTTCCATCCGCCGGCGCAATAACGGCCTGCCCTAGGGACGCGGAAATATCTACTCCGCTGTGGAAAGCGCCTTCACCGTTGAACGGGTCGATGCGCTCGCCGAAGGATCCGGTGATCGGCCCTTCCACTGGCCACAAGCTGGGCACTGAGTTGGCTCGCATCCAGTCCGCGGGGGTAACGTCGCGGGTCAATCCAAGCGAGATGCCAACCGTAGCCGCACCGCTCAAAGCCGTATTTTTCAACGTGTAAAGGCGATCGAGGGAGGAGCTTACTTGGGCGTCCTGAATGGTGTCGGTCGGTTCGGTCAGAATCGGGTCGGTCTTCAATCCGTAGAGCGACGAAACTTCGCTGGCCAGCGAACCAAGCGATGCCACCTGGATGTCGCGTTCCTTAGCTACCTGCTCGAGCCGGCTGTAGCGATTCTTCAGTTCGTCTTTTTGTGCTCGCAGTTCGTTGAAGTGCGAGACCTTCAAGAGCATGCGCAGATAAGAACTGGCAATGCCGCTTAGGCTTAGGACCCCGATCATGGCTCCGGCCACTAACACATACAGGTAATGGACTGGAATGGGGACCTTACGGAGTTGTCCGTCTTCACCGCGCGCGACAAAAAGTATGTAAAAACGTTTACGCAATATTCGCTTCCTGTCTCAGAACCCATGCTCACGGCAGGTTCGCCGTGCTCCGACACTGCAAACGAATCCTGCTTCCCTCCAGTACCTTTCCCGTATGGGATGAGGCGTTCGGTACTGGTCCTACCGGAACCAGGGCTGCTAAACGCTAAGTGCCGCAATCCTAGCCTGATGCGGTACTCAAGTCGGCCAAAGGTGTTAGGAAACTGCAACGTCACGGTATCAAACCAGCTTCCTGCCTGTCAACGACAACCGTCACTATCAATGAGTTACGGAAGGTCGGGTAACGTAATCTGTCCACAAGACCAGTAGCTTAAGATGGCCGAAAACCTGCATGGGTGGCCGGGTCGAGGGAGTAGCCTGTGTCAGACCTATGGGTTCTTATATAGTTGAATTCGCTTGCCGCTGACTGAAAAATCGCTGATTGCCGGCATCCGCGCTCGCGCCCATCGCAGCCGGAGTGTAGTTTTGGGGATCGGGGATGACTGTTCCATCCTCCGTATTCCACCCGGCCACGAGGTGCTGGTTACAACCGATTTCAGCCTGGAAGGCGTGCATTTTCGACGGGAATGGCATCCGCCGGAAGTGGTAGGGCATCGTTGCCTGGCTCGGGGGTTGAGCGATATAGCGGCAATGGGCGGTGAGCCAGTGGCAGCCTTCTTGTCGCTGGGTCTGCCCAGAAAGGTTCAAAAGGCATGGGTGGATGGATTTCTAAGGGGGCTGCTCAGGCTCGCCGACGCCTTTCACGTGAGTCTGGCTGGTGGCGACACCGCTGAGTCTCCGGGTGGCGTGCTCGCGGATATCATGGTGGTTGGATCGGCCCCGAAAGGTGCAGCCATCCGGCGCTCAGGGGCGCGGTGGGGCGACCGCATTTACGTGAGCGGCTCATTGGGAGGAGCTGCGGCGGTTTTGAAGCTGTTATTTTCAGGACGCAGGCTTCAGCCCAAAGATTATCCTGAGCATTTCCATCCCGTCCCGCGCATCGGGGTCGGCCGATTCTTGCGCGGAAGAAAATTGGCTACCGCGATGATCGATATCAGCGACGGGCTCTCGACTGATCTTGGACATATCTGTGAAGAAAGCGGCGTAGGCGCGGAGATTCAGGCCGAGGCAATCCCGCTTGCGCGAATCGGGAAACTAGATCGCGCGGTTGATTTGAAATTCGCCTTACATGGTGGCGACGATTACGAACTTTTATTTACCGTGCCTCGAGCTAAGCGCATTCCAGCGAAGATCGCCGGCGTGCCAATCACGCACATTGGCGAAATCACGCTGGGCAAACGTGTCGTTCTCATCGACGGCGTCGTGCGACGCGAGCTCAAGCCTGAGGGCTGGCAGCATTTCCGAAAATAGACAACCCATTTCTAAGACAGAATCGGCAGAGATCGAATTCGTTTTTTCGTCGCCGCGTAAATCGCATTGCACAATGCCGGCGCTAACGGCGGTACTGGAGGTTCGCCCGCGCCCGTAGGAGCTTCGGTGCTCGGAACGAAATACGCTTCGACTACCGGTGCTTCACTCATCCGAACCGGCGCGTAATCATCAAAGTTTCCTTGGACCACGCGGCCTTTGTCTATCGTGATCTGCGCGCGCAGGGCGTTCGTTAACGCAAACGTTACGCCGCCCTGAATCTGCTGTTCGAGAATATTTGGGTTCACGACCTGACCGCAATCAATCGCGCCGACCACGCGATGCACTCGCGGCTGATCATTCTCCATTGAGATTTCGACCACCTCGGCCATGTAAGTGCCGAAGCACCCAAAGCATGCGACGCCGTGATAGTGGCCCTCGGGCAGCGGCTTGCCCCATCCTGCTTTTTCAGCGGCCAATTGCAGCGCTGCCCTCATGCGCTCAGTCCGCCACGTGGTATCGAAAAATTTGATGTCCTCATCTTTCGCGAGCACGTGCAAACGATATTCGAGCGGATCTTTCCCCGCAGCCGCAGCCAATTCGTCAATGAACGATTCCGAGGCGAACGCGGTTTCCAGAGCATAGACCGACCGCATGTAGGCGGCCGGCACGGGCGACGAGGTCATCACGTATTCGACCACGGCGTTGGGGAACGAATAAATCAACGACGCTTCGTCGGGAAGATCACCGTCAACATCTGGCGACGGGCCCGGAAATCCCTTTTGCATGTTGATCGATGGCGCCACGATGCGATGTGAAAACGCTACCGGCCATCCGCTTCCGTCGAGCACTGCCTTCAACAGGTGATAGCTTGCGGGGCGATAGGTCGAGTTGCGCATATCGTCTTCGCGCGTCCAAATCACCTTGACAGGCGCGTTCGTGGCCTTCGAGACCAACGCAGCTTCTACAGCGTAATCGTGTTCAAGACGGCGGCCAAACCCTCCGCCGATCAACGTAACGTGCACCGTTACTTGATCGGGATCGAGACTCAGTGCCTTTGCAACGGCGTCTCGAGCATCCGGCGGCCATTGCGTGGGAGCCCAAAGCTCGCAGCTCGATCCTCGGAAATGGGCTGTGCAATTGTCGGGCTCCATGGGAGCGTGGGCCATCAGCGGAGTTTGATATTCCGCATGGATTCGCCGGCCGGAGGCTTTTGAAACATCTCCCTTGGAATAAAGAGTCGCCGCCTTGCCCGACGCGCCCTTCCTCAAGGCGTCATAAACAGCGGCGGAATTCAGGTCTTTGTTCGGGCCTTCATCCCAATTCACGTTCAAAACGCGGCGCCCTTCCATCGCTCCCCAAACCGAATCGGCAACCACTGCCATCGCAGAATCGCCAACCGGGCACACACAGCTAATGCCAGAGAGCTTTCTAGTTTCGTGATCGTCAAAATTCTTTACTTTGCCGCCAATCACCGGACAGCGCGCCAGCACGGCGTATTTCATGCCAGGCACACGAAAGTCGATGCCGAACACTGCGCTCCCGTCGACCTTGGAAACCGCGTCGAGCCGCGGAGTAGATTTGCCGACCAGCTTGAAATCTTTCGCATCTTTCAGCGGCGGATTGGATGGAATCGGAAGAGTTGCCGCTTTGACCACCAAGTTTCCATAGCTCACGCGGCGACCGGAGGCAGCATGAATCACGGAGCTGTTTTCGGATGTGCAAGAAGAGCGCGGCACCCCCCATTGCAAGGCCGCGGCGGTGATGAGCATTTCTCGCGCAGCCGCTCCCGCCTGACGTAGCGGCACCCAGGAAACGCGCACGCTGGCGCTGCCGCCAGTCAGCTCGTCCCCGTAAACACTCGTATCGGTTCCCGCCTGCTCCACCGTAATCTGCTTCCAGTCCGCGTCAAGCTCTTCGGCTAGAATCATCGGAAGCGATGTTCGCACACCCTGCCCCATCTCAGAGCGTGCGACCACTGCGGTGATTTTTCCGTCAGGCGCAATTTTCAAAAATGCGTTCGGCGAAAAACTGCCGTTACCGGGAGTGGAAGGTCCATGAGGAAGATAAAAGCCGATGACCAGACCGGCCCCGGCCGCTGCTCCGACAGCAAGAAATTCGCGACGGGAAAGTGAACTCATTTCCCGCCTCCGCTGGCTGCAGCACGATGAATGGCGCGACGAATTCTCTCATAGGTTCCGCAACGGCATAAATTGCCGTTCATCGATTGCGTAATTTGCTCATCCGAAGGCTGCGGAGTTTTTGCGAGGAAAGCCGCTGCCGCCATAATCTGGCCGGTCTGGCAGTAACCGCATTGCGGCACCTGTTCGGCGACCCACGCTTGCTGCACGGGATGAAGTCCGTTCGCGGACAAGCCCTCAATCGTGGTGATGGTCTTGTTTCCAACTTGCGAAACCGGGGTCGAGCAGGAACGCACAGCGCTGCCATCGAGATGTACGGTGCAGGCGCCGCAGAGCCCCGCGCCACATCCAAATTTTGTGCCGGTAAGTTGCAGAGTGTCGCGCAAAACCCAGAGCAGCGGGGTTTCTGGCGCGACGCTTACTTTGCGCTCGCCGCCATTGACACGCAGAGTGAAATCAGCCATGGAGATGGAGAATGTTTATGGCAGACATCGTACTCAAGCAGGAGAAAAAAGGGAAACGGCGTTCGAGGCGATTGAATCCTACGGCTTCGATGCGCGACGGATCAATTCCTCGCGAAATAGTCCCTCGATTCGCTCTTGGAACGCGGCAAAACCGGGTGCGTCGAATAAGCGCAGTCCGAGTTCATCTTGGCTGAAGGTCGCCGCCTGGACGTTGGCGCTCTGATTTCGAAGCGCAGTAAGTAACTTAGCCGCTGAACCCTGGTCAAAACCCTCGCATATGACAACCGTGTTGTCGGAGTAATCGTTGATTAGCACGGGGCCTTCATCGGTCGAGAAGCTTGCCGCGGCCACTGGACACTGAGTTCCGCCACAAGCCGGCAAAGGCTGGGCGGCGGCATTCGCGTAGCGCTGATTGACGTCGCCAACGTAAATTTTGGCGAAGTGCTGGGCCGACTGCGCGGATTTCCAGCGCGAGACAAACAATAACGCCAGATCGGAGACTGTGCCCTCGGAAGCGGCGCCGGGATTGGCTTTGCGGAAGGCAACGTAACGTCCGCCCACCCAGTCGGCCGCGATATCATTCGCCGCTTTGCGCTCTCCGTATTGCTTTAGCAACGCCCGCATGTCCAGTTCGCCGATGCCGCCGGAGTCATAGATCGAATACTGATTTCCCAGCAGGCTTTGCACATCCGGCAAAGCGACCGTCGGCGGTTTTTCATGAGCCAAATATGCATCTGGATGCAGAACTTCGTGGGTGGTTCGCGGCGGACGCGCGAAGGCTCCGGCAAAGGCAAGCGGCTTGCCGCCCTTCTGCAGTAATTCGCCTTCAAAGATCAACCCGGCCACGTAGGGAAATGTACCCATCTCACGAATGATCATGGGTGCGTCATGCAGAAGCTCAGAGTCGGCTACGGCTTTCACCGCAGGGTCTTCCATCTGATAGAGCAGCCCCGGCGCGGCCTGAAGAGTTTTTCCGGTCGGCTGCAAGATATAGTCGACAAAAACCACCTGGGCTTGACCTTCGACCACGGCGCGCCGCGCGGTGGGACGGTCGTCATTCGCGTCTTCCTCGCTGCTGTGCAGCTGGCTTGGGTTGGGATCATCCGGAGTTTTCAGCCAATTTTTCAGGCCATAATTCTGATCCTGCAAAGCGTGAGTCAACTCATGCGCGAGTATGGGCGCTTGCTGTTCAAGGGGAATCCAATTCAACATGGAAATGGTTTTGGTGTCGAAGTCGTAGTAGGCGCCGATCTGCTTGCCATTCGCCTTCACCAGAAACTCGCGCATGTTGAAGTCGCGAGGAAGCAGGCCAAGTTTTTTCATGGTCAACTCGGACCGGGAGAAGCGCTGCGCATAATCTTGTTTGGCTTGTTGCTGGCGCGTGTATTTCTCAACTTCGTCCGAACCAACGAGCCGCCGCTTAACATCGGCGTGCTGCGGGAAGCCGGTATCTTCCGAGGCAAAGGCGAAAATCTTGTTGACCGATTCGAAAAGTTTCTTGGCGTCAGCATCCGACATCTGGATTTCTTTGGTACTGTCCTTACGGGCTTTGCGTGCCTGATCGGCCACGCTCAGATTCTGATCGGAGCCGTCGGCAGGTGGTTGATCCTGTGCCCACGCAGAACCGCAGAGAAGTAGCAGGACGCTAAGAAAAATCGGAAAAAAGCGTCGCCGGAGATTGATCATCATCGCCCTCGCAAGGTAGTTCCTACGATTGTCCGAGAAGCGGAAAGATGAGGATAAGGAGAAAAGCGGGAGGGCGCTTACGAAGGTAATGAGCTAATAGTCTTTGAGGAAGATTATTTCTTCGGCATCCGCTTCGCTTCCCGGCTTCCACTTGCCCGGGCCGCATGGCCGGCCCTTGTCGGCGGCTTGCGCATGCCGTTCAGCAGGTCTTTGAGGACGGTGGCATTATTCTGAACTTCATTCTTCGAAGAAAAAAGCAGTGTGACTCGATTTTCTTGTTGGGCCAAGCGGTACAGTTCGGATAATGCATCCGCAACTTCCGGCCGAGCCAGCTCTTTCAAATAACGCTTTCGGAAATCTGCCCACGGCCGCTTCCGGCATGAAACCATTTGCGCAAGGCATCGGAGGGCGCTAAGTCGCGAAGCCAGCTCTCAACCGCCGCGCGGTCTTTGCTGAGCCCGCGCGGCCACAGTCGATCCACCAGCACGCGAATGCCGTCGGTCGGGTCAGCGGGTTCATAAATGCGCTTTGCTACGACAGTCATGGCTTTGCTCTATCATTGTACTTCCGCTATCGAAATCCGAATGGGAACATTGCCATCTTGAAATCAGTCAATCCAAGGTCTGTGGTTTGTATTTTGATGGCTGCGCTAGTTCTCCTTGTCTCATTTGCCTGTGATGTCGAACGCAGGAAAAGCGATGCCGAGCTCGGCTTGAACCCGCAACAGGCTGCCGGACGCCGCATTTACGACAATTACTGTGATCGCTGCCATGCCCCGTACTCCTCGCGGGGACGCCAGGGCCCGAGCATGAAGGGTATTTTTAAGAAACAATATCTGCCGATGAGCGGCATGCCCGCCAATGACGACCGTGTTACCGACGTTATCAAAATGGGCCGCAACAAAATGCCGGCCTACGGGCAAGTGCTGAATCAACAGCACATTGATGATCTGTTGGCTTATTTGCATACCCTGTGATCGGATAACGAACCACTCGCCCCCCGACGATAGAATGTTCACGTGAGTACTGCCACCACGGCGCCAGTTGAGACCGGAACTGCTGCTCCCGGCCGCTTCACTCGCTGGCAACGATTTCAGCTATGGATGATTACCTGGGCGGGATACCTGGTGATTCGCTCCATCGGCCCTACCATCCGATTCGCGGTTTCCTGGGAAGAAGGGTCGCCGGAAAGCCTCGAAGAACGGCCGATTGTCTATTCCTTCTGGCATACCTGCATGATTCCGGCGATGTATTTGTGGCGCGATTTGAAGATTCGCGTCATGAGTAGTGACAGCTTCGATGGGGAATACACCGGCCGCATCATGCAGAAGTTCGGCTTCGTGAAAATTCGCGGATCGAGCAGCAAGTTCGCGGTGCGGGCAGTAC
Source organism: Terriglobales bacterium (assembly GCA_035507035.1). GTDB lineage: Bacteria > Acidobacteriota > Terriglobia > Terriglobales > Acidobacteriaceae > DATJOJ01. Next base: position 202,816 of record DATJOJ010000035.1, on the reverse strand, counting down.
TCGGGATGCGCCGAGATCTTGAGCAGGGCTGGACGGTGGCATTTACCCTCGACGGGCCGCGCGGGCCACGGTATGTGGTGAAGCCCGGGCCGGTACTTCTGTCGCGCGCGACCGGCGTACCAATGACGGTGTTTCACATCGCCTTGACTGACGCGTGGGTGTTGAACACCTGGGACCGGTTGATGATTCCGAAGCCGTTTTCGCGAGCGCTCATGCGCGTCAGTCGAAAAATTTACGTGCACCCCGAAGCCAGTGAATCGGAAAGGGAGGCATCGCTTCAAGAACTGCAGGCGGCGCTCGACCGCTGCCGCGAATTTGCCGAGGGACATTTGCGCTTCGCCGGCAGCCGGGAGTTTCCGTTCTACCGGCGCACGTAGGACCGCGGGCGGCGACAATAGTGTCCGCCTCACACGGTACAATTTGGCTTCAGGCATTTTGTGAATGGAAATCATGTCCGCAATTATTTTGGATGGGAATAAAATCGCCAGCCAAATTCGCGCCGAGGTAGCGGCTGAAGTGAAGTCGATGACCGCAGCCGGGATTCGTCCCGGGCTGGCGGTCGTACTGGTAGGACACAATCCGGCGTCGGAGATTTACGTCCGCGGCAAGGTGCGAGTTTCGGAAGAGACTGGCATCCGCAGCGAAAAACACACGCCGTCAGAAAATGTCTCGACCGAGCAAATGCTGGCGCTGATTGGTGATCTCAACCGACGCGATGAGGTCGACGGAATTCTGGTGCAGCTTCCCCTGCCGTCGCAGGTGGACGCGAAGAAGATTCTCCTGGCCGTCGATCCGGCGAAAGATGTGGATGGCTTTCATCCCATGAACGTGGGATTTCTCTCGACCAACCAGCCGGGATTAGTCGCCTGCACACCGGCTGGAATTATGGAGATCCTCAAGCGCAGCGGCATTGTGATTGCCGGAAAGGAAGCCGTTGTTGTAGGGCGCAGCGATATCGTGGGCAAACCGACCGCTATGCTGCTCATCAACGCCAATGCGACGGTCACAGTTTGTCACTCCAAGACCCGCGATCTGCCGGCCGTTTGCCGACGCGCAGACATTCTTGTGGCTGCAATTGGCCGAGCTGGCATGATCACGCGCGAATTTGTTAAGCCAGGAGCAACAGTCATCGACGTCGGCATGAACCAAGTGACAGATCCTGCGCAGTTCGACCGCTTGTTCGCGGGAAATGCAAAACGAGAAGAAGCATTTCGCGCGAAAGGTTCCACATTGGTCGGAGACGTTCATCCTGAGGTTGTGGAAGTCGCTGGGGCCATCACTCCAGTTCCCGGCGGCGTCGGGCCGATGACCATCGCCATGCTGATGTCGAATACCGTACGGGCCGCAAAGCTGCGCCGGGGCCACGAAGTTACGGTGCCCCAGACCTAGCCATGGAACGAACCCGTGACAATTAATACGAGGGCCACTTGTTGAAGGTCGGACTGACCGGCGGAATTGCTTCGGGAAAATCCACGGTCGGCGAAATGCTGGTCTCGATGGGTGCGCACTTGATTCAGGCCGACGGGATCGCCCATGAACTCATGCAGCCGGGCCAAGAAGTCTACGAGGAAGTGATCCGCCATTTCGGCATGGGGATTCTTAATCCAGATGGAAAGGTGAATCGCGCCCGGCTGGCAGCGGCCGCGTTCGGTGCGCCAGGCTCAAAACAGACTTCGCGAATTGAAGAATTGAACCACATTGTGCATCCCGCCGTAATTAAGAAGCAGGATGAGTGGATGGAGGAAATCGGGCGCAAGGATGCGCGCGCCATTGCGATTGTCGAGGCAGCCCTGATCTTGGAAGCGAACGTCGCCTCGCACTTTGATCGGATCATCGTGGTCACCTGCCGTCCCGAGCAGCGAATAGAGCGTTGGGCGGCGAAAACGAAAGTGAGCGTGGAGGCAGCCCGGCAGGAGATCATGCGCCGCACGGCCGCGCAGGTTCCGGATGAAGAAAAAATCAAGGCGGCCGACTACGTGATTGACAACTTAGGGACGCTGGAAGAAACGAGAGATAAGGTTCGCGAGGTATACGGCAAACTGCGAGTTGCAGCAAAGAGCCAAGCCTGAATCATAGAGCGAGAACCAGCACGAGCGGCCGACCTCAGCATTTGATTACAATCGAAATAAGTCAATCGACTTATCTATGAAGCTCTTGCGGCCAGTATTGTTGGGCGTCATTCTAGCTAGCGCATTTTTCTATTTCACGACCTATCGCCGTAATCCCGCGGTATTCACGAGCATTATCAGTCGTCCCAATAAGTTGGAGATCAGTGAGGCTGCCAGCGGTTCCGAGTCGCTCGATGCCGAAGAGCAGAACAATATCGATGTCTACCGCAAGAACATCGGTTCCGTCGTCAACATCACCTCGCGCGCAGTGACCTTCGATTTCTTCTATGGCCTGGTTCCCGAGGAGGGCCAGGGATCGGGCTTCATCATCGACAAAGAAGGCCACATCCTCACCAACTATCACGTGATTGCTGAGGCGCGACAGGTCGAAGTAACGCTGCACAATCGCAAGAAATATCGCGCAACGATTGTGGGCACAGACCGGTCGCATGATCTCGCCATCGTTCAAATCAAGGGTCCTGATTTGCAGCCGATGACCCTGGGCGACTCCACCCATCTTCAGGTCGGACAAAAAGTCTACGCCATCGGCAATCCTTTCGGACTTTCCGGCACGCTCACTCGCGGCATCGTGAGCTCGATCCGGCAAGTACAGGAGCCGGATGGCATGTACATCGATGACGCCATTCAAACCGATGCCGCCATCAACCCCGGCAATTCCGGCGGGCCCCTGCTTAACTGGCATGGGGAAGTCATCGGAATTAACACCATGATCGCTTCCAATGTCGGACAAAGCGCCGGCATCGGATTCGCGATTCCGATCAACACCGCCAAAGCTGTCCTGAACGATCTGGTCACGCTGGGCCGGGTGCGGCGGCCTGCGCTCGGAGTGCGCACCATTCCGATCGATCCTGATCTCGCCAATCAATTGGGATTGGCTTCCGATTATGGCTTGCTCATCGTGCAAGTCGTTTCCGGCGGTGCCGCGGATCGCGCCGGCTTGCGCGGCGGCAATGAACGCGCTTTTCTCGGTAATGTACCGATCATGATTGGCGGAGACTTGATCGTTGCAATCGACGGCGAAAAAGTCGAGGACCAGCAGGACCTGGCACAGATGATGAACAAACATCGCGCAGGCGACAGCGTGCGGATCACGTTTTATCGCGGCAAAAACAAGATGGACGTGCAAGTGACGTTGGGCGAAATCCGAGAACAGGTCTAAACCAAGCGCTTCGGTAGTGGGCTACTTTGAAGTCCCGGATAAACCCACGCATATCAGGAACGCCATAATCGCAGTCGCGGATACCATGACGAGAAATGCGAAAGTCCCTATAGCCATGCCAATCCAGTAGCTGATCGGTTCCTTGTCCCGGCGAGAGGTGCGGCCTTTGATTGTAGTAAGGACACCACTGCGAAAGGATTTGTAATAACCGTTTCCAAGGAGGAAGGCGATCGTCGCACAAAAAAAGAGTATGAAGAGTTCACGCGCCACTCAAATCACGATTCTAGCGTTTACGCCGCTCTTTCCGCCCTCCGCTGTTCGTAGACTTCCCAGAGGGCTACAAGGTCTTCCACGCTCCGCAGCCGATCTGTGACGCCAGCGGCCATCGCAGGACTCATGCGCAGGGTACGGTGAATCTTGATGAAGTTGTAGGCGAAATAAACTCAAGTATGCCACGGTCGCCAGCAGTCTCAAAATGAAAGTAGCCCACAACCGCCTCCTCCGTACATTTGCATTCTGCCACTGTTCCAGTGCACAATACTGATCAGGTTACTCAGTTTTGCGGTTGAATGGGTCGCTCAAAATCCAGACTCTTTTCGCCGCGAATGAGCATCCTATTTACTGATGAAGATTTGCTGACGGCTTCAACATCCCCGCCGGTTGGGTGCGGCGCTTTTTAGACAATCCGCGCAGCGAACCGACTGGAGCCGCTGACAGGCTTTCAACATCCCCGTTCAGGACCAGCGATCACCACCGCCAAAGCGGCTGGCTTTGCTGTCCGAGCTGAAGGCGAGAACACAATGGCAACCGCAACTGCTGTTTGCAGTTTGGAAAATTATCTCGTACTACCCGACCATACAATGGACGCTCGCATTGCCGCTTGCCGCGAGGCATTGGGCAGCGAATGCGTGGTCCTGGGCCATCATTATCAACGCGATGAAGTGATCCGCTTTGCGGATTTCCGCGGCGATTCGTACAGACTTTCGCAAGAAGCCGCCGCTACAGCCAGCAAATACATCGTTTTCTGTGGCGTGCACTTCATGGCCGAAAGCGCCGATATTCTCAGCCGCCCGGGCCAGGTGACCATACTTCCCGATCTCAACGCCGGCTGCTCCATGGCCGATATGGCGGAAATCACGCAGGTGGAAGATTGCTGGGAGCACATGGTTGCGGCTGGTCTAACCAACGATTCCGGCGCAGGCATCACGCCGATCACTTATATGAATTCCGCAGCCGCAATTAAAGCTTTTTGCGGCGAGCGCGGCGGCGTGGTTTGTACGTCTTCGAATGCCGCAGCCGCATTCAAGTGGGGTTTCGACAAAAATTCCAAATTGCTTTTCCTTCCCGATCAGCACCTCGGCCGCAATACTGGATACCGCATGGGCATTCCGTTGAATGAAATGATCGTCTGGGATCCCTACCTGCTGAACGGCGGAATCACGCCAGAGCGTCTTCGTGCCGCAAAAGTGATTTTGTGGAAAGGCCACTGCTCGGTGCATCAGCGATTTCTTCCTGAGCACGTCGACAACGTTCGCGCCAAATATCCGGGCATTCGCGTGATTGTGCATCCCGAATGCCGGTGGGAAGTTTGCCAGAAGGCGGATGGAATCGGCTCAACCGAAGGTTTGTTGAAGATGATCGATGGCGCGCCAGCGGGAACGATGTTCGCAGTGGGCACTGAGATTCATCTGGTAAATCGCATGGGCAAGGAATTTGCCCACGAAGGAAAGAAAGTCATTACTCTCGACGATTCCGGCTGCTTGTGCACTACGATGTTCCGGATTTCTCCTCAGCATCTCTGCTGGGCGCTGGAGAATTTGACAGAAGGCAACATCGTGAACCAGATCAAAGTGAAAGATGATGTGAAGCACTGGGCGCGCGTGGCACTCGATCGCATGCTGGAGATTCAGTAAAGCCCGTCCTTCGTCCTCGGTCCTTCGTCCTTGGCAAAATCACGTGGGGACAGCCGCCCTCGGCTGTCCGGCTGAGCGCAGCTCAGCAGTCTCGTTGAAAAACCTACACCTTTTTCCACTTCCGTATTACGATTAACGTCTTCCCCGGGAACAAAGCTAGTGAGGAGATTCCGCATGCTTCGAGCGCATGTCTCACGATTTCTGTCTGCCGCAACGATTGTGCGCTATCAAGAGTTCGATACCGAAGTCCCCCAATCTCCGAGCAGGGCGCCCTCGCTACAAGCTGATCTCCGTCATACAGGCGCGCTCTGAAGGCATAAGTCCGATTCCCCGTTAGCTGCCATTCGTTGACCTTTGCTCGACCTAACACCCGAGGGCGGCTGTCCCCATGTGATTTTGCCAACGACCAACGACCGAAGACGAAGGACGGTTTTGCGTACGACGAAGGACGTAGGACGAACGAGCCCCTTGCAGTAGAATGGTCCCATACCTATGGCCGACCGCACTTTCACGCTCGACGAAGCCCAAGACCTTCTGCCGGTTCTTGAGTCCCTTCTGCGTACTGCGATCGACGGCAAGAAGTTCATCGAATCGGTGGACACGGAGTTCCAAGAGCTCGCTCATCGCGTGTTTGTGCAGGGCGGCATCCTGGTGAATATCGTCCACATGGCGCGGCGCAAAGCCGAACGGGAAAAGACCATTCAGAAGGTGAAGGACGCGCTGGCTGAAATCGATGCGACCGGCGTCCAGGTGAAAGATATCGACATCGGCCTGCTCGACTTTCCCTGCGAGGTCGAAGGCCGTACCGTGCTGCTCTGCTGGAAGCTGGGCGAGAAAGGTATCACTCACTGGCACGGGGTCGCTGAAGGTTTTGCCGGACGCAAGCCCATCGACGAGCGCATCGCCAAAGCGAAACGGTCGAACTAGGCCTGCCAAAAGCGCAACTTCCAGGCGCGCTTACATTTATTTACATGCAAGCTTTTCGGGCGAGCGCGTTCCCATTTTGGTTCGAGTCCTTAAGGGCTCAGCCCGCACTTTGGTGTGACTCTAGCTAGGCCTCTCTCTGCTACAATTTTTATTTCCGCGGGATAGGAGAGCGTCCTTTTTGCCACTTCTGAAAGGCATTGTCACCATGTTGAGCCGTAACAAGAAACTTAAGATTGCCGGCGCCATTGGGACCTTAGTCCTGGTCGCCGCAGCCGTAGGCTGCAATGGATTCTTTGTCGATCCCGTGCTCACGTCCATGACCGTTGGCCCTACTGCTACCATCAATGAAAACGGCACTGTGCAGGAAAGCGCGGTTGGCACTTATAACGATGGCTCTCAAAAATCCTTGAGCAATGTGACTTGGAGCAGCGACACGCCGGACGTGGCAAGCATCGCTGCGAGCGGCCTGGTGACCGGAATTTCTCCGGGCACCTCTACGATTACTGGCGCATCGGGTACAGTCAGTGGGACGGCGACTATCACCGTGGCGCTGCAGAACGTCACCAGCATCAAGGTCAGCCCAAATACCGCCACAATTCCTACAAATGGGGGAACGAAATCCTTTACTGCTCAAGCTCAGGTTGCCGGTGGCGCCCCAGTAGACGTGACGGCAACGGCCACGTGGACCGCCAGCGATACGAGTGGCAATCCTGCTACGGACGTGACGCTGACGCAGGGCGTAACTCCCGAGACAGTTACAACAACTAGTAGTGCCACGGTAGGGGAAACGATTACGCTGACGGCGAGCTATCTGAGTGGCACCGGCGTAACTTATACTTCGACGGCTACGCTCACGGTTACACAGTAAGCAATTAAGTAAATACGATGCCTGAAATCCGCTGCATCGGTATCTGCACCGGGGGCGGTGACGCTCCCGGTCTCAACGCGGTCATCCGCGCCGCGGTCAAATCGGCAATTCTCAAGTACAAGTGGAAAGTCATCGGCATCCCCGATGGCTTTGACGGCCTGATCTGGCCAGAAAGATCGCACGAGCTTACGCTCAAAGATGTCAGCGGCATTCTGCCGCGCGGCGGCACCATCCTCGGCACCACCAATCGCGGCAATCCTTTTTGTCACAAGATCATGGAAAATGGCCGTGAGGTCATTCGTGATATTTCCGATCAGGTGATTGCCAATGCCGCCAAGATGGGAATCGATGCCGTGATCAGCATTGGTGGCGACGGGTCGCAGACCATCGCCCACCAGCTTTTCCTGAAGGGCTTCAACATCGTGGGTGTACCCAAGACGATCGACAACGATCTTTCAGCAACCGAGATTACCTTCGGTTTCGACACCGCCCTGCACACCGCAACCGATGCAATCGACAAAATTCACACCACCGCGGAGTCGCATCACCGCGTGATGGTGGTGGAAGTGATGGGCCGCGATGCCGGATGGATCGCGCTGGAGGCTGGTGTCGCCGGCGGCGCCCATATCATTCTGATTCCTGAGATTCCGTTCACTCTGCAGCGAGTCTGTGATTACGTTACCGAACGGGAGGGTTACGGCAAGCGCTTCACCATTGTGGTGGTCGCCGAGGGAATCAAGCTGCCGCCGGAACTCAAACAGCTTTCTCGCGGTGGGTCGGTCGGGAATCTGATCGGGGACGGCATCGCTTTGATGGCCCACAAGGAGGTCCGAGTCAGCGTGCTGGGACACATTCAGCGCGGCGGGTCGCCTTCGCCCTTCGACCGCATCCTGGGGACGCGCTTCGGCGTTGCGGCCGTGGATCTGATTGCCAACGGCGGCTTCGGCAAGATGGTCTGTCTGCACAACTCTCAGATTGAATGTGTGACTATCGCCGATGCGATCGGCCGCTTGCGAACGGTCGATCCAACCGGCGAGATCGTGCGCACCGCGCGGGCGATCGGTATCTGCTTTGGCGATTGATCCGTCTTCAAAAGTGACAAATTCTTGACACGCGTTTGACAACTGCAGGCGTATATTGCTGCACACTTCGTGTTGCTGTCGTGTCTCCACTTTCCCAAAAGGAACAACAAACCTACTGCCATGCATGCCAGCGTGAACAAGCATTTTCCTCGGCTCATTTTAAATCTAGCAGCTGCCCTCCTTATCCCAGCCGTCTTTGCAACCTTCAGCGCGGGCCAAACCAACAACTTTCAGCCGAATCGCGACGCCGGACCAGGCAACGTCATCGTCCACAGCAAGTTCGGCGGCCAAATTTTTGGATTCGACGTCGATCAGAATGGCACCGAAGGCCTGCTGAGTGAGGCGGGAGGCAGCGTGAATGCGGCGGTAGAAACCTTCGATCAGAAGACCGGTAAGATTCTCGACGTAGTCGTGCAGACCCAGACTCAGGACGACTTCATCACCTACGGCGTAGTGGGCAACAGTATTGGCCTGTTCGAGCATGAGCACGTCAAAGGCATATACGTAGTAAAACGCAATTATGGAGTTCTCAATCCTCTAGAATCGAACAAGATCACCAGCGTTTGGACGCCGCCCATCGGATCGGAACACATCATCATGCCCTCAGGCGTGAGCCGCAACCAGGGCGAGCCATACAATGCAGTCTTCGCGTACGACAACAGCGACAACTTCATTCCTTACGTTTTCGGCACCAACGTCGCGACAAATAAGTTTGGTCCGATAGTCCAGATCACCGATTCCAACAATTTTGGCAGTGTGCCTCCACCGATGGCTTTCGACACTAAGACGAATCAAGCGATTTTGGGAGGCGGGCCAGGATGTTTCGGTTGTCGTCCGGTGATTGGCATCGTCGATCTGGTAAAGGGCACGTTCAGCGAGTTTGTGGGGACCGGATTCGGCTTCATCAACGGCGCAGCGGTCGACTCGGAGGACGGCGTCTTTTGTACCGATACTGAAGATGACGCCACCGTCGAATTTTATGACCTGGCTACTGAAACCGGATTCACGGTGATGCTTCCGAATTCCGCAGGACTGCAAACTTTCAGCGGTGCCGACGTGGAATACGATTCGCTCCACAAGGTGTTTCTCATCGCGCAACCAGTTTCGAGTTCTTCGGGCAGCGGCAGCACGATTTATGTTTACGATACGAAGGGGAATCTGAAGGAAACTCTCAACGGATTCAATTTCTCCAACACCTTCAACGTGATCGCGATGCACATCGCACTTCATCCCAGTCTGCGGGCCGGCTACGTAGACGGGCCGGACTCAGGCGTGACTGAGATTCAATCCTTTACCTACTAGGTTACGGCAAAAGTGAAGGCGAAGATGATCGCATCTTCGCCTGGCCCTGAATAACGGATCACTCAAACCTCACTTACACGAATCGCTCACCATGTGGACGTCGGTAAGTTGCATGTGGCCGTGTTCGGAGTTGTTCTTATCCGCCCCCGCGTCTTGAGCCATATCCTTGGTGTCTTCTTTCATGTTGTGCATCTTGTTATGGGAGACGACGCCGGTGGCCTTGATCTCGTGGCCGACGTGATCTGCCAGTGACACGGTGTCGCTCTTAACGTCCCACGTGCTGCCATCCTCTCCCTTAAGGACGAATTTATTGGCATCGCTTCCTTGCGTGAGGCATCCAGTAATGGTTCGAGTCGCTGACTTGCCCTTCGTATCGCTATTGGAATCTTGCGCCAGGCACCAGGAAACGCTTGCAGTTACGAGCAGCACGACAAACAACGTACGAAATCCAGCTGTTTTCATGAGTCCTCCTATAGTTGACAAAGCGGCAGGGTGTTCGATGTCGAGCGGTAGACAAAGGTTGGCGTCTACGCGGCACAAAAACCGCTTTGAGGAACGGCGGAGGGCTCCTTGCCCCGCTCACTCGGCGGGGGGTAGCATAGATACTTAACATTTCTCATCTTCTGCTGTTGATTTCTGGATGTTCCCAGGAGGTTTTATGGCCACCAATACTTTGACTGCGCCGACCATTATGGGTTCGGCGACTCGCGCAAAAGTTTATAAGAATTTCATCGGCGGCGAATGGGTAGAGGCCTCGACCGGCGAAACCTTCGAGAGCCGCAATCCTGCCGACACGCGCGAGGTCGTCGGAATTTTTCAGAAATCCGGCAAAGCTGACGTAGACGCCGCCGTTGATGCTGCCAAGCAGGCGTTTAAACACTGGCGTCTGGTACCCGCGCCACGCCGCGCAGAACTGGTTTTTCGGGCTGCCGAGATTCTGGCTGGCAGTAAAGAAGACTTCGCCCGCGACATGACCCGCGAGATGGGCAAGATTCTGAAGGAAACTCGCGGCGACGTGCAGGAAGCCATCGACACGGCTTATTACATGGCCGGCGAAGGACGGCGGTTGTTTGGCCCGACCACGCCTTCGGAATTGCCGAACAAATTCGCCATGGCGATCCGCCAACCGCTCGGCGTCGTCGGCTTGATCACACCGTGGAATTTCCCCATGGCGATTCCGTCGTGGAAGCTGCTGCCTGCGATCGTTTGCGGGAACACCTGCGTAATCAAGCCAGCGCAGGATACGCCTTTGTCGACTTTCAATCTGGTGCGGGCTCTGGTGGATGCGGGGTTGCCGAACGGTGTGATCAATATCGTCGCCGGCTTTGGGCCGGATGTCGGCGGTCCGCTGACGGAGCATCCGGAGATCAAAGCAATCTCGCTGACGGGATCGAGCGCCGTGGGACGGATTGTCGGCCAAACTGCTGCGAAGAGCTTTAAACATTGCTCGCTGGAACTCGGCGGCAAGAATCCCATGATCGTGCTCGACGATGCGAATCTCGAGTTGGCCATCGAAGGTGGCTTGTGGGGCGGATTTGGCACCACCGGACAGCGCTGCACTGCAACCAGCCGCATCATTGTGCAGAAGGGCATCTATGGCGAATTTGTCGAGCGCTATGTGGATCGGGCGAAGCGGCTGAAAGTCGGCAACGGGCTGGATGAAACCGTCGAGATGGGCCCTGCGATCAACGCGAACCAATTGAAAACCGATCTGAACTATATTGAGATCGGTAAGGCTGAGGGCGCGAGGCTGAAGTGTGGCGGCAATCGACTGGATAGCGGCGACTATCAGCACGGATATTTCCTGGAGCCGACGGTGTTTGCCGAGGTGGATCCCAAGATGCGGATAGCGCAAGAGGAAATTTTCGGGCCGGTTGTGTCCATTATTCCGTGCGAAAACCTCGAAGATGCGATTCACATCGCCAACGGCATCGAGTATGGGTTGTCATCGTCGATCTATACGAAAGATGTCAACAAAGCTTTCACGGCGATGCGCGATTTGTACGCCGGAATCACCTACATCAATGCGCCGACGATCGGTGCCGAAGTTCACTTGCCGTTTGGCGGCGTGAAAGCCACGGGCAATGGACATCGCGAAGGCGGCATCGGAGCCATTGACTTCTACACGGAATGGAAGTCGGTGTACGTCGATTACTCCGACAAGCTGCAGAAGGCGCAGATCGACAGGGTCGATTAGGACCGTCGTCGGTCCTCGGTCTTTGGTCAAACTAAGAGCCGCGAAGTACGCTGAGGGCACAGAGTTGGTTAATTGATTACTCTGTGTCCTTTGCGCCCTCTGCGGTATTCTTTTGTGTCTGGAGTCACCTATGCCGCTTGCCCAAACTCGCGAAATCACTCCCGCCAGCCGGTTAGAGAACGTTCGTTACGCCATCCGTGACCTGGCTTGCTACGCCGACGAGGTCAGCAAACAGGGCCATAAGATTCTGCCGTTGAACATTGGCGACCCCAACGTTTTTGACTTCGAGACGCCCGCGCACATGATCGAGGCGGTCTACAAGGCCATGCGCGAGAACAAGAATGGCTACGCACCGTCGTCGGGCATTAAGTCGGCTGTCGAGGCCATTCGCGGCGAAGCGGCGCGCAAGGCCATCACAACCGTACAGGATGTGTTTGTCACTTCCGGTGTCAGTGAGACGGTGGACCTGTGCCTGGCGGCGTTGCTGAACCCAGGCGAAGACATTCTCACGCCGTGCCCGGACTATCCACTGTATTCGGCGGTACTGGCGAAACTGGGCATTGGGCTGAACGCGTACTACTTGAACGAAGACGATGGCTGGCAGCCCGACCTTGACGACATCAAGCGAAAAATTACGCCGCGTACACGCGGCATTGTGCTGATCAATCCGAATAATCCCACCGGCTCGGTTTGCACGCGGGCGATGCTCGAAGAAATTGCCGAACTCGCGCGGCGGCACAACCTCGTGATTCTCGCCGATGAGATTTACGACAAACTAATTCTTGATCAGGGTGGAACTGAAAACGACGAGCATGTGGCTTTCGCCGCAGTGGCCCCGGATGTTCCCACCGTGACGTTCGGTGGCTTATCGAAAAATTATCTGGCTCCCGGATGGCGCATTGGCTGGGGCATTGTGAGCGGCGACGCGGCAGCGGTCAAGCCATATGACGAAGGCATTCAGAAGTTGCTGCGGGCGCGCCTTTGTGCCAACCATCCCGAGCAGTACGCGATCAAGCCGGCGCTTGAAGGACCGCAGGACCATCTTGTCGAAGTACGGCGCAAGCTCCGCAGCCGGCGGGATCTTACCGTGAGAATGTGCAATGCGATGCCGCGCGTTCACTGCGTTTCGCCGCGCGGTGCGTTTTACGCGTTCCCAAGCATCGACATTCCCGAAGGTGATGATGTGTTCGTCCGCGAATTGATTCTGCAGAAGCATGTAATGGTGGTTCACGGCAGCGGCTTCGGACAGAAGCCGGGAACGCAGCATTTCCGCATCGTATTTCTGCCGGATGAGAAGACGCTGACGCAAGCATACGCGGCGATTGCGGAGTTGATGAGGGAAAGATACTCGTAGATACCTCTCCCCTGAACCCCGGACGTACTTACTTGGGCTCCGCATACTGTACCTGGGTAACTGTAACCTCCAGACCCGTGCTGTCGAAATGCCAATCACGGTCTTTTCCCATATCGACGGCGAAATCCATGGTGTCTCCAGCCGCAAGATTAAGCGCTTGGCGGTAGATGAACGGCTTCTCGTAGCTGTCGACGACCACTTGAAGAAGCGTTTTGCTGGAGTTATAGATCACGCGAAGATCAGTCGAGGTCGGATCTACATAGTCCAGTCCTTCAACCCCACCGACGAATAGATACGAGCCCGCCTGCGGAGCCGTCCAACGCACCACGCTGATAAAGGGCCCATTTCCCTGGTTGCCAATATCAAGTCGGAGGACATTGGGTGGTACACAAATGCTCTCAAAACACTCAGTTTGGTTGGTGTCGTTGTGCTGGACTAGGGGCGTAATGCAGTTTGGATAGCCCCAAACGCTGCTGGGAGAATTAATACAATTCGTGCTTGCGTTCGTATAGAGCACGAACGGGGCGCTATAGTTGGCCAGGGAACCATAGGACCAAACCCCGTTGGGGTTCGATGCCAGCGAGAAATCCTTAACCGCATCGTATTCGGGCGTAGAAGGACGATTTTGTGCGGATGCCACAGATAAGAAGAAAAGCGGAAGCGCAACAACGATGGCGAGGAGGGTGGACGATTTCATATCTGTATCCTTCTGAAACGAAGATCGGTTCCCGATTTCCGATATCGACGTTGCCGACGAGTTAACAAAGAACCGGGAGCCTCACGATGACGCTAGTGGAAGTAAGCGCAAACGACAATGACTGGGATCACTGGGTCACGTGATCTTCGAAAGAAAACGGGGGGTACAGCTATGGCGGAGTTAGCTTCGCCACTGCAATGTCACCGGCCCTGTCATCGGATGTTTCATCTCTGCGCCGGTGCGCTTGGCTTCAAGGTGAGCGGCTTTCAATTGGAAATACCACTTCGCGGGGCGGTCGGCATCGTCGATCAGCATTAAATGCGGATTGTGCTTTAGCCCTTCTGACTGCTTCTCCATCGTCTGGCGATCCTGCTCGACGAATTTTGCAAACACAAATTTCAAGAGCTCGGGCGCAAACGGCAGCCAGCGGAACAGGTTCCACTTGGCGACCACGTCGATGCGACAGTGATTGCGAGTGATGGGCGTGACTGTGGTCAGGCTGGCGAACCAGTATTTGCCGGCCTGAATGGTTTCGTAACGCAGGTTGGGCAGAACGAAATCGATGGTCGTGGTAATGGCATCGGCATCGGCGTAAAAACGCAGCAGCTTGTAGGGCGCGCTGTTCGAGCTGGGTGTGTGGGCGCTCATACGAAAGCCCGCGGGGATCGGCTCGAAATTCTTATGCTTTTCGTGGATGCTGTGGCGGCTGCGCCACCACCATGCCTGATGGACAAACGGACCGTGCGCCGGATCCATCAGACCGATGATGCCGTGATCCACGCTGCAAGGCAGTGTGGCGGTCAAATGTGCGATCTTAAATTTGTCGCTGAAACTAGGCACGCGCGGCACGGGAGATGGCGGCTCCGCGGCTTTGGTGAATCCTGCGCCGGGCGGAAGAGGGTCGGGGATGAAGACCCAGATGTAACCGTCGTGTTCCTCGCAGGCGTAAGCGCCGGCGAAGATGCGGTCGACTTTCATGTCCTGCTCCGCGGTCAGCGATGGAATGAGTTGGCATTGGCCGCTGTGCGCGTCGAACTTCCAGCCGTGATAGCTGCACTCGAGTTGCTGGCCGTCGAACCGTCCGTAGGAAAGCGGCATGCCGCGGTGCGGGCAGGCGTCGCGCAGCGCGAACGGCTTGCCCTGCTGGTCGCGACCGAGGACAAGCGGCGTTTCGAGCAGCATGGCTTTGTGCAGACGATTGCGCGTCAGCTGGCCGCTCGGCATGGCTCGATACCAGAAGCCGTAAAGCATGAGCGAGTCGGGCGCCGAGCGCAGCGGTTCGAGTTCGGGCATGGGAACAGGGCAGGGTAGCACAGACTAGGCCGCAGTAACTTTACCGGGACCAAAAGCGAGTCTAGGATCGCGTTGTGAGAGGGATTGCCAAAGCACTGGCAGCTGGAGTTGTGTTTGTAGCTGCGATCGGCCTTCTGTCGGCGGCCAGCTTCAGCATGCTCTTTGCGGTATTCCTCTGGCCGGGATTCCTGATCACGAACTACGCCTACTCGCTCCTGGGCTATCAGGGTATTGGCACCGAAAACTACAATTGGATTCTCTGGCCGGCTGTGGTGATCAATGTTGTCTTTCTCGCCCTGGCATACGCTTTATTTCATGCAGCTCTCGGTTGGTGGAGGCAAAGAAAGCAAAGGGCTTGACGCTCGATCACGACCCGTTCTCAATGACTTCGCTGCCAAGCTTTGCTCGGCTTGGACGGGTGAGGCGTCCATCCCCAGACGGCTGTTGTTACTACCGCCATAAATTTTTCTCCCTCAACCACTTAGCCTGATTACCTCCGGTGGTTCCATGGCCTTCTGTCAGATTGCCCCCCTGTTCCGAGCCACCTATAATCTTTCAAGCTCTGGTATTGGTTCTCCGTCAGGTGGCTGGGTAGGCAGGCGTGGACGTAGGTGTGTGTCCGCGCTGCGCTAAAACCCGGCTATGCGAAAGCACCTGCAACTCGCCCTGATGGCAACCGTAATCGCGACCTTCCTTTCCACGCCATACGTGCAGGCAGCCGAGTCTGACTCTGCCATTACTTCAACCACCGACGACTCCGGCCGAACTGTCTATGTGAACGAGTCTTTGCCCGTGACTCGCAAACACGCGGAAGCGCCGGCGCAAGAAAGTTCGCTGGTTTTTTGGAGTGCGACTGAGCATCGCTGGAAGCCGGTTCCGTCGGCGCATGTTCGGGCAGCGCGTTCCGCCGCGGATGAGGTGAACCGGTATCTGGGAGAACGATCGAGAACACCGCTCAACATGGCGCCCGGTCGGCCGTTCACGCAGCAGGAGATCGATGCCGCGATCGAGCAGGCAGCGGCAAGGCACAACGTCGATCCCAACCTGGTGCGGGCGGTGGTCAAAGTCGAGTCAAATTTCAATCCCAACGCAGTTTCCCGCAAAGGAGCCATGGGGTTAATGCAGTTGATGCCGCAGACCGCGCAGCAATTGAAGGTGTCGAATCCGTTCGATCCGGAGCAGAACGTCGACGCGGGGGTCCGCCAGCTCAAGCAGCTGATGGAGAGCTACGGTGGCGATGTGAAACTCACGCTGGCAGCCTATAACGCTGGACCGGGCGCGGTGGCACGAAGCGCGGGCATTCCGCATTTTGCCGAGACCCGCAATTACGTGCGGCGGATCACCAAACTCTATTACGGCGGAGCGGACCCAGGACCAAGCTTGTTCAGCCGGCCGTTGCACGATCCCATTCACGTCGAGCGGGATTCGCGGGGCGTGCTTTACATCAGCAACACCGACTGAGCGGTCGAAGCCAGGTTAGTAGTATCGCGATTACGGTAGGAAAGTGAAGAACCCAGGTCGAAGTCTCATTCTGCTGGCGATTGTGCCGATGCTGTGCGGCATTGTGTCTGCGCAGGGGCACCGGTCCGCGGTATGGGCAGCAGCGGAATTTTCGAAGGCGCAACAATTGCACGAGGCGCTGGAGGGCCGTCCAGCGCAGGAATTGGCGCGGGCCGACTACGAGCGAGTCATCAATGCTTACAAACGCGTGTACCTGGGATCTCCGACCTCAGCCAAGGCCGATCCGGCGGTGGTTGCATCTGCCGAACTGATGGAAGAGGAAGGCCGGCGCTTCGAAGACGACGCCGTTTTGCACTCTGCGGTCAAGGAGTACGAGTTTCTCCGCCAGCAATATCCCGGCAGCAAGGCGCGGTTCAACGCATTGTTCCGCATCGGCGAAATTTACAAAGACGACCTTCACGATAAAAAGCGCGCAGATGAAGTGTTCGAGGAGTTTCAGCGGCTCTATCCCCATCATCGGTTAGCGGCGCAGGCGCGACAGGAGATGGCGGAGCCGGCGGTCAAGGCAAGCCTAAAAGCAAAGGAAACCGAGAAGCTGAGCGCCAATGACGATGCCTCGGAGCAAGACAAAGATGAGGACGCGCCCGAGAAGGCCGTCACCACGACACAGGGACTGGTTCGAGTCAGCGGTGTTCATCAGTGGTCGACACCGACTTCGACGCGAATCGGCATCGACCTCGGAGGGAACGTCAAATTTGTTTCCCAACGGATCGAAAATCCGGATCGCATTTTCTTCGATCTTCTGCAGACGCGACTGGACCGCAAATTATTCGGTAAGACCTATACGGTGAATGATGGGCTGCTGAAGGAGATTCGCATTTCGCAGTTCAAGCCAGGACGGACGCGAGTTGTGCTTGAAGTCGATAACGTCTCGGATTTTCACGCTTCGCTGCAGAGCGATCCGCCGGAGTTGGTGATCGAAGTTCGCAATCGGAATGTTGCCAAGGCAACACAGACCTCGAAAGCTCCAGCCACCCAAGAAACGAACGCTGATAACCCCGCGCCAGATGAAGAAGACGGCGCGGAGAAGATTGGCGCGCCTTTAAGAGCCTCAAACGCCCAGGTTGTCACAAATAATAACGGCGCGAAAAAGACAATCGTAGACGCGGACGATGACGACGAAATTCCCGCGAAGCCGATGCTGGCGAGGCTGGATCCTCCAGATATCGGTTCCGCCAAGAAAACCGCTCCTGGTACGCTTCCGGCTGAGCCCAACAAACCTAAGCCAACAAAAGGGAAGCGCAAAGCCTCGACCGTGGAGCCCGATGGGCATGAAGCCCAACCGACAATCGCCGGCGACCGCTCCTTAATCCGCGCCCTGGGATTGAAGATTGGCAAGATCGTGATCGATCCCGGACATGGCGGCCACGACACCGGCACGATTGGTCCGAATGGTCTCGAAGAAAAAGATCTTGTGTTGGACGTCAGCAAGCGGCTCGGTCGGCTGTTGGAAACTCGCCTGGGAGCGGAGGTTGTTTACACGCGCAGCGACGATACTTTTATTCCGCTGGAAGAGAGGACGGCCATTGCCAATCAGGAGGGCGCCGACCTGTTTGTTTCGGTCCACGCTAACTCGAGCCGCGACCCCGACGCGCGCGGTGTTGAGACTTACTACTTGAATTTCACTTCGTCTCCTGAGGCGCTGGAAGTAGCGGCGCGTGAAAACGCCGTTTCGGATAAGTCCATTCACGAGCTACAAGATCTGGTGAAGAAGATTGCGCTCAAAGAAAAGATCGAAGAATCGCACGAGTTCGCCACCGACGTCGAGCACTCTCTGCACACCGGGCTGGCAGCCAAGAATCCTGGCATCCGCGACCGGGGTGTCAAGAAAGCGCCATTCATCGTGCTGATTGGAGCCAATATGCCGTCGATCCTCGCGGAGATTTCCTTTGTCAGCAATCCTGGGGACGAGCGGCGGCTGGAAACGTCTGAGTATCGCCAGCGCATCGCCGAATCACTCTACCGGGGAATCGCGAAGTACGTGAGCGGGTTGAGCGGGGTAAAAGTGGCGAGCAAGGTGGACAAAGAGCAGGGCCAGTAGCTCCGCCATCGCTGGAAACTTTCTGCCATCCCCGGTAGTCTAAAAGAGAGGGATGGCTCGTCTGCCCCTGCGAATTCCATGAAGCTTTCCCGGTATATTTTCGTTGTTTTCTCAACCTTCGGCCTGCTTCTGAGCAGCCTGGTACAAGCGGCAGACAAGACATCCCGCCCTGCGCAGATTCTTCCGAAGGAATTTGGCGGATGGCAGCTTTCGGGCTCGCCGAAAACCAGCGTAGATCCTGCCGTGGCTGATCCGGTCAACGCTGCGGTGTTGAAGGAATACGGCTTCACTGATTTCGAATCCGCGACGTACACCTACGACGACGGCCGCAAACTCACGCTGAAAGCCGCGCGGTTCGCCGACACTAGCGGCGCTTATGGGGCGTTTACTTTCTACAAAACCGTTCCGATGCGGGTGGAAAAAATCGGCGATCAAGCGGCCTCGCTGAATGAGCGCGTGCTTTTCTACCGCGGCAACATCTTGGTCGATGCTGTATTTCAGCGCTTGTCAGCCATGTCGGCCGCGGAACTGCGCGAATTGTCCGACGACCTTCCACTGACACCTGGAAACACACAGAGCCTGCCGGGGCTGCCGGCGTACTTGCCCACGCAGTCGTATGTGAAGAATTCCGCAAAATACGTGCTGGGATCGAAGACGCTGGAGAAACTGGATTCATTGCTGCCGGTGCAATTCGTGGATTTTGATCGCGGCGCAGAAGTTGTGATTGGAAATTACAACTCCTCTGGCGGCGAAGCGACTTTGATGCTGGTCTCCTATCCCACGCCGCAGATTGCCGGCGATCATCTGCGGCGAATCGAAGCCGCACTCGCGCCCAACTCACAGTCGCCGGATAGCGCTCTGCTGGCCAACTCTGGACATATATATGTGAAGCGCACCGGACCGATCGTGGTGATCGCCGGCGGACCGCTCTCAGAAAGTGAAGGGAAAGCGCTTCTGGCGTCGGTGAACTACGACGCGAACGTGACCTGGAACGAGAACACCTTCTTCACGAAAAGAGATAATCTCGCGAATTTGCTGGTCAACGTAATCATCCTGTGTTTCATCATCATCGGGTTTGCTCTGGTCGCCGGAGTAGCGTTTGGAGGGTTCCGAGTGATCGCCAAGCGGTTTCTCCCGGATCGGGTTTTCAACCGCGCGCAGGATGCGGAATTCATCTCACTACATCTCACCGAGGAGCGCTCCGCGGCCTCTGAAAGCAACGTAAGCTCATCAATTAAAGCGATTTAATGGATTTCCAAAGGGAAATGTCTCAGAATGACGTTGCCGAGGGCCCTGTTAACCTATTTCCTAAATAGTTGAAAACAAAGAGACTTATTTCCTAAAAATTGCTTGACACCCCGCTTTTTCGGCTCATAAGATTTCGCCAGAAAGTTTTGACGGTCTGAAACACCTCCGTTGGAACTATTCTCCCTTGAAGAAAAGGCCGCTCGAGTTGCCGGGTGGCCTTTTCGTTTGCTTGCTCACTGCAAGCGGGAACCTTTCCCCACTATCATCCGTAAAAGTTAAAAGGCGAGGTGGATCATGTTCTGCGACAAATGTGGTGCGCCGGCGCAAGCAGGTCAGCGGTTCTGCAGTCGCTGCGGAAAAGAATTTGCGGCCGGGGCCATGGCCG
The DNA here is from genome assembly GCA_035507035.1 of Terriglobales bacterium. Lineage (GTDB taxonomy): Bacteria > Acidobacteriota > Terriglobia > Terriglobales > Acidobacteriaceae > DATJOJ01. Next base: position 182,700 of record DATJOJ010000035.1, on the reverse strand, counting down.
ATCCGCGACGCAGCCGCGTGGCGGAGCACATTCGTCTGCTCGGAATTCTTTGGCTGGCACTGTCCGCGCTCAACGCGGTGGGTGGCGGCGGACTGCTGATCGTAGCCAATACATTGTTGGGTCGTCTTCACGATTTTGGAGCGCCATCGAATGTGCCCAGTGGCTTGCTGCGTGTGCTAGCCGGCACACTCGGCATATTGATTTTGGCAAAATCGGCGGTCGGATTTGTAGCGGGATGGGGCTTGCTGCAACGATTGCCGTGGGCGCGCATGCTGACGATCATCCTGGCATTTCTGGCACTGTTCAATATTCCCTTTGGAACGGCATTGGGAATTTATAGCTTGTGGGTTCTGCTGCCGGCGGGATCAGATGCGGAATACGAAGAGCAGGTACGGACTGCAGGAGCAGCATAGAACCTTTCGCCACGGATTTACGCAGAATCAACGGGGATCGAATGGCCCGTGTAATCCCTGGCCGATTCTAAGAACTTCCAATCAACACTCCGGTGACAAATACGAGCACGCCGCCCAAAGCCACCTGCATCGCGGCTGAGAGCATAGGCGTGTCCATATAGCGATGCCGGATCCAGGTGATCACGGCCAGTTCGACGATCACAACTGCGACGGCAATCAAAAATGCGAAATTGAAGTTGGGAATCAGGAACGGCAGCGTGTGACCAATCCCGCCTAACGCTGTCATCGCGCCGCAAATCACACCTCTCACCCAGGGATGACCGCGGCCGGTCAGGCTGCCATCGTCGGAGAGCGCTTCGGCGAAGCCCATGCTGATTCCGGCGCCGACTGATGCTGCCAGTCCTACCAGAAACGCGTCCCAGCTGTTGCGCGTGGCGAAGGCGGCGGCGAAAACCGGCGCAAGAGTAGAAACGGACCCGTCCATGAGGCCCGCAAGGCCCGGCTGGACGATCTGGAGCACGAAAAGGCGTCGACGGGCTTGCTCTTCATCAGCCTTGACACCGGGTTTTAGTTCCTCTTCCCGCAATTCCTGCGCGCGATCCTCGTGGGCGCGCTCTTCCTGTGCCAGATCGTCGAGAAGTTGGCGAATGCTGGCATCATGAGTGCGCCCGGCGGCTTTTTCGTAGAAACGCCGAGTCTCGACCTCCATGGCGCTCGAGGTTTTGCGGACCGTATCAAGGCCGAGCGGGCGGATAAGCCACACTGGTTTGCGTTCTACGAATCCGCGCACGTCCTGACGGCGAATCAGCGGGATGTGCTCGCCAAATTTCTGCCGGAAAAGCTCGATGAGACGGCGCCGATGACCAGATTCTTCCGCGCGCATGCCATCGAAGACCCCAGCGGAAGCGGGGAAATCCTGCTTAAGCGCTTCAGCAAAGTCGGCATAAACGCGCTCGTCTTCTTCTTCAAGAGAGATGGCCAGCGCGAGAATTTGGCGCTCGGAAAGGTCTTCAAATCTCTTCATGCGAGGTAGTGTAGCAGCGAAGAGATAAAGGGAGCCGCACCTCTAAGCTCTCCCGCACGCAAAAGCTCGACGCATCGCTTCTCTCTGGCACTGCATCGAATACGTAACCCGTTGTGGGAATGGGTGTTATATCACCACGCCGAAGTCCTTTAGAAAGATCACTTAGGGCTGTGATCGTGGAGCTTGATGGGCCTTCCCAAAACGGGAGACAATGTCTTTGTGGTGAATGCAATGTTACAAGATAACGGCAACCTTCGAGAACGGTTGGAGCGGCTGGGTCTCGCTAAGGAGAACCAGTTGAAATTATACGGAGAACAATTTGAACTACAGAGCGGTCCCATCATTATGGGGGAGGGTCTGGTATTCGTCGATGCAATAGAAAAGAGGTCGGGCCGGCTGAGGCGGGTTCGGGTTCCACTGGTGTTTCTCAACATGGCCGGTGGGTTGGGGCGCGCGGCATAAAGCACCCCTGAGCGGAATCAAAGGGGACTATCCAGGCGAAGGATTTTTGCTTAGCTCGTGAGCGTGGTATCTCACTTCACCGGGGCATTCAGGGCTGCCGCCAGCTCTACAAAACTGTTCGCGGCCAGTGTACGCTCCACTACATCCTTCTGGCTGAATAACTGTCCCGCATCGGCCAGCAGGGCATGTTGCGATTGATTGTCGGGTGTGAGAATCAGCACGATGAGTTTTGCTGGACGGCCATCGCGGGCGCCGAAATCGATTCCCTTTTCTGTTTTGCCGATCACCACCAGCGGTTTCAGCAATCCGTTGATTCGCGCAGAAGGTACCGCAACTCCAAAGCGCCAGCCGCTATTGCTGTCTCGCTCCCGTTCACTGACAATCCGGAAACAACGCTCCGGCGCATTTCCCACGAGCGGCGCGGCAACGTCGCACATTTCTTTCAACACCCCATTCTTGGTGTCGCTGGTGAGACTGGCTAGAAACAATTCGCTGGAGACCACTTCCCTCAGGCTGAACGATTTTCTTCCTTTCACAACCATCCGGATGCTCGGCCCTGAGATCAGCGAAGTGACGAGTGCCATCACCACCAGGGCGACAAACATCGGTTCATGAATCAGCCCCGCCTGCAAAGCCAAAATGCCGAGAATCATCTCCATTGCGCCCCGCGCGTTCATCGCCAGGCCAACTCCGATAGCCGTGCGGTTATCCATGCCGCCCAGTCGCGCCCCCCAACCGGCTCCCAGCACCTTTCCCAGGCAGGCTACACACAGGATCACGGCCGTAATCCCGAAGTGAAAGTTGGTCACGAAGTTTGTATGCAGCCCGATATTGGCAAAGAACAATGGCGCGAAAACGTTGGTGACAATCTCCTTGATGTGTTCCGAGGTTCGTTTCCGGAGGTGCGTCGATTCCCCAACCGCCGCACCGGTAATGAATGCACCAAAAACCGCGTGGATGCCGGCATACTCAGCGAAAGCCGCCGACGCAAGCGTCAAAGAGAATATGAAGCCCAGCACCCCGCCCGGCCATGACGTATGCGCCTGGATAAAGGGTAAAATTTTGTGAATCAACCACCGCCCAAGCGTCAACATCACCAGGGCAAAACCCAACACCAGCAGAATGGTGTGGCGGATACCGTGGCCCGCGTCGGCTGGTTTCATCATTCCCAGCACCAGCCCAAACAGGATCCATCCCACCAGGTCGTCGAACATCGCCGACGACATGATTACCGTGCCCATCTCCGTCCGCAGCAACCCCAGGTCCATCAGTACACGCGCCACTACTGGCAACGCGGAAATTGACAGAGCCGTACCGATGAAGAGCGCAAACACCATCCGGTTTGTTCCTTCGTCGGCGCCCATCCACCTGGGAAATGTCCAGGCCGAAAGCAATCCGACGGCAAAAGGAATAACAATACCGAACGAACTCACCAGCAGAGCACTTTTGCCTTGGCGAAAAATGCTGGCTAAATCGATCTCAATCCCTGCCGTAAGCAGAAAGAAAACCACACTGATGGCGGCGACACCATCCAGCACCAGAGCGACCGGGCCGCTATGAGGAAAGAGCAGCGCGTAGACGTTAGGGCGAAAATAGCCGAGCACAGTGGGGCCCAGCACGATGCCGGCAAGAATCTCCCCGAGCACGGCGGGCTGATTGAACTTCTTTACCAGTTCCCCGGCGAACTTTGCGCCAGCCAAAAGCACCGCCAGCGCCAGAAACACTACCATCACGTCGTGCTGGGTTAAATGGTCCATTCAAACCTTGGCTGAAAAGCACCTTTGATGCTCGCGGATGCAATAGCGTAAAAGCGAATTGATTATACGAACTGTCCTCGCTAGGAAGGTCCCTTTTGGCTACCGGAAGCCGGCGATTCGCTTCCAATCGGTTATGCTGTGGAGGAACGAGGTCGACGATGGGAACCATGATCAAGCAAAGCGGGAAAGCACCGAGTATCGGACCCAAACCGAAAGAGACCACTGTGGACTTTCTCGCTTCGATGGCGGGAACTTTCGTTGCGCTTCTCTTCTTCGTCACCTTTGTCGTGCAGGCGTTTGCCATCCCTTCCAGCTCAATGGAAAACACACTGCTTATCGGCGACCATGTCTTCGTGAACGCGAACGCTGCATGTTGTGCGGTAAGGGGACGAAGGATCCTCGCCTACTACGATTTGACGATGACTTGACGGCGATTCGCCGTGCATCCAACGGCGCCCACCTTAAACATGTTAGAATGAGCGCTTTCGCAAGATAATTTTTCTCCCATAAACGCATTTGCCCGAACATTTCCCTGCAATCCAGAAAGACGGAGTGATCCGTGGCTGAGACTATCCCCGAGACCATCACCTACGCCGACGCGGGGGTAGACATTGACCGCGCCAACCGCGCTAAGAAGCGCATCCGCTACCTCGCGCACAAGACTTTTACTCGCGGAGTGTTGAGCGAGATCGGCGGCTTCGGCGCGATGTTCGCAGTCGACAAGGAGAAGTACGTCGATCCGGTCCTGGTTTCGAGCGTCGACGGCGTGGGCACCAAGCTCAAACTGGCCTTCGAGATGAAATTGCACCACACCATCGGCGCGGACCTGGTGAATCACTGCGTGAACGACATTGCAGTGCAGGGGGCGGCGCCGATGTTCTTCATGGATTATCTGGCGACTGGGAAGCTGGAACCCGAAGTCGCGGAAAAAATCGTGGAGGGCTTGGCCGAGGCCTGCAAGCACAACGGCTGTGCGCTGATCGGCGGTGAAACCGCAGAGATGCCGGGATTTTATCCTGAAGGCGAATACGATCTTGCCGGCTTCATCGTCGGCGTGGTGGAGCGGGAAAAAATCATTACCGGGAAGACGGTCGAGCCTGGCGACGTGATTCTCGGCTTGCCTTCGACCGGGCTGCACACCAACGGATATTCGTTGGCCCGAAAATTGTTTTTTGAAGTCGCCGGCTATACACCCGACACCTACGTAAACGAGATCAAAGGCAAGGCCGGCAACGAATTGATGCAAACTCATCGCAGCTATTGGCCGGTGATCAAGAAGCTGCTGACGGCCGAGTGCATATCAGCCATGGCGCACATCACGGGCGGAGGTATAACCGAAAATCTGCCACGCGTGCTGCCACGTGGCGTAGCCGCGCTGATTGAAGTCGGGACTTGGCCAGTGTTGCCGATTTTCGAGCATCTGCAAAAGCTGGGAAACGTCCCGCCGCATGAGATGCTTCGCACGTTCAACATGGGCCTGGGTATGTTGCTGGTGGTTCCTTCCAAGAAATTCAAGAAAGCGGAAACTGTTCTCGATAAGCTGGGCGAGAAATTCTATACCGTCGGGCGGATTGTTAAGGGCGATAAGAAGGTGATGTACACGTAGGGTATTGCTATCGTTTCAGCAAGTCCACCGGCTCGCGCACATCCGTCACGCGGAAATACTTAGCCAGCGCCGGGTATTTCTTAGCCGTTGCCTCATACATTCCATAAGCAACATTGCGGTAGGAAGCATGCCCTGCGGGAGTGGTTCGTAGCTCCGCGATGTACACCGCTTCAGCAAAATCCATCTTGAACAACGTTCGCTTGCGAAACGCCAGCGGGATGGCATACTGCGCATTCTCTTTCGCTTCCGCTCCTGGGCGGCCGGCTAATTGCTCAACCGCTTCGGCAGTCTTTTGCAGCAGCGCTTCATAGCCCTCCCGCGCCCCTGCCGCTTCTAACTCTTCAGGAACGTCGTAGCCATGCCTGGTAGTGAATTCCTGCCCGATCTGCACGCAGCGACGGTGACGATGCATGTCGCGAAAGCCGCCCACGTCCATCAGAATGTCGAAGCGGAATTGTTGTCCGGCAGAGAAGGTGCGCGACATCTCGTCATGCTTGCCGCGATGCCGCAGGCCCACGTCCATGATCTCGCGGCGAATGCGTTCTCCTGCGGCCTCGATCGCCAGCCGGATCTGGCGATATGGGTAGTAACTGTGTTCGTAAATGAGCGTCGCGGCGAGTTCAATTTCGAGCGGTTCCGAATCCAGCAGATCGACTGTTGGCGACGGAGCGATCGCAACATCCCCCATCAACTCGATCGCGATCTGCCGCAACTCGCGGCGAGTCTCGATTTCATAGCGATTCGGGTCGGCGTATTTCACCAAAGTTGGCGCGACGCGAACTTCCCGCAGCAACTCCGCCTCGGCGCGATCACCCAGTTCCGGCGAAAGCTTGCGAATTTCGCTCACCAGTTCGAGTAGTCCAGCTTCATTGACGTTGTACGCCGGCGAAGTGGCGGCTTTTTTCAACAACTCTCCCAGATGGCGGACTTCCGCGTGCGGATGCGAGAGCAAATGAGAAACCTGGTTCTCCAACGTCCGCGCGTTCACAATCTCTCCCAGCGATGTATTCGTCGCAAGCGGCAGCAAGTAGCGGGAAATATCGAACGCCCGGGCGCGCAGCGTTCGCTCGTAGGCCTCTTGCTTCATGTCGTCCGGCTTGGGAACGATGCTCGCGAGATACAATGCCATGCGGGTTGAGAGCGACTCATACTCAGTGAAAAGTTTGCTGACGGTCTCGTGGTAAAGGCTGAGGGCCTCGGCGTCGGTCCCAAAATCCGGGGTGAAGTAACCGCTTTTTTTGAAGTCCTGATAACGTGTCGAGCGCTCTTGGCCGTCCCAGCGCTGCTCGTCGGCCACGGCAATGGCAGCCAGGATCGATAGCCGTTCGATCGCGAGGGCAATGTGAGCAAGATCCGCAATCGAGCGATGTCCGTACTGGAAATAGAAAGTGTTGAGAAATTTTTCAGCCTTCTGCTGACTGATCTCCCTGAGCGACTCTTTCATGGAGAGTGCGGAGCGGGAGTACTTCGCCATGGCGTAAGCCTGGATCTCGGGCTCGGCTCCATACACTGCATAAACCTCAACGGAAGGATCCGTGAGGTGTGTATGGCTCCCGTTTGACGGGGCAAAGTTGCTGACTTCAGAAGACATGGCAAGCCTCAGGGTGATGGAGAATTGAATCTTACCCGGCAGCCTCCAGATACGCAACGAGTTGATAAAGGTTGTATCTTCCTTTTGCCGCTAGTCATCGTATATAACTTAGGTACCCGATCTAATGCTACGCCGTCTGCCGATCTTTTCTATTCTGTTTGTTAGTTTATCGGGCTGGGTGTGTGCCCAAGGCTGGCCTGCCGGTGCACCACGCGCGGACCGCGGTGTGCCGCCAGGATTCGCCTATTCAACCACCCCTTCGCCCGCGCCTTCGCCGGCTGGTCCACGTATCGCGGACGATGTTTCTGTGCCACCGACCATAGCGGTTGCACTGCCTCGCATGGCGCCGGAGTTGGCTCTGCAAGCGTACCGGGGCCACGTAATTGTGCAGGCGGCGCAGCTTAGTTCTTACTCGGCCATAACGGTGATTCATGCCGAGCTGCCGGACACTAAACAATCCGGCGAATTTGAGGTCGAACGACACTATTCCGCGCCGCGCCAGTTGACTTTCAAACCGCTGCATTTCACCGGAGACAATTTCGTAAAGACCAACGTCATCCTGCGAGTCTTGCAGTCGGAAGTGGACCATCAGAAAGATGATCCAACGCTGAACGCGATCACTCAGGCCAACTACAAGTTCTCATACAAGGGAACAGCCGAGATTGGAGACCGGGTGGTCCATGTCTATCAGGTGAAGCCGCGGGAGAAGAGGGCCGGATTGTTTAAAGGCAAGATCTATCTCGACGTGTTGAGTGGCAGCATAGTGCGGGCCGAAGGCAAACTCGTGAAGTCTCCGTCGTTGTTCATCAAGAAGCTGGAGTTTGTGCAGGATTACGCTGACGTCGATTCCTTCACCTTCCCCGTGCACATTCACTCGGAAGCCCAAGTCCGCATTGTTGGGCGCACCATCGTCGATGTCTACCATTCCGATTATCAGCCGGTGTCGAATGTGGCGCAGGCCAAATCGTCTCCAGCGATGTAATTCAGGCAGAGCCTGAATCTCCAGCAGTCTGTCTGCAGCTATAATTTTCCTTCAGCTTAAAGGAGAGAATCATGACCTTCTCAGGCCGGGTTGCGCTGATCACAGGGGCATCCCAGGGCATTGGTCGCGCATGCGCTGTAAAGCTGGCGGAATCGGGAGCGACCGTGGCCGTGGCTGCCCGGAGCCAGGAAAAATTGAACGAGTTGGCACAGGAGATTGTTGCGAAAGGCGGACAAGCCGTGGTTTTTCCGGTGGATGTGGCGAACGAAGATGAGATTAAGTCCGCATTCAAGGCCGCAATCGCACAATTCGGAAAGATTGACATCCTGGTGAACAACGCCGGCATCACTCGCGATCAACTCGTCATGCGCATGAAGCGCGCCGACTGGGACGCGGTCATCAACACCAATCTGACTTCTGCTTATCTTTGCATCCAACAGGTCATCGGCTCTATGCTCAAGCAACGTTGGGGCCGAATCATTAACATCACGTCTGTGTTTGGTCAGATGGGGCAAGCGGGACAGGCAAATTACGCATCGTCGAAAGCAGGGTTGATTGGCTTGACGATGGCGATCGCGCGCGAGGTGGGTTCACGCAGCATCACTTGTAACGCGGTGGCGCCGGGTTTTATCGAAACCCCGATGACCTCTGTGCTGGGGGAAGATTTCAAACAGAATGCGTTGAAGTCGATTCCTTTGGCGCGAATTGGTACTCCGCAGGATATCGCTAATGCGGTGGCGTTCCTGGCTTCTGAGGAAGCGGCCTACATCACCGGCCACGTGCTGAACGTGAATGGCGGGATGCTAATGGGGTAGAACATCGTTCACGGCAGAGAACTGCTGAGGACACAAAGAATATGGGAGAAGAAAGTGAGAAATTTTCTTCGGCGATCTCCGCGAACTCGGCGGTTAGAGATTTTGTTCTAACCCAAGCAGAGTCTCCCGCTCAGATCGCGCAGGCCCGTGAACTTTTCCTAGAGTATGCGCAGTCGCTGGGCTTTAGTCTCTGCTTCCAGAATTTTGATAAAGAGCTTGCAGACCTGCCCGGCGACTACGCTCCGCCCGAAGGCCGCTTGCTCCTTGCCCAAGTCGAAGGCGAATTGGCTGGCTGCGTTGCGCTGCACAAACTCGATGCCCAAACCTGCGAAATGAAACGGCTCTATCTTCGTCCAAAGTTCCGCGGGAACGGTCTGGGACGAATTCTGGCCAACGCCATCATCGCCGAAGCACGCAAAATTGGATATGATCGGATGCGGCTGGACACGGTCGAGCCGGTGATGAGAGATGCGGTCGGTATGTATCGCAAACTTGGCTTCCGGGAAATCCCACCGTATCGGACAAACCCCCAGCCGGGCACTTTGTATATGGAGCTGCCGCTATAGCACGTTGGAGGACGCGCGTGAAATCTTTTGTGATTCTTCTCGTTCTCGCTTTGTCAGGCTCCGCCTTCGCCGCCACTGCGAAAAATGTCTCCTACAAAAGTGGAGACGAGACCGTTCAAGGTATCCTTTACACCCCGGCGGGCAACGGACCGTTTCCCGGCATCGTCGTGATTCATGAGTGGTGGGGGTTGAACGACTGGGTGAAGGAGCAAGCGGATAAAATCTCCGACCTCGGCTATGTTACGCTTGCCATCGATCTCTATCGCGGCAAAGTTGCGACCACGCCGGAGGAGGCGCACGAGATCATGCGTGGCGTTCCCGAAGATCGCGCGAAGCGCGATCTTCATGCCGCCGTGGAATTCCTGAAGGCTCAACCGAATGTGCAAACAGATCGACTGGGCGCTATCGGATGGTGCATGGGCGGTGGTTATGCGCTCGATGTCGCGCTTCAAGAACCGACACTCAAAGCCGACGTCATTAATTACGGGCATCTCGCCACTGACCCACAGTCAATCGCACAAATCAACGCGTCCATCCTCGGCCTATTTGGTGCTCAGGACCGCGGCATCCCGGTCGAGGATGTGAAGAAGTTTGAGCAGACACTCAAGCAGCAAGGAAAGAAAGTGGAAATTGTGATTTATCCTGATGCCGGGCACGGCTTCGAAAATCCCAACAACAAGGATGGGTATCGCGCCGCCGACACGGCTGACGCCTGGCAGCACACCGTCAAGTTCTTTGCTGCCACACTCAAGCAATAGAAAGCTAGACTTTCTGATGCCGGGTCGCGCGGCGCAGATTGGCGCCGATGATCTTAAGTCTTACACACTAGTTCTATTGAGGTGGCACCAATTTCCACTTGCAAGACGGTAGTCATCTGGTTACTATTCAGCAATCCCGGAGAGCCGAATTGGCCACCGCTTCCATGAACATCGGCGAAACAATCAGAAACTACCGTCTGCAGAAGGGAATGTCGCAGGGCGACATCGAAAAACGCACGGGTCTCTTGCGCTGCTACCTTTCGCGCGTGGAGAACGGCCACACTATTCCTTCGCTCGACACGCTTTCCAAGATCGCCGGCGCCATGGAATTGCCGCTGTCACAATTCTTTTCTGACTCGGGACACACCAACGGATCGAAGGGTTTGCCGCAGCTCTCGGATGATGAGGTCCGCTTTCTCAGCCAGATCCGCCGCTACGCCACCAACCTTAACGACAGCGATCGCAAGCTGGTGCTGGCCATGGTGAAGAAAATGGCCGCAAACTCAGCGCGCTAGCATCGCGGCTGCATCTCCGCAAACCGATAAAATGATTGCGTGAGTTATCGCGGACGCCTCGCGCCGTCTCCCACTGGCTTGCTTCATCTCGGCCATGCTCGAACTTTCTGGATTGCCGCGCAGAGAGCAGCGGATCAGTCCGGAACACTGGTTCTCCGCAATGAAGACCTCGATCCGCAACGTTCACGATGTGAATTCGCCGATGCCATGACCGAGGATTTGAAATGGCTTGGCATTCAATGGCAGGAGGGACCGGATTGCGGCGGACCTTGCGCTCCGTATTCGCAAAGCGAACGACGAAAGAGTTATTTGGCTGCGTGGCTTCAGTTGTGCGATGCCGGCTTTATCTATCCATGCACCTGCTCGCGAAGGGATTTAGCCCAGGCGGCGAGCGCGCCCAATGACAGCGACGATGAGCCCATTTACCCAGGCCGATGCCGTGGCCGCAGCGACGGCAGAGAATTCACTGCCCCCGCCGGAGTCAATTGGAGGTTTCGCGTGCCGAACGGCGAAGAAATTGCCTTCGCCGACCTTCATCTCGGCCCCCAGCGTTTCATCGCTGGCCGGGATTTCGGCGATTTCATTGTTTGGCGGCGCGACGACGTTCCCGCATACCAGTTAGCCGTGGTAGTCGATGACGCCGAGATGAAAATCACCGAAGTCGTGAGGGGAGCCGACTTGCTGAAATCCACAGCGCGGCAACTTCTTCTATATCGCGCGCTCGGTCGGAAGCCGCCCGATTTTTATCATTGCGACCTGATGCTTGATGATGCCGGCGTCCGCCTGGCCAAGCGTAATGATTCCCTGAGCATAAGGTATTTAAGAGAAAGTGGACTAACTCCGTCCGAGGTGTTGCGCAAAGTGAACTCCTGATCTAACCTCGCCATAAATTCTTTGTATCCTCCCCATCATGTTTTTTGATTGGCAGAGATCATGCTGGCGCGATACCCTTAGCGGGTTCCAGAGAGTCCCCCAAAATTCTTCGCAGCGCCCAAAGTCTTACGCACAATTTAAGGAGAGACATGTTCGAAGATCTGCGTAATTTTCTTGCCATTCCCTACGACGAGTTGGAAGAGCTCAACCTCAATGCCAAAGAGCAGCGGCAAAAGCGCGTCGCTGCCGCCAAAATTCGCGACGAGCGCCTGGAGTATTTGAGCGGCGAAAAGCGGATCAAAGCCGTAACCGTGCTGTTCAGCGACCTCGAAGGCCGCCTGCACATGCTCGACTATGACAAAAAGTTCCTGATGAAGAGTTGGGACAACCTGACCTTCGACGGCTCCTCTATTCGCGGCTTCACTGCGCAGCGCGAGAGCGATCTGCGGCTGGGCATCGATTGGGGGGCGTTTTACTGGGGTCCGGCCGACATTTTTGGCCCGGGCAAGGTGCTCGTCTTCGGTGACGTGATCGACAAAAGCGGAGAGCCGTATTCGGCCGACATTCGCGGCATTTTGAAAAGCTTTGCCGAGGCCCAGTACAAGAAAAATGGTTACACGCTGAACGCGGCCAACGAGATCGAAGGATTTTTGTTTCAAGGATCGGACGCGGAGCGCAGATTCCACGAAACACACCGGTTCGAGTACGTGAACACCGGCGGATATTATCACTCGCTGCCAGGAGACACGCTGCGCACCTTCATCGACACGACCGCGGAAGTCCAGCGCTCGATGGGATTCCAGAACGAAAAAGACCATCCCGAGGTCGCGCCCTCGCAGTTCGAAATTAATTACGGATACGGCGAGGTCGTCGCGGCTGCCGATCAGATCCAGCTCTACAAACTGATTTGCCGCCAGGTCGCGACCAAGATGGGCTGCACCGCATCATTCCTGCCCAAGCCGGTCGTGGGCGTGAACGGCAGCGGCATGCACACCAACGTTTCCGTCAGCAAGGGCGGCAAAAATCTGTTCTGGGACGCCAAGGGCGAAGAGATGCTGAGCAAGGTTGGCTGGGAGTTCATCGACCGCATCCTGACTCACGGCAACGATCTCTGCCTGCTGCTCAACGCTAGCGTGAACGCCTATCGCCGGCTTGATCCGCACTTTGAGGCCCCGAACCAGATCAAGGCATCGGCGACGGATCGCGGTTCCATGGTGCGTATCCCCATTGGCAACGAACGCAGCATGAGAGTAGAAGTGCGCTCGGTTTCGCCGGATGCGAACCCGTACCTGGTCATGTTGTCAATTTTCAAAACTGGCCTCGAAGGCGAGACGTCGAAGATCAAGAACCTGCGCCAGGCGGAGCGTTATCTGCCAGACAATATTTACGACGCGCTGGCCAACTTCCGCAAAGCCGACTGGACCACCAAGCTGCTCGGCGCAGACGTGAAAGGCCGCTACGCCGATTTGAAGCAGGCTTCGGCCGATCGCTGCCCGCGCCTGCTCGGCACCGTGGTGAAAGCGCCCGAGGTGCAGTATCACCACGACGTTTACAACCAGTTTTTGTGGAATTTGTTCTAAGAGAGCTTGAACCCAGGGGGCACAGGGTCACACAGAGAAACCCACAATCTCTGTGTAAGCCTGTGCCCTCTGTGTTTAAGGAGGTCCGCTTTATCGCCAAGTTGCAGCCATTTCTTCAAAGGTTCTCTTGAATGAATCTCGGACTAAGGTGAACGTCGACCTGGATCAGCGGCGAATCGCCCACCGCCTTGAAGCTGTGGATCTCGCCTGCCTTGATGACAAAGATGTCTCCGGCGCTGCCCTCGAAGGTCTTGCCGTTTACCGTCCACACTCCCCGGCCTTCGCGGATGAACTGGATTTCGTCATAAGGATGCCGGTGCGGTCCCGGCCCCGAGCCGGGTTTTCCGTGGTATAGGAACACGGAAACATTGGTGTTGCCCTGCTCAGCTCCGATGAACTCATGCGAACTCCCCACAAACGGCAGCTTCTCCTGGCGCACGTGATACATGGTTGGCCTCCTAGAGGATTGGATGAGGGTGAACAGTGTCTGGCTACGGGACGGCCGCTGGAGCTAAAGAGATTTTTCACCGACAGGGGGATTCCATATAGGACAATATCGCCATGCCGACTCTCCCTGATCTCCATGACGGCTTCTTTGACGGCGTGTGCCTTCCGGCAGACAAGCAGGCCCGTTTGTTCGTTCGAACGTCAGAGGGAGAACGTTTTACGATTGCTTTGATCGGTGTGGAGGCTCTCAGTATTCATGGCTTCCGCGCCGGAAATATCATCTTCGAAGTCACACATATCATGCCAGAAAATCTGACAGTGAAGGACGTCGCGCAGGCCCATGACTTGAGACCGGAACAAGCGGAGATGGCACAACAGCTTTTCGGCAAAGCACAGAAGAACCACCTGTCTGCCCTCGAAATCAACTCGTCGTATGGAGCGGAGGCACAGGTGCTTTTCAGACGCTCCAGACCCTCTCAGGGCACGTTTTGGCGTAGGTTGCGGCCAGCCTGAGAAATCATGTCTTCCCGAAGCCTGGGCCGGCCAAGATGAGTGGGTGGGCGGCCTGTAAACCCCGTCGCTGTGCGATAATAGTTGAGGAGAGGCCGGATCGCCCACACGATCCGGCCTCTTTCCTTTTTGCGTAAAATCAGCCCCGTGCTCCGGCGCGGGGATTGTTTTTTGGAGGAAGCATGACCGAATTTCAAGCCAAGCGAACCGCCCACCAACACACCCAGACCAATATCGCTCCACCGGAGAAGGTTTTCCCGCTGCTTTGCCCCGTGCGAGAGGCCGACTGGGTTCCAGGCTGGCAATATCGTTTGATCTATTCGCAATCGGGCGTCGCAGAGTCAGGATGCGTTTTTACTACCCCGAATGAAGACAGATCGGAAACCACCTGGGTAGTCACCGAATATGACCCGGCAAAGTTTCTCATCGGATTTATCTGGGTAAGTCCGGGTCAGGTGGCGGCGCAGATTCGGATTCAGCTGGAACGGAACTCTGGCGATCAAACTTTGGCTCACATTCAGTACACGTATACCGCCCTATCCGCAACCGGGAACGTTGAAGTTGATCGTTACGACCAGGCCTGGTTCCAACAGAAGATGCAAGGCTGGGAGACTGCCATCAACCACTACTTGAAAACCGGCAAGGTCCTCGACGCGCCGACGCGGGAGTAGTTTGCAGGATACGCGCGTCACGCTTTATAGTCTGATCGCAACAGAGGAGAAGAACTTAATGCGCCTGCTCTTACATTGGGTAATCACAGCACTGGCAGTGTGGATTACTTCGCGAGTAGTGCCGGGCTTCTATGTAGACGGTGCTGCCTCAGCGCTCATTGCCGCGGCCGTCATTGGGTTCATAAACGCAACCCTCGGCCTGATCCTGAAGATTCTCACTTTTCCACTGACCATCCTGACCCTCGGCCTATTCTGGCTGATCATTAACGGCATTATGCTGGAGCTGGCGTCGGCGTTCGTGCCGGGATTTCATATTCGAAGTTTTGCCGCGGCGTTTTGGGGCGCTATCGTGCTGGCGGTCGTCAATATGCTGCTGAAGTGGCTGGTCATGCCGGACCGGCAGGGATAACTTAAGGAACAAGAATGCAAAGTTCGCAAAGACCTGCCGCAAAGCGGATCAAAAACGGAATCACTTCTGCGACGGCTTTCGCGGCTTGAATTGCTGCCAGTCTTCATGGCGAAGTAATTTTCCGAGAGCTGTGAATTCGCCGGCGCCTTGCAGCCATTCGCCGCCGTCCATGACAACGACTTCGCCATTGATGTAGGCGCAGCCGTCGCTGACCAGAAATGCAGCGAGATTGGCCAGTTCTTCGACAGTACCGAAGCGACCAAGCGGATTGCGATCCAAAACCAGCTTTTCGAAATTTCCGCTGGGCAGCAGACGCGAAAATGCGCCCTCGGTAGGAATCGGCCCAGGAGCAATGGCATTCATGCGAATGCCGCGGTCTCCCCATTCGACTGCCAAACTTCTCGTAAGCGCCACAACGCCGGCTTTCGAAACCGCCGACGGAACTACATAAGCCGACCCACTCGTAGTATATGTCGCCGCAATGTTCAGAACCGTCGCTCTGTGTTTCTCGGCGAGCCAGCGGCGTCCGCAAGCCATGGTCACGTTGATCGTGCCTTTTAGCACGATGCCGATGACTGCATCGAACGCGCCTGGTGAGAGCTCTTCCGTTCGCGCCAGAAAATTGCCTGCGGCATTGTTTACGACGATATCCAGCGGGCCATCTTTCCAGATGGTCGCGATCATCTCTTCAACCAGCGCTTGATCGCGGACGTCGCAAGGCAAGGAATGAATTTTTCCTTGCGTGATTTTGCCCAGCTCAGTCGCT
The DNA here is from genome assembly GCA_035507035.1 of Terriglobales bacterium. GTDB lineage: Bacteria > Acidobacteriota > Terriglobia > Terriglobales > Acidobacteriaceae > DATJOJ01. The sequence continues at coordinate 166,955 of DATJOJ010000035.1, read as the reverse complement.
GCCGCGGTGAGAACTTCTTTGCGCCGGCCGCAGATATAGACGATAGCGCCAAGCTCGAGAAAGCGCTGCGCCATGCCTTTGCCAAGGCCCGTACCGCCGCCTGTGATGAGAATGCGCTTGTCGCGGAGTAAGTTGGGTTGGAACAAGGAACGATTTTCTCCTGAAACAATCCTTTTAACACAGAGAACCTGGGGGAAGGAATTCTTTTACCGCGAAGCAGGCCGAGTGCGCAGAGAAAATCAGCGTTTCTTGTCGATTTTTGCCCAGGTGTCTTTCAGCGCGACGGTGCGATTGAATACCAACTTCCCAGGCCTCGAATCCGAATCGACACAGAAATAGCCAAGGCGCTCGAACTGATACCGGTTTCCGGCTGCGGCATTGGCTAGCGACGGCTCGAGCTTCGCCTGACTCACAACTTCCAGCGACTTCGGATTCAAATTCGCGGTGAATTCCTGGCCTTCTTCTACCTCATCCGGATTTTCTTTCGTGAAGAGATTGTCATAAAGCCGGACTTCCGCATCGATCGCATGTGCCGCCGAAACCCAGTGGATGGTCGATTTCACCTTTCGGCCATCCGGAGCATTCCCGCCCCGCGTCGCGGGGTCATAAGTACAGTGAACTTCGACGACTTCGCCCTTGTCGTTCTTTACTACGTTCTTTGCAGTGATGAAGTAGCCGTAGCGCAGGCGAACCTCGCGACCGGGAGAGAGGCGAAAATATCCTTTGGGCGGCTCTTCCCGAAAATCGTCCTGCTCGATGTACAGCACGCGCGAGAACGGAACTTTTCGCGTTCCCGCCGCGGCATCTTCCGGATTGTTCACCGCGTCCATCTCTTCAGCCTGATTTTCCGGGTAATTGTCGATGACAACCTTCAGCGGCCGCAGCACAGCCATCACGCGGGGCACTTGTTTGTTCAGGTCCTCGCGCACAAAGTGCTCTAGCATCGCCAGATCGACAATGCCATTGGTGCGCGAAACTCCCGCTGCACTTACGAAATTGCGAATCGCCTCCGGCGTGTAACCTCGGCGGCGCAGGCCGCATAGCGTGGGCATGCGGGGATCGTCCCATCCGGTGACGAAGTGCTGCTCGACCAGTTGCCGTAGCTTCCGCTTGCTCATGATCGTGTAAGTCAGGCTGAGGCGATCAAATTCGATCTGCTGCGACGGGAAAATCCCCAATTCTTTGATGAACCAGTTGTAGAGCGGCTGGTGATCGGCGAATTCGAGCGAGCACATCGAGTGCGTGACTTTTTCGAGCGAATCCGACTGACCGTGCGCAAAATCATACATCGGATAAATGCACCACTTGTTGCCAGTGCGGTGATGTTCGGCATGAAGGATGCGATACATCACCGGATCGCGCATGTTGAAGTTCGGCGAGGACATGTCGATCTTCGCCCGTAAAACGCGCGAGCCATCGGCAAATTCGCCGGCCTTCATGCCCTCAAACAAACTCAGATTTTCTTCGGCCGACCGATTGCGGTATGGGCTGTCTTTGCCCGGCTTGGTCAGGGTGCCGCGGTATTCGCGGATTTGGTCGGCGGAAAGATCGTCAACGTAGGCTTTGCCGGCCTTGATGAGCTGCACCGCCCACGCATAAAGCTGGTCGAAATAGTCTGAGGCGTAAAAGAGTCCGTCCCAGCGGAAGCCGAGCCACTTCACATCCTCCATGATCGATTCAACGTACTCGACGTCTTCCTTCTCGGGATTCGTATCGTCGAAGCGAAGATTGGTGTGGCCGTTAAATTCATCCGCCAATCCGAAATCCAGGCAGATCGCCTTGGCGTGTCCAATGTGAAGATATCCATTCGGCTCCGGAGGAAAACGGGTCTGTACGCGACCGTTATATTTATTTGTCTCCAGGTCCTTCTGAAAGATGTCGCGAATAAAGTTCGATGGACGCGGCTCGGGCGCGGGCTTGGCGGCAGCTTCCGCTGAGGAATTCGAGGAATTCATTCCTTATTGATCTTAGCGCAAGGGGCGACTGCGCGGTGGCCCGGGCGGAACGCCAAAGAAAGAATGTGGTAGGGCGAGAAAAGACGCATTCCCACACGTGCTCATGCTCAGCCTGCGATACGTTCCACGGATTGCCCCAGCGATGAGGTTATGGGTTCAGTGGTAAACCAAACATTTACGGGATGTTTAGGGCCGATCCGTCTCAAGCTGAGAGGCCGATAGTACTTTGGTAATCTCGCGGCCATTACCAGTGGCATCGCGCGAACCGCCGTATGGTATCCAATTATATTGTGTTGTCACAGAACAATATGAAAGCATGACGTTCATCGGTTCTGAGTAATGAAATCGTTGTGATTGCAGAGGAGGGTTCTCCCCCGTTTCATGAACAGCCTCGCTATCAGCGTTGTCCTTGTGCCCGGTATTGTGGCACTTCTGCTGTTTTTGCTCTTCACCTATCTCTACGAGCAGAGCCGCCAGCCCTACTTCCGCGCCTGGCAACTTGCCTGGGCTTTTTACACGCTGCATTACCTCGTCGATGCATGGGAAGCTTTTCACGGTCCGTGGTCGCTGATTTCCGTGATCGGGTCGCTGCTATTGGTAGCAATGACGCTTTGCATTTTTGTTTCGACTCGCCTGATGCGCGAGAAGTACGAACTGCAGTGGGAAGAAGTTGCTTTGGGATTGGCCGGGCTGGTACTGGCCTGGTGGAATTTGCGTGTGCAAATCGCAGGTGGGGCATACCGTCTGGGAGGTCCCCAAACTCCGCATTTGCCGCTCGACATCGGCATGGGGGTGGTGCTGCTCTATTGCTCTTTCTATTTTTACCGCCATGCCCACCGTAAGAATTCGCTAGCTTTCACCCTGCTAGCGGTCTCTTTAGCACTCTGGGCCGTGCTCATGGTGTTCGGAGAATTGCAGAATCCATTCGTTGCCATGTTTGGTACCGTAGGCCATTTTCTTGGCCCGATCCCGCAGATGTTGCTGGGCGTGGCGATGGTCATGGTGTTGTTTGAAAACGAGCGCAATGCCGTGCAGGAAAATGCACTGGCTTTCTCGACCTTGGGCGTCGACCCCATGCGGCTGCTTTCTGCCGAAGAACTGATTCCCAGTCTGCAGAGCATCCTCGACCGATTGGTCGCGCCTCTGCCAACCGGCCGTGCTCTCATCTACATCTCGGAACGCTGGCGTGCCCTGCTTCCTTCGGTGCAACGCGGATTCTCTCCGGTATTGATCGCGACCATGGAGAAGAGCGGGGCGGGCGAATATATTTCCGAGCTTGCTTACCGCCGCGGCGGATTTGTTACGTTTCACAACGTGGCGGAAAGCCCGGAACCATTGCCAGCCTTTCCCGGACCGAAGTTTGGACAGTTCCGGCAAGTCATGGCTGCGGAAAATATCAAGAATGTGACCGCGGTCAGTTTGCAAACTCGCGAGCACAACTTCGGGGTCATCTTCTTTCCGGACGCCGCTCGCCGCGGATTTGGTTCTTCCAACCTGCGCCTGTTGATTGGTCTAGCGTTGCAAATCGGCCTCACCCTGGAAAACTACATGGTGATGCACGAAGCCCAGCGCCGAACCAAGGAATACGAGTTGCTCACACAGATCGGCCAGGCGGTCAGCTCGCGGCTCGATCAGGACGAAATTTTGCGCACCGTCCACAAGGAACTCGGCCAGATTTTTGATACCAACGATTTTTACGTCGCGTTCCAGGAAGGCGATGAACTCCGCTTCGAGTTCGAACTGGAGAAAGGCCAAACCTTGTCGAAGCGATCGAGACGAATCGATAACGGGCTCACAGAATACATTCTGCGAACGGGGCAGCCCCTGCTGATTCGTTCCGATCTTGAAAAAGCGCGGGAACGGCTGGGTGTCACGTTCGTTCCTCCCAATCCGGCCAAGTGTTTTTGCGGAGCGCCGATTTTGCTCGGCGGAAGGCCTGCGGGCGTCATGGCTGCCCGCAGCACGGAGCGGGAGTTTCTTTTCGAACAGCGCGACTTGGAAGTCATGCAGACCGCTGCCAGCCAGGTTTCGGTTGCAGTCGAGAATGCGCGTCTGTTTGCCGAGGAGCAGCGGCGCTCACGTCAACTCGCCTTCCTCAATAGCATCTCGAAGACCGCGATTTCCAGCGAAGGCGCGGAACAGATGCTGCGCGAGATCGTTGCGCACATTCAAAAGAATTTCCGCTTCGATCACATCGGAATCGGAATTTTCGATTACGCGCAAAAAGATATCGAAATCAAGGCCGAGGCGGGAACCACCGCCAAGACTTTAGGCAAACGCATTCCGCTCGGCGCCGGGATTTTGGGCCGTGTCGCTCGCACTGGAGAAAGCGCGCTTGTACAGGGTTCCGGTGCTGCCGGATTACAGGGAATCTTGCCCGATTCGCGGGCCGTACTCTGCATTCCGATCGCCTACGGCGAAACATTGCTTGGCGTACTCAACGTCGAGAGCCAGAAGGAAGATGCGTTCAATCCGCAAGATGTACTAATCATGAACACGCTGGCCGACCTGCTGGCTACGGCGCTACACAACTCGTTCGTGTTCCAGAAGCTGCAGCAGCAAGCGATCACCGATCCGCTGACTGGCATCAAGACGCGGCGATTCTTCTGGGAGGCGCTCACCGCGGAGTGGAAGCGAGCTTCGCGTTCCGGCCGGCCATTCTCGGTCGTGTTCATTGACCTCGACAAATTCAAGGAGGTCAATGACAGTCTCGGACACCTGGAGGGCGATCTGGTGCTCGCCCGCGTCGGACGCTTGCTTGAGCAGAAATGCCGGCAATCGAACGTCGTGGCTCGTTACAGCGGCGACGAATTTGTAGTCCTGATGCCCGAAACCGGCATCGAGCAGGCGCAGGTTTTGGCAGACCGCCTGCGCGATTGGCTCAACACCGATCCCACGCTGAAGGAACATCACATCACCGGAAGCTTTGGCGTGGCCAGCTTCCCGCTGCATGGCCTGTCGGCGGAAGATATCGTGCGCGTGGCCGATTCCGGAATGTATATCTCCAAGCATGCGGGTGGCGACCGCGTTTCAACCGCGAGCCAACTCGGGCTCGATGAACGCGGCGCCGTGCAGCGGCAACAACTGTCCGGCTACATTGAAGGCTTTTTGCAGCGCGAGCACACTGGCCCCGAGCATCTCGCGGAATTGATCAGCACGTTGCGAAAACTTTGCCGCGAGGAAGATGAATCTTACAATGCGCTCGTCGCCCGGGAGGCCATCGAGGCTCTGTCCCGCGCGGCAGAGTTGCGCGAGCAGAACTGTGCCGGCCATGGCGAACTGGTGTCACGCTATGCGGAGATGATCGCGCGGGCTCTAGGCTGGTCGCACGAAGAAGTGGACGATCTCGTCTATACGGCTCGCGTACACGACGTGGGAAAAATCTTCGTTCCCGAGAAAATTCTGAACAAACCGGGACCGCTGAGCGATGACGAGTTTTATCTAGTCAAGAACCACGCCCACGTCGGCGCGGAAGTCTTAGCAACCCTCCCCCGCAGCGACGCCATGCAAAAGGCGGTCGAGCATCATCATGAGGCCTTCGATGGCAGCGGCTATCCGCAAGGGTTGCGCGGCGAGCAGATTCCGCTCTGGGCAAGGATTCTGTCTGTATCCGATGCCTACGTGAACATGACCACGGAACGTTCTTTCGCCCCCGCCAAGAATACCGAGCAAGCGTTAGCCGAATTAGAGAAACTGAGTGGCGTGAATTATGACGGAATGCTGGTGCGAATTTTGGCGCGCGAACTGAAGAGCGAACGGGCGCCGTTTGGAAGCTCTTCCTAATCTGAACCAGTTTTCTGGTCCAATTGCGCGCGCAGCCGCGTATACCCGCTACGACTCACCGGAAGCTGTGCCCCATTTGCGAGCACCACGACATAATTGTCTTTGCTGTAGGGCTCGATCTTTGTGACCTTCTCCAGATTCACGATGTAGGACCGATGAATGCGCAGAAAGCGATCGGGATCGAGGACCTTTTCGAGGCTGGAGATCGTCTGCTGCTTCAGGTGCTTTCTTCCGTCGCTGCTTAGCGCAACATAATCATCCTGCGCTTCGGCAAAATCTAATTTAGCCACTGGAATGATGTGTACGCGCGTCCCGTCCCTCACGACAATACGCTCCTGAAATTCTTGTGGCGGCCGGGCTGCCGAAGATAGATCCGCCGGCGCGGGCAATTTTCCGCTCAACCGTTCTTTCGCGCGCCGCAAGGCCGATTCAAAGCGCTCGGCGCTGAATGGTTTCAGCAGATAATCCACGGCATGGACATCGAACGCCTTGATCGCATACTCGTCATAGGCGGTCACAAAGATGATGGCGCGGTCGGTACCGATCAACTCCAGCACCTCGAAGCCGGTCAGCTTGGGCATTTGAATATCGAGAAAGAGAAGGTCCGGTTTCAGCTCGGTGACGGCTTTCACTGCTTCGAATCCGTTAGCACATTCGGCAACGATTTCTATTTCCCCATGCTTCGAGACGAATTCGCGAAGCATCTGCCGTGCCAGCTCCTCGTCATCAACGATGACAGCCCGAGCTTTATTGGCAATGTCATTCATGCGCGAGCTCCATTTTCGTGCATCGGCAAACGCAACTTGACTAGAAACGAATTGCCTTCCGTTTGAATGGTAATGTTTGCATCATCTCCATATCGTGCGTTCAGACGTTGCCGGATATTGTCGAGCCCCAATCCCGTCTTCAGCTGCGACGGCGAATCCGGATCGAAGCTGTTTTCGACGAGAATGGAAACGGCATTATTCTTGTGCGCGGCACTCAGGCGAATCACCCCACCCTCAGGCAAATTAGCGATGCCATGCCGGATCGCGTTCTCAACCAGCGGCTGCAACAGAAGCGGCGGCAGCGGCAAAGGCATCGCATCGTTCGCCACGTCTTCTTCCAAATGAACCCGTGCGCCGAAGCGCACCTTCTCGATCGCCAGATAACTACGCACCAGGGCCAACTCCTCTTCCAGCGTGATGGTTTCCTTCCCGCCGAGGCGAAGTGTCGTGCGCAGAAAATCAGCGAGCAAAATGCACATTTCGCGCGCTTTACCTGGATCCGAAGTCGTCAAGGCGCTTACCGAATGCAAACAATTAAACAGAAAATGAGGATTCACCTGGGCCCGCAGGGCCTTTAACTCCGCGTCCCGCGCCAGCACCTGCGCTTTCAGCGCGCGAGCCTGAGCCTCCCGCGATGCCTCCTCTGCGAGCAGGACGTAATGAAGAGTTACCGACATCAGATAGAGCAGAACCCCCGTTACCCAGAGAACTGGAAAGTGTTTCGGGAGCTGTTGATCCAATCCTGTGAAACCAGCCCAGCGCGACAACGCAATCGCCATCCCTTTTGCCAGTTCCACCCACAAAACGCTCAGAATGCCGGCGGTGGTCAGGTGCCAAAGGGTCAGCTTGCCGAATCCTGACTTCTCCAGCGGCAAGGTACGGCAGGCAAACCAAGCGGAGAGACAAACGAATGCATATACGGCGCATAAAGGTACGCTGAGGGCGGCCGCCTCTCGCCAGTTGAGCCCTCCCGATCCGCCGAGCAGATACACCAGAATTCCGGCGAGCGGGATCCAGGCCAGCAGGTACAGCCCTAATTGGCGAGCGCGGAATAAGGGATGCATTGGCGAATCTCAGTTGCGGACTTCCACTCCACCCATAATGCACACACCCTTCACGACCAGCGTCTTGGTGGGCTGCGTGCCCTCGCGCGCTTTCAGGCTGTGCCCTCCCATAAAAGCCGCCACGCGCATCGACACGGCCCAAGTTTCGGGAACCCTGATTACCCCTCCGCCCATTAACGCGCTGACGTTAATTAACGCCTCATGGCCTTCGATCTCGGCTTCTCGCAGATCGATATCAAATCCGCCCATGAAGGCGACTACTTCGCCGCCGCGGAAATCCTGGGCGCGGATACGGTACTCTCCTCCGCCTAACACGGCGAAGACGTTCAAGTGAGGAGAAAGTATGCCGCCACTTTCGGTCGGCTGCTGATAAGCGCGCCAGATCAAAATCAGACCGGCGATGATCACGAAAATCGGCCAGGTTCGATCCAGATGGAGCCGGAAAAACCCCAAATGCTCAACTTCAATGGCCGCACCGACCGCCATCAACAAGCCACCCCAGAACCGTCCGGTACCGTCGCAGGATTGCAGAAACTTCACCAGACCGCCGACCAGAAAAACCAGCGCCCAGAAGTCGAACGAGATGATATTCATCTGGTCGAGCAACAGGAGTATGCCCGCCAGAATGAGCGCTCCACCGTTCAGTACCGCCGGATTAATCCCCCGGTCGCGGCTCCCAGGAACCGGGGCACAGTCCTTATCACTCATGGCGTCCCTCGCGCTTATTTTGCGAAGCTACGCCGGTCTGGTCGGCAAACAAAAGGCTTACGCCCAGAACAATGACCAATACGGGCGCAGCGTGCACGACTTCCTGCAAGGAAAGCGTAGTGTTCTGCATGAGGGAGCCAAGTTTATCAAAGAAGAACAGAGTGCCCGCTACCGCCAAGGCGGCAGCCAGCAACGACGACTCCCAACAATTCCGGCGATTCTTGTTTGCCATCGGACTTCTCCTTGCCATTTCTCTCTTCCTGAAGCGAGATTAGACGGCAGGGGCAGGCATGTCTCTGATTATTCGGCGAGTAGCGGATGGTTACCGGCGGATGACGACTGAATAGCGACCGACGTATCCGACTTGCAACTTAAACCGAGAAACGGGAAACTGTCCCTGTGTCCATCACGCTCTCAGTTGCTAGTAAAGTCGCCCTGATTACGGGCGGCTCCCGCGGTATCGGCGCGGCCACAGTACGGATGTTTGTCGCCGCCGGCGCTCAGGTCATGTTTAATTACGAAAAGGCACGCGAACGCGCGGAGAGCCTGGTCAAAGAACTCGGCCAAGATCGATGCGCCACGATGGCTTGCGACCTTTCTGGCGCAGAAACTGCCCGGGAGCTGGTCGCGGCAACCATCAAACGCTTCGGGCGTCTCGATATTCTCGTGGCCAATCACGGCATCTGGCCCTCCGACGACGTGCCGATCGACCAGATGACTGAGGCGCAATGGCAACGAACGATCGCGATTAACGTCGAAAGCGTCTTCTCGTTAGTCAAATACTCCGTGGCGCAAATGAAGAAGCAGGGAAAATCCGGAGGGGTCGCCGGGCATATTGTGCTCATCAGTTCGACCGCCGCGCAGCGCGGCGAAGCGTTCCACTGCGATTATGCAGCCTCGAAAGGTGCGCTCATCAGCATGGTGAAGGGTCTTTCGACTGAACTGGCCCAGGACGGCATTTATGTGAATTCTGTGGCGCCGGGCTGGGTCGATACCGATATGTCCACGCCAGCTTTGAGCGATGCCGCACGGCGCGCCAAAGTATTTGCTACGATCCCTTTAGGGCGTGTAGCCACCCCCGAAGAATTAGCGGCGCCGATTCTGTTCTTGTGCACGCCACATGCTGGTTTTATTACCGGCGAGATATTCAACGTAAATGGTGGCGCGGTGCTGGTGGGATAAGGCAGCTTCCAATTCCTTGTCCCGCGTCTTAATCTGTAGACAATGAGATACGCCGCATTCTTACTACTGCTCGCTGCCGCTTCATTCGGCCAAACTAGCGCTCCTCCGTCGCAGTCCGTCCCTGCCGATCAGGAAAATGCCAACAAAGCCCGGTTGCTGATCAATCAAGCCATCGAGGCCTTGGGCGGCGACGCGTATCTGAATATTCAGGACATCAAGCAGGAAGGCCGAACCTACTCGCTCCATAACGGAGAGGCCGAGGGCACTGGCATTCTTTTCTGGCGGTTCTACAAATATCCCGATAAGGAACGCATTGAGCTCACGAAACAACGCGACGTGGTCTACATCTATCGTGGCGACGAGGGCTTCGAGATCACCTTCAAAGGCACACGCGCCGAAGATGCCAAAACCCTACAGGATTACAACCGCCGCCGGCGCTACGCGCTCGACTACGTCTTGCGCGAATGGCTGAAAGAGCCGGGGATCGCGCTCTTCTACGAAGGGCCGACCGTGGCCGCACAAAAAGACGCGCAGCAGGTAACCATCATGGACGCTAAGAATGACGCGGTCACTTTGTACTTCGATTCCAACACTCACCTTCCCATCAAAAAATCGTATTCCTGGCGCGATCCGACGGATAAAGAGCGTAATGTTGAGGAGGAAATTTTCGACGCTTATCGTCCAGTGCAGGGGATTATGACGCCCTTCAGCGTCAGCCGCTACTACAATGGCGCGATGGCGAACCAGCGTTTCCTCCACGCCGTCAGCTACAACCAGGGCTTGAGCGATTCGCTTTTCGAGGCCAGCATTACCAATGAGCCCAATAAGGCATCTCGAAAGTAATTCTTTACAATTCCGGCAACTAATTGCCGCGCATGGTTTTACGTTATCGGCGTATACGAAAACCCACTCACTGTGGCTAATTTGCCACAGCCGAATTCTGGTCGCGAGCGCTAAACTACTCATCTAACCACACATAGCTACTCCCCTTTTGAGGCACGAGCACACAATCCGTGCAGCAGTGGAGTGTTCCGGAATCGGCCTGCACAGCGGCGCTCCGGTGCACATGCGCATCCTCCCCGCTCCCGCCGGTCGGGGCATCGTCTTCCGCCGTACCGACCTTGATGGCTTTGAACTCGAAGCTACCGGCCGCAATCTCGCCCGCGTCAGCTACGCCACCAGCTTGATGAAGAAAGGCGTGCTGATCTCTACCACGGAGCATTTGCTTTCCGCGCTGATCGGGATGGGCGTCGATAACGCCATCATTGAGCTGAACAACCTCGAGCTGCCCATCCTGGATGGCAGTGCCTGGCCATTTGTCGAGCTGATTCGCAAAGCCGGAATTCGCCAGCAGCGCCGCCTACGTACTTATCTAAGGATGAATCGTGAAATTGAACTGCGCGAAGGTGACAAGTTCATCGCGGTGTATCCTTCGGAAACCTATTCGGTGTCGTACACGATTAATTTTGCCCATCCCATGATTGGCAAAGCGACCTTCCGTGCCGAACTGGGTGACGGCAACTACCTCAACCACATTGCCGCCGCTCGCACTTTCGGCTTCCGCGAGGATGAGCAAGCCATGCGGAAAATGGGGCTGATTCGAGGCGCCACGCCGGAGAACTGCATCGTCTTAACCAAGACCGGAATCGAGAATCCTCCGTTGCGCTATTCGGACGAGTTCGTCCGCCACAAAGTGCTCGACCTGATCGGCGATCTCGCGCTTATCGGCAAGCAAATTCTCGGCAATGTAGTCGCCGACCGCGCCGGCCACGCCATGCACACCGCGCTCGTTTCGCGCATCTTGCGGGATCACACGCTGTGGGAAGAGACAACGTTGGAAGAAGCAACCGCGGCAGTATCGGCCCCGATGCGAGTGCTGGCGGCGCAGACCGCGTGAGAGTTCCCGTATAAGTACGCCCGCCGAAAGATCTAATCCGCCGCTTGTGGGCTGGGATCGTTGTGGTCCCAGATCGATTCTTCCTGAATCAATCTTTCCAGCTCAGCGCGCGCGTGCGCAGTAAGACGATTGGCGTACTCTTTCGCCGACTTCTGACGCTCCGGGCTCAGCGCAGCCACGCGCATGGCTAGGAGCGGAGCGTCTTCTTCCATCATGCGAATGAGCCGCTGAGTGCGGTCGATTTTGGTGTGAATTGAGAGCATGGGCTCACACCATTCCAGCCTGCGGAAAACTGATCCGCAAGTCTCAAGCTGGATGCTCTCGCCGATTCCAGGCTGCAGACCTCCGCAGCTAACCTTTGCAGATTAGGAATTGCAAAGGATCTGGCGAAGAGGGAATTTGCAAGTTTTTCCCAGAAACCGGAAACTACTTTGCGTGCACAAGATTGTCTATCTTTCGCTCGGCTCGAACGTCGGAGATCGCGCCGCGAATCTGAACGACGCGGTCGAACGGCTCCGAAGCCTGGGCGAGGTCCTTGCCGTCTCTTCTTTTTACGAAACCGAGCCGGTGGAGTTCACGGCGCAGCCGTGGTTCCTCAACTGCGCAGTGAAGCTGGACACGGAAAAAATGCCCAAGCAGCTGCTGGCCGGAATCCTCGATCTAGAGCAGCAGATGGGACGCAAGCGCCGGCGGGAACAGAAGAAAGGTCCGCGCACCATCGACATTGATATTCTGCTGTTCGGCAACTCGATCATCGACACGAAAGGCCTGACCGTGCCCCATCCTTCCATGCACGAACGCCGCTTTGTGCTCGAGCCGCTGGCCGAGATCGCTGCGGATATTCGCCATCCGGCGTTCAAAAAGACTATTCGCGAGTTGCGGGATGCTCTTCCCGCCGGGCAGGCGGTGCGAAAAGTGAAGTAAGCCGACCCGACTTCACTTCGTCCCGGATCCCACCGCGAACATGTTTCCGTTATTTTCCGTGTAGATCTTTCCATCCCATCCCAGCGAGACCGGCGTGTATGCCGCTCCCACTGCCGATTGCAGAAAGATGTTGCCTTTCAGCGTCCCGCCCTGGTTGATGACGTAGAGATTTCCATCCTCGCTGTCCGCATAGACAGTGCCGTTCTTGTCGACGGCGGGCGCATTGACGCACCATTCATAATTCGTCGGGCTCTGGTACTGCCATTCGACGCCGAGATTCGCGTTCAATTGCGTGATGTAGTAGGGCCCGTTGGAATCGTAATAGTTGTCCTTGGTGATCACGGAATACGAACCGTTGTGTGCATACACTGCGGGAGTGTCGTCCCATCCGAAATTGAAATTCGTCAGATATTGGCCGGAAGAGCTGAATTTCAACATGTAACCGCGGTCGCTGTGTTGTGTGAGAACTCCATAGAGAACGCCGTCAGGCAGGACAACCGGCGTGGCAGAAGAAAGATCGACGACCACACCTTGGATCTGGCCATTCTGCACGGTTAAGGAGCTCTGCCACTTGGCAGAAAGATCGGAATTCACCGCCAGCAGGTACGAATCCGTATCGTTGAGATGCGCGAGGCTTGAAGTATAGACGGTTGTTCCATCGGCAGAAACTGCGGGAGCCACATTGACCCCTGGGCGCTGCGATCCACATCCCCTGCAACTCGGGGGAGCAATGTTCGCGTAGCTAGCCGTACTTATGACGCCAGCGGGAGTGATCTTCACCAACCAGGCACCACGAATGTCGACGCTCCATGGATTGGTGGGATCGAAGGCGATGGCGTTGTAATAGAGATTGCCCTGGCCATCGATCGTCAGCGGTCCGGAAACAAACGTGTTGGGATCGATATTTTTGCCAAATGGTTGGTACCGCTGCACCGGCGCCCCAGTCCACTCGTTAACTTTGATAACGGTGCCACCTGCACCCGGAACAAACACGAATCCATTCCAGAGCGCTGCGTGAAAAACTGGCTCCCATCCAAACAATCCATCTTCGTTCTGGCCACCCTGGTCGGTATTAGGCTCTGGTTTCCAGTCGGTTTGAAAATTCCAGAGCTGCGCCAGCACCCCGTTTTGCCAAATGAAGGCTCGCTCATTCCAAATTTCGGTGTTCCAATCGTCAGGCCCGCAAGGGTACGGCTGACCTGAGCCGGGAGGATCGCAGGAAACATAGGTCCCTGTTTTGGCCTCCATAAGTACGAACGGAGTATCGACAAGCGGAACCTGATAGTGGGCCAGCAGATCGCCTCCGCTCTCGGCCTTTTCTTGCGCGACAAAAGGATCGTAAACAATGTTTGCCAGTTGTGTTTGCGGGGACTGGCCAACCGTCACCAGCGAACTATTGTGTAAAGAAGTGCGCCCCCACTGCGGCCACGCGGAATTGGCAACGATTCCCACAGCGTGAATAGCACTCCAAGCGACGAGCATTAATCCAGCGGTAAGACTAAGAACGAGAACCTTGCGTTTCATGGGCGCACTCCTCGAATGGATCGGTTGTTATGGGTTGGCCACTGATTCGTGCAACCGGGAGCGGCGGTCTGTCCCGCTCATGGCAACGCCGAACCACGATACAACAAAACGGCCCGAAGCCGCTAGCAGCAGGGCATCGGAGACAAGATAGCAGGTTCCTTTGAAGGCGTCAGGGTACAATCAGGCGGGTTCCAGCGTCGTCTGGTGCCACGATCGTGGATTCTTTTTCCGGAAATTGCGAGGAAACGAATTCGATAAACGCCCGCGATTTGGGCCGGCCGGAAGTCCGCGCGTGTCCCATGCGAATCAGAAACACCAGGGCCTTCAGGACCTCCGAATCCCGCAATCGCGAGTAACCAACATTTTTCTCTTCCGTCTCGCGATACTGCTTCACAAGGTTTTGCACCTCGGCGGCGACGGCTTGCTGAGTCACGCTGGCCACCGGCGTTTCGTAATGCAACCCCGAATTCACCAGCGTCTCATACGTCCTCGCAATGGCGGTGAGCGCGGAAATCAGCTCTGGATCCGTCAGAGCACGATCGGCTCGCGCACTCTTCGCCAGCGCAAAGCTGAGCCCGATCAATAAGTGCTCATGCTCATAAACAAATTGGTCGCCGATCTCCACGCGTGGGAACAACTCGACACCATCTACATTCTCCAGCGATCGCGGTTTCTCATGCTCGCGCGCCTGCCGCAAGTAAGGACAGTCGCTTGGGCAATCGAGCGTGACCTCACGCTGCTCACCGCAGCATTGCGGGCAAATCCGCCCATGGACGGCAGGGCAGAAGCGCTTCTCTTTGCGCTTTTCGCAGATGGCACAACTCAAGGGATCCTCCAGATTGATTCATTATGACATGCAGCGGCCGTCCTACCCCTCTGCCGGAACGCGCATAGAATCAGCTGAAAGTGCGGATGAACCGAATGTGCCGGCGAGTCGCGATAGTTCTGTTGTTGATGTTCAGTAGCGGGTTACTGCAAGCGCAGCAGTGGCAAACGTTAACCAATCCGCCGCCCACCGAAACCGGAACTCTTCTCCTGCTTACGGACGGTACGGTATTTAGGACAGGAAGAAGCCGACACGAACCGCAGTTTGGCGACGGTGGTGTGATGATTCGGTAATGCGGGGAACGTTACTTCTCGACCCTCAGACCCAAAAAATGTCGAATTTCTGTGGATTTTCGAGGTTCATCATGAAAAAAACCGCTAAAAATGCGGGTGAAACGCTATCTTTCCACAGGAAGCTGGTATAAGATGCGGGTTATCGTAGGAAAATTCAGCGTTCGCTACAGGAGGATTCATGGCTTCAGGCATGACCAAGACCCAATTGGTGCGTCATCTGGCAGAGAAACTCGGCAGCAATAACAAAACCGCAGCCTCGTTTCTTGAGAACTTGACCGACACCGCAATCAAAGAAACCAAGAAAAATGGAGTGTTTGTGATTCCCGGACTCGGACGTTTAGTCAAAGCGCACCGCAAGGCCCGCATGGGACGCAACCCGCAAACTGGCGAACCCATCCAGATCAAGGCCAAGACTGTGGTGAAGTTCCGTGTCGCTAAGGCCACCAAGGATGCCATCGCGCCCAAGAAATAGCACGGTATTTTTGTTGGAAGGCCGGCGTGATCGCCGGCCTTTTCCATTAGCGGGCAGATGGTCCCTGGCTCTCGGTCAAGGCTTGGCGCCCCGAGCATAATTCTCTGTCTGGCAGAGCGAGGTGATCTCACGTTTCGCGCAGCCGATGCTCGCGAACTTCTGCGGATAGTCACATCTCGCCCCTTGTGAAGAGCCAGAGGCACACCAGCAGAACGACCGTCAAGATGACCGTCGCCGTCCAAAATTTCGTTTCCAGCTTCACCGAGCCAAGATTAGCAAGAGGCGAATCATTTGTCTCAGAGGAGGATTCTTTCCTCAAGGATTTGTCGGAACGCGATCGAACTTGTTTCACGACGGGCCGACATGTTCGCAGCCTTTACAGATGGATAAAAAATTGCAGCACGTGCGCAGAATTTTGCGGCTGGTCGCTGCGGTGTCCACGAAAAGCCTTGCCAGACCGGCAATCTGCCATTGACTTCCCAACTACTTGGTGTAGAATCGGCACGCTTTCCAGTTCCCGATTTTCACCCAATCCCCTGAGAATCGGGAGTAGCTTCCAGCAGCGGGTTGAGGGGCAATTCTGTTCCGGTCAACCCAGCAAACAATCGGAGAGGGCGGAACGGGTGAGGACAGCCGTAGCATTGGAGTTCCAAGAGTTCAATGCAAGGTTCCGATCTTCCCATGTGTACTCCGGTTGCGTTGTGGTTCTCGAATTAAGCCCAACTCAAATATCAGAGACAAGGAGAATTCCATGAGTATGTTGAAGAAGCCGCTTCCACGCATTGCGCTCGTTACCTGCTTGCTGCTCATCGCTGGTATGGTGGCCCTGGCTGCCGCCGGCCGAAAGAACGGAATCGTCGTCAGCAATAACGGCAGAAACGTAATTGCTACCCATCCCTCGGGTCATGTTGTGGCGCCACCCCAGGTCCCCGCCGGCCTCACCCTGATCGCCGGTAACCTCAGCAAATATCCCTTCGGCGTCTATTTCTGCTGCTATGGCGATACGATTTCGGGTCCGGACTCATTCCTCGGCTCGGCTTACTGGGATGCGATTCCGTTCACGCCCACGGCCAACATGACCGTTACCAAGGTTCAAGCTTCAGTGGGTTGGGGTCAGAACGGAGTCAACGGCGTCACTCTGAGCATCAACGCTGACGCCAATGGCTTGCCGGGCAACGCTCTGGGTAGCGTAGACGTTACCGGTCTGGGCGACTTTGGCGACTGCTGCCAGCTCGCGCAGGCGGGCGGTGGGAGCCAAGGTGTACCGGTAACCGCCGGAACGCAGTATTGGTTTGTGGTCAGCACTGACACTAAAACCGAGACGACGTTCGATGCTTGGGCCTATAACACTACGGACATGCGCTCCTATCCGTCCGCGTTCTACGCGACCAGTAACGGCGGTTGGATCAACACCGAAGGTATCCTGCCGGGATACGCGATTTACGGGCAGTAAAAACGAACCCTCTATACAAACAACCCGCCTACGGCCAAATTGGACGTAGGCGGTTCTTTCTCTAGGCAAACCATCTTCTTTTCTAACCTTCACCCAACTGAGGAAGAAAAATCATGAGTACCGCAGTGAGAAATTCGGCTTTTAGCCTTGCCATATTGCTGGTTGTCAGCGGGATGGCTATGGCTGCCAACAAAAATGAAATTGCACTCAGCAAGGACGGCCGCCAGACGACGGTCGCCAAGGCAGCAAGCCCATTTGTGCCGCAATCACTCGAACCGCCGTCGAACGTTGTCATGATCTATGACAACGCCAGCCATTACCCCTTGGGCGTTTACTGGTGCTGTAACGGTTGGACCATCTCCGGAAGCGGCTCGCAGCTGGGCTTTCAAGCAGCCGATGCTTTGCCTTTTACTCCATCCGTGAACGCTACAGTGACCCGGATCGGTGTCGCCGTCAGTTACATTTCCGGCGATAACGAAGTGACCGTCAGCCTCAACGCCGATAATAGCGGCCTGCCCGGAGCTTCGCTGGCAAGTTTCACTATCAGCAATTTGCCGTCTTTAGGCATGTGCTGCGCGGTCGAGCTACAAATCATTTCTGGAATTTCAGTCACCGCAGGAACGCAATATTGGATCGTAGTGCAACCTACTACGCCCGCTTCGACAACGTGGGCGGCGTGGAACGACAACGACACTAATCAAACCACCCAAAACTTCGCGTTCCAGAATAGCCAGGATGGGTCGGGATGGTTTTCCAGCCAAGGCATCTTCGGTGCATTCGCGGTGGCGGGAACCGTACCATAAGTCGGAATCTCTTGATGGCGCCAGTTCGGCGCGGGGGAACAGATGCCGCGGCTGGCGCCACATTTCTTCCTGTGACGGCGGAGTTTAAGGGCTGAATTTGCCGTTTACTTTATAAACCTTGCCGTCCTTCATCACGAACTGCACATTTTCCAGGATTTTTATATCGTGCAGCGGATCGCCATCGACGACGACGATGTCGGCATAGGCCCCCGGCGCAACTACACCAATTCTTCCCTGCATGTCGAGCATCTCTGCCGGGCGTGACGTTGCGCTCTCGATCGCATCCATCGGAGACATGCCCAACTCCACCATGCGCGAGAATTCCTGCGCAATAGGCTCGGTCCACGGAATCCCGCCCATGTCGGTTCCGAAAACAATCTTGACTCCGGCGTGCATCGCCTTGGGGAACGACACCTCATGCACCGCAACTCTTTTGCGGTCCCGCTGGCCTTCGGGAGTGTCGGCCGGCGCCCAATCGTGGTAGTAAGCGGCCAGCGTAGGGCAATACCAGGTGCCTTGCTTCAGCATTTGCGCAACGGCCGCATCGTCGAGATCTAACCCATGCTCGATCGAATCGCAACTACCATCCAATGCGCGATGTAGCCCAATCCCGCCATAAGCATGACAGGCCACGTTCTTGCCCCAGCCGTGCGTTTCATCTACTACGGCTTTCAACTCCTCGACCGTGAGCGTGGGCTGCGAAACCAGCTCGCCGTTCTTTCCTACCCACGAGCGGTGCGTCATATAAACCTTGATCCAGTCGGCGCCGTGGTCGAGCTGTTCCCGCGCAGCCTTGCGTGCCTCCACCGGGCCATCGACGATTTGCGCTCCTTTGGGCATCTCGAGTTCGGGAGCGTAGCCTTCCAGCATGTACCCGCCTGTGGTCGAGATGGCACGCGTGGCCACGAACAGACGTGGGCCGGGAATGTAGCCTTCGTTGATCGCCATCTTGATGCCCACATCGCCATAGCCCGCGCCTTCGGTTTCGACATCGCGCAAAGTCGTGAAACCCTGCTCGAGGGCGCGCCGCGCCGCCACGGTCGCCCGTGCTGCGCGATATGCCAGTGGGTATTTCAAAATGTTGATGTCATACCCGCCCTCCGCTGGATCCTCCCCTTGCAGGAAAATATGGGTGTGGGAATCGATCAATCCTGGAAGAACGGTGGAGTGAGAAAGGTCGATAACGTTGGCTCCGGGGGGCATTGTGGCTTTCGCGGCATCCGTCACGCTTTCAATCTGATTGCCGCGAATAACGATGACTTGGTTGCGGCGAACGGTTGTAGACTTCCCGTCTATGAGGCCGCCAGCGCGAATGACGGTGAAGGAACGCAACGTTGGACTGGTGTCTTGCTGCGCGATCGCACCGCCGAGAAGCATGAAAACCGGCAACCACCACAAACGTTTCACTGGGCGTACCTCCAAAGGAACAAAGCTAAGGTTTCGCACGTCTAACAGGGTGGCCCTAGCCGCAGAATTGTATACCTAAGCGGACCTTGAGAAGAATGTTGACCAACATTCGCATTGCAGAAACAGTTGACGTTGAGGCGATCACGACAATCATTAACGCTGCGTTCAAGCAAGCAGAAAGTTTCTTTATCGAGCGGGATCGCATTGATCCCGCAGCCGTATCCAATTTTCTGAAGACCGGAGAATTCGTGGTTCTGGAGGATGAACGTGGAATCGCGGGCTGCGTTTACGTTGAAAAAAGAGGCGAGCGCGCATACACCGGCCTTCTGGCCGTCGAACCTTCACGCCAGGGTGCCGGATTAGGTTCGCGCCTCATGCAGGCTGCCGAGCAACACGCACGCGAAGCCGGATGCCGCTGTATGGACCTCAGAATTGTGAATCTGCGTCGGGAGCTTCCGGAATTTTACTTACGCCGCGGCTACGTCCAGACCAGCACATCCCCGTTCACGCCGGGTATTCAGACCAAGCTCCCTTGCCACTTCATTAATATGTCAAAGCCGCTGAAGTAATCGCTACTCATCGATCAGCGCCTCGGCTTCGATCTCCACCAGCATCTCCGGCGAGATTAATTTGCTTACTTCGACCACTGACGTTGCCGGCCGGATGTCACGAAAAAACTCCCCGTGGGCCTTGCCAATCTTCTCCCAGTCGCGAATATCGATCACGAAGATGCGCGTGCGGACAACATCTTTCATGCTAGCGCCCGCCTTTTGTAAGGCCGTCTCGATGTTTTTCAATGTTTGGACCGTCTGGGCATAGGCATCGCCAACTCCCACGATTTTTCCATCCTGCCCTGTTGCCGTCGTTCCTGACACGTGAACCTGGTTTCCCACCCTAACGGCGCGGGAATATCCCACGATGGGTTCCCAAGGCGTACCGCTGGTAATGTTCTTTCGCTGCATGAATCGTGTACCTCGTGCCGATATTTTACCTAGAGTTGGCGGGGTGTTTTAGCAGCCGACTCAGGTGATTGCCAGCAGAAAATGAGTAAAACCTTTGCGCACGTGTCTGCTCTCTAACATAAGCAGCAGGAACGTGGGTTCGAGACCCAAAAGTTACTTGCCTTGACGGCAAATGTAAGGTAAGTAATCAGGCTACTGCCGGGCAAATGCGGCGCGGCTGGCCCGTTTGGTGGAGGTGAGGCATAAATGATTCCGGAATCGAGTCCGTTGCAGCAGCTCTTCATGGAGCTGGTGGGCCGCCACTACGCCGAGGAAATCGGCCTGCGCGATCCGCAGATCGTGAACTATGTGGCCCAACTTCTAGCCGAGTTTTGCGAGGTTGAGCAATTGTTCAAGATTCGCAACGGAGCTGGGCGTTCGCTGACTGATGTCGGCGAAATGCTAATGGAGTCAAACCCTGTCTTCGGCCCTGCACCTTCCTTCGACCGCGAACGCCAGGTACGCAAACACATTGGCGATTACACCCTGTTTTTTACCGGGATGTTTCCCGAGAGTATCAATCAAGTCCGCCTCCGCCGCAGTCGACTGGAAAATTTTGTCGACTGGATGAAAGCCGGGAAAGAAAGCTATTACATCGTCTCCAAGTTCGATTGCTTCGAGTACACCAAAGTCGCGCCGCTATTCGCCAGCCTGTCCAATCATTTCGAACAATGTGTTTTCGGCCTGAATCGTGTGAAAAACGAGCTGCAAGAGATGCAGCATCCCATCATGCGACGCGCGAATGAGATCGTGATGTAACCTCGCGAGCTCACTGCATCAGGCGCTTCAGTGCAGCGCGGGCGTCGGCAACTTGGGCGAGGCGGGTGTTCGAACCCGTGAAATATGCGAGAAAATTTTGATACTCGTTAACCGCCTGATCCCGTTTGCCGGTTTTTTCGTACAGCTGGCCCAAATAGTAATGCGACAAGATGCTGAGGGCTGGTAACCGCCCTGCCAAGACCTGACCATTCTCTAGGCTACGCTGCAGCCATAGGACCGCGCGAAACTGCGTTTCGGCAGAGGAATAATCGTTGCTAAGCAGGAAAGCGCGGCCTTTGAAAAAAGAGAAATTGGGATCCTGAAAATTGGGGACGCTGGCCACGCGGCTCAGCGCCCCCTGACCGTCGCCTTTTTCTACAGCCGCAACCATCTCGGGGTAAGCCTGCCAAATCTCAATCGCCCGCGGGGAAACCCAGGGATGGCTCGAGGAGTATTTTTGCCAACTTTGCTGAGCTGCGTTGGTATTTCCGGACAAAGTCTGCAGAAAGGCGAGAGCTGGCTGTTCATCGCCATTCAGCTTCTGTTGTTCGACGAAGGAGAGAGCGGAGGAATTTTGCCCTAACAGGACCGACAGAACGACAAATTGCCGCAGAAAACCGTCCGCTACCTCCATCTGTTTTGCCCGCTCAAGTTGCTCGACTGCCTCGCGATAGCTGACCAGCGCACTTTCGAAGTCGCCCTCCGTCTGCTTGAATTGCGCCTGATATCCAGGGACATAAAGGCGTACTAGAGGAGAAGTGCGCTGGGCAAACTCCTGGAACGCCGCATTCGCCATGTCGGGCTTTCTCTGATCCATGTAGACGATGGCCAGCTTGAGATATTCCCCGTAGTAGCTGAAATCTGGTTTCAATTCCAGCGTCTTACGATATGCCGCGATGGCTTCGTCATCCCGGCCAGCCAAGAACAGGATGTCGCCACGGCTGTCGATCGGGTTGGGATCGCCGGGACGAACCGCCTGATAGGCATCATTGGCGGCCAGCGCACCATTGATATCTCCGGATTTGGCCAGTACATAGGATTGGAAGTTGAGCAGGTCTTCGCTCTTCGGATCCAATACGAGTCCCTGTCGCAAGATCTCGAGGGCTTCTTGAGGTTTGCCCTGGTCGTTGAGATGTTCACCAAGGACACCACGATCGAAGGTAGAGCGCGGGAACTCCGCCAGCAAAGCTTGCAGTGCGGCAACGTGAGCTTCCTGATCTTGCGAACGCTCCGCCTTCAACACCTGCAAAGACAGTTGCTCGTAACGTGGCAGGTGTGATTGCAGCTGTTCGACCTTGGCGGCGAGCTCGGTACCGCGCCGATAGTCTCCCTCAAAGTAGTACTGCTCGGAGAGTTGTAAATAAGCCAGCGCAAATTGCGGGTCCAAGCGAACCGCCTCCTCCAGTTCGCGTATGGCGTCGCTCGTAAGAAACCGGCGGCCATAGTCGACGCCCAGCTGATAATGGCGATACGCCTCGATGTTGGAGGTAGAAGTCTGTTCAATCTCAGGCGCCTTTTGCGGCTGCGCGGACAAGGGCAGGACACTGCCGGTAATTCCCGCAGTGAGACGATCTACCATGCCGAAGATGCTCTGCACGTCCTGCCCTTCCAGTTTGTCCGAAAACAAAATCTGGCCGGTGCTGGTATCTTGCATGCGCACGTCGAGACGTAATTGCGTTGGTCCGATCTTCAGCAGCGCGCCGGTAATATAGGCGTCGGCGCCGGCGTCGCGGGCGATGCTTTGCGCTTGGGCTGGATCTAACGACTTGCCGTCTTTGCTGGCACGCTGAACCGCGCTCATCACGCGCTCGGTTGACAGCACGTCCATGCCTTTCACCTGTGCGAGGTTGGTAGTGAGCATGTCGGTAAGACCGTTATCGAGCCAGTTCAACGAGGGATCCTGCGAAAGATTATTGAAATAGAGCACGGCAACCGATTTGTGCTGCTTGCCGAGCGCGGATTGCGAATTGCGAATGTGCAGAAACCAGAGATCCAGGGCTGCCGCGATCAGAATTGCCGCACCGAAAACCAGCAAAATTGCCCGCTGCCTTCGCGGGCCGGGTGCGCCCGCGGCGGACTGAATCGGCGCCGGCGCCACACCCGACGCGGAAGTCGAACTAGCTGCACTTGGCGGGGCCAACGGCGCGCTGGATGTTTGCGACACAGGAACCGACGGAGCGGATATCGGCGCGCTCGACATGGCCGGACTTCGCCCCGATTCGGTGTCGCGTTTTAATCGTTGCAGATCAGCGCGCATGTCGGCCGCGCTTTGATAGCGGAGATTGCGGTCCTTCTCCAGCGCCTTGTTGACGATGTCTTCCAGTTTGGGAGGAACTTGAGGATTAAAACGAACAGCCGCAACCGGAGCCGAATCCAGAATGGCTTTGAAAATCACTCCTGAGCTTTCGCCGTTGAAGGGCAACGCGCCGGTCGCCATCTCATACAACACCGCTCCGAAGGAAAACAGATCGCTGCGCGGATCGAGATCTTTCGCGCGTACCTGCTCGGGCGACATGTAGGCGACCGTGCCCAAGGTCGAGCCGGGACTGGTTAAGTGCTGCTCGTCGAGCGTGCCGGTCTGAGTCAGTTCCGCGCGGGTAGAAACTCCAGTGACCTTGGCCAAACCGAAGTCGAGAATCTTAGCGTGGCCGCGTTTGGTGACAAAAATGTTTGCCGGCTTGATGTCGCGGTGAACGATGCCGGCACTATGAGCGGCATCGAGCGCGTCGGCAACTTCAATCGCCAGGGCCAGCGTCTCTTCCGTATCTATCGGGCGGCCCGCGATCTTGTTCTTCAAGGTGATGCCTTCGAGGTACTCCATGGCAATGAAGGCATAGCCATCCTCCTCGCCAATGTCATAGATCGTGCAGATGTTGGGATGATTGAGCGCAGAGGCAGCTTGCGCTTCGCGCTGAAAGCGGGCGAGTGCCTGCGGATCGCGGGCCACATCTTCGGGCAGGAATTTCAGCGCGACAAAACGACGCAGCCGCGTGTCCTCGGCCTTGTACACCACACCCATCCCGCCACCACCGAGCTTTTCAATGATGCGGTAATGCGAGATGGTTTGGCCGATCATGGGATCGGGGCCATCTTATTGGGGCCGGAAAGGGAAGTCAAAACCCAATTCGATCAAGAAATGAACGACGGAAGTATTGGTTCTACTTTTTTGTCGCTTCCAGCTCGGGTTGGGAATGAGGACTTGTGTCGAGTTTACGTGCCTCCACCGGATGCTGTAGCTGTGCGGCTATCTTCTCTTGAGGATCGCGCGAATAGTTCAGCAAGACGACGTCTCGAGATCCCCCACGGATTCCCACGTCATTTAAACCAGCTTGCGAGTGGGAAGATTGAACGCCGTTTCCTTCAAGAATTTGCGCACTTCGAGCAGAGATACTGACGCTGTAAGCCGTGGTTTTCTGGGCAATGAGTTCGAGCTTATAGGTTCCGCTCAGAGGCCCGCATATCTGCACCAGCCCTCGGCAATTATTGCGGCCGGCCACTAGGTCGCAATCAATGTCACCCTGCGCTACCGGCAAATCCTGCCACGCATGTTTAGTCAGCGGATCAAAGCCGACCCGGCGTCCCCACGGATCTGTCAACACGACGCCTACATCGGGTGGACCGTCATTGTCGGTATGGAACGAGATGTCGAGCTCGCCAAGGGCAAGGCAATCTCTGGTGTCGTCGGCGTCGAGTTCGTCAACCACATCGGGAATGCTTGCGGCCACCGGCTTGGACGCCGGCACGAATCTACTGCCGCTGAGGGCAGGACTTGGAATGATTATGACCAGAAAGATAGCTAATGCGAGAATCTTATAACTCAACGTTTAAAACCCCATCGCGCTTTGTTCTGCAGTGTGCCGGGATCGAAAAGCCGCAAGCGGCACACTTTGATTGCAGAAAGAATACCTCATTTTGTACTGCTTGATTCCACCCAAAGTCACTACCGCCCAAATTTACTGGATTCCGGGTAAGTTAAGACGGTTGCGTTCTTGGAATGGGGTCCGCGGAGAGCTTTGTGGGAGCGGTTGCAGAAGGAGCGCGTGGAGGAAATCCTGAGCAAAACGAAGGACCTCATGCAAGATTGATCTTGTGGCGAGAGCTGGCCGAGGGAGAGGGATTCGAACTTGAGCCGCCTTGCGGCGTGAGCGTAGCGGGAGACCGCAGGCGAAATCCTGAGCGAAGCGAAGGACCTCATGCAAAATTGATCTTATGGGGAGATGTGGCGGAGGGAGAGGGATTCGAACTTGAGCCGTTTTGCGGGCGTGAGCGTAGCGGGAGACCGCAGGCGAAATCCTGAGCAAAGCGAAGGACCTCATACAAAATTGACCTTATGGGGAGAGCTGGCGGAGGGAGAGGGATTCGAACCCCCGGTACGGTTCCCCGTACAGTGGTTTTCAAGACCACCCGTTTCAACCGCTCACGCATCCCTCCGGGATTAGTCAAGTTTAGCGCCTTCGCCACTGCAAAGGAAAACTTTCGGTCGCAAATTCCCTGGAGCTGTTCGCGATGCAAAGCGTCGGACCGAAATCGTGGAACTCCGTTGCCACGAAGCATCTCTTCTTCCGCATCTATAACGACACGACTTACGAGCCACAGATGATGCGTGACGAGCATCGCCAGTGGATTGATTCACAACTAAGGGTTGACCCGGTCACGACAGAACTGAAGACACTCCGCGAGTTCACGTTCGGAAAACTGTTCGGTCGCTAGGAGCCTTGTCCTCCCCATCCTCGTGCATCAGCTCATCGAGCTTTTTCAAGATGAATCGCGATTCCTTAAGCAGTGGAACTCGTTCCCCGTGAATCGAAGTCTGAAGGAGTTTGGCGGTGATCTCGCGAAGTTGCTGGATAAGCAAATTGAACTTCTCGGAGTGGTTCATGGGGGATCATCAGCTCAGATGGAGCCAAACAGCGCGGCGGTTGTCACAGCCGCTATTCTTTCGGTATCTCTATGGCACGATCCAAACGTCGTTGCTTCACTTCCAGTAGCTCGTTGATCTCTCGAACTAGCTCGATAAGTTTCTTTGGGTCTTGCTCGTTGGCGGCGAGTTCGGCTAGTTGCTTCCAGCGTTCTGTATGTTCGCGCATGGCGATCTCCTGTGCAACATCATTTGCACAAAAGACCGACGCCCGATCGGGCAACAGCGGAGGGATGTGTAATTGACCTCGACAGACTATCACACAGTGTGGGGTAATTAGGATCGGGGGAACACCTTAGTTAAAGTGGCAACGGAGAAAGCCGAGTCGTTGTTCTGACCGGCCCCTGCCCCCTCGTTTACACCATTGGCGCATCCCTGCCGAAACCTCTATGATTTCGGATTCCAATCCTGGAGGCAACTATGTGCTTTTCGGCAACCGCCAACTTTGTGGGGAGCGGCGCCCTGGGCGCGATCGGCGCACTCACTTTGACCAGAGTGAAACACCGGCGCGAGCTTCTGTTTGCGGCGCTGCCGTTGCTCTTCGCGATTCATCAGTTCATCGAGGGATTTGTGTGGCTTGGGCTGGATGGCATTCTCTCGCCTGCGGTGGCCCACAACATGGGTGCGGCCTTCATGCTCTACGCGCAGGGCTTGCTTCCGCTCTTGCTACCACTCAGTGTTTGGCTGTTTGAGCCGACTGCCAAGGCCCGAAAAAGAATGCTGCCGTTTCTGATCGTTGGTTTGGGCACGACTCTGTACATCCTATGGGCACTGACCGCGTTTCCCTTCGAGGTTTACGTCGTGTCAAACAGCCTCGTCTACGTGAATCAAGCCACCAACCATACACTGGTTGGGTTGCTCTACGTGATTGCGACCTGCGGCTCGCTCTTTTTCTCGAAAATTAAGGACATGGTGCTGTTCGGCGCCGCCAACCTCGCCATCTTGCTCGCCGTGATGGCAGTCAGGCGTTATGCCTTCACTTCGCTATGGTGTGCTTATGCCGCCGTGGCCAGCGTGATTATTCTGGCTTACTTTTGGAAGAGCGTCGCGATTCGGCCATTCAAATACGCCTGAGGAAAGACCAGATTTCGAGACTGGCGACGGTGCGCGGTTCTTTAGACCAGGCACCGCCCTCGGAACTTGGCGCTACGCATGCTGCTTTTTACGGTGCAGCCATTGGTGGAAGCGCGAGCCAGGCCCATCGCTCTTGGCCGTCGGTTCCTTGCGTTTTTCCTGCGTGTCCACCGCGAACAACATGAAGCGGTCGAAGCTATGCTGCCGATAGTAGTGGTGATTGCGGAAGTTAAACGTCAGCTCGGCGTTTTTCGGCAGCCATAGCTCGGTTTTGCTCTTGGGAAATTTTACCGGCGCGTAATCCACGACTTCATGCTGGCTGAGCAATTGAATTTCCGGGATCGGCTTGGCTAGATCCGATTCCAGTCGCACAATCTCGTAAGTATCGGCATCGATCCAGGCGCGTCCCTTCATGCTGACCGAGTACGTCTTGTTGTTCACGACATAGTCTTCAATGCGATGCGGCTTGTCTTCCCGCTGCTGGAAGTGCACCAGCCACGCGGATTTCCCGTTCCACTTGCCCAGGCCTTCGCATTGCATGTCGAAGTTGTCCCGCATGTCGGGATGAAACACGAATGCCAGCGCGGGCAATCCCTTGGTGGCAATCTGATCGGGGAATTCGTCGGTGCCGGAACGGCTGGAGCGATATTCATCCACCAAAAGCGTGCCGGGCACGGGCTCGGCGATCGAGGCCACGTAATCGAACTTCAGCCGGACTTCTTTCTTAGGAAAGCCGTTCTTGTCTAATTCCTCGTGATAAACCTCTTCCATCGCGTCGAACTTCGAGAGGTCGTCAACCAACTCTTTTACGTGCTCGCCCGCGTTATATAGGACCTTGCCCTGCGGGCAGGAGACTCCCGCCGCCACGTCGGGCTTCACTGCATCCACACTAAGCGGCTCCCAGTTTCTGGTAGGAACCTCGGGAGCAGTCTCCGCGATCACCGGCTCGGAAACCGTCATGCTCGACAGCGGCTGGCCGTTGGTCGACTTCTCGATCTGCCCGATTATCTCGCGCACCTGGGGAGCAACCGGATCGGTAGGCGAAGTTCGCAGGAATGCCCCCAACGCCTCCACCGCCGGCTGATACAGATGCAATTGGGCCAGCGCTTGGCCTAGCGGCAGTTCGGCGGCATTGGCGGCATCCTTGCCTTCGTCCAGCGCCATCTGCGCCTGGTCGCGCGACTTGGCGTACTCCTTTTCCTTCAGATAAACGTTGGACAGAAGATAGTGCGCCATCCAGTTCTTGGGATTGATCGCAACCGCCTGCTCTAAAGGCGCCCTCGCTGCGTCGTAATTCTTGCGGTAACTTTCCACGCGCCCCTGCAAGGTCAGCGCCTGCCCATTGTGCGGCGCTAGCTTGGTCGCCGTGCTCAGATATTGAGCCGCGCGGTCGGCGTCTTTCTTCTCGAAATAAACAAATCCCAGCAGAAAAGCCGCGTCGCTATTGGAAGGATCCAGCTTCTCAGCTTCTTCCAAATGTTTTTGCGCGTCATCGAGCTTTGCAGACTTAAGATCGGCCCAACCGCGGAGCAGTTCCTTGCGCACCTTGGGAGACATTTCGCGCGAATTGATCGTGAGGTCCGTAGCCGAGGGATCTTTCCTCAGGATTACCTGCATTTTTTCGGATCTGGTGATGCCGCTGGCAACGAAGCGCTGATGCGTGGTCACGTAGCCAACCGCACTCACCGCGATGTCATAAACCCCGGGATCCATGCTCACGAACGTGACCGAGGTCTTGCCTTCGACGTCTTCAGTCGGCATCGTGCGCGAGCTGTTATTGGTCGTATTGGTAAGCTCTACGACGGCCTGACGATCAAGTGCGTGGTGGCGTGTGTCGCTGATGCTGAGGATCAGAACGGTGCCCTTGGACGCTACAACGTGGGCGTCGTTGTAAACGTGATCGGGGAAGTCAAATCCCTGCCCTTTGTGTTGCGCCAATGCGTAGCCGGCTGCTAGAAAACAAATACTGCAGAAAGTCACTCGAATTGAACGTTTCATGGGTAACTCCCAGGGAGGGCGAATAGCCAAAGGATTTAGCCCCGCCTTTGGCCGGACAATCATACAACCTTCTGGGGTTACGGTTGCAAGAAAAGCGTCATTTTTTTGGCGGTTGCGCTGACTTCGGGCTAGCCTTGGCGGGAGACGCCCGCTGATCCAGGAGCTTGAGAGTGCCTGCTTATGGATTATGCGGCTTGTTTGGGGGCAAATTCTTGCGCAGTTGGTGCGCCCGCTCGAATTCCTCAGCTAGCTCGCGTGTATCAAGGTTCTCGCGGATATGGGCGAGACGCTGTTCCAGCTTCAGCAACGCCGCTGCGATGTTCTGCTTATTGGTGATGGCGACGTCGCGCCACCAGGAATAAGGGCTACCTGCAATGCGGGTCATCTCGCGCAACGCCCGTCCTCCGGCTTGAAGCAGCGGAGCGTCTGCGCCGTATTCGTCTACCAGGGTTGAGGCTAGGGCTGTAGAAGTCATCTGCGGCAGGTGACTGATCCAGGCACAAAGCTCATCGTGCTCCGCCGCGTCCATGCTAGCGACCCGGGCACCAATCTTTTCCAGCCATCCGAGATACTCGCCGACGACGCCCTCGTTGGTCTTTTGTCCATGCAGCGGAGTAATGAACCACACAGCGTCATGGAATAGATCGGCATCAGCGAACTCGACGCCCGACTTCTCCTTGCCAGCCATGGGATGCCCGCCGAGAAAACGTGCGCCAGCATTCTTCCCAAAGACAGCTTCGGCCCTGGCAACAATTTGTGACTTTGTGCTGCCGACATCAGTCAGCAAAGCTTTCGGCGGCAGCCCTGGGGCCAGACGATTGATGAGATCCATGCTGGCGAGAACCGGGGTCGCGAGAAGCACGACCTGGCTGCCACGCGTCGCCTCGACCGGATGCTCACTGGCTCGGTCGCATGTTCCCGCTTTGCGGGCACGTTCCAGCACCGCTGTCCGATCGCAGCCGATGATTCGTCCGCGAAAACCGTGCTTCTTAAGGGCCAGGCCGAACGAACCGCCAATCAGGCCGGTACCGATAATGGTGATTTGCCGGATCAGCATGCGCGCGCTCAGAGGTGAGCAGAAATTGTAACTCGCGCCGGCGAAAAGTCGTCAGCCCTTCAACATGCTGGTGAGATCGTCCGGGTGGGCAGCGTTGGTACGCGCGTCTTCACGATCAACGTGGCCCTGTTCCACCAGCTGCGCCAGCGACTCCTCCATCGTGAACGAACCTTTGTTTTTCGTGATCGTGATTTCCTGATGAAGATGTTGCAACGCGTTGCGGCGAATGTGCTGGCGCGCGCCATAGCCAACCATCAGCAGTTCGGCTGCCGGAACGCGACCGCCGTTCTTGCCCGGTAGCAGCACTTGCACCAGCACCGCGGCTAACGCCATCGCCAGTTCTTGCCGGATGGTCTGCTGCCGCTCCGGAGGAAACGAATCGGAAATGCGCGAGACGGTCGAGGGAACATCGGTGGTATGCAGAGTGGAAAAAACCAGATGCCCGGTTTCGGCCGCCGCCACTGCGATGCGCATGGTTTCGGGATCGCGCATCTCGCCGACAACAATTATGTCCGGAGCCTGGCGCAGGGCCGCTCGCAGCGCGGTGGGAAAGTCCGGTGCATCGACGCCGATCTCCACCTGCTCGACGACGCACTTATTGTGCAAGTGCTCGTATTCAACCGGGTCTTCAATGGTGATGATGTGCCGCGCTTCGCGCTTGTTGATCTCGTTGATCAGCGCCGCCAAAGTGGTCGATTTACCGGAGCCGGTCGCGCCGCCAATCAATACTAGTCCGCGACGCAGCCTTGCAAGCGATTCCACCTGGGGCGGTAAATGGAGATCACGAATCGACGGAAGCTTCGAAGGCAGAGAACGTATTGCCGCAGCCGCCACGCCTCGCTCATGGTGCAGATTGATGCGGAACCGTCCTAGTCCCTCCACGCGATAGGAGGAATCGCCGATATGATTTTGCCGATACAGCTGTAGCGCGTGGTCGCTTAGCGCAGGGAGAACGGCAGCTTCAATTTCATCTCCATTGAGTGGCGTGTTGTCAATATTCTTTACTTCGCCCTCAAAGCGAATGCAGGGCGCTGCCCCAGCGATCAACAGAAGATCGCTTCCCCCGCGTTCCACGAGAGTTCTGAGCCATTCATCAAGGCGTGAAGTGCTCTGCAAACCCGGCTTCAGGCGGTCATTATCGTCGGCTTCGTCTACCACTCGTCTCATTTCGTGCAGCTTTTCCATGGACACGGCTCCCTGTTCTGTTAGGAACGCCGCAATCAGGCGATCTTGCGGCCCACCGCAGGAGCTATGATGCGCAACTGGTCCATGAGCTCAAAAAATTGTTGTGGATACAGCGACTGGGCGCCATCGGATAGGGCCTTGTCCGGATCGTCGTGGACCTCAATCAGCAAGGCATCGGCGCCGGCAGCGACCGCTGCGCGAGCCATCGGAGCCACCTTATCGCGCCGCCCGGTGCCGTGAGATGGGTCTGCCGCCATGGGTAGGTGCGAGAGTTTGTGGATGATGGGAATCGCGGAAATATCCATGGTATTGCGGGTATAAGTTTCAAAGGTGCGGATACCACGCTCACACAAAATGACGTCGTAGTTTCCCCCAGCCATGATGTATTCCGCGGAGAGCAATAATTCTTCCAGGGTCGCTGCAATTCCGCGCTTGAGCAGCACCGGCTTTTTCACCTTGCCGAGCTCGCGCAGCAGGTTGAAGTTTTGCATGTTGCGTGCGCCGACTTGAAGAACGTCTACGTAGTCCAGCATGGCCGCGATCTGCGAAATCTCCATCACCTCGCTCACAACGAGTAAGCCAAAGCGATCGCCAGCTTCTCGGAGAAGCTTGAGGGCGTCCAAGCCGAGACCCTGGAATGAATATGGAGAGCTGCGAGGCTTGAACGCGCCGCCGCGAAGAGCACGTGCTCCGGCTTTGGCCACCTGTTCCGCGACCGCAAGCAGTTGCTCGCGCGATTCCACCGAACACGGCCCAGCCATGACCATGACTTTCTCGCCGCCGATTTTCAGCCCGTTGGGAAATTCAATGACCGTGCCCT
Source organism: Terriglobales bacterium (assembly GCA_035507035.1). Taxonomy (GTDB): domain Bacteria; phylum Acidobacteriota; class Terriglobia; order Terriglobales; family Acidobacteriaceae; genus DATJOJ01. The sequence goes on along the minus strand of DATJOJ010000035.1, from coordinate 135,085 downwards.
GTGGCCGAAAACTCTTTCCCGCCAACTTGTACGGAGCGCTAATGCGATGAACTTGTTCGACGCCAGCCAGGACTTCGAGATTGCGGATATCGAATTCCGCGCGTGCGCCTACGGCGGCAACTACCGTTTGCCGCGCACCCGTGGAACGGTGCACCGAGAAGCCCATCCGAACCAGGTGTTCGATGACGCCCTGAATCTGCTCCTCGGTCGCGGATTCTTGCATGGCAACGATCATAGAAAATCAGCTCTTGGCACTTAGCATTTGGCCGGGCCAGGTGATGAGATGGACCTGAAGGACTAAATGCCGAGCGCCAATTGCTGACTGCTCAGTCATTTACCTCCGCATCCAATTCCGTATCTCCTGCGTTTTCCGCCTTAGCAGATTCGGGCGCAATCTCTTCTCGCTGAATCTGTCGCATGATGTCCATGATGCGCTCATAAATATTCAAAATGTCGTGATCGGACAACGGTCCGGGGTTGGCGCGGCGCACTTTTTCGAAGACGGCCTGCTCGCGGTCGGGCTCGTAGATGGGCATTCCGGCTATGCGCTTCAGCTTGCCAATCTCGTGAGCCGCATGGGCCCGCTGGCTGAGAAGTTCTACCAGCTTGCGGTCCAGCTCATCGATTTTTTCGCGCCACTGGGAAATGTCCATGGAAAATGGGCCTTCAGCTATCGGCACTCACTTCGCGGCTCAAGCGACACTCGCACCAATCGTCTCACAGGCTTGGGGCCGAAGGCGGTGAGCTGACGGCTGAGAGCTGTTTAATAAATTCTGCCACAGACTGCGCTTCCTTGCCGGGATTGCGCTCAATGGTTTCGACAATCGCACTTCCGACCACGGCCCCGTCAGCAAAGATTCCCACCGTGGCAAACTGTTGCGGCGTGGAAATCCCGAAGCCGACGGCCACGGGAAGTTTCGTGTATTTGCGAATGCGCCGGACTAATCTTTCGGCATCGTTCGTCAACTGCTTTCGCGCTCCGGTCACCCCGGTGCGCGACACAGCATAAACAAAACCGCTTGAGGCATGCGCTATGCGCCACAGTCGTTCATCCGTGCTGGTGGGAGCGGCGAGGAATATCGTCGTCAGATCGCGTGACCGCATCTCAGGCAAATAGCGGTCGGCCTCTTCGACTGGCAGATCCGTAATCAAAGCCCCATCAATGCCAGCCTCTCTCGCGGCCTTGGCGAACTCTGAGATGCCCATTCGTATGATCGGATTGAGATAAGAAAAGACGATCAGGCCAGCTTGCGATTGCCGCCGAATGTCTTTCGCAAGATCCAGAACATTCTGAAGTGTCGTCCCACGGTGTAAGGCTCGCTGGCTCGCCCGCTGAATGACGGGCCCGTCGGCAAGCGGATCGCTGAACGGCACGCCCAGCTCGATTACCGCAGCGCCAGCTTTGATGGCCGCCAGCGCGATGTCGCGCGTGGTGGAAAGATCCGGATCGCCACAGGTGATGTAGGCGATCAATGATGGCCTTGTTGTAAATGAAATAGCCATGGTCAGCCGCTCAATTCAGGTTCAACTTCTCGCGCAGGATTCCAATGTCTTTATCGCCGCGTCCAGAGATGTTCACAATCACGACATCCGATTTCTTCATTTTCGGAGCACGCTTGACGACCTCTGCGACCGCATGCGCTGACTCCAGTGCGGGAATAATTCCCTCAGTCCGAGCCAGCAGCGTGCAAGCTTCGAGCGCTTCTGCATCCGATGCGGATGTGTATTCCGCGCGTGCCGAGTCCTTGAGCCAGGCGTGTTCCGGTCCGATGGAAGGATAATCAAGTCCGGCCGAAACGGAATGCGTTGCGGCAATTTGTCCGGCCTCGTCCTGCAACACGTAAGAGTAAGTTCCCTGCAGCACACCGGGAGAGCCGCCATGGAAGCGGGCGGCATGTTCGCCCAGGGTGTCGCCCCGTCCGCCAGCCTCAACGCCGATCAAGCGCACTCGCTTATCTTTCAAAAAAGCATGAAAAATTCCAATCGCATTCGATCCACCACCAACGCAAGCGATCACCGCGGCGGGCAGTTTTCCTGTCGCTTTCCCAATCTGCGCCCGTGCCTCCAGGCCGATCACTCGATGAAAGTCGCGCACCATCGTCGGATAAGGATGCGCGCCGAGCACGCTGCCAAGCAGATAATGAGTGGTTCGGACATTCGTCACCCAGTCGCGCATGGCTTCGTTGATGGCGTCTTTCAAGGTGCGCGAGCCGGAATCGACGCCGCGCACTTCAGCGCCGAGCATTCTCATGCGGAAGACGTTGAGCTCTTGCCGCCGCATGTCTTCTGTGCCCATGTAAACCACGCAATCGAAGCCGAAGAGCGCGCACACGGTTGCGGTCGCAACGCCATGTTGGCCAGCGCCGGTTTCCGCAATGATGCGGCGCTTGCCCATGCGTTCGGCAAGCAGTGCCTGACCCAGGCAGTTGTTAATCTTGTGTGCGCCGGTGTGGAGCAGGTCCTCGCGCTTCAGATAAATCTTCGCGCCGCCAAGTTTTTTGGTCAGGCGTTGTGCGAAGAAAAGGGGTGTGGGCCGGCCTGCGTAGCTTCGCAGTAATTCGTCGAGTCGCCCTTGGAATTTGCGATCGCGCTTGGCTTTTTCGTATTCGCGCTCGAGTTCTTCGAGAGCAGCCATAAGCGTTTCCGGCACGTAGCGTCCGCCATACTCGCCGAAGCGCCCGATCTGGGCGGTTTTTCTTCGCGGAATGGTTGCGGTTGCCATCAATGCTTCGCGTCTTCCTCGCGGACCGCAGCAATGAACGCTCGAACTTTTTCTGGATCTTTTTTGCCGGGACTGGCTTCAACACCAGACGATACATCTACGCCCCAGGGCTTGAGCGTGCGCATAGCTTCACCGACGTTGGTTGGATTTAGGCCGCCCGCCACAACAACCCTAATTGTGTGTCTCATTTCCTCTACAGCCGGCACCGCTTTGTGCCAATCGAATGTCGTTCCTGTTCCGCCCGGTTGCTGCGCTGTACCAGCGTCGAGGAAGATGATCGGACTGAGGCCGCGGCCGTTGTTGCCCTGGGAATGAGACTGCATAAAGTCAGTAAGTCTTGCGAAGCTCGATATGAGACCTTTCGCGGCATCTTCATGTTCGATGAACATTGATGCAGGTAAAGACCAGTGGCGACCGAATCGAGGTGCACTACTACCGTACGCTGCATCATTGGAGCCTGGCACAAAGCCCAAATGTAGTTGCGTCGCAGTCAGGCGGAGGTTCAAGACGAGCTGTACCAGGTCTTCCGGGTAGCTCCCTACAAACACGCCCAACTTCTGAACTCCCTCCGGCAACTTAGAGACAATCTGGCGTGCCGTCTCCGGATCAACGCTTCGCGGACTCTTTTCATAAAACACGAACCCCAGTGCGTCTGCCCCGGCCTCCACAGCCGTCAACGCGTCTTCGAGATTCGTGATTCCGCAAATTTTCACCCACGTCATAAAACTGCATCTCAGGTGGCAGTTCTCAGCTCCGGCTCAGCGCAGGCCGCGATTCGGCAATTAGCGCGCGCAGCGCTTGCCCCGGCGACTGCGCCTTCATCAGCGATTCGCCAATCAGGAACGCATCATAGCCCGCGGAGCGCAGGCGAGAGATGTCCGCGCCATTGTGTATCCCGCTTTCGGCCACCCGCAGAATGTTCTCGGGGATTAGCGCACCCACCCGAAGCGTAGTGTTCAGATCAACCTGAAACGTTCGCAAATCGCGGCTGTTTACGCCGATCAGATCGCATCCCGCATCGATGGCTCGTTGTAGCTCTTCTTCGTCATGGACCTCGCAGAGCACATCGAGCTGAAAATCTATCGCCCGCCTCGATAGCGTGGTCAACTCTGCCGGCGACAGGGCGGCGACGATTAGCAACACCGCATCGGCGGAATAAGCCTTCGCCTCGAGCAATTGGAATTCGTCGACAATAAAATCCTTGCGCAAGCAAGGAAGTCTCGTGCACTCCGATGCGCGCTGCAGATTTTCGAGCGATCCCTGAAAAAATTCCTCGTCCGTCAAAACAGACAGAGCCGCTGCTCCCGCCGATTCGAGTTCACGCGTAAGAGCTGATGGATCGAACTCCGCGCGAATCAGACCTCGCGATGGCGATGCTTTCTTAAGCTCGGCAATAATCGCGACGTCATTCCGGCTCTTCTCTGCAAGGGCTTCACGAAAACCGCGCGGGACGTGCCTTTCCGCTCGGCCTTCCAGATCGCGCAAGTCGGCCGAAGGCTTGGAATCGGCAACTCTCCGTCGCGTGGCGGCGACGATCTGATCAAGGGTGACGGGCATAGTGAGCCCTTTGATTATACGGGAGGTCGAGATAGGAACTGGCTAGTAACAGCTAGTCCATGTGATCGTGCATTTGACGTTCGACCGACCACACGTCCTGCGGATTCTTCTCGAACGGATAAACGTGAACCATCCAGCCAAAGACTTGCGGAATAAAGTGCCCGCCAGCCTGGTCGCAGGCTTCTTCGGTCGAAATCGAGCCTGCCAGGCCGAACTTTGGGTTCGGGCTGAAAGCCGCGCCTCTCAAGCCGCTTGGGGCCATGCACAGATTCACGTGCGCATGCCATTGTGCAATGCTCAGCGGAATGCGCTCATCAAGCTGATCCTCGGTAAACCGTTTGGGAGCGGTGTACATGACGCCGATAAGTTTGTAGCTGTCCCCAGTCTTCTCATACAGCAGAGAGGTCGGATGATCCGGGTTGAATTTCCATGCATTTTCGAAAGCGTAGCGGTAGTTCGTAAAGTGATATTGTTTCTGCGGAACGTTAGGCATGAAGATTTCAAAGCCGTCGGCGAGTGCGACCTTGTAGTCGATGTATCTTTCTGCTGCCCGACGGGCAGCCTGCACGACTGCGTCAGCTTTCTCCTTGTCCCCGGGCTTGAGCTCGCGCAGGGTCGTCATCTTCATGTGCGGGCCCATGTCCATATGATGGCCCTCCATGGAATGCATCGCTTCGCTGGATCCGGGTGTAGCGGGGCTGTCGGACATGTTCATATTCGCCATGTCATGCCCCGGCATGTTTCCTGTGGGAACTGATTGCGTCTGCGCTGCGGACAGAGAAGCGGCAAGAAGAACAAAGCATACAATTCTCATAAGGCCATCCTATGGAGTTGAACCCTGCTCCAGCTTGAAGGTTTTGCTGGTGGAAGTAAAGATTCTTGACGTTACAGGAGTAATCCTTGCGATCAGACGGCAGCGACGGGATTTGTCTCGGCCAGCCCGAGCGCGGCAAGTGCACGAGTCGCGGCCTCGCTGCCCGAACGAATGCAGTCTGGCACGCCGATGCCCCGATAGCCGTTCCCGGCGAGCGCCAAACCGGGCAGGCCAGCAACTAGATTTTCAATTCGTTGCAAGCGATCGAGATGTCCGACTCCATATTGGGCCATCGCGCCATTCCAGCGATAAATACGGCTAAAAAGTGGAGGGGCTGTAAGGCCGATGATCTGACGCAACTCTTCGCGTACGATTTGGATCAAGTCGTCATCAGAAAGCTTGAACGCTTGAGCGCTGCGCGCGCCGCCGATAAAGCACCGCAAAAGCGCACGATCTTCCGGAGCGCGATGAGGAAACTTGTTGTGAACAAACGTTGCCGCCAGCATCTGCCTGCCTTCGCTACGCGGCACAAGGAATCCGAATCCCGGCGGCAACGCTGCCCGCACGTTCTGGTCGAATCCGAGATTGACCGTGATTGAAGATGTGTATTGAATGCCGGCAAGCTCCGCAGCCAATGCCGCACTGAAATCCTGCGCGAGTTCGGCTACCCCCGTTGCCGGAGTGGCGAGAATGACCGCGTCGAAAGAGCTTGTCGTAGTATTGGTCGAAACCACCCAGTCTTGATCTTTGCGTTGGATGGCGGTTACCGGCGTGTTGATCCGAAGGGCCGACGAAGTGAGTCGCGAGACGAGCCCGTCGACCATTTGCTGCATGCCGTCACGCAGCGACGTGAACAGCGGTTTGGCGGAGCTTTTCGGCATCGCTGCCATCTTTCTCCGCGACGCCAGCATGGCTCGGCCAAGGCTGCCCGACTTGGCTTCCATCTCCGCAAACCGGGGCAACACTGCACGTAAACTGAGATGGCTCGCCTCGCCGCCGTACACGCCGGACAGCAACGGATCTGCCAGGCGACAGACCATCTCCGAACCGTAATGCCGCTCGACAAATGCAGCCACAGTTTCATCGCCGGCGGCTTTATGGGGCGGATGAAACCACTCCCCGGCCATGCGCAACTTTGTGCCCAAAGAAAAAAGACGTGAAAAAACCGTCGGCAGGATTTTCGTCGGTACCATGAACATCAAGCCGTCCGGGATGACGACCAATCTGCCTTTGACCAGAATGTAGGTCTTGCGATCCGCATCATTTGATCCGATCAGCTGATCTCCCAAGCCGATCTCTCGACAAAGATCCGAAGCCCAGGGTTTCTCGGTGAGAAACGAATCAGGACCGGCTTCAATCAAACAGCCATCGACGTGATCGGTGACAAGTACGCCACCCAAACGCGGGCTGGATTCGAAGAGAACGTAGTCCAGCGGAACTCGATTATGGCGCTGCTTTTCGAGCGCGAACGCGGCCGATAGTCCCGAGATTCCTCCGCCGATGATGGCAATCTGCTTCATGAAGCCTTCGTTAATCGAGACCTCGTGAGATCCGCGAGTGCCTGTGCCAGCAGCGGCGCGTCATTCAAAGACTCGGCCCGCCATAGCTTCAATCCGTGTTTCTCGGAAAACTGCTTGAAGCCGATATCAATGTCGTAAAGCACTTCGACGTGATCGCAGAGAAATCCGATGGGCTGAATGAAAACATGCTTGTGACCTTGCTCTTTCAATGCAGTGATGGTGTCTTCCACTGTCGGACCCAGCCACGCTCCACCGGACATTCCCTGGCTCTGAAACGCGAATCGCCATTGTCCACTAGTCAACCCCGCCTCGCGAGCCACGAGCGCCGCAGTTTCCTTCGCCTGCGCTTCATAAGGATCGCCTTCCGTGATTGTGCGCATTGGGACGCTGTGGGCGGTGAAAATGATCGGAATTGTGATCTGCGCTTCCCGGCATGCTCGTTTCCAGCCGGTTTGCAGCTTTTCCGCGAAGGCTTTGATCAGGAGTGGGTGATCGTGCCAGGACTCGACGAAATCCACTGTGAAGGGGAACGAACTCGCAAACAGTGCCGCACGATACAGTCCGACACTCGTGCGCGAGTTCTGTGGCGCCAGGCAGATCACGACCGCTCGATGCACCCCGTCACCGACCATCGCTTTCACCGCATTCGCAATGAACGGCTTCCAATTTCTCATCCCAACATAGACCGGGATTCCCAACTCGCGCCGCAGAAGCTCGCCTTGTTGACGGGTCAGATCGGTGAGCGGAGAGTGCCCAATCAATCCGTAACGATGTTTTACTTCTTCTACCACTGGCGGCGGCAGCGGCCGCCCGCCGGTGACTTGAAGAAGAAATTCCGGAACTTCCTCGACAGAATCGGGGCTGCCGTGGGCGAGCAGCAAAACGGCGGCTTTCTCGAATTTGAGATCAGGGACCAAAGTCAAACAAGATTAGTGCAGGAAGCCGCGGTTTCGTTACCACTCTACATGGGTCAAGCCCGTTGGAACTCCTGCACAAACTTCGCAAGCGCTTTCACATTCTCCACCGGAGTCTCCGGCAAAATACCGTGCCCAAGATTGAAGATGTGCCCGGGCCTGCCGCCAGCGCGCTCCAGAATGTCTTCTGCTCGCGACTTCAATTCCTTCCACTCCGCAAACAGCAAAACCGGATCCAGATTGCCCTGCACCGCTCCTTGGAAACCCAGGCTGCACCAGCCCTCATCGAGCGGAATCCGCCAATCCAACCCGATCACTTCTGCGCCAGTTTTCTGCATCGAGGGCAAAAGTGTCGCGCTATCGGTGCCAAAGTAGATGATCGGCACGCCCGTTTTCTGCAAAGTCTTCACCAACTCGGTCGTGCGAGGCAACACATAGCGGCGATAATCTTCCACACCCAAGCATCCCACCCAACTATCGAAAATCTGGATGACGTCGGCGCCGGCTTGCACCTGATCCGCGGCGTACTCCGCTGTCACTGCAACCAGCTTGCGCACGAGTTCGTCCCACACTTCGGGCGAAGAGTACATCATCTTCTTTGTGTGAACGTAGTTGCGCGATCCGCCGCCTTCGATCATGTAGCTGGCCAGCGTGAACGGCGCGCCACAAAAGCCGATCACAGGCAGGTTCGCTTTGAAGTGTTTGGAGACAAGTTCCACCGCTTCCGAAACGTAGCCCAAGTCGCGGGCCCGATCGATGCGCAATCGACCCACATCTTCTTTCGTCCGGACCGGCTTTTGAATCACCGGTCCTTCGCCCGCGGCGAAATGAAAAGGCAGGCCCATCACTTCGAGCGGGAGGAGCAGGTCGGCAAAAATGATCGCGGCATCGACTCCCAGAATTTCCGCAGCCGTGATTGTGACCTCTGCCGCGATCTTGGGCCGCTTGCAGATTTCAATCAGCGAATATTCTTTGCGCACTGCCCGATATTCGGGCATATAGCGCCCGGCCTGGCGCATGAACCATACCGGTGTGCGGTCGACAGGCTGCGCCTTGCACGCTTTCACGAATCGTGACTCAGGAGCGGACATGAAAGATAGAATGTAGCATTTTCAACGGAGGGGCTGTGTGACGAGGCGCACAGACTTTCTCATGTCCCTTCGAGTGCTGTCGCACCAAAACAGTCAACCGCCTTGCAACTGGATTCGCCTTATCATCTCTGGAACGATCCCAGTTTTCGGGAATGTGGAGGTTATGACGTGGCGGCGAGTCAGGTAGTGCTTTATTTTGACAAGCAGGAAGACGCCCTGCTGTTCACACTGGCTGCCAGTTCGGCGATGTCGGCGGAAGGCCCGACGCGGGCCAATGAAGCCGGAGCCAAGATGGCGCAGGAAGTCTGCAAAGCGACCCGGATTACGACAGAAGGTGCACTGAATCCGGTTTAGTCTTTGCCGACGCCATTAGTTTCTTACCACTCAGATCATTCCGATCCGGGTTGCAGGCAGGTTCGCCCCTGTTGCGGTCTTCCGGCCAGCCCTATAAGAGTTCCCCTACTTCCCCTTAACCACCATAAGATTATTGGTGACTGAGAACACGCCGTGTACGCCGTTGGCGCGAATTCCGGCGACGTTCTTGTCTCCCTCGTTGTCCACTACTCCCTCCAATGTGACATGCCCGTTCTTCACAATAATGCGGATCGGCTTCTGCACGCCGAGGGCGTAGCGTTGCAATGAGGGAAAACCGTAGATCGCCCGATAAAGTTGCCGCCGCAGCCGGTCATCGTTAGGTGAAACTGGCAGCACCTCAATTTGATTGTCGACCTTTTCCACACCTTCAATTCTCTTCACCGCGTCGCCCGCGCTCGATTTGACGACGGGGTTGGTTACTTGTCCGAGCAGCGTAACGTCGTAGCCGTCCACTTTGTACGCCAGATTGTCAAAAACCGTTTCAAACGGCAGCATCAACAGTTCGTGACGGACCTCTTTTTGAATTCGCTCGACCGCTTGCGGCGAAACTTCGCGCTGGGCATAACATGCCAGGGTCGCGGCCAGCACGAGCGCAACCACGTAGTTAGATTTCATGGCTTTTCCCCTTCACTGTCCAGTAAACGCTTAATGCGAAAAAGTATAAGCCTTGAGATCAAGCTGGAACGAAAGATTCTCGCGCAACGCATCGAGACCGGGGTTCGAGATTGCAAGAGCTTTACCAACCAGCTAAACTCAGCATTCTTTCGGGAGGACACCGTGAAGCTTACGTCTGGCTGTCTTCGTCTCGTCACTGGTTTACTGGCGCTGCTGATCGCACTGCCGTCACTCGCGCAATATACAGACATGATCACCATTAACGATCTCGGTGGGCCGCAGGAGTTCACCCGCCGCCGCCAGGAATTAGCCAAGCAGCTCAAGACTGGCTACCTGATCTTGTTTGCCAAGGTCACGCTGCCCGAGGCGAATCATTATCGCGAAGACAACGATTTCTTTTATTACACGGGCCTCGCCGATCCTGGCGCCGTTCTGGCCATGGATATCAGCAGCGGAACGACAATCATCTTCGAGCCCGAGCAGGCCCCGCGCACCAAACAGGTTTATGGCGCGAATCTGCTCTCGCTGAGCCAGGACGAACGCGAGAAGCTGGGCTACAAGGCCGTTCTTCCTGTCACAAATCTTGACGGCCTTCTCGCCTTCTGGCTCGGAAAGGAAACTGATCTTTGGCTCCGCCTAAGCTATCCCGATAAGCCCGATGGCGCGCGATTTGAAACTGGCCGTGACTATGCCGAGGAATACAACAGCCCTTACGGTGATCCCACGCCCGGCGACCGCGCCGCGTTCATGAAGCTAGCCCTGCATTATCCCGCGGCCCATCAAAAAGATGCCACTCCGTTTATCGATGCCATGCGGAATATCAAGACTCCCCAGGAGATTGCGCTCATCCGCCGTAACGGAATTCTGAGCGCCACGGGCATTAAGGAAGCAATTGCGCACGCACATCCGCCGATGTGGGAGTACCAGATCGAAGCGCGTGCCGACTTTGTCTTTCGCGATGGTGGTGCGCAAGGCTGGGCCTATCCCGCGATTGTCAGCTCCGCAGAGAACATCAATACCTGGCACTATTTCAGCGACCGCCGCCAGATCCAGCCGAACGAACTGGTGGTATTCGATTTTGCGGCCGATCTCGAACACATGACCATGGACATCACGCGCACCTTCAACATCAGCGGGAAATTTACCCCTGAGCAAGCCAAGTGGTACGCTGTCGATCTTGAATCGCAGAAAGCGTCCATCGCCATGTTGAAGCCGGGAAACACCTATGAGCAGGTAGCGGACGCCGGCAAAGCGGTGTTCGCAAAGTATGGCATCGAGAAGCAGTGGTACGGATTCCCCGGACACTTTGTCGGGCTGGCCACACACGATGTTATGTTGCCCAAAGGCGAGGTCAAAGCCGGGCAGGTTGTAACAGTTGAACCCATCGTTGAGTTTCCCGATAAGCAGATGCACTTCCGCGTAGAAGACACGATTCTCGTGACCGAGAACGGTCCAGAGATTCTGTCTTCTGCAGTGCCAAAGGAAATGAGCGACGTGGAAAAACTGGTCGGCAGCGCCAAATAATCTTTCATTTCGATGGAGGGCGGGCGTCCTCGCCCGCCAAAGAGTCTCCCGTATCTCTCCACGTCCATCGATAATCCAAAGGATTGTCCACCAAACCTGAAGCGATCGGGTTGCCAAGAATATATTCAACCTTGTCGGCGATGCTTTCTTCCCGCCGTAAAGCGCGATCAAAGAATTCTTGCTCCCAAACCTTTCCCTTGCGCCCGAGCATGCGATTAATTTGATGCGCAGACGCGCCCTTGATCGCTTGCATGATCTCCATGATGCTGAACGTCCCATTCTCATCGCAAAGAGGTGCCAGCACGACATGAACATGGTCGGGCATCACAGTAACTCCGTACAGTCGGAATTTCATTCCGTTTCCTGCACGGACAGTCGCGATGACCACATCGCGGGCAGCCCCTGGCAACACCCATCGCTGATACGTTGAAAAGGTAATAAAAAACGCTTTGTGATCGGGTTGATAGTGTGGGAGTCGACGACGATACTCATATTTTCTGTGCACGCCTTCATTATCAACCGGGGACGCGTGGCGGGCGAGGACGCCCGCCCTCCATCGTTCATGATGGTTCCCGCTTCGGAACTCGGCCTTCTGCTTTATCGCTTTTTGTAAAATCGCACTTCCCACCGCAACTAAGCTGAACCTTCAGGGTTATGTTCGTTTAGACTTCTTTACATTGCCAGTTACCAAAAAGGATTAGGATTAGCGATATGCAAACATCCATGTGGGGCATAACGCAGAGCGTAGCAGTGCGCCTGAAATGGCCGGGCGCGATCCTTCTAACTCTCGCGCTGAGCATGCCAGCTTTTGCGGCGTTAGGCGGCGATGAGGCTTCGGTCGAGGCTGACCGCGCGCAGATGAATGCTACGGTCGAGGTCACGAAAGCAGACAATTACTCCGTGCATGAAATGAAGACCTCGACGGGCGTGATCCGCGAGTACGTTTCTTCCGACGGCCGAGTTTTCGGCGTCGCCTGGAGCGGGCAATTCATTCCCGATATGCGCCAACTTCTGGGTACCTATTTTCAGCAATACTCGGCGGGAGTGAAGGCGCAACATGATGCGGGTCCGGGCCGCCGGCCGCTGAGCATTCAACAACCCAATCTGGTTGTGGTGAATACCGGTCACATGCGTTCCTTTCGCGGTCGAGCTTATGATCCGGGACTTTTGCCACAAGGCGTTGCCGCAACCGCCGTTCGCTAGCTGAGGATGATCTTCTGAGGAGGCAGCCGTGCGTAGCTTTTCTATTTTTGTAATCGTCGGTAGTCTGGTCTTCTTGTCCGCGTGCAGCAATAATGGAACGCCGTCCGGCGTGCCCATCACGGTTTCGGTATCGGCCACCCCCACCACGTTGAACCCGGGCCAGACGTCTACACTCACGGCGTCAGTGACGAACACGAGCAACACCGGAGTCACTTGGAGCATCTCCCCGAACGTCGGGACGCTGAGCAGTACGACCTCAAATCCGACCACGTACACGGCGCCAGCGACAATCTCCGCCACCACCCCCATAACCATTACAGCTACTTCTGCCGCCAGCTCGAGCTCGAGCTCCTCCGCACGGGTCGCCGTTCTGGGCCCCACTGTGTCTCTATCGATATCTGGTACGCCCGCCGCCCCGCAAACGGTGAACCTGGGCGGGACACTGGACATCACGGCAACCCCACTCAACACCGGTTCAACGGCGGTTGCGTGGAGTCTGTCCGGCGTCGGCTCCCTTAGTGGCAGCAGTGGGAGCTCGATAACGTATAGCGCCCCAATTGCTGGCCCTGGCACTGCAACCATAACCGCGACCTCCGGGTCCGGGACCACAATAGGGACCGGGAAGCTGGAAGTTACGGTTTTGGCGTCGGGTGCCGGGGCGAATGTGGCGGGGCTGACCGTCGGCACTGGCCCGGTCCCATATGCTAACGGCGTGCTGACCAGCGTGCTGGTTTGTGCGGGCGGATCCACGACGAATTGCCAGACAGTGGATAGCGTGCTTGTCGATACGGGCTCCTATGGGCTGAGGGTCCTGGGCTCACAAATCGCCGAGCTTGCTCTAAATCCGGTGAACTATACCGACGGCAGCCAGATCAATGAGTGTGTCCAATTCCTGGATGGATCTTTCCTCTGGGGTGGCGTGTACGCGGCCGACGTCTATATCGGGAGCGAAGTTGCGAGCGGCGTACCAGTTCAGGTTATTGCTAACCCCACCGGTTTTTCGATACCGACTACCTGCTCGAACGGAGGTACGAACGAGGACACGCAAGCCACCCTGGCTGCTAATGGCATTATCGGAGTTGGCGCTGAGCCGTTCGATTGCGGCACTGCCTGCGACCCGACCGGCGGCAATTCCAGCCCGCCAGCTCCCGCTTACTATGCTTCGTGCACCTCCTCGGGCGGTTGCCAACCGGTCTTTGCTTCCTGTGGCTCGGAGTGTAACGACTCGCTCCCGCTGCAACAGGTGACCAATCCCGTGGTCGCGTTCAGTACAGACAACCAGGGTACCGCTATCTCGATGACTGCACCGGCGGGAGGCGCTGCTCCGACAGCGACGGGCACGCTGACGTTTGGGATTGGGTCGCAATCCAACAATGCTCTGCCCAGCAACGACACTATCCTTGAGTTGACTGCGGGGTTTGACGAATTCCAGACGAGTGGTCTCGGCACCGCTCCTCCCCTGCTGGCCAGCTTCATCGATAGCGGTTCCAATGGGCTTTTCTTCCCCAACTGGCTCAGTCTAACCATCTGCTCGGACAACACTGATTTCTATTGCAGCACTGCTGGCCCAGTGACGGTGCTCAATACCAGCGAAGTGAACGGCACCTCGGGCTCGGCTACTTTCAGTGTCGCCGATGCCGATACACTCTTCTCCAACACCAGCAATGAGGCGTTCACAAATCTAGCGGGACCCGAGCAAGCAGGCAGCACTCCTGCCGCTTGCGCTAATAACAACGGAACGCTATCGGGCGATTGCACCTTCGATTTCGGCTTCCCGTTCTTCTACGGGCAGACTATCTTTACCGGGATTGACGGTCAGGTGGTTTCGGGCCCGGTCGCACCGACAACTCCCTTCGTCGCTTACTAGTCGACGAAGGTTCTTTCATAGCTCAAAGGCCCAGACTCATCGTCTGGGCCTTTCTTTATTGTCGCCAACCACATAGGCGCGAAAGGTAACGATCCTGCCGATCACGCAAGGTAGTCAGATTCTCGTTCTTGGGATGGCGTGTTCGGAAATGGTCAGCCCAGACTCGGCGCGGCGAGGCGCGCTTCGAAGAACGCTTCGACGCGGGTGAGAATTTCCGGCGCGGACCTCGATTCGTAGATTTCCTTGCGCAGGCCAGCCCCGCCAGGAACGCCGTGGGTAAACCACGAGGCGAACTGCTTCATCTTGCCAACCGCATCGGGCAGTTCCTCTTCGATCAGCATTTGGAAATAGGTGCGAATCATCTGGTAGCGATCGACTTCGGTGGGTTCATCATAGCTCGGCGATTCCTGGGTCGAGATTGCGGCGCAGTACTGCTGAATCTGGCGGAAAATCCAAGGGTTGGCCGGAGCCATGCGGCCGATCATGACGGCATCGCAGCCAGTTTGGGTGACCATGGCGCAGGCGTCTTCGGGCGAGCGGATGTCGCCGTTGCCGATAACCGGAATTTTGACCGCCTCCTTGACAGCGGTAATCCACTCCCAGCGGGCATTGCCGCTATAGCCTTGCTCGCGCGTGCGGGCGTGCAGCGCGACGGCGCAGAGGCCACAATCTTCAGCCATTTTGGCTAGCTCGACGCAGACGACTTCCTCGTCGTTCCATCCGGCGCGAAATTTGACGGTGAAAGGAATCGTGACAGCCTTCCGGACCGCTTCAAAGATGCGGCCGATGGCGGGCAAATCGCGCAGCAGACCGGAGCCGCCGTTGCACTTGACGACTTTCTTGGCTGGGCAGCCGAGGTTGAGGTCAACGAGGTCGAAGCCGAGGCCCTGGACCATGCGAGCCGCTTCGGCCATCACCTGCGGATTGCTGCCAAAAAGCTGCGCGGAAATCGGGTGCTCGTCTTCGTAAAAATGCAGGTAGCGCTTGGCCTTCTGGTCCTTGGCACGGAGGACACCGTCGGCCGAGGTGAATTCGGTCATGATCAAGCCACATCCGCCGAGGTTGCGAATGAAGCGGCGGAAAACCGTGTCGGTGACGCCGGCCATGGGCGCAAGAACGGTTGCGGGAGAAATGTGGACGGAGCCGATCTGTAGGCGGTTGGGGACGGCTCGCGTCGCGGAGACACTGTTGTCCGCCGCTTGGCCCGGATTGTCCCAGAACTTGCGCACGGGGTTATTTTACTGTTTAACGCGACTTTCTTATGCCACAATTGTTGGCCGTACAGGGGGTTTATCTGGACGATTCTCCCAAGGCATTCGGTCACGAGTTCAAGTCGGCCATCCTCAGGAAGCGCGTCGGACAGATCGCGCTAGCGGTTGTTTTGGCGGAAGGGTGCATCCGCTTTCTCTACGCGTTGACTTGGTTTCTAGTGATACCCACCATCTCTTCTCTGCTGAATGGTCACACGGAATCCGTACTGTTCACCAGCAAGGCCGTCTTTCCCTGGCAGCAGCTATTCGGATCATCCCTCGAGTTCGCCCTTACGATCATATTCGTCTTCTATGTGAATCGGTGGATACGGGGAACATTGCCAAAACCGCATGTGCTAAGTGCGCTGGAGAAAGCCGAACCACCAGAGCCTAGGCGCGAGGAAATGTACTTCAATATTGCTGGGGAGCCTTTGAGTCCCACCGAACAAGAACCGTCAAACAAATAGCCCGTCGTTTCCGGGTTACAATCGCATCACACAATTATGGGTGGAATCGCCAACTCGCCGGTACCCGAACCGCTGTCGGCCGGGAAGTGGATTACCAAGATCATCCTGGCGGTGATCGTTGGCGAGGCCATCTGGGGCTTTCTCGTTTCTCTGACCAACGGGGTGATCGTGCCTGGGCTGGCGCGAGTGATGGGCGGAGATCCGCAATCGCCTGTCTATTTGGGCAAGGGCGACTTCAATTTGACTGGAATTTTCGTCTCGATCCTGGAGCTTTGCCTGGCAGGGATTGTCGCGATTCTCCTAAATCAGTGGTCGGGCTCTGGACAGCGACGAGTCCAAGTCAAAACTGTTAAGGTGAAGTCGGTACCGGCCAAAAATACGCTGCCGAGCATCGCGCCGACTTCGATTACGCCGTTTCCGAGCGTTCCGAAGAGCGAGCCGGTGGCCCCGGAGCCGCCGGTGGCAGTCGCCGCTGCGGCTGTGCCTGCGCAACCCGCTTCGTTATCAGCTCCGCCAGCACCGGTTGGTGCGTCACAACCGCCGCCAAGCCCAAAGCTTGCTCCGGTGGCGAAACCCGCTGCTCCGGCAAGACCCGAGAAGCCCAAAAAGCCGCAGGAGATTTATTACAACATCGTGGGCGAGCCGATTAATCCGACAGAAGACGACGACTAGACAGACCGAGGCGAATTCCTCCGCCGGATGGTTAAACACAAAGAGCACCGAACTTGCGAAGCCCCTTCAACCGGTGGCATCCATGAGAGATGAATCTGCGTTGACCCGCGCAAATCCGTGGGAACTGGTTTTCCGGTAGGCCGGCCACGCCCGTCAGCAAAAAGCAAAGCCTCCCTTGCGGGAGGCTCGATCTTTAGCCTGAGCGGATTACTTCTTCGCTGTCTCGGCCTTGGCGTACTTGCGGCGGAAGCGCTCGATGCGGCCGGCGGTGTCCAATAGCTTCTGCTTGCCGGTAAAGAACGGATGGCAACTGGAGCAGATTTCAACGTGGATGTCGCCCCGATGGGTCGAGCGGGTCGTAAAGCTGTTGCCGCACGCGCACATGACGCGGATTTCGTTGTAAGCGGGATGAATGGCTGTCTTCATAATCAGCTAACCTCAATAGCGAATCATTTGATTCTAAAGGAAGGGTAAAGGATTCGGCAAACCGCCGGCCTAAGCACAGAGGGCGCGAGGAGCACAGGGTCGCTTTACCGTGGCCGCTCACAAGAAAATGCCCGTGCATCCGCGCAAATCCGCAGCGAAAGGCGTTTCCAATAAAAAGCGGCAGGGCGCACCCTGCCGCATGAGATCTTGGTCCCTCTTACTTGCTCTTATTCACCGCTTTGCGGAGTTCTGTCCCGGGAGTAAACTTCGCCACTCTCCGCGCGGCAATTTTGATGGTGGCGCCCGTCTGTGGATTGCGACCATTGCGGGCCTTTCTCTGAGCTACCGAGAAGGTGCCAAACCCAATCAAAGCTACTCGATCCCCCTTCTTTAATGCACTGGTAATGCTGTCAACAGCAGTGTCGATGGCAGTAGCGGCTTGCGCCTTGCTGATTCCGCTACCGGCTGCGAGGCGGTCAATGAGATCGGCTTTGTTCATCGTCTCTCCTGCGAGGTTTCTTTTTGTCCGCAAAAAGCGCGGGGAGGAAACACTCCTACGGCGAGAAACCCGGCGGCAATATTTAGCGCCCAATGAGTAACGAATGTCAACTGTGAAAATCCGCGTCAGATAGCGGATTTGAGTCCTGGGAGGGAAAATCCGTGACGATAAGTGTACAATTCGTGCCGTCTGTGAGGAGAACAGATTTGGCAGCGACCAAACGACGGTCTTCGGGGCGATGGCTCCCCCCGGCTGTCCTAGCAGCCTTTGGCGTTATCGCTATCGTGGTGAGTAGGTGGATCTACGCAGTTCCTCCCGCGGCTCGGACCTTTGCCTCACTTTCTGCTCTTGCATTCGCCCTCATTGTAGGGGGGTTCATCGTTCTGATGGTTCTAGTCCCCGCAGCCGGATCGAATCCGGAGGTAAAGACCGAGTTCCATACGGCCCGCGCAGCTTATCTCTGCGTGGTCGCCGGATTGATAATACTCAGCATCGTTGCGATTGGGGCGGTTTTCGCAAGGATCGTACTGACGATCGGAGGGCACTAGTGTTCCTGGCGCGAAAAGAGATCGAGAAGCTAGTCGACAAGGGCCTGATTCAAAATTACAAGGAGGACTATCTACACCAGTGCTCATACGATCTTAGGCTGGGGAGGGAAGTTTACCTCGTTGGGAAAGAAGCACCGGAGAAGCTGTCGGGCGACGCGCCGTATGTGAGCGTTCCCCCTGGTCAGTTTGCAATACTCACATGTTACGAAGAGCTGCAGATGCCGAAGGATCACATGGGCTTTATCGCTCTACGAAGCACTTTCAAATTCCAGGGTCTCGTGAATATCTCGGGATTTCACGTCGACCCCACCCATCAAGGAACCCTGCTGTTCGCGGTTCAGAACGTCGGCCCAACTGACATTCGGCTTAAATATCAGGACCCCACATTCACTATCTTCTTCGCCGAGGTCAAGGGTGATACAGGGGCGTCGAGGGAGGACGAAAAGCAGACACAGTTCAAGCCTCGCCTAAAGGGCATCCGGCTGCAGGACGTTCAGCTACTTGGCGGATCAAGCATAACAATCTCTAAGTTGCAGAAGGAGATTGAACAACTCAGGTTTATCGTTTTTGTGTACACCCCACTTGTCGTTGCCGTCTTGGGAACTCTAGTGGAGGTATTTTGGTCAAAGAAGTAGTGCGTGACTTATGCAACGACCTTGATGCGAAGCTTCACATAGAAGCTGTCACCCTCGCGCCCGACGATTTTTGCCTCCAACTGATCGTTGCGAAGTTTATCTAGCAGCCCCAAAAGATCCATCTGCGCTGCCTTCGCTGGTTCCGATCGGCGTTTGGAGGGGACATCAAACGCCCCTCCTTTGAACTCAAATCCCCGAACCGACAAAGTCAGTTTCCACTCGTCGCAAGCCCTCTTCACGATTTCACTTCCGGGCGTCGACTTGCTCTTCAGATAACGATTGAGCATTTGCCTAGTCACGCCAAGCTTTTCGGCTGCCTCTTTCTTGGACATGCCTTTAATGGCCTTCCCGAGCTTTGCGGCGAAATCCGTTCTCAGAGCGTCTGTATTTTCGCTGGGTTCTTGGGGCAAAAGCGGTCCTCCCCACCTGACAATATGGAGCGTTAATTTTACGCTGTGGAAAATTAATTTTCTATGTAAAATTAAGTTTCCTTTCCTAGAATTCTGTGATAATAGAGGTGTAGTCTACGAAGGGCACTATGGCCACGTCTCTCCATGAACTGAAGCTGGAGCTTACGCAACAGTGCCCCCTCGCATGTGTTCACTGCAGCACGGACTCGCACAAGCTTAAAACGAGCGCCCTGCCGGAGAAGACCGTGTTCCGGCTCCTAAGCGAAGCCTCAGCTTTAGGAGTAGAAAAGGTAGCTTTTAGCGGCGGAGAGCCCTTATTGGCCTCCTACCTGCCCACGGCTGTTCGGGAGTGCAGTAGACTGGGTATTCACAGCTCGCTGTACACCTGCGGTGTGGCGGACCTCCGCCTCAATCCGCTTGGGGCACAGGGCGCAGCGCAACTCGCTCAGAATGGCCTCGGTAGGTTTATCTTCAGTCTGTACTCACTCCGCCCTGACGTACACAATTCCGTCACTAGGTTGCCAACCTTCACGGCTACGGTAACTGCACTCCGGAACGCCGTCGATACCGGTGCTCGGGTTGAGATCCACTTTGTTGCCATGCGACGGAACTTCCGGGACCTGCCTGGGCTGGTAGAGGCGGCGAGTCACTGGGGCGTCCGGCGCTTAAGTGTCCTCCGATTTGTTCCGCATGGTCGCGGTGGAGGGATAGCTGACCGGGAGGACCTCACGACCGATGAGATGCATGAATTGCGCGAGATGATCATCGCGACGCGCCTCCAGTTTCCTGACGTTATACTTCGCGCCGGCTCACCCTACAATATCCTTGGGGTCGGTCATACTCCGTGTGACGCGGCGATAGCCGTTCTCGCAGTGAACCATCGCGGGCAGATTTTCCCCTGCGATGCTTTCAAGAATGTCCAGTACCACGACGAGGCATTCGGCTCGGTGCTGGACCAGCCTCTTAAAGATATATGGGAAAAATCCGCCTTCCTCAATCGTGTGAGAGAAGAACTTGCTGCAGGTCCGATGCATGATTGTGGATCGTGCGCTGAATTCTCCGGATGTAAGTCTGGCTGTCTAGCTCAGAAGGTTATCCGGGAAGGCTGGGTGGCCACTTCCAAACCTGATCCGAGCTGCCTGGTGCAGATCGCCCCGCTGGTCGAAAGCCACCCCGAGCCCGCTGACGTACTATTGCAAGCTTGAGATTCGCAAGCATCGATCTTCCTCCAAATCCTAGTGTCCTGATTTCTGACGCGCAGCATTGCTCGCTGTGT
Organism: Terriglobales bacterium; assembly: GCA_035507035.1. Classification (GTDB taxonomy): domain Bacteria; phylum Acidobacteriota; class Terriglobia; order Terriglobales; family Acidobacteriaceae; genus DATJOJ01. The sequence continues at coordinate 114,700 of DATJOJ010000035.1, read as the reverse complement.
CCGCGCATGGGGGACTCACGTCGAGTGCTTAGCGAGCGTAATGGCAACTGGGGCGCAAGGGTCGTATTCGTGGCCGAGGCCCCGGGCCGGCTGGGGGCCCAGATCACAGGTGTTCCGTTGTTCGGAGACCGAACCGGAGACCGCTTTGAGGAGTTACTTCGGGAGATGTGTTGGGACCGAAGTTCCATATTTGTTACGAACGCTGTGCTGTGCAACCCCAGAGACGAGGACGGAAATAACGACAAGCCTCTCTCCGCAGAGATCAGTAATTGCTCCGGGTTTCTCCGTAGAACTGTATCGACAGTAAATCCCTCGCTAGTGGTTGCCTTGGGCCGCGTAGCGCTTGAGGCGCTTCGAGCCGTTCACCCTCACGACCACACGATCAAAGAGTGCTGCGGCAAAGTTTTCCCTTGGGGCGCTCGATTCCTTGGAGTTCTGTATCACCCCAGTCCGCGCACCCAGACTCAAAGGACATGGCTTCAGCAAAAGGATGACGCAAGGTCTATTGCGCGTTTTGCCACGGAGGCACTTAACATCGGCCCAATTGATCCGCGCCCCGCGACACCTCTTCAAAAACCTACAGCCACCCTCCCCGGTTAGGGAAAGTGGCTGCTGTTGCTACGTAAGTTTGCGGGACAGTTAGTCCCCAGAGGGTAGCAGCATCTCTTCGGGAATCGGCTCGATTTGCACCGGCGCATGCGGGCAGTCCCCGAGAATCGGCTGGCAAGCCGCATCCGGACCACTTGCGGGAATGACTTGCGGCTTCACACCGTGGAACTGCTCGGCTTCGGTTGAACCGGCCAGCGCAGTCACGGACGACGTTCCACCCGCGATCACCTGGGTGACAGCGTCGAAATAACCGGTGCCCACAAAGCGTTGATGCTTCACAGCCTCGTATCCATACTGGGTCTCGCGGGCGAACTCCTTTTCCTGCAAGCGGGAATAGGCCGTCATGCCAGCCAGTTTGTAGCCGCGGGCCAGCTCGAACATGCTCAGGTTGAGCGCGTGGAAGCCGGCCAGGGTAATGAACTGGAACTTGTAGCCCATGGCTCCGAGCTCGCGCTGGAATTTGGCGATGGTCGCGTCGTCCAGGTTCTTCTTCCAGTTGAACGACGGCGAGCAGTTGTAAGCCAACATCTTGCCGGGGAACTTCTTGTGAACGCCTTCGGCGAATTCGCGAGCTTCGTTAAGATCCGGTTTGGAGGTCTCGCACCAGATCAGCTCGGCATAAGGCGCGTAGGCGCAGGCGCGGGCGATAGCCGACCTGATTCCCCCCTTGATGCGGAAGAAGCCTTCGGCGGTGCGCTCACCGGTCAGGAACTCGTGGTCGCGTGGGTCGATGTCGCTGGTAAGAAGATGAGCGCTGTCGGCGTCGGTGCGGGCCATGACCAGCGTAGGAACCCCTAGCACGTCGGCCGCAAGGCGCGCAGCAACTAGCTTTTGGACGGCTTCAACTGTCGGAACCAGGACCTTGCCGCCAAGGTGGCCGCACTTCTTAGCAGAAGAAAGCTGATCTTCAAAGTGGACGCAGGCCGCTCCGGCTTCGATCATGGCTTTCATCAGTTCAAAGGCGTTTAGCGTGCCACCGAAACCGGCTTCGGCGTCCGCAACCAGCGGCGCGAACCAGTACATGCCATCCTTCCCTTCGGAGTGATGAATTTGGTCGGCGCGCATGAGCGCTTGATTGATGCGGCGGCAAAGGTTGGGAACGCTGTCGGCAGGATAGAGGCTCTGGTCGGGATACATTTGGCCGGCGTCATTGGCGTCGGCGGCAACTTGCCATCCGCTGACATAGATGGCGGGCAATCCAGCTTTTACCTGCTGCACGGCCTGGTTGCCGGTCATGGCTCCCAAGGCGTTGACGTAGCCTTCGCCGTGAAGAAGTTGCCAGAGGCGCTCAGCGCCGAGGCGGGCAAGCGTGTATTCGACCTGGATCGAGCCCCGCAGACGCTCGACGTCCTCGGTGGTGTAGGGGCGGGTGATGCCGGCCCAGCGGCGGTCGCTCCAGCTTGTCACCTGCATAGGCCTGCCATTGATTCCGTTTCCTGACATCGCGTTGCCTCTGCTTTCCTTGAATTCTTCAGGCCCGTCGCCTGACCGGGACGCAAAAACGCCCCACATCTCGGGCGATTCTGCGGCGGAACGAGGCGAGAGTCAAACGGAACGTTTCTATCGCTGTGATAGACTTTGCTTATCAGCGCGCAAGCCCCTGATAATTACAGGTTGTTAGCAAAGGTTAGATCGGGGTTGTAATGGAAATTTCTCAGGTCGAGACCTTCTTAGCTGTAGCTACTTTCGGTGGATTTCACCGGGCGGCGGAAGCCTTGCGCATCAGCCAGCCGGCCGTCAGCGCGCGGATCAAAGCGCTGGAAGAATCGCTCGGCGTCAGTCTCTTTGCCCGCTCGCGGGGAGGACTGGTAGTTTCCGAAGCAGGGCGAACTTTCAGACCACATGCGGAACAGTTGCTGAGGACGGCGTCGCTGGCGCGACAGGCAGTGCACCAAGCCCAGCCAGCCAGCGGGATTCCCCTGCAGATCGCCGCGGCGCTGTCGATTTCGGTATATTTTTTGCCCGACGTGTTGAAGCGCTTTCAGCGGGCGCACTCCAATGTGATCATCAGCATTCGGCCCGGACATTCGAAAGAAGTTCTGGACATGGTGTTGAACAACGAGGCGGAGATCGGGCTGGCGCGGTCGTTGCAGCATCCAGAAGTGGAGACGATCAGTTTGCGCGACGATCCCCTCTTGCTCGTGGCGCATCCGCGGCGGGGACCAGCGCACACGAATCGAGCTCAGTTAGAGAAAGTCGCGAGTTGGCCGCTGATCTTTTACGAACGCGGATCGAGCGACTGGACGCTGACGCACAGTCTGTTTCGTCGGGCCGGCTTGGTTCCGAACGTAGCGCTCGAAGTCGACTCGATCGAAACCGCCAAGCGAATGGTCGAGCGAGGGCTGGGCTTCTCGTTTCTTCCGCAACTTGCCGTCGGACGAGAAATTCGAGCTCACAAATTGTCTGCGGTGAAGTTAGTCGACGCGGAACCTCTGCAACGCAGCCTCGACGTCATTCATCCGCGAAGGCGGCCATTGCGTCCGGAAGCGCGCGCCTTCTTGCAGATGGTCAGGGAGGCAGCAACCTCGCGGCCAATTGCTTCGAGTACGGGTGTGAATAAGCTGCAGCACTGAGGATTTCTACGCTGAAAAAATCGCCGTACACATTTTCCTCGGACTTTCACAACACGTACCACATCTCCACAAAATCCTCACAACATTCGCGGTATTTTCTCTTGCGGAAGTTTACTACTCTGATGCACTCTGCAAACCGCACTTCAGAAATTTCATGGCTTCTGCAGGTTCTCGACGCAATCAATTTTTAGAATGGTTTCCGTTTTACGTACACCGCTTCACCGGCGATGTGCGCTATCGGAACCTGCAGGACTTTCAGCAAGCCTGGTATTGGAATCTCCTGTTTGCCATGTGGACTTCGGAGCGTCCGGGATATTTGCCGGACGACGGGCAGTTGTGGCGCCTCGCGAATGCACGGACTTGCCAGTTCTTCGAGAAAGAACGCGGACCGGTCATGAGCATGTTCGAGCGTGAGGGTTCGACAACTGACGTCGCAGTCTGGATCTATCATCGGATGCTGGTCGAGATCTACGAGGAACAGGTACTGAAATTCCACAAGAGGAGACGTAAATCCTCACAATTCACAGATGAGAGACAGGCTTCTCTTCTTGATTTTGAAGGTACACTAAGTAAAAAAGAAAATGGACGCGAAAAGTGTGAGAAGCATCCGCACTCTGGCCTCACCGAGTGGGGCACATGCTGGGGATGCTACGAACAAAAATATAGCTGTGGTTGACGCGCCGCTGTGTCCTATTTGTGGAGGGACAGGCTGGCAAGATATCGGGTCGGCGAATGAACGCAAAATGGCTCGGTGTGAATGCTTTCTGCGCGCGCGAGCACCGAGACTGCTGACCCACGCAAGAATTCCTGCTCGATATCAGAACTGCGATTTGGCCGGCTATAAGACGGATGGAGACACGAGCTTGGCCGCAGCCAAGATGATCGTGAAGAAGTTCGTGGATCAATATCCGGTAGACAAAACCGGGCTGATGTTCATCGGATCGATTGGGGTTGGGAAGACACATCTTGCAGTGGCAGCTCTCCGTGAGTTGATCGAGAGCAAAGGCATTCCGTGCCTATTCTACGAATATCGCGAGCTGCTGAAGGAGATTCAGGATTCCTATAATAACGATTCGCAATCGACCGAGCTTGGTGTGCTGCGCCCGGTGTTCGATTCCGATGTGTTGGTGCTCGATGAATTGGGCGCAGTAAAGCCTAGCCAGTGGGTGTGGGACACGGTCAGCTTTATCCTGAACACACGATATAACGCGAAGCGGACGACGATTATTACGACCAACTTACTGGACGAGCCAGCGCTCGGTGTGCCGGGACGGCATGCTGGGATGCGGGAAGATTCATTGGGCGACCGCATTGGCGAGCGCATGCGATCGCGGCTGTATGAGATGTGCCGGGTGGTGAAGATGCGCGGTGAAGATTACAGACAGAAGTTCCGGAGCACCGCCGTTAGATAGATATTTTTTGAGCCGACGCAGCTAACTTCATCCTCCATTCATTATGGAGGTCTCATGAACGACGTCATCCTCAAACGCTTCGATCATCCAGACGAAGTCCGCACATTCGAAAAAGGCAAGTTTGAGCTGGTCCACGTCGGTGGCATGACCATCGGTCGCGCGACGTATGAGCCGGGATGGAAGTGGTCCCAGCATGTCGGCGCCGCGACGGGCGCAAAAAGCTGCATGGTCGAGCACGTCGGCATGGTAGTTTCTGGCCGAGCGACCGCGGCGATGGATGACGGACGCGTGATCGAAATGAATGCGGGCGACGTTTTCTATATCGCGCCAGGCCACGATAGCTGGGTCGTTGGCAACGAACCCTACGTTTCGCTGCATTTCATGGGCGCTGGGGATTACGCGAAGGCGAAGAAGTGACCATAGAATAGCTGAGTGCTGAGCCAGCGGCTCGAGTTCGCTCCCGATCGCGATGCTGAGATTTTTGCCGCAGTGCCCGCTGCCTCGGCGGTTTTTCTTCTTAGGGGCGAGGATAACTCCGAACCGTACATCAGCAAGACCGCGAATTTGCGACGACGCTTGCAGCGGCTGCTAGGCCGCCCGACGGAACAGACCAAACGGCTGAATCTACGGGATCTGGTGCGGTCGATCGAGTACACAGTCACCGGTTCAGATTTCGAGTCCGGATTCCTGCTGTACCAGGTGCTTCGGGCGGCTTTTCCTAAGACGTATGCTGATCGGCTGCGGCTGCGATTTGCTCCTCTGATCAAGCTGCACATGGAAAATGAATATCCGCGGGCGTCGGTGACGACGCGCCTGGGGCGGCTGAACGGAAAGTCGATTTATTACGGGCCCTTTCCTTCGCGGACAGCAGCTGAAAAATTCGCCAACGACTCCCTCGATTTTTTTCTGATGCGGCGGTGCGTGGAGGACCTGAATCCCGATCCCAAGTTTCCCGGCTGTATATATTCCGAGATGAAAATGTGTCTGGCGCCGTGCTTCAAGGGCTGCACCGATGAGGAATATCGGGTCGAAGTCGGACGCGTACAGGACTATTTCGATTCGCGAGGTGATTCACTGGTGCGAGAGATTTCGCGGCAGCGGGATGCCGCGTCGGCGAATCTGGAATTTGAGCAAGCGGCGGCTTTACACACAAAAGTAGACAAATTGAAGCCGGTGGTCGGTCAGCTTCCGGAGATCGTACACCGAATCGACGCGTTAGCGGGAGTCATGGTGCAAGCTAGCTCCACCCCGCAATCGGTCAACCTGTTTCGAATCGATGGCGGCTGCATTTCGGGGCCGATCGTCCTCAGCATTCAGCCGGCGGAACATACCAAGTCGCAATCGATGGAATCGCGGATCGAAGAAGCGCTGGCGACTTGCCATAGATCCGAGTCGAAGGGCGCCCTTGCAACTATGGAACATTTGGCATTGTTGAAGCGCTGGTATTACCGCAGCAGCCGGATGGGAGAGATTTTCTTTGCGGACGAAAAGGGCAATTTGCCGATGCGCCGCATCGTGCGCGGGATCTCGCGCATCTATCGGGGAGAAAAACCCGAGGCGGAAGGAGATTCTCATGCCTGATAAAGACAAGAACGATCACGCTCTTCGCGAACATGTGTTGTATTTACTGGGTGAAGGCGGAGCGCATTTGTCGTTTGACGATGCAATCAAGGGTTTCCCCGCTGATAAGCGCGGAGTTACGCCTGAGGGATTGGATCATTCGGTGTGGGACTTGGTGGAGCATATTCGGCTGGCCCAGTGGGACATCCTGGAGTTCAGCCGCAATCGCAAGCATCAATCGCCAAAATGGCCGGAGGGTTATTGGCCGGCGAAACAGAATCCCAGTGCTGGCGAGTGGAATGCGAGCGTGAAGAAGGTGCGCGCCGACGTAAGCAAGATGCAAGGGTTGGTGAAGAATCCGAAGACCGATCTGTTCGCCAAAATTCCTTGGGGTGATGGGCAGACGATTCTGCGCGAGGCGTTGCTGGTGGCCGATCACAATGCCTATCATGTGGCACAGATCGTGGATGTACGAAAGCTCTTGGGAGTCTGGAATAAGTAAACCCTCTCGCTTCGCCGCGGATTGCGCGGATACACCTTAAAGGCTAAGAACTTAGCCACGGATTCGCGTGGATCGACACGGATACCTCTTAATTTCTTAAACAAGTCTTTTCAAACAGCCGTTTGCAGAGACGCCTCTGTTTCTCTTGGATGGATGGAGTGGTGCTTGCGGAAGATGACGCGAACTCCTTCGCGCCAATGTTCGTCGATTCCGGCCAACTCCCATTCGACCTCAGCCGAGATGTAGTGGAGAAGAGTATCTGTCACCGGATGAACGTGCAGAGCGGGTGCAACCAAGAACAACCGTGGCTTCTCCGGCGACAGCTCACGTTCCGGGAAATATCCACAGCGCTGAAATTCGCCCCGAGCATGGTGCCAAGCCACGCGCGACCAGTAATCCAGACCTTGTAAGGGAAGATGAATGTCCTCATCGGCTTTGAGTTCGACGACCGCGAGGCGTCCATCTCGCGTGACGGTGAGTACGTCGATCATGGCGCGGTCGGAAGCGGAGAACGCCGGGACCTGCGAGTAAAGGTTGTTGACATCGAGGCGCTCATCTATGGCGGCGACATTTTTCACGGTCAGGGATTCCAGCCAGCGCTCGGGATGGAGTCGCCACAAAGGATGGTCGCGTGGGCCATCGGGGTGGCGAACCTCGCCAATGCTGCGCACCAGTTGGGTGAAGCGTGGAAGATTCGATTCCGTCAAAATCGTTTCCTGCGCTCCAAGGCCGAAGACAACTTCCGTCGTGCTGCGGAACGATGCGGGCTCGTGCGCAATCCGGGCGCGAGCAAATTCGAGGCCGTGACACCGGAAAGCGACTTCTGCGGGCGAGAGAGTCGCAACCTCGACTTCAGCCATCAGGCCCTCAATTTCAGCGATAGCGTCGGCGAAGCGCTGGCGGGCCGCGGACTCGTCGGGGGAATGCACCAGTCGCGTGGCAACATTGCCGATGTCGGTGATTTCCAGCTCCCGCAGGTCTTGGTCCCGTTCACCGACCTCATACAATTGCCACTTGGCGGCTTGCCGATTGAGATGGGCCATGCGCTCGCGTGTAAGCGCAGATGACCCAGGAGGCAGGAAGAGCTTCACTCCTTCGACTAATGCGCGTCCTGCTTGCGCTTGGCGACAGGCATCGAGCCAGACGATCGCAAAGGTCAGAGCCGCATCGATGGACCCTTGAGTCTCCTGCTGGTTGACGCCGAGAATGGCCCAGGCAGATTGGCCCTGGCGCAGCAGTCCTCTCGCATAGATCGGGCCGAACGATCGCTCAAGATCCATCGACGAACTCAGCGGCGCGGCCTGGCAAGCCGGGAAATGGCGCTGCAGCGTGCGCTGGAGAATCCGCTGGTAGGCCAGGCGGGCGGCGCGTCTTGCGGTTGGCGTACGGCGATCGCGCTCACGGCAGATTTCGAGCTTGGTGGGTTTCGATTGGCCCATGCGCTGCACGGCGAGACGAAGAGTCTCGTTCTTGATCTCCGCTTCGATGACCCGGCGTACAATGTTGCGCTCATCTGACCAGACGTGCAGCAAGCACTTATTGTGCTCTCCGGAAATGGAATACTTAGATTGCGCGAGATCGAAGATCGTCGCTCCGTCTTCGACTATGACGGCATTGCTGGCAGTGGTGAGGAAGTCCTCCAGCGTGCGGATTAGCTGGTCCGGGGTCACAGATTAGATTGTGCGACGAGCGAATGACTGGTCTGTGACGGATGAACATTGTTCGAAGCAAAACACAGAGGGCACCGGCGCCACCGAGCAATTTCACGACCCTAAGCGAGCATTTCATCCTCACTTCTGGGATAATGAGGAACTACACCTTGAGCCCCATTGAGTTCTGAGGTCATCTAATCAGCGTGGATAAATCTCGATTTTTCTTTGAACACTATGGCCTGACCGAGCACGATATTGAGCGCTATCTGGCAGCGGCGCTCTCGGCGGGCGGCGAGTACGCAGACCTTTATTTTGAGTATCTTTCATCGACTTCCCTGATGGTGGATGAATCCATGGTGAAGTCGGCTTCGCAGGGAATCTCGGCGGGATGCGGCGTGCGCGTGATTGCCGGCGAACGCACCGGATACGCCTATACGGACGACCTTTCTCCCGAAAGGATTTTACATGCGGCACGGACCGCAGCGTTGATTGCCAGCGGACCAGCAAAGACACCAACGGTCGGATTTCAACAAAAAGCTGCACGCAGTTTATATCCGCTAACGCTCCCCTCAGTCGATGCGGAGATCACCGCCAAAGTTGAGCTTGTCATGCGCGGAGACCAAGCCGCGCGCGCCTTCGATCCGCGGATTAAAGAAGTACGTGCCAGCTATGCAGATGAGCTGCGAAATATTTTGGTCATCGGATCAGACGGAGCTTTTGCCGAAGATTCGCAGCCGTTGGCTCGATTGAATGTTTCCTGTATCGCGAAGACCGAAAACAATTCGGCGCGCGGAAGCGCCGGAGGCGGCGGACGAGTTGCGCTGGACTTCTTTTTCGGAGAGAAGACGCCGGAGTATTTTGCTAAAGAAGCTGCACGGCAGGCGCTTTTGCAACTCGATGCGCGAGAGGCGCCAGCGGGCGAAATGGAAGTCGTACTGGGGCCCGGCTGGCCAGGCGTGCTATTGCATGAAGCCGTTGGCCACGGGCTGGAAGCCGATTTCAATCGCAAGCAGACATCGGCATTCAGTGGATTGATTGGTAAGCGCGTGGCGAGCGAAAAGTGCACGGTGGTCGATAATGGCACCATGCCGTGGCGGCGCGGGTCGCTCAATGTCGATGACGAAGGCCAGCCTACGCAGAACACGGTCCTGATAGAGAACGGAATTCTTAAGGGATATCTCAGCGACAAGCTGTCTGCGAAGCTCATGGGGATTGCTGACACCGGCAACGGGCGGCGAGAAAGTTACGAGCATATTCCCATGCCCCGCATGACCAATACTTATATGTTGGCGGGAAACGACGCGCCGGAAGATATCCTGCGATCGGTGAAACGCGGAATCTATGCGGTGAATTTTGGCGGCGGACAAGTAGACATCACCAATGGAAAGTTCGTGTTCTCAGCGTCAGAAGCGTATCTGATCGAAGATGGAAAGCTTACGGCACCGATTAAAGGTGCTACGCTGATCGGAAATGGGCCCGATGTGCTGACCCGCGTCTCGATGGTCGGAAACGATCTGAAACTGGATGAAGGCATCGGAACCTGCGGCAAGGACGGCCAGGCGGTACCGGTCGGTGTAGGAATTCCAACGATCAAAGTGGACCGGCTCACGGTTGGCGGCACCGGACGCAAAGATACCGGCGGCTTCATGCAGTGAAGTCAAAAGCTGGCCACGGATGTACACGGATCAAACGGATTTTCCCAATTTTCGCCTCGGAGACCCTTAGTCACGTAGGTTATTGAGTCAATTGTCCTCCGTGTCTGTGTGCCTCCTTGGTAACTGAACTTTATGTCATCTACTCAAATTGAAACTCGACAGCAAGTGAAAACCGATCTCCGCAATGTTGCGGAAGATATCGTTCGCCGGGCCATGAAGCGCGGAGCGACGGCTGCAGAGTGCGTCATCCGCGAGGGAGATGAATTTTCCACGTTGGTGCGTTTGGGCCAGGTCGAGACGTTGAAGGAGTCGGGATCGAAGGCCATTGGCGTGCGCGTGTTTTATGGACAACGTGCGGCCAGCACCTACTCCAGCGATTTTTCCAAGGAGGGTCTCGAAAGAATGTTGAGCTCCGCCTTGGAGCTGGCGAAAATTACTTCCGAAGATCCGTTTGGCGGAATTCCAGAAGCGTCGCAGCTCGGATCACTTCCTGGTGACCTCGATCTTTATTCCGCCGATGTTTATTCGCTTCCCGGCGAAGAGCGCATTGCATACGCGCGGCGCGCGGAAAAAGCCGCGATGGATTACGAGCCGCGGATCAAGAATTCCGAAGGCGGATCGTTCGATGCCGCGACCGGTCACAAGATTCTGGCGAACTCGCACGGATTTGTCGGTGAATATCAAAGATCCTATTGCTCGGTGGCAGCTGTTCCAATCGCGCAGACAGAAAACGGCGCGATGCAGAGGGACTACTGGTATTCGGTCGCGCGCAGTTTGAGCCGGCTGGAGTCTCCCGAGCACGTTGGCAAGGTAGCTGCGGAGCGCACCATCCGCAGGCTTGGAGCGCGCAAGATCAAGACAGCGCACGTACCGGTGGTTTTCGATCCGCTGGTCGCAACGTCGATCATCGATCATATTTTTGAAGGGGTGAATGGGGACTCGGTTTACCGCGGCGCTTCATTCCTCGCGGGCAAGCTCGGACAGAAGATCGCCGCTGATCGCGTGAACCTGATCGACGATGGGACCATGGTCGGCGGCTTCGGGACATCTCCTTTCGACGGGGAAGGCATTCCCACACGACGGACCGTCGTGATCGAGAACGGCGTACTGAAATCTTACCTTCTGAATACCTACACAGCGAAGAAGCTGGGCATGCAGACGACGGCGAATGCCGCGCGAGGATTGGCGGGAACACCGGGAATTGGGCCGGGTAACTATTATTTACAGCCGGGAACGAAGACGCCGAAAGAAATTATTGCGGAAATTAAGGAAGGTTTGTACGTGACCGAGTTTCTTGGGCACGGCGCGAACCTGGTTACCGGGGACTACTCGCGCGGGGCGTCGGGTTTGTGGATTTCAAACGGTGAACTTACGTATCCCGTCGAAGAGATTACGGTCGCAGGCAATTTGAAGGAGATGTTCTTGAATATCTCTGATATTGGAAGCGATCTCGAATTCCGCGGCGCCATCGCGTGTCCGACGATCCGGATTGATGGGCTGACTGTTGGCGGAGAATGAAATCCTGTGCCGCCGATTTGTGCGGATGAACGCGGATCTTCTTAACCGTTCACCACAGCGACACCGAGTCATAGAGATGTTCTTGAAGATTATGTTCTCTCTGCCTCTGTGGTAAGCGGTTTTTTATCTTCCAACTCCATCGACAAGCCAAAATCCACAAACTACAATCGCAGCATGGGCGGGCTAATCGGGCCATCTCCATTGTCGGAGCAGAAGAGTGAGTCGAATCTACGGCCGATTTTGATTGCGGTGGTCCTCGTTGTTGTGGTACTCGGGATTATTCTGCTGGTGTCGCGCGAGACCCCAAAAAATGCGGCCGCGCCGCATCCCTATGCCGCAAACGTCGCGCTCTCCGATCTGAAAATGAGCACCGCGGAGAATTTTGTCGGCGCGAAAGTCACGTATCTTGACGGGACTGTTACCAATAGCGGCGATAAGACTGTGACCCAGGCCATGGTTCATGTGGTTTTCAAGAATTCGATCGGTGAAATCTCGCAAACCGAAGACGTTCCACTGCGAGTATTGCAGACGGGTGGGCCCTACCTGGATGCCGTCGATTTAAACCTGTCGCCACTCGTGCCCGGGCAGGGTAAGCCTTTTCGTCTGACCTTCGAACATGTGACTGCGGATTGGAACCAGGCCTATCCAGAGTTGCAAGTCACGGATGTAAAGCTGAAGTGATCAGACCAGCCCTTGCCGAACCCGGCGAAGAAAATCCTCGCCTTCGGAGCGCGCTTGTTGCAGCACCTGCTGGTCGCCGCGGCTTTCCATTTCAACCTCTTGTAGCATGATTTCGACAGCGTCTTTCGGCTTGAATCCCTGACCCACCAGCTTTCTAATTTTGGCTGCGAACATGCCCTGACCCGGAGAAGCAACTTTCTGAAAATCTTCGCAGAGATGCTGGCGAAACTTGCCTTCGGCCAACCGGTCGTAGGCACTTTTGGCTTCCGAGTCGGTTAGCAAAGTGGGCAGCGGCGACTTCCATTCGCAGCGGGAACAGGTCCAGCCTTGAAAGTTGTCGTCCTGCACCCACAGAAACGTGCGTTTGTCTTTGCTGATCTGGTTCGGCCGGTCCATAGCCACCTGGCTCCTGCCTAAGGCACACATATTCAGTTTTGCCCTTGGAAAACCGCCTGTTAGTGTCGCGGCGTAACCATCGCGGGTGGGGACCGTGGTGGGATACGCAATCCTATAGAATGCGATTATTATGCCTGAAACCAAGCCGTTCCGCTTGACAGAATCCGTGAAAGCGGCGGGTTGAGCTTCCAAGCTGAGTCCGGCGGCGCTGGACACGGTGCTTGGGAAATTAGCCCGGCAACAGGATCCGAACGTTTTAGTCGGCTTCGATCAAGCCGACGACGCAGGCGTGTACAAACTTGATTCCCGCACCGCATTGGTGCAAACCGTGGACTTTTTCACTCCCATTGTCGACGACCCATACGTTTTTGGGCAGATTGCCGCGACTAATTCGCTCAGCGATGTGTACGCGATGGGAGGGCGGCCGCTGACCTCGCTGGCGATGGTGTGCTTTCCGGAGAAGGGCGATTTGGCAATCCTCGAGCGGATTCTAGCGGGCGGCCTGTCGAAGATGATGGAAGCGAAGTGCACGGTCATCGGAGGCCACAGCATCCGGGATGACGAAACCAAGTTTGGATACTCGGTCACGGGCGTGATCGATCCGGAGCGCGTGCTTACCAATGGCGGAGCGAAAGTCGGTGATCGATTGCTGTTCACCAAAGCACTAGGAACGGGCGTAATTTCGACTGCGATCAAGAAAGGCGTGGCGAAACCGAGCTGGATCGACGCGTCGGTCGCCTCGATGACGACATTGAATAAGAAAGCGGCGGAAGTGATCACCGCCTTTTCTGTGCATGCTTTGACGGACGTCACCGGCTTCGGCCTGATCGGACACGCGCGCGAGCTGGCACTGGCGTCAAAGGTTTCGCTCGAGCTTTATGCCAATCGGATTCCGCTACTCGATGGCGCACTGGAGTGTGTACGCGCTGGATATATTCCCGGTGGGCTCAAAGCCAATCGCGAATTCGCCGAATGCACGGTGGAATACGAAGATGGCATTAGCGATGAAATTAAGACGATTCTGTTCGATCCGCAGACGGCAGGAGGGCTGTTGATTTCGGTTGCCGCTGAGGACGCGGTCGAATTGTTTCAGGCACTGAATGCGGCGGGAGTTCCAGCGATCGAGATCGGGGAGGTGCATGAACGTGCCAAGCCGATGATTCATGTGCGCTGGAGTTAAGTATGGGTAGCCGGCGTAGAGGATGTCCAACAGCTCTACGCCTTATCCGATCTTGAGTGCTCGAAGTTGCAACCTAATTCGCTGCGGACTCCTCCTCTTGATCACGACATTTATCTCGCCGTGGGGAGCTTCAATTGTGAGCGGCAGGTCCATCTGCAACTCCGAGGGCTTCCGACGGCGCTTGCTTCTGCCAGTGACCATCCGTGCGGGGTCGGTGCCAGCATAGGGAATAGCGATCCCGAACTCCCGGTAAGCGAACACGATCGTTCGAAAGCTCGGCATCGCGTTCTTGCTTAGGTATCGCTGAATGCCTCCTCTGTCTACTCCCAAACGCCTAGCAAACTCCTTCTCCGTTCCTCCGTCGGCGAGTGCCTTTTCATAAAAAGGCCTCAGCCGCTTTGCAAACTCAGCTCCGAACTCCTTGTCTTCGTCGGTTCGCTTCATAAATCGCTTGACTTGGGGAAATCGTTAGCGCAGGATTGATTCTTAAAAAGCTAGCTTTTTAAGAATCAATATACAATACGTCAAAGGGCACGAGTTGTCATCTAAATCGGGTGCTGGTGTTTACTGGAGAACAGAATGGCTGCGGGACAGCGGGCACGTTTGGCGGTGGAGCTAGAGTATTATTCTCAGCACAAGCCAGAATGGCTTGCACAAAAGACGGGCCAGTACGTCGTAATCAAAGACACTGACCTTTTGGGGTTCTATCCCGACTTCGAAGCCGCATACCGAGCAGGGGCGGCTAGCTATGGGCTCGATAAGGATTTCCTGGTGAAGCAGATAACGGAACCCGAACCGGTCTTTTTCGTGTTCTAACCGTGCGGATTTACCACTCGCCAAGCCGCAACCTTCGAGACCTCAAGATCCATGGACCGCGTCTGAAAATCACAATCGGTCATCCCATCTTGGAATCTGCGCCCGGCCAATCGTTAACATCGAGGCAAACCCGCTTCACTGAGACCGACGCGCTGATAGATACTGGCGCGCAACGGACAGTTGTGGCACCTGAAGCCGTCGAGAGAATTGGTTTGTCGAAGGTTAACGAGGCAGAGCTCCGAGTAGTGGGTGGAATTAAGAAAGCTGACGTATATGTAGCTTCCCTGCAGTTCCCTCGTTGTGGCCTCGGAACCATTGAGGTCATTGAAGTCTCCTGCTGTGAGCTCCCTCACCCTCTCTATCGCTGCCTGATAGGCCGGGATGTTCTCTCACGCTGGGTATTCACGTATGAAGGACCTGTCGGGACTTGGCACATCACCGAAGAAGTAGACACGGGTTGGGTGGAGCCGCCGGAAGGATTCGACCCCAATCTCTAGGGTAAGTGAAACTCAATTGCCGTCCCGCGAAAATCCGGCTAGGCCACCGAGATCAATTCCCAAATCTTCGCCAGATGATGATCGTCATGCTCGGCGACGAAATACAGATGATCGACGAATCGCATCGGCTGCTTGAGTCGTGGATGCGGAATCACGCGAGAGTGGAGTGCAGGGTAGACCGTAGCGGCGCGCTCGACAAGTGCGGTTCGAGCCTCGCGAAAATCCACAAGAATCTTTTCCAGTTCGCGCGAGTTGTGGTTCGCTTCATCCGTTCTGCGATTGCTCAAGTCGGCAACCGCCAGTTGAGCGGAACCAGCCACATAGTCTTCTACTCGGGCCATCCATAACGGCTCGAGATCCAGCAAGTGTCCGGCGTGCTCCTGAGCTGACCATTTCCCGTTGGGCTTGCGTGTCAACGCCTGGCGCGACCCACCGCGCAGAATTTCCTCCAAGCGTGCTGGCGTTCCGCGCAAACGCACAATCAGATTCGGAAACAGCTCGACTGGGAAAGTGAGTTCAAACTTGCGCTCGAACCAGGGAGCGACTTGTGCGACGGTATTCATAAGAGCCGATTCCTCGTCGTTAAACTCCCCCGAATGAAAAGCTTATATTGGCTGAG
Source organism: Terriglobales bacterium (assembly GCA_035507035.1). Classification (GTDB taxonomy): domain Bacteria; phylum Acidobacteriota; class Terriglobia; order Terriglobales; family Acidobacteriaceae; genus DATJOJ01. The sequence goes on along the minus strand of DATJOJ010000035.1, from coordinate 99,030 downwards.
CAACAAGTTTACTGATTCGCGGTTGCGAGGAATGATTCACGAATTCCGATGGGTAACCTCCGCGAAGATTACTTTTCTGGCGGCAAGAGCCGCAGACACGCCAGATTCGCACTTCGGTCATGACCGACAGGTACCTAGGCCGAAGGGGTTTTCCGGCCTAGGATTTTCCTAATTCCAGCCTCATCCGTCGCAGTGTAGACGGCGCTCCCCGCTTGGAATAAGGAGCTCTTATGGCAAGCGTAGGCATGGCCACGGCGACCTCGAGCGAGCGCGCCCAGCAGGTCAACGAGCGCATCGCCGTTTCCAAGATGGTGGCCGCGGGCCGCACACGCTCCGGCGCTCACTGGTTCTACTGGATTGCCGGTCTCTCGCTGATTAACTCCGTGATCGTGATCTCGGGCGGCAGCCTGCATTTCGTGGTTGGGTTGGGAATCACACACGTCCTCGACGTACTCGCCAAGCGAACCGGAGAGTCTGGAACCGTGCTGGCTTTCGTCATCAACGGTTTCATGGCGGGAGTGTTGGTGTTATTCGGAGTGTTTGCTTCGAAGGCGCAGAAATGGGCGTTCCTGGTGGGAATGCTGCTCTATGCAGCCGATGGCCTGCTGCTGCTAAGTTTGAGAGATTATCTCGCCCTCGGATTTCACGCCTATGCGTTGTGGGCGATCTATCGCGGCTATCAGTCGGCGCAGCAAATACAGTGGTAGCGTTGCTGTCTTCCTTTAGCGAACCGGCCGGTTCGCGCGGCTTGCTCTCACAACCAGATTCCTTCTCCGTGTATTCGTCGGAATGAAAACGGTTTAATACTGTGCCGCCGTCCCAGACTATAATTTCGCCATGAGCCTGATGGAGCAGATCCAAAAAGACATCACCGCAGCCATGAAAGCGCGTGAGGAGCAGCGGCTATCGACGTTGCGGATGGTTAAAGCCGCGCTTAAAAACCGCGAGATCGAGAAGATGGCGCCGCTCGACGACAAGGAATCGCAACAAGTGCTGAGCACGTTGATTAAGCAGCGCAAGGAGTCCGTCGAGCAGTTTCTCAAGGGTGGCCGGAAAGAAATGGCCGATAAAGAAACGGCGGAAATTGCGCTGATTGAGACCTATCTGCCAAAAGCTGCAGCAGAAGAACAGATCATTGCGGGAGTGAAAGCGGTGATTGCTGAGATGGGATCGCCGGGCATGAAAGATATGGGGACCGTGATGAAGAGTGTGATGGCCCGCTTCAGCGGTGCGGGTATGCGCGTTGACGGTAAAGTGGTCAGCGAAGCGGTCAAGAAAGAACTCGCAGGCAAGTAACTTAACGATGGAGGACGGGTAACACGTCGGCTTCGCTCAGGGCAGTCTTCGCCGTCCGCAGACTAAAAGCTGCCTCTTTAGGCGCTTCCCCTGACCTCGGTCGGCAGAGGCGCTCCCATCAATTGCACCAGGCTCTCCGGGCCGCGGCACGCTTGTTTTAGCTTCTCTAGATCACGTTGCATCTCTTTGTCTTTTTTTAGCGAATCAATCGTGTTTTTCAAAATGCCCGCTGCGTGAACGTCGGAAGGGACCACCAAGCGGTAGTGCATCCACTTGCCCTCGCGGCGCGCGGCAACGATCCCGGCCTGGCGCAGATAGGCCAGATGCCGGGAAATCTTGGGCTGGGGAACATCGATAACCTCGACCAGATAGCAAACGCATAATTCCTGCCCGGCGAGCAGATTGATGAGGCGGAGCCGGGTACGGTCTGCGAACGCCCGAAAGAACCGATCGAGGGGGGCAGTTTTATGGCCGGAGCGAGGCACGTCAGGAGCATAGCACATATTCGCCTTGACAGATATGAAGCCAAGATTTAACCTCACATTCGCGTAGGCAGATGTATTGGAGGTCGCCATGGATAAGAATCAGGTGCTCGAAATCGTGCAGGAAAAATACGGAGAGATCGCGCGTGGCGAAAGATCTGGATGTGGCTGCGGTTCGAAGGAAAGTGTCGCTGCGGCGATTGGATACTCGAAAGAGGAATTGGAGCTTGCCGGGAGCGGCAATCTGGGTTTGGGCTGCGGGAATCCGCTGGCGCTGGCGGAAATCAAGCTGGGAATGACCGTGCTCGATTTGGGCAGCGGCGCCGGTTTTGACGTATTTCTGGCGTTGCGACAGGTGGGCCCGGGCGGGCGAGTCATCGGCGTTGACATGACCGATGACATGCTGACACGGGCTCGTGAAAATGCGGCGAACCTCGGAGCGAGCAATGTTGAGTTTCGCAAGGGACACATCGAGAATCTGCCGATCGAGGACGGCGCGGTGGACTTCATCATCAGCAACTGCGTCATCAATCTCAGCCCGGATAAGCCAGCAGTGTTTCGCGAGATGCAGCGGGTGCTCAAGCCGGGCGGAAGATTTGCGGTGAGCGACATTGTTTTGCTGGCTGAATTGCCGGTAGAAATCGCGACCGACATCAATGCCTACGTGGGATGCATCTCGGGCGCGAGTCTGATGAACGATTATCTGCGCTTCGCATTGGGAGCAGGTCTGACCGATCTATCGATTCCACAGATTACAGCCGGAACAGCGCTGGCGGGAACGCTTCTGCCGCAGGACTGTTGTGCGGAAGCGTCGAAGTTCCACCACCCAGCGTCCGCGATCGCGTCGATCAAGTTGCACGGACGCAAGCCGCTGTGAAAGGACGCTACCATGGCAAAACCGAAAGTACTTTTTCTGTGCACGGGAAACTCCGCTCGCAGCCAAATGGCGGAAGGCTTGTTGCGCGCAATGGCTGGTGATCGCTTTGAGGTGCTGAGTGCGGGAACCAACCCCGGCGGCGTGAATCAGCTGGCCATTGAGGCCATGCAGGAAATTGGCATCGACATTTCGAAGCATCGCTCCAAGAACGTCAACGAGTTTCTGGGCCAGCCGATCGAATATGTAGTCACGGTTTGTGATCGGGCCAAAGAATCGTGCCCGATCTTTCCCGGGACCTACAAGTTTCTCAGCTGGAGTTTGGACGACCCCGCTGCCGTGACGGGAACAAAAGAAGAGAAACTCCAGTTTTTTCGGAGGATTCGCGACGAGATCAGCCGAAACATCGAACGCCAATTCCTGCCGCAGCGCGAGGCACGATGAGCCCGATCGTCGAAACTGCGGATCGGCTGTCGCCCTCCAAAGAGCTCAACCTGTTTGAGCGCTATCTGACGCTCTGGGTCGGGTTGTGCATGGTGGCTGGAATTGGTGTCGGAAAAACGGCACCATTTGTCGTCGCATGGTTGCGCAGCCTGGAATTTGGACACGGCAGCGAGGTCAATCTCCCCATTGCGATTCTCATCTGGCTGATGATTGTTCCCATGATGATGAAGGTGGATTTCGCGTCGATCCGGAGAGTGGGATCGAGGCCGCATGGCCTGTTAATCACGCTTTTCGTGAACTGGATCGTGAAACCATTTTCGATGGCCGGTTTCTCGTGGATCTTCTTTCGACACGTCTTCAGTCACTGGATTTCTCCCGCACAAGCCGATCAATACATCGCCGGAACCATCATCCTGGCGGCCGCGCCATGCACGGCGATGGTGTTTGTATGGAGCCATCTCACCGACGGAGATCCGGCGTACACCCTGGTTCAGGTATCTCTGAACGATCTCATCATGCTATTTCTGTTCGCGCCGATTGTGCGCTTTCTGGTCGCGGGAGCCTCGAACCTGCAAGTTCCTGCGCGGGTTTTGCTGTACTCGGTTTTGGCCTTCATTGTGATTCCGTCGGTTCTGGGATCGGTTCTGCGGCGCTGGCTCATTGGCAAACGCGGAGGGGAATGGTTCGAAGGGAAGTTGCTGCCACAATTCGCTCCCATTACCATTAGCGCCTTGCTGGCCACCCTGGTTCTGATCTTCGCTTTTCAGGCGGACAACATTACCAACAGCTACTTGCACGTCGCGCTGATCGCGATTCCGATTTTGCTGCAAGTCTATTTCAACTCCGGACTGGCCTACGGTTTAATGCGCTGGTGGAAAGTCCCCTACAACGTGGCTGCGCCGGGCGCCTTGATCGGTGCAAGTAACTTTTTTGAACTGGCGGTAGCGACCTCGATTGCTCTGTTTGGACCCGGCTCGGGGGCTGCTCTTGCGACGGTGGTGGGAGTGCTGGTCGAGGTTCCAGTGATGCTGTCAGTGTGCGGCGTTTGCAACCGGACGCGAGGATGGTTTTCGCCGCCGGCTGCAGCTTGAAAATTCATTTGCTTCTCTGCAGTTCGCGATAGGCTTCGCTCTTGGAAATTCGCATCTCTTTCGCAATTTTTTTCAGAGCCGCTTTCTCGTTGATTTGTTGCTCTGACATCACAGCCTCGACTTGCTGACGAATGGTGGGACGCGCAGCGGCTGGTGCCGGGCTCTCTTCTGCTTTGCCGATTAGCAGCGTGATTTCACCCTTGACGTCGCCGCGGGCTTTCAGGATCCGCAGAAGTCCGTCGGAGCGTCCGCGTAGAAATTCCTCGTGCAACTTCGTTACCTCGCGCGCAATGACCACATGGCGATCGGCTCCGAGAACTTCGACGACATCCTCCAAGGCTTCGACGATCCGATGCGGTGCTTCATAAAGGACCTGGCTTCGAGGCGAGTCACGAATGCTTTCGAGAAATGCGCGCCGCTGGCCGCGTTTGGCGGGAAGGAATCCGCTGAACCGGAAGGCATCGGTAGGCAAGCCGCTGGCGACGAGCGCAGCGAGGAACGCAGATGCTCCGGGCACGGGAACGACGGGAATGTGATGCCGAATGGCGAGCGCGACCAGCCGAAATCCGGGGTCGGAAATGCCGGGCATGCCGGCGTCCGTGACCAGGGCAATTCGCGCCCCCTGCTCGAGTTCGACGATTAACTCCGGCGCGCGAGTCATTTCGTTGTGCTCGTGATAGCTGGTGGTGCGGGTCGAAATCGAGTAATGGTGCAGAAGCTTTTGAGTTTGACGAGTATCTTCGCAAGCGATGAGATCAGCTTCTTTCAGTACTCGCAACGCCCGCAGCGTGATGTCCTCAAGATTGCCGATCGGTGTCGCGACCAGGTACAGACCTGGGGACAAAGAATGCGCGCGCTCGGTGGCGTTGGCTTCTACGGCCATCTTTTCTGCGGCCATCGTGGCGAGTCTACCACCGAATGCCGCCGGCAAATTGACGGGAAATCATCACGCACCTAGAATCAAGATCGAGCGTTTTTCACAGCAGATTTCCAGGAGTCCATGCCACTTTACGAATATCAGTGCAAGAAATGCGGCCGTAAATTTGAGCGTATTCAGAAATTTTCCGACAAGCCGGTCAAAAAATGTCCGGAATGCGGCGGCCCGGTCGAACAGACGATCTCCGCCCCGGCAGTGCAATTCAAAGGCTCAGGCTGGTATGTAACCGACTACGCGAAGAAATCGTCGGTGCCGGCATCGAGCGAGTCAAGCTCGAAAACAGAAACCAAAAAAGAAGACAAGCCGAAGACCGAGTCAAAGAAGGCCGAAAAGAAATAGCACCGCCGACCTCATCGCCAGGTCATGTCATAACCCAAAGCGAACAAAATCTGGTTTTCGAATTCATACTCGATCAGGGCGTTGAAGCTCGAAGTCCACTCCCAGGATGCGGCGTAGCACGTGATCTCCGGGCCATAACGCGAATAGGCTGTGCTGTAACGGACGTTGCAGGGTTGTGGGCAGGCAATCATTCCGGTGGGATTGCCTCGGTGCAGTCCGGTAGCGGCGAACAGGACGGCAGAAGAGACGTCGGGTTCTGGGGTGATCGTGAGCTGCTGCGGCATGATCGACATCGCCCGAGGGTCGCCCGGCAAAACTTCGGGAGATGCGCCCGACAGAGTTTGTTGGACCGGATTGAGGTTGATGGTCTCGGCAATACTCTGCTGCGCGGCTGACCATATTGCCCACAACTCAGCGTCGGTATGCTGTGTCTGATTGATGAATCCCGCCGGGGCCGAGTCGGTGGACCGGCCACCACAGCCGAGAAGAAGAATTGTGAGCAGCGCGGCGCGCAGGTTTCTTCCCATAGGTCTTTCCTGAGGAATTCATCGGCAAATGTTGAAAAACCTTTTGGCCATGGATTTACATGGATCAGCGCGGAAAACCCGATCCAGGGTTTATCTGTGATAATCCGCTTAGACCGTGGCGCTTTCTATGAAAGAGGGAAGACCATTGATCGGTGTGATTGCAGCAGCAGCAGCATTTTGGCTAGCCGGGCTGTATTTGTGGACACTCGGGATGGTCATGCTAATCGCACCCGGAGCCATCTCAATGGCACTCGGCGCGCCGCTCTTGAATGGTCTGGAGTTGTCTGGGCCTTATATGTTTCTACTGATCGGCGTGATAAGCGGATTGCTTGGCTGGGGCTTGTGGAGGAGAAATAATTGGGCGCGCCGAATCGCGATTCTGGCAGCGCTGGCCGGCTTAGCTATGACCCTGCCTTCGCTCTCAGTGGCTGTGATGAATTTTCGAATCACCAGTTTTCTGATACCGGGTCTCGGTGCGCTTGTGAGGATGTTGATCGTCTGGTATTTGTATCAAGCGCCGGTGACAGAGTGGTTCGCTGGCAGAAACGATAGCGGCAAAACTCTCCTCTAAAAGTGCGGCCCTCCAATATCGGTAAACACCGCTTCCTGCCAGCTTTCCGATGGAAAATACCAATTGCTGGCTCCGGCTTCATGGCTGTTTCCTTGAGCATATTCGACCGTGGGATTCTTCCAATAATCCATTCCCAGCTGCACGAGGGCCCCTTGGGAAATGCGGAGATGCGCCTTCACCGTGCAGCCTTCCAGCTTTCCCGGCGGCAACGCAGGCCGCGGCGAAGCGCCCCAGAAGTGCCAGACTTTGTCGGGTCGCTGGCCGACATGCAGGATGACCGCGCCGTTCGCATGATCGTAGTCCATCGGCATGGGCTCGTGATCGTTGATCCCGAACCAGGGATAACGGCGAAAAAGGCCGCCGCGTAATCTGCCTGAATCCTCGTTAAGCACGACATCTTTGCCGTCGGCGCGACATGAAAGCTGCGTCCATGAGATTTCGACGGTCGCCCCTCCGTATCCACCGACGCGGGCATCAGCGATGGCGATTCCCCAAAGTTGTACCGACGTGAAATCGGCAGGCCTCGGATCGTTGACGTACCCAGCGCGAAACTTAACTTCGTCGGGAATGCGCGGATCGCTCAACACCGCAAAGGAAAATGGACTGGAGGCGAGGCCCAGTGGGGTGATCACGGTGATGATCGCGCTGTCGGTCCGATTGGGTACGATTGCGATTAATTTCTCTGCCGAGACAACACGGAAAATGGCCTCAGATTTTCCGAATGCGACCGCGCTTGCGTCTTTCAGATTCGTCCCGGAAATTTCCACGCGCGTGCCTTCCGCTCCGCTGGTGGGCGAGATGCGTAAAATTTGCGGGCGGACTGCCGCGTTGTTGCCCGCCCATGCGGCACTGGCCAGAACGAAAATCAGAATCTGTCGCGCCTTCACCCATCATTATCGTTGAGCACCAAGGCGGAAATATCACAAAATGTGTGGGTTAGGTCATTTCTATTCCCACAATGGTACGCACATCATTGCCAGAATTCACGGCCAGCCCGTATATTGGTGTGTCTGCGGAGGACCGTCATGGAACAGCAGGTATTTTTTCAGCAGCTGGAAGCGCGCATTGCAAAATACGATCTGCTCTGTCATCCCTTTTACCAAGCGTGGACAGCCGGCAAGCTCACGCGTGAGGATCTGCGGAAGTATGCGGAGGATTACTATCCGCATGTAAAAGCATTTCCCACCTATTTGGCCGAGTTCGCCATGCGGCTGGAAGATGGCGAACTGCGCCGCGCCGTCCTGGCCAATATGGCCGACGAAAAGGGCACAGAGGATACTGCCGGCGCCCCGCAGCGCGAGCACGCCGAGTTGTGGCTCGATTTCGCCGAAGGCATGGGAAGCCAGCGCAACCTGGCTGGACGTACTCAATCGCCTGCTATCAAAAATTTGACTAAGTTTTTCCATCAACTGGCCAGCGAGGGCTCAGCGGAGGAAGCATTGGCGGCGTTTTATGCCTATGAATCGCAGGTGCCGCGAGTGGCCAAGGAAAAGGCTCGCGGACTTCAGGAGATGTATGGCGCCGGAGATAAAACTAGCGCCTATTTCACACTGCACACCACCGCCGACATTTATCACTCCAATGTTTGGAGAAAGCAGCTGGAAAAACGGCTGCAGTCCCATCCGGAGGCGATGGAAAAAGCGCTAGCCGCGGGAGAAAATGCCGCCAAGGCGCTATGGGAGGCGCTGGATGGGATTGAAGAATCGCGCCACGCGCCACAGGCCGCCTAGGCCGGAGAAGAAGGCATTGCAGAGCCAATGATTCGGTAGAATCATTGGCTCGTTCTTTTTGACGGAACATTATGGCCAAAGAAATCCCCATCGATGCGCGAGGCACAGCCGAAGAAACGGTCGAGTTCAAGCACACGCTCACCGCGCATCATCCGCAACTGCCGCCGGTTTATTCCACGCCCGACATGATTCGCCTTATGGAGACGGCAGCGTTCATGGCGCTGCATCCCTATTGCGAAGGCGATGAGATTACGGTTGGCACAGCAATCCATGTCGAGCATCGCGCGGCGAGCGGCGTTGGCGCAAGAATTCGTGCCGAGGCGGTGCTGGAATCGTTCGATGGGAGGTTTTATACGCTTCGCGTGACTGCTTGGGATGATGCGCAGGAGATTGGCCGCGGCACGGTCGACCGGGCGGTCGTCAGCGTCGGAAAATTCTTGGACAAGATGAAGCAAAAAGCGGGCGGCTAGCTCAGCCTGCGAACACCCTAGCCAAGCTGCCAAATACTTGCGTGGCTTTAACCACCTCGATTTCGTGGTGATAGTCGCCGGTAAACAGCTTCACGATTAACGCCCGCCGCATTTGTGGCGAAAGGTTGAACCGCAGGCCAGCTTGGCGGCCGGTCCGGCGCACTATACTGAAAGGTAAAACCAAGTGCCCATGGTCGAGCACCAGGATGCCGGAATCCGCGACGCCGTCCCATCCCTGCTCGCGAACCGCGCAGCTTCCGCTTACTGAGATGTCTTCGAGCGTACAGCCCAATTCCGTTCCGTCGCTGAGCACGATGAAGCCTTCTTCACCGGTCTTAAAACGCTCCTCGTGGCGGCGTTTGGGCGGCTCGATGCACACCGCACATGCAAGAGCCAACATCGCAATGTTGAGCAGGCTCCAGACAACATTCAGCGAATAGCCCTGCGCCCCATGGCCCGGGCTGAAGTTAGTGAAGTGCATAAGCAGTCCCAGCATGGTGAGCAGCGCGAGGGCCGCAAAACGCCATAAGAGGTCCCAGTGAACCGTGATTTCAGTGGTCGAAATCCCTTTTGTCGTAACTTTGAACTTGTGCCCAAAAGGCTTAACCAGTCCGACAAACACGGTGCGGCAAACCACAAAGACGGTGAGGAACTGATTCAGGTCGGTCATCACCGGCAGGATGCGATTAAATGCCACATAGTGCAAAAAGATGAGATTGGCGATCACCGCAGGGGCCATCCAAAAGAGAAGCTCGGGAACGGTCGCGCGGATCACCGAGGTCCCCGTCAGCCAATACAGCATGGGCGCACTCACCAGCATGAGTTTGAAGTTGCAGGAGAACCAGTACAAGATCGAGTCGAAAAAAGATATTCGGTTGATGAAGCCGACTCGGGCGCGTCCGAAACACGACCAAGGTGTGTATAACTGTTGGACCGCACCGAGGCACCAGCGGGAGCGTTGTCCCATGAATTCTTTCAGACTTTCGGGGGCCAAGCCGATGCTGAGCCGTTCGTTGAGATAAATCGTCCGGTAGCCGTGCTCCCGCAAACTGAAACTGGTCAGCATATCTTCAGTGACGGTTTCCGTTCGCATTCCTCCGCTGCGTTCCAGCGCGTCCACGCGGATGACAGCGGACGTGCCGCAACAGAACGCCGCTCCCCAGGCGTCCTTGCTCGGCATCAAGACATTGAAGAAAAATCGCTGCTCGTCCGGCCAGACTGACGAGCACACCAGGTTGGTTTGCACCGGATCGGGATTGAAGAAGTGCTGCGGGGTTTGCACGATCCCGACGTCCTCTTCCTCAAACAGGCCGAGCACGCGTTTGAGAATCTTGCGGCTGGGAACGAAATCGGCATCCAGCAAAAGCACAAATTCCGGGCGGCGGCCGGTGGTGAGTGCGCGTTGAAAGCCGTTGTTTACATTGCCGGCTTTTGCATGCGCGCCATTCACGCGGGAAACGTACATCACCCCCAGCTCCTTCGCGAGCTCTTCGAGCCACGGACGCGCGCCGTCGTCGAGGACCCATACGCGCAAGTCTTTGTGGTCGATCGCCTTCGCGCCCACAATCGTGCGCTCAATCACCGGCTGACTTTCGTTGTAGGTGGCGATGAGAACATCGACGGGCGCGTCGTGCAACGGAGAATCGCCACGGGCGTCGGCGTCGGGACGCCGGTCGATGTATCTCGATAGAAAGAAGCAGACCAGAACCGAGCTGATGACGGTGCCGATCTCCATAACCAGAAAAAACGCGGCCCACCCCTGCTGCAAAAAATTCTGGTTTGAGGGGAAAGTGAAAAAAAGACGCCAGTACAAATAACGAAGCGAGGCCACAATGGAGGTGGCCGCTGCGAGGATTCGGGCATGTTTCGAATAGGGCGTGAAGAACTGAAAAAGAAGGATTAGAAATCCGGTGCTAAGCAGTAACGGCGCCCAAAGATGGAGATCGTTCACGCGAATCTCCTCAGAAGAAATGCTGGTACCAGCGGCTGAGCGGGCTGCCTCCGCTGGCGGGGAGCAAGACCCTGGCGGTCCTGCCGACTAAACACTCGCCGGCGCGCGCGGCGCTGGTAACTCCGACACGGATGGTGGCGCGTCGTACGTCAAGGCTCAAGGGTGGGAATGCAGCCAGGTTTTCATTTTCGTCCTTCAATTCCTGGCCGCTCACCGAAAGAACCACGCCAGCCCGCTCGGACGATTCGCCGCTCAACCGAAAGCGGGCTTTCCCGCCGACTACGATTTCGGGCACACGATCTTGAGGAACTTCCACAAGAATGAAGTCCTTAGAGCAATCGACGATTTGGAGAACGGGATCGCCTGCGGAGATGTGCTCGCCATTCAAAGCATTCAGCTTCCAAAGAACTCCCGACGCAGGCGCGACCAGGTCAGCATCATGGACCAGTTCTGCCCGCTTGGCCTCGGTTTGCACATCTTTGCTGGCCTGATTGGCTTGCGACCGCAGCGCCACCAGGTTGCGGTCGATCTCCGAGAGTCTGAAGTCGATTTCGTCGGCCCGCTGGCGCGAATAGGCGACATCGTTGATGCCCGGTTCAATCATGATGCCGCGCGAGGCAGCGTCGGCCTCCTCGCGAACCGCGCCGAGGTCGGCCTGCTGAGCTACAAACTCCTGGGTGGCGATATCGAATTGGGCCTGAAGTTTATCCATGTCCGCGTCCGAAATGATGCCGGCGTCGTGCAATTTCTGTCCGCGGTTGAGCTCGAGGGTCGCTTCCTTCAGAGCTGCCTGCTTGGCGGTCAGCAGCCCCTGCGCTTCGGCGGTTTGAAGGCGAAGCCGCGTAGACACAGCTTGAATGTGAGCACCGGCACGGAATAGGAGCTGTTGGCGTTGTTTTTGGAGGTTGTCGCGCTCGGCAACAATGGCCGCAATACTGCTGCGTGCTTGTTCTTCAAGGTCGCGCAGGTTTTGTAAATGTTGCTGATCGACTCGTGGATTTTCCACATGCCCAATCACAGAATTTTCGGAAACGCGGGTGCCAACGGCATTCAGCAGATTGCTTACTGTGCCTTCGATCGGAGTGCGAACCTCGACTACGTAGGCGGTAACCACGGCGTTGTCGCTGGCGATAAACTGATGTTCAGAAAAAATGCCGTACGCGCCCGCCAGCAGCAGAGCAGCGCCGACCGCGATCTTCAGGGGGCGAGTGGGAATGCGCCGGCGCGCCGCAGGGCTTTCCTGGGCTTCGGCGTTAGCCGAGCTGTGTGCTCTTGCCGGCTGAGGCGCCGCGCCCATCACTCACTCTCCAAGATTCTCCGACAGCCTAAATCGGCCCTGCGGAAAGGTTTTTGCAATTCTCTAATTTTCAGTGGTGCGACCGCAGGTCACAAAATGCACTTTAGTCGCCCCAGGTGCGCGCAACGAGGTTGGAAGAGTATCGCCGGTCGGCTGGGACTTCGTCGAGTGACGCGCATCACATTTTGGGTTACGGGAGGGAGTTGTCCTTCTGCGCGGGAAACGGATTCGAACGCTAACAGGCTCCTCAAGGTCGAAGTTTTGTTCTGCATCCATTTCTTAGGCGACTCATCGATTACCTATGCCCAATCTCGACGAGCAAAAAGCCAAGGCTAACGCCTTCCGCATGCTACATCGCGGGGGAAAAGTTCTCGTGCTCCCCAATGCCTGGGACGTGGTCAGCGCCCGCGTAATCGAAGAAGCAGGATTCCCGGCCATTGCGACCACTAGCGCCGGAATTGCATTCTCGCTGGGCTATCCCGACGGGCAGAGAATCGCGCGAGAAGAAATGCTGGCGCGAGTGGCGCGCATCGTTCGGGCGGTGAGAGTGCCCGTGACCGCCGATATCGAGGCTGGCTACGGCAATCGCCCTGAAGATGCTGCTGAGACTACGCGCGCGGTCATCGAGGCCGGAGCCGTCGGCATGAACCTCGAAGACGGGGCCGGCGATGTGCAGCGGCCGCTGGTCGATATCGGGCTACAAGTCGAGAAGATTCGCGCCATCCGCGAGACGGTTTTTAAGACGGGGGTGCTCGTGGTCCTGAACGCGCGAACGGATGTCTACCTGGAGCAGGTTGGTTCTCCGGCGACGCGCTATGACGAGACGCTTCGGCGAGGGTTGGCATATCGAGATGCGGGAGCAGATTGTATCTTCGTACCCGGAGTGCGAGACGCTGAAACGATTCTCAAGCTGGTACACGATCTGAATTGTCCGCTGAATATTCTGGCCGGTCCGGGATCGCTGTCGGTGGGCGAGTTGGAAAAACTGGGCGTGGCGCGGGTCAGCCTGGGTTCGGCGCCGATGCGCGCGACTCTAGGATTATTGCAGCGTATGGCGAAAGAGCTAAAAACAACGGGCACCTACATCTCGATCGAAGGCGCGCCCGCGCACTCGGATGTCAATCAATTAATGACGAGGCGAGACGCGGATTGATGTAACGCGTGCGTCTTCGCCCGCGTCTAGCCCGACTAGGGATGTAACATGTTTTCGTGCAGTCGCTCCCGGAATCCGTTACCGCCTACATCCACAAACGCAGGCTTCTGAAAGCAGGGGATCGCGTAGGTACGGCTGTCTCCGGCGGGGCCGATTCGGTTGCTCTTCTTCGTTTACTTCTTGAGTTGCGCAAACAACTTGGCATCGTGCTTTCGGTTGTTCACTTCAATCACAAACTGCGCGGAGCGGACTCCGACGCGGACGAGCACTTCGTAGCGGAGCTGGCCCGGCGTCACAAACTCGAGTTGCACGCTGACAGCACAGACGTCGCCGCCTTCGCGCTAAAGAGGCATTTAAGCCTGGAAACAGCAGCCCGCGAAGCGCGCTACGAATTTTTTCGCAGGTTGTTACGGGGAGGCCGTGTGAACCGCATTGCCACGGCACATACCCTCGACGATCAAGCCGAAACCGTCCTTCTGAGAATCATGCGTGGCGCCGGAACTCGTGGGTTGGCAGGAATCTATCCTCAGTTGTCGGTTGAAGGTTCTCAGTTCTCAGTGATTCGGCCGCTGCTGGGAACGAGGCGCAAGGATCTGGAAGCTTACTTGCGAGAACTGGGCCAAGACTGGCGTGAAGATGCAAGCAATCGTGATTTGCGCCATGCGCGTAATCGAATTCGGCACGGCATCTTGCCGCGGATGGAGCGGAATCTCAATCCGCTGGTCCGCGAAGCCTTGGCCGAAACCGCGGAGATTGCTCGAGCCGAAGAAGAATACTGGGAGCAGGAAGTAACGAAGGTCTTACCCGCGCCAATCAGGCCGACCCTCAAACTCACGACTTTGAGAGGTCTTCCGTTGGCCATGCAAAGGCGCGTCATTCGCTTAATTGCCGAGTCGGTAGGAATTCGCTTGGAATTTCGCCACGTGGAAGAAATCTTGCAATTAGCATCCGGCGAATCTGCCGCATTGCCAAAAGATTGGCTAGCTTCCCGCAAGAAAGATGAGTTGCGCTTCGAACATTGTGCAGAAAAAAAACGGACCGATTACGAATATAGCTTGCCGGTGCCCGGCGCTGTTGACGTTCCAGAGACCGGTTCACGCTTTGAAAGCGTCTTGATTTCGGAGAAAGGGGCGTATAATCCCGATCATCTGCTGAATCGAACTGCGTTGCGCGACGAGTTGTGCGTCCGAAATTGGCGTCCGGGCGATCGCTTTTGGCCGCCGCACACCAAGGCCGAAAAAAAGATCAAGGAACTGCTGCAAGAACGTCATTTGACCGGTGCCGAAAAAACCGGCTGGCCGGTGGTGGTCAGTGGCAGCGCGATTGTTTGGGTGCGTGGATTTGCGGTACCCAGGGCCCTTCGCGCCGAGAGCAAAACAAATCAGGCAGTGCTGATTCGAGAAATTCCTCTCAACTCGAGGACCGAGCCGTTATGAATGCTGTGGCGAAACAACAGAACTTGCATGTGCTGATTCCCGCAGAACAGCTGCAAAAGCGCGTGCGCGAGATGGCACGTCAGATTTCCGACGACTACAAAGGCAAAACCATCCACGCCCTGGCGCTGCTGGAGAACGGATTCATCTTCATGGCCGACCTGGTACGGGTGTTAGAGGTTCCGGTCATCTGCCAGTTCATCAAGCCGAAGTACGCTCACGAGAAAGAAAAGACTGCCGGTTTTCTTGAGATTTTCTTCAGTCACGACGCCGACATTCGCGGTCAGCATATTTTGCTGGTGGAGGGCATCATTCATTCCGGAGTGACCACCGAATTCCTAGTCAGCGATTTGCGGTTGCGAGGAGCGGCATCGGTCCGGGTCGTCACCCTGCTGGATCGCCAGTCAGCGCGGCGCGTCCAGCTTCAACCTGATTATTTTGGCTTCCTCGTCGAAGAAGCATTTCTGGTGGGTTACGGCCTTGGCTCGCCCGACCAAACCCAGCGCAATCTGCCTTTTATAGCGGTTGCCAGCCAAAGCGGGACCGTGACTTAAGTTATAGAAAGAACGCCCTCCGTTTTTCCACAAGACAGGATAGAATGTCATAGCTAGCAACTTCTTCTATCCAAATCCGCCCACAGGCATCTAATCACTGGGCGAAGATCATGTTTGGAGTGCAGTAAAGAAGAACTTGTCAGCTCAGGGGTTTATTAGGTGAATTCGACAGCGAAGACGGTGGTTTTTTGGTTGGTGATCGTGCTCTCAGCCTTCCTGCTGTGGCAGGTAGTCAAGGCCGGAGGAGCGGGGCAAAAAGACAAAGAGATTAATTTCTCGCAATTCATGTCCGAGGTGGACCAGGGCAACGTTAAAGAGGTCACCATCATCGGCATGGAAGTTCGCGGCAAGCTGCAGAACGACGGTTCAATGTTCCACACAACCGTCCCGGCGAACTATCCCGACATGATCAAGACGCTGCGCGACAAGAGCGTCAATATCACGATCAAAGACATCAGCAATGGAAGCTGGCCGAGCTGGCTGCTGAATCTGGCGCCGCTTATCTTGCTGGCTGCTTTGTGGTTCTTCATGATCCGCCAGATGCAAACCGGCGGAAATAAAGCCCTTTCCTTCGGCAAAAGCCGTGCGCGGCTGCTCTCCATGCAGCAGAAAAAAGTCACGTTTAAAGACGTGGCGGGCGTGGATGAGGCGAAAGAAGAGCTGCGCGAAATTATCGAATTTCTGCGCGAGGCGCAGAAATTCCAGAAGCTCGGTGGACGAATCCCTAAGGGTGTGTTGCTGGTTGGGCCTCCGGGAACCGGCAAAACCCTGTTGGCGCGAGCAGTCGCCGGCGAAGCCAACGTTCCTTTCTTCTCAATTTCCGGTTCAGATTTCGTAGAGATGTTCGTGGGCGTTGGCGCGAGCCGCGTACGCGACTTGTTTGAGCAGGGCAAGAAGAATGCTCCCTGCATCATCTTCATCGACGAAATTGACGCGGTTGGACGTCATCGCGGTGCTGGCCTTGGCGGCGGACACGATGAGCGCGAGCAAACTTTGAATCAACTGTTGGTTGAAATGGACGGCTTCGAGTCGAACGAAGGCGTTATCCTGATGGCCGCCACCAACCGCCCGGACGTGCTCGACCCAGCGCTGTTGCGGCCGGGCCGTTTCGATCGCCGCGTTGTAGTGAATCGACCTGACGTTCGCGGGCGTGAGGAAATCCTCCGCGTGCACACGCGCAAAATTCCCTTGGCCGACGATGTCGATCTTCAGGTTTTGGCGCGTGGCACACCGGGCTTCTCCGGAGCTGATCTGGCCAACATGGTGAATGAAGCGGCATTGGGCGCGGCGCGGCAGAATCGCAAAGCCGTTCTGATGTACGACTTTGAGATCGCGAAAGATAAAGTCTTGATGGGCGTGGAGCGCAAGTCGCTCCTGCTTTCGGAAGAAGAGAAGAAAGTTACGGCATATCACGAGGCGGGACACGCGCTAGTCGCAGCCAAGTTGCCGAATTCCGATCCACTGCACAAAGTTACGATCATCCCGCGCGGAATGGCGCTAGGCGTGACCATGCAGTTGCCCATCGACGACAAGCACAACTACACCAAGGAATATCTCGAGACCGAAATCGCCATTATGATGGGCGGCCGCATCGCAGAAGAGATGTTCCTCAACCAGATGAGCACCGGCGCGGGCAACGACATTGAGCGGGCCACGGAGATGGCGCGCAAGATGGTCTGCGAGTTCGGCATGAGCTCGCTGGGCCCGTTGACCTTCGGCAAGAAAGAAGAGCAGATCTTCCTGGGGCGCGAAATCGCGCAGCATCGCGACTATAGCGAAGCTACGGCCATCAAGATCGACGAGGAAGTGCGGCGGATCATCAGCACGGGTTACGACACGGCCAAGAGCATCCTGGGTGGTAACCACGATACGCTGGTGCGGATCGCGCTGGCATTGCTGGAGCGCGAAGTGCTCGACGCCAACGAAATCAAACTGCTTATCGAAGGCAAGGAACTGCCCAAGATCACGCCTCCCCCGCGACCCGACGACGGCGTGCAGCAGGTGCTGAAGCCGGAGCCGGGACGGCCGGGACTTGCCAAGGGCGGCGAAAGTCCGGCAAGAGCGTAAGAAGATTGATTGTGTGTAGGGCGGACATTCTTGTCCGCCCTACACCAATCTTTTCTTTGTAGACCCACCTCACAGTCCCACAGCATGTCGCACTTGGCAGGCCATGCTATCATCATCGGGGCTGCCTCCCCAGCCCGAAGCCTCAAGAGACGGCATACTCCGTGAAAAGCGTTGCAGCTCTTATAACTACGGTCGTATTAGCGGCATTTTCGCTTTCCTCGAGAGCCTCGGCAATGGCCAGTGAGACCGTACTCTATGCTTTCTCGGGGGCCAGTGATGGGGCCGAACCCGCTGCGAGCCTAATCGCGGATACCGCGGGCAATCTTTACGGAACCACGTATACAGGCGGGAGCGGCGCGTGCTTTGGCGGCTGTGGCGTTGTGTTCGAGTTGGAGCGCGGGCCCGGAGGTGCGTGGCGGGAAAGCGTGATCTACAGCTTTTCAGGCCCTGATGGGGCGAGCCCTGTTTCGAATCTTATTTTCGATTCGGCGGGAAACCTGTACGGCACAACATACTCTGGGGGCGCTCAGGATCTCGGGGTTGTTTTCGAGCTGACGCCGAGTTCACGCGGATGGCAGCAAAGCGTTCTGTACAATTTCGGCTCCGCAACGCACTGCAGAGATGGAACAAGTCCGGCTGGGGGAGTAATCCTAGATGTGGAGGGCAACCTCTACGGGACGACCCAGCTTGGGGGCACCGAGGACTGCGGCTTTGGGGCTGGCGTAGTTTTCGAGCTGAGTCCCGGCGCGGACGGCCCGTGGTCGGAAACGGTTCTTCACCGCTTCAAGGGAACAGACGGTTCGCTTCCCGAAGGTAATTTGGTCTTCGACCAGGCTGGCAATCTCTACGGTGCAGCCTACTATGGCGGCACCGAGGGATCTGGTACTGTGTTCATGCTGTCGCCACAGACCAACGGCAGTTGGAAAGAAACCGTGCTGCACGACTTCCAGGGTATAGACGGAGAGAATCCAACCGGTTCCCTGGTTTTTAATTCCTCGGACAACCTTTACGGAACAGCCTCGGCTGGTGGCTCAGAAGGAATGGGATTGGTCTTCGAGCTAGAGGCTAGCCATAGCGGAAAGGAGGAGTCCATTTCCTTCACGGGCGTTGATGGGGCGGCACCCTGGGCAGGCGTGATATTCGACGGAGCAGGTAACCTATATGGAACCGCTCGTAGCGACGGGGAAAACGGCCACGGCGTGGTCTACGAGCTCACGCCCACATCCGCAGGATTACGGCGGCGCACGTTCTCGTTCTCTGGGGCTGACGGGTCCGACCCGACCTGCACCCTGCTCGTCGACCCGAAAGGGAATGTCTACGGCACGACACGGCTTGGGGGCGACTACAACCAGGGCGTCGTCTTCGAAGTCTCCCAATAACCCGCCGCTTGGTGTTGGTTAACCAGCGATCGACGTGCGCGCAGGATGGTTCGTGTCACTGGGATACAGCCCTTACATCACAGCACCTCCGCCCCCATTCCGGGTAAACTGTCTCTTCATTCATACTCAAGGGAAGTGATTTCTATGTTGCGCAAGAATCGTCTCTTCACTCCCGGTCCGACGCCGCTTTTGCCGGCGGCGCAGACCGCGATGGCATCGTTCGCCATGCACCATCGCACCGCCGATTTTCGTGCGCTATTCTCGCGCGTGCTTGAGGATCTGAAGGAATTCATCGGCACGAAAAACGACGTGTTGGTACTAGCTTCCTCGGGAACTGGCGTGATGGAGGGTTCGATCACAAACCTGACTTCGCCCGGCGACAAAGTATTAGTGCTGACCGCAGGAAAATTTGGCGAGCGCTGGCGCGATCTCGCGAAAGCATTTGGGTGCGTGGTTGAGCTTGTTTCGGCTCCTTACGGCGAGACAGTTTCGCTCGATGAAATTCGCGGCAAACTCTCGCCAGAGATTCGCGCGGTTTATGTACAGGCGACGGAAAGCTCGACGGGCGCGCGGCATGATATCCAAGCGATCGCGGAGCTAACCCGAAAGACGGACGCTTTGTTGGTGGTCGATGCCATCACCGGCCTGGGGACGACCCATTTCGATGTTGATGGCTGGGGAATCGACGTGACCATCGGCGGCTCACAAAAAGCTCTGATGATTCCACCGGGCTTGGCGTATTGTGCCATCAGCGAGCGTGCCTGGAAGCGCATGGAAACGGCAAGATCGCCGCGATATTATTTCGATTTTCGCAAAGAGCGAAAAGCTGCTGCCAAAGGAGAATCGGCTTACACCCCAGCGACTTCGTTATTTGCTGCGATGGCTGCGGCGTTAGATTTCGTGCGCCAGATGGGTGCTGGCGATCTGGCAACTGGGCGAAACGCGTTGATCGAAAATGCTGAATTAGCCGCCAACATGGCTCGCGCCGGAGCGCAAGCCCTAGGGCTCAAGTTATTTGCTCCGTCGGCGCCAGCGGCTGCGCTGACTGCCATTCAATCGCCGGCGGGCGTCGATTCCGGCGCCATCGTTAAGCAATTCCGAGACAATTTTGGCGCAGTCGTGGCCAACGGTCAGGGCGAGATGAAAGGCCAACTGTTCCGCATCGCCCACCTGGGCTATTACGATTACCTCGACACAATCGGGATTCTCGCTGCGCTTGAGCATGTGCTGGCGAATGTGACCGGCGAATCCGTCGAATATGGCACTGCAGTTCGTGCCGCGCAGTTGGTGTACGGACGCCGCGTGAGTCAGCCGGCCCTAGCCGCAAAGTGAGCGAGGCATTTCTTAAGCTATGAAAATCGTTGTCGCCGAGAAGATTTCTGCCTCCGCATTGGATGTCCTGCGCGAGCCGGGCTGGAGCGTCATTACGCCCGAACAAATGAGCAACGGCTTGGCCGCTGAGCTCGAGTCTGCCGATGCGCTCATCGTTCGCTCCGCCGTGCAGGTGAATGGCGAACTGCTTTCCAGGGCCAGCAAGTTACGTGTCATCGGACGCGCGGGCGTCGGCGTGGACAACATCGAACTCGATCCGGCCACGCGCCAAGGCATCGCGGTGATGAATACGCCCGGCGCCAACGCGGTTGCCGTGGCCGAACATGCGATGGCAATGATTTTGGCGATGGCGCGCCATCTCTGCCGAGCGAATGAGTTAACTCACGCTGGCAAGTGGGAGAAGAAATCGCTGCAAGGCACCGAGCTGCGTGGCAAGACATTGGGTATCGTGGGTCTGGGCCGCATTGGCATGGAAGTCGCCCGACGTGCGCGTGCATTCCAGATGACTGTCATCGCGCACGACCCGTTCGTCTCAACTGGGCTGGCTCGCGAAGCAGAAATCCGGCTTGCGTCCCTGGATGAAGTTTATGCCGCCGCGGATTATCTAACCCTCCATGTCGGCCTAACGCCGCAAACTACGGGCATGATCAATGCCGAATCGATGAAAAAGATGAAACATGGTGTGCGGCTGGTGAACTGTGCCCGAGGCGAACTGGTCGACGAAGCTGCCCTCGCCGAAGCGTTGAAGCAAGTTCAAGTGGCCGCGGCCGCGCTCGATGTCTTTGTGGAAGAACCTTTGAAAAATTCTCCCTTGACCGCTCTCCCCAACATCATTCTGACGCCGCACATCGGTGGGTCAACCCATGAAGCTCAAGAGGCAGTCGGAGTTCAGATTGCGCAGCAAGTCAAAGAATACTTGAAACACGGCGTAATCCAGAACGCGGTGAATGTGCCTTCGGTTTCATACGACGAGTATCTGGAGTTGCAACCTTACATTATTCTTGCCGAACGATTGGGTTCGTTTCTGGCGCAGATCAGCAGCGGTCCGCTGGAAGAAATTTCGTTGCGTTATTCCGGCCACATTGCTGAGGGCAAGACCGAGCTGGTTCGCAACGCGGCCATCAAAGGAATCCTGAATGAGGCTCTGGAAGAGCAAGCCAACCTGGTGAATGCTGCCACCATCGCGTTTTCGCGAGGGCTGCGAGTGCAGGAAGCGCGCGATGCTAAGAGTTCGACCGGTGGCACCGGCAGCGTGCTCTCCATCTCTGTGAAAATCGAACAGGAAGAGCACTTGGTACGAGGCGCGGTACTGCACAATAACACTCCTCGACTGCTACACGTCGATGGAATCGAAGTAGAAGCTCCGCTGGAACGCAATCTTATCTATCTGCGCAACCGCGACGTTCCCGGCGTGATCGGGAAAGTCGGCACGATTCTCGGAGATCACAGCATCAACATCGCCGATTTTTCCTTGGGACGCCGCACTGCAGGCTGCGAAACCGGTGTTCCCGGTGAGGCAATTGCCGTGGTGCATATCGATGGAGTCGTTCCGGAAGCGGTCGTTGCCGAGTTGAAAAAGATCCCCGCCATGCAGCAGGCCAAGGCGATCAGGCTATTTTGACCAGATACCCGGTTTCCGCTCTTCCCGACAGCTCCGTTAGAATATCCAGTCCCGGCATCCAACCGAGGAAGAGGGTAAGGAATGCTCAAATCGGCAGCAGCCGCACTGGCGGCGTTATTTTTCTTAACATCCATCAGTCTCGCGCAAGACAACCACTACGACGCCAGCATTAACGGCGCGCCCATATTCACCAAGCAATCCCAGGGCAACGGCATCACCCAATACGCCACGGTTGGCGCGAACCTCTTTGGCACGTTTCGCCTGCGCTTCAAGCCCCAGCACTCTTTGTTGTTCGACTACGGTCGCGGGAAGAATTCGCAGGTGTACCTAACCGGCCAGGACTTTCACGTGCTCACGACCATCGCCGAATACAGCGGCGCTTACATGTACAGCCCGATCCGCAAGAAGAACTTAGAGGTTTTCGGACTGGCAGGTGCTGCCGGATTGCGTTTCAGCCCGCGAAGCACCTGGGTTTTTTTCCCGCCGCTGCCCGATAACCTTCCGCACAATGTTGAAGCCGACGTAGGAGCCAGCACCCAGACGAAACCGGCATTTCTTTATGGGGTCGGCGTGGATTACAAAATCCCGTCTTTCCCAATGCTGGCGATCCGCCTGCAATATCGCGGATTTTTATACAAGGAACCGACTTTCAATGTGGAATCGACAACCAATGGCGCCCTCAACTTTTTCACCGGAACCTATGGTCACATGGCCGAACCTTCGATCGGATTAGTCTTCCGGTTCTAGAGTTGGTACGTCCAATGATCGAGAAAGAATTCTGCAACCCAGGAGAGGAATCAACGTTAATGACATTAGGCAAAACAATACTCATAACAGTTGTATTAGCCTTGCCGCTCAGCCTGCTGGCACAAAGCCAGTCCGGAACCACCACCAAGTCCTATGCCCCGCTGCCCGGATTGGATAAAGAGATCATGGATACCAAGGCTGACCCGTGCACCAATTTTTTCCAATATGCTTGCGGGAACTTCAGCAAATCCTACCCGATTCCAAACGATCGCTCGTCCTTTGGGATTGGCAGCCTGATCTACGACCATAATCAGGAAGTGCTGCACGGGATTTTAGAAAAAGCGGCAGCCGGCGCCGATCGCACTCCCAACGAGCAGAAGATTGGCGATTATTACGCGTCGTGCATGAACACCGAGGCCATCGATCGCGCCGGGCTCAAACCCTTGCAGCCGGAACTGGATCGCATCGCCGCGCTGAAGAGCAAAGACGAGTTGCCCGCGCTGTTGGCCCACTACCAGTTGATTAACGTCAACGCCTTTCTCGGCTTCGGCGAGCAGCAGGATTTCAAAGACGCCACCAAGCAGATCGCGGTTTTTGATCAGGGCGGCTTGGGATTGCCGGAGCGCGATTTCTACTTCCGCACCGGCGAGGCCGCGGAGAAAACCCGCGAGCAATATGTGCAGCACGTTACCAACATGCTGAAGCTCATGGGTGAGAGTGAGGCTCAGGCTGCGAGCGACGCCAAGAGCATCATGCAACTCGAAACTTCGCTGGCGAAGATCTCGCTTGACATCACTTCGCGCCGCGAACCCGAGAAAATCTATCACCTGATGTCAGTTTCCGAGCTTTCCGGTCTCGCTCCCAATTTTTCCTGGACGCAGTTTCTGGCCGATTCCGGCATTCCGCAAGTCACGGAAGTGAACGTGACAGTTCCGGATTTCTTCAAGGGTCTGAACACGATTCTTGAGTCGACCGACATGGCTACCATCAAAACTTACCTGCGTTGGCAATTGATCAACGCCATCCCGGGCGAGTTTCTGCCCAAGGCATTTGACGAGGAAGATTTCAATTTCTTCGGCCGTCATCTTCGGGGTCAGCCGGAACAGCGGGCCCGCTGGAAGCGTTGTGCTCAGTCGACCGATGATGCCCTCGGCGAGGCGCTTGGCCAGGTTTATGTGGCGAAGGAATTTCCGCCGTCCAGCAAGCAAGCCACGCTGCAGATGGTGCATGACATCGAGGCGGCGATGGACCAGGACCTGAAAACATTGGACTGGATGAGCGATGCCACCAAGGCGCGAGCCAAAGAAAAACTCCTGGCCGTCGCTGACAAAATCGGTTATCCCGACCATTGGCGCGACTATTCCAAGTTGATCATCGTGCGTGACGACGCATACGGCAACGCTATGCGCGCTATCGAATTTGAAAATCGCCGGCTGCTCGCCAAGATCGGAAAGCCAGTCGATCGGGGCGAATTCGGCATGTCTCCGCCAACAGTCAATGCTTATTACAGCGCCAGCATGAACGACATCAATTTCCCTGCCGGCATTCTGCAGCCACCCATGTACGACAAGAACGCGACCGATGCCGAGAATTACGGCCATATCGGGGCGGTGGTCGGCCACGAATTGACTCACGGCTTCGACGACGAAGGCCGGAAGTTTGACGCCAAGGGCAATCTCTCCGATTGGTGGACGCCGGAAGACGCCGCCAAGTTCGAACAGAAAGCCGATTGCGAAGTCAAAGAGTACAGTTCCTTCGTTGCGGTTGACGATGCCAAGGTCAACGGCAAATTGACCCTGGGCGAAAACACTGCCGACAATGGCGGTTTGCGCCTTGCCTATCTCGCATTCCTGGCCGACGCTCAGCGAAAGAACATTGACGTGACCAAGAAAGAAGACGGTTACACGCCGCTGCAACAGTTCTTTCTTGGTTTCGGGCAGGATTGGTGCGGCGACACGCGTCCGCAACAACTTCGCCTTCAGGTGGAGACCGATCCACATTCGCCGCGCGAATTCCGCGTGAATGGCGTGGTGCAGAACATGCGCGAATTCGGCGAAGCCTTCGGCTGCAAAGAAGGCCAGCCAATGATGCCGGTGAATGCCTGCAGAGTGTGGTAGAAAGCAGATTTCAACAAGGGATGGCTTCGGCCGTCCCTTGTCCTTGGATGAACTAGATGCTCGCCCGTTTTTCCATTGACACGATATTTAGGGATGTCTTAGCCTTTGATCGTTCCCCGTGGGGCGCATCGGCAGCGAATGCCGAAAGGGCTAGGCCCGCCCGCTGAAAATCTCAGCCGGAGTGTGCCTATGCCTACTCTCGAAACTTACCGCAAACAAGCCAAGCTACTTGTCCGCTGGCACCGCGAAGGCAACTATTCGCTCGGCGGAAGGGTCCGTCAACTCAAACGCTATCAGTCATTGACCGATGTTCAGGTAGTGTCACTGAAATTTACTCTCGCCCTGGCGCAAGAGATCGTCGCCGTAGAAGCCGGTCACAAAAATTGGGCGGAACTGAAAGCGGCTGCGGCCGATGCGCCCAAGACGCCGCGTGTGCCCTCCGGACTAGTGGGGCTGAAGAGTGCCATCCCGATTTTGTTCGTGCGGGATGTCAAGGCCTCCGCAAACTTTTTCCGGGAAAAGTTGGGCTTCAAGATCGACTTCCTTCACGGAATGCCTCCGTTCTACGGTTCGGTCTCGCGCGACGGTGCTTGCCTGCACCTCCGCTTTGTACATCGGCCCTTTTTCGCACAAGCCGCAGCAAAGGAGGGCGAATTGATCTGCGCTTTCATTGAAGTCTCGAACCTGCGAGGATTATTTGAGGAGTTCAAATCACGAGACGTGGAGTTCGCGCAGAAGCCGACCAAGCAGGCCTGGGGAGGAACCGATTTTCATGTGAAAGATCCCGACGGCAACGCTATCTGTTTCGTGGCGTACAAATAAATCGGACTCAGCTTCATGGAGAAAGGCCTGGGTTAAGTAGCGAGACCGCTCACGGAACCCCTTCGACTTCGCTCGTGGCAGGCTCTGGGACACCATGTTCTGCGGCAGAATGCATAGATCCCCCTCGGCGTCATCCGCAGGCGGACGACTTCGTTCCTCAGGATGACAAGTAGGTTTAACTTAAGATGGGGTACTCTGCCAGTCGACCTAGGATTCCAGCGCGGCCTTTCGCAGCTTGCGGCTTTCTGCGAGCAGCGCCATCGAGTGCATCAGATTTTGCAGGGTAACGATGCCGACCAGTCGCTGATCTTCAATCACCGGAATAATGCTCAAATTCTTGGCGGTGAGCTTGCGGAACGCCGAGGCCAGCGATTCTTTTTTCTGCGCCACTTCAAAAATGCGGTTCATCGCCGACTGCACATAACTGTTGCCATCGGCGCGCAGGGCTTGCAAGATTCTTTGCTTGGAAATGACTCCGACCATGTCGCTACCGCGAATTACTGGAAAATCGTCCTGCAACGAATGCACAGCTTTATCGAGCGCATCCTCGAGCGTATCGGCCGAGGAGAGCGTGGCAAAGTCAGTAAGCATGATGTCTTCCAGGTGCACCGTCTCCAGCACCGACTGGAACACTGCCGAACGTTCTTCCAGCTGCGCTGCGACAAAAAGAAAGAAGCCGATCATGGTCAGCCAGATGTTCCACAGCATTCCGACCAGCATGAACAGCATCGCGAATGCCTGACCAATCGTGACCGCGCGGCGCGTGGCGGCGACCGGATCCATGTGGCGGCTGAAGATGGCGCGCAATACTCGGCCACCGTCCATCGGATACGCAGGGAGAAAATTGAAAATCGCCAGCCACAAATTCGCCCATACCAAACTGCGCGGAAGGTTGTGGGAGTGAATGTAAGGCTTGGCCCACAACTGAATCTCCGGTGCAACCGCCAGGAGAATGCTTGCCGACGCAAAAGCGACGATCAGATTCACCATCGGCCCGGCAAGAGCAATGCGAATGTCGCGTTTCCAGGTGAGCGCTCCCGGTTCGAGGGGGTGCTGGGTTTCATCGAGCAGCGTAATGCCGCCGATGGGCAGCAAAATGACGGCCTTTGGCGCGATGCCAGCATGCATTGCGACCAGCGCGTGGCCCATTTCGTGCAGGACGACCGAGCCGAGGATGATGCCCACTAAAGCCAGACCGCGTGCAGGATTGACCGGGGCATGGCCAGCGGACTCGGTCAGCCAAACGAACGCCAACAGAAACAAAAAGGTGAGATGAATGCGAAGCTCGATTCCGAAGACCCGGCCGGCTGGAACGGACCAATTTTTCATCTCGTGCGGCTGCCTCTCCTTGACCTATTTTATAGTCTTAGACGCCGGGGCGAGTTCGCAAGTTGCGAGCCGTCAAACGAAAGTATTTCCCCGGTCGAAGCTGCCATGCGCGTAATTGCGGGAAAATACCGGAGCCGGGTATTGCGCTCTTTGCGGGGGCTGGACTTGCGTCCCACGGCCGACCGCTTGCGCGAGACCTTGTTTGATGTTCTAACTGCGGGAAATCCTGCGGCTTTGGAGGGAACCGTCTGGCTCGATCTTTTCGCCGGGACCGGTGCTGTAGGAATAGAGTCTCTAAGCCGCGGGGCAGAGAAGGTGTATTTCGTGGAAGCGTCGGCGCGGGCCGGAGCGTTGATCGAAAGCAATCTGCAGTCTTTGGGAATTATGTCGGGTTTCCAGATTGTGAAGCAGGATGCCGTGCGGACGATCCACGGCTTGAGCGGTAACGGCGTCCGAGCAGGTTTCGTATTTTTGGATCCGCCGTATCGGATGCAGCAAGCTTACGCAAATACGCTGGAGGCTCTGTCCGCGTCCCACATACTTAAGCCAAGCAGCATTGTCATCGCGGAGCACCACAAGAAGTTCGATCCGCCGGCAGAGGTTGGATCACTGCGAAGATACCGATTGTTACAGCAGGGAGACGCGGCGTTGAGTTTCTACCGACTGGCAGGCTGACATTCCGCCCCGCGCCTCATTCACGCAGCTGCCGTATGTCCAGTTGCGCGCAAGCGCTTTCCCACCAGAAAACAATAATGCACACCGGAAATGATAGTGAAAGCGAAAACCGCCCGTAAGCAAGTGATGCGCGCGATCGCGATCCATCGCTGATTGCTGATTTGCAGCAGCAGCACGAAAAACACGGCCGCGACTTGCGCGAAGGTATTGGCTTTTCCAAAAATACTGGGACGAAAGTCGCGCAAGCCGGCAATGGCATACAGCACGGTGCTCGCTGCAAGGATTAGGGCATCCCGGCTGAAGACCAGAACTGTGAACTTCCAGGGAATTTTGTGCAGGATCGACAGCACCAGAAAAACGGTGCTCAGCAATGCTTTATCCGCAATTGGATCCAGATACTGGCCCAGAGTGGTTTGTTGCTTCAGAGTGCGGGCCAGCAGCCCATCGAGGCCGTCGCTTAGGCCGGCGAGAACAAAAAGAATGAGCGCAAAGAGATAGTGGCCGTCCACCAGCTTCAAAATAATGAAGGGAAGAAAAATCATGCGCAGCAAAGTGAGCTGATTGGGGAAGCTCAGAATTTGCGACAGCTTCACTTGTGGGCCTCGCTCGCTCGTGATTGATTCGCCGGCTGACGGAACAGAACTTCGCTAGGGCCGAGTCCCGTCTTGCTGGTGAAGCGCTGCGAAAGCGAAGGAATGCTGCCGTCGGGCAGATCGAGTTCCATGCGCTCCAGACGATGCATGGGGAAAAACACGACGCTGGGGGTGAAAGGCTCGCCTTCTTTGACCATGGAGATCAGATCTTCGAACGAAGCCAGTTCAATCCCACACAAGCTCAGGCCCTCGGACGTGAGTGCGAGAACTGCACCCCAGAGTTTTTCGCGAGGATTGCCTAGAGTGACTACGACAATGGTTCCAGGCGCAAATGGAGTTCGGGCGGGTTCGAGTTTGGCAGAACTCTCCATAGCGCGATTGTCGCATGCGAGAAGCATGGCTTGCCAATTCACCGAGGTTTGCCGCGATCTCAGCAGCCCGGTACAATGCCACTCGGCAGCTTGTTTTTCATGCTTCTGATAAATGCACGGCGGATGCCGACCTCGAAAGAATTGTGCAATTGTGTCTAAGGAACTTATTCCGCAGAGCTTGCGGGGATTTCGGGAGGTGCGACATGCGAGGTGTCGGTGGTGTCGGAAGTGTCGGTGCGGAGTGCATCCGCGGACCCCGCATTGGGATCGATGCCTAGTTTCTTCATGCGGGTGATAAAAGTCGTGCGTTTCAGCCCGAGGCGGCAGGCTGCACCATCCTTTCCTCCGACACGACCATCTGCTTCTTTGAGTGCCCGAATGATTTCGTCACGGTCTACGTCGCTGACGATACTCCGGACGGGCCTACGCCTCTGGGATCTCGCCGGCGTCTTCTCTCGAACGGCTTCCGGCGAGGCATGCCCCTCGAGTTCCGCGCGACGAACTATCAATGCAGGTCCAGGCGAAAGGATCACTGCCCGTTCAATCACATTCTGCAATTCACGGATATTTCCCGGCCAGGAATACTTCTGTAAAGCGTTCATGGTAGCTGGCGATATGGTTTCGATCGCCTTATTCATGCGACGAGAAAAATCTTCAGCAAATTGCCGGACCAACAGAGGAATGTCTTCAGAGCGCTCCCGTAAAGCCGGCAAGTTGATTGGGAATACATTTAAGCGAAAGAAAAGGTCAGACCGGAACTTGCCATCTTCAACCAATGCGCTTAAGTCTCGGTTGGTTGCGGCAATCAGACGTACATTGGTCGAAAGCGTTCTGGAGCTGCCCAATCGTTCAAACTCGCGTTCTTGCAACACGCGCAGTAGCTTTGGCTGAAGTTCAGGAGGCAGGTCGCCGATCTCGTCCAGGAAAAGTGTACCGTTGTTGGCCAGTTCGAGCCGGCCGATACGTTGATTAAAGGCGCCAGTGAAGGCTCCTTTCTCGTGTCCAAACAGCTCGCTTTCCAGCAATCCGTTTGGTATGGCGGCGCAGTTGAGCCGAACAAATGTCCTGGAGCGGCGCGAACTGAGGTTATGGATCGCTCGGGCAATCAGTTCTTTTCCCGTGCCCGTTTCGCCGTAGATCAGTACGGTCGAGTCGGTGGGCGCCACCGTTTCCACTAATTTTAGTACACGGCGTAGTTCAGAACTCATACCAACGATGTCCTTAAAGTTCGCGTCCGAGCGAATTTCATCCTCCAGATAAAGATTCTCTTGCGCAAGCTTCTGGTTGAGTTCCGAGAGTTCTTCTTGTGCGCGTTGCAATTCCCGATTTGCTCCAACGAGTTCGGCGGTCCGATCGGCAACACAAACCTCGAGAGCATCACGGGCCGTCGCAAGCGCCCGTTCTGCGCGAATTCGCGACGAACTGAACCAGCTCACAAGAAAGCCAAAGACGCCATATATGACCAAATAGGAATCCCATGGAAGATTGCCGATCCTTAAAGGCATGTAGAAATATGTCAGCAGCGAGCATGCGAGTACGACTGCGAGCAAACCTGGCCCGGTCCCGGCATACCAAAAGGAAACTGCTATGGCGACAAACGAAAATGAGGTGAAGGGATGCGATAAATTGTAGTGCCGCAGCGCGAATGCGGCGGCGGCTGCGATTGCGACCGCAATCGCAGCTGATCCGTAACGTCGCAACAACGCACCGGAGTGCTGTGGTACCAGCACCGATGAGAAGAATTGCTTCATAATCCGCCTTGCCTTTGCGGGCAAAGTAGGCGCCGCATTTTCGATGCACTTAGACGGAGATGCACCGCCCCTTTCAGGGCTGCGAATTCGCGCTTACCAGCTTGCCGCAGCACTCTGGCCGTGCGGGCAAACTGGATCGGTCCCAACCTCCACCGAGAGCTTCGATCA
Organism: Terriglobales bacterium; assembly: GCA_035507035.1. Classification (GTDB taxonomy): domain Bacteria; phylum Acidobacteriota; class Terriglobia; order Terriglobales; family Acidobacteriaceae; genus DATJOJ01. The sequence continues at coordinate 68,909 of DATJOJ010000035.1, read as the reverse complement.
GCAGAACGGCGCTCGCCATGCGGCGGCCGAGGATGTTAACGGCCGTGACCTCGTCCGACAGAGCTGCATCTTGAGCGACAATGACCTCGAGATAGCTCGTGACTCCACCGTCATATCGCGTGTTCGAAAGATCGAGCGATCGTTGCGCTGCCGCGACCGCATTCGCCTGGATGCCGGCTTCGTTTTCTAAAATTCGGAGTGCGGCGAGATTGTCTTCGACCTGCTGAAAAGCGGTCAACACAGTTTGACGATACGAAGCAACGGTCGTGTCGTACGCAGCTTTGGCTTGGTCATTAAGGGCGCGACGCCGGCCAACATCAAAGACTGTCACCGCTGCTGACGCTCCAGCGGCCCAAAGAACGCTCGGCCCCTGAAGGAGCGTCGTGATAGTTCCACTCTCGAATCCTCCCGTGCCCAGGATGTTGACCAGGGGGTAATAGGCGGTCTTGGCTAAGCCAACCTGGGCGTTAGCCGATGCAACTTGGCGCTCGGCCATGGCTATGTCGGGGCGTCTCTCCAACAATTCCGAGGGTATGCCGACAGGAATGGGCGGTGGCGGAGCAGTAAGCGGCAGCGCTGGCAAGGTGAAATCGGCGGGCGGCTCACCAACTAATACGGCTACCGCGTGCTCGTATTGCGAGCGGGCAACGCCAACATCAACCATCTCCGCCCGCGTAGTCTCAAGTATCGTCCTCGCCTGTTCGACTTCGACCTCCGATGCGAGCCCTCCCTCATAGCGGTCCTCGTTGAGTTGGTATGCCTGCTGGTAGGCGCCGACTGTATCCTGCAGCAACTTCTCTTCTGCATCCAGTGTTCGCGCGGCGAAGTAGTCCACTGCCAAATCCGCGTGCATGCTCAGGTTTATGACGGCGAGATCCGCGGCAGTTGCCTGCGCCTGCTCTCTGTATGACTCTACGTTCTTGCTTACTCTTCCCCAGGCGTTGACCTGATAGGAAAGGTTCAGGGGCACTACGAAATCGTTGATAGTCTCTCCCCGAAGCCCCAGATTCAGAGCGCTGTTGCTGGAGTACTTCTCTCGAGTCGCCTGCGGATCGGCAGTGATTGTCGGATAATAGTCAGCGCGAACATAACGCAATGCTGCACGAGATTGCTGATACTGGGCAACTGCGGCTTTCAGGTTTTGATTGGAAACATTAATTTGCTGCTCTAAGGCATTGAGTCGCGGATCGTCAAAGATCTCCCACCAATTGCCGCCCAGATTCTTGTCGTTGGGCTGCGCGGTCTTCCAATCACCCATCTCCTTATATGCGGGCGGAGTTGGAACGGTCGGAATTTTGTATTTTGGACCCACGGCACAGCCCGTAAGCTGCACGGCTATGGCAATCGCAAGGGCGGCCCAGCGCCGGCTGCGAGTCTGGTTGAAGCAGTTCATCGTGAGGAATCCCTTGGCAGTGTCGCTCGCACGATCTTGACTTCCTGCCCGGATACCAGGGAATCCGGCGGATTATCGACGACCTGGTCTCCAGCGTTCAGACCAGCGACCACCTCGATCTCCTCTCCGAAATCGTGCCCGGGCGTGATGTCGGCAAGGACAGCCTTGCCGCTTCTGACAACGCCGACCTGCAGTTTGTCGCTTCGAAATATGAGGGCGCTTACTGGAATTAAGAAGGTAGAGCCCTGCGCCGCAACCTTGAGATGGACTTCTGCATAAGATCCGCTAAGCAGAGTTCCTTTTGGATTAGTGACGTCCACCTCGATGAGTAGGGTGCGAGTGGTTGCGTTGATGGCCTCGGCCGTACGGACCAAGGTGCCTGGGAATCTTTCGCCAGGAAACTCCGCCAGCATTATGTCGACGGTGGTGTGGTTTGGGATCATGGAACGGGAATATTCTTCGGGGACGTTGACGTAAACGCGCAGCATGCTGGTTTGCGCCACATGGAAAAGATCCGTTCTGGGTGCGCTGCTGCTGCCGGAGTTAATGAGATCCCCAATATCGGTGTTACGGGCGGTCACGACTCCGTCGAACGGTGCGTAGACTTTCTCAAATGACACCAGCGCCGCGTAGTGCTGCACATTTGCCAAGTCGGCATCGACGATTGCCTTGTTGGCGCTGTATGTACCGTTGGCGTTATCAACGTCCTGCTGCGATACGGCGTGCTTCTTTAGCAATCCCTGGTAACGGTCTCTGGTGATCTGAGCGAGCTCCAGATTCGCCTGGGCTGTGGCGAGAGTGCCGCGAGCTTGCTCGAGCTGCTGATCGACTTCCGGAGTCTCGATAATTGCCAGCAGGTCGCCTTGCTTGACGCGCGCGCCAATATCGAAGTACCACTTCCGGAGGTATCCGTCTGTGCGTGCGTAGATCGGCGAAGTAATGAACGGTTGCACGTTCCCTGGCAGAATAATTTCCTGTGCGGGTGCGGTTAGCTTTGGTAGCACCACAGAGACCGAAGGCACTGCCATTTGCGCGGTTGCCGCCTTTAGCGAAGATGCGGCCTTCACCCGAGAACGAATTCCCGCAGCCAGAACGCCCAATGCTAGGACCCCCAACAGCACAGCAACCAGCCAGCGCCGATGTCCCTGTTGCTGGTCGAGATTGATTCGAGGCCTATCTGCCGGCGCTCCGATTTCAGGAAGATCACTTTGCGTCATGTTACTCACCAATGTTCTCGTTCGGTAGCTGATCTTTGGCTGTCTCGAGTTTGTGTCGACGACCGTGCAACACACTGAAGAACGTAGGTACAAAGAACAGTGTGGATACGGTTGCAAACATCAGGCCGCCGATGACGGCTCGCCCGAGAGGAGCATTCTGCTCACCGCCATCGCCCATGCCCAACGCCATAGGAACCATGCCGATGATCATCGCCAGTGCGGTCATGAGCACTGGGCGAAATCGCGTGAAGCCTGCCTGCAACGCGGCCGCGAGAGCGTCCTTGCCTTCGGCCATTTGTTCCGTGGCGAAGCTCACCACAAGAATGCTGTTCGCCGTGGCCACGCCCATGCACATAATCGTCCCCATCAATGCCGGAACGCTCAACCGCGTGTTGGTGATGAAAAGGAACCAGGCAATTCCAGCAAGGGCGGCGGGCAAGGCGGAAATCATGATGAAGGGATCGAGCCAGGACTGGAAGTTCACCACGATCAGGAGGTAATCCAGCATGATGGCAAACACGATGCCGAGGAGAAGTCCGATGTAGGACGACCTCATAGTCTGGACCTGGCCCCGCACTACAACCCGCGAGCCGCGGGGCAATTGGCTGTGCATGGCATTAATGATTTTGTTAATGTCCCGCGAAACGCCTCCCAAGTCGCGGTCTTGGGTGGCGCCAAAAATGTCGATCACCGGCGCAACGTTGTAATGAGAGACAACCGCCATGCCGCTTCCACGTTGCATGCTTACCAGACTTGCCATAAGGGACTGTGGAGTCGACGGGTCGCCACTAGTGATGGGTGTGTTCACAAGATCCTGAAGGCTGTCTGCGCGGTATTGCGGTGTCTGGGTTGCGATGGAATAGCTGACTCCGTTCTTCGGATCCACCCAAAACGTAGGGGAAGTTTGAAAGCTGCCGCTCAGTGATACCAGAAGATTTTGTGCGATGTTCTGGGCCGAGAGCCCGAGTTCCTGCGCTTTGGTGCGTTCGATCCGCAGATGCAGGTAGGGCTCATCGAAGGGCTGCTGAATGCGCAGATCGGCTGTGCCAGGCACATATCTGATTTTCTGCAAGAGTTGGCTTGCCCAGACACGGTTTCCCTCCAGATTGTTGCCAATCACTTGAATGTCGATGGGGGCGGGCAACCCAAAATTCAGAATCTGGGTGACCATATCGGACGGCAAAAAAGCGAACATTACCCCAGGAAAATCTTGCAGCAGGCTTAGGCGAAGTTGCTTAACGTAATCGGCGGTGGGGTGATGTTTCGGCGATAGTGTCACCATTATGTCGGCATCCGAGGTCCCGATCGGCGCCGAATTGCTATAGGACAGATTGATGCCGCTGTAGGGCAGGCCGATGTTGTCGATAATGCTATCGACTTCAGCTGCAGGAATTTGTTTGCGGATTGAGTTTTCCACCAAGTCACAGAGAAATGCGGTGTCTTCAATGCGCATGCCGGTCGGTCCACGCATATGAAGCTTGAAGCTGCCGGCGTCGACGCTGGGGAAAAAATCCTGACCCAACCAGGGAATAATCACTGCCAGCGAACCCAGGCAGGCGACAAAGAACGTGATCAGAAAAGCGCGCCGATGATGGAGACAACGCTCCAAGAGCGCCCTGTAACGCAGACGAAACGATTCAAAGCCTCCTTCGAACTTCCGCTGCCATCTCACGAAGATATTTCGACTCGGGGCAGCTTCTTCACCGACTTTCTGTCCCCGCAACAAATACTTCGCCATCGTAGGGACGATCGTTCTCGAGAGAACATAGGAAGCCAGCATGGCAAAAACTACGGCTTCGGCCAGCGGCAAGAACAAAAAGCGCGCCACTCCTGACAGTAGGAACATGGGTGCGAAAACGATGCAGATCGAAAGAGTCGATACGAACGCCGGTGTCGCAATCTGCATGGCGCTGTCCAGAACGACTACATCCATGTCCTTGTCCGGTTCGGCCTCCCGATTTCGATTGATGTTCTCGACTTCTACTGTGGCATCGTCGACCAGAATGCCAACTGCAAGGGCAAGTCCGCCAAGGGTCATGATGTTGATAGTCTGGCCGATTAAGCTCAGAACGATGATGGACGTCAGAATCGCAAGCGGGATCGAAGTAGCGATGATGAGCGTACTCCGCCAATTACCGAGGAAAATCAGAATCATCAAAGCCGTCAGGCATGCGGCAATGAGAGCTTCGCGGACAACACCGTCGATTGCCCCTAGAACGAAAATGGATTGATCCGCCAGTGGCTTCATCTTTAACTGCGGAGGAACCGTCGTAGCGATCTCTGGAAGAAGAGATTTGATACCAGAAATGACATCCAGCGTGGATGCGTTGCCCGCCTTCTGAATGGTAAGCAGTACGGAGCGTTGCCCATCGACTCGCACAATATTGGTCTGAGGCGGAAATCCATCGCGCACCCAGGCCACATCTTTCATGTAAATGGTGGTGTCCCCGACAGTCTTGATGGGAATGCGATTCAATTCCCCCATTGTCTGCGGTGCTGCGTTGGGAACGTCAACGTCGTATTCCTTGCTTCCGATTTTCGAGGTTCCGGTTGGCAGAATTAGGTTCTGCAGGGTGATCGCATTCACTACGTCCAGCGCGGAGAGGCCTTTTGCCTGCAAGGCCGCTGGGTTGAGATCCACCTGTACTTGCCGTTGCTTGCCGCCGTACGGATAGGGAACTGCTGTTCCCGGAATCGTAATCAGCTGAGTCCGAATGAAATTCAGGCCGTAATCGTTGAGCTGCTGTTCGGACAATCCCTGCCCGGAGAGAGCGAGCTGCAACACTGGGACACTCGACGCGCTGTACGCGATGATGAGAGGTGGGGTAGTTCCGGGAGCTAGTTGTTTTAGCTGAGTCTGAGAGCTGGCGGTAATTTGCGCAATCGCCCGGTCGATACTGGCGCCTGGCTGCAGAAACACCTTTACGACTGCGATGCCATACAGTGACTGAGATTCGACATGCTCGATGTTATCGACTATCGTGGTGAGGTTTCGTTCGGTAACACTGACGATGCGATCTGCCATGTCTTTGGGGACCATCCCGTTGTAGGTCCAGATAATGCTGACGACGGGAATATCGATGTTCGGGAAAATGTCGGTAGGAGTGCGCAGGATGGAAAGTGCTCCCATGACTAAGATCAGAATCGCCATGACCACGAACGTGTATGGCCTGCGCAATGCCAGTCGAACAATCCACATATTGATTCCCTGATCTTGCTAAAGCGTCTCGATTGCGAGTGTGCTGCCGTGTGTCGCTTGCAATGACAAAGCATTCGTTGTGCCAATCGACACCAAAGCTAAGCCTATGCGCGGCAACCACATTCAGTCGCTACCGCAGAGCGAGTCTGGCTTGGCGTCCACATGTGGACAGGTAGTGTCGGAAGTGTCGGAGGAGGCGCAGTCCCACGCGATTGCGGTCAGAGGAAAGATCCTTTCAGTCAGGATCGAGCGCAAATTGGAGAATCGAGCCAGCAAGTTCCATCCGGAAGCCGGGCGAGCAAGAGAGGGTGGGTAAGGGAAGAACCGGCAGCGGTGTGGGAGAGACACCGTGCTCTGCCGGAGTCAAATTACCTTACGCATCACCCGGTTGGTAATAGGCGAAAAATTTCGCGGTAGATTCGATTCAAGCGATCTTCCCATTATTCGCTCTGTCAGCGTCAGCAGCAGTGTCCTTCAGCCCATCTTTTAGGGCGCGGATGCCCGCGCCAAGTCCCTTTCCTAACTCTGGAAGTTTCTTGGGACCAAACACTAACAGGGCTATAAAAAAGATCACCAAAAGGTGCATCGGCTGCAATATTCCTTCAAACATATTCAAAGTCCTCAAGGGGTGAATTACGCGGCCTTTGAGCCGTGTTGGCACAAATAAGCAGAGCTTGTGCGATTACCCAGCAATCACAAGCTCTTTTTCTGCAGGAATTTTTGCAATTTGATCCTGGTTGAGATTGAGATGGGCACGTAGCATCTCCGGCGGTACGCGCCGCAGCCAATTGTTCAGTGAGACGTCCATGAATCGATCGGCCTTGAACATTTCCAGGGCAACCACATCGGTCTTCCCGGTATTTTCAAAGTAGTGGGCCGCAACTCGAGGAACGTAGCCCACATCGTTAGCGTGAAAGTCCATCGTACGAGCTCTTCCTTCGTTCATAACAACCGTCATGCGTCCCTGCCCTGCCATCCAAAACTGCCACTCACTGGCGTTGGGGTGCCAATGCATTTCGCGCAACGCCCCCGGTTTCAAAGTAATCATCGCCGCGGCGATATTCTTGGAAACAGGAAAGTTACTCGAGTCCACGATGCGAACTTCGCCACCATCCGTCTTGCGGGTAGGCTCCATGGCCTCCATTTTGAAAGTGTACTGTTGGCGCGATGCCACACGCAGCCCTCCGATGGCGGCCTTGTCTTGGGCAAGAGACAGGGGCAGGTCCGCAGGGAAAATGTAGAGAGAATCTTTCCTCACGATTTTGTTGATAACGTCCAGATCGAGATCGAAATTCTGTGCCAGGACTTTGCGTGGTGTATGCGCAATGGTCTCGGACAGAAGGAAGGTGCCATCTTCGGAAAAATCGCCTTGATCGAAAACCAGCAGGAACTCGCAACCGTTCGGCTGCAGCCCCTGAATGGAGTGGGGAAAGCCCGCTGGGAACAGCCAGAGGTCGCCCTTGCCCACATCGTTGATGAACATGGAACCGTCGGGTTCCATCACGGTAACGCGAGCGTTACCGTCCAGCATGATGGCCCACTCATCGGCCGTGTGCCAGTGCAGCTCGCGAAAGCTGCCTGCCGTAAGGCGCATATTTACGCCGGCCAAGTCCTTTGACGTTGGTAAGACTTTCGAGTTTACTTCGTGCGTCCAGCCACCGTTTTGTATGCGCTTGTGCGCGAGGTCGAACGAGTACCAGACTGGACCAATATCGCCATGGTCGGTCGGTGGAGGCATGTTCGAACTTGGGTTTTCATCGAGCAGCGGCGCGTTTTCCTGGCCAGGATCGCTTACCGAGCTATTCTTTTCCGCCTGGCGTGTGTCCTGCATCTCTTGCGCTTTCGCAGCGACACCAACGAGCGCTGCAGTCGCTACGGCTGCTGAACTTAACCCGAGGAAGCTCCTTCTTGAGGGCAGTTCAGACACTGTTTCATCTTTTGGATTTTGGTTCATGGTTGTTCAACCTCGCGGTCAGTAGGAATCCGCCCAGAACATGGGAGGGTCAATTCCTGCTCTTGCAAAGGTTGTGCCAAAGAAGGAATACCGGAATTTCAGAAGGTTATTTGGATACAGAACTCTTCAAAGCAACACACATGTCGGTCTGTCGACACGGTGTCGGACAGGCTTGTCTCCCCTGTCGTTAGCAAGAGCCTTGTCTCCGATGGGCGAACAAAAGCGTTTTCGCCCACGGCTTGCCACCGTTTAAGTACTTAGTTTGGTGAATGGGAGCCTTGTAGGCCCGGAGTCAAGCAGAGCCCAAACCCGCGGTCATCGAGGCCCATCGGACGGCTGGTCACCGGGAATGCGTGGCGATTGCCTATGCCAACGAGGAATCCTTGCGCACTCTCATTGCCGCGCGCCTAGCATCATCGCTTCAGGCTTCCCCACTCGAGAGATGGCGATTGCGAGTGTCGAGAGCCTTTGCTGGAGGCGCCACGCTATCGCGACGGTTCTTTGAGGGTTTGAAGATGACGTCCGAAGGCTTCAAGAAAATCTATCGCGGCAGCCATTCCTCGACGGCTGTCTCTGCTGCAAGCTCTCCGTATTATCTGCCACAGACTCACTGATTTTTTCCGCTCCGTTGTGGCTTGGGCTATGCCTTCGGGGATTGCCTGAAACAGCCCTTGAAACCACCCCGGTTCAATGCTGCCCAGGATACTTCTCCAAAATAGGAGATTTCGAATGGCTCGAATTGCCTCCGGAGTATTGGCCGCGTCGACCGCCTTCTCAAGGATCTGATCTTTGGCACTCAACCCAGCCCGCAGAATATCGAGCACACCTTGTTCGTGCATCGCTTGCAATACTTCATAGGCGGATAGCAATGCTTCCGCGTGCTGTTCGGGTGCACCCTCCAGGCGCGAACGTAGTTCAGCGGCCCGGTCCCGTGGAGGAATGTTCAGTGGAATTGGTAATGCCATCGCTCCTCCTGACTTTTATTTATTTTTCTGCAACTGCACCAAACCGTTTCCTGGGGGACTATAGTCCGGTCGCTTCCATTTACGCTCCACTTCCACGCCGTTTTGTGGCGTCGGGTGTCCGAACCGAAAGTTGATGCGTGGAAGTGGGTTCTCACCCCGCTCCAGCACTTTGAGTTGGACACTATTTTCTTTATAGGCCGGCGTGTTCGTTACCGGATCAGCGTGGCTACTGGTCAAACGATTCACTGGGCTCTCTACCGAGTTCATTGGCATGTACAGCTCGCGACCGCTGACCCGGTCTGTGACCAAAGCACGAACGCGAACCTGCCCGTAGCGCGAAATGAGTTGAAGCCAGGTGCCACTCTGAATGCCGCGCTCTTCCGCCAATTCTGGAGACACCTCAACAAAAACATCCGGAGTTTTCTGGCGAATGCCATCGGTGCGATAGGTCAGATTCCCTTCATGAAAATGCTCCAATAGCCGGCCGTTGTTCAGATGTAAGTCGTAGGTTGCATCGGGTTGGTCCACCGGGCCGCGCCAAGACACCGGAAAGAGTTTGGCCTTGCCGTCGGGGAAGGCAAACGATTTTGTGTAAAGGAGGGGTTGATCGGAGCCGTCGGCCGCTACCGGCCACTGCAACGATTCGTAACCCTCCAGCCGCCTGTAGTTCACGCCGGCAAACATCGGAGTAAGGCCAGCGATTTCGTCCATGACGTCGGAAGGATGCTGGTAGTGCCAACTCGCACCCAACTCATTGGCAAGATCGCGAACGATTTTCCAATCCGGCCGACAGCCTTCCAGCGGCTCCAAAACTTCGTACAGTCGCTGAATGCGCCGTTCGGTGCTGGTGAACGTTCCTTCTTTTTCCAGGCTTGGAGCTCCGGGAAGAACCACATCGGCAAAGCTGCATGTGTGACTGAAGAAAATGTCCTGTACAACGAAGAAATCGAGTTTCTCAAAAGCCGCCTGCACGTAGTTGGCATTCGAATCGACGATACTCATCTCCTCACCCATGACGTACATCGCTTTGAGCTTGCCGGCATGAATCGCTTCGACCATTTCATGGTTGTCGAGGCCTTTGGTGGAGGGGAGTTTCACTTTCCATGCGGCTTCGTGACGAGCTCGCACTTCAGGATCGTCAACCGATTGATATCCCGCCAAACTGTTCGGCATGGAACCGTGATCACTCGCCCCCTGCACGTTGTTGTGACCACGCAAAGGATAGGCGCCGGTTCCGGGCCGCATGTAGTTGCCGGTGATGAGCAGCAGGTTCGAGATCGCAGTGGAGCCGTCGGAGCCCTGGCTGTGTTGGGTGATTCCCATCGCCCACAAAATGCACATACTCTTGGCCTGCGCGATCATTTGTGCCACGGTTGTCAGCGTTTCCACGGACAAGCCGGTGGCATTGGAGGCTGCTTCCATCGTGAACGGCTCAAGGCTCTTGCGGAACTCGTCCAGGCCATTTACCCATTGTTTAAGGAATTCCTTGTGCTCCAGATTGTTGTCGAGCAGATAGCGGCTGACTGCATTCAGCCATATGAGATCCGTGCTCGGCCGAGGGTGCAGGAAGATATCTGCCCGCCGGGCCATTTCGTGCTCACGGATGTCGGAAACGATGAGCTTTTGCCGGTTCAGCTTATGTGAGCTCTTGACGCGAGTGGCAATCACGGGATGGCTCTCGGCGGTGTTGCTGCCGATGATCATAACCAGATCGGCTTGCTCAATATCTGAGATGGATCCTGAATCGCCTCCGTAACCCACGGTTCGGAAGAGGCCTACGGTCGCGGGGGACTGGCAGTAGCGTGAACAATTGTCGATGTTATTCGTACCGATTACGGCTCGCGCCAGCTTCTGCATTAGGAAGCTCTCTTCATTGGTGCACTTGGACGACGAAATGAAGGCAAGAGAATCCGGGCCGGTTTGACTCTTAATTTCCGAGAACCGACGTGCCACTAGGGCAAGAGCCTCTTCCCATGTTGCTTTACGAAAGCTGCCGTTCTCGCGGATCAGTGGGGTCGTCAGACGGTCGGCGCTATTGATGTGACCCCAACCGAACTTTCCCTTAATGCAAGTGGAGATCCCGTTCGCCGGGCCGTGCTCGGGGGCAACTTTCAGAATGTGGCGATCTTTGGTCCATACATCGAAGCTACAACCGACTCCGCAGTACGTGCATGCGGTCTTGGTTTTGCGAATGCGATGCTCTCGCATTGCCTCTTCCGTCTCAGAAATCTGCAGAATGCTTCCGTAACCGGTTTCCGGTTCAAGACCTTTGACGATTTCGATCATGCCACTGAGAGCTGACTTCTTTATCGAGGTTAAGAATCCGGCATGGCCGAGCATGCTTTTTTCCATCAGGGCGTTGCAGGGGCAGACCGTCACGCAGTGGCCGCATGAAACACAACTTGATTCTCCGATGGTTGAGCCGCCATCCCACAGCACTCGCGGGTTCGGATCTTCCCAGTTGATCGAGAGGGTTTCGTTCACCTCAACGTTTTGACACGCTTCGACACAGCGTCCGCACAGGATGCACTGATCGGGATCATAACGGTAGAACGGGTTCGTGTTGTCCACTTCATACGGTTTCGGTCGAAACGGGATTTTTTGGTGTTCGATTGCCAGTAATTTCGTAGTGTTGTGGACGGTACAGTTGCCGTTATTGTTGTCGCACACCGTGCAGTAGAGCAAATGGTTGCTGAGAATACGATCGAACGCCTCCACTTGGGCCGCCGACGCTTTGGCGGATTTGGTCGCGATCTGCATGCCATCCGACACGCTGGTTGCGCATGCCCGAACTAATCGGCCATCGACTTCCACCATGCACGTGTCACAGGTCTGAACCGGGCCGAGTTGTGGATGGTAGCAGACGTGAGGAACGTCTCCTCCAGTACGGTTAATCACATCGATCAGGAGCTCGTCAGGTCGGGCATCTTGGAGAACGCTATTAATTAAGACTTTAGGCACGACCTTTTCCTCTCAATACCTCAAAGTGACCCAATGAAAAGGCAATCTGCTCTTACGTACGAAGCAAGACTGCTGCCGTCGTTGTAGCCCTCCAGATGTGACCATCACTCCTCTGAAGACGATCCCATATGAGCCGCCAATCCCTCTGGCATGTGCCCTGGCACTTGAATTCTCTTCCGGGCCCGCCCATCCTGCCCCCACATTCCGGGCATATGCAATTCAAAATGCCGGAAACCACATCTTCGATGGTTTTGACTTCATTTAGACGAACAAACGTCATGCTCACCTCACACGCTGCGAACGATGCAGCCACTTGGCATCAGGGAGGAGAGCATGTGAGTTTCCAGATGCGAAGCGTGGCCGGGTGGAAACATCTAGTTGTAACACGTCACACCAAAGTAGTGTTTCTTAGACCTTTAGAAGCAGTTTGGAAACCAGCGCGAGCCTCGCCTGGATCTCCATTTTGATCTTTCCAGAAGCAGGCCGTCGACATGTGGACAACTGTCAACCGCCGGACTAGTTCGTGATTCGCTTGCTTCACTGTCTGCAGTGTCCATCCGACTGAAAATGCTCCCAGGCCAACACACCGCCTCGATTGGAAAGCGACGTGCCTGTGTTTCTCGGCAGGAGCAATAGCATGGAACAAATCGAGGCAGTTATCCCTTGCGAGCAACCTCTCCCGGCTGTTGTCCGGAATAGCAGATCTGAAGTGATGCAGGATCTCCTTTCGCAGCGCTTGCCATCGTTTTACAGAACCGCCTACCGATTTCTGGGCAACAGGGCCGACGCTGAGGATGCAGTTCAGGACGCACTTATGGCCGCTTACAAACACTTAGGTGAATTTAGAGGACAGTCGCAAATGTCGACATGGATAACCACCATTGTGATCAATTCAGCTCGCATGCAGCTACGGCGCCGGCCACGCCAACTGCACGTCTCCTTAGATGAGCGGTTTGGAGAAGATCAGGAATTTTCTTTGTCGACACAACTGGCGGACGAACGGGCGACACCCGAAGATGATTGTCGCGGCGCTGAACTCAAAGCCCAGTTAATAAAGCTGGCAGGACAGCTGTCTCCCGCCTTGCGCCGAATCTTTCAGTTGCGAGACCTCGACGGCCTTTCAGTCCGGGAAGCCGCAAACATTCTAGATGTGCCTGTAGGCACGGTGAAAGCACGATCATCGCGGGCGCGAGCCAAGCTCAAACGGTTAATGTGCAAGGCAGGCGCTGCTCGAGCCTCCCGACCGCTGGCCGGGTCCTTCGCCCCTGTTGCGACGCCACTTCGAGGCAGGGAAAGAAACATTTCAAAAACTTTCCAATGCAGGATCGACAATGGCTGATTCGAACGTCAACAAATGCGCCCATATTCCTTGCCTTTGCGATGTAGCGCCGGGAGAAGAGTACTGCGGAAGCGCGTGCCGCGATGCAGGAAGCGATCAGGTAGAGGTCCTTTGCGAATGTGGACATACTGATTGTCCCTTCAATTGGGCAACCCCGGTTTTGAGAGGTTATGAACATTGATGAGCATTCGATTTGGTGGCATGTGATGAGTGTGTAAGGAGGCTTTATTGTGAAATTCATAAAACGGAGTTTATCTATCATCCTCTCTTGGTGTCTTTTGCTGACCACGGTACCAGCGAGCTTTGCGGACCAGACTGTGCCGCCAGCGCCGGTCCAGCCAGCGCATCAGACGCCGGAACAGCTCGACCAATTGGTCGCTCCCATCGCGTTGTATCCAGACTCCTTGGTTGCTCAGATTCTTGCCGCATCGACATACCCCGATCAAGTGGTCGAAGCCGACCGTTGGCTGCAAGCACATCCTGATCTCAAAGGGAAGGACCTGGGTAAAGAAGTTGATAAACAGCCGTGGGATCCGAGCGTCAAAGCGCTCACGGAGTTTCCTTCTGTCCTGGCCAACATGGACAAAAATCTCTCTTGGACATCATCGCTGGGTGATGCGTACGTCAACCAATCCGATGATGTGATGAACGCTGTCCAGACGATGCGCCAGCGTGCTCAGAACGCGGGAAACTTAAAGACCACATCGCAAGAAACGGTGTCCCAGCAAGGAAAGACGATTGTGATCGAGCCGGCACAGCCCGCCGTTGTCTATGTGCCGCAGTATGATCCTTGGCTCGTATATGGAGGACCGCTCGTAGTATGGCCAGGCTGGTATTGGTATCCGGGACTTTACCTTACCGGGCCCGGAATTGCTTTCGGTCTGGGTTTTGGAATCGGCTTCTTTGCCGGATTTGGCTGGGGTTGGGGCCATTGGGGATGGGATTGGCATCACGGCATTCTTTTCGACCACCGCGGATGGGCCTCCAACAGCAGAGTTTTCTATAACCGCGAACATTTCAATGCCGCCAGGGGCGGATTCGGTCGCGGGGGCTTCAATGGTGGAGATTTTCACGGTGCGTCGGCTGGCCATGGATTTGCCGGGACTCACGTGGCGGGCGGCTTCCATTCCGGGGCCTTCGGCGGTTTTGACCGGGGAGGTGTGACCCGAGGTTTTTCTGCCCGCGGGGAATCGAGCTTCGGTGGCTTTCACGGAGGAGGCGGCTTTCACGGAAGCGGAGGCTTTCATGGCGGCGGAGGCCGTCGGTGATCTTGGTTCTCTGCGCCCACAAAATGTCAGTTATGGAGAATGATTCATGTGTAATCAGATTTTGAAGCTTAACTCTACATCAAGAATCTTGAGCTTTTTAGCAATCGCCCTCCTTGTGCTTGTGATCGCTGCTGATGGCAGACCAATATTCGCTCAGACATCGGCAACGAAGACGTTTTCTTCCGCTAGCGAAGCCTCGAACGCTTTGTTTCAGGCCGCAAAGGACGGCGACGAGCAGCAATTGGAAACCATCCTCGGAGCGGGAAAGGATGTAACGTCCTCTGGCGATGCAGTGGAAGACAAGCTGGAACGAGAACAATTCACCAAGAAATACGAGGAGATGCACCGGCTGGTCCAAGAGAACGCCAGTAGCACGATCTTGTATATTGGTGCGGAAAACTGGCCTTTTCCGATCCCGCTGGTCTTGAGCAATGGGGCTTGGCACTTCGATTCCGATGCCGGCAAGAAGGAGATTCTGTTCCGCACAATCGGGGAAAACGAATCCAGTGCGATTGCAGTTTGTAACAGCTTTGCCGCCGAAGTAAAGCAAGGTAGACCTGAAAACGCCGATGATGACGAGATTGCCAGGTATGCAAAACAGTTGGCGTCTACCAGCAAGACGGAGTCTGGAAACGCCGTGAGCGAAGCGTTCCGGGGTTATTACTTCCAAAGGAAGAATACTTCCGGCCACGTGTCATTGATCGCGTACCCCGCAAAATATCGCTCGTCCGGGGTCATGACATTCCTTGTGACAGAGAAGGGAATCGTGTTCGAGAAGGATCTCGGGCCAACCACGTCGGCGGCTGCACAAACTGTACGCAACACGGATTCGAGCTGGGAGCCTTCTGAATAACCGGTGAAGTCTGGAGATGCTCAGTGGAAGCATGGGGGAGCGGTAGGGATGAACAAACTCAAGCGAAGCGAACTTGTGAGAAATGCGGGGTTCGTCATCTTTCTGATCTGGGCGCTTCTCTCAGCTGTTTTGGCTGGCGCCCAGGCATCTTCAACAATACCCCAGCCTCCAGTGGTCAGAGCGAAGAACCACGTCTTGTCACTCACCTTGCATGCAGTGAATGAAAACGGGCGCGATGCCTTCGCTTTCGACGGAGTAGCTGTGGCTCCGACACTGCGAGTTTCTCCTGGCGAGACGCTAAGGATTAATTACGCAAATGATCTTCCTGCAAAGTCCACGGAGAGTTGTGCGGTAAACCCTTGCATGGACATGACGAACCTGCATTTTCATGGCCTCATGGTTTCGCCAAACAGCCCTCAAGACGACATTCTCGACATGCTAGCCAAGCCCGGTGAAGTCTTGCACTACTCCGTGGAGATCCCCAGCGATCATCTTCCGGGCCTTTTCTGGTATCACACTCATCCCCACGGCGAAAGTGACCGGCAGGTATTGGACGGAATGTCCGGCGCGATCGTGATTGAAGGGATTGATCGCTATGTTCCGGAGGTGCGAGAGCTGCGCGAGCGCATCATCGTGGTGCGCGGGCGATCGCTTGAGCACGATCCGAATGGCAATGCTCTGCGCCAGCAAGTGGGAATTCCGTCGACAGGTTGTGGTAGTGAACACGAACCTCCCGAAGAAATCATGACAGTAAACGGATCCGTCCGCCCCAGCATCCCAATTGCACCAAACGAACGGCAATTCTGGCGAATTGTAAATGCTTCGGCAGACCGATATTTGGATCTGCAAGTCGATGGGGAGAAATTTGAAATCGTAGCGCTGGACGGAATGCCGCTCGCTTATCACGATCCCCAGCACCCGAAACTGGTTGCGAGTCACTTCTTGGTCTCACCGGCGGGACGTCTGGAAGCCATCGTCACCGGGCCGCCGGCAAAGGCTCATGCTGCTTTGCGGACCCTTTGCGTGAATACTGGCCCTGCGGGAGATCCGAATCCGGAAATGGTGCTCGCTGATTTGGTATCTGCCCCGGATGGAGAGAGGTCAGATGCCGTCAAGGAGCAGAGCATCGACAAGGGAACGCCTGTTTACAAACCAATGAACGTTGAGGCCATGAAACAGGCTTCTCCGGATTTCACGGTTCTTTTCACCGAAGACAAGAATGGTTTCTACATCAATGGCCAGAAGTTCGCTGCCGACGCACCTCCAATGACAACCGCTCGTGTCGGTACTTATCAGCATTGGCGGATTGTCAATGCAACCGGCGAACTGCATCCCTTCCACATACACCAGGTCCATTTTCTCGCGTATGCAGAGAACGGGAAGCCCCTCCCAAATCCCTTGTGGTTGGATACAGTAAATATTCCCGTAGCAGGCACCGTTGACGTGATCCTCGATTTCACCAATCCTGTTATCAAGGGCATGTCGGTGTTCCACTGCCATTTGCTGAATCATGAGGATAAAGGAATGATGGCAAAAATCCTCTTGAAGTAGTCAGGGAAGTGAATTCTTCGCAACCCCTCGCCGATGGCAGCGGCTTTCCGTGAGTCATCGAAAATTGCAATGATCGTCTTAGAACGGGAGTTGTTCGGGCGGTGGATAACCGTGCTGCTCTCGTCCGACCGAGCCATCGTATCTTTTTGTAGTCTTGAACAACTCAAGATGGCCATCGCCAGAGTGAGCTTTGCATCGTTCCCGCAAAGCTTGCATTTCTTGAGGCGACATCGGTGAAAAGGCGCGCGCGATTTCCACATTCTGGTGTAATACGTCCAGTGAGTCCATGCCGCAAATTGTGGTCGCGACCGGCAGGCTCATTGCGTAACGCAAGGCTTCCTCCGCTTGCACGACGCCATATTGGATGGGCTGACCGTCTCCGCTCAAGCTCTTCATACCGAGCGCCGCAATTCCGCGGCGTTGCAGTTCCGGCAAAACCTGTTGTTCGAAGCTACGATAGGTTGCGTCAAAACAATTGAGTGGCATCTGCACCGTATCGAAAGGATAGCCGTGGGCCAGCATTCTGAGGTGAATCGCCGGGCTCTTGTGTCCGGTGAAACCGACGAAACGGACCTTCCCTTGCTTCTTTGCCTCATCGAGCGCCTCGATCACACCTCCCTTGGCGAAATGCAGATCGGGATCATTCTCGTAGATGACCTCGTGAACCTGCCAGAGGTCCAGGTGATCGGTTCCCAACCGCTTCAGGGACTCCTCGAGTTGCTGCATCGCGACTTTCTTGTCTCGCCCATGGGTACAGACTTTGGTCATCAAAAAAACTTTGTCGCGCCGACCCTGTAACCCGAGCCCCATCCATTCTTCGCTGCGGTGATCGTTGTACTCCCATGCATTGTCGAAAAACGTAATACCCGCGTCCACCGCCTCCTGAACTAGACGTATGGCCAACTCGGGTGATGATACCGTCCCGAGGTGATATCCACCGAGCCCAATGATCGAGACTTGCACGCCAGTTTTTCCAAGCGGCCTGCACGGAATCTGGTCAGCGCTATTGTTTGAGATTTGTGGCGTATGGGCCGCCGATGCGATTTGGCTGCTCAAGACTGAACTCGCAAGCACGGTTCCTGCGGACGCCAAGCCTGCTTGTACGAAAGATCGCCGTCCGAGTTGTGGAGTTGTGTCAGATTGCTGGTTCTGTCGATCCTGTTCTGCCATTCTTCACCTCCTCGACGTGTCCGGTGTTGTTTCCGGCACTAACCAAGGACCGGTAGCTTTGTCCAACATTTCGGTAACTTCTCTTTGCGTGTGGTCGAAGGGGAAGCCGTGAGGCATGCGAGTCATGGGATTGTCGTACCGCAGCGATACTTTGTAGGGCTCGAAGCGTCCGTCCGCCGCCGTGGGCGCGCAGCGAGAACGCAAGGCTTGCATCTCACTTTCGGTCATCGGCTGAAAGTCGCGCACGACTCGCAAGTTTTGGTGCAGTACGTCCAGCGAGTCCATGCCGCAAATAGTGGTCGCAACCGGAAGGCTCATCGCGTAACGCAGCATTTCCTCAGCCTGTACAATGCCGGCCTTTATTCCCCAGGCGGTGCCACCCATGCTCTTCATGCCTAACGCCGCCATGCCGCGACGGTTGACCTGGGGCAGAACTTGCCTTTCAAAGCTGTGGAAGTTGGCGTCAAATGGGTTTAGCGGCATCTGTACCGTGTCGAACGGATATCCGAGTTCGAGCATCTTCAGGTGAAATGCTGGATCTTTGTGGCCAGTGAAGCCAACAAATCTGACCTTCCCATCCTTCTTTGCCCGATCAAATGCCTCCAAAACGCCGCCCTTGGCATAGGCCAACTCTGGGTCGTTGTCGTAAACGATGCCGTGGATCTGCCACAGGTCCAGATGATCGGTGTTATAACGCCGCAACGAGTCTTCGAGCATCTGCATGGCTAACCGGCCGCTTCGCCCATGAGTGCAGACCTTTGTCATCAGAAAGATCTTGTCGCGCCGGCCGTCCCTGAGCGCTCGGCCCACGATGGTTTCGGTCTTGCCGTTGTAATACTCCCAAGCGTTGTCAAAGAAAGTAACACCAGCGTCGATCGCTTCGTGGATGAGTTGGACGGCGTCGTCCAAGGTTTTCACATCGCCAAGATGATGCCCACCGACGCCGATAGCGGAAACCTGGGCACCCGTGCTTCCAAGTTTGCGATAGATCATGTTCCCATCCCTCGCTGACCTTGCTATTTGCTTCTCTGAGGCTACAGAAGGCGAGGCATCCTTTGCAGATGCCGATGCACTCGATGTTGCACCCAGGACACTAGCGCCCACTTTGAGAAAGTCCCGTCGAGTCGTCTGCATCTTTAGGTCTCCAAATTCGCTCACAAACAAGCCTGATCAGGTGGCCTGCTGCAAACAACGTCTTCAGAGATGCCACGAAGTGCGGACAGTTTCTAGGAGTCTTTACCTAAATCTGTTCTGCTGAGCGGCAGTTCGCGTACTCGTTTTCCGGTGGCGGCAAAGATCGCGTTACAGAATGCCGCAATGAAAGGGGGCACGCCGGGCTCTCCTACTCCGGCCGGTGGCGGGTCGCTATCCACCAGGTACACGTTCGTTTGATAAGGTGCTTCGTTGATGCGCGCAACCGGGTAATCGGAGAAGTTCGATTGCTCGATAACTCCATTCTTGGCGGTAATCTCACCCGTACGGGCCACGCTGGTTCCGAAAACAGCTGCACCTTGAAACTGAGCACGAGTAGCTTCCGGATTTACCACCAGGCCTGCATCGACAACAGTATCAACCCGCGGAATGTTGATTGTGCCATCATCCGCAACCTCAACCTCAACGACAGTTGCAACATAGGTCAGAAAACTGCGATGCGCGGCAACGCCGATCCCTCTGCCTTTGCCCGGTTTGCGTTTCGCCCATTCAGATTTTTCTGCGACCATTTCCAGAACTCGGCGTAAACGTCCCGTCTCCCACGGATAAGTATCCAGAGACGCTCCGTAATTGGGGTATTCAACCCCCGTAAAATCGAGTTTGCGATCCGGTCCGATTAACTCCAGCAAGTACTCGACCGGGTCGCGGCCGGCGCGATGCGCCAGCTCATCAGTGAATGTCTGGATGGCGAAACCGTGATAAATGTTTGCCACAGAGCAGCTGAATCTTATTCATTCCCGCCACTCGCAGGCTCGCGGCATCCTGAAGCTTTCGAGCTAGTGTGTGGAGGGTGTCGGCTTCTTCGGCCAGAATCAAAAGGCCGACAGTGTCACCTTGCAGAAAGCCATAAAGAGGGATTGGCATATTTCATCTAGGCGGCAGAATTTCTCCTTGTCCTGAGCCACTCGTAATCCCCGTGATACACGTCTTTTCCCCAAGTATCAGGCGTCAGCTTGAAATATTCGGTCAATAACTTCGGAAGCTCCGACGGTGCTTCTCCTGAGAGAACGCGTTTCACAACGTCGACGTGATTGGCATACCTCTCAGGCTCATGCAGAAAAATCCACTGGCACGGCTCCGAGCAAAATATGTACTTGCGTCCTTCATGAACCAGGACCCTTGCGGTGTTTTGGCGCGGCGTACCGGCGCTTAACGGCAGCTGACACAAATCGCAAAAAGTTGGCGTGGCAGTCCCGTGCACGGCGAACTCATTTTCGGCCCCTGGCCCAGCGGCCTTCCAACGCTCACTAATCTGCTCCCAAACCGCGTCCATGTCGTCCCAATACTTGGGATATTTCTGGCGTAACCACTTCCGCTCTGCCGGTCCGGGGATCACAAAATTGAACCACAGCGTCGCACGATAACTGTAAGCACTTGCGTAGATCATATGGTGATAGATGTCGAGCTCGTCCATCACGACATCCCAATACCATGGCTTCTTCAGCCCGAATTCGTCCAAGGTGCGTAGAAACTGGTCGATGATCCACTCTTCCATGAACTCTTTGAATGAATATGGACGTTGATCCAAGGCAGTCAGATAGTCAATCGAGAGGCCCGTTAGAATCGAGAACACGCGCCAGTTTCGCCAGAACCATTTGTCGACCAGATACTGCACATATTCGGGGTCGTGCTTCATGACGGTGGCGAGGACCGGGTGACCAATCTGCGCATGCCTGGCTTCGTCCGTCTGAATGCTCGTGACCATCCGCTCGAACATGTGGTCGCTCGATTCGCGAGCTAAGGACGCCAGTCCAACAAACTGCAGATTGGTGAAACCTGTTTCCAAAATGAAGTTCGTCGCGATGTGGAACTCAATCGCGTTTTGCCCAAGGGTTAATTCGTCGAAGAAATGCCGAGCCGCGATGGCGAACCAATTGTTGGTGTGATAGAACTTGTGGGCCCAATCAAACTGAGGATCAAATTTTACCAACTGATGAAAGAGCAGGAGCGGAATCTGGGTGTGGCGATACTCGTCAAGCGCTCCAAACGTTGCCATGGTTCGCCAGGCACTGTCGCGGCCAAAACGAGCGCCTCTCAGGTTACCGATGACCCCGGTGAATTCCGCGAGTGGCAATGCGGCGGCGTGGACTTTCAAACTATTGATCCAAGGCGCAGCCAATTTCTCAATATTTTCTATGCGCCCGACAGCATCGCGCACAGCGTAGACAGCCATGTCTTTTTCGTATTGATTATCGACATACTCTCGATAAGACGTCTTGAAAGATTCTTCCCAGTCCTTCCACTCCGAATGTGGCAGCCAGGGGTGCCCGCTGATTACTTCTGGAAAGACTTCCTCTTCCCGGACATACGAGTAGTCCCAGTCCAGCTTTCGGGCAAGGGGCAACCATTCCTCTCGGTTGAGCATGCTTTCACCTCACGATTCAAGGTCAGCTTGATTGATAACTCGTGAGTCTTATCGCCTGAGGCCAATTGGCAATGAATCGAGTTTGCGATAGCATAACCCCCGAGGCCGTAATCAGTCAACGAAAGCAACCGTGGCTCTGCGTCGTTGAAATTTTCCTTTTGCCCGCTTGGGGACCAAGGTTACCGTTACAGGGGGCATTACCGTGAAAGAGTCAGAGTCCAAGATTACTCCTTTCCCGTCGAACGAACATACAAAGCAAATGCCGGCACTGAATCAAGTTCCTGGAGACTTAGAGACAAGCGAATTTCACCTGTGGAAGGTTCTGTTTGAGCAAACTCCGGAAGCGGTTGCGGTTCTAAGCTTGGATGATCGCGTGCTTCGCATTAACCGAGAATTCACTCGTCTGTTCGGATATGAGCCCGATGAGGTCCTGGATCGCCCCATCAACGACCTTATTGTTCCTGAAGCGATGTCCGAGAGTTCACGAACATTTACGCATCTGTTAAGCGAGGGCGTCCGGGTAGAAGCCGAAACGGTTCGCCACCGTAAGGATGGCACGGAAGTTTATGTCTCGCTTCTCGCGGTCCCGGTTACCACGGCCTCCGGCGAACAGCTGGTAAATTACGCCATCTACCGCGATATCACTGAGCGAAAACGTGCCGAGGAACAGCTACGCGAGAGCGAGGCTCGGTTCCAGGCCATGGCCGATAAAGCTCCAGTAATGATCTGGACTACGGGAACGGACGGGCTTTGCAATTATTTCAGCAAACCGTGGCTGGATTTCACGGGACGAACCATGGAGCAGGAGGTCGGACTGGGATGGATACAAGGTGTACACCCTGATGATGTGCAACTCTGTTTCGACGGTTTTCTGCCAGCATTCCAGGCCAAAAAACCGTTTCGGATGGAGTATCGGCTCAAGCGCGCGGATGGCGAATACCGATGGGTGATTGAGAGCGGTGTTCCACGATACACAAGCGCAGGAGAATTCGCGGGCTATATCGGCTCCAATATTGATATCACCGACCTGAAGCACGCAGAAGAGGAGAGAGAAAGATTGCGTCAACTGCAGGCGGAGCTTGCCCATATCAACCGGGTAACAACCATGGGTGAGCTAACTGCATCCTTGGCGCATGAAATCAAACAGCCGATCTCTGCAGCTGCCATCAACGCGGGCACTTGTTTACAGTGGTTATCCCGTGACGTTCCGGATGTTGAAGAGGCACGGAAAGCAGGCACGAGAATTTTGCAGGATGTAACTCGCGCGTCCGAAATCATCACTCGCATTCGCTCCCTCTTCCAGAAGGGCGAACCGCAACGAGAGTTAGTCTATCCGAATGACATCATTCGCGAAATGATCGCTTTACTCCGCACGGAGGCGGGACGATGTTCGATCGCGATCAACACTGAGCTTGCCGCCGAGCTACCCACAATAACCGCGGACCGAGTGCAATTACAGCAGGTATTGATGAACCTCATTCTTAATGCCATCGACTCGGTCAAAGAAACGGGTGGCGCGGGACAGCTGACGATCAAGACGGGATCGACTCCGGATCGTGAGGTATACATCGCGGTGAGCGACACTGGCATAGGAATTCCTCCCGAGCGAGCGGAGAAGATCTTCGATGCTTTTTTTACTACCAAGGCTCAGGGTAGCGGCATGGGCTTATCGATCAGCCGCTCCATCATTGAATCGCACGGTGGCCGTTTGTGGGCAAATGCTAACGCTGAGCGAGGCGCAACTTTTCAGTTCACGCTTCCGGTCGAGGACAAAGCGGCCTGAAGTTTGGCAGGCGTCCTCAATAGGTCCTCGAATTCGGCAAGTTTCCATTGCGATGTTAGCCAAACTAAGTGGGCCTCTGTGGCATGATCGGTGCCAGCGAACAGACCTGCATTGTCATACCTGCAACACCGCCAGAAACAAATGATCTCCGAGTCAGGTTTTTCGTGGGTATATCTGCCGAACCGGGCGAAACATCGCGAGTTGATCGACTTCGCCGTGATTCTCAGCTAATCCCGATCTGCAAACTCGCGACGTTCGCTTTTGTCTATCGGGATGCCACCAATTCAGGGACCTCCGCGAGCCTTTCGTATTCTTCACCTGTCAACTGGAGCGCGGCGGCAGCCACGTTTTCCCTGAGGTGCTCGATCGAACTCGTCCCGGGAATCGGCAGCATGACGGGTGAACGCCTCAGCAGCCACGCTAAGGCAACCTGAAACGGGCCTACCCGATGTGCTTGTGCAATCTGATTGAGGACATCGCCGGCTGCGTTCCCCGCTCCCAATGGAAACCAGGGAATAAAGGCAATGCTATGCGTCTCGCAGTAGTCCACTACGTAATCCCATTCTCGATCGGCGAAGCTGTAGCGGTTTTGAACAGAAACAATCGGGACGATCTTGCGTGCGCGCTCGATATGCTCCCTCGTGACATTCGACAACGCAACCAATCGAATCTTGCCTTCCTCTCGCAATTCTGCAAGCGTCTCCACGGACGCTTCGAACGATATCACTGGATCCGGCGTGTGTAGCTGATAGACGTCGATGCGGTCCATCCGCAGTCTTTTCAAGCTGCCTTCAACGGCCTCTCTGAGATGTGCCGGACTTGCATCGTGGGTCCACTGATTTGGGCCAGGCCGATTCCAACCACCCTTGGTCGCGACGACCAAGCCCTTCGGGTAAGGGAACAGGGCCTCGGCAATCAGTTCCTCATTGACGTGGGGGCCATAGGAATCCGCCGTGTCGATGAAGTTGACATCCAGTTCCACCGCACGACGAAGCACCGCAAGCGCAGATTTTCGATCTTTCGGTGGTCCCCAGATGCCGTCACCGGTGAGGCGCATCGCTCCGTAACCAAGCCGATGCACTGAGATTTCATTTCCGAGGGACACATTGCCCGCCATGCTGGCAGATGATTTCATATTGTTGCTGTTCAAGTTGACCTCCTAAATTTGTTTTAGTATGCAGCATCTCGGGCGATAGGTATTCGCCGCCCGTTCCTGCTGATGGTGCGATTCCGCTATGTGCTCATCTAGAAGACGATCCAACGAGAATGCTCCTGAGCCTTTTAGCACCACTAGCATGGCGAGTGCGATCGCAAGCAGATGAAACTCAATGCCGTGACCTTTTTTCTCTCCGAACCAATTCAGAAAGAGTCCGTGTCGAAGATGAACCATGGCCACCGCACCTAGCATCGTAAGCCCGATGACCAGCGCAGCGAGTCGGCTGAACAGTCCCAGAAGAAGTCCGATTCCACCGAGAAATTCTCCAGCGATCACAAGGAAAGCCAGAACTGCGGGAATATGCAGATCCTGCGTGAAGGTGCGCATGCTCTTCACCAGACCTGATCCGCCATACCATCCGAACATCTTTTGCGCACCGTGAGCAAAGAAAATTACTCCCAAGACCACCCGAACGGCAGCCAAGCTCCAATCCTCTGGCGTGCTTATGAAGTTCTCAATCATCGGCAATCTCCTCAGACAAGTTCCGCAAGAAATAATCTTTACCCACATTCAACATGCAGTCGCATTGCCAAAGATCGCCCCATCGCGTATTCATCCGTACGTTTTATCAAGAGGGTTCCGCTGATTGGGGGATTTAGATTAACGGAAAAACGAAGGGCGCGTCCGTATAGTGACAAGTGCCCGCATGAGGACTTCAACGACTTTCCATCGCGCGGTACCTAGAAACTCGCAGCGCCACTATCGGCGCTTTGAAGTCGCGGTCGACGAATTCCCAGCTTCTCCATGCGGTGAATAAGAGTGGTGCGCTTCAATCCAAGTCTGGAGGCCGCGCCTTTAGGTCCGCCGATGACCCAACCTACCTGTTGCAAGGTTTGCAGGATCACCGCGCGTTCAGTGTCCATTAGCGTGCCAGGAATAGTGACCGCGATGCTGCCCTCCGTTTCTGTCGACGGCGGGAGCGGATTCGGAAGTACACCATCGTCGGAGAGGATCACAGCTCGCTCGATCAGGTTCTGTAATTCGCGGATATTGCCTGGCCACTCGTACAACGTGAGTGCGGACATCGTGGATTTGGGAATATGTTGGACTGGTTTGCCGATGCGGCGGCCAAACTTCTCCACAAAGTGCATTACCAACGGCTCAATGTCTTCCCGGCGCGCGCGAAGGGGCGGCAGTACCACAGGAAATACGTTGAGGCGATAATACAAGTCGCTACGAAACTCACCGCGCTTCACCATCCCGTACAGATCTCGATGTGTCGCAGCAACCAACCGAACATCTACCTTGTGAGTGCGAGTGCTGCCCAAACGCTCAAATTCCTGTTCTTGGAGTACGCGCAGTAATTTCGGCTGCAATGCAGCCGGGATGTCTCCCACTTCGTCCAGAAAGAGTGTTCCCTTGTCTGCGAGTTCGAAGCGGCCAACTTTTTGGTGCGATCGCTCCAGTAAATGCACCCCTCTCATGGCCGAAAAGCTCACTTTCCAGAAGATCCAGCGGGATGGCTGCACAATTCACTCTCACAAAGGCTCTTCCGGAACGCGAGCTCAGATTGTGAATCGCATGGGCGATCAATTCTTTGCCCGTCCCTGTTTCGCCTTGGATCAGAACCGTGGAATCGGTCGGTGCCACACGCTCTACCTGTTCGAGCACAACCTCGAGAGCGGGACTGCTGCCTATAATTCGCTCAAAGCTCCGCTGCGCCCACTCCTGATTGATAGACTCGAATTGTTGTAAAGCTCCCACAGTTGGACCTCTTGGACAAATTGTTCAGTAGAGATTGACAGTCTCAAGCTTCCATAGCGGCACGAACATGCTGCAACAAGACTGCATTGTCGAAAGGTTTTGTAAGAAACTCCACGGCCCCTGCTCTTAAAGCCTCCATCCTCGTTTTTGTGCAGCCGTGGGCCGTGATAAAGATGGTTGGAATGCTGCAATGATCCGCATTCAACTTCGCTTGCAATTCGAGTCCAGACATGCCCGGCATGCGGATATCGGCAATCAGGCAAGAGGTTTGGTGCTGTAAGCCGGAGTTCAGGAATTCCTCGGCGGACGCAAACACCATCGCCGGCAGCCCGGCCGCTTTCAGCAGGCCCATCAACGCATTTCGCATCAGTTCGTCGTCGTCAACGATAGTGACCACTTTCGCCTCTCCCTGCACTGCCATAATGCAAAGCTAATGCGCGATGCGCATGCGTGCAATCACACCTTGGTATGAGGAGCCTAAACCCCTCCGCATACACCTTAGAGAGCTGTATCAACAGCAGCAGGCAGGCTCAAGTGGAAAACTGCGCCTTGAGGGGAATTGTTTGCGGCCCATAAGCGGCCACCGTGAGATTCAACGATGGAGTGACTGATCCGAAGTCCCATGCCGGTTCCGTGAGGCTTCGTAGTGAAGAAGGCATCGAAGATTCTGTCGGCCCCTTGCCGTAATCCGGGACCAGTATCGCTGACCGACACCAAAATGTCCTGCCGATCGCCTCGCTGAGAGCGAATCGCAAGCTCGCGCCGCCCATTCAATTCTTTCATTGCTTCAATGCTGTTGACAATGAGGTTCATCAGGACCTGTTGGATTTGAACGCGGTCTCCCATGATGTTAGGAAGATCTTCGCCTAAGGTCATTTGCACAGAGATGGAATGTCGCATCAATTCGCTTTGCAACAGCCGCACTATCTCTCGAACAACTTCGTTAACGTCCAGCAAAGACCATTCCGTCGTGCCTTTGGTAAACATGGAACGAACCCGACTGATAATTTCGGCCGCACGCGTTGCGGCGCTAACGATTCTCGTGGCAGCTTGAGTTGCTTCCTCGACATCGGGTCGCTCGCGGGTAAGCCAGGTAATGCAAGTGCTGGCATCCACTGCGGCGGCAGCGATGGGCTGATTCAGTTCGTGAGCTAGCGAGGCCGTCAGCTCGCCCATTGTCGTAATTCGTTCCACGCGTGCAAGGTCGGATTCCAGTTGCCGCAACCTCTCGTGCTCCTGTTCGGCCCGTTTACGTTCCGTCACGTCGATCTGTGTACCGACTACTTCATCCAGTTCGCCATTCGCGTTGAGGGTTGGGTGGATAACGCCGTGGATGTACCGCACTTCTCCATTGGGAAGCACGATTCTGAACTCAGCGCTAGCGTCCTTCCCGTCGCGCACCGCATTCCTCACGTTCATGACGACGTTGTCGCGATCCTCAGGATGAATTCTTTCCAAGATCGTTTCGCGACGTGGGAGGCCCTGTTGGGGGTCAAACCCCCAAATCCGAAAGTTCTCCTCCGACCAATACACTGGCCCTGTTGCGTTGAAAGCCCAACTGCCGATGTGGCTGAGCCCTTGCGCCTCCCTCAGGTAAGTCTCGCTCCGTCGCAGATTTTCTTCGGCCCGCTTGCGTTCCTCGATCTCGTGACGTAGATTCTGGTTTGCCTCGTTGAGCGCTGCAGTCCGTTCGGCTACCCTCACTTCGAGTTCGTTCTTGGCGCGTGTCGCCTCAATCATCAATACCGCAAAGATTGCGAAAACAAGGCCATAGATCAACCGGGATATGACTGGAAGCCCGGGTTCGAAGAAAAAGAAACGCAGTACGGCTGCCAGCACAGCCGCAAAAATACCAGGCCGAATACCGGCATACCAAAAGGCGATTGCGATGGCGCAAAGCGCGAACGAAGTGAATGGTAAAGGCAGGTGAAAGTGCAAAAAAGCCTGGGAAAGGCCGAAAGCCGCGGCCATCAATAACAGGGAGAGACCGTAGCCAAGGGCAACATGTTGCAACGGTTTGGTTATCGTTTTTGACAGACTTCGCGTATAAGGGCTCCCTCCCCTGTGAGACTCTGTGCCAGTGTCTCTCGACGCATCCATTTTGGATCCGCCACTTCTCCTCTCTAGCCGCTGGAGTCGACCCTAAGTTTCGCAGCCATCCCGACAAGGTCAGCCAGAGAGTCCGCTTTCATCTTGCGCATTGCCTGGCCGCGATGAATCTTCACCGTAACTTCGCTTGCTCCCAATTCATAGGCGATTTGCTTATTGAGCCGGCCAGACACGACCAGTGCCATGACTTCGCGCTCTCGCGGAGTGAGCGTCTGGTAACGTGAACGCAATTCCGCCAACTCACATTCACCCTGGCGAGCGATCCGGTCGCGATCCAACGCCTGATGGATCGCATCGAGCAAGTCTTGATTACGAAATGGTTTAGTCAGGAATTCTACCGCGCCCGACTTCATTGCCTTCACTGTCATGGGAATGTCGCCGTGACCGGTAATAAAGATGATGGGAATGCGGACCCCAGCTGCGCTCAACTCGCGCTGCAAATCCAACCCGCTAATTCCAGGAAGCCTCACATCCAGAACCAGGCAACTAGGGCCGTCTAGCCGCTTGCGATTCAGAAATTGTTGGGGCGACTCGAAGGCCTCCGAGCGAAGGCCGACCGATTTCAGCAGACCTTGAATGGCAGTGCGCACCAGCGCATCGTCGTCCACCACGAAAACCATTGGCTGATCGGCCGGCATGAGAAAAAGAACCCACTGTCAGCAAGGTTGATGATAATGTTCACCCTTCATCTGCGGCAATTGTCACTTTTCTTTGCTCGAGCCGAAGCCACTTAGCTTCTGTCGAGACTAGCCGACCAGTGAAGACAATCCTTAGTAAATTAGTTTTACTTAGGCGGCGCACCTTGATGGCCGAGGCTCCATACATAGGCGGAGACCGCTGATACCTGGTCGGGCGTCAGTTGTGCCCCGCCCATCGGCGGCATCGGGCTGCGATATTGCTTTGGTTGAGGCACGCCATCCGTGATGGTTTTCTTTATTCCGTCAAAGCTGCCGTCGCTCCACAGCCACTTCTTTCCAGTAAGGGCGGGACCCAGTGGCGTTCCCTGGCCTTGTGCACCGTGACAACCGGTACATCCGGCTCCGCCCACTTCTCCGCGATAAATTCGTTGACCCATTTGCACCATTTCTTCAGTGGAGCCCGTGGGCACTGGCAAAGTCTTAGCCGCAGAGCCCGCATCGGGGTGCGTACCTTCCGGCGGCCGAGCCTCCGCTTCGACGACTTCTCCCGCCGGAGCCGTGGCGCTCGCGCACTTCTGGAGATTGGCAGCATGGAAGTTCGCACCGCCAGAGTAAACAATTCGGTAAATACGGCCACCGACATCGTCGGAAACATACAAGGCCCCATCGGGCCCAACCGCCAATCCACTTGGACGATGCTTCGCGCCCGCGGGCGATTCCACGCCGCCCGCAAAACCGTCCGCAAACAATTCGCATTTGCCGGACGCGCGATCCCCGTCCAGCGGCTGAAAAATCACGTTGTAGCCGCCTTGCGCATAAGGCGCTCGATCCCAGGATCCGTGAAACGCGATGAAAACTCCATTGCGGTAGTGAGCGGGAAATTGTTTCTTGTCGTACCGCACCATGGCATTTGGCGCCCAATGCGCGGCATATGCGGCGATGGGACCTATCTTATTGGCGCACGGTCCAACGCTTTTTCCATCGCCCCCATATTCTGGAGCCAAAACGAGCTTCTGCAGGAACGCATCGTGGTAGCATTCGGGCCAGCCATAATCGCCATTGCGCTTCAAAACCAACAGCTCTTCCGACGGCAACGTGGCCTCCTGTTCAGGCTGGAATACATCGGGCCAATTGGCGTGCAGTTGGTCCCTCCCGTGCTGCGTCACAAAGATTCTTCCTGTTTCGTCGATGGCAAACCCTTCGGCGTTGCGGATCCCAGTTGCAAACCGTTCGGCCGGCGAAAATGTCTGACCGGTTTTATTGGCGTCGTAGCGCCAAATTCCTCCGCGTGTCTCCAGTTCGGTACACGGCTTAAGGCCGGGTGATTTCAGCATGCGATTTTTTTCCTGGCAGGAATTCGTCGCGGTGGCAACATCGACGTACATCGCTCCGTCGGCTGCGATGATGAACGGGTGCATCGGATGATCGCCGCTTAGAGGCAACCCGGACACGATCGTCACGGGAGGACCAGTCGGCACGTTGGCGCCGTTCGCCAGTGAATATCGCACGATCCGGTCGTTGATCTCGGCGTAGAGCGCTCGGTTGTAGAGTCCAATGCCCGTACCACCCGCTCCGCCGCTCTGGACGGTTTCTCCAAAACGCTCGATGACGTCCGCCCGACCCGACCCGTTCTTATCCTGCAGCGCCACCAGAAAACCGCCCGCAGGAGGTGTGTCGTTGCCATAGTACCGGCCTGACCATGTGTTGACATACAGCACGCCGTTGGAGGAAGCCACCATGTGCCGTGCATGACCGATCCCGTCAGCAAACACCGTCGCACAAAAACCCGCGGGCAGAGTCAAGCCGCTGTCATCATTTGCGCACGGTTGGCTCTCGCTTCCGTTAGATTCGCGCTGAGCTGATTTCAACGAACCAGCCGTGAATAAGAAGGCTAAGGCGACGAAGGTTAGGAAGATCGTGTTCCTGTGTGATCTACGGCGCAGATCTGGCGTCCAAGTCATAGAATTCCCTCTCCGCATTTATTGGGTCGTACTCACCGCCCAGACTGCATTGCAATACGCATACCAACGTCAATCTTCGAGTGATGCGCGACTGCGCCTCAAAAGCCTGAGTTATCTGAGCTAGCCGTTGAATGAAACTGATTTTTACTATCTTTCCTCGAACTGCGGTCGACACCGTGTCCGCATATTGACTCCCATTCGTCCCTTGTTTGTAGATACAAAACCGGCATGCTTCTCTGAATATGGAGGACCCATTATCGGGGAGAATGGAACGCCATTTGCACTATGTTGGCACAGGCGAAGCAAAAAAAACCAGCACAGTCCGACCTTCCTCAAACTGTGTGCACACTCTCCAGCAGCGATCTGGCACATGAACTCTCTCACATCGAGCTTTGTCACGAGCCCGCCAGCGTTGAAGTTTCCGAAACCGGTCTACTGCTGCTCAGTGACTTTTCCGATGAACAAGAACAGGAGGCGGACTGGCATGGAGCCGCGCTTTTGCTTCTGCGTGATGGACTTGTCCGTATGCGTTCGGACCGCAAGTCCACGTCCGAAATAGCGACCTATATGGCGTGAGCGTAGCGCTCTGTGAATGGCGCCTACGCATGACGGGTGTCGACCTTCAGATGCGGAGAGCCCATCCGAGCCGATTGCTTTCTTTCCATTGGCTTTGCCGTCTGCGTCCATGGCGGCTGACTGTTTGAATGCTAAGTCCACGAGGAGCACGTGGTGTTAAAAAAGGCTGAACTCAACGGCACGTTGATTCAGACCACAACCACGGAGGCTCCTCGAAGGACATATGTATTACATCGGACTGGATGTGCACAAGAAGACCATCAGCTATTGCGTCAAGGATGCGAGCGGTCGCATCTGCCAAGAAGGAAAAGTGGGTGCGACCCGCTGGGAACTAGACCTCTGGGTCAAGACTCTTCCACAACCCTGGACAGTGGCGATGGAAGCTACGATCTTCACCGGCTGGATCTACGATCATCTGAAGCCACACGCAGCGGCTGCGAAGGTCGCTCATCCGCTCATGTTGCGGGCGATCGCGGCGGCAAAAAAGAAGAATGACACCATCGATGCCGCCAAGATCGCGGACTGCCTGCGCTGCGATTTTCTTCCCGAGTGCTACATGGCACCGACCGAGATCCGAGAACGCCGCCGAACGCTGCGATATCGGCACCTGCTGGTGCGGCAAATGGTCCAGATGAAGAACCGCGTATCCGGCTTGCTGATGGAAACTGGGGTGAGCCACAACAAACAACGATTACACAAAGTGGGTTATTTCCCGGAGTTGCTGGCTAACGCGGATGCAGTGAGCGCGAGCATCCGACCGCTGCTGCAGCTGAGTCGGGAGTCGATCACGCGATTGCAAAGGACCGAAGGAGCCATCATCCGCTCGCTCCAACGCGATCCGCTGCTGGCGGAAAGAGTGCGGCGGCTTCAGACGATTCCCGCCGTTGGCAAGGTCACAGCGCTGAGCTGGGCACTAGAAATGGGAGATATCTCACGTTTCCGGTCGATCCGACAGGCCATCAGCTACTGCGGGCTTTGCGGAGATGAAAAACGATCTGCCGACAAAATAGCGCATACACCAATTTCGAAGCAGCGGAACAAACATATCCAGCGGGTTCTGGTCGAAGCGGCGAAGTTGGCGCCAAGGCGGAATCCCGATCTGGCTTTGGTATATGAAAACGCACGGCAGAAGGGGAATGCCAATTGTGCAACACTCGCTGTAGCTCGCAAGCTGGTGGCATATCTCATGGTAGTAGATCGCGAGCAGCGAGACTTTGAACCGGTACGCGGGCTCGCCGGCATTGCGGCGTAAAAAAACGAAACCGCAACGAAAGGAAAATCTCAAGATCGTAAAGCGCGCAGACTGCCAGGTCCCGCCCTGTCCGAGTGAGCGACGGAAATCACAAATTTCCTCAGGCTCCCCACTGACTGTTTCGAGACTGGCAGTGAACACCAACTCAATCTTCTGCGAAGGCCCTTGCGGGGCCGAGGCAGCAAATGGATGTCCGGTTCTGCGAACGCAGGGACCACGCCGAGAGGCACCAAATGCGCGAGCTAAAGATCTTGATCAGAAAAGTGCGCGCTCTCGCGAGTGCGCCTGACCACGTGTGTTTTTCCTTGACAGAAGACTTACATGGATGTCGGTCAGCCGCTCACCATCGTGCTTAGATGAGTTCCAGATGCCCGACCTGCCGAAATGAGCTTCCGATCGCGGATCCCGTCATTTCTGGCTTGTTTTCGTCGTACCAAGTTCAAAGGTGGTTTCCGGGCATGCCATGATGCGCCATTTGACCGCCAAGTACTCAGAGGGTCGCATGCCTGTGGTCAGGGCTAGTGCAAAGACCGGGCCGTAGTGGGCCTTCAGTGCACCCTCCAGAAAAGCTCTGGACTGTTCCGCACTCAGAACCCGCATTTCCCGGCGGACGAGCCTCGGCAACTGCGATCCTATTTCCCTCGTGCGCCAGAGCGCGAAGAGGGAGCGTCAGCCAGAGGTTCTTGATGTGAACGAAATCCGGTTGCTCTTATCGAGACTGGTTGCACCATTCTCAACGATGGTCTTCTTGATAGCGGTGACGGGGCTTCGCATTTCGGAACTGCTTGCGCTGAAGTGGTCTGACATAAACTTTGCCGCCGGTGAGATCAATCTCACACGTGGCATCGTTCGTCAGCATTTAAGCGAGATGAAAACTGAGACATCTCGGAAACCGATTCCGATGGACGCCGGCCTAGCGGAAGTTCTGCTCGACTGGCGCTTGCGTTCGGCTCATAACCAGCCGACTGACTGGCTGTTCGCGTCGCCGAAGATGAAAGGAACGCAACCTTACTGGCCCGAAAATCTGCTGCGCCGTCATATTCGACGTGCGGCAATAAAAGCGGGCATTACGAAGGACATCGGCTGCCATACCTTCCGGCATAGCTACGCCACGATCCTCAAGGCGAATGGTGAAGATGTGAAAGTAATTCAGGAGGGTTTACGCCATTCGACCTGCCGGGTTACACTGGATGTCTACACTCAAGCAGTTACACCAGCCAAGCGGGAAGCTCAAGTAGAGTTGTCGAGCAACTAGCGATGTCTGGACAGCAAGTGGCCCCATGTGGCCCCGAGCAAAGCACGACTGAGTGCGTAAGTAATTGATTTGGCGTGTAGGCCCGTAGCTCAGTTGGTCTAGAGCGCTTCCTTGACACGGAAGAGGTCGATGGTTCGAATCCATTCGGGCCTACCATTCAACCTATCGAATCTATTCGGAAACGAGCGGCAATCCTTCCGGATTGTGACCATTCCTGCCATCATCTGCCATCAACGGGCAACTTTTTCGACTACCGATAAATCTTTCGCATTGATCGACAAATCAAAGTCGAACGAGGTTATTGAGAGCAGATAAAATAGCATCGCATGCGGCCCACAGCTATGGCCACCGTGTTCATTATTGACGATGACGAGAATGTGCGTGCGTCGATAGCCGGGCTCCTAAAATCCGCCGGCTTGCGGTCTAAATCCTTCGAAACTGCAGAACGGTTCTTAACCGACGAACCTTCGGCTGGTCCCTGCTGTCTCATTGTGGACGTGAGTCTTCCGGGAATCAGTGGGCTCGAGTTTCAGGAGAGAATGCGGAGGGCGGGGAGGGAGATCCCAATTGTCTTCATTACCGGTCACGGCGATATTCCCATGACAGTAAAAGCCATGAAGGCAGGAGCATTGGAGTTCCTGACCAAACCTTTTGACGACAATGCTCTGCTCAACGCGGTCGAACAAGCTCTGGAGCGCGATACTGCCACCCGCCAGGCGCAAGGCAAACTGGATGCCCTAAAAGGCAGATACCAGCAGCTTACTCCGCGAGAGCGAGAAGTCATGGCGCACGTGGTGTCGGGCCTGCTCAACAAGCAGGTTGCGGCAAAACTGGGGACGAGCGAAATCACGATTAAAGTCCATCGCGCTCGGATCATGAACAAAATGCAAGCGGGATCGCTGGCCGAACTGGTCAGAATGGCGGAAAATCTAGGAGTTTTTCGACCTACGTAGGAAGTTGCCCTCCCAAAACCGTCCTTTCCGGCGTTATACGAAGGCATAATTGCGCACTTTCATCGGTTGAACTATTTTCCCTGCAGTGTGGACATTAAGGAGAAACCAAACGTGGTGGCAATAGTCGATGACGACGAATTGATACGGGTCTCGCTCCAGGGCCTTATGAAAGAGGCTGGCTTCCCGGCCGTGGTATTCGGATCGGCAGAAGAGTTCTTGAATTCCGGCGAACCGCAACGTACCGGCTGCCTGATCGCGGATATACGGATGCCCGGAATGTCGGGATTAGAGCTGCAATCGAAGCTCAATCAGGACCGCTACAGGATTCCGATTATCTTCATTACCGCGCAGGGCGACGAAAAACTTCGATTGCAGGCGTTGAGAGCGGGCGCAGTTGAGTTCTTAACCAAACCTTTTGACGATGAAGTGCTGCTCCAGAATGTTCGGGCAGCCATGAGCAATTGAAACTTAGATTCAGAAACAAGTATGAACGGGGTGAATCTGTGGAAAGTACGACTCAAGTGTGGTCCCCTGAACAGACGCGATCGGATACTAAGTTTGGCCAGATCATTGGCAACAGCCCCGCTCTGGAGTCTGTGCTAGCGGAAGTGGAGCGGGTTGCTCCTACCGATTCCACGGTTTTGGTCCTCGGCGAGACGGGAACTGGCAAGGAGCTCATCGCGCGTGCGATCCACAATCTCAGTGCACGATGCGGTCGCCCTTTCGTCCGCCTAAACTGCGCCGCGATTCCCTTCGACCTCTTGGAGAGCGAGCTCTTTGGTTATGAAAAGGGGGCCTTTACCGGCGCGGTAGCCCAGAAGATTGGCCGCTTCGAGATGGCCGACAACGGCACCTTATTCCTCGACGAAATCGGGGATCTGCCTCTAGCGGTACAGCCGAAACTGCTTCGTGTCTTACAAGAGCAGGAGTTTGAACGCTTAGGCAGCGGACGTACCCATCGCATCAATGTTCGCGTGGTGGCCGCAACCCATCAGGACTTGGCGGAGATGGTCGACCGCAAGGAATTTCGCAGTGATTTGTATTATCGACTCAACGTATTTCCCGTGATGTTGCCGGCGCTGCGAGAGCGCCGCGAAGATATCGTGCCATTGGTCTTCCATTTTGCCGACGTTCTGGGCCGACGGATGGGCAAGCAGATTAGTGAGATTTCTAAAGAGACTCTGGACGCGTTTACCTCCTATTCCTGGCCTGGGAACATTCGAGAGCTACAAAACCTGGTCGAGCGAGCCGTGATTCGGTCGCACGACGGGGTGCTTCCAAACCCATTGCCTGTGTCCGTCAGGAATCCGCTCCGGACCGTCAATCGATCCGTAACCACCCCTTTGCAGACTAGTTTCGTTGAGTCCACACGAGCTGTGATTCTAGAGGCATTGGGAACGACTAGTTGGGTCATCGGGGGATCCGATGGTGCAGCGGCCCGGCTGGGGTTGAAGCGAACTACTCTTCTTGCAAAGATGAAGAAACTGGGAATTACCCGCCCGATCGACCAAAGCAATCTGGGCCATCTCTACGAGAGCCATCGCAGGCCGCAGGCATGGCAGACCGCGTGGTGAACCATCGGACCAAGACTAGGCGGCTTGCTCTCGCGTATCTTCGACGGGCAAGGTGAACTGAAATGTTGCGCCCGCGCCTGCATGTGATGTTGCCCACAGACGCCCGCCATGTGACTCAATGATGGATCTGCTGATGGTCAATCCCATACCTGTCCCTTGAGCCTTGGATGTAAAGAAAGCGGCGAATATCTGCTCTGTCTGTTCCGGCGCAAGTCCAATCCCGGTATCTGAAACCGAGATCAAGATCTGACCGCTGTCCTCCCTCCGTGACGTAATCGTGAGCACCGCCGGATTGCTCAAGCTCTTCATGGCATCGATGGCGTTGAGGATCAGGTTCATCAGGACCTGTTGTAACTGTACCGGGTCCGCAAGCACGCGAGGCAGATCGTCCGCAAGATCGACCTGGATCGAGATCTTATGGGCGCGCGCCTCACCGCGCAGCAATACGATCATCTCTTCCACTGCTTCGTTTACATTGATCGACTCGCGCTTGGGGGCCTCTTTTTTGAATAGGGAGCTGATTCGGCTGATGATCTCCGACGCCCTGGTAAGGTCTTTGACGAGACGCGAGGTTGCTTCGCGAGCTTCTGCCACATCAGGCTGATCCCTCCCGAGCCACCGCGAGCAGGTTTTTGCGTCAGTAACGGCTGCGGCAAGTGGCTGCCTGATTTCGTGCGCAATGGATGCCGTTAGGGTTCCGAGGGTCATGACCCGGGAGACGTGCGCAAGTTCCGTGCGGGCTTTGTTGAGTGCTTCTTGCGACAAATGGCGATCGGTCACATCCTGAACCGCCGCGATGTATTCCAGTTGGCCATGCTCATCCCGGGTCGCATGGGCCACTGCATGCAGATACTTGATCGAGTGGTCAGGCATCAAAAGGCGGTACTGCCATTCAAAGTCATTTCCGCCGTTCCCCGCTTCTTCGACCATTTTCTCGTACAGGGTGAGATCATCGGGATGGACTCGAGCGCGGAGTCGGGCAGGCGTCAAAGGAGGGGCAATCTCATAAATATTGAAGAATTCCTCTGACCCCGTGATTTCGTTTGTCGCAACACGCCAGGAGTATCCGCCCATTCGACTCAGATGTTGGGCTTGTGCCAGGAATGCCTCGCCACGCCGCATTTCCTGCTCCGCCTGCTTTCGCTTACTGATGTCACGGAGAATGCCGGTAAACGTCTTATGGCCGTCTCGGTTCAGCTCGCCGAATGAGACTTCGACGGCAAACTCCTCTCCATTTCTGCGAAGTGCGGTGAGTTCGGTGCCTTGCCAATTGATATGCCGCTGACCGGTCGCCAGATATTTTTTGAAACCGCTCTGGTGCAGCTCTCGCATGTATTCGGGCATGAGGATGGTCAGGGGCTTTCCGGCGAGTTCTGCCGTGGTATAGCCAAAAATTTTCGCCGTGGCAGGGTTGGCGAACACTATTAAGCCTCGATCATCGATGCTTATGATGGCATCGCTAGCCGTCTCGACCACCACCCGATAGCTCTCCTCGGTGTAGCGGCGTCCGTCATCAAGTTCGCTGGCGAGCCGCTTCTGTTGACTCAAGAGCTGGGCCTCGCGCAGACCGATGGCCGCTTGATTCGCCGCTATAGTTAAGATAAGTTTCTCGGTCTCGTTCGGGAAATCCGCTCGTTGCGACCCCGCCACGATCACGCCGATTTCAGCGTGCAGACCCAATCGCAAAGGATAGAGTGAAATTTGCTGAGGTCCAATCGGCTGCGTCAAACGCGCTGGCCAGGTCTGGGGATCGTCTCCAAACCAGTGGCTAAGCGTGGCCTGAACGTCTTTGGCGTGGGGCAGAGACTTCTGCGATTGATCGGTTCGGGCCAGTTCGATGGGCCCGTCTGGGTCTTTCGACCGTCCGTACGCAATGTCTAGCCTGAGCAAGCGTAGGAGCGCGTCGACCAAGCTCGCGACAATTTCTGACGGCTCGCAACCGCTCCAGGCGGCGGAAAGACCAAGCACGCTGACCAAATCGTTGATGCAGCGCTGAAGGCGCTGGATTTCCTGCTCTGGGTCTTTGACTTGCTCGTCCATGCTAGGCCGCTGCTGGTGAACTGCTACGATTAGCGCGCCGTTGGTGGAATTCACGCAAAAATTCGTCCGGCGGTATAAAGAAAGGATTTTGCTGCAGGATACCGCCGATGATCACCATAGGGTGGGTTCGCATGATGTCAACCACCGCTTCACCGCTAAATTGTCCGAGATGGTAGGTGCAGATAACGGCATCTTCGTGGCGATGCCAAACATCGTTCACCCGGGCCTCGAACTCGATCACATCATCGACATAGGATTGGTCACGATTCGCCCAATCCATGCGGCAACAAATGCGACTCAAGGGAAAATCCCGAGTGCCGTTGCCGCTCGCCAGTTGCTCAAATACCGCTAACATCCGTTCCTGATCGAAACGGCCGTCCGGAAGGTAAACCTCAGTATTGACGCGCAGCTCTAACTGCCCGTGCTGCTGCGCCGTTGCCGCATCGATTCCCGCGGCCGCCAAGCGTTGCAGATGGTCCTGACGTTGATCCGGATTGACGACGTGAATCGCTTTGTGGCCACACGTCAGCCCTTCTTTTATGAACGGGAGCAGAACGCGATATTCTTCCTCGGCATTGTTAAAGAAAGCGCAAACATGGCGAGTTTCAGCCAGCTGGGAGTTGGCAAATGGGATAGGAGCAGTGACTTTCTTCATGGCATGTCCCCGAATGGATCTCGAATGATATCCATTCTCTACTTTCGACGAACCGCACCACAACAGATCACGACAGGGATTTAAGTGAAAGGGGTGTCGACACTTCCCCCTCGCGACGGCCGTGGAGGGGAGTCTAGACGCTGGCCGGAAGCCTGTCAAGTTCGTTTACATACGTCCGGCACTCATCCCCCGCCGCTGGAAGTACTTGTCAACCGCCGTCAAATTAGCGCCGCTGTCAAAAGTACGACACTGTCATAAGGGCCCACGACCCTCCATAATCAAGCTCTCGTGCTGGATTTGCCGTGAAACCGCAGGCAAATACGCACTTTCGCTCGCGATCTCCCCTGTCTCCCTGCCGACGGCTAATACGGCAGCGGTGGAGTTTCACGTGCACTAAGAAAGAGCGTTGGGGAAGTCGAGAGAACCGGATTGTCAGGAGAAGGAGAATTTATGGGTCTGGCACATGTCTTTCACGCGGAATTGGTGGCACCTGAAGTTCCACAAGACACTCCGATCGTGTTTGTTGTCGACGACGATATCTACGTCCGGGAATCACTCGCCAGGCTCATTCGCTGTGAAGGCTGGCGACCAGAGACGTTTGGCTCCGCTAGGGAATTTCTTAGCTGTTCCCGGGCCGATGTTCCTAGCTGCTTAATCCTTGACTTCGCTCTGCCAGAACTGGATGGTCTTGCACTACAAAAAAGACTCGCCGCCGAACGTCCCGAGTTGCCGATTGTTTTCGTGACCGGCTACGCAGACATCCCGACGACCGTTCTGGCCATGAAGGCGGGAGCCCTTGAGTTTCTGACCAAACCATTCAACGGCGATGTCTTGCTTAACGCAGTTCGCGAAGGCCTCGAACGCAGCCGGGTGTTGCTTGATCGCGAAACGAAGATGCGCGCACTTCGGAATCGCTACGTATCGCTCACCTGTCGTGAGCGGCAGGTCATGTCACTCGTCGTTACTGGTTTGTTGAATAAACAGGTTGGTGCAGAACTTGGAATCAGCGAGATCACTGTGAAAGCACACCGAGGGCGGGTAATGCAAAAGATGAATGCCAATTCACTGGCGGACCTGGTCAAAATGGCCTCACGGCTCCACCTCGAACCCTGTCTGCTGCAGGCTGCAGCCTGACTGTGATTCAGAGATGGACGCGATCCCTTGGAATGTAAAGATTCGCGATTTAGGCTTGGAGTACGAATTCAAGACTCTGGCATCGGGTCATCCGTCAATATCGGATACCCCATCCCGATCGCGGCGCTTTGTTACTTCGCTCTTCCGAATCACCAATAGCCCCAGCCCTTCATCAACTCGAATTGTCATGACGCGACAGCACGACGGACACAACCACGCGCATTCAAACGCTTTCAATCTGCCGGCGTATCCTGATAGCTTCCGATCAGCCCCCTTCGACTGGTTGTCGATGAAATAGAGCTTTCCATCATGCAGGTAACGGAACGTAGTCGGGCACTCCGGATTCGCGCATTTGGAAAGCACAGACTCTCCACGTTGTCCCTGGGCAAGAGGTTTACGTTCCTTTGAAAACAAGGGGCCAAGACATAAAAGTCATCCCGGCCAGTGCCGCAAGCGTGCCGGTGTGCCCGAGAACCAGACTGCAAAAACTATGCGGCGACCGCTGCGCCCATTACTTTCAGCAGCGCCTGTGCCGTAGACGTCGACGATGCGGGATTCTGTCCGGTGATGAGGCGCCCATCCGTGATGGAAAAAGGCTGCCAGTTCGCCAGCTTCTCGAATATGGCCCCAAGCCGCAAGAGTTCGTCCTCAACAAGGAACGGCACAACCTGGGTGAGCTTCACCTCTTCTTCTTCACCATTGGTAAAGCCGGTTACGCGCTTTCCCTTGACCAGGGGTGCGCCTTGGTACTGCACATGGCGAAGCACCCCAGGGGAATGACACACCAAGGCGACCGGTTTGCCGGAGTTGTAGAACGACTCGAGCAAGGCAATAGACACGGGACTTTCTGCCAGATCCCACATCGGACCGTGCCCTCCCGGATAAAAGACCGTGTCATAATCCTCCGCCCTTACGTCCGCGAGCTTCACTGTGTTAGCAAGAGCCTTTTGCGCAGTCGAATCCTTCTTGAAGCGCGCCATAGCGGGCGTCTGATTCTCCGGCAAATCGCTCTTGGGGTCGATGGGAGGTTGCCCACCTTTTGGAGAAGCCAGGGTCAGATCGATGCCGGCATCTCTGAAAACGAAGTATGGCGCTGCAAATTCTTCCAGCCAGAAACCCGTCTTGCGACCAGTATTGCCAAGTTGATCGTGTGACGTAAGTACCATCAAGATTTTCATCTGCATCTCCTATGGCTGTTTTTCACGGTGTTAAGCCCGAGTGAATCGGGATAGAGGCATCACAACAGAAGGCTGACGGCGACACAATTGGACGATGGTATCGGTCGGGCAAATTCCGTCATCGCGACATGTCACTCGCGATGACACAAAGGTGTTGTCGACACCATCGTCTGATTGTTCTGCTTCCACTCCCGTGTTGTGATGCGTTCGTTGAATGCAGCTTCAGCGGACGAAGCATGGGGAGCCGTAGTACCTGGCATCGTGGGGTTCCCTGATGCCGACGCATAGGGAGAATGGGAAATGTATAACATCAACGAACTCGATGAACCCGTACAGACCGCGGCAACCGAGCAATTATCTGTTGCTGTTATCGAAGAAGACGAACTGCTTTCGCGCGCTCGAGCCGGGGATGCAACGGCATTCGAGAGTCTTGTTATGCCGCACAAAGAAACGATATTTCGTATTGCTCAACGCATTCTTCGCAATCGCGAAGACGCCGAAGACGTAGTGCAGATCGCCTTTCTCGATGCATTGCGCCACCTGGATGCGTTTCAAGGCCGTTCACGATTTGCATCCTGGCTGAAGACCATTGCCGTGAATGCGGCATTCATGCGCTTACGTGTCAGGCGACGCAACGTGGTTTCGCTGGATCAGCTAGTTGATTACAGCGACGGGGCCCCTAGGTTGCAGCTCATGGAATCTCGGCCCAACCCGGAGCAGGAATTGTCGACCAAGGAAGCTCGCAGCCTTCTTGATAAAGCACTTCGGCGCTTGGGGCCGATTCATGTAGATGTCTTCCGTATGCGCGATGTGCAGGAGTTGTCAGCCAAAGAAACGGCACAGATCCTGGGTGTCCCGGTCGGAACCGTGAAGGCGAGATTACACCGGGCGCGCACGAAAATAATCCGGCGAGCACAGTCGACGCTTCTCCGTCGGCAGACAGCTGGCTGTCGAACACCGAGCCACCTGGGTCGAAATGCCTCCAATTATTCAGCGACGGCAAGCGATTGAAGAAAATGACGAAAGCCAGCGTCGTTGATTAGCACTCGTTCCGCAGTACGACGAGAGACGAGATCATCTTCTGACAAATATCAATAATTGCCTGCGAGTTCGAGGAACGGTAATCCTCGAAGCTTGGCTGTAACAGCCGCAAGGACTCATCGGAGATCGGCGGAGGTGCGTCCTCCTCGCGTGCGATCCATGCGGCAATGTGCATCAGTCGGGCGCCATATTCGTTTAGAAATTGGTCCAGCGCCCGATTTTGGGGCTCGGTCAATTCGGAGCCGATCTCCCGTCGCCCACGATGCGAGAGCAGACTAAGCTCCAGCAGGTAGATCGAGCGCAACGCCGGCCGAGCCCTCTGAATCCGATCACGCTCGGCAACATCTTCCTGGAGCTGTCGGCGAAACTCAAACTCAAAATGCACGGGATCCGCCTGCGATTCCAGACTCGCGAAGTTGTCGTTGATCTGACCTCGCAGACGGCCGACCTGTGAAATGGCCAGTGTTTTGTCGCGTATCACAGGGCAAACTCCGAGTTCCGCCAGCATTCGTATGTTCCGCACCAGGAGTTTTTGTAATTGGTCTTGATCGCTCTTCGCTCCGAAGCGCTCGAACAAGAAGCCCATGGCGAGAATACCTAATAGCACGCCTATCACCTTATCGCGCGCGATTGTGAGATCGGTCTGGATCTGGAAATCCTGCAGGTTGACGAAGTAAAAGGCGAGCGCGATCTGCACGCCAAAATACGAAAGCCGCGGACTGGACGTGGCGAACCAGGCGGCGAGCGCGGTCGCCGCCGCAAAGAAGAGCGCAAACCCAAAGACGCTATCGATACCGGGTAGGATCAGAATCTGCGCCGAAATCCCCAGCACCAGCCCACCGACAATAAATCCGCCAAGGCGGAGCAACTGTGCCTGCAGCGAAGCGCCAATGGTGCTCAACCCCGTAACGATGCAGGTAAGGATGGCGGTCGTGCCGATGCCGGGCCAGTCGAGGGCATTGTAGAGGACGTAACAAATCGTGGCAGCCAGGCATCCCGCCAAAGCGAAGCGTTGATACTCCGGGTTCTGGAACGCATCCGGCAAGAACACGGCGTGCCACCAGTTACGTCCTGGTGGGTTCTGCGACGCATCGACGAAATCGGGTTGAAAGATTTCGGCAATGAGTGCGACAGTTTGTTCCATCTCTTGGAGCATGGGGAAGTTAGAAGACGGCGGCCCCTCGAACGTAGTGGGAGATGCAGAAACAACTCCTGACTTGCGCAGATCCGTTCGGATCGCTCCGACCCTCTCAGCAAGTGCGCGTAGGCGGATCACATCGCCGTTGACCGGTAGCGCGGAAGTGCGCTCGAGACTCGCTGCATAACCAATGAGCCGGCCAGCCAGCGCAATCAGGGCGGTGCGTTGTGCTCGTCGGGCTGGGTCCAGGCCTTGACGCTGCAACATGGTTCTGAGTCGGCCAGTGCCCGTCATTTGGTATTGAATAACTTTGTCGAGGGCCGACTTCGGTGGCCTATGTCGAATCGCAATGCTTTCTATTACCTGCTGTACTGCGAGCAACTTGTCGTCGACCGATGCGATGAGCGGATCGGAGCGATCGAAGATGCGGTATATCGCTTCGGTGACCACAGTGGCGCCGGCAGCCACCGCGATAATCAGGATCGGCCAGAGAGTACCCTCCACGTCGGCTTGGCTCGGCAAAGAACGGTCCCATACAGGCACGGCAATGCCAATCGGAACGGCGAATGCTACCGCAGCTGCGTAGTTGGTTGCCGTCCTCATGACGAAAAAGACCAGGTACAAGCTTCCGATCACCCAGAAGAAATGAGTAATAGGGTAGCCGCGAAACAGCATGATCCCAAGCAGGGTGTAGATGGTCGCGCCGATGAATCCCAGGACAATCATTCGCCCCCCGCGCCACGTAGCGGCGAGATTTTCGCGCGCAAGGATGATCGAAAATAAACCGCCCAAGAATCCGTAAGGAATGCGGAAAGTCACGACAATAATCATGACCAGCGTCGCGGTGACCGTCATGCGGATGACGGTGTTCAGGCGCCCTGGATACGGAGCAAGTTCCCACCGGAGAAATTCCCGAAACCAGGGCCAAGAAGCACCTCGGCGGGCAGGCGGCGGGCTGAATTCAATTGCTCGCGTCGCCATATCAAGGCTTCCGTT
The DNA here is from genome assembly GCA_035507035.1 of Terriglobales bacterium. Classification (GTDB taxonomy): domain Bacteria; phylum Acidobacteriota; class Terriglobia; order Terriglobales; family Acidobacteriaceae; genus DATJOJ01. The sequence goes on along the minus strand of DATJOJ010000035.1, from coordinate 24,259 downwards.
TGTATCCGCGGATCACCACGACCGCAGATTCGCCCAGACGAATGACATCCGATGGTGATTCGATCCGAATGCGCACGGGGTAGCGGCTAGCCAGGTGAACCCAGCTCAAAGTGCGTTGTACGTCGGGAAGGCCGGGCGTGATCCGGCCCCAGAACGAAGGATCGGGTGTGACGCCGTAGCCCGTGCTCTCCACGATGCCGGTAAATCGCAAATTCGGATCGGACATAACGTACACGTCTGCCGTCATCCCCGGCTGCACATGTTTCAACTGCGTCTCGCGAAAATTTGCCAGCACCCACCAGACGCGAGTATCGATCAGCGTAAAAATCTCCTGTCCGATGTGAGCATATGCGCCCTGAGAAATGACAAGGTTGGTGACACGCGCGTCGAATGGAGCGTAAACGCGGCACTGGTCATAGTTGTATTGCGCGGTGGCGATGGCGGCGGCCCTTCCTTGCCGTTGAGCCACGAGGGGATCGAGGGTGAGTACGCTCGCTTGCGATTGATGAAGCTGTGCCGTGCTTTGCTCGGCCGAGGCCTTGGCCTGCGCCAGGGCGGCCAGCATGGTGTTGAGGTGGGCTCGATTGAGGGCCAGTTGCGATTCGGCTTCGTGCACCGACTGCGCGCTGGCCCGCTCTGTCGTGCGTGCCTGGTCCACCTGGTCAACCGTAACGTACTGCTTTGCGAGCAGAGGCTCGACACGATGGAGGTTATTTTCCGCGTACGCCGACTCGGCCCTGGCTCGATCCAGCGCAGCCTCAGAGTGGGCGACGTCAGCCTCCGCCTCACGGACTGAGGCTTGCGCTTTGTCGACGTTGGCGCTGGCGCTGCGGGTTGCCGCGCCGGAGGCGGTGACGGCATGCACTTCGGCTTCAATGCGCCGCTGTTCGTCGACGATCTGCCCTTCGAGCGCCGCCTGGTCCGACACCGCGTGGTCGAGAGCATATTTATATGGTCGATCATCGATTTCGAAAAGTAGGTCACCCTGCTTCACGCGCTGATTGTCGGCGACGTTCAGGTGCAGGATGGGGCCTTCGACAACGGGGGCAATTCCGATGTAGTTGGCAAAGATTTCGGCATCATCCGTCTGAGGATGCCGGGTTGTGACCCAGTAGACGGAAAGCAAACCAACCACCGCCAGCAGAACCATCGCAGGGGTGAAAACGCGGCCGTACAACTGAAGTTTTGCGATGCGATCATCTTGCTCCGGTTGGCCCGCTGCTGGATTCGGCATCACTTTGACCTAGCTGTAAAACAGGACCCACAACATGCACGTGAAGAAGATGGCCATGCTCAGATACAGAAGCACAGGTGCGGCGAGGTGTTCAGCAATGGCGGTGCGAGCGATCAGGGCGCGTACACCCACCATTAGCAGCAGACCGCCAACGGCGCAGAAGATCCAAGCCGGGAAAAAAGATCCGAAGATGCTATATTCAGGTGCGTGAGAGCAACCGATCGATACCAACGACGCCGCCAAAGACAACCCGGCGAGGCAGTGACGTGTGGCCTTTTGGCGTCGATTCCGCGCCGTCGATTTGAGCTCCATCGTCTGCCGCTTTCCCTCGGCAGGTAATTACGCCACAAAATGAAGGCCGAATCTATTAGACGAAGGTATTGGCAATACCTTCGTCTAATTATTTCGCGTCGAAGCTTCTGGTCTAATGCGTTCGGCTGCGGTCGACTCTCGCATCGCATAATCTGACTGTCGCCATAGGTGAACCCCAGAGGATGCAAGAACGCGGCAAACCTGAGCTGCAGATTCTGTTCTGCTCGCTGCTCCTCGTCTTCTCAGCGACGCGAGTTTTGGGGCAATGTGCCGGCAAGGTTTCTTCTCCGGCAGTTGTCGCCGATTGCGCCGCTCGCGAAACTCCCGGCGAAGGAACAGCGATTCTCGATCCGACTCATCCCTACACTTTGGCCGAGTTGATCGATGTTGCCGAGCATCACAATCCCGCCACGCGATCGGTCTGGGAACGCGCAAAGCAGAAAGCACGTGAACTCGGGTTAGCGAAAAGCGCTTATTACCCCGAACTAGAAGGTCTGGCAGTCCTCGGCGACGAGAGATTAATCAATCCGTTCCCGGAGCCGCTGGCTCCCCGCGGTTACGTCATGGTCGAGTTGCCCGTCGTCAAGCCTGAAGTCACACTCCAATACCTTATCTTTGACTTTGGGAAACGCGGGGCGAATGTGGACTTCGCGAAACAGGAAAAGTTCGCCGCGGGGGCAGACGTCATTCAGGTGAATCAAGCGCTGGCGTTTCGCGTCGCCAGTGCGTATTACCAGCTAGTGACCGCACAGGAAAGGTTGCAGGCTGCTCAAGATATCCTGCGAACTGCACAAACCACCCAAGACGCGGCCGAAAACAGACTGAACAATGGGCTTGCAACTCTCCCGGATGTTCTTAACGCCCGCGCCGAAACGGCACAGGCGGCGTTCGACGAGGAATCGGCAGATGGGGACGAAAAAATTGCGCGCGTCACGCTGACTGAAACGGTCGGAGCTGACCCCTCTCCCAACATCGTGATTGACAGCCAGAGAAGCGCGCCGCTGCCCGAGAAACTCACCATGTCCATCGACGCGTTGATTGACCGCGCGATTAAGGACCGCCCCGATCTCATGGCGCAGACTCTGCGAATCCGCTCCGCCGAGGCTCGTATTCGTGCGGCCAAGGCAGAATACAAGCCACAAATTGTTCTCTCTGGTTCGGTTGCCCAGACGTCCGTCTGGCCCACCGCAGATTACGGCGTGCTCGGTTCCGCGAGCGAACCTACCTGGTCCGCCGCACTTACTATCCGGTGGCGCATTTTTGATGGTGGTGCGCGCAAAAACGAAGTGTTGATTGCCGAATCGAAACGCAGGGAAGCAGCCGATGAACTTACGACGATACATGATGAGTCCACACGCGAGGTCTGGACCGCTTACATCGCATTCCGGACTGCGTTGCGAAAACACGATGCCGCAGTAGCGCTTCTTGAGTCGGCCAATGCCTCTTACTCGTCATCCCTCGATGCATACAAATACGGAGTCAAGAATCTGGTCGACGTCGTTACCGCGGAGAAGCAATTGGCTCAAGCTCGACTCTCCAGCGTCTCCGCTCGATCGGAATTATTTTTGGAAGCAGTGAACCTTGAATTCGCCACCGGAAATCTTCTGAGGAATCAAGCCCCAGCGACAGCGCTCCAATCGCAGCAGCAACATCAATGATGTCGCACAGCGCAGGGTCGCGCGTACTTTATGCCGTGGGCCTCAATTCGAACGTATCGCCGATACCATCGTCCAATTGATTCGCCGATGCGTATCGCGTGTAATCGCTCCATCGCAGCCGACTCGGTCGGAAAAGCGAAGCTGGAAAAAACGGGCTCAGCCGCACCGTTCGCCCGTCAGGAGGAAAGTCATGAGTCTCATCGATAAAGCGCTAGAAGCAAACCGCAACTACGCGAAAAACTACAATCCAACCATGGGGAAGCGTCCCGCTCCCAAACTCGCAGTTGTAACCTGTATGGATCCTCGTCTCTCCGACCTCCCTGGAATTTTGGGTCTGACGCACGCCGATCTCGACGTTATCCGCACCGGCGGACCCGCGGTAACAGAAGATGTTCTCAGCGAGCTGGTCGTCTCGACTCGGGTGCTCGGAACTACAGAAATCCTGCTTCTCAACCACACCGGCTGCGGGTTCACGACGTTCACAGATGAGGAACTGAACGCGAAGCTCAGCGCTTCTACCGGAGATGCTTCGCCCGCTCCCATGCGCTTCTTCTCCTATAAAGACCCCGAGGAAAATACCCGGGAGCAGATCAAGAGAGTCCGATCGCATCCCTGGATCGCAAAAGACGTCCCCGTGCGCGGTTTCATCTTCGACGTGGACACTGGAGTCCTGCGGGAAGTGCAGCCAATGGTAAAGCAGACTGCTGCCTGACATTCCCAACCAGAAAGAAGCCGTTAGGCCGCCTCGTTGCGAGTTCGCGCTGGCGGTTCCAAATCACAGAAATCGAAACCGACGCGGGAGGATGAGAGTGGATCGCACAGTCAATCATGATCTCGATCAACGTGGCGTCAATGCGCCGGGCCAATCGCGATTGCTTCATCCTTCCGCCGGTCACGCATGAGAGTTGCTTTACTCACCGCTTCATCTGACCGGGTGCCACATCAGCACGGATGACCTTCATAATCTTCGTCGGCGGGGCAGCAAAACAGCCAGTCATCCGGAATAGGACCCGGATCCTGGGAATCGAGGCACTGTTCGATATCCTTCAATCTCGCTCGGGATTCAGCGGCAGCTCCAAAGTTGCCCTTCTCAGACCTAGCCAAAAGCCGTATATTCCGGCAAAATTCAGGTAAATCACCCAATTAATTCATTCCACCCCTGGAATAATCCTAGGAGTCCCCACGATGTATAAGTGCAGGCCTTTTGTTCTGTTTGCGGCATTCTTATTTTCCTTCTTTCAACTGAACTGCGGCAGCCCGTCGACTACGTCTCAATCGACTTCAAATTCTCCGTCCACGTCTCCAGCTTCCGGCAATAATTCATCCGGTGGAACGACCAACGCTCCGAACGGTTCGTCAGGGAGCACGAATGGCACGCCGTCAGGCGGTTCCAGCAGCAATCCTTCTGGCGGTTCAGGCGGCAGCGGAGGATCGGGCGGTTCGGGCACCCAAGGCACAACCATGGCGAACCTGCACCAGCAAAGCGGCTGGCAGAGTTTTGGCGAACTTCCACCGACTTACTCGCTTTGCAATTCTTGCTCGCCCAGCGGATCCAATCTCAACTGGTCGATGCAGCAGAATCAGAGTTCGCCGTCGACGAGCGGGAATTCGACTCAATACTCGATCGGCGGTGACGAAGCCTACTCCGATGTAATTTGGATCAATCATCTGATCGGTCAAGGTTCAACCCAGAACCTGCCCGATCCGAATAATTCGCTGAACCAAGCGACCCACAACTTCACCTACGACGTTTATTTTTACGGTACAAATCTGACCAACGCACAAGCGCTGGAATTCGACATTAATCAGTTTGTGGACGGGAAGTCGTTCGTCTGGGGACATCAGTGCCGCATCGCCAATGGCGCCAACTGGTGGGACATCTCGACCGATGGCGGCGCACACTGGCAGCCGAGCAGCGCCGCCTGCAATCCCAAAGAGAACGATTGGAACCACGTCACCATTCAGGTGCAGCGCACCTCCGACGACAAACTGCTCTTTCAGAGCATCACTCTGAACGGGCAAACCGCAACTCTCAATTACGAGGAAGATCCGGGATCGACCAACTGGAACGGCATTACCATTAATTATCAGCAGGACGGTGACTATGCCCAGAACTCCTACTCCATTTGGCTCGACCGGTTGAACTTCACCTACTGGTAAGGCTGGATCGCTTGTAACCTTCGGTTTCAGAAATCGTTAGTGGCGTTTGCGGTCCAACTTCACCTCTTTGAGGGTTGGGCCGCGGGCAACCCTGGGTCAGCTCTGGCCATCCATAATCCGCCAAAAGAACGGGGAGGCACGCCATGGCGAGAACTTGCCACCGTGGTCTTATCTGTTGTCTAAGCTCATTATTATTTCTTGTCCTCACTGGGTGCGGAGGGGGAAGCACCAGTGGTTCGTCTTCCGGCGGTGGCTCCAACTCCGGCGGCTCGGTGCAACTCACGGTTTTGCCCAGCGGAGGACAAGGGAGCATCAGCAGCACACCTCCCGGCATCACTTGCGGCTCAACCTGTAGCGCAGACTTTTCCGACGGCACACAGGTCACTCTCACCGCTTCACCGATGCAGAATTATTACTTCGCGGGATGGTCGGGCAGTTGCAGCGGTACGGGTTCCTGTAAGCTGACGCTGTCGCAGAACACTTCTGTGACGGCCAAATTCAGTACCTCGCCAGTGCTTAGCATAAGCCTGGCCGGCACGGGCACAGGCGCCGTCACGAGCAATCCAGGTCAAATTAATTGTGGCAAGATTTGCAGCGGCAGCTTCGATCCCGATACGCCGGTCACGCTCAGCGAAACTCCCGGTGCGAATTCCACTTTCGCAGGATGGTCGGGCGGTGGCTGCACGGGTACGGATTCTACTTGCACCACTACCATCAACGACAGTGAGCAAGTCACGGCAACCTTTAATCCAACCCTGGCTCTTCCACTCTTGACGGTGAATTTTGCCGGAACCGGGGCTGGCTCAGTTTCCAGCAATCCTCCTGGCATTAATTGCGACACGAACTGCAGCCACAGCTTCAGCTTTGGAACTCAGGTGACGCTGACGGAAACGCCTGGGGCGAACGCTCAGTTTGCCGGATGGTCGGGAAACTGCACCGGTACCCAGTCAACCTGCACCGTAACTCTGAATACGAACATGACCGTTATGGCCACGTTTAATTCGTCCGAGCCTCTGCTAACGGTAACCTTGGCGGGAACCGGATCGGGTATGGTCACAAGTATTCCTGGCGGAATCAGTTGCGCTCCGACGTGTGGCGCGAACTTTCCCACTGGCACTCAAGTGACATTGACGGAAAGTCCTAGCGGCAATTCGCAGTTTGCGGGCTGGTCCGGAGGTGGATGCAGCGGCACCAATGCTACCTGCACCGTGACGATGAATTCGAGCCAGCAAGTCACCGCAACCTTCAACAATCCACAAAATCTCAGTGCCATCAATCACATCATCTTCATTGCTCAGGAAAATCGCTCCTTCGACTCTTATTTCGGCGCATTGCGAGAGTACTGGGCGCAGAATGGCTATCCTGATCAATCATTCGACGGATTGCCTCAGTTCAATCCACTGCAAGGGCCGGGAGTGCAGCCTCCTTATCAGGGTCCTCCGCCGACAAACCCGGGATGCAATCCCTCCAATCCTCCGCCGGACGGGTGCGCGTACGATCCGGACAATCCAGTTACTTCGTTCCACTTCATTACACAATGCATCGAAAACATCGATCCTCTGTGGGACGCGAGCCATTTCGATTGGGATTTTCACGACCCAGAGGGGAACGACCCTGCTGCGCTAAACGGGTTCGTCTGGGCTGCGGGGGCATTTGCCAGATATGAGGGCTTCAACGACGCAAACGGCATCCGTGCCATGGGTTACTACGATGGCGGCGACCTCAACTACTACTACTTCATGGCGAGCAACTTTGCCACGTCGGATCGCTGGTTTATGCCGATGATGACGCGAACCTCGCCCAACCGCGAGTATCTTGTTGCCGCGACCTCTCAGGGATATGTGTATCCCGTCGGCACCGACCAAAACGATATGAAGCTTTTGACGGCGACGACCATCTTTCAAGAGCTCCAGGCCGCGAACATCAGTTGGAAGATTTATGTTGATACGGAAAACAGCCCTTGCACCGGACCGCCATATGATCCGACATGCCTACTAACGCTAAGCTACATTCAGAATTTTCAATGGGGGATAACAATTCCCACGCAGTATCCGAATAACATCGCCCCGGTTTCGCAATATTTCACCGACTTGCAACAAGGCACTCTCCCGCAGGTGGCGCTATTCGAACCGGCTGCGGACGCTGGCTACGATGAGCATCCTTCTGAGAATGATTCAACGCCAAACGATATGCAGCGCGGAGCCAACTACGTTTCCTCACTCATCAACGGGCTCATGACGAGCTCGTATTGGAAGGATTCCGCGTTCATTTTCACTTTCGACGAATTTGGCGGCGCCTACGATCACGTCTCGCCGCAACCGGCCGTCAGTCCGGATGGGATCAAGCCCGTTGATTTAAAGCCGGGGGATGTCTGTACCGTAAAAACCGGACCGCTCTGCGACTTTACCTACACCGGCTATCGCGTGCCGATGATGGTGATATCGCCATACACGAAAAAGAATTATGTTTCACATCTCGTAGCCGACAATACCGCGATTTTGAAGCTGATCGAAGAGCGTTTCAACTTGTCACCACTCACCAACCGCGATGCAGCACAAATCGACATGTCACAGGAGTTCTTTGACTTCACCAATCCGCCGTGGATGACTCCGCCATCACCCCCGGCGCAAAACCTGAACGGTGCCTGCTATCTGAACCAGTTGCCCTAATCAGCGGAGTGGCGCGGGTGTAAGCCCGCGCCGCTCGCCAGCAAAGTTATTTTCACCTTGACGCTCATCCCGCTCGGAGTGAAAATTGGGGGCCTTGCACATCTTGTTTCTCTGAAATCCCAGCGGAACAAGGCATTGGGCTAGTTTGCGAATTCTGTTGGAGGGCGCCATGTCGCGTTTTGTCATTTTTCTGAGTCTGCTTCTTCTCCTTACCCTGCCGGCCACAGCATTGCCGGCTTCGACCGGCGGGAACCTGTGGAACACCTTGCCAAAGAGTGCGCGAGCAACGATCGCTGCTGCGGTCACAAGAGATCATCCCGCTGGAAACTGGGCCCAACTCGCGGAACTGACGCCGAACGTGCGGCAAAATCAAGATTGGTTTGGCATCTCGATCGCCATTAGCGGAAATACAGTCGTGGTCGGCGCCTTCGACTCGAATATCGAGCAGTTCGGTTCGGCGTATGTCTTTGTCAAACCTGCCAGCGGCTGGGAAAACATGACCCAGACGGCTGCGCTTACGTCCTCGGATAGTGGCCAGGGATTTGGCATTTCGGTGGGGATCAGCGGCAACACGATTGTCGTCGGGGCGGCAAATCCCTCGAACTTCGCCAATCAGGCCGCGGGGCCGGGAGCTGCTTATGTTTTCGTCAAGCCCGCAGGCGGCTGGGCCGATGCCACGGAGAACGCGAAGCTGACCGCATCTGACGGCGTTGCCGGCGACGCGTTCGGAAATAGCGTCGCGATCAGCGGCAATACCATCGCCGTGGGAGCAATTTTCGCCAGCGATTCGCAGGGCGATAGCTTTGCGGGCAAGACGTACGTGTTCGTGAAGCCGGGCGGTGGTTGGTCGCGAAATCTCACTCAAACGGCGGAACTGACCGCGAGCGACGCCGGCTTGCTCAGCTATATGGGTTGTTCGGTTGCGGTAAGCGGCAATACGGTTCTTTCCGGTTCATACGGACAGAACAATTTTCAGGGATCCGCCTACGTGTTTGTCGAACCGCCCGGCGGTTGGACCAACATGACCCAATCCGCGGAACTGACGGCTTCGAACGGCAAGCAGAGCGACTTTTTCGGCTTTGCGGTTTCCATCAGCGGGAACACAGTTGTCTCCGGTGCGCCAAGCGGCGCCAACACTTACGGAGCAACTTACATTTATGTCGAACCGGCGAACGGCTGGGTCACAACCTCAACCTTCACCGCTGAAATCGGTGCGCCCGATGCAGCGCAGGGGGATGGGTTTGGTCAGTCTGTAGCCATCGCGGATGATGGCCTGGCTATTGCCGTCGGCGCGCCGAGCGCCAATGTTGGTTCGAACCAAGGCCAAGGTGCGACGTATGTTTACGTTCAGCCGAAAACCGGTTGGAAGACGACGCGGCATGCGTATGCCGAACCGGTGGCCTCGGATGGCGCTCCATTTGATGGGCTAGGAGTTTCGATTGCTCTGGACGGCAAGACCGTTGTGGCTGGAGCGGTCAAGAGTAATCAGCCAGGGGAGGGCTATGTATTTGGGCAATAGGGGGTTATGCGTTGTCACTAAGTTAAGCCAAGGGCGGAGTCAGGGGTATGGAGTATACTGTGTAATAGGTTCCACACTATGGAAACCATCCAAATTGTTCTCGACAAAAGGCTGTTGCAAGCGGCCGACAAAGCTGCAGTCCGGACGAAGCAGAATCGCTCCGCTTTAGTGAGGGACGCGCTTCGGGAGCACCTCCGTCGACTCGACACCCGCATCAAAGAGGTGCGCGATCGCGATGGCTATTCTAAGCAGCCACAGACAGCTCAGGAATGGCAGGGTTGGGAATCGGAGGCGTCGTGGCCGCCAGAATAGCTCGCGGCGATGTCCGCCTGTTCGAGTTTCGGCCACCTGACAAGAGGAGGCCTGTGGTGGTGCTTACTCGTGACAGCGCCGCGGATTACTTGGCTACGGTTACTGTTGCACCTATCACGTCAGCCATCCGCGGAGTTCCGTCCGAGGTAGTGCTGGGCGAAGACGATGGAATGAAGAAGCCATGCGCCGTGAACCTGCATAACGCCATTACTGTTCCCCAACACCGACTGGGAAAGCGAGTAGCTCAATTAAGTCTGACACGCATGAGCGAGATTTGTGCCGCGGTACGGTTCTCCCTGGGATGTGACGTTGATTAGGTTCCTGTCCCGCTCCCCCGGGATGTAGGGGGAGCCCGAGCCTTTTGTCTCCTTGCAGCCCTGCCTGGATTTTGGTTAACTTAGAGGGCTAGTTTGCGAGCAAACTATGAGTAGCATTGCGCATTTATTTCGAAGAACCCATTTGGGCCCCCTCGAGCAGGAGTTGCTCGAGGCACTCTGGCGCCGCAAAACGGCAACGGTTCGTGAGTTGCTGGACGCTGGCGACGCCACGCTGGCCTACACCACCATCATGACCACTCTCGACCGGCTCTACAAGAAGGAGCTGCTTGATCGCGTTCCCGAGGGCCGTGCCTTTCGCTATTCTCCGCGCCACACCAAAGAAGAGATGGAAAGGGTTACCGCCTCCGAGGCGATCCGCCAGCTCCTGAGTTCTGGTAGCAATTCGTTGCCCCTGTCGTATCTGGTGGAGGCGGTCAGCGAGCATGACGTCCGCTTGCTCGATGAGTTGCAGACTTTGCTCGAACAAAAACGTCGCGAATTACGAGACAAGGACAACAAGGAGAAAGACTGATGTTTGCCGCACGCGGCATCGGAGTCTCGCTGGCGATCTTTGTCCTTATTTATGTTCCCCTGTCCCTCATTGTCGCCCGATGCTGGCGGCTCATGCGAGGAATGTTGACTTCTGGCTCGGCGCGGCAATCGGCCAATGGTCTTTTCGCATTGCGAGTTTTTCCTTTCGCGCTGTCAACGATTTTTACTCTCGTTTTCACCCTGCCATCGTTTCTCTTGCTGGAACCGCGCGGCACGGGCGAGTCGGTTGGCGCACTTCCGATGGCCCTGGGTGTTTGCTGTTTGATGGTCGTCGCGGTGGGAATTTTCCGGGCCATCTCGGCGCATCGCACCACCTCGCGCGCCCTAATGAAATGGCTGGACGGTTCAACGGTGATGGAGCCAGAATCATCCATTCCCGTGTTTTGTACCGGAAAAGATGCGCCCACGTTCACGGTAGCTGGGGTCCGCGAGCCAAAGGTGCTGATTTCCGAGGCTGCCGTTGCCGCGCTAAGTCCTGCGGAACTCCGCACCGCGCTGAAGCATGAACTCTCGCACGTCCGCTCTCACGACAATTTGAAGAAGCTGATCTTCCGGCTGTCGGTATTTCCAGGAATGTCGAGACTTGAGCGTGCGTGGTCGGAAGAAGCCGAACTGGCAGCCGACGATGCCGCCGTCGCCAGCCTGGACGACGCCTTGGATCTGGCGTCTGCCTTGATTAAAGTTTCGCAGCTCACCGTCGCCCAGCCGATTCCAGCCCTGACTACGGGGTTGTTACACAGCTCGACTGCGTTGCAGCTTCGCGTGAAGCGGTTGTTTTCCTGGAATGAGCGGCATTTGACTTGCCCTTCCGGACGAGGCAAGTTGTATACCACTCTCTCTGCAGTCGCGATGCTGGTGCTGGTGGCATCGACCTACAGTTCAGCACTGTCTCAACTGCACGCCGTCACCGAATGGTTAGTGCGGTAGCGGCAATCCCTTCGATCACCGCTGACCCAGCAATCCGTAAACGTCCAACTCCTGCACCGCGGGAACATACACCTTCCCATTGACGATAGTCGGTACCGTGAACTTCACTGCTCCCCCTGCCTGATCGCGCGAGCCGTTCTGGGTAGTGTTGTAGAGTTCGCTCGCGACGTTGGTTGCGTCATAGGCGTGCAGAACGGACGGTCCGCCGCTTCCGTAATTGTCGGTTTCGATCGCCCAAACAATTGCGTCGCTGGTGCCATTTGCCGAGATGGAAGGCGTCGGTCCCGGGAATCCGAAATACGTTGGGGTTGCTGCGAAAGCGCTGGTCGAGAGCAGCCCGCTGGTCGGGTCGAACGTATACTGCCGCAGGTTATCGCCGCTGCCTCCGAAATAAACGTTGTTATTCCACCACGCCGGCCCGGCCCACAATCCTCCAATCGCGTTTTCCTGGTCCTGGACAATCTGATGGTTGTTGTTGGGATTGTAGTAGCCCATGTGATCGCGATCGATTAGATAGATCGATCCGCTCTTTCCCACCTGTACAAGGAGATGCTGGTGTGGCGAGCCTTGGCCCTGGTCCGGCAACAGCAGCACGCCGCCGGAACCCACGTCTGTATCGTAATCGTAGAAACTCATCTGATCGTAAGGAGTGAAGTAGTCATAGGGACGCGGCAGGTCCATTGCAGCCGGAATTTTAATCACGCTGTCGCCAAAATCCTTTCCGCCGCTCGGGCCATCATAGGTTCCGTTGCCGGTCGCGAAGAAAATGTAATTGCCGTCGGTAGCCAGCCCGACCCCGCTCTGCCAGACGCCGCCCAGTCCGCCGTTGGGCGTTGTGTTCCCAACGATATGCAACTTCAAGGTCGCCTCGTCAAAAGACATAACCCAGCCGTGATAGGGGCCGTTATCGCAATGCGAGGCCCACGCTACGTAGACCGTTCCATTGACCAGCAACAATCCCGGGCGCTGCGCTTCTTTGAGAGGATCAAATTTCACCACTCCATTTTGCGAGCCGTCACCATTTCCCTTGACCGCACCCTTGATTACCACGGGAGAATTTGGCTGCTCGGCGCCAGTCGTGATATCGATCGCATGCAGCCGCTGAAAGAAGCTTCCATTCTCCTTAGTCTTGGCGATCAAATACATGGTATTTGAATTGAGGTCGATGACTGGCGTGCTGGTGATGCCAATCTCTGGAATTAGATCGCCACAATTCACATCGCTGCTCGAAACCGTGGTGATGCCCTTTGCCGGGTTAATGAAACTTGTTTGCCAAAGCGGAGCCGCATTCAGCCCCGTGTTGTTGTCAGCATCGAAGGCATAAACGCTATCGTGCTCGGTCGCCACATAAATCACGTTGTGCGTGCCCAAACCCGGGATGCTGACATTTGGCACATAAAGCGGCTGGGCATAGACGTAGCCATCCACGGACTGCGTGAAAAGCTTCCCGAAGCTGTTCACGTTGACGTTCTGCGGCGTAAGGATGGTCTCACTGAGGTTTTGGCCGTCACGGCTATTATCGTTACGCGACGTGGTGACACTTACTTGAGCAGAGGCGGCGGACAGGAAAAGGGCAGTAGCCAGCAAACAGACGGACAGAACTTTCATTTTTTCTCCCCAATGCGAAAGCCACAAACCGCGGACAAACAGCTGGAAGCTAAACTCAGACGAGATTTTCAATTTCGTGAAGGTCGAATGTCAAGCGGTGAATGGAAAGGAGACTTTCGTCTCACGGTTCTACCCGAAATTCTGATATTGCTTCCAGAACTCTGGCCAGGGCAGTCGCGGCCCTTCGCAAACGAAAATGTCGGGGTTCTGTAACGTTTCGTCATTCTGAATGCCGTAGGAATTGATGTTGTGCCCGGCGAGGCGGCAGGAGGTGAAGGTCGCTTCCACGTATTGTCGCGGCCAGCCGATGACAATCAGCGTCGAGGGCAGATGCGTTGGGTAACTTCGCAGCCATCCAGAGTTCGTGCCGCTGATCGGCGGTGGTAAGTGGTAGGCCGGCCCAAGCAGATCGACGGCTCCCTGCTCACCGTAGGTTGCCACGAGCACACCCACGTTTTGCTGTTGGTCGACCGGCAATGAGTCGCGTATGGCAGCTACATTCTGAATGAGGTCATCCCAACCGATCTCGCGACGAAAAGCCCCGTTGTGCCTCATCTCGAAATCCTTGAGCCAGCCGCCGGAGGCGAGTGGGACTTCGATTACGCACGCATACAAACCCACAGCTGATAAGCCGAAGAAAAACGCTGCCTGCACGGTGCGCTTTCTAAATTGCGTTAGAGATCCGACCCATTGTTCGCCTGCAACCGCGCCCATGGCAATCAACATGGGATACGCGGGTCCGAGGTAGTACCCGCGCCCCTTCGCGACTACAAAAATCATCAGCGGGATTAAATACATCCAGCCCAGCAGCCGATAGCAGCGACTGCGCAGAAAGAACACCAATCCCGCGATCCACAAGGGCACAGCCACGGGATTCGTAATCAGAAACTGGTCGCGCCAGAACCCGTCTGTTCGCCCCAGGCCAACGTCTCGCACGTGCAAATACCAGAGAAAATGCGCGGAGATGAAGTTATGACCAGCCTGCCAGAGTAGGTTCGGCAGAAAAATGGCCAATCCGAGCGCGGTTCCCGCCCAAAACCAACGGCTCACAAAATAGCGACGTGCCTCCGTCAGAGCCATGCCCGCCACGATGCCGGCGACAAGAAATGCCATCGTGTACTTAGTCATCATGCCGATCCCAGCAACCGCGCCGATCGCCAGCCACCAACGCGCGTCATCGGTCTTCAGCAGACGGATCATGAAATAGGCGACCAGCACCCACCACAGGTAATCGAGGCTGGTGTATTGGAATTCTGTCCCTTCGAATAAAGTTAGCCCAGACAGCGCCACGGAGAGCGCTGCTGTAATCTGCGCCAGCTTTCCGCCTCCGAGCTCGCGCGCCATCAGACCAGCGACCACGATGGCGGTTGCTTGTGCCAGTACCGAAAAAAGCCTCAGCCCTACCAAGGAAAGACCAAAGACCGCCAGACCCACTCTCTCCACAAGGGGCATGAACGGCGGGTAAGCCACAAATCCCCAAGCGAGATGCCGTGCATCGCTCAAGAAAGCCAGCTCATCCGGATGAAAGCCGTAACGCCCATTGGTGAGCAGGTGAAGCAAGGTGACCGCTGCAGCAATAGCGATGAGGGAAGCCGTACTGCTCGGGTCCGCAACCGTCGCGTTAGTTCTTTCTTGGTCGAGTCGCGGACGAGTCTGCAAGGACAATGTTCCCACGTGATCGCGGCAAGTATAGAGGTTAGAGGGGAACTACTTCGAGGTCAAAGGTCAGACGAAATTCTCTGCGGGAGATGAGCGACTGTCAAGGGGCTCGGAGACCAGACACCCTCTCCGCAGATCTAAGAAGCGAACTTTGACGGTATCTATCTTCGCGCCGCCGCCTTCGCTGGCTCAGGTACCGCTGTCGGCATCGTCGTGACGCGGCCGGTCGACGCGGTCGTCGATGACGCGGCGGCCTGCGCTGTCAGCGGAGTCAAACCCAACTGCTTGCGCACTTCGCCCTCCAGCTTGGCAAGGATATCTTTATTATCTTTGAGGAACTGGCGGGCATTTTCGCGTCCCTGGCCGATGCGCTCGCCTTTGTAACTGAACCACGCGCCGGATTTCTCCAGGATATTGTTATTGACTGCAATGTCCAGCAGATCACCCTCGCGCGAAATACCTTCGCCATAAAGAATGTCGAATTCACATTCGCGGAAAGGCGCCGCCACCTTATTCTTTACAACCTTCACGCGGGTGCGCGAGCCGGTGACTATATCGCCTTCTTTAATGGCCGCAATGCGGCGAATGTCAACACGCACCGACGAATAAAACTTCAGCGCGCGGCCCCCGGTCGTGGTCTCCGGATTGCCGAACATCACGCCAATCTTCTCGCGAATCTGGTTGATGAACACCAGACAGCAACGCGACTTGGAAACAATTCCCGTCAGCTTGCGCAGCGCTTGCGACATCAGCCGCGCTTGCAAACCCATGTGGCTGTCGCCCATTTCGCCGTCGAGTTCGGCTTTGGGCACAAGAGCGGCAACAGAGTCGACCACCAGCACGTCGATTGCCCCGGACCGGACGAGCGTCTCGGCGATTTCCAGCGCCTGCTCGCCGTAATCCGGCTGGGAAACCAGAAGATTGTCCACATCGACGCCCAGTTTCTTGGCATAGGCCGGATCGAGCGCGTGCTCAGCGTCGACAAACGCCGCCATGCCGCCCGCCTTCTGCGCCTCGGCAATCACCTGGAGCGTAATCGTGGTTTTGCCCGACGATTCCGGGCCGAAGACTTCGACCACGCGTCCACGCGGAAAGCCGCCGACACCCAGTGCCGCGTCGAAGGAAATCGCTCCGGTCGAAATCACGGAGATAGGAACGATGGCTTCTTTCGATCCCAGGCGCATGATCGAGCCTTTGCCAAACTGCTTTTCGATCTGCGAAAAGGCCAGATCAATTGCTTTCGTCCGTTCGTCGGCCATGGGAAGCGGCTCCTTAAGAAAATTTCAGGTTAAACTACAGCGAATTATACCCATGTTTGACAGCGAAGAAAAGGCGAATTATGCTGTGAATTGTCAGAACTGATTCCCGAATTGGTGAAAAAGTAAGCACGGAAGGTCAAAGCTTGATGAAAACCATCCTCTTTATGATCGCTTGTTTGGCGATCTCCGCGCTGCTTGCCCAGGAACATTCTTCGAACGCCGAAAAGGAGAAGACCGTGACAACCCATGCCCGTGGAACCTTCGATGTGAAAGTGACGCCCGATCCCTCCGCCACCAAGGACTCAGTTCCGGGCCGCATGCTGTTGGACAAGCAATTCCACGGAGACATCGAAGGCACGAGCAAAGGTCAGATGCTGACTGCCGGCGACTTCGCCAAAGGATCGGCTGGCTACGTTGCGATCGAGCAGGTCACGGGAACGCTGGCAGGACGAACCGGTTCCTTCGCCTTACAACACAGCGGTACCGTCACCAATGGCGCTCAGGAATTGCACATCAAAGTTGTTCCGGGCTCAGGGACCGGCCAACTCGAAGGCATCACCGGCACAATGATGATCGAGATCAAAGACAAGAAGCACTTCTACGATTTCGAGTACACCCTGCCCGCGCAGCACTAAAATTGAAACCCCGCCTCCTCCACACGAAGGTAACGTCCCGAGTTGATTACCTTTTTGGCGAAGATTTTCCTTGTGTTAGTCTCCACTTGAACCCATAGAATCAGGCTGGTTTTTAGTGGCCCCCGTGTCCTCGAACAATAAGCCGGGCATCCACATTGCGTGGAAGACGGTCACCTATCGCAGCGTCCTGCTGGCGATCCTGGCCGGCTTGGTCATTTTCTCTCTAGGCGTGCGGCTGGCCTTTCCCCAGTTCGCCGAAAACGCCACCAAAACCGTCGACAATGCTGCCATGCACCTGTTGGAAGCGGTTGCCTCGAATGGCGCTCCGGTGAAATCCAGCGTAATGAACTCGCAGCAGGCCCACTTTACCGCGCTCGATGGCACGGTGCGAATCAAACGTGCCAACGGCAACAGTTGGATCACCGCGGACTACAGCGTTCCGCTCGAAAAGGGCGACATCGTTCAGACCAGCTCCGAAGGCATGGCCAAGATCGTCTTCAGCGACGGCACCAATTACACCGTCAAGCAGGATTCGCTGATCGTGATCGAAGAAAACTCGGCCAACGATCAGCAGCAAACCAATGTCGCCGTCGCCGTCAGCACCGGTACGGTCGACCTGGCGACTGCAACCTACGCGCAAGGCTCGAAATCTCAGGTGATCGTGGCCGGAGCGACTGCTTCCCTCGCGCCGGACAGCGCCGCTATGGTGCACAACGATCCCAAAAGCGACGAGCATGAAGTGCTGGTGAAAAAAGGTTCGGGCGAGATCACGCGCAACGGCGAAACCGTCCGCTTGGCCGATTGGGAGAAAATCAACTTTCATGCCAGTTCCCAGCACATGGCGCTGACCAAAGAGATGGGTCCGCCAACTCCGATCTCACCGGCGAACATGATGCCGGTATTCATTTCCGGGCAGGCCAAGCCGCTCGAATTCTCCTGGACCCCTATGCCGGCGGCCAAGAGTTATCGCCTGCGAATTTCGAAGAACCCGTATTTTTCCTCGACGATTGTCGACCGGCACGTGAATACCGCGGACGTTTTGGTTTCCGGCTTGGAGGCAGGGGCCTATTACTGGGTGGTGCAATCGCAGGACGGCGCAGGCAAAGAATCCGTCGAGAGCGAGAAGAACCGGTTTACTATTATCCCTAAGGAAACCGACGACACCGCCATCAATTTAGACCTGGAGCCGTTCATCCAGCACGGGCACGTGTTGGAATTGACCGGTAAAACCGAAATTGGTGCCCGCGTAATGGTCAATGGCCGCGAGGTGCCGATGGTGACTACAGACGGGACTTTTCACTACTTCACGCCTCCCCTGCCGGCAGGAGAAAGCGTAATTACCATCACGGCGCAGGATGCCAAAGGTGGTGTGAATACATTGCAGAAGAAAGTTGTGATTCAGTGAAGCGTGAGAGATGACTTTAGTGAGGCGCGGCCTTTCGTGTGGCCCACAGAATTCAGAATCTCTCATAGAATAAGGACAAGGGTCAGGAACCGAAAAATGCAGGTGAGCCGGGAGCGAATTTTCGGTTCCTAGAGAGAACATTTTCGCGTATGTCATCGAACGGATTTCATTCCAGCGGATCACACACACATAATCTGCGGTCGCTGTTCAGCGTTTTTTCCAGCGACCTCGCAATCGATCTCGGCACCGCTAACACGCTCGTCTACGCGCGTGGCAAGGGCATCGTGGTGAACGAGCCTTCGATCGTGGCCATTAATAAGAACACGGGCGAAGTCGAGGCCGTGGGCAAAGAGGCGAAAGAAATGCTGGGCCGCACGCCCGGCAACATTGTCGCCATCAAGCCCATGAAGGATGGCGTGATTGCCGACTTCAAAGTCACCGAGAAAATGTTGAACTATTTCATTCAGAAGGCGCATAACCGCAAGATGCTGGTGCATCCCCGCATCGTCATCGGCGTGCCGTCAGAAATTACCCAGGTAGAAAAGCGCGCCGTCATGGATTCTGCCTATCGCGCCAAAGCCAGCGAGGTGCATCTGGTCGAACAGGCGATGGTCGCGGCCATCGGCGCAGGCCTGCCGATCACCGAACCCAGCGGCAACATGGTGGTCGATATTGGCGGCGGCACAACGGACATCGCCGTCATTTCTCTCAGTGGCATTGTTTACTCGCGCTCCGTCCGCATGGCCGGCAATCAGATGGACGAAGCCATTATGAATTATCTGAAGCGGAAATATAACCTGCTGGTCGGCGAGCGCACCGCTGAGCAAATCAAAATTGAGATCGGCTCCGCCTATCCGCTGGATAAGCCGCTGACCATGGAAATCAAAGGCCGCAACCTGATTGAGGGCGTGCCCAAAACCATCACCGTGGATGACAGCGAAATTCGTGAAGCGTTGAGCGAATGTGTCTCGACCATCATGAATGCGATTCGCGTCGCGCTCGAGCGCACCCCGCCGGAGCTTTCTGCCGACATCAGCGATCGCGGCATCGTACTGACTGGCGGGGGTGCGCTGTTGAAGAATCTAGATAAGCGAATTCGCGAAGAAACCGGGTTGCCGGTTTCGATCGCGGATGATCCTCTGTGCAGCGTGGTGTTGGGCACCGGCAAAATGCTGAGCGACTTCAAGCTGCTCAGAAAGATTTCGATCGAATAAAACCGTCGTTGGCCGGCCGTCGTAGGTCGTTGGCTCGGCCGGCGTTGCCCCGGGCTCTCTGCTCGAAATGACAGGCCTTCATGATGTGGCAGAATAGCGGCATACCTCGCGAGTCACCGACGCCGCGTTCGACCAACGACGAAGGACCAACGACCAACGACGTCTGTTGAACCATGGAAACCTTCATCGGCCGTTATCGCAACGTCAGCATCCTGGCTGCACTGCTGTTTGGGCAGGTGCTGGGGCTGGCGATGCAGGTCCAAAGGCCGACGGAAAACCGCCCTACTCGCTTGATTCGCATCTGGGCCGTCAGCGCCGTCACTCCTTTTGAGAAGGGAATTGTCGGCCTGCAGAATGGTGTCGCGGGGCTCTGGCATAACTACTTCTACTTGCGCGGTGTCCGTCAGGAAAATCGCGATCTGAGAAAGAAGATTCAGGATCTCGAAATCGAGCGCGTCCGCTTGAACGAAGACGCCGAACAGGCCCGCCGCTTGCAGGTCCTTCTGGGATTCAAAGAACAATTCATCTCGAAAACGATTGCCGCGCAGGTCATCGGCTCGAGCGGTAGCGAGCAGTCGCGCTCCGTTTACATCGATAAAGGTTCTCGCGACGGCCTCAAGCCGGATATGCCGGTGATGACCGGCGATGGAATTGTGGGCAAGGTGCTGCGGGTTTTCAAAAGCACGTCGCAAGTTCTGCTGATCAACGATCAGACCAGCGGGGTCGGAGCGATTCTCGAAAAATCGCGGCTGCAAGGAGTTTTGCGTGGAACTCCTGCCGGCGAAATCGTGCTGGAAAAAGTTATGACCGACGAGCCGGTGCAGCCTGGCGAGCACGTCGTGACCAGCGGCGGCGACCAGATTTTTCCCAAGGGCCTGCCGGTTGGCACGGTAACAAGAGTCTCTCCAGGCGCCGAGCTTTTTCTCAACATTCGCGTGAAGCCTGCGGCTGACATGAACCGGCTGGAAGAAGTTTTAGTAATCACGCAGGAAGAAGATCGCGAGCCCCAGGTAGCCGACACCGAACATCTGCGCGCATCAGATATTCTCGCTGCACGGTTGCCTTCGGTTCCGGATAAGCCTGCGACTCCTCCGGCTCCAGGCACGAATCCTACGACTCCAGGCGCGACAACGACGGGAACGGCGAAGCCAACAACTCTGCCTACGACAGCAAATGCAAAACCAGCGGCTACAAACGGTTCGATAACCCAATTAGGAGCGAACGCGAACAAGCCAGCGAATACCCAGTCCGAGAAGCTTGCTACCAAGCCGCCGGTCCGCGCTTTAACAGGAATCGCTCCCGCTTCTCAGAAACCGGTTGCCTCCGGAACCAAGCCCGCTCCGAAGACTTTGAATCCCGCGTCAGGGCAGCCTTCCGCCACGACGGTGAGGCGTCCCGCTCCGGCCGACGGCAGCCAGCCGGCAAATCAGGCGCCAGCGAATCAGATTCCCGCCGACCAGAATCCAGCGAATCCAATTCCCACTACTCCGCCTCCTCAGGATCAGCCTCAATAACGTGCCCATTACCTACACATCGAATGAGCAAGTTGAGGTTTACCGCTTCAATGTGCCCACGGCGATCTTGATCCCGCTGGTCGCGGTGTTTCTTCAGGCATTCGTTCCGCTGAAGCTGCACTTCTTTTCGATCTTCGATCTGCCGCTGCTGGTGGTGATCTTTTTCGCCGTGGCGCGGCGCAGTCAGGTTTCCGGCATGTTGACCGGCGCGGCCATCGGCCTGTTGCAGGATGCTCTCACGCCATCGTTGCCCATCGGCGTTTACGGCATCGCCAACACGGTCGTGGGCTATGGCGCATCGTCACTCGGTGTGAAGATCGATGTCGAAAACGCCGGCTCGCGGTTGCTGGTGACACTCTTCTTTTATGTGGTCCACGAGATTGTTTATTTCACCGTGGCGCGCGGCATGGTGGGATTGACTCTGCACTGGAGCTGGCCGCACGAACTCGGATCAGCACTTGCCAATGCGATTCTGGCGGTTGCGCTGTTCGCGCTCCTTGATCGCTTCAAGCAGAGAACCTAGCGGTTCCCCTCCCGGGCACGCCGCCGGATTACTTTGCCGTCGGACTCGCGTTCAGAATTTCGAACACCACGCCGCCGGTTGATCCGCCATTCGTGGTGCCATACAAATTGCCGTTACTGTCGATGGTTAAGCTCCCCAAAGGCAGTACGCCATCGCCACCGGTGAAGTCATGAAGGATCTTGTACTGCCAACCTCCCGTAACCCGCTTGAGTTCCCACACTAACCCGCACCCGCAGGGCGCGCCGCCGAAGCCTGCAACTCCGTACATGTTTCCAGCTTTGTCGAACACGGGAGCACCTCCCGGATTCTGTCCGCCGGAAAAGTTAGAAAATGCATAAAGAACCTCCTCCTGAGGTGCGCCTCCGTTCTCACCCGGCGCTATCGCGAAGACTGTCCCGCAGCCGATCGTGCAATCCTGCGATCCCCCGCCTAAACCCGTGGTGCCAAAAATCTTGCCTCCGTAGAAGGTGATGCCGTTGGGACCGATGCCGTCTGTGCCACCCTGAAAGGCGTGCAATACAGTCTCAGTCCAGCCCCCGTCCAAGTTTGGTGGGTTGAGGACGAAAACCACTCCACACCCGAGCGGACAATACCCGAAGTCGCTACCTCCCTCGTCGGTTGGACCATAGATGTTGCCTCGGCGATCCATCACTACCTGACCGGGAAACCTGCCGTCGGTGCAGTCAGGCTGGCTGCAGAACGTATATAGGACATCCTCTTCCCATCCCGAGCCCGATGGCGTTAGTTCGTAAACAACGCCCTGACCAAAGCCGCTGTTGGTGCCTCCATAAAGGCTCCCTGCAGAATCCAAAACGGGTGCAGTGCCGGGACTTCCGCCGTCTGTACATCCCGGTAACGAACAAAAATTGTAGAGGATACTTTCTGCCCAGCCGTTGTCTCCCGGCGTCAGCTCGAAAATAATCCCTCGACTGTTAGCGCCGCCAGATTCCGCCGTGCCATATAGGTTCCCCTTTCTGTCAATTGCGACTCCGCCCGACGGCTCTGAGCCATCTTGCGTGGAGCCAGGATTTGGGAAGCTGTGCAGGATTGTCTCCGTCCACGTTCCGTCGTTTTGGGGGCTAAGTTCGTACACCGTCCCGTATCCATAAGCTCCACCGGCACCAGTTGTGCCATAGAGGTTTCCCTTCGTGTCGAACACGACTCCCGAAGACGGCGCGTCACCATCGCCACTGCCACCGAAAGAATGGAGAAGTTTGAAACCCGGCCGACCTTGCCCCGCGCATAGACACGACGAGAGCAGGATGAAAGGCAGTATGAGTCCCACGCTGGGCCGGAACCGTAACAAAGGAGCGACGCGACTACGGGGCATGGGAACCTCTAAAGCAGGAATTAAACTACGCGAGTGTCCCCAGTATAGCGTAGATACCGTAGTCCGCGCTGCCCCCGACAGTCAAGTTAAATTACAGGGAATTTACTTACACCGTGTGATCAGGAGACGAAAGGCTCCGTTTCTCTACGCTCTCTTGCGGCGGCTTGCTCAATCCGCTTAATTCTTCCAGCCAGGGACACACTTCGCCTCGCAGCTTCTGCACCGCAGCCAGAGTCTTCTCTTCCGCTCCAGAATCGCGCGACCACACCACGCGATAGCGCGCCCGCTGCTCGCGATGCTGAACTGCAATCAGATCTCCCGGCCGCAGAACCCAGGTGATTCCCGTCAACAACGCTCCGCCTTGGCTGATGTTGCGGGCCGAGGCCGACTGAGAAAATCGCCGGCCCTCGCTATCGATGCCCCACACCAGCACCGTCAGGTTCAATCCGAGCCGCGGTTCGCGCCGGCGATCAAGCATCAAGTCGTTCTCTTTTCATAGCGTCTCTCAATGATCGCCAGCTCCTCGGACGGCAGTCTGTGATGCGCAACCCGGATTTCGCAAAAAGGTAATTTCAACTTTCCCGGTGCGGCTTTTAATCATCGCCCTGTCCGTCATTATCGAGAGCAGAATCACGCCCTACAAGGTCTCAAACCGCCAAACATCCGCGTGACTTTCGTCACCACCGCAGCAAACTCATTCTCTTGGCATAAGGGGTTACAATGAAGCTAACTTCCCGAAAGGACTAACTTGGCATTGGGTTCGACCGCCCGTAGTCGCGACCCTGAGCCGGTTTCTGGATGTTCGGCCGCGACGAAAAAGTATCCGCCATCCGCCTCACCGCGGTGCAATACATCATCCTCGGCATTTTTTTGATCCTCGCTTACGGCCTTTGGCGCCTGCAGGTGGTGCAGAGCGACTTTTACGCTAATCTGGCCGAGAAAAATCGCATTCGCAACGTGCCCATTCTTGCGCCGCGCGGCAAGATTCTTGATCGCGAGGGCCGCATCATCGTCGACAACTATCCCTCGTTTACAGCTTTGCTCTTGCGCGATTCTTCGCGCGACCTGGTCGCCGATTCTGATCTGATTGCGCAAGGTTTGCATCTCGATCCGCAGGAAGTACGCCAGCGCATCCAGCATTTCGCGGCGTCGCCGCAATATCAGCCGATTTTTTTGAAGGACGACATCACGCCGGATGAGCTGGCATTCATTGAGTCGCACAAAAACGAATTGCCGGAACTCGATACCATCATGGCGCACCGCCGCTTGTATCCGCGCAATGGATTCATGGCGCACTTGATCGGCTATGTTGGCGAAGTCAGCGAAGACATGCTGA
Source organism: Terriglobales bacterium (assembly GCA_035507035.1). Lineage (GTDB taxonomy): Bacteria > Acidobacteriota > Terriglobia > Terriglobales > Acidobacteriaceae > DATJOJ01. Next base: position 116 of record DATJOJ010000035.1, on the reverse strand, counting down.
ACGAGCCGCAGTTCGAGCTCTACAATCCCGGCGACGTGGTCGGCATCTCGGGCGTAGAGCGGCAATACAACACGCTCCTTATGGGCCAGAACGGCTCCCGCCAGGCGCTGGTCGAC
>DATJOJ010000034.1:0-5496 GCA_035507035.1 Terriglobales bacterium | reverse complement strand
GTTCGATCTCGTGGAGTGCCTCGAAGTTGGGGAACACATTCCCTCTTCGGCCTCAGCCACGCTTGTCGCCAATCTCACAAAGCATGGCGATCGAGTCCTGTTCTCCGCGGGCACGCCCGGCCAGGGCGGAGTGAATCACATCAACGAACAGAGCTTCGAATTCTGGCGACACCTCTTTGCTGCGCACGGTTACAAGCCGTTCGACCTGTTTCGTCCGCGGTTGAGAAAAATGTCTGCGGTCGAATCCTGGTATCGCCGCAACATGATTCTCTATGTTCGCGAATCCGCGATATCGTCTCTTCCCCCGGCCGCCCTCGCCACGGCTATCCCCGACAACGCAAAAATTCCCGACCTCGGCTCCATCGCGTTTCGAGTCCGCTCTCTGGCGCTCTCTCCGCTGCCCGTCAGTTGGGTCTCGAAGCTGGCTCGAGCGAAACACTCTATCCTAATGGCATACCGCAAGCGAGGCATAGCGAAGTGACCCCTCCCGGCACAGCGCAAGATGGTCGCAACGATCCGCAGGTCCCGCCGCCTGCGTCGGCCGGGTCACAGCAGAACTACCGCATTCCGCCCAGGCTTACCCTTGTCATTCCCTGCTATAACGAAGAGCAGATTCTGCCTCATTCCGCCGCCCACATCGGCACCGCTCTCGAAAACCTTGACCGGCAGGGTCGCATTTCGCAGCCTTCCATCTATTTCGTCGACGACGGATCCGCCGACAGAACCTGGGAGCTGATCGAAGAACTTGCTGCCGGCGACCGGCGTATCCACGGCCTGAAACTTTCTCGAAACTTCGGCCAGCAAAGTGCCATTCTCTCCGGGCTCCTCACCGCTCCGGGTGACGCGCTGATCAGCATGGACGCTGACTTGCAAGACAATCTCGACTCCATCGCTGAGATGGTGGATGCTTACATCGCCGGAGCCGAGGTCGTGTATGGCATTCGCGACAGCCGCAAAACCGACAGCTTCTTCAAGCGCGCCTCCGCCGAATCGTATTACCGCCTGCTGCGCGCCTTCGGCGTCAAGCTGATGTTCAACCATGCCGACTTCAGGCTGCTCAGCCGCCGCGTCGTTGAAGAATTGCGAAATTTCAAGGAGAGCAACCTGTTCCTCAGGGGACTCATCCCTCAACTCGGCTTTCGCTCGGCGCTCGTCTACTATCACCGCCAGGAGCGCACCGCCGGCCAGACCAAGTACCCGCTCGGAAAGATGATTTCCCTTGCGCTCAACGGCATCGTCTCGTTTACAGATATTCCGCTTAAGACGATCACCGTTCTCGGCATTCTTGTTTCTCTCTTCAGCTTTGGCATGGCTGGATGGGCGGTGATCGTCAGGTTCTTCAATCCGGCAGCCGTTCCCGGATGGGCTTCGACCGTCATCCCGCTCTACTTTCTCGGCGGAATCCAGCTTCTGTGCCTCGGAGTCATCGGTCAATACCTCGCCAAGCTCTACGCCGAAGTGAAAGCGCGCCCGCGCTTCATCATCGAGAAATCCCTGTAACCTTCGGCTCCGCGATCCCGAGACGCGGAAATCCCAATTTATCGATTTTTCGCTCGCTTTTGGGCCGCGCGGGCCGTTTTTCGAGCAACTTAGGCCAGCCAGCCTAAAGACTTTCTCTCCAAGAGATTGATTTCAAAATAACTTGCGAGTCGCCCACAGTTTCTATGTTTCTGTGAGGATATGGAGGGCTGTACCGAAGTGATTGATTCGGCGTTGGTTGCGGGCTCCACAGATTCACAGCCGGGTTTCGCAAAAGGGATGGGGGCCAGCAGTTCGGACAAAAGCTCAAGGCGGACTCACCTGCGGACACGGAGAACGCCATGAGTCGGTTGACTGGCCCGATTTGGTCATTGACTGTAAGGTGGCTTCTTCCACATCCTAGACATTACACATCTTGCATCTTTGCTTCGGCCCTCTCGATCCGAGTTGTGACAGTGAATCTGTGCTTATGAAAGTCGACCATGTTTGGCTCCTCTCAAGCTGAAAAACCCGCAGGTTCAAAGAGCATCACTGTCATCTTCCCTGCGTATAACGAAGAACAGAATATTCGCGGCGCAATCCAGCGGGCAATGGAGGCGATGCGTCCACGCTTTGAGGCCTTCGAGCTTCTTATCATTGACGACGGGAGCACAGATAGAACTGGAGAGATTGCTGAAGAACTGGCGAAGGCGAATCCGGCGAACATAACTGTTCTTCACAATGATCGGAACTTAGGGCTCGGAGAGACGCTCTTCCGCGGATATGAGAGCGCTGCGGGAGAATTGGTGATTCAAAATGCCATGGATTCCCCTCTCGATTTGCGCGACCTCGATATCATGACGCCGTTATTGGCAGAGGCAGACGTAATCGTAGCAGTGCGCAAGTCTCACGCCGGCTATTCGCGCTATCGACTACTCACCTCGAAAGTCAATCGCGCCCTGCTTCGCCTCTTATTTCGGCCCAGGCTTCGTGACTATAACTACACTCAGCTCTACAAAAAGCCAGTCTTAAAAGCTGCGCGCCCAACATCGCGGAACACAATCTTCATTGCGCCGGAAGTGATTATCAGGGCATATGAAATGGGATTCCGGATCAAGGAAGTCGAGATTGAGTATCATCCGCGGTTAGCGGGCAGAGCGACATCGGGGAAGCCGACATTGATTATTCGTTCCCTGGTCGACATGTCTTCGTTCTGGCTGAAGGGTGTGTTCACACGCAAGGGAATCGCCCGGGTCGAACAGTCCGCCCATTATTCCTCGGTCCCATCCAAATGACCTCGATCAGCGAGGCGTCGGCGTAGCGCAGCCCCTTGCCAGGAGTAAATAGTTGGCGTCGAGAACAAGATGACCACGGCAATTGAGACAGCTGGGAAGCCAGAAAGCAACGGAGATTGCGTGGCGCCCCGCAGGGTTTCCGCTGTTGCAGTACTGACTTGCGCGTGGCCCGCACTGCTTCTCGCCACTGTCTGCCTCCTCCCGTATTTAAATAAGGCCTTCCTCGTAGACGATCCGCATTTCCTCACAATGGCGCAGCAGATCGTCAAGCAGCCCTTGCATCCGAAGGGTTTCGTCATCTGCTGGAACACCTATGACAACTGCATGAAAGCCTCGCAGCTGACACCCGGAAATGACCTGATGGGCTACGTTCTCGTGCCGACTGTCTTGGGAGACGCGCACGAGTGGATTGCCCATTTAACGCAATTGGCGCTGGTCTGGATCGCGGTTTTGGCCATGACATCGCTGGTCTTTCGATTTGGATGGGACCGATGGCACGCAGCCGTCGGCGCTCTGATGCTTGTGGCCATCCCTCCATTTCTTCCCATGGCCAGCACGGCTATGCCCGATATCCTGGCCACCGCACTCGCGATTGTGGCAATGGAACGACTCGCGGCGTGGAAAGCCGAGCAGAAATGGAGTCAAGGTGCGGCAGCCGCTGTGGCGCTCGGGCTGGCGGCCCATGCAAGATCTCATCTCCTGCTACTGCTGCCTGTCGCTGCATTTTTTCTGCTGGGCAACATCAATCCGAAGGAGCTTGGCGAGAACATCCGCCGCCAATTGCTGCTCTGGATCCCCGTGATTTCAGGCGTCGCTTTGTACTACGCCATAACGTTTGCTGTGCGTGAGCCCGGCTCGACCTCCGTCGTTCCCCCGGCCATTGTCATGGGGTCATGGCACATAGCGCCTAATCTATTTGCATATCTTAGTTATTTCGCATTTCCTCTTCCGTTAGCGGCCTGCTGGCTGGCGAGTCGTTTGGAACCCAGACGCGTTGTGTTGGTTTTCATCCTTCTGGCAGTGGCATTCACCGCATTGGTTTTTCTTTGGAGTTTCCTGGTGGTGTTGTCCTTTGCGATCCTTGGGCTCTGTGCGCTTACCCACCTGTCATTTCAAGCATTCAAGCGTCGCGATCATACTGGTCTCTTTCTGCTCCTCTGGATTCTCATCCCCCTTCCCATCGTCTACTACTCAAACCTTCCAATGAAGTACCTGCTTCCCTGTATCCCTGCCGTCATTTTTCTTTGCTTCCGGTTGCTCGACGGCATCTCCATACGGTTTGCCCGCGCGGCAGCAGTTGTATTCATCGTCTGCGGCACTGGCTATTCTCTTCTCATCCTCCACGCAGACGCGGAATTCGCGAATTTTGGCCGGGACGCGCTCGCTCGTTTGATCACTCCACACGTTGAAGCTGGCGAGAAAGTATGGTACCCCGGTCAGTACTGGTCCTATTGGTATGCGCCGCTCGATGGCGCAACGCTCACATTCCCGGGTGGTCCTCAGCCAAAGCCCGGAGATCTGCTGGTCGTGGATGTGTATGCGGCAGTAACGCAATCGCCGCTGGCGCGTTTCCCGCACCGGACGCTGGTGGAAGTATTACCCCACAAGTATCGATTCGGCAGAACCATGGGAGCCGGAAAAGGACTCTATTCCAATGGGTCAGGCATCTGGATGTGGGGATTCGGCCACGACGACAAGGACCGATTTGAACTTTGGCGAATTGACTAAACTCGCCGGTTACGGCCCCGCGTAAGGCGTCACCTTAACAGGCACCGCGTCCGGTTCCACCAGCCACACCGTCCGGTCCTTGTAGTAATCGATCAACTTCTGGTTCTCCGTGGGATTCATGTTCCGCGCCCATATCACTTTCGACCCGGGGATATCTGCGCCGTTATAAACCCACTCGTTCAGCGCCTCATGCTCGGAGGAGTATCGGACGATCGCCAGTTGTTTCCCGGGCAATTGCTCCAGCCTCTCCAACACCTGTTGCCGCTCGGTGCCCCAGTGCGCCGGTCCGAACCAATTGAAATTCCAGTTGCTCGCAGGATACTCCGTTGGTTCAAAATGCAACGGGACGGCAAGAACCCGAACCCCGGCCATCAACACGCAGACCGTCACCGTGAGCCGCACCAAAGTCTGGCCTACCGGTTTGCCTTCCGGTTTCCAGCAACGCATGTGGCGCATCGCCTGCAGACCGATCGCATAGAAAGCGCAGGTAATCGGCGCCACATAATGCGGCAGCAGGAAAACCTCGATCGCCATTCCAGCCGCCACCACTAGAACACAGACAACGAGAAAACGAATCCTTCGATCCATGAACACGCGGTGGATCATCAACATCGGAATCAAAAGCGCAAAATACGAATACGACAGAAACGTGATGACGACTTTCAACATCGAGTTTGGCAGGAATCCACTCACCGAGTGGATATCTCGATAAATCTTCATCTCTTTTTCTTCGTAAAAGTCGCGCATCTCGGCGTGCCGATATACAGGCACAGGCCGCGGTCCCTGCCATATGTAATAAGGCGCCATCGCGTACGTGGCGCGATTCACCGTGTAAGGCAGCGTGAGCGGGCTCCCGAATGCGCGATAGTCGTAGTAGCCAAGCCACGCACAGGTGGCCAGAATCAACCCGAGCGGCGCCGCGATGAGCTTCGCTGCCCTTGCCGCCGCCGGGCGATTCTTGCCCTTCATGAGCCACCGAATCAAGACGAACCCTGTGGGAATGCAGACCAGAAAT
>DATJOJ010000033.1:0-14691 GCA_035507035.1 Terriglobales bacterium | reverse complement strand
ATCCAGAAAAATGATGCGGGCGCCGCGATATCTAGCGTCCGTATCGCTCCACACGTACCAATCGCGCTTGGGATTGTCGCGAGAGCTGCGGGATTCGAGAAACCAGGGATGCTGATCGGAGGTATGGTTCAGCACCATCTCGATGATGACGCGGATCCCGCGGTCGTGTGCCGTCGCCAGAAATGTTTTAAAGTCTTCGAGATTGCCATAACGGGAGTGGACCGAGGTGTAATCGGAGATGTCGTAGCCGTCGTCGCGCAAAGGCGACGGGAAAAACGGCATTAGCCAGATTGTGTCCACGCCCAACTGCTGCACGTAATCCAGCTTCTGTGTGAGCCCCTGAAAGTCGCCAATGCCGTCGTTGTTCGCGTCGAAGAACGTGCGCACGTGAATCTGGTAAATGATCGCGTCTTTGTACCAGCCAGGTTGATTTCGTACAGGCAATTTTCAATCTTCCTGCCAACCTGCAAAGCCAAATAGCAGGCTAACGTTTATCTTCCGGCCAATCCTCTTGTATGCGCAACTGGGAGATTTCAGGACCCGTTTCAACCCGTGATAGAGGGATCACCTGATTGTTGACGCCGGCCGTGCCCGGTAGTCTAGTTTGTGAACTTTACATGTCCGCTCAATTCCAGGCCGTCACCCGCGACGCATTTTCCCTGCGGTTTTGCAGCTTCTGCCGCACGCCGTCTCAATTCATACTTTAACGATTTATTGTTTCGAGGGCTTCATGAGAATTGCACAGGTGGCTCCTTTATATGAAAGTGTCCCACCAAAACTCTACGGAGGTACAGAACGCGTCGTTTCCTGGCTGACTGAGGAATTGGTATCGCAAGGGCACGAAGTCACTTTGTTTGCCAGCGGAGATTCACTGACGACCGCCAACCTGATTCCGATCTGCCCCGAAGCGTTGCGACTGAATTCCGAATGTGTGGACCAACTCGCCCATCACATTTACCTGCTCGAACGCGTGCTGCGCGAAAAAGACGAATTTGACCTCATTCATTTTCATATCGATTATCTGCATTTTCCTGTAAGCCGCAGCCATGCTCTGGCGCAGGTCACAACCCTTCACGGACGCCTCGATATTCCTGACCTGATTCCGCTGTATCGCGAATTCTCCGAAATGCCCGTGATTTCGATTTCTGACGCGCAGCGTGGGCCCCTCCCTTGGGCGAACTGGCAAGGTACGGTCCATCATGGATTACCGGAGGACGGTTTTGAGCCATCCTTCGGTCCCGGCGAATACTTGGCGTTTCTGGGGCGAGTCTCGCCGGAAAAGGGTCTCGACCACGCTATTGAGATTGCGAAGCTTTGTGGTATCCCATTGAAGATTGCGGCGAAAATCGATCGCGCTGATCAGGAGTATTTCGAAGTACGCATTAAACCGATGCTCGATCACGCGTTGATTGAATTCATTGGCGAAATAAGAGAAGGCGAGAAGAACGAATTTCTCCGCCGAGCCATGGCGCTATTGTTTCCCATTCACTGGGAAGAGCCGTTCGGTATTGTGATGATCGAGGCCATGGCTTGCGGGCTTCCGGTTATCGCATATCCTCGCGGTTCCGTTCCCGAGATCCTCGAAGATGGGATCACCGGACGTTTAGTCCGTGACGTTGGCTCGGCAGTGGACGCCATCGCACGAATATCCGAACTCGATCGCCGCACCTGTCGTCGGCGATTCGAAGAGCGTTTCACCGCCAAACGCATGGCGCAGGATTATCTGACCATCTACCAGGGGCTGGCGAAAACCGAGCCCAAGTCGATGGCTCTTAGTACGGGAGAGCTCAGTTGGATGAACTTGGAGTCACCCAGCAGTACTACATAGCTGCCGGATCGTCGCCCTCCGATTACCGCACCCGGGTTCTCAAGTATGGCGAGACTTTTGCCGTATTCAACCGCTATGGCGATGTCGAACCTCTCGGACTCGGGGAACAGGGCATCTTCTACCAGGGCACACGGCACTTGTCGGAACTGATGTTGTCTCTCTGGGACACGCGCCCCATGCTGATGAGCTCGACCGTCAAATCCGACAATTTCGTCTTCATTGCCGATTTATCCAACGTAGATGTCTCCGAAAAGCAGCAAGTCACAATCGCGCGCGGCACGCTGCACATCGTGCGCTCGCGATTTCTGTGGCAGGGCGTAGCCTACGAAGAGCTGAAGATGTTCAACTATGGGCTCTCGGTTTTAGAGATTCCCTTCCGCATCGCCATCGGAGCAGATTTCGCGGATATTTTTGAAGTTCGCGGGACGCGGCGCGAGATTCGCGGTCGCCGCCTCGACGACGAGTTCACCAGGAACTCGATCTTGATGAGATATGAGGGCCTGGATCAGATCGAGCGCCAGACCCGCATCGATTCGAATCCCGCGCCTGTGGGCATCACTTCTTCCGAGCTGTCTTTTCAAACCTCCATTCCTCCAGGTAAATCCACGCTGTTTCATCTGTCGATTGCTTGCAAACCGGACCCAAAGCACCACTCGATTGGCTATGCTCGTGCCATGGCCGGGGCGGAGACGGAGCTTAAAGCGGTTTCCGCAAATTCGTGCGAGATTTCCAGTTCGAACGACCGCCTCACCCGTTGGATCAAGCGTTCCAAGGCAGATGTCGAAATGATGACCATGGGCAATCCCGAGACGAATTATCCCTATGCGGGCGTGCCCTGGTTCAGCACCGTCTTCGGCCGAGACGGCATCGTCACCGCTCTCGAAATGCTTTGGATCGCTCCCTGGATCGCCAAAGGCGTACTGCAATACCTCGCTTCAACTCAGGCTACTGAAATTGACATGGACTCTGAAGCACAGCCGGGAAAAATCCTGCACGAAACTCGTCGTGGCGAAATGGCCAATCTGGGCGAGGTTCCTTTCGGACGCTATTACGGCAGTATCGACAGCACGCCGCTGTTTCTCATGCTCGCCGGAGCGTATTTGGATTGCACCGGCGATCGGCCATTTCTCAAGTATTTGCTTCCCCACGTCGACCTTGCTCTGGAATGGATCGATCGTTATGGCGACGTCGATGGGGACGGCTTCGTTGAGTATCAGCGGCACGGCCACAAAGGACTCGTGCAACAAGGCTGGAAGGATTCCAATGATTCTGTTTTCCACGCCGACGGGCAGATCGCCGATGCTCCGATTGCGCTGTGCGAAGTTCAAGGTTACGTCTACGCGGCCAAAATGGCGGTCGCCCGCATTTTCGCTGATCTTGGCGATCAGAAACGCCAGACCACGCTGCAAAACCAGGCTGCAGACTTGCGCGATCGCTTCGAAGAGGCCTTCTGGTGCGACGATCTGTCGACCTACGCTTTGGCTCTCGACGGCAAGAAGAGGCCCTGCCGGGTCCGGACGTCGAATCCCGGCCATTGCCTATACACCGGCATCGCCGATCCGAAGCGGGCGCAACTGGTAGCACACACGCTCGTCAGTCCCGATTCTTTCTCTGGATGGGGAGTTCGCACCGTCGGCTGCCACGAAGCTCGCTACAACCCGCTGTCTTATCACAACGGGTCGGTCTGGCCGCACGACAACGCAATCATTGCTGCCGGCATGGCGCGCTATGGCCAGCGCGAATTCGCCGGCCAGATTCTGATGGGCCTGCTCGATCTTAGTGGCGACGTGGAACTGCACCGGTTGCCGGAATTGATTTGCGGAGTCGAGCGTCGTCCCGGCCAAGGACCGACACTCTACCCCGTCGCTTGCTCACCGCAGGCATGGGCGGCCGGAGCAGTGTTCCTGCTGCTGCAGGCGTGCCTGGGAGCTTCCGTCGATTGCCGACATCGAACCTTGAAATTCGACCGCCCTTTTCTTCCTGACGGAATCCGCCAGCTGATGGTACGTGAGTTGCCGATCGGTGATGCCGTGATCAGTTTGTCTCTGGAGCGTTCCTCGGGATCTGTCCGCGTGGAAACCACCGAAATACAAGGCGAACTAACGGTCGAAGTTCACTAATAATCGCGGCTCGCCGGCTTCAGAAAGTGCCTGCTAAAAACCCTTCCGTTCCGGCACCGCGATTCCTGCGTACAATGGACGTTTCGTTGAAGTCATAATCATCTACGCCTTCCAAACCTATGCCGACATTCGAAACCAGATTCACATCTTCTCGCCGCGGATTTCTTCAGAGCGCGGCAACGGTGGGCGCTATGTATCCGGCCCTCACTGCCGCCAGAGCGCTTACCCCAAACACCGCTCTGCCCTCCGATGAAGTCAAGCCGTTCGAACTCGACGAGATCACCATCCCTGACTTGCAGGACGGAATGAAGTCAGGCCGCTTCACAGCGCAGGATCTGGTCGAAAAATACATAGCTCGCATCCACGAAATTGACAAGCAAGGTCCTGCAATCAACAGCGTGATTGAACTTAACCCGGATGCGCCAAGTATTGCCGAGTCTCTCGATCGCGAGCGGAAAGAGAAGGGTCCGCGCGGGTCATTGCATGGAATTCCTGTATTAATTAAAGACAACATTGATACCGCCGATCGCATGATGACGACGGCAGGTTCGTTGGCATTGCTCGGATCGAAGCCGCCCAAAGATTCCTTTGTGGCGCAACGTTTGCGGGCAGCAGGGGCGGTGATTCTCGGCAAGACCAATTTGAGCGAGTGGGCAAATATTCGTTCCAGCCACTCGACCAGCGGATGGAGCGGACGCGGCGGCCTGACCAAGAATCCCTATGCCCTTGATCGCAATCCTTGCGGATCGAGTTCCGGCACGGGAGCGGGTCTCTCGGCCAATCTGGCCGCCTGCGGGATTGGCACAGAAACCGATGGTTCGATCGTTTGTCCCTCCTCGTCGAACGGACTGGCGGGAATCAAGCCGACCGTAGGTCTAATCAGCCGCTCCGGAATCATCCCCATCTCCCATAGCCAGGACAGCGCCGGGCCGATGTGCCGAACCATCCGTGATGCCGCGATCATGCTGGGAGCGCTAACTGGGGTCGACCCCGAAGACCCGGCAACAACTCCGAGCGCGGGCAAGTCTCATACCGATTACGCGCAGTTTTGCGATTCGGATGGTCTCAAAGGCGCTCGCATCGGCGTAGCCCGCAAGTATTTTGGATTTAACGACGGGGTTGACGCCCTCATGGAACAATCGCTGGACGTAATGCGAAAGCAAGGGGCGACGGTCATCGATCCCGCCGATATTGCTACACTGGGCAAGTTCGATGAGAGCGAGTTACTCGTCTTCATGTACGAATTAAAAGCCGGCCTGAATTCCTATCTGGCGCGGCTTGGACCGGACGCCCCGGTAAAAAGTTTGGAAGAGATTATCGAATTTAACCAACGCAACCGGCAAAAAGAGATGCCTTACTTTGGCCAGGACTTATTCCTAAAGTCAGAATCCAAGGGGCCACTGACCGAAAAAAAATATGTGGATGCGTTGGCCAAGAATCATCAATTGGCGCGGACCGAAGGAATCGATGCGACTATGGATAAGTATCATCTCGATGCGATCGTCGCGCCCACGGGCGGTCCCGCATGGCTTACCGACCTGATCAATGGTGACCACGTCGCCGGGGGCAGTTCAAATGCGGCGGCTGTGGCCGGTTATCCCAATATCAACGTAACGGCGGGTTATCTCTGGGGCTTGCCGGTCGGAATCTCATTCTTCGGTCGAGCCTGGAGCGAAGCAACGCTGATTAGGCTGGCCTACTCGTTCGAGCAGGCGACCAAAGCAAGACAAGCTCCGCGATTTATCCCGAGGACCGAGCCGGTATAAAGTAGGATAGGTTAGTAAAAACCGTCGGAGACCGCATGACGCCACTCCATCGCGCTAATCCTGCTTGCCTTCATCTAAGAGCTCTTTGGCTGATTTTCGTCGCCTTGTACGGTCTTGCCCGCGCACAGGTTCTGGGGGTAGATCAGCAAATTGAAGTCAGTGACCTACCCTCGATTGTTTCGCCTTCACGCCACAGTTCCGACGTGCTCAAAAGTTCGCTCGCAACGGTTATCCATGACCCCGAGGTTTGCTGCGGGAAGGACTCCGCTCTTGAATATAGCCTGGAACGAGCCGACCCGAAATCATTGCAGGATGTCGCGGCCAAGTTGAACGGCCGGCACTTACTCAGCGATGGCAGATCTATCACAGTCAATGCCGACTTCTTTCCTACGGATAAGATGAGCGCCGGTTATTTGGTAACCACAATGAAGGGCCAGCGGGCCGGATTGATGGAGTGGAATTCCCACACCTACGTGGTTCACGGCCTGGTTTATTTCTGGATTGCGAGCGGCGGCGATCCGAACAGTGGTGAAGGCGGCGTTCAAATTGTAGTTCGCAAATTTCTGTTATGGGATACCCGCTCCTCCGATTCACGACGTGAACTAATCTTTAACCGCGATACCGACGACCTGAGCAAAGTACAAGGCTTCCTATTCGTCCAAGTAAAGCGACAGTAGGTCAGATTACTCGTACTCTTTTCTCACTTATAGCGTCGCTACTCATGATAGTCTGATCATAGAAGGGAGTAGCGAATGGCTAACCTGAACAACGTAGTGGCCTCCTTGCGCGCCGAGTATTCGCGTCTTCAAAACGAGACGCAGCGCGTCAAGAAGGCACTGGACGCGCTTGGCAGCGTGAACGGAGCCTCAACTGCGAAGAGTCCGAAACGGGTCTTGAGCAAGGAGGCTCGTCGCCGCATCGCCGAAGCCCAGAGACAACGCTGGGCCAAGCTGAGAAAAGCCAAGCAAGCCAAGCAGTCTTAAGTATTCTGGCAAGCACCACGGCCCGGCCTCATGAGTAAGTGCTGGTAAAGACCTGCAGATGAGGTCGGGACGGTCTTATCATCGCGCAACCATCGTCTACGTCCAGCGGAACCATCGCAAAGCCAGGACGAACGAAACCCCGCCCCAGAGAACCATGATCAGCAGCCGCGACCACTGATGCACCAGCGGCGTCCCCTCGAGAATGCTGGCGCGTAACGCATCGTTGAGGGCCGTAAGCGGCAGAGCCTTGATCAGGGGCTGAATTACCGTTGGAAAGCGCTCATACGAGAAGAACACTCCGGAGAAGATCCACATCGGCATCATCACAAGATTGATCAATCCGCTCACCGATTCGATCTTCTGCGCGCGGCTGGCCGTGAGCAGGCCGACGCCGCCAAAAGTCAGCGAGCCCAGGCCGGCAATCAATGCAATGGCCGCGATTGACCCCAAAACGCGCATGTGAAAGAAAATCACGCCGAAAGCCAACAGCAGGCCAACTTCGATAATCATCAGGATCAGCCGGCTGGAGGCGAGAGCAAGCAAGAAATCGCCCCGTCGCATCGGCGTTCCGACAAAGCGTTTGAGCAGCTTTCGCTGCCGCATATCGACCAGCGCGAAGCCGATGCCCCACATGCCCGAGTTCATCAAGTTCATGCCAAGCAAGCCAGGGATGAGGAAATCGATGTAGCGCGATCCCGGCTCGGAAGAAGTGACCGCATTCGTAGCTACGGAGTCTTTCCGACCCGCAGCGGCTTGCAGTGCGTCATTCACTTCGGTCTTTGCCAACACGCTTTCCGGACGCGCCGGATCATAGACGTATTCGACGCCCCCGTTCGCATTCGGCTCGACCACCAGATCAAACTTGCCCAGCCGAAACCCTTGCCTAGCTTCTTCGGAATTCAAGACCTGCACCTTGAAGCGCGTGTGCTGGGGAGCGCGCGCCAGCAGCGCCTGCGCATCCGCGAAACCGTTTTCCCCGACGATAGCCACCGGGATTGACTCTTCCGGCTTGGTGCGAAACGCGATTCCAAGCCCGAGTGCCAGCAGCAGCGGGAACACAAATACCCAGAACACCACCTCGGGCTCGCGCTTGAGTTCGAGCATGCGCGCCATGAGCAGATGTCGGTATCCCGACCAGCGGCCATTGCGGCGCACCGCCGCGGGAACTGATTTCGGCTCACTAACTGGAGTTTGCTGAGCAATACTCATAACTTTGTCATCCTGAGCAAGCCACAGTTGCGCAGCGAAGGGGCGATCTGCGCGAAGCGTCGCCGTGTCGGCGACGCAATAATCGCGCGTTCGGGTCGCTGCCTTTTCAAACTGACCCACGACTCCGTGCCGGCTTCCACTGAGTCAGGAACCGCAGCAGAACTTCAGGCGTCAGACCTCGAGCGTCTTCGAACTCGCCATTCTTCTGGCTCACGACCAGCCGGCCGTCGCTCTCGGCAATGGCCAGTGCCGGAATGCCTTTGTTCAGCGGAATCTGATACCGCTGTACCAGGTCGGCATTCTTCTGCTCATCCGGACCCAAGTCCACGTGCACGACTACATAATTCGCCGTCAGTATGGGCGCGATATCGGGCCGGTGAAACGCGAGATCGAGCACGTGACAATCGAAGCACCAGTTCGCGCCGAAAACCAGCAGCAAACGCTTATTTCCCGTAGCGGCTTTGGCCTCCGCCTCCCGGATTTCGGCGTGCGCGTCTGCATTCGCCGGATAGATGTCCTTCTTCATGTTTGCAGGCTGTGCCAATTCCGGGGCGTCCGTTCGCTCGACTTCGATCAGCTTCCACTCACTTCCCTGCTGCTGCCACGACTGATCCTCAGTCAAGTTGAGGGCAGGACCGCTGGCCGGCTGAACCTGCGCGCGAAAAATGTAACTGATATGCCCGTGCCGCGGCTCGTTGCGCACAACTTCCGTCTTCATCTCGACCGGCTTCAGCCGGAGCCAGAAGTCCACGTCTGCACTCGCGTCGTGCATTACCGTACCGATGCTGACTCTGGCCGGGGGATCGGTGCTGTAAAACGAACGCAACGCAGCACCATCCCCTGCGAGGATGGCTGCCTTCCATTGCTCGAACGGCGCGAAGTGCGGATCGGGCAAATTGGCGCTTTGTGCTGGCGCGCAGACCGTCACCACTAAGGCTAGCGCTAACTTTGCGGCATATCTGGTGGCATTCATATGTGACTGCCCTGGTTCAAACCGCTTTACTCTTCGCGCAAGTGCCGTCCCGTGAGCCGCACAAACACATCTTCCAAACTCGCCTGTCGAGTAGTCAGATGTTCAAGCCGGCTTCCCTGCTTTTGTACCGCGTCGAGCAATGCAGGGATCGTCAGATGCGGTTCTTTCACATTCAACGCAAACATCCCATCGTCGTCGCGCACGGATTCCACGCTCGGCAATGTGCGCCAGGTTTCGTGACGGGCACCGGGAGCTCCGTTGCCATTGGAACTGACGGCGAATTCCACGACATGATGCCCCCCGAGCCGGTCAATCAGATCTGCCGGAGAACCCTCCGCGATGACTTGTCCATGATCGATGATCGCCAGGCGGTCGCACAACCGTTCCGCTTCGTCCATATAGTGCGTCGTAAGCAGCACCGTGCCGCCATCGCGCTGAAACACGCGAATAATGTCCCATAATTGTCGCCGGCTCTGCGGATCGAGACCCGTCGTGGGCTCATCCAGAAAAAGAATCTTCGGATTGCAGACCAGCGCGGTCGCTACCGCGAGACGCTGCCGTTGTCCACCGGAAAGCTTGCCCACCCAGGAGTCGGCCTTTTCCGTGAGTTGCAATTCTTCGAGCACTTCGTCAGACGAGCGCGGTTCGCGATAGAAGCTGGCAAACAGCTCAAGCGTTTCCCGGACCGTGAGCTTCTCGGAAAGACGCGTTTCCTGCAGCGAGATGCCGAGCCATTCGCGCATCTCCCGTTCGTTCTCCTGCCACGAGTGGCCGAGGATCGATACATACCCGGAAGTCGGCTGCAACAAACCTTCCAGGATTTCGATGGTTGTGGTCTTCCCTGCGCCATTCGGCCCGAGCAGGCCGAAGCATTCCCCGGCATGAATCTGCAAATTCAATCCGCGGACGGCTTCGACCTTGCCGTCGTATGTCTTGCGCAGATCGCGGCATTCGATAGCGACAGCCATTGTGTGATTTTACCGGAGAGAACGGATTCAATGTTCGGAGAGTGTGCCCGACGTTTGTCTGTGGGCAGCCTGTCGAGACAGGGGGCGGGAATTTTTGCTTCAGCAAGTTTCTGCTGGAGGCAGGAGCTGCGTCGCAGCGATCTCATCCCGGTCCGGGCGGAGCCTGCTGTGGAATGTCTGGTGGCGGTGGAGGCATAGGCGATGCTCCGTCGGCCGGGTTTGGGACCTCTTGGGAATCCTCGCCGGGACGTCGCAGGCTCGGCGCATTGGCTGGTCGCGTTTCCTGCTTCGCCTGGGTACTCTCGCCCGGCTGAGGAAGCTCAACTTCTTTTGCGGTGCGAACGATCTTCTCGCCATCCACTTTCATCGTCTCGACGCGGACCACTTCATCGCCCACGAAACGCACAAAATTGACATCTGCCGGCGCCTTGCCGTAGATCCATTCTTCGTACTCCACGCCGGTGCTGTCTTTCTCCCGGTCTTTCATGGGTGGCCTGCCCATGGCGTGGAGCACCATCTCGCTATTCATTCCGACCAATACATGATGCGCGAGAATCGCCTGCTTGACCTTCGGAGGAACTGTGTCCAGATAGGCTTCATCTTTGTTGTGCGCACTGAAATCCAGAACCGGAAGCAGCAGATCCCGTAGCTGCTGCGCCGTCATCTCCGGAACATACTTATCGAAGTAAACGTCCAGATAGCTGCCGTGCGGATTCTCAATGTCCGGCTCGTCGGACCCGGGATTTACCGGCGTCCCAGCGGTGCCGTAGACCTGCACACGCTGGTACCATTTCTTGCGACGCACAGGCCCACCGTTGATATCAAAGTGAATATGATTGTCCTTAATCCGCACGAAAGAAAGATGCACCGGATCGCCCGGCTTGATCGATGGTCCCCAGAGCGCCAGCTCTTGCCGCAGTTGTTCACCGTTCGGCGTGACTGCGCCATCTTTCAAGATGAGACCCTTCGACCCCATAGGAAACGTGATGCGGGAATACACCATCAGTGTTTCGAAATCACGAATGATGTTGTAGCGGGTTTCTTTCGACATGTGCGGTGCGTTGGCAGGGATAGGTGGGCCATGCGGCACCGGGATAGCCGCTGAATTGGCGGGAGCATTAGTGGCCGGCATTTGGGCCGTCTGATTATTAGCAGTTTGGCCCGCGGCGGCGAGTGCGGTCGCGGCAGTCAAAACAGTGAGCCAATAAAGTAGGGATACGCCGCGAAAAGTTTTCATAAACCACCAGGCCCACTGCTTTCAGATTATAAGCCAGTGTTCACTGAAGAAACCGGCAGTTTTCCCAGCTAAAACAATCCAATTTTGAATTTGGATGCCCTTCTGAGCGTCGGGGGGAACGCTTTTTTCATTGACACCGCAACTCGCTTACGCCAGACTTTCAGGCAGTCGCGCCCGCCTCTTTTCGGTAACTTCGTCTCCTGGCCAATCTTATAAGTTTCCGTGCGCGTATGGCGTCTCCGCTGTCGTTGATTTCGCCTGCTCCTGGTCGGGAAGAAAAGCCGTTGCAGCCATGCGATGGAGAGAAAGCACCTGCCTGCGACACAGCCGCTCGGAACGTAGTCACGGCCGACAGTCAGGCGATAACGGCTCCCGCTATTACTCATGTTGCTGATAGTAAGGAGGACATCTTCGGCGCCCTTTCTCGAAGTCTCGCCGACGAATCGCAGCCGCCGGATTCCGTGATCCGCGCCACCACTGAAGCAGCGCGCGTTCTGACAGTAGCGGATGGTGTCGCGATTGCTTTCCGAAACAAGGGCGTGATCTTGTGCCGGGCTCGCAGCGGTGATCTTGCCCCCGAACTGGGGTCGTACGTGAACGCCAATGCGGGGATTTCGGGCGAATGCCTGCGGACAGCTTCCATCCTCGTTTGTGAGGATGCGCGCACCGACTCCCGTGTTGATAGGCCGGTGTGCGAGCGCATGGGAATCCGCTCCATCGTGGTTGTGCCCCTGCGCGGGCCGGTCGGAATCTCTGGGATTCTCGAAGTCTTTTCAACCCGCGTTAATGCCTTCGGAGAACGCGAAATCAATTGCCTTCGAGGCCTGGCTGAGCTCGCGGAGGCGGCGTACGAACGCGAGCGCCTTGCTCAGCAGGAGGCAGTCCGGGCGGCCCTCCGCTCCGCCCACCGGCTTCCCGCTCTGTTTCAGCGCTCAGCCACGAACGCATGCGAATCTGATAGTAGCGCGCAGGAGTTTGCCACTCCGCGCTGCGAAGTCGAATATCCTCGCCCGGGCCGATTCCTCTGGGCCATCGGAGTAGCTATCGTTGCTCTCCTCCTGATCACAGGAGTTTGGTTGAGCTGGCACGGTCCCATCTCCGAGCTTGCGGACCTTGAAGCGGCAGAGAAACAGAATGTCGTTCAGGCCGCGCCTGAGCCCAGAGAAGCAGTGGCTTCGCCAAAACCGGTGGCTGGGATTGTCCGCGCAGAAAAACTGAAACTGCCTGGCGTGATAGCGAAAGCTTCCCGCGTCGACATAATTCAACACTCGCCAGACCAGTTCGGACACCAATCTACTTCGCTTCGGCCCGTGGCGTCAGCGGGACAGGGCGCACCCGATCCTCCTAGCTCGGCGCTGCCTGACCACGCTCCCGCAGTAACGATGAATGCTTCGATGAATCGCAGTGAATTTGCCGGCCTGCTTGCGGGCCCTCAAGCTCTGCCTGTGATGGCCGCGCCCATTTCGCATGGGGTTACGCAAGGAAGACTCATTCGGAGAATGGATCCCGTTTATCCGCCGCAGGCGCGTGCGGAAGGGATCAGCGGGCCGGTGGTGCTTGAGGTTCGCGTTCGCGAAGATGGAACGGTCCGCAACATCCAGACCCTCAGCGGAAACCCGCAGCTCGTCAATGCGGCGGTTGAAGCCGTTCACCAGTGGCGATATGCGCCGACGCTGCTCGACGGTCATCCCATCGAAACTACGAAACAAGTCACCGTGCTCTTCAAGCTTCCCTGAGTGGGCTGATGTGGGGCGGACGCCCCCGGTCGAGCGAAGCTAGGCACTAATCCGCTTCCGGAAGATTCAGGAGACTAGGTTGAGCGCCTTCTTGATCGTGCCACGTTCCTTCTGAATCTTCTCTTGCAGCAGCGTAATGGCATAGATCAACTGCTCGGGGCGCGGCGGACATCCCGGCACATAGACATCAACCGGAATCACCTGATTTACGCTTTGCACCAGCGCGTAATTCTGAAAAACGCCGCCGGAAGTCGCGCACGCTCCCATGGAGATCACCCACTTCGGTTCCGGCATCTGCTCCCAGAGTTGTCGAATGACCGGAGCCATTTTGTTAGAGACGCGCCCGGCAATGATGATGAGATCGCTCTGCCGTGGCGACGGGCGAAACACTTCCGCGCCGAAGCGCGCAATGTCGAAGCGCGACGCGCCCATCGACATCATCTCGATCGCGCAACAGGCCAGGCCAAAGGTCATCGGCCAAATTGAACTTTTCCGCATCCAATTCACCGCGGAATCGAGCGTCGTCAGGACGACGCCCTCCGGCGTGGGATTCCCGAACGTCAGCTCTTTGACGACCTTCTTGCCGTTTTCCAGGTCCACATAAGGACCAAAATCCAATTCGCGGGACATACTTCTATATTAGCAGCGAGACAACAAAGTAGCCTTGATGAAGTGCCTTCCACTCCGAACCATGCAAAAGCACGAAGGATGTACGACACGTTTTTCCTTGTGAGTCATCGAGAATTGTTGTCGGGGGCTCGGGCCCTCGGCCGTCCGGCCGAGCGAAGCTCGGCAGGCCGCATGTACACACCTAATTTTTTTTTGCACGTTCCGATAAAAGCTCTGTTTTCTGCAAGTTGGGATGGGGTGATCTACCCATTTTTTCGCAAAATCCTCAAAACAAATAGCTTGCATGGAAAATATTCCGGAATAAGGACTTAGCGGGCACTTTTCGAGTATTACGTTAGCTCGGCGAGAAGCCGGGATGACATGCGAATTGGGAACTTCTCCGCGCATAATTCCACTATGCGCTTTCTGTATTCTCGGTCAAGGTTATCCGTCACAAGGGTGAGTGTGGAAGGCTGTGGAAAAGTTGTAAGGCGGAGAGGTGAGAAATCCCCTCCTCCACCAGAGCCGGATTGAGCGGAATCTTCCGTTCAGGCGCTCCTCCGAGGCGCGGTTGCGTTTCTTTCAGCCTACCCGGCGTTGAAACGCCGGGCTAGTCTGCGGATTGGTTTATGGGGCATGGAGTCAAGACATCGCCTTTTTTCACGTCGGAAAGCCTCCCCTCACTCATAAAGCAAAAACGAGTATAGTGCCTTCCGAGCTTAAACTGATCAGCGTAGGAGAGGCAGCCGATTATGTCCAACCCGGCATTCGATTTTGGTGCAGGGGAGACAGTCTCATCGCTTGTGGGGTGGGTTTGACTTGTAGGAAACAACGTAATTCCGGTTCCCTCCTCGCCGGGAACTACGGGGCGGCTCTTTTCATCGGCTGCTCGGCAAAGAACGTCGGCAGCTCTTTTAAATTCTGTGAAGTCTGCCGTACCATTTGGCAAGGTTTTGACGGTATTGTTCGAACTGCTGACCTCAGACTGCAGGTAAAGAGCCGGACTGTTTCCGTAGTTTTTTTCAACAAATTGAACGCCATAATGCATTCCATCTTTATCAATGACTGCTGGCTCCGACACAATCATCGAACCATCGACGCCCACCCAAGGTCTATTCTGGGCTATCAAAGTATCTTTAGCGGTTTGCCATTGTTGATAGGTGATACAAGCATAAATGGCTCCGGCGAAGAAGGCGAAGAAAGCGGCGATTGCCGCAAACCACGTTGCCTTGCGGGTAGAATTCTGTATTTTGTACTCTCGG
>DATJOJ010000032.1:0-108592 GCA_035507035.1 Terriglobales bacterium | reverse complement strand
TTTCCTGAAGGAAGACATCACGCCCGACGAGTTGCAGTTCATTGAAGCCCATCGCAACGAATTGCCCGAACTCGACACCATCATGGCCCATCGCCGCCTCTATCCCCGCAACGGATTCATGGCGCATGTAATCGGCTACGTCGGCGAAGTGAGCGAAGACATGCTGAACGAGCCGCAGTTCGAGCTCTACAATCCCGGCGACGTCGTCGGCAAGTCCGGCGTTGAACTGCAGTACAACCAGATTCTGATGGGCAAGAACGGATCGCGGCGAGCGATGGTGAATAGCCACGGCAAAGAGGTCCAGCGCCTCGACGAAACTCCCGCCGTGCCTGGCAAGCAGCTCAAGCTGACCGTTGATCTCGACCTGCAGATCGCGGCCGAAGAAGCGCTGGCGGGACGAAACGGCGCCATCGTCGCCATGGATCCGCGTAACGGCGAAATTTTGGCAATGGTCAGCCGGCCAACTTTCGATCCCAATGATTTTGCGGTGAGGGTTTCCCGCGATCAGTGGTCAAAATTAGTCAATGACGAAGACCATCCGCTGCTGAACAAGGCGATCCAGGCACAGCTCGCGCCCGGATCGACTTTCAAAATCATCATGGCCACCGCCGGCCTGCAGGAAGGCATTGCGCAGGACATGCACGTGAACTGCACCGGCGGCGCGATCTTCTATGGTCGCTATTTCAAATGTTGGGTGACGGCGGAGCACCGTGTGCATGGCAACGTGGATATCAGTAAGGCGATTTATCAGTCCTGTGACGTCTTCTTTTATACGTTAGCGGAACGGCTCGGCATCGGCCGCATCGCAAAATACGCCACCATGTTCGGCCTCGGCCAAAAAACCGGCATCGATCTGCCACAGGAAGTCACCGGCGTCATGCCGTCGGAAGAGTGGAAGATCAGAAACTTTAAACAGAAATGGTATGCGGGTGAAACGATTTCCGTTGGCATCGGCCAGGGTGCGGTTGCAGTCACGCCTATTCAATTGGCGCGCGCCCTCGGCGCGATTGCCAGTGGCGGAACGCTTGTGACTCCACACGTAACCAATCCGCAAGATTTGCCGCCCGGGATCATTCCTGCCGCCAGTGTTCCGCAGCCGGTAAAGATTCCGATTGATCCGCAGAATTGGGAAATCATCACCGACGCGATGTCGAACGTGGTGAACCCGATCGGTACCGCTCCCAGCGCGCATTTGCAGGGCATTGACTTTGCCGGCAAGACGGGCAGCGCGCAGACTATCAGCAACGCCGCGAAAGCCCGCCTCGGCGCGGAGGGAAAATCGAAATTTAAAGATAACGGCTGGTTCGTGGGCGTCGAACCGCGACGCAATCCTGAAATCGTGGTTTGCGGATTGCTCGAAGAAGGCGAGCACGGATATCTTGCCGCGCGCACGGTGGCGCAGGTAATTAAGGCGTATGTCGAAAAAGAACGCCGTCAGCCGAGCAAAGTGGCGCAGAACGGCGGCAAAGTCGACATCGGCGCGGTGTGGAATGCGGGAGATCCAGATGATCCCAATGCCGATTTGCCGCATGCCGGGCATTTTGTGATCGATGTAAGTAAAGATCATTTGCCCCTGGCGACTGCTGCTCCGGGAGTGCACTGAAGGCAGGATTTCGCGAACGACGAACGACCAAAGACGATTTAAACCATGGCTCGCTACATTTCAATTCGCGACTTCGATTGGGTGTTGTTCATCTTTGTCCTCATCATTTGCACTCTGGGTGTGCTGGAGATTCGCAGTGCCACCATGCACACCAAGTTTGCCGGGGCGCATATCAAGCAGGTGTATTGGATTATCGGCGGCATCGCTTCCATGTTCCTGATGAGTACGATCAACTATCAGGCGCTGCTCGAGCGCGTGCATTGGATGTATATCGCCGCCGTCGCTTCGCTGATGACGGTGCTGATTTTCGGCCAGAAGTATCTCGGGGCTCGGCGCTGGGTGAAGATGCCGGGCGGCGGCCACTTCCAGCCTTCGGAGTGGGTTAAGCTGATTTTGATTTTGGCCGTCGCCAAGTACTTCGCCGACCTGCACCAGCGCGAGCTTTCCTGGTCGGACTTCATCAAAGCCGGGGCCGGTGTGGGTATTCCGATGCTCATGGTTCTCGCCCAGCCCGATCTCGGCACGGCTTTAACCTATATTCCCATCGCTGTGATGGCGTTATTTCTCGGTGGTCTGCGGGCCAAGCAAGGATTGCTCGTCGTCCTGCTGGCGGGCTTGATGATGCCAGTCGCCTGGCACGTCCTCAAGCCTTACCAGCGTGAGCGTTTGACTAGCTTCATGCAGCCGGACGCGGACCGCCAAGGTTCTGGATATCAGGTCATTCAATCGTTGATTGCGGTTGGGTCGGGCGGAATCTGGGGCAGCAGTGCCGGTTCCCAGACCCATTTGTCGTTTCTCCCAGTCCCTCAAACGGACTTCATCTTTGCAGCATTCGCCGAGGAGCATGGATTTGTAGGCGCCTTAAGCGTTTTGCTGCTATACTTTATCGTGCTGATGCGTTTGACGCAGAACGCGCAAACAGCACCGGACCGTGCCGGCACGTTCCTGGTGATGGGAGTCGTAGCTGTCCTCACCTTCCATATCCTGGTCAATGTCGGTATGGTGGTCGGTTTTATGCCGGTCACAGGAATTCCCTTGCCTTTAATGAGTTACGGCGGGTCTTCCGTTCTGTTTATGTTTTTGGCGCTGGGGATAGTCATGAATGTGCGAATGCGCCGCTTTGTGAACTAAACAGAAGAAGATGGCAAGGAAGCAACGTCGCGCTTGCCGTGGCGGCGAATAACAAGATTACGATCGTCCTCGCGTGAAGAGGGCACTCACCGGCGAACAGGCAGTTCGAACCGGGCAGGATTGAAGCTAGACGCGGTTGGGCGGGTAACGGCCCCAGAGAACCGTCATGTAGACGGGTGGAGAGAGCGGTCACAAACCCAGCCAGCGTCCTATAGTGCGATAGTGAGAACAATTTCCAAGCCAGTGAACTGGATTCGGTCGCGAGGACCTACTCGTGGCCGCAGCCGTCCTCTACCCGGGACGGCCATCGCAAAGCTCCAACCTCCCGGTCTATTCCTGCCTCAGTTCCGGTGATTCCCGCGGTCTGTTGACCGCAGGACCGGAGTTAGTATGACAAGAGAATTGTACGTTTCGTCCACCCCACATGAGACCAAGGTAGGGATGGTCGAAGATGACTTGCTCGCAGAAATCTATCTCGAGCGCGAGAACGAATACACCTTAGCAGGATCCATTTACAAAGGCCGCGTCACCCGCGTCCTTCCCGGCATGCAATCCGCGTTTGTGGATATTGGCCTGGAACGCGATGCCTTCCTTTACGTCTCCGACTTCATGGAGTTGCCGGAAGAAGACGAACTCGAAGACATTCCCACGGCAAGAACGGTTCAAACCCAACTGCAAGCACAACCGGTGGCTGAAACTGCTGCTCCAACCGAGGAAACTCGAACCATCGAGGCGCAGGCCGCCGAGCCACAAACCCAGAACAATCGAGAGAGGTCGAATGGCGAAGACCAGCGCGGTGGACGCGGTTGGCGTGATCGTGGTCGCCGCCGTCGCGGACGCCGCGGATTTAGCGATGACCGCTTCGCTCGCCCCGGCTCCGAGCAAACCCGCAGCGATCGCCCGGAACGTTCCGATCGTCCCGAACGCCCGGAATATGGCCCACCCCCCGGGTACCAGCCGATCGTGCTGCCGGGAGAATCGATTTCGAAGTATCGCGGGCGGGCGCAAGCCCCCGGTTCCAGGCCTGAAGTGCCGGCGGAATCTCAAACACCGCTGACCTCCACGTTTCCCGACGATGAGCCGCTGTTCGCGCAGGCCGCCGCGGCCAGCGCCACGGGCGACACCAGAAATATTCCCGAGGTCTCAAGCCACACTTTTTCGATCGAAAGGCCCGAAACCGAAACTGTTCAGCACGAGGAAGCTTCTCCGTGGGACGCCGAGCAACAGCGCCTCCACAAGATGAATGTCGACGCCGTTTTCGGCGGAGGGGTGACGGAAGAAGAACAACCAGAGATCGACGAGCTGGAAACCATCCACCACGAAGAGGTGGAAACTTCTCCGCGAGCCCCAGCCGTCTCCGCGGGTGCCGCTGGAACCGTGGAAGAAGAAGAGATTGAAGAAGAGGAAGTTGGACACGAGGACCTCGCCACCTTCGTAGCCGAACTTGAAGAAGACGCGGTTTACGACGACCTCGAAGAGGAAACTCGCGAAGCTGCCGACTATCATCCCATAGAGATGCGGCCTTCGAAGGTCAGCGCTTCTCACGAGCCCACTGACGAACCCGTTCCTTTTTCTGCTGAGCCCATCGCGGCCGGACAAGCCGAGGTTGCCGAAGCCGAAGAAGAGGCTGACGACGAAGCGGAAGAAGAAGCCGAGCTCGAAGAAGCGCAGGCCGAAGCTGAGGCGCTGCTCGCTGCCGAAGCGCAAGGCGAAACTAACGGCCGCGCCGAAGTCAGAGCATCTTCTGCTACCGCCGGTTATACCCAACGGGCACAGCGTCCGGCGTTCGATCGTCGTGGGCCGCGCGGTCGCCGCGGTGGTCGCCGCTTCCGTCGTCAGGAACCGCAGAACGTTCCCCAGATCACCGACCTTCTGAAAGAAGGCCAGGAAATTCTGGTTCAGATCGCTAAAGAACCGATCGCCAAGAAAGGCGCGCGCATAACCAGCCACATCGCCCTTCCCGGCCGCTTCCTGGTCTACATGCCGACCGTGCATCACACTGGCGTGTCACGAAAGATTTCTTCCGAGGAGGAGCGCCAACGGCTGAAGCGAATCATCCTGAGCGAACGCGAAAACGGCCACGGCGGTTTCATCGTTCGCACCGCGGCTCAGGGAGCATCCGAAGACGATCTCCGCGCCGATATCCGTTTCCTCAAAGGCCTGTGGTCGGAAATCAAGACCCGCGCGGAAATGGGCAAAGCCCCAGCTCTGATTTACCATGACCTGAACGTCGTCGAACGCGTGTTGCGAGACCAGGTCACTTCCGATTTCTCCGCGGTCTGGGTCGACAACGAGCAGGAATACGAACGCATTCTGCGCTTCGCCAACCGGTTCCAGCCTGCGCTGGTCAAGCGCGTCAAGCTGTACACGAAAGAGACGCCGCTATTCGATCAGTTCGGCCTGACCGACGAAATCAACAAAGCGCTCAAGTCGAAAGTCTGGCTGAAGAGTGGCGGCTACATCGTCATCAACCAGGCCGAGGCGCTGGTCGCCATCGACGTCAACACCGGCAAATATGTCGGTAAGACAGCACGGCTCGAAGACACCATCGTCAAGACCAACGTCGACGCCATCAAAGAAATCGTTCGCCAGATTCGCTTGCGCGATCTCGGCGGCATCATCATCATCGACTTTATCGATATGGATGAACGCCGCAACCGGCAAAAAGTCATGCAGGCGCTCGAAGAAGCGCTGCGCAGCGATCGCTCACCCTCCAAGGTCCTGCAGTTTAACGATTTCGGACTGGTCGCGATTACCCGCAAGCGGGTGAAGCAGTCGCTCGAGCGCACCATCGGCACGCCATGCCCGTATTGCCAGTCCACCGGCTTCGTGAAGTCGGCGACCACGGTGTGCAACGAAATCTATCTCGAGATGCGCAAGATGGCGAAGCACCTCGAGCACCCCGACGTCATGCTGCGCGTCAATCCGGAAGTTGCGAAGGTGCTAAAGTCGGCGAACGGCCGCCTGCTCACTGAAATGGAAGAGATGGCCAAAAAGACGGTGATCGTGAAGAGCGATCCTGCGCTGCATCAGGAGCAGTTCGATATCAACTAGCTGTCTATCGGACCTCGTATGCCCCAGCCTTCCGCCTCCTTTTTTTGCGAAGGCTGGGGAGTTCCACTGTTCCTCTTTCTTCGTTCTCTCACCTATTTGGTCCCGGTTCGCTTCTTGAGTTCTGTGAGTTTCCCAGTCCTAGGCTGTTCTGCGCGCAGTTCCGGAGGCGGGCAGAGGGACCACACACAGGGGCGCCCGCAAGGTTCAATTTTGGCGTAAAGATTGTCTTCGAGGGCTGCGAATGTTTCTTCCAGCGTTGCCTTTTCCTGCGGTTTCAAATTGGTGAATACCGCCTGCAGCAGTTCGAATTCTCCTTTAGTGAGGCGAAAGCGATAGTGATCCACCGTGTCAACTGGGTTATCCAAGAAACGTTTGCGGAACACGGGATCGACGGCCGCATTTCCGATCAGCGTTATAAGCATATCCATAACATCCTCCTGTTTTCATGGGCGATCTTCAGCTCTCGTTGGACGAGCCGTTGGATTGATGTGGGGATTAGCTTCGGCAGCCAGTGAGTTGAGTTCCCGCTTTGCATCCCAAAGCCAGTTCAGCTCGTCACCGTGTTGCCACATGCGAAGAGCATCCTCGTAGTGTTGCCGGGCAAGGTTGTGGTTGTTGATCTGGCGATAAGCTCGCGCCAACTCGACGTGTGCGAAAGCCAAATCTGGGGGAAAGCCGTTCTGCAGAATTTCTCCTTTTTTGTCGAGGACTTTTTCCCATGCCGCCGCGGCGCGTTCCCAATTCCCTTGGCCTTGGTAGGCGCGCGCCAGCCCTGCAGAAGACATGAATGATAAGAACGCCGGAGTGGAAGCCGAAAGGGCAGTCTCGGCTTCGAACGATTCACCCTCGGCCAGCAGGATTTCTCCTTCCAGGTTACGGAAGTCGCTTACATTTGATGAACTGGCCGTTGCCTTCTGCAACTCATCCAGGCGATTCAAAGCTTGCTGCGCTTTCGCAAACCGGTTCGCGCGAGCATAGAGAATTCCTGCATTCAGGAAATCGCCTCCCTGCGAGCCGCTAACCGGAACCTGCATGAGCAAATCGGCCTGCAGTTCCGCCTTGCGTGCCCTGCCCTGCAGAAGATAGATGCGGCCAAGCAAGTAGCGCCGGAACAGCTGCAGTCCTCCGCTCTGCGGAGGCACGGCCTCAATTTTCGTCTCCAGTTCATTCTCGGCGAAGCTCAGCTTGCCTTGGTAGAGGTCCGCCACGGTTGCACATAACTCTCGCAGATCACGGTTCGTCTCCGTGTCGTCTCCGATTTGCCCGAACTCCTGGCGGGCCCTGCTCACATTCCCCTGACCGAGATATGCCAGGCCCAATCCCCAGTGCATTCGCGGCGAGCCGACGCCGCGGTGCTCAGCTTCGCGGGCAGCCAAAATTGCGTCGTCAGCACGGTTGTCGCGTGCCAGGTAGAGCACTAGCCCGCCGTAAGCAGGGGCAGAGGCCGGGTTCAGCCTGAGCGCTTCTCGCGATTCGGAGATTGCCTTGTCGAGCTGATCCAGGTCGTAATATGCACTCGCCAGTTCCGTGTGAGCCTCCTCATCGTCTGGGTAAAGACCCACCAGCACACGCAGCGACTGCGCCTTGTCTTCTGGGCGTTCTTGCAGGTCATAGTAGGCCGCTTCGATTCGATACTGCTCTCGGGCGCTCACTTCTCTGCGCAGCTGGTACGCACTCTCCAGCTCGCCCAGAGCTTTTTCGTTTCTGCCAACCACGGCTGCGTAGTATTCTCCCATTTGCAGGTGAGCCATCGCGAAGTTTGGATCCAGCCGCAGTGCCCCTTTGAGTAAGCCCTCAATCTGCTCGTCCTTTCCCTGATCCTTAGCATCCTTGGCTTGGGAATAGAGCTGTAGAGCGTCGAGCGAGCTGGTGGTCACTTTGGCGAGCGGTCGACTGTTCTTCCCGATGCCGGTAAGAGACTCGCCCAAATCCCTGCGGACGCTTTTCGCCACCCCATCTACTTTTTCGAAAACCAGTTCTTTGCGATCAAACCGCTCCTGTTCAGCGAATAGCAGGTTGCCGCGCACCGGGTCGACCCCTCGCACCGTGATTTGAAACGCTTGCCCCAGGCGTTCGATGCTTCCTGCGAGTAATACCTGCAGATTCTCACGCCGGCAGATTTCTCGGCCGAGAGCTTCGTCGATCCGCGGAGCCTCCGCTTTCTTCATCCGTTGCAGAGTTTCAAAAGCGCGCGTCCTGGGAAACACATTGACATAGCGAGACTGTTGCAGCGCCACCGTCAATCCTTCCCGAACTCCCTCGCCTGGGATGCTGTCGTCACCCGTGATCTCGAAATCTGTAATCAGGATCCAACCTCGTTCGGCCAGAATCGGCGGCCGATGCGTCCAATGGTAAGCAGCAAATGGGAAGACGATAAGAAGCACTAAGGCGACGGCCGCAATCCCCCAATGTTGACGCTTCCCAAACTCCCTCGTTGTCTGGGCCGCTTTCGTGGGCATCTCTCCGGCTTGCACCCGGCGCAGATCCTCTAACAGCTCGGTTGCGTTCGCATACCGTTCCTCTGCCGCCTTTGCCATCGCCTTCATGACCACGACCTCTAATCCTGCAGGCACGTGAGGATTGAAGATATGAACGGCGCTGGGGGTTTCATGCAGGATGCGCTCACTGGTGGTGATGAAGCTGCCCGTCAAGAAAGGGTTTCGCAGGGTCAGCATTTCGTAAAAGACAATGCCCAGTGAAAAGAGATCACTGCGCGCATCCGGCACTTTTTCCAGCAGAACCTCCGGCGACATATAGGCGGGTGTTCCGCCAAGAAGCTTTGAGTCCAGCGTAGAACTTTGGTCCGAGCGCGGGAGGTGCTTGGCGACGCCGAAGTCCAGAATCTTTACCTGGCCTGACGGAGTGAGCATAATGTTTTCCGGTTTGATATCGCAGTGGATGATCCCGTGCTCGTGTGCCGCGATCAACGCCTTCGCACATTGCATGGCTATCTCAAAGAACTGCTCCAAGTCGATCGGCTTGCGCAGCCTCTGGCGCAGCGTCTCGCCCTCCACGTACTCCATCACCAGCAAGACTCCGTCGTCTTGTTCCAGCACGTCATGAACGGCGGCAATGTGTTCGGAACTGAGCGCGGATGCACGCTGGGCTTCTCGTAGGATGTGTTGCCGCGCCTCGGGATCGCTTCCTACCGTGCCCGCCACGCGCTTCAGCGCTACCGGGCGCCGCAGTTTGGTGTCTTCGGCGTAATAAACCTCACCCATGCCTCCGCAACCCAGCTTGTGACGGACAACAAAACGGCCCACCTTGTGCCCCGACAGGTCGTCAGGGAAGGGGAACGGTAACGGCGCTTTGCGGGCAGCTGCCATGATTCACACCCGCCTGAGACATTGAGCGAACCAGTAACCTGAAAACGATTTGGATTGTGCGATCCCGCTCCATCCGCGCCGAGAACCGGCAGAGATCCTCAGGAACGGAAACTCTTCGCACGCGAGATTTGTACGCCAAATGAGGCTTGATTGTCAGTGATTGTTGAACCAGCCCGATATGAGAGGGGGCCGATCTGAGAAAACGATTAGCGGCTGCCTGCCGCTGCGACTTTGCCAGCCGGCTTGACGCTGAGCGTCTTCAGCACCCGTTCCGTACATTCGCGCAGCTTTTTGAGCGAAGCCTGAATCGCTTCTGCTTCTCCGCCGCCCTGCGCCGATTCAAGCGCTGCGTTCGCCTGTTCATTCACGGCGCGCTGAATCTCCAGTAAGACTACAAGCGAATCGGCATGCAGCTTCCACAAAGACGGCGAATTCTCCGAGCGCCGCAGTTCTTCGAGTTCGGTCGTCACGCGCGCCACTACCGCAACGCTGCGTAACAGCGCGCGCGCGGCGTCAGCTTGCGAATCCTTCTCTGTAAGCCGATCTGAGCAGTATGCATCTGCTTCCTCCGGTGTCAGAATCAAATTGAAAAATCGCATGGGAACCACTTGCCGAAACCGCGGATCGGCCGCCCCCACGAAGGCGCGAATCGATTCCTCCACTCGCAGCAGCTTGCCCTCTTCCGCCGAAATCTGTTGTGCCGTGACTGCCGACCGCATCACCGCAATATCGAGCATCGGCAACGCCGACGCTGCCGCTCCGACTGGGGCCTCGCGCTTGTCTCGTGTCGCGCGAGCCGCCACCGTCGCCCGCCGCACCGGCGGCTTCTGTTCCAAAGTTCTTCTCAGCCGAGAAACCCGGCGAAATTTTTCCAACGCGATGCCATAATCGATCCGCAGCAACTCGCTCTCCTCCAGCGCCGCCACGTGCTCAACGGTGACATCGACGCCATCCACCGTTCCCAGAATGCTGCCGCCTTGTTGCTCCAGGGCATCCGCAAAAGTGCGAATTTCCTTCGCTGCCTGCAAAAAAAGGCTGTCGAATTTCTCGCCGAAAACCGTGTTGTAAGGTGCAATCGTCGCCAAGGCGCCGGGATGATAAAACGACGGCCCCAGCAGCGCCTTCAACTCCCGCACGCGGGGAATGATTCCAGAATCGAGCAGCGTATTTAAATCGCGAAAATTATTCGCCTCTTCCTGCAGTCGATCGAACTGCCGCAACAGTTGGGTTTGCTCTTCGGAGAGTGAAGGCACATCGCCATCCGAAAGGATTTCGATCAGCGCGATTTCAAACGGCGCCAGTGGCAGCGAGCCATCCAGGCCGAAGCCGCGCCGCTCCCACTGCCCCGCCACACGCGGATGCCGGTAAAGAAAAGTTGCTACGAGATCGGTCTTGTCGCGATGCGTATCGCTCGGTTCTGGCCGGCGAATGAAGTAGCGGAGCAACGCCTCAGCAATTTCCGGATCGGTTTCCGCCGTGAACGCCCGGCGCAGCATGGCAGGATTGATGGCGAGGTCGAGCAGATGCAGCCAGCGATGCATGCTGGCCAGCGTTCCCATTACATTGTCATCGTTTTGCAGGGAGACTGCTTCCAAGCCCGCGGGCACCGGCACTTCTCCACCCACACAGGGTTGCAGCAGCTTTTCGTAGAAACCCTGGACTGTAGCCAGAATCGCCAATTCCCATTTGGGATCTTCGACCAATTCCTAGCTCCCAGGACTTGAAACCAGCAGCTTAAAGTGTAGCGAAGTTGCGCACACGCGCAAGACCCTTGGCAGGCTCCAGCGACCATGGCCCTTGGTGACCGACTTCCCAGGCCTTACTGTCGGAGCTGAAAAAATGGCCTCCTAGAAGCGAGCTTGTTACGGAACTTTACATACCACTTTGGTGCTATGGACAGCCCTGTGGAAATCGCGGACAATCCTCATAGGTTCAAGAATTTGCGACTGTAGTGCCGCAATAAGCGTGCTTCGTCCATCCCCCCGGCATTTCAGCCACGGTAGGCGTGGTCTCTCAGGTGAATTTAACTTCTACAGATGACGCACCAGGCCGTCTCCTGGGCTCAGAACAAGGTCAGGCTATTGCCGAGTACGCTATGATCTTGGCGGCAATTATTGGCTTATTGGCCTTTGTAAGTGGCTTTGGCCTCGTTACCTCCCGGGTGTTGAACTGGATCGCGAGCAATATGTTCTAGGCTGTAATTCTGGGGCTTCCGTGAGCCCTCGCGCTACCGCTATGCGAGGGCGTTTTGCGCGCTGACCCCGACTACGGTTGTTGTCCCGGTCGATGGGTCTGTTATCCAGGAGTACTTCCGTTCTCTCGCGGTATTCCCGCTCAAATAACTTTGCAGCCTGATCTGATTCAAGATCGTCAAAAGCTCAAAGGAACAGATCATCCATGAAAATTGCCACGAACGTCACCGAGCTTATTGGCAACACGCCGCTAGTGCGGCTCAACCGAGTTACAGAGGGCTGCTTCGGCGAAGTGGTCGCCAAGCTGGAAAGCCGCAATCCTTGCGACAGCGTCAAGGACCGCATCGGCGTCAGCATGATTCGCGAGGCCGAGAAGCAGGGCAAAATTCAGCCGGGCAAGACTGTCCTGATCGAGCCGACCAGCGGCAATACTGGCATCGGCCTGGCCTTCGCCGCAGCAGTGAAGGGATACAAACTCATTCTCACTATGCCCGAGACTATGAGTCTCGAGCGGCGTGTGTTGCTGCTCGCTTTTGGCGCCGAGATCGTTCTCACTCCCGGCCCCAACGGAATGAAAGGCGCCATCGCTGCCGCAGAAGCAATCCTCTCCAGAACGCCGAATGGTTTCATGCTGCAGCAATTCGATAATCCAGCAAATCCCAAAATTCATTTCGAGACCACCGGGCCGGAAATCTGGAACGACACCGATGGCAAAGTTGATTTTCTCGTCTCCGGCGTAGGCACGGGCGGCACCATCACCGGCGTCTGCCAATTCATCAAGCCAAAAAAGGCCACGTTCAAGGCCATCGCCGTCGAACCCGCCGATAGCCCCGTGCTCTCGGGCGGGAAACCGTCTCCGCACAAAATTCAGGGCATCGGCGCCGGTTTTGTGCCTAGCATTCTGCGGAGGGATTACATCGACGAAGTTATCACTGTCACCAACGATGACGCGATTAGCATGGCACGCCGCCTCGCCAAAGAGGAAGGTCTTCTAGTGGGAATTTCCTCTGGAGCCGCGGTCGCAGCCGCGTTAAACGTCGCTCGCCGCAAAGAAAACGAAGGCAAACTGATGGTCGTCGTCCTGCCCGATTTCGGCGAACGCTATTTAACGAGTATCCTGTTTGAGTCGCTGCGGAACGAAGCGCTGCAAATTCCGACCTCGGCGCTGCCAGTCTGATGCCATGCCACATCTCCTGTCCCTAATGCGCGAAGATGTCGCCGCCGTCTTCGAGCGCGATCCGGCTGCCCGCTCACGGCTCGAGGTTTTTCTCTGCTACTCCGGATTGCATGCTGTCTGGTTTCATCGCATCAACCACTGGCTCTGGTGCCACGGTTTTTTGTTTCTTGCGCGTTGGGGGTCGCAGTGGGCGCGCTGGCTTACCGGAATTGAAATCCATCCTGGCGCCAGAATCGGGCGGCGATTGTTTATCGATCACGGGCTGGGAGTCGTCATTGGCGAGACAGCCATCGTCGGCGACGATGTGACTCTCTATCAGGGAATCACCCTCGGCGGCACGGGCAAAGAACATGGCAAGCGCCATCCCACGATCGAAGAAAATACCGTAATCGGTGCTGGCGCAAAAGTTCTAGGAAACATCACGGTTGGGCAAAATTGCCGCATCGGGGCTGGATCCGTCGTTCTGCGCAACGTGCCGCCACATTCCACAGTCGTCGGCGTTCCCGGCCACATCATCTTCCGCAACGGCGAGCGAGTGGTGATCACCGATCCCAAGCAGATTAACGATCCGCTTTCGGAAGCGCTGTCGGCGGTCGCGACTGAGGTTCACAAGTTACGCGATCGTGTGCAGAAGCTGGAAGGCCCAGAGAGCTCCACCGAGCCGCTTTCCGCCTCGCTGCAGCGCATAATGGAAGACGTCGATTATCAGATCTGATCGGCCCCGCAGCGGCTTGACTTCATTTCTTTTTTGGGGATTTCGCAAACGCGATCCGCTCTGAGTTCGCGCGCGTCTTCTTCGTCTTTGATTTTGTGTTCTGCTCAGCTCGCAGCTTCCACGCCGTCTGCAGTGCTCCAGTCAGCACGTCTTCACTGGCCGCCGATAAGCGAATGTGCGTCATTCCCATTCGACCCCAACCGCCTGCAATTGGAATGAAGATCTCCGGCATCTCCCCCACAAACATTGCCTGCTGCTCTGGCGTCAGCTTGAGATTCCCATAGCCCTCATGCGCCGAGGCGAGCGTGGCAAAAATTCGCCCAGCCACGCGGAAGTCAGGCTGGCCCATATGCGAGCTTTCCTCCGCGCCTTCGAAACTCAAAGCAATTCTGCGGAAATCATCGACAGTCATGGGTCAGACCTTGGCCTTGGTTTCTGCGCCCAGCGCGAGAGCCGCCAACGTTCGCATGTCGGGCACCTTCAAGTCGGGCTCGCCTTCGGTTGGCCGGGTCGCGCCAAATCCTCGCCGATACACCAGCGCCGTTGCCATCCCCATCGACTTCGCCGGCACCACATCGTGATACACACTCTGTCCGGCGTGCAACACCCGCTCCGGCGATACGGCCAGCCGTTTCAACGCCAACTGAAACATCGTGACAGAAGGCTTGTAAGCTTTTGCCTGCTCCGCCGTGATCACGTCATCAAACTTGATTTTCAAATGCCGCGCAGTTTGCGCGAACAAGTCATCATCGGTGTTGGAAATGATTGCCAACTTATATCGCGTCTTCAACTTTTCGAGTGCCTCAACGGTGTCCGGAAACGGCTTCCAATTTCCCAGCGAGTTTGCCAGTGACGCTACTTCGCCCTCCGATGCCTGAAATCCCAATCGCTCCCCAAAGCCTCGCACGACGAGCGCCAGCACCTCGCGATATTTTCGATAAGGATTCTGCGCCTTCGGCTCCACTTCCCCGTAAATGTCTAGAATTCTCTGGTCACTCAATCTTTGCCCGTGCGAATCCAAAATCGGCCTCAATGCGCCGAGCAGGCCCGTCTCCCAATCGATGAGCGTGCCATAGCAGTCAAAAGTGATGACTTCAAAGTGGTCAAACGTCAGCATGTGTAAATTCTATCCTTGATTGCGGGTCTGCTTGTCAGTTCGACGCTTCGAGGTGAGCACTCAGCAATTGGTCAGTGAGGCTAGGTGCCGAGTGCCGACGGCTGAGTGCTCGGGTTTGTCTCCAACCGCCGATTGACCAGCACCCCACCAGCGACGAGCGCCACGATAATCCCCAGCAGCAGCGCAAACCATCCCCAATACTGCGTCGGGTGCCGCAAGATTCGGAGGACGTGCCGTCCGTAGAGATCGCCGAGAATCGCGACCGCCGAGTAGCGAGCTGCGCGCGACATCCCGACTATGGTCAGATATTTTTTCGTGCTGAAGGTGTTGGACGCGCCTGCCGCCGCAAAAAAGACACTGGTCGGAGTTGGAAACGGAATCGCCGTCGACGCTACCAGCACCCCAGTCTCCCAACGATGGAAAATCGCCAACAGTTTCGGTACCTTCCCGCGGCCGAACTTGCTATCGAGATAGGCCCGTCCCGCCCTTCTCGCCAAGTGAAACGTGAAGTACGCGCCAATCATCGAACCGGCGGTGGCGGCGGCCACACATTCCCACCACGGTGTGTGTCGCGTCGCCACCAGGATCACAATCAGAATGTCCGGGCCACCGAACGTGGGCAAGGGTGTGCTGTCAAGAATCGCCAGCGCAAACAATCCCGCCGCACCCAGATGCCGGAAGATGGTGAGCGCGCTACGGGGACGTCTTCTGGCTGCTTGCAGAGAAGATGAGAGCATCGATTTGCGCTGATTTTACCGCAGGTGTGATCGCGGCGAGGTTATTTGAGCGGCGATTCGCTGAGCCCGCCGTCTTTGGCTCCCGCAGGATGCAGAATGTTAAGATGAAACACGTGGCGGTGTAGCTCAGGTGGCTAGAGCGACGGTCTCATAATCCGTAGGTCGCTGGTTCGAGTCCAGCCGCCGCCACCAGAAATATTCAGGATTCCTCGCCCGGGAACCGGCCAAGTTAGCTTTCGATTTCGCCCAATTGCAGCGCAGGCGATTCGGAGCGGCAGCAAATCCCGTAGCGGTTCCAAAGCCGAAACCACGGACTGTTGGCCAGCCTTTCGTCGTGCCTTCGATTGGCGGCCGAAAGATCGCGGGCACTCATCGGACGGGTGTCCGGCGCCGCGAAAATGCGCTCCAGCAACTCGATGTCGGCAATGGTCCGTTCGGCATCCATCTGGCTCAATCATCTAGCACGAAGCGGGAATCGGTCAAATGGAAGCGAACCGACAGCGTTACTCTGGAGTGCCATCGAACCGACGTTTTTGAGCCTTGTCATTCCAAAGAGCTTTAGCCCTGAGGAATATGCTTTAGCCGGTTGCGCTTCGACCAGAATGAGAAGGGAGCCTTCCGCGCAATTCAGTGAGATTGAGCGACAGAACGATTCTCGCCAGGCAATAAACGCCGCGGCCAGCGCGCTACCATGCCCAGCTGATGCGGCAATCCTGCGCACCGTACCTCCACTTCTGCGACACCGTAGACCAGTTTTCGCGGAGCTCACCCCCGCCTGACCAGGCCACTAGAGCCGCTTTTCGGCGCCACCCACGAAGTCTGTTCATCCCCACAGCGAGCAACTTCGCAGCCTCGCCGCACATCTATTCGGCGCTTTTATTTTCACGTTCGAGAACTCAGGTTCGAGAGAGCACGTTCGAGAAAGAGATCAGGTCCCATCTATGTCGTTCCATGCCATAGGTTCCACCCGACGGAAGTATACTGCCGCAATCAGCGTAACCTCGTGCATCTTAGCCCTGCTGGTGACGGTCGATTGCGGTGGCGGAGGCAGTGGCGGAAGCACTTCGAATCCCACCTCGCCTTCCTCCATTAAGATCGGACCCATTTCTCCTTCCAACGCGACTCTCAATCCTGGTGGCACTCAACAGTTCAAAACCTCGGTGACCGGTACGACGAACACAAGTGTCGACTGGGAAGTGAACGGAAAGGTAGGCGGTGCGCCCGCGACCGGCACGATCTCCGCCGCCGGCCTTTATACCGCTCCGATGAATGTCACGCAGCCGACGACTTTCACGATCACGGCCATGTCCGCGGCTGAGAACTCCGTTACAGCCACCGCATCCGTGGCCGTCAATCCAACAGCCATAGTCTCCGTCGCGGTTTCGCCCACGTCCGCCAACGTTGCCGTTGCTGGCACGCAAGCCTTTACGGCCAGCGTGTCTGGCAGCTCAAATACAAGTGTCACCTGGTCAGTCGACGGCATCAATGGCGGAAATACAACGACCGGCACGGTCAGCTCGACCGGCCTTTACACCGCGCCAGCAGTTGCCGGCCCGCATACAGTGACGGCAACCAGTGCCGCCGATACCACGAAAAAAGCCAGTGCCAGCGTTTCCGTGGTCAGCCTTGCCATTGCTCCGAGTGGCGCAAATGTTGCGCCGAACGGAACCCAGCAATTCACCGCGACCGTCCTCGGCACCAACAACACCGCTGTAACTTGGTCGGTCGACGGAATTCTCAACGGGAACAGTACCGTCGGCACCATTAGCAGCACCGGTCTCTATACGGCTCCGGGGACCGCTGGAGATCACACCATCACCGCGACTAGCGTCCTGATTCCAACTCTCAGCGCAAACGCTACGGTGAGCGTGCAGAATTCAAGTCAAGGCACCGTTTCCGTGCTTACCTATCACAATGACGATGTCCGAGATGGCGCGAACACCAACGAAACCACGCTCACCCTATCGAACGTGAACTCGCAGCAATTTGGGAAGAAGTATGTTTTCCCGGTCGACGGCCAAGTCTATACGCAGCCGCTTTACGTGCCCAATTTGAGTATTAATGGCGCATCGCACAACACTGTATTCGTCGCCACCGAAAACGATACCGTCTACGCCTTCGACGCCGACGGTCTCTCCCAGACTGCACTGTGGCAGAACCATTTGGGAACGGCGGTACAAAACAATGATCCTTACGGTATCCAACCGCTTCTGGGCATCACCGCAACACCGGTGATTGACCCGGCCACGAACACTCTTTACGTCATCGCCGTTGTCGAGCAGAACGGTGGCCGTGTTTTTCAACTGCACGCGCTTGACATCACCACCGGCGCTGAAAAACTTGGCGGTCCGGTGGTTGTCACGGGCACGGTTCCGGGCACGGGAACCGACAGCGTCAACGGCGAGATTACGCTTGAGACAAACTGCTATCCGCGTACCGGCCTCGCCTTGGATCCGATCAGTAACGGCATTTACATCGGTTTCGGCCATTGCAGTCACGGATGGATGGTGGGCTATGACAAGACCACTCTCCAGCAAACCGGGATCATGAACGCTACTCCGAACGGAGCTGGCGGAGGATTCTGGAACGGCGGCGGAGCGCCTGCGGTCGACGACAGCTCCGGCGATTTGTTCTTCATCAGCGGCGTCGATGAGGACGATCCCATGTCCGGCTACAACGACTCGGCCATCCGCTTCAGCGCATCCAACCTGTCTGTGCTCGATTACTTCATGCCGTCGAATGAAAATTATCTTTCAATGAACGATCTCGACGTCGGCAGCGGCGCCGGTATTATCATGCCCGACAATGGTTCGAGCACGCCGCACGAGTATATTGGCGGCGGCAAAGACGGCCGCATCTTTGTGATTAATCGTGACAATATGGGCCAATTCCAGAATGTTGACCAGGTCATTCAGGAAGTGCAAACCGGCGTCAACCAGCACGACAATATCTGGTCCACGCCAACGCTCTGGAATAGCATGCTCTACTACCACTGCCAGGATGACGTGCTGAGGGCCTTCAGCTGGGATGTCAACACTGGCTTGCTTTCGACGTCTCCCATCAGTATCGGGAGCGTTACTTACGGCGTCCATGGAGCAACCTCCACCATTTCCTCCAACGGTGCTACCAACGGAATCGTCTGGGAAATTGAAACCACGAATCAACCGACTGGTGGTGTCGCGATTCTCCACGCCTACAATGCCACGCTGGTCGATCAGGAGCTCTACAACACCAACCAGGCCGCTGGTGGACGCGACACTGCTGGGCCAGCAGTCAAGTTCGCTGTTCCTACGGTCGCCGACGGCCACGTGTTCGTCGGTACCGCCAGCGAGCTCGACATCTACGGACTGCTGTCGCAACCGTAAGAAGTTTGGAATGACTCTAGAGCGGTCGTCCTCCGGGGAGGGAGGACGGCCGCAATTTTCTGCTCGACGTAGGCGCCACCCATTTATTCGGGTTGTTTGCGAATGGGCTACATTTATCCCCTGTTGCATATCTCGCGACAAAAATTGACACTGGAAACCATGAAAGCAATCGCCGTCATCCCGGCCCGGCTGGCTTCGACCCGGTTGCCCGGAAAGATGCTGCGCGAGATTGCAGGAGAACCCCTGATCAGCCACGTTTATCGCGGCGTACGATCATGCTCTATGCTCGCCGATGTCATCGTTGCCACCGACTCTGACGAAATTTTTCAGCACTGCCGATCGGTGGGCTTTCACGTTCTCATGACTTCGACGTCCTGCCGCAACGGCACCGAGCGGGTCCACGAAATGTCCAACTCGATTTCGGCGGATATGTACATCAACGTTCAGGGCGATGAGCTGCTGGCGCGAGCGGAACATATTCAAGCGCTTCTTGACCTGATGAAGAATCTCGAAACGCCCGTAGGAACCCTGAAAGTTGCCGCGGTTGCTGAAGACATTGCCAATCCGCATGCCGTCAAGGTTGTAACAGATGGGAACGGCAATGCGCTTTACTTCTCGCGCTCGACCATCCCCTATGACCGCGACGGCACGAAGCCGGCATACTTCAAGCATCTCGGTTTCTATGCTTATCGGAAGGACGCCTTGGATCGTTACGTCAGCTTGCCCGAGTCACCGCTGGAACAAAGCGAACGTCTGGAGCAGCTGCGTTTTCTGGAGAATGGGATCCCGATTCGCGTCGCAGAAACATCGCACGACACTATCCGAATTGATGCCCCCGAAGATCTTCAGAAAGCCGCAGAAATTCTACGCGCAGAGAAGTAATCTATCCGCCGGCTTTGGCCGGGCTCTTTGCCCAATTCTCCGCTGCGGCCACGCGCCGCGAAATCGCCGGGTGCGAATGGAAAAACCACTCCACCCATTGTGACGGTTCTCGCTCTGCCAGATTCTGATCGGCCAGCTTATTCATCGAAGAAATAAACGGCCTCACGCTGGCAATCGATTGGAACGCGTAGCGGTCGGCCTGCCGCTCGTTGAAGCGCGAAAATGCATTGAGCGCGGGCATCAAAAGAAAGCCCAGCAAAGTGGAAACCAGCACCAGCAGCGGCAGGTTCGCGAAATCCGAGAGCTGATCGAAGATGTGCCAGCGCTCCATGGCATAGTGAAGCACCCAATTCGCAGCCCAAAATCCCATAAACGTAATCCCAGCCTGCACCGCAATGCTCTTAAGAATGTGTTTGTGAACGTGATGACCGAGTTCATGCGCCAGCACGGCTTCGATCTCGTCCGGCGAATAATTCTCCAGCAAGGTGTCCGCGAGAATAATTCTTCGCGTGTTTCCCAGGCCGGTCAGTGCCGCGTTCGCCTTCTTGCTCTTTTCCGACAAATTCCACTTGTATACGCCGCGCACTCGCGTTCCCGCTCGCTCGCTCAGCGTCACCAATCGTGACTTGAGGTTTTCGTCCTGTAAAGGCTCAAACTTATAGAAGATCGGGAACAATACCACCGGCGCCAGTTGCGCAATCAGCACGAATAATCCCAGAAACGCCGCCCAGCAGATCAGCCACCAATATTGCGGAGCCTGGCGGATCACGAAATACAACAGCTCGACGACGATGGCTCCCAGTACCAGCCCAACCAGAAATCCCTTGGTTTCGTCCCACAGCCAGGAACGCACCTTTTGATTCGACAGGTTGTAGCGATGCTCCAGCCGGAAACCGTAATAATCCAACGGCGAACCGAGCAGTTTTCCGATCACCATCAACATCAGCACATATAGAAAAACTGCCAGTGAGTAGGTCTGGAACGAGGCCTGGTAAGCGGCATCGCGCAAGGTTCCATTCCAGCCAGTTGCCAGAAGCACGATCAGGAATGCGAGACCAAGGACAAAGTCGGTGATTCCCAGCCACCGGTGGACGCGGTTATAGCGCCGTGCGTCTGGCGAATCCTTCGGCAATTCCAGGGTAGATGAGGGGGAGTTCATCTTTAGTATGAATTATTGCACCACCCGCCGAGAAACGCGAAATTGGATCGCGAAAATAACCTGCCCATGCCGCAGCTCGCCTCCGCGTTCTCCCCGAATCCTTCAACCTTGGCGCACTCTGCGCCTAAGAGCTCTCAACGAACTTCTCCGCGCTGGCAAGAATCTCGCTGACCAACTCCTTCGAGGCCGCCTCCGAATAAATGCGTAGCAACGGCTCCGTTCCCGAGGCGCGCAGCAGTACCCAGGCCTCGGCACCATGCCCATTCGTCGGCGCATCGAGGAAAAGCTTCACTCCATCGAGATTTTCCTTCTTAACAATGGAGTAAGCTCCCAGCCGCTGGGTGCTATCTTCTCCAGCTCGCTGAATGGCCTTCTGTTTCACATCGTCAGAAATGTGCAGATCGAGCCTTCCATAGTAGTGCTCGCCGAACTCTCTTTGCAGATCGGCGACCAATTCCCCTAGCGGCTTCTTTTCTTCTGCCATGACATTGGCCAGCAGAAGAGAATTCAAAATGCCATCGCGTTCCGGCAAAAATCGTGAATAGCCAATCCCGCCCGATTCCTCCCCACCAATCAGAATCTCCCGCTCCATCATGAGATCCGCGACATACTTGAATCCGATGGGACACTCGATCAACTCACGACCATATTTCTTGGCGATGCGGTCCAGCATTCGCGTCGTGTTAAATGCCCGTACCACGTCTCCAGGCCACTTCTTTCTCTCCAGCAGCCAGCGCAGCAGGACCGAGAAGATTTTGTGCGAGTCAACAAAGTTGCCGTCCTCAGCCACTGCACCAATGCGGTCCGCATCGCCGTCGGTCGCAAGCCCGGCATGGCAGCCTTCTTTCAGCACGGTTTGCTGAAGCAAAGCCAGGTTGGGCTCAATTGGTTCCGGATTGATCCCCGGGAATAGTGGATTCAATTCCTGCCGAATCGCCACGTGCTCGATGCCGTGATCGCTGAAGATTTTTGTGAGCACTCCGCGACCGGAACCATACATCGAGTCAATCGCGAGTTTGAATTTAGCCTTCGAAATTATCCCGAGATCGGCAAACTGGCAGATCTTTTCGGCGTAGGGAGCCTTAAAGTCGACTTCCTCTATCACCGCTCTGCGCCCGTTCGGCGTGGTTCCAGCGAGCAACTGTTCTTCGATCACTCGCATGATCTTCATGGTCGCCGAACCGCCAAAGCTGCCCTTATACTTCACTCCATTCCAGTTCCAGGGATTGTGGCTGGACGTTATCACGACTCCGCCAGCCGCTCCACGAGTTTTCACCGCCAGGGAGATTGCCGGCGTAGGCGTGTAATCCTGCGCCAGTTTTACCGGAATGCCAGCACCGGCCAGCACCTCCGAGGCCAAGCGCGCAACTTGCGGCGACGCGAAACGCGTGTCGTAACCGACGATTACAGTCCGGCTGGCGTCTTCGTGCTTTAGAACGTATGCCGCAATCGCAGAGACCACGCGGCGCACATTCTCATACGTGAAGTCATCGGCGATTACACCGCGCCAGCCATCCGTTCCGAATTTAATGGGAACTGTCATCGATCTTTCTTAAACGAGCTTGGTCAGTTTTTTCTCATCCAGATATTTCACGACTTTGCCAACATCCTGTGCGCGCTCGCGCGTCGTGATGAGCAGGGCATCGTCGGTCTCAACGACGACGACATCTTTTACTCCGACCACCGCGACGAATTTATTCGGCGCGTGAACGTAATTGCCCTCCGCATTCAGGCTAAAGATGCCTGCTCCCGAGATCACGTTGCCGTCAGCAGCTTTGCTTTTCAATAGCAAGTGCTCGTGCAGCGCTGTCCACGATCCCAGGTCATTCCAGCCGAAATCAGCAGGCAAACAGAGGATTTTCGAGGATTGCTCGCCCTTCGCGGATCGCGGTTCCAGGATCGCGTAATCGACGCTGATGTTTTCGCATTTGGGATAAAGCCGCCGAAAGGTGGAGTCGAACTTTCTCGTGGCAAAACTGGCCGCAATTTCTTGCAACAAACCCGCCGTCTTCGGCAAGTGCTCCTGCAGCGCATTGGCCAGCGTCTGTGCACTCCAGATAAACATTCCGCTGTTCCAATAGTAGTTTCCGGCGGAAAGAAATCCTTCGGCCTGCTTTGCGTCCGGCTTCTCAGTGAATCGCCGCACCCGCAACGCATTCCCTGCAATCTCG
The DNA here is from genome assembly GCA_035507035.1 of Terriglobales bacterium. Classification (GTDB taxonomy): domain Bacteria; phylum Acidobacteriota; class Terriglobia; order Terriglobales; family Acidobacteriaceae; genus DATJOJ01. The sequence continues at coordinate 85,963 of DATJOJ010000032.1, read as the reverse complement.
CCCGCTTCAATGTATCCATATCCGGTTTCGACTCGCGTCGGCCGGATTCCCAGCACGACGATGTTCTCCCCGGATTGAGCAATTTCAACCGCCTCATTCAGCGTTTGCCGGAAGGAATCCGCATCGCCCACCACGTGATCCGACGGAAACATTCCAATCACGGCCGACGGATCGCTGTGCAGCAAAATGAACGCAGCCAGTCCGATCGCCGGCGCAGTGTTTCTGCCTACCGGCTCAGCGATAATCTGTTTCTTGCTCACTCGCGGAAGCTGACGCACGACCTCGCGCTGCAGATCTCCATTCGTGATCACCCAAAAACTCTTTGCCGGGGCCAGCGGCAGCAACCGCGAGACCGTCAGTTGGATCATGGTCTGCTTGCCATCGAGTGCCAGCAGTTGCTTCGCCTTCCGCTTGCGGCTCAGCGGCCAAAAGCGCGTTCCGCGCCCGCCCGCTAAAATGACCGGATAGAAATTGGATTTCGTTTTGGCCAAGGTTATAGGAAAGTTACGTGCTTGCTTTTGTCATCCTGAAGCAAGCCTTTTTTGCGCTGCGAAGAATCTGGACGAGCCGCGCGAAGTGTCGCGTTCTTTGCGACGCCACATTCGCGCGTTCGGCTCGCTTCCGAACTAATCCGAACCACTATTAAAATGCGCCTTCGATTTTAAATCCTCGTCTCAGGTTCCGGAACATCGCGTCCCGGCACCGACGATTTCAGCAACTCCACCGACCACTGCGGTCGTACACAGAACTCGTCAAAGCTCGCTGGAATGACGACGGCATCCCCCTTTGCCAGGGTCACGGCTTCCCTCCCAGCGATTTCAACCGCGGCGCATCCCTCAATCGCAACCAGAATCTGCGCCGAGCCCTTTCCGCTTTCATCGGCAGTCCGAAATTCCTGCGGCTGCTTCAGCTCATACATCTCCACTTGGAAGCAGGGCGAACTCACCAGTGGCGCCAGCCGATTTTTCGTCCCCGTAATATCTCGCGGTGCAGGACGAATCACTTTTCCCGATCGCACTTGCTCCTTCATCACCGAAAGCCCTTCCGCAAGATGCAACTTTCTGGGCCGGCCATAATCGTACAACCGAAATGTCGTATCAGACTGCTGTTGCGTTTCGACCAGGATCGGTCCCGGCCCAAGCGTGTGCACCGTTCCCCCGGTCACGTAAATCATGTCGCCAGGAAAAACCTTGATCCAGTGCAGCAACTCTTCAGCGCGTTGCTGGTGAATCGCTTCCTCAAATTGTGCCTTAGTGACTCCCGCTCTCAACCCCAGCGCGACCTGTGACCCCGGCTTGGCGTGCGCAACGTACCAGCACTCTGTCTTTCCCCACGGCTCGCCAAAACGCTTCGCCGCTTCATCATCTGGATGCACCTGCACCGACAGCTTTTCGTGGGGAAAAAGAAATTTCACCAGCAGCGGAAATCGCTTCGGATCTCTCGCTGCCTCGCCGACCAGTTCGCGTCCATACTGCGCTGCCAATTCACTCAGCGATTTCCCACGTAGCGGACCATTTGCCACCTGGCAGTTATCACCCGTGAGCCAAGCCTCGCCGATCTTCTCTTCAAATCGGTGGTTGGGGTAAATGGGCGATAAATCCAGCGTCCCCCACGGGCGCGGGTCAAACGCCGGAGACATTAATAATGGGTAGAGATCGCTCATGCGGCGCAGGATAGACCGGGTCTGTTAGATGACGCGCACCCAGAAAACGCAGCACGGCAACTGCGAAACCTCTTCACAAAGCAGCCAGGAACTTGCCCATGCGCTCCAGGCCGCGGTCGAGCTCGGCCATCGAGGTGGCGTAGGAAACGCGAATGTGATCGCGGGTTCCGAATCCTTCTCCGGGAACGGTCGCCACATGAGCCTCCCGCAACAGTCTGCCGGCGAGATCAGAAGCCGAATTCACTCCGCTCCGTCCAAAGACCGCCGATACATTCGGATATGCGTAGAAAGCGCCGCCCGGCAACGTGCACCGTACCCCGGGGAGCTTCCGTAGCCCATGGACCACGTGGTCCCGCAGCTTAATGTACTCAGCTCGCATGTCAGCGATGCATTGCTGGGGCCCTTTTAGCGCCGCAACCGCCGCCTTCTGCACGATCGAAGTTGGATTCGAAGTGGATTGGCTTTGCAGCTTCAACATGGCGCTCACCACCGGCGCCGGTCCCAGCGCATATCCCAATCGCCAGCCAGTCATCGCATAGGTTTTCGAAAGCGAGCCCACAATCACCGTGCGCTCGCGAAATTCGCGCAGCGCTCCCACCGAAAACCGTTTTCCTGTGTAATTAAGGTACACATAGCATTCGTCTGAGATGACCCAAATCCCGCGCTCGTTGGCCCTTCCAACCACCTCCCGCATGTCCTCTTCGCTCATCACCGCGCCCGAGGGATTGCAGGGAGAATTCAGAATAATCAGCTTCGTGCGCGGCGTGATCAGCCGTTCGATCATCTCCGCCGTAACGCGGAAACCCTGACTCTCGTCTGTCTCCAGCAGCACGCACTCGCCGCCTGCATAGCGCACGATATCCTTGAACGAAACCCAGTAGGGAACCGGCAAAATCACCTCATCGCCATGATCGACCAGCACCTGGATTGCATTAAACAATGCGTGTTTTCCGCCTGTGGAAGCGATGACTTCCTCGCGCCGGTAATCCGAATCGAAATCCACGGCATGACGATGCACAATTGCATCGCGTAGCTCCGCCGTTCCGCCCACCGGCGTGTACTTCGTGAAATTCCCCTGGATCGCCGCGATCGCGGCATCTTTTATATGTTGCGGCGTGGCGAAATGCGGCTCGCCCGCTCCGAAATCCACCACGTCCACGCCCTGCGCACGCAGCTTGTCCGCTTCGTTCACCACCATCAATGTGGCGGAAGGCTCAATGCGATTAATCCGGTCCGTGAGTTTCAACGCGTGGCTTGCTTCGGTCACAGGAGTCATGCTCTTTTCCTCGTCTTCGTTTCTCTTGCATGTTCCAGTTTAATCGCCGGGTCGAGCTTTTCGCGCAACCTTTGTTCCACTATTTCTGGAACCAGATCCTTCACCGACGCCCCTAGTTGCGCGACCTCTCGTACCAGCTTCGAGCTGATGTAAGAAAACTGCTCGGCCGGCATCATAAAAACCGTCTCCAGATCGGGCTGAAGCTTGCGGTTCATCAGCGCCATTTGCAGTTCGTACTCATAATCGCTGATAGCGCGAATCCCGCGCAGCACCGCCGTCGCCTTGACCTGCGCCCCGTATTCCACCGTCAATCCGTCGAAGGAATCGACGCGCACGTTCTTGAACCCCTCGGTCAACGTTTCGAGCATCAGCCGGCGCTCTGCCAGACTGAACAGCGGCGCTTTCTCCGGATTGCGCAAGATAGCCACAATTAGGGTTGAGAAGATCTTGCTACCCCGCGCGATCAGGTCCAGATGACCCTTGGTGGGTGGATCAAAGGAGCCGGGATAAATGGCCGTGATTTTTTTCAATCGTCCTCGAGGCGAATGAAGTAAGTCTATTAAATGAGGATTTTATGCGCCGGACGAAGGGAATAGCAATGGAAACCTGGGGAACGTTCCGTCTGTCTCCGGCGATCCGCGCTACTTTGCGCTGGCCGTCGTTATTCCCAGCTGCTTGCTGAACGCCTCATGTCCGCGATGGGTGACGCGAATTGCGCGTGTTCCTTCGATTCTAGCCAACCATTTCAACTCCAGAAATTGGCCTAGCAACAACGACCCCAACTCTCCCGCCAAGTGATGTCGGCGCTCTGACCAATCCAGACATGCACGGGCAAAGCCCCGTCCGCCATGTTTTCGCAGTGTCCCAATCCCGATCGATTTCAGCCAGACTTGGCCTTCATCGGTGATGTTGTAGCCTTTGTTCCCCATGGATCGCGAAGCTATCCAATATTTTCGCTCTATCGCGGCTTTGTTGAGTTCTACCGCGAGATAGCCCGCGAGATGGCTATAACAGGTTCGGGCATAACGCAAATCGCCGGGAACCCTCGGATTCGGCGTCGTGACATCCGGCAGCCGCACCAGCGTTCCAAAAGTCTCTAGCAAGGTTGCGACCTTCGGCCCTGCGAGCCGGTAATAGCGGTGTTTTCCTTGTGCTTCCGCTTTCAGCAGGCCGCCTTTGACCAGCTTTGAAAGATGAGAACTAATCGTTCCAGCAGACACGTTTGACAAGCGCGCGAGTTCCCCCGCAGGTAATGCATGCCCATCCATGAGAGCTACCAGCGTTCGGGATCGCGTCTCGTCACCAACCAGACCGGCAATTTCCGCTATTCCGTCGTGAAACATACTTACTAGCTTACCGCCGACCGCTGAAATTCGTTTTGATAACCGTCAAAGCGTTTTCCTCCCCAGGTTCTCCCTAGGTTTCCTCACCTCGCTGGCCGGTAGATCAATCCAATCACCAACCCGGTGATCGTCCATTCCACGAAGTAGGCTACGGCCTGCTGCACAGTCAGAGCCAATCCGATGTTCAGATTGACGTAGTTGTGCACCACGAAAGCCCCAATTGCGAAGAGTCCGATCAGTGCCCCGAATCTCGCACCCTCAACTAGGCCCGAGCCTTCCTGATATGCGAAAGCGTACAAGATCGCGAGTGCAAAGATTGAAATCAACATTGCGGCCATACCCAGCGGCATGGTGCTCTTGATCCCCTCAGCTGGCCGATATACCGCTGGGTACTTTAAGAATTCGCTTTTCAGTGAAGGCAATGCGACAAACGTCAGCCCGCCGAGAACGAAGTAAGCCGCGAAGCCTCCGAGAGTTGCCAGAATCACGCGCGAAATGTTCATGCGGTTCTCTCGAATCATGCCGTATGGGCAGCAAGTTCAGCGTTCAGCAAAGCCTCCAACTTGTCGAACCCCTCGTTGGTGCCCCGCGACACTGTCTTGCAAATATCGTCCGAGGGGAATCCAACTTGGGTCAGAACCATCTTCGTTTGCGCGCCGAGATCGATGAACTCCACGACGACCCGGGTTGTGATCGGGCCGAAGTCGGCATGGTAAGCGATTCTTGCAGGTTCCACAATTTCGTCGTATTGGGCCTTGTAGGTAAATTCGCCCGCTCCCTTGATCTGCATGACACAGGTGAAGAATCCGCCCACGCGGAAGTCCATCTCGCATGCCACGCTGGTTGTGTCTTTGCAACCCCACCACTGTTCGAGGTTTTGTAGCTGCTTCCAGAAGGAAAACACCAACTGCCGGGGAGCGTCAAAAATACGCATAATTTCCAGCCGGTTGTCGCCAACTTTGATTTCGGATTTCATTGCATCCTCCCTTTTTCCTGGGCGATCTTGAGTAGTGCGTCGAGGTTGTCAAAAGCAGATTCCCAACCCGCGGCGCACTGTGCAATCCACTTGCGGGCATCTTCCAGGCCCGCGGCATAAGGCTGAATCAGGTGCTCGCGCCCTCGTCGATGACGTTTGATCAACCGGGCTTTCTCGAGCACACGCAGATGCCGCGATATTGCCGGCAACGACATGCGAAAGGGTTTGGCCAGCGTGGTAACACGAATCTCGCCCTGCTGCGATAGACGCTGCACAATCTGCCGCCGCGTCGGATCCGCCAGCGCCGCAAAAACCCGGGTAATTCTTTGTCGATTGTTAACCACGACGTTAAACGTCACACAATGTACGATGGGGAAATTGGCAATGTCAAGAAAATAGTTAGCCTGTAGGTTAAATATTCGGAGAAAATTACCCTGGCCTGCCTTTATCGATCGTTCTTATCTTCTGGGCGGCCTCGCGGCTGCCTGTTGTTGTCCCACTCGCAGGTGAACAAAACGGGGGAGGGCGGCCTCACTCAAGCTCGGTTCTGGCTTGAGTGGGGTTGTTCCCGCCTCCGTTTCTTTGGCGATGTAAGAAAGAGCGCGCTCTGAAAGACTACCTTTATCGGGAGGCTGAAAAATAGGCTCTTGCATCGGGCTCAACAAAACGACATGTACAGCCAAGCTGTTGCTGAGTCCGGCGGTGCGCTCCAGCGTCTCGCGCGGGCGTACGAGGCTGACCCAGAGAAACAACGGGATTTACTCCAAGAGATCCACCTCGAGCTTTGGCTAAGCCTGAAAAGTTTTGACCAACGCTGCAGCCTGCGCACTTGGGTGTATCGCGTCGCGCATAATGTAGCCGCCGATCACATTGTCCGCAGCCGCCGAATTTCGGCCCGGCTTGTCGACCTGGAGGCCGTGGAGCATCTCCCTGGTCACCAGAATTGGAGACTCGACGCCGATCAGCAGCTCTCGGTCACGGCGCTTCTGGAATTGATCTATCGGCTCAAACCGCTGGACCGCCAGGTTGTTCTGCTGTATCTGGAAGGCGAAACCGCAGCCAGCATCGGCGAAACCACGGGTTTGGGTGCCAGGAATGTAGCCACCAAATTGCATCGTATCAAAAAACTGCTCAGACATTGGCAGGCCGAAGGAGTAAGCCATGACACTAAATGACCCTGATCAGGCGCAAGGCGTCTGGAAAGCCCAGAAAGTTGAGACACCTACGGCACGAATCAAAGCTCGTCCCGAACAACTCGAAAGTCTCGTCCGCTCCCGTGAAAACCTGAACAAGTTTGTGTATTGGACCGCGACGAGCGTCACGGCTTTGTTAGCCGCGGGGTTTCTCTACAACGTGGTCTCCGCCATCCAGCCCTGGATTCGCTTCGGGCAAGCCTGGGCTCTTGCCTTTCTAGCCTTTGTCCTGGCGACGCAGTTGCCGTATCGGCCCAGCAAGAAGGGTGCTCAGGAAACTTGTGCGCGTTTTCTTGAACGGCAGCACCAGGAGCGCGCACAGGGCTACTTGCGCCTTCGTCGCCTGCTTTGGCTGTTGATTCCCAGCATCGTAGCCTCATGGATCGGCAAAGGAGCGTTGATGGCCGCCAAGACGAACGGCCTTGATCCCTCGAGTTGGCTTTTCCGATTCTGCGCGGGTCCCTGGCCGTTCATTCTCATAATGGCCGTTCTTTCACTGATTTGGCTCGCATTTGGCGCCGCTGCGGGTAAAGCCAGGCGGGACGCTGAGGAAATTCGCATTGCGATTGCCGGGAATGCATAGAGCGGCCTGTGATCAGCTTCGATGGGGCCAACCAACCTCGGTTTTAAATCACCGAGCCAGTGCGCTGAACCCCTGAGTTCACAACTTTTTACAGCTTTTTACCCCCGTTTGACACACAACCTTGGTCGCTCGACTATGTTCTCTTAAGGTAGTGGGGACAAGATTTCAATGACAGGTAAGCGGCGCTGGAACGAGAGAACTCGGTTGATGTTGACCCTGGAACTCGCCGTCGTGTTGCCCGCCGCCGCGCTGGTCATCCTGAGTGCCCTGCATTTGAAGTCGATCGAGCGCGACCAGGGTATTCAGGCTGCTTTTCAGCGCGATTTCTCCCAGGTTCTCTTAATCACTGAGAAGCAGATGAACCACAAGGCTTGGGAGTTGATTGATGATGTCCAGGACCAATTCCCCGGTTCCGGTGCAGCTTGCGCCGAAACCATGGACCGCATTCTGGCCACCCATCCCTATGCTGCTCATTTATTTGTCTACGATCCCAAGGTAGGTCTGGTATTTCGAAGCCAGCCTGGCAGGCCCGACACGCCTGACTCTCGCGCCGAGCATGAATATCTCTACGGCATGTTCAACGGCTGGATGGCGATTGAATACAACGACATGGTGAAGGATCTCGCGGAGATGCAGCAACAAGGCAGGCGTCATGCCTTTTCCGATTGGGTCCCCCGGGGAGACCAGCATGTTTATGAAGTCGGCCAATTCTTCCTGACCACCGACCTGTCTGGAAACAAGAAGGCCATCGGTGGAATGATCTTTGATCCGGAATATCTGCAGCATGACTTCTTTCCCGAAGCGCTCAACTCGGTAATGAGCCATCAGGAAGAAAATGGCGAGGCCACGCATGCCGCAATCATGATCCATCCTCGGTACGAATCGACTCCTCTGGCAGCGTCGGCCGGATGGGATGGCGGCACGCCCGAAGTGGAGCGTAACTTCGACGGAGCCTTTCAGGGATTGACCCTCGCCATCAAGATGCCCGGCACCACGCTGGCGGCGATGGAACAGAAATTCGTTCGCACCGATTTCATGATCCTGGGGGCGATTACTTTGCTGCTCGCGGCCGGCATCATCTTGACGCATCGCAATATCTCGCGCGAAATGGCGTTAGCTCGCCTCAAGTCCGACTTCGTGTCCAACGTTTCGCACGAACTGCGTACGCCGCTCTCGCTCATCCGCCTTTATGCTGAAACCCTCGAGATGGGCCGCCTGAAGTCGCCAGAAAAGTATCAGGAGTATTACAGCATCATTCGCAAGGAAAGCGAGCGCCTGACCGCACTGATCAGCAACATTCTCGACTTCTCCCGTATTGAAGCCGGGCGCAAAGAGTATGACTTCCGCGAAACTGACGTTCGCGAGCTGGTTCACAACACGCTCGAATCCTATCGCTATCAGATTGAGCAAAACGGGTTTGTTTTTGAAGAGAAGATTGCCGACAACGTACCGCCGCTGCGAGTCGATCGCGAAGCTATCGCACGCTCTCTGCTGAATCTTGTTAACAATGCCCTCAAGTACTCGCAGGACCGGAAATTCATCGGCGTGAACGTATTTCGCGCCAACGGAACGGTGAAGGTGGAAGTCGAAGACCACGGAATCGGCATCCCACCCCAAGAGCAGCAAAAAATCTTTGAGAAGTTCTACCGCGTGGGCGATCCGCTGGTGCACAACACGAAAGGAAGCGGCCTGGGTCTTTCCTTGGTGCGCCACATCGCCCAGGCGCACGGCGGCGATGTTTCCGTGGATAGCGTTCCGGGGCAGGGAAGCAAGTTCACCATCTCGCTTCCGGTCCGATTGGTAAACCAACCGATGAGCGAAGCGCCATCGGATTCCGCTCAGGAGCCCAAAGCATGGCAAAAATCCTGATCGTCGAGGATGAGCCCAACATGGTGTCCGGGTTGCGCGACAACTTCGAGTTCGAAGGCTACCAGGTCATCACCGCGCCTGACGGTGTCGCCGGTTTGGAGCGGGCGTTGAGCGAGATGCCGGACATTGTCATCCTCGATGTCATGATGCCGCGCATGAGCGGGCTCGACGTCTGCAAACAGCTCAAAGCCAAACGGCCGTCGCTGCCGATCATCATGCTCACCGCGCGCGGCCAGGAAGTGGACAAAGTTGTGGGGCTGGAACTCGGCGCTGATGATTACGTCACGAAGCCTTTCTCGATCCGTGAATTGTTGGCGCGCGTGAAAGCCGTGATGCGCCGCGCCGGAATCACCACCAAACCGGCGGAGAAGTTCGCCTTCGGCGACGTAGAGGTGAATTTCAAGAGCTGCCAAGTTTCCAAGCGGGGCAAAGCCGTCGATTTTTCCTCAAAGGAATTCGATTTGCTGAAATTCTTCCTGCACCACCCCGGCGAAACATTGAGCCGCGACCGGTTGCTGGAAGAAGTTTGGGGCTATGACCACTTTCCCACGACGCGGACGGTGGATGCGCACGTCGTGCGCCTGCGGCAGAAGGTCGAACCCCGCCCGGAGGAGCCACGCTTCATCCTGACGGTGCACGGAACGGGCTACAAATTCGTTGGCTAGGGAGCGGAGATGTACGTGGAAAATACGCTACAGCTACGTGGAGCGCAGCGGACTGGAACCGGCTCGGGCCGAGTCGACGATACTCAACTGATCCGCCAGGCGCAAATGGGCGACACCACGGCATTTGAAGAGCTGGTCCGGCAATATGATCGCGCCGTTTTGCGGCTTGCCGTTCACCTGACCGGCTCGCAAGAAGACGGCCGTGATATCTATCAGGAAGCTTTCCTGCGCGCCTACATTAATCTCGCTAGCTTCCGCTTTGAGTGCTCTTTCTATACCTGGATTTACCGGATTGTGACGAATCTTTGCTTAGATTTTCTTCGCAAGAAATCTACGCGTGCGCGCGATCTCACCACCACGCTTTCTTCCGATGGTGAAGAAGAGCCTATTTTGGACCGCTTGCCCGATCATCGCGCAAGCGCCAGTCCGGAACGCAATATGATGAGCCGCGACTTGCGCAGGACCATCCTGCGTGCTCTCGAAGCGTTATCGGCTCGGGAACGCATGGTGTTCGAGCTAAAGCATTATCATGGCCTTCGTTTGCGCACGGTTGCCGGAATTCTAAATACCAGCGAAGGAACGATTAAGAACACGCTCTTCCGCGCCACCCACAAGCTCCGTCACCAGTTGGCCGACGCGCGCTGAATCTCCTGCTTTTTCGCGCAACCACGTCCGTTCGAATTGCAACAAAAGACTATGAGTAGCGGATCTCGTCCTCGCCGGCCAGGGGCACGGTTCCGCGTGTGCTAGATTTAAGGTATTTCGTGGGATCTTCTGCAACGTCACTCGAGGAAGAAGGGGAGATGGGTTTGTTCCGCCGACAACTGCCAATGTTGATCAGCCTCCTTCTCCTTGTTGTGCCCAGTTTCTCTTCGGCGGAAGATGCGGCCTCGGCGGCTCCGTTAAACGCTTCTGAAATCGTACAAAAGTTGATGGCCGCGAACCTGCGCCGTAGTGAAGCTCTCCGTGGTTATCAGGGCAAGCGTACCTACCATCTGACTTACAGCGGGATCTTCGGGCATCATCAAGCCGACATGCAGGTGGAAATGAGTTACACCGCGCCCGATAAGAAAGAGTTTCGCGTGATTTCCCGCAGTGGTTCAAGCCTGCTGATCAATCGCATCCTTATGAAAATGCTCAGCAGCGAATCGGAGGCGCAGGAAGAAGAAAACCGAAAGCAGTTGGAAGTCACTTCCGACAACTACGACTTCGCCCTGGAACAGGTGCAGCACACCCCCCAAGGCGACTTTTACGTTCTCAACGTAAGTCCGAAAGGGAAAAGCCGATATCTCTATCGCGGCAAGATCTGGGTCGACGCCCGCGACTTTGCCATCGCCCGCATGGAAGGCGAGCCCCAAAAGAATGTTTCTATGTGGGCGAGCCACACCGAGGTGGCCTATCTTTGGCGTCCACAAGACGGCTTCTGGCTTCCTGCTCATACCGAATCCACTTCCCAGGTCCGGATGGGCGGGAAGATTAACCTCACCATCGACTACACCGACTACCAACTGAACACCGGAACCCGGGTCGCTAATGAGCGGGGTGTTGGCCAGCACGAGATCTTGGCGTCTCCCAGCGCCGTCATCGCGGACCCTCCGTAAGTTATTGGTTCTGTGGCGGAATTGCGTTTCCTCGCACGGGTCGTCTCGCTCAAACCGAAATCCCGATCTGGTTACCAACATCCACAATTTTGACCGTCCAATCTGGTCGCCACCCGCATCTAACGGGTTATAATTAAGAAACTTCTCCAGGAAGTGACTAACCTCCGAGAAAACTTTTCGATGTCGACAAAATTCAAAGCATCAATTCTCGTGCTCTCCGCCGCAGTTCTGCTGTTCATGGTGATCGGCGATATGAACGGCGTTCGCGCCTCCAACAACGACGGCGCCTACCGGCAGCTGCAGGTCTACAGCGAAGTTCTTTCCCGTGTTCGCAGCGAATACGTGGAAGAACCCAACATTCCCGACGTTACGCAGGGCGCTTTGCATGGCTTGCTCGAGTCCCTTGACGCCGACTCCAGCTACCTGACGCCCGCGCAATACAAGCTTTATAAAGATCATCTCGCGGGATCCAAGGCCGATATCGGTGCCGCGATCTCCAAGCGTTTCGGATATGCAGCCGTCGTATCCGTTATTCCCGGAGGTCCAGCCGATAAGGCCGGCCTGGAAGACACCGATATCCTCGAGGCCATCGAAGGCAAGAGCACACGGGAGATGTCTGTCGCCGAGATCCGCGATCTGCTGGAGGGCGATCCTGGCTCGAACGTGACCGTCTCGGTTGTTCGCGCTCGGCGCGCCGAGCCGGAAAAGATGGTGATCACGCGTGCGGTCGTCAACATTCCGCCCGTGACCGACAAACAGGTCGGAGACGGCATCGCTGTGATTCGTGTCGATACGCTCACCAAGGGCAAATCCCAGGAAATTGCTAACAAGATCAAGGCCGTCCAAAAGGACGGCGCCAAGAAGCTGATCCTTGACTTGCGCGATTGCGCACAGGGTGACGAGTTGGAAGGGATCGCAACCGCCAATCTCTTCATGAATCACGGAACCATTACTTACCTCCAAGGGCAAAAATATCCGCGCGAGTCGTTCAATGCCGATGCCGGCAAAGCGATTACGAATCTGCCCTTGGTCGTGCTGGTGAATCGCGGAACGGCCGGCGCTGCTGAAATTGTGGCTTCGGCCATTCTGGAGAACGCCCGCGGCGACGTAGTCGGCGACAAAACCTTCGGTGAAGGCTCAGTTCAGAAAGTCATCGAGCTTCCGGAAGGCTCAGCTTTGATTCTCTCAGTTGCCAAGTACTACAGCCCAAGCGGAAAGGCGATTCAAGACACCGCCGTCACGCCCAACGTTCTAGTGGCCGATGCCGATGAAGATGCGGCGGTTCCAGATGAGGATGAGAATGCCCAGCCTTCGGAGGAAACCAAGAAGCCGGTGAATCCGCAAGATGATCAATTGCAAAAGGCAATCGAAGTCCTGAAAGCCCGGTCAAGCTAACTGTTCGAGAACCCCGACTTCGCGCGCCTGCGGGCGCGCGATTTTTTTTGCAAGCGGCGCCGGAATGCACTCCACCGCCCGCGCCTCGCCATGGCTCATGGCATAGAGAACCAGCTCTACACGAGACGACACCCCCAGCTTGTCGAAGATTCGAAACAGATATTTTTTGACCGTGTGCACACTCAGTCCAAGTTCCCGAGCAATATACCGGTTGCTCAATCCATCCGCCACCAACGCCACGACCTGTTCCTCCCGGGGTGTCAGGAGGTCAGCCCCGCGGCTGTTCAACACCCGCATGCCGGGACCGACCGCCAACGCTTCAACAAGATAAGAAAGTTGCTCATTGCTGATCCAGATTTGCCCCTGGTGGACCCGGTGGATGCATTTGCAAAGCGTTCGGAAAGAGGAGTCCGCCAGATCAAAAACTCCTCTCGCTCCAAATCGGAACGCGTTAATGACCTCGTCACGGTTTAACTGTTCTAACAACAAGATTTTGGCGATTCGTGGATAAGCCAGATGAAAGCTGCGTAGAATGGACGTTTCGTCTGTGGCATCGATAAGAGCTACCGCAATCGGATCCTTCGCAATTGTGGCAATGATCGCGTCAATGTCCAGACAACAAGAAGTTACGCGAAACTCGGCCCGTCGGCGCAAGGCTCCGGTGAGAAGTTGACCGTGCATGTGATTCGAATCGGCGACCAGAATCTCGATTGGCGCCGTGTCCGCAGAAAATATTCCCATAATGCCCCGTGAGTTTTTGACTGGCTAAGAATAGCGAGGCTGACTGTGGCTTTTCTGTGATCATTCGACATCGCAAGCAAGTGAGTTTGTGTGGAAAATCGTTTCGTGCCGAGACTGCTTCCCATTCCTGCACTGCCTTGTATCCATAGTGCTTTCAAATCCGAGCAGATTTTGTCTCCAACGAACCCGGGAAGGTGACGGGCCGCGCGCAAGCCTACTTTGTACGCACCCACCAAAGTAGTACGAAGCTATCCGCTCGCCCGCCTACCTTTGTGGATGCCACCTTCCATGTCTTGTTCGCTCCAGGCTTTCTAATTAACCTGCCCGGTTGCATAGCAGAGATTCAGGAGAAATCGGGTTACTCGCATCATGACGCGCAAGACAGCGATTTTCGGTCTCGTTCTTCTCTGCTGCATCGGGCAGCAGAAGTTGGTGGTGGCCGCAATTCAGGAGCAACAGTCCGAGACAACTGTTGAACCCGCAAAAACGGCGGAAACCACGAAATCCGGAGCAGCGGGCGGCGAACGGAGTCCAGCCCTGACGGGGGTACGCCGTCCGCTCTACCGGTTAAGAACCAGCGACGTTCTCGAAATCGACTTCGCCTTTTCCCCGCAGATGGATCAGGCCGTCACCGTGCAACCTGACGGTTTCATTCCTTTGAAGGGAGTCGAGCCAGTCTATGCGCAAGGTGCCACCCTTCCCGAGCTGCAACAGGCCATTGTCCAGGCATACGCCGGCGTACTTCACGACCCCGTCACGACCGTCGTGCTCAAAGACTTCGATAAGCCATTCTTCATCGCGGCTGGCGAACTCGGCCATCCCGGCAAGTATGAATTGCGCTCTGACACCACAGTAACGGCGGCTGTCGCCATCGCGGGCGGATTTACGCCCCGCTCGAAGCATTCGCAAGTCGTGCTCTTTCGGAGAATCTCCGGCGACACAGTCGAATCTCACTTGCTCAATGTAAAGAAGATGCTGAAAACCGGGTCGCTGGCGGAAGACGTCCACCTTCAGCCCGGCGACTTACTGTTTGTTCCTCAGAATGCTGTATCCAAGGTCCGGCAGTTCCTACCGGCTTCGGTTCTCAGCCTGTATGCCAGTCCGACTGAATTTTAGGAGGAGTTTGGGCGCCAAAAAATCCGCGGTCACAAACATTCTTGTACTCGGAACCGGCGTGCAGGACTACTTATGGTCGAAGAGCTGAGAATCGTGGCAACACCGCCCCGGGAAAATTCGCCCACGATGCGTGATCTTTTGGCGGTTCTGTTCCGGCAGCCCAGACTGGTGCTGATCTCCTTCTTTCTAGTCTTTCTCGCGATCCTGGCCTACGGCATTGTCGCTCCCAGCTACGAATCTGAGATGAAAGTCCTGCTTCGGCGCGGGCGGGTCGATCCTGCGGTTACCCCCATCGGCAGCCAGGCTGAATTCGAACGCCAGGAAGTGACCGAAGAGGAAGTGAATTCTGAGGCCGAGCTCTTGCAGGACGATGAAATTCTGCGGACCGTTATTCAAAATGCCGGCTTAATTTCTGAAGGCCACTCTTGGCTCTGGAGTTTGGTCGGTGACACTCCGGAGCGCCAATTGGCGCGCGCCGTGCGCCGTACGCGAAAGCGCCTCAATGTCGAAGCCGTGCGCAAAGCTGCACTAATCACCGTCTCCTACAATTGTGCGGATCCTGGGCAGAGCCATAAGGCTCTGCGTGCGCTGCAGGATGCTTACCTCGCGCGCCATCACCAGGTGCATCGCCCTTCCGGGGAGTTCAATTTCTTCGATCAGCAGGTTACTCAGTCTCGGCATTCGCTCGAAGCCGCCGAATTTCAGCTGATGGAGTTCTCCCGGGACCAAGGCGTAGTCGCCGCCGCGCAAGAACGTGACATGGCCTTGCAGCGCGTGAATGAAGCCGACGCTGACGACCGTCAGACTCAGGTTGCGATTGTCGAAAACTCGGAACGCATTCGCGCCTTGCAGGAAAAATTCAACGCGCTCCCAGAACGAACTCTCACCCAGATTCGCAACTCCGACAATCCCCAACTGCTCGAGAAGATGAAGAGCCGTTTGCTCGAACTCGAACTCAAGCGAACCGAACTGCTCACCCAATTTGAACCCAGTTATCGACTGGTTCAGGAAGTCGATGAAGAGATCGCCCAGACCAAAGCGACCCTCGCCGACGAGGAGCTAGCTCCGGTCCGCGATCAGGCCAGCGATCTTGAGCCCAACCATGAGTGGGCGAAAGAGGAGTTAATCAAAGCGGAGGTTCAAGCGGTCGCCCTCTCAGCTCATGCTCGGGCCGAATCTTCTCTTTTGGCGCACTATCGCGATGCCGCCCACCAACTTAACGACCGTGCCACGGAACAAGAATTTCTCCTTCAAGAATTAAAGGAAGCTGAGGACAAGTATCTCCTCTACGTCAACAAGCGTGAAGAGGCGCGCATCGGCGATGCCCTCGACCAAGGCGGAATTCTGAATGTCATCATCGCCGAGCAGCCTGCCGTTCCTGCCCTTGCCAAGATCTCTGTTTTCGGATTTGGGTTGATCGGTCTCGCCTGCGCCGGAGTTTTCAGCGTGAGCCTCGCTTTTGTCAGCGACTACTTGAATCCGGCCCTTCGCACGCCGGATGAAGTCTTCACTTGCCTGCAGGCGCCGGTTTTGGCCTCGCTTCCGCGCGGAACTCTTAAAACTATAGAAACTCACATGCCAGGCGGGATCGAATGAGTACATTCATCGATCTCATGCCCCAAAGTCTGGAAGTGGAAGAGCCGGATGTCCCGGTCGATGCGCGCCCGCAGCAAGCTACGGTCGAAACTACGACCGCTTCGAATTTGGAACGCTTTGCCGACGAACAGGTTCGTGCTCTGGTGCGAAATTTGTATTTTGCCGGATCGAACCCTTGCCGCCAGGTGGTCTTCAGCGGGGTAGATCCTAAGACCGAGGTTTCCGCGCTTTGCCGAGGCGTCGCCAATGTCCTCTCAAGCGAAGCTACTGGCGCCACCTGTATCCTTGACGCCGGTTTCCTGGATCAGCCGGATTCCAGGTCGTTCAACTCCGATCAAACCCGATTTGGACGCTTGCGCGATGCTTCACTCCAGATTTCCAGCCGCCTCTGGTATATGCCGTCGAAGGTTTTCCGCGGAGGGCGAGGCACCAGTTCCGCCGTCTGGTTAAAGGCGCGCCTCGCCGAGTTGCGTCTGGAATTTGATTATCTCGTTATCCAGGCCGCTGCAGGGACGACCAGCCAGGCCACCCTGCTCGCTCAGCTATGCGACGGCCTTGTGTTGGTTGTGGAAGCAAATGCCACTCGCCGCATTTCCGCGCAAAAGGTCAGGGACATGTTGGCCGCCGCGCATGTTCGGTTGCTGGGAACGGTTCTCAGCGAGCGCACCTTCCCGATCCCGCGGGCGATTTACGAGCGGGTGTGACTAGGACTAGAAATGGCGACCGCGACTATTGATACCATTCCGTCGAAAGCGCAGGCTGCATTTCCCTCGCGCCTGATTCCCGGCACCCGTGCTTCGGCTGCAGCTGTCTCTCGAAAAAAGGCAGCCCCCGCCGCCGTGGATCGAACTATCTGGCTGCGGCAGAGCGATTGTGAGCCCACTTCGCGCCAACAGAAAACGACCTGGCAAAGATTCTCCGAGGCTGTCTTGCCCCAGCCCGCCACGCCAAACCAACGCGCCGCCCTCGCCATGGCGGCATCTGCGGACTTTTTTGCAATTGCCGTCAGTTACTCAATTTGTGCAGCTTTCTCGCAACAGATTCGACACGCCGTTCCACTCTTGCTGTTGCCTGGATTGCTCGTCCCTTACGGAAGCATCTTTACGCTCTTCGGTTATTCTGAGCGTCTATACCATCCAGAAACCATTCAGTGTCCGCAACGAGAGCGTTCATTGCTCGCCAAGGTACTTGCTTGGTCCACTGTTCTTGTCATAGGCGCTCAGTTTTTTTCTCAAGACTCGGCTGCTTCTCTCGTCACGCCCGTGGCCAGCTCCCCCCTCAGCTTTATCTTGATGCTCGCTTTCAGGCGGGGCACACGTCGCGTCACACGCCGCGGTGCTTCGGGCGCCGCTAACGTTAGGAACGTCGTCATCGTGGGCGCTGGGAAGCTCGGGCGCAATTTGGCCTCGCACCTCAATCGCGATTCAACGCATCGTCTCATTCTCCGCGGTTTTCTGGACAATACCGAACCACTCGGCGGCGACGTTCGCGGCCGAATTCGCGACCTGGCTCTCATCGCGCGTCGCTATTTCGTCGATGAAATCATCCTCACCATTCCGTACGCGAGCGAGGCAGCCAGGGAGGCCGTATCGCTGGCACGCCGCAATCGCATTGATATCAAAGTCGTGCCCGATCTGCTCGGCTTTGACGCGGAAGAAGTGACCTTTGAAAAAGTCGGCAATGTCCCCGTTCTGACCCTGCGCGAGGAAAGAATTCCAACCGTCGGTTTACTGATGAAGCGCATCATCGACGTAGTCTTCTCAGCTGCAGCGTTGCTCTTGGCCGCTCCGTTCCTCGCCGCTATCGCGATTGCCATCAAACTGGATTCATCCGGCCCGGTTTTTTACAGCGCTCCTCGCCTCGGCCGCAAGGGCAGGCGTTTTCACTGCTGGAAGTTCCGCACCATGGGCATGAATGCCAATCAGCTCAAGGAAAAGCTGCGGCTCCAAAACGAACGGCAGGGTGCATTTTTCAAAATTACAAACGACCCGCGTATCACTCGCGTCGGCCGAATCCTGCGTCGCTACAGCCTCGACGAACTGCCGCAGCTTTGGAATGTGTTGCGCGGCGAGATGAGCCTCGTCGGCCCTCGCCCACATCCCGTTGACGACTTCGAACGCTATCAACTCGAAGACTGGCAGCGACTCGAGATCACTCCCGGCCTCACCGGCCTCTGGCAGGTCACTGCGCGCCACGATCCATCTTTCGAGCGCAGCATGTCGCTCGACCGTGAGTACATTGCTGGCTGGAATCTCTGGCTGGATTTCAAAATTCTCTGCAGGACGATGCTGGTCGTGCTGCGCGGAGAAGGTGCCTAGCATGGCCGAGTTCGAACAAACCGCACCCAGCCAATTTCCCTCCGACTTGCTCGCATGGTTCATCCGGGCTGGAGCGCGTCCCATTCAGGCACTGGTCGCTACGCCCTCGCTCCTGTTCATGGCTGTCATAGGATTGATGCTCTTTCACCCGCCCGATTATCGCTTTCCTCCATACGACCGCATCGCCTTTGTCGCGCTGGTCTTGGTCGTCCTGTTGCGAATTTGCGTGTTGCGAACGCCGATAATCCCCCCTCGCCCAGTGACCTGGCCAATGCTAGGGCTTGTTATGCTTGCGCTTTGCGGCGTTTCATCTCAGCCCTACGATCCTGAAATATGGAGCATGTTTGCCGCAAAGTGGTTTCTACCTCTCGCATTTTTTCTCCTTGCCGGATACATTTTTGAGGACTCATCGTCGAAACGACACTTCGAAATCTTCTCCTTGTGCGTGCTCGCCTACCTAAGCCTGATCGCAGTCTTCTTCCTGATCGGCGCCAAAGAGCTCATCTTCCCTCGCTACATTTTGAACGAAGGCTTCGGCATCCATACGGACCGAGCGCGGGGTCCGTTTCTGCAGGCCGTCGCCAACGGAGTTGCTCTAAACACCCTGGGATTGATCGCTTTAGATTCCTTCCGCCGCAAGCACTTGCCTGCTGTTCTCGCGATTTTCTTCCTGGTGGCTCTACCCGCCGCGATTCTCGCTACGAAAACTCGATCAGTCTGGCTATCATTTGCGGGATCTATTTTGGCGATTTTCTTACTCAGTCCTCATCGCCGCTTGCGCCGCGCCGTTCTCGTCATCGCGCTGATCTGCGTCTTAGGTTTGTCCGGCTTTGTGGTCATCGTCGATGGTCATCGGTCGTTAAGCGATCGACTGGCCGACAGCTCTCCCGTCCAGTTCCGCATGGCCGTCTACCAAGCGGGGTGGGAAATGTTCCTGCAGAAGCCGCTCAACGGCTGGGGCGCACGCGCCATGCAGGCAGAGCTCTCCAACCGCATCACTGAATTTCGCCAGGACGAATATTTTTTTCATAACACCTATCTCGAAGTCCTCGTTCAGTACGGCCTCGTCGGATTGGCGCTCTATATTTGGGTCTTCATCGATCTCTTCCGGGTCGCTCGAAATAATGCCTCCGAAAGCAATGGCGGTTTTCTCGATCGGCAATTCCGCTCGCTATGGCCAGTGATTCTTCTTGTTTACGTCGTGAACAGCATGTTCGTGGTCATGAACTATCAATTCGTGAACGGCTATCTGTTCACCCTGGCAGGCATGATGGCAGCTCAAAACCGTAACCCGAGCGGGGCCCATGCCCGCGCTTAGGCTTGCCCTTAAAAAGCTCGACACAGCTGCGACGCCCCAAACATTACGCCCAGTCTCTCGCCAAGCTATTCCTGATCAAACCGTGCGAGGAGGGATCTTCCTCGCTGCGCGATACGGTTTGGGGGTGCTGGTAAGTCTCGCGAACATGCTGGTCATGACTTGGTGGATTGGACCTCATGCCTACGGCTTGTTTGTGGCGGCTGTCGGAATCGTAGCCTTTCTAGCCACGTTGGCCCGGTTAGGCGTCGACACCTATCTCGTGCGTAGCGAAGCCCCCACTGCAAACGACTTCGGCACCGCAACTACTCTCATTCTTGCCGCCTCCGTCGTCTTGCTCGGCGCAGGCGCTTCGGTCGCGCCTTTGCTGGTTCGCTGGTTCGGAAACCGGGAATTCGTGTGGCCTTATCTCGCTCTTTTGCTGACCATCCCAGTCTCCGGACTGACCGGCGTCCCCATGGCTCAGCTGGAGCGGGCCCTCGATTTTGGGCGAATCGCCGTCATCGAATTGATTAGTCAATTTGCCGGTCTCTTGACGGCGGTACTGATGGCTTGGCGGCACACCGGAGTCTGGGCCCCCGTCCTCGGACAGATCGCATGGCAAGTTTTCACTCTGCTTGCCGTCGTCAGCATCGCGCCAAACCCGACCCGATTGCGGTTTGAACGCTCGCAGGCGCGAACCATGCTTTCTTATGGCCTCAGCCTGACCACCTCGCTCCGGACTTGGCAGCTGCGAACCCTGGTCAATCCCTTGCTGGTGGGACGCTTCGCCGGTCCGGAGGGCGTGGCATTTGTTGCCCTGGCCATCCGCATTGCGGAATCGCTCGGTACGTTCCGCTTGGCTGCCGGACGCATTGCGGTCGCGGGTCTCGCGCGCTTGCAGGATCATCACGAACAATTTCGCAACGCCTTGGAGCAGGCACTCTTTCTGCAAGTGATCACGTTAGGACCTTTGTTGTGCGGCTTCGCCCTGTGCGGTCCGTTCCTGCTGAGACACTTTGCCGGACCGCGCTGGCTGCCCAGCCTAGCGGTTTATCCATTTGTCGCTGCGGGTGTTCTCGTCAACTCGATTTACAACCTGCAGGCTTCGGCTCTGTTCGTGATCGGGGAAGCTCGCGTTGTCACTGAAGCTTACACAGCGCACGTGGTTCTGTTGGCGCTTACCACCCTGTTTTTGCTGCCCCGTGCCGGCATCGTGGGTTACGGCTGGGCGGAACTAGTCGCTTGCGCCTCTTACGGCGCGATTCACGCCGGTCTGGCGCGCAGTGTATTCATCTCCTATCGCCGCCTTGTGCCCTGGCTTGCAACTTTTGCCGCTGTCCTGTTCGTGAGTTCGATTTCCCGTACCGTGGGGTTACTCGATTGAGAACAGAACTCTGATGCCGTCGACGATCGCCTATCTCGCGAACTTATTCCCAGCGCAGACCGAACGCTATGTGGTCGATGAAATTGGGGAACTGCGCAAGCGCGGAGTGACTGTCATTCCGTGCAGCGCGCGGCGGGTCTTGTCCGGCAGTCACAGCGATCCAGATTCCTGGGTAAGGCAAACTTTGTATCTGCAGCCGTTGCGGCTGAAAACCATTCTGCGATCCCTTCGGTTCGCTCTCTGCAACCTTACGGTCATACAAGTTTTTCTTCGCCGCATTTTGTTTCAAGGAAGGGAATCGCTCGCGAAGCGCATATGTGCCCTCGCGCACACATTCCTTGGAATCTACTACGCGGTAGCGCTCGAGCACCGTCATGTCCAGCACATTCACGTACACCATGGATATTTCGGCTCGTGGGTCGCGATGGTCGCCGCCCGCCTTCTCGGAATTCCCTTCAGCATGACGCTGCACGGCTCCGACATTCTGCTCGATCCCGCCTACCTCGACCTCAAGCTGGAATTCTGCGAGGTTTGCATCACCATCTCCGAATTCAATCGCCAATATTTGCTGACCCACTATTCCAAAGTGAATCCGGCCAAGATCATCACCCATCGACTCGGCGTTGATTGCGCCGAGAATCGTCCTTCGACGTTTCGGACCAGGACCGATACATCTTCGTTCATCATTCTCGCCGCCGGTCGTCTGCATCCAGTAAAAGATCACGCCTTCTTGCTACGCGCCTGCCGAGAGCTTAAGGCACGCGGCCTTCAGTTCACCTGTCTGATTGCCGGGGAAGGCAACGAGCGCCGCCACCTGGAACGAGTGATTGATGAATTCGACTTAGCGCGTGATGTTCGCCTGCTCGGCCAGGTCTCGCATGACGAGATGCACGACTACTACGAAATGGCCGATCTCGTGGTCCTCACCAGCCGCAGCGAAGGCCTCCCACTTGTCCTGATGGAAGCCATGGCCCACGAAAAGATCGTGCTCGCACCGGAAATTACTGCGATTCCAGAGCTGGTTTCCCATGGCGAAACTGGGTTCCTATATCGCTCCGGCTCACTGGAGGGTTTTGTGGCTCAACTAGAAATGATTCATGACAACCGAGTAGCCCTCGGCCCGCTTGGTCGAGCCGCCCGCGTGTACGTGCAACACCATTTTGACCAGCAAAAGAATCTGACAAGCTTTTGTGACCGCATGTTCGCTACCCTTGGCGCCGCGTCAGCAACCGACAATTCTGCCCCTCAGGAAACAGTTTATGAAGATCCTGTTCTGCAATAAATACAACTTTCCCTTCAGCGGCACCGAAGTCTATCTCTTCGAACTCATGGATCTCCTGCGCGCCCATGGCCACGAAGTGGCATTGTTCTCTATGTCCGACTCTCGAGGCGCCAGCACGCCATTCGATGAATGGTTCGTGCCTCACATTGACTTCAAAGACGAGAGCCGAAGTTGGACGGCTCGCGCCAAACTCGCAGCCCACGCTATCTATTCGACCGACGCCAGGCAGCGGCTGCGACAACTGATCGCCAGATTTCGCCCCGATATCGCTCACATTCGCAATATCTATCATCATCTTTCGCCCTCGATTTTGTGGGAACTGAAAGCCCAAGGCATCCCTACGCTTTATCACTTGAACGATTTCAAGCTGCTCTGCCCGGCTTACAACTTCGTCTCTCACGGCCATGCCTGCGAAAAACCATGCACGGGAAAGTTCTGGAAAGTTTTCACCGAAGGCTGCTATACCGAATCGCGGTGCGCTTCGGCCGTACTCGTGGCGGAAGCCTATTTTCACTACTGGCTGAAAACATACCGAAAATGCGTCGACCACTTTCTCACGCCCAGCCAGTTCGCCAAGGATCTTCTGATCAGGAATAAATTCGATCCGCCAAGCATCTCGGTCCTTCCTCATTTCCAGAAACTGTCGCCTGCGCCTCCGCCACCCGCGCTCGATGCGCCGATTCTTTACTTCGGCCGGTTATCGCCGGAAAAGGGAGTCACGGATCTCATCCATGCCATGCGGTCTCTGCCGCAACTCCGCCTATCGATCGCGGGAGACGGGCCGGAGCGAGCGCAACTAGAGCGCCTGGTAAAGATTCTTGACTTGAACAACGTCGATTTTCTCGGCCACCTCGGCGGCGAAGAGTTGAACCAAGCGATCGCCGCATCCCGCTTCACCGTGCTTCCTTCCCATGCCTATGAGACCTTGGGCAAGAGCATTCTTGAATCCTATGCATGGCAGCGTCCCGTCGTCGCTTCCGATCTGGGCTCGCGCCGCGAGTTGGTTCATCCCCACGAAACCGGCCTTCTCTATGAGCCGGGCAATGTCGAACAACTGGCAAATGCAATCTCGCAGCTGGCCTTCCAACCGCAAGTGATCGCCAGGATGGGAGCTGCTGCCCGGAGCCTGATCGAAACAAATCACACCCCAGAAAAGCACTATCAGGAACTAATGCGGGTGTATGACGAGATGACGCTGTGTGCCGTGGCTCCCTCGCGGAAAAAGCCTCCTGTGCGCGTCGCGTTCATCGGAGGCCGTGGCGTCATTTCGAAATACAGTGGGATTGAAGCCTACTACGAAGAAGTCGGCAAAGAGCTTGCCGCGCTCGGTTATGCCGTCACAATTTATTGCCGCACTTATTTCACGCCCAATCTTGCAACCCACAATGGCATGCGGCTAGTCCGCCTGCCCACGATTCGGTCTAAGCATTTTGAGACCGTCATCCACACTTTCCTTAGCTCATTACACGTGATGTTCAGCTCGAATGATATCGTCCATTACCACGCGCTAGGTCCCGCGCTTTTTTCCTTTCTGCCCCGACTGGCAGGCAAGAAAACAATCGTGACCGTCCAAGGCCTGGATTGGCAACGCAAGAAGTGGGGACGTATCGCATCGAAAATCCTGCGTTGGGGGGAAGCCGCCGCGGTTCGTCTGCCGAATGCAACCATGGTGGTCTCAAAGACCTTGCAGGACTATTATCGCGTTCGCTATGGAAGAGAAACCAAATACATTCCCAACGGTGCCGCACTTCGCCCGCGAAATCTGCCAACTCAGCTCGCGCAGTGGGGACTCGAACCGAACTGCTATGCCCTTTTTCTCGGACGATTCTCGCCCGAAAAAAACTGCCATCTCCTAATCAGCGCATTCGAAAAGTTGAACACTGCGTACAAACTTGTCCTCGCCGGTGGCTCCAGCCATACCGATGCTTACGCCGCTCAGCTTCAACGCCATCAGTCACAAAATATTACTCTTCTGAACTGGGTCTCTGGCGACGCGCTGAATGAATTGCTGACCAACGCGGCACTCTTCGTCTTGCCTTCTGATCTTGAAGGACTCTCGCTCGCCCTGCTGGATGCTATGGGCGCGGGACTTTGCGTCTTGACCAGCGATATTCCTGAGAACCGGGAAGTCGTCGATGGCGCCGGCTTCACTTTTCGCGCCGGCGATGTCGATGACCTGGCCCGGATGTTGGGACTTCTTCTCTTCGATCCCGAAATTCGCACCGCGGCAGGGCGAAGTGCTCAACGGCTCATCCAGCAGCGCTATCTTTGGCCACAAATTGCGCGACAAATCGCCGAGGTCTACAAAGGAGTGCTGAATGGTTGGGACACGGTTACTCCCGAGTTCCCGCCCAGAAGAACATCTGCCGATCGAGTTTCCAACGCACCCGCCAAGCAACCCGAACGCGTGGCTTGAATGCGGCCATCGCAACGTCTAGTACGAGGCCAACCGCGACTCTTTCAGCGGCCAGCGAACCTGAACGGTCCGCGCCTCCCACAACAAATACACGATCATCAATAACATTTCCGGCTCGATCAGGTGCTTATAGCGCGGATACGGGCTGACAATGTAATAGGGCAGCGGATAAACCAGCAGAAAACACGCCAACAGATACGCCTCCGGTATGTGCCGCCGAAAACTTAGCCACAATCCCGCGAAGGCGAACGCGGCCTCCAGAAAATAATTCATGTGCCGCGAAATGTCGAAGTCATACCCGCCGACGATCGCCGCCTGCGGAGGTGAAATCCAAAAGTAGAGGGCGCGCTTCAGAGTAAATTCCGCAAATGTCGCCGGATTGTCTCGAATGAACTCCCGCGCTTGCCGCCCTTTGTCCGCCATGTATCGCGCTTCGCCCAATTCATGAAATCTCTCCATCGCTTGCCGGTCATTCGCCGGATGCTCATTTCGCGTCCAGAACCCCACCGATTCATGGTTATTCGACATGTAAAGCTCGAGCGGGAGATTGTCACGAATGAAAACAAACTTTCCGAACACCCGATAGTTCCGTGCTAGCCACGGGCTCACCACCGCCATGCAAACCACTATACACAGTGTGGAACCCATCGCCCACGCTCGCCACCGCCGCATCCGGTATAGAAGCCACAGCAGGGAACAAGTCAGCATCGTCATCAAAGACGGATTCGTCAGAACGATGACTCCCCACAGCAAACCGAAGCCGACCCACTCCCGCGCACGCGGAGTTGTCTTCGCCATTCGGATTGTCAGCAATAATGACAAACTCAGTAAAAATGCGCTAAAGCTCGTGTCATAGACTACGCGGACCGGCCAATAAATAAGATAAGGAAACATCGCCCACGTCCACGCCGCCCACCGCGCCACCTCAAGGCCGTAAATCTCTTCTCCAATACGATAAATCGTCACGCAGGTGAGCGCCGCGCAAAGACTGTTGAACGCCAGAATCACCCACGCGGATGCCGGGCTATACACTCCGAATAGCTTGAAAACTCCCGCAAGAATATAGGTGTAGACCGGCGCCATCCATGCCGTGGGACCGCTCGGCAGATCAGTGGGAGAAGAGAAGCCGTGCCCGGTCGCAATCGAACGCGCGATACGCCCCACTTCCCAGGCAAATTGAAAATGATCACCGCGCGGCGTAATGCGATACGTGTGGCCGATCGTTATGACTGCAAGCCGCAGCGCCAGCGCGGCCAGGGTGATGAAGTAAATCGAGTGATAAAAAGGCGAGTTTTCCGCGGGTACCGAGACCACCTGAGCGTTCGCGACTCGCCGTCTCTCCTCGGCACTGCTCATTGAGCCGAATATAGCATGGAGCAACGACAATCCGGCTTCAATTGCCCTTGCACCCGCATCCATTCGGAGCTACGATGCGGGCGACTGAAATTGGAGGTGCGTATGGGCCCCGTCCGTCGCTTCTTATCTGTGATCCTGATTCCAGTTTTTTCTTTCCTCGCATTCTCCCAGGTAGATCGCATCACGATCGCCGCGGGGACGCCGGAAGATCAGGCGCTCACCGCGATCTCCAACGAGCAGGATGCGCAAAAGAAGCTTGCCATGTACGAAGACTTCGTACAGAAATTTTCCTCGAATCCTGCCGCCGTGGCTTACGGCAACTGGCAGATGTCGCAGTTGTACCAGAACAGCGGCGATTTGCAGAAGGCGGTGACCTTCGGTGACAAGGCCCTGACTGCCTCGCCTCGTAATCTTGACATCCTCGTCTCCCAAGCGAGCATTGCACAGCAGTTGAAAGACAATGCCAAGACCATGGATTACGCCTTGCGAGGCGGCGAGGTTTGCAGCTCCATCCCCAAACAGCCTAAGCCGGAGGGCGTCAGCGATCAGGATTTCGCCGCGCGCGTCGAGGAAGAGAAGACCGCCGCCAAGAACTCTTGCGAATTTTTGGAAGCAGCTGCATTTAATGTCATCGCGTCCGAGCCTGACGCCAAGGCTCGCATGGCTGAGATCGAACGCTTCACGCCGGCATTTCCCAATTCGCGCTTCCAGGATTCCATCGGCTCCTACGCCATGATGTCTTTATCCGAACTGAAGGACACGCCGCGCGTGATTGCATACGGCGAAAAAACGTTGGCCAGCGATCCCAACAATTTACCAGCGCTGCTGCTTCTTGCAGGGACCTACGTCGATGACCCGAAGCCCGGCAGCGCAGCCAAGGCCATCACCTACGCGCAAAAGGCAGTGGATGTTGCCAAGGCCGACGCTCCCGACGCTGACCGCTCGCGAAAAATTTCTGCGGGCGCGGCTTACTCCACTCTCGGTTACGCAAACCTGAAGCAGGACAAAACGGCGGCTGCAATCCCACAGTTAAAATCGGCGGCCGGCCTGCTCAAAGGTCTCGACGATCAGCAATATTCCATCGCTTTGTTTCGCCTGGGATTTGCCTACGCCAAGCTGAACAAAGTCTCCGAGGCTCGGGAAGCGTTGACCGAAGCCGCCAAAATCAACGGCCCAGTGCAACGGCCGGCACAGGAGTTGTTGGCGAAGGTGAACGCGGCGAGGTCGAAGGGAAAGTAAGATCAGGCCGCCGTCACATTTAGTGCCCATTCAAGTCGGCCGCCAGCATGTTCGCTTTATTCGCCAGATTGTATGCCCGCTCTATGTCTCCGCTGTTTACCGCCGCCTTGGCCGCATCCATGTAGCTGCGGATCTGTTTGATCGTGACTTCCTGGCTGGCGCTGGCCCCACGTACCGCAATATCCTTCAAGTTCAGGTCCGCGGCCCCCAACAGGCGATTTGTCTCGTCAATTCGTGCCTTCCGCTGACCTTCATCGGAAGAGATGGCCACAGTTGGCTCGCCGGTACCGCCGTTCCGTATCACCTTTGTGTTGGGGTTCGCTTCGTCAGCTTTCGTTTCTTTGTGAGCAGGTTGTTTCTTAGTCTTGGGCTTTGACGAAGAAGACTTGCACCCAGCTTGCGATTTCGAGGAAGTTTCAGAGCAGGGCTTCGAAGGCGATGTCGTTTGGCTCTGTCCCGCTTGTTGGTTCGCGCTGGTTTGCGAAGAAGCTGGAGCCTGCTGGGTCTGGGCCGATTGCGCAACGCAGGATGCAATCCCGCCCATGCTCGGCCAGAGCAATAGAACACCGGCGGTAATTTTGGCCAGAGTCATGATGAGCGGCTCAGTCGATCGGATGGATGACTAAATTGTAGTCCAGAAAACAGAGCCGCCGCGTTGCACGGAAGTACATTTCAATCGCCGCGCGTGGTCAGAGTTTGCATCGTCACTTGGCCATTGCCCCGGGCCTCTTCGGCCAATGGCAGCCGTAGCCGAAACGTTGTTCCCTGCCCATCCAGGGATTCGAAATCCACCGACCCGTAATGCCATTGCATCACTTGATAAGTTTGCGCCAATCCGATTCCGCTGCCGCCCTTCTTGGTTGTGAAATACAATTCAAAAATTTTCTCTTGGACTTCTGGAGGAATTCCGCCTCCCTGGTCCTGAATCGAAACCACCACGCCTGTTTCTTCTCGCTGAGCCGAAATCGTGAGCTTCCCGCCGCCGGGCATGGCTTGGATGCCATTCAGCATGACATTAAAAATTGCCAGCTTCATCGCGTCGCTATCGACTCTCACATTCAGCGGTTCCGTTCCCAACTCTCGAGAAATCGTGACTCCGTGTTGTTCCGCCTCCGGTGCTGCCAGCAGAACGACCTCGTTCAGGAGCGGCCGCAGGTCCATCTCCTCCACGCGCAAATCGCGCGGACGCGTGAAGTCCACCAAAATTTGCACCACCCGGTCGAGACGATGAATCTCGCTGTCGATGATGTCCATGTGGCGCCGTGTATCCGGATCCGTCTGTTCCAGCTTATTTCGCAGTAGCTGCAAGTGCAGCACAATGGCATTGATCGGATTCTTCACTTCATGAGCTACACCGCGCGTCAGCCGGCCGCTTGCCGACATCCGGCGGGATAACTCGATTTCGTCCTCGATCCTTCGCGCCGATTCCGTGTCCCGCAGTATCAGGAGCGCACCGATCGGCGTGCCTCGCTCCTGAATAAAGTCGAGCGAAACCTGGACGTGCATCCCCTCCCACACCTCGACTTCTTGTTGCTCGATCGGCTGTCGGTTCCGAAAAGTCGCCAAGATCAGCGAATCCAGCGGCGAGTCGGTGGAAAATATATCCCGCACATTTCTGCCCAGCAGTTCGCCGCGCGGACGCTTCAAGAATTGTTCCACCGAAGCGCTTACCAGAACCACCTGCGCATCCCGTGTGAACAGCATCAGGCCATCCTGTAAATTGGCCATGATCTGGTCGACGTTGTCTTTCAAAGCCGAGAAAATTTCCTTGGCATCGCGCACCTGCCGGCCGAGGTCGGCAATCTTCAAGCTGATCAATCCGTATTCATCATGGCGCTCTGCCGCGTCGGAGACTGCTTCCCCTGCCGTTGCGCTGTCGAGGGTGCGGCTCAATTCCTTCAAGGGAGCAAAAGCAATATGCGAGAGCACGGCGGAGAGCAATAATGAAAGGAAAATCGCAGTTACAGAAAAGGCGAACGCATGCCGCAACCGGGGCGTGACGTCATCCTTGATAAAAACAGTGGAGATTCCCAGGCGAACACTTCCGAATGGCGCCCCATTCAACTGCAACGGCCGGCTGAATTCGTAGACCGTCGGGGGGTTATACACCATGCTGAGTTGTTGGCGGAAATGGGCCTGCTGCAGCAATTGAAAATCCGGCCGCGCCGTGACCTGTTTGCCGACCAGGTCGGGATTGCTGTGGAGAATCGCCCGTCCGTTCACGTCTACAATCGCCGCGTCGTACACAATCGGCCAGTTTCCCACCACCGACTCCAACATCGCGTTCAGATCAGAGTCAGTCGAAAGGTAATACGCTACCGCGCGGCTTACAGCTTGCGGATCGTTGGTATTGACTCGCGTGCTGGTCAGGTCTGGCACCGCATTGCTCGCCAGATAGACCATCTGAGAGACGAGATAGAAGGCTGTATCATGCGTGGTTCGCAACTGCTGCCGCAAAATTTGCGAGACATAGACGTAAGAAAAATACGAAACCAGACACGTCACCATCAGGGTGATGGAAAGAACGATCTGGGTTCTCCGACGCATAAGTGGCTACATCGTTTCCGCCGGCTCATCCTTATCGTCGACGGCGCTGCCGTACTCCTTCAACTTATTATGAAGCGTCTTCAAGCTGATCCCGAGGATTTCTGCTGCCCGGGTTTTGTTGTTACTGGTCGATTCCAGCGTCTTCAGGATCAGCATCTTTTCTGCCTCCCGCACCGTCGTTCCGACGCCCAGGTGTACCGCGTCGGGATCTCCCGAGGAGGGCCGAACCGCGGCCCGCCCAAAATCCGGTGGCAGATGTTTGGTCTCGACCACCGAACCCTCGCACACGATCACCGCGCGCTCCAGCGTATTGCGCAACTCGCGAACATTTCCCGGCCATGAGTAGGCTTGAAACGAATTGAGCACCGCCTCGCTGACCGCGGCCACCTTTCGACCATGCTTCGCGCTCATATCTTTGAGCAAAAATTCCACCAGCGCGGGAATGTCCTCTTTGTGTTCGCGCAGCATCGGCATGTGGATGTTGAACACGTTCAGCCGATAATAAAGATCGTTGCGAAGCTCGCCCCGCGCCACGGCTTCTTCCGGAACCTTGTTCGTGGCTGCCAGCACTCGCACATCCACAGTGGTTTCAACTTTGCTTCCCAACCGCCGCAACTTGCGGTCTTCCAAAACCCGTAGCAACTTGGCCTGCGTCGCAACCGGCATCTCGCCAATCTCGTCCAGCAGCAAGGTTCCGCCTTCCGCTAGTTCGAAGCAGCCCGTTCGCCGTTCCAGCGCCCCCGTGAAGGCTCCCTTCTCATGGCCGAAAATTTCGCTTTCGATCAACGTCTCTGGAATTGCGGCGCAATTGATCGCTACGAATGTTCGTGGGCGCCGCGGGCTGAGTTCATGGATGGTCCGCGCCACAAGCTCTTTTCCCGTGCCGCTCGCGCCCGTAATCAGAACCGATGCCGTACTCGGAGCCACGAGCTCGATCAACCGGAAGATTTCCTGCATCTTTCCCGAACCCCCTACCAAAGTTCCCAGCGACCCGGTATCGCGCAGCTTGCGCCGGGTGACTTCCAGCTCGACCTGAGCCCCAAGCAGTGCCGTCGCATTTTGCAGAATCGTCCGTAGGCGATTGGTGTCAATCGGTTTTGTAATGTAGTCGTAGGCGCCGATGCGCATCGCCTGAACCGCGCTGTCAATCGTTCCCTGTGCCGTCACTACAACTACTTTGAGGGCGCCGTTCTCGCCAATCCGTTCCAGCAGCTCCATTCCATCCATGCGCGGCATCTTCAAATCGGTCACCACCACCGACGGCGACCAACTCGTAACTTTTTCGTAGCCCTCGACGCCATCGCGAGCCGTGTCCGCCCGATATCCCCAAGAGGAGATAATTTCGGCCAGACCCGTCCGCTCATTTTCTTCGTCTTCTACGATGAGTACTTTCTCTTGACTCATATGTGGTTTCGCTCAATTTTTCCGCTACACTTCCATTTGCGTGCAAACATCCCACAGTTTACCTTGCTGCTGTCGATGTGTCGCGAAAACGTGTCAATCTGAGACTGCTCCACTGGACGGAATTTATACTCGTTGAGTATCATAAGTACCGCCGCTCTCATCAAAGTCGAACTTGCCGTTTAGGTCATTTACATTTTTCCATGCGAGGGATCCCCAATCTGTATGACGAGCATGGACACTATTGCTAGCATTTTGGAGGAGATATATGCCTGTTTCCAGGAAAGCACGTGGTGGGCGTGTACTGATTCTCGGTTACCTCAGCATTTTCACTTTACTTCTGCTTTCTGTGGGTGCCTTTGCCCAAGATGACGAAGAGACCCCCAAATACGAAATCTTTGCCGGATATCAGTGGCTGCATCCCGGCGCAACCGTTCCGACACCGTTTCAACCGGCCACTGCTCCTATCCCCCAGACTCTGCGCGACATGGGCGATGGCGCGGGTGGCAGTTTTACCTATAACTTCGCAAAATATGTCGGCTTGGTAGGCGACTACGGCCGCAATTGGACCGATCTGACGAGCGAGCAAACCGTCTCCGTCGGCCCCAAGTTGGAAACTCGACACGAAGGCGTCAATCTATTCGTCAACGCGCTGCTTAGCTGGAACCGCACGGATATTTCCGGCTTGGGTAGCCACGACGGTATTGGAGCCATCCTCGGCGGCGGCATGGATATGAAGTTCACCCGCCACTTCGGCGTCCGGCTGTTTGAGGCCGATTACGTCTGGGCGCACCAGAATTTCTCCGACAATGTTTCCTCCAGCTTCCCCAGCCTGCGGCGTCCAAACTTCGACGGGGCGCGGTTGCGCACTGGTATCGAATGGTATTTCGGTTATCCGCCCTCAACTCCTCCCAGCGCTAGTTGCTCGGTGCAACCAACCGAAGTCATGGTTGGAGAACCGGTTACCGCAACCGCGACGGGGAAGGACTTCAATCCGAAGCACACCCTGAACTACGCTTGGAGCAGCAACGGCGGCAAAATCACTGGCAAAGACAATACCGCCAGCATCGATACCAACGGCATCGCCGGGGGCTCTTACACCGCGACCGCCACCATCACCGATCCCAAGCAGAAGAAGAACAACACCGCGACCTGCTCGGCCACTTTCACTGTGAAAGAACCGCCGAAGAACCCGCCGACCTTGTCCTGCTCGGCGAGTCCGAGCTCGTTGCAGGCGGGTGGCAGCTCCACCATCACTTGCACTTGCACCAGCCCGGATAACGTTCCCGTCACGGTTGGTGACTGGAACGCCTCCAGCGGCACCATCAGCGGCAGCGGCAGCACCGCTACCCTGAATACCACGGGCGCTTCTCCAGGTCCCATTACCGTAAACGCCACTTGTACTGACTCGCGGGGCTTGAAGTCGCAGGTAGCCAGCACGCAAGTCAACGTGGAGAACCCGCCACCGCCGCCGCCGCAGGCCAGCAAGTTGAGCCAGTGCGACTTCCCCAACAAGGTGAAGCCGTGGCGCGTCGACAACACCTGCAAGGCCATCCTCGACGACGTCGCCAAGAACCTGCAGCAGAACGCTGACAGCAAATTGGTCATCGTCGGCAACTCTGCACCGGACGAGAAGCGCAAGAATCTGGCCGCCGAACGCGCCGTTGATTCGAAGGCTTATCTGACCGGCGGCGAAGCCAAGTTGGGTATCGATCCTAGCCGCATCGAGACCCGTACCGGCAGCGCTGGCACCACCACTGCCGAATACTGGGTCGTGCCTGCCGGCGCAACCTTCTCCGGTGAAGGCACGGAACCAGTGGATGAATCCAAAGTCAAAGCGGTTCCGGATCATCCGCGGGCGACGCCCAAGAAGAAATCGGCTCAGTAAGTCGAGCCGCTTCGAACCATGGCCGGTCGGGCCGCAAGCTCGACCGGCTTTCTTCTTTGATTCTCCGTTATTTTTCGCAACGATAGCCGTTGCCAACGCATGTAGAATGGCGGCATCTAAGTTTCGCAACCGGCTTGCGATGCGGCCTTCGGGGAGGCTTAACGTCCTTTCCCTTCGGTAACTTGCTAGGCCAGTGGTAGCCTGTCACGCTTACCCCCGGACAGGAATTCCTTCCTGTAGGGGCACAAATTTATGACTTTCGGAATCCGCAGCTTCGTCCTCCCCAAGTGGTTGATACTTTTGACGGTTATGTTGTTTTGCGCCAGCGCTTGGGCGGGACAATGGACTTCTCTCGGCCCAGATGGCGGCGACGTCCGCAGCTTCAGCTTCGATCCCAAGAGCCCAGATCACGTTTTCCTGGGGACCAGCACCGGAACGATTTTTC
Source organism: Terriglobales bacterium (assembly GCA_035507035.1). GTDB lineage: Bacteria > Acidobacteriota > Terriglobia > Terriglobales > Acidobacteriaceae > DATJOJ01. Next base: position 52,373 of record DATJOJ010000032.1, on the reverse strand, counting down.
TGTCGACCAATGGCGGACATGACTGGTCGCGCTTTGCCCACCTCGGCACCGGCGACGACTTCGTCATCGATCACATCGTGATTGACCCGCAGAATCCGGAAAAGATGTACGTCGCGGCCTGGAGCGTCGAGAACCAGCAAGCCGGCGATTTCTTCCGCTCGCACGATGGCGGCAAGAGCTGGGAGTCAGTTCCTGAGATGCATGGCAAGTCGATTCGTGCGATCTCAATCGCAGCCTCCGACCATAACGTCTTAGTCGCAGGCGCGCTGGATGGCGTTTATCGCAGCAACGATGCCGGCAAGAATTGGCAGAGAATTTCCGCCGCAACTCAGGAAATCAAGAACGTGGAATCGATCGCTGTCGATCCTTCCAATCCGAATGTCGTCTACGCTGGAACCTGGCATCTGGCCTGGAAGACTAGCGATGGCGGTGCCAATTGGGAGCACATCAATAAAGGCATGATCGACGATTCCGACGTCTTCTCGATTATCGTCGACGAATCGAATCCCTCCGTAGTTTTCGCCAGCGCCTGCTCCGGCATTTATAAGAGCCAGACCGCTGGTGAGCAATTCTCCAAGATCCAGGGAATCCCGTTTTCCGCGCGCCGCACCCGCGTGCTGAAACAGGATCCCAGCAGTCCCGCGATCGTTTATGCGGGAACCACCGAAGGCCTCTGGAAGACCACCGATTCTGGCAAGACCTGGAAGCAGATGACCAGCCCGGAAGTCGTGGTGAATGACGTTCTCGTTGATCCCCGCGACTCGCAGCATGTGCTGCTTGCAACCGATCGCGGCGGCGTTCTGGCGAGCGCTAACGGCGCCGAGAGCTTCACCCCTTCCAACCACGGATACACACACCGCTACGTCACTGCTATCCTCGCCGACCAGAAGGATCCCAGCACGGTGTACGTCGGATTGGTCAATGACCGCGAGCAGGGCGGCGTCTTTATTTCTCACGATGCTGGTCAGCGCTGGGTGCAGAAGAGCGCCGGCCTCGACGGCCGCGACGTCTTCACTCTGAAACAGGCTGCGGACGGCGACCTGATTGCCGGAACCAATCGCGGCATGTTCGAGCTTACCCGCACCGCCGCCGACTGGAGTCCGATCAACGACGTGGTGGAGGAGAAATTCAGCACTCGCACCGTGAATGGACATAAGGTCAACTCGAAGTCACTCACCCGGTCGGTCCTGACCGCTCATGTGAGCGACATCGACATCGCCCCGAAGCGCTGGCTTGCTGCGACCTCGGCCGGCTTCTTCACCAGCATCAATGATGGCAAGACCTGGAGCGGAGGCCCCGTGCTTGGCAAGATGGACTTCGTCTCCGTTCAATCCGACGGCGACTTTATCGCCCTCGCGACTCACAACTCGGTTATCGTTTCGACTGACAACGGCAAGACCTGGCAAGAATCGAATGGACTGTCGCACTCTGTGAGCTTCATTCGTACCGTGACCGTCACTCCCGACAAGGCAATTTTCGTGGCCTCCCGCGAAGGCGCCTATCGCAGCCCCAACGCTGGCGGCGGCTGGGAGCACATGCAGAACGGCTTGCCTGACAAGAACATCAGCTCGATCACCTACGACCACAACGGCAACCGCTTGCTCGCGACCAGCACCGAAACCGGGGTTGTGTTCGAAAGTGCGGACGGTGGCCAGAGCTGGCACCGTGGTCCGGACACCGGCTACCCGCTGCGCCGTATCAGCGTGGTTCACGGCCGCTTGTTCGCCGCCACTCCGTTTGACGGCGTGGTCGAGCAGCCCGAGAACGCCGATCAGTCCGCCGCGGTCAGCGTCGGCAACACCACTAACTAACCCGTCGTATCTCTTCGAAGGAGCGGCGTCAGCCGCTCCTTTTTCCTGCTAGATTGTCATCCCGAGCAAGCCTCCTTTGCGCAGCGAGGGATCTGGGCGAGCCGCGCGATCTGTCGCGTTTTTTGCGACAGCTAATACGCGCGTTTGGCTCGCTTCCATAATGCACTCCACTCTTTCTTTGCGACCATCCCCAATTCCGCCTCATCCTACCAATCGCTTCGCCGTAATCTTTCCTGACATTAGAGGATTGTCTATGGACAAGGTCAACATCGCGCAGAAATTCTCCCGCATCAACGAATTCTGGAAGCCCTACGTCGCCGCCGAACTCAACGGTCAGCACGTCAAGTTGGACAAACTGAAAGGCGAATTCGTTTTCCATCACCACGAACACGAAGACGAGCTGTTCCTGGTCGTCAAGGGCCGTTTCCGCATGGAATTCCGCGATCGCCACGTCTGGATCGAAGAAGGCGAGTTCATCGTGGTGCCGCGCGGCGTAGAACACAAACCGGTCGCCGATGAGGAATGCTGGATTCTCTTATTTGAACCCGCTTCGACCCTCAACACGGGCAATGTCACCAATGAGCGCACTCTGCCGGAGTTGGAGCGAATTTAGGCTCTAGCCAGGAGAAATCCCCGGCGGGCATCCCAAATTTGACTTCCTGCCTCCAAGTTGCAATATGATGGGCAGCGCCCGTCGCTCAACGGCGATGCGGCACAACCTCCATGGAAAATCGCATACGCTTCATTCAGCATGAGGGGCACAACATTCTTCTGATCGACCTTTCCGGCTGCTCGGCACCCGAGGTCAAGCGAATCGCTGGCTTAATACCGAAGTTCGTGACCACCCATCCCAAGCATTCTCTGCTAATCCTGACTGACTTTACTGGCGCCGAGTTCGACCGCGATGCAGTCACTACAATGAAAGAAGGGCTTGTTTTCGATCGGCCGCATGTGAAGAAGTCGGCCTGGATAGGAACCGAGAATCTGCCAAAAGTCTTTTACGAACACATGAAGGCTTTTTCGCAGCGAGAGCTGCCCACCTTTAAAACTCGTGAGGAAGCATTAGATTGGTTGGTGCAGGAGTAATCTTTCTAGGCTACGACGGATTATTCCACGATCGCCAGCACATCTCCGGCATTGACCGCCGTCCCCTCGATCGCGACGATCTTCTGCAGCATACCCTTTTTCGGCGATTTAATTTCGTTCTGCATCTTCATCGCCTCGACCACAAGTACACCCTGTCCAGCTTCCACTTCGCTCTTCTCTTGCAGTAACACGCGCACTACTTTGCCCGCCATCGGCGCGACCAGCTTTCGCGGCCCATGTTCATCACCGGCTGCCCGTTGTCGGCTGCGCAGCGAACGCGGATCGCGCAACTCTGCCGCATAGCGCGCGCTTCCGACCCAATAATGCAGATCGTTTGCCGTGCGTTCCCGCTTAATCTCGTATGCCTTGCCTTCGATCAGAATCGAAAGCACGTCGCGGCGGGCCAGCACGGCATCCATCTCGACTTCCCGACCATCGAGCTTGCAATGCCATTTGCCGCTAGTGCGCTCCAGCTCTAGCCGGTAACTCTTGTCATCGATGATGACATCGTAGACCATACGGATTCAGCTCAATCCCCGCGCAACACGGCTGCCCGCGCTGCTCTCTTCCAGGCGGAAGAAGCAGCCTCGTTGCCGCTCGGCCTTCCATTGCTTGCAGAGCCGGTCTGACCATCCAGCACGGCAAACACCCCCGCCGCAATCGCTGCCACATCTGCATTGTCTCGATTAGGCTCTGCGAACCGCGATTCCAGCAACCGATCTAGATATCCGGTGTCAATGTTTCCCGCCACAAATTCCGGGTCTTTGAGAATCCGCCGGAACAGCGGCACATTGGTCTTGATCCCGCCGACGAAATATTCGCTCAGCGCCCGCACCAGCCGCGCGATTGCCTGTTGCCGGTCGCTTCCAAATCCAGACAACTTTGCCAGCAGCGGATCGTAGTCGAGGGGGACGTTCCAGCCCTCGTACACGCCCGTATCCAAACGAATTCCAGGCCCCGATGCCCGCAGCAACAGCGTAATCTTACCGGGACTTGGGAAAAAATTATTATCGGGATCTTCCGCGTACACGCGGCACTCAATGGCATGGCCGCGAATCTGCACATCCTCCTGTTGGAATGGCAATTTTTCTCCGGCAGCGATGCGAATCTGCAGATGCACCAGATCTAATCCCGTAACCAATTCCGTCACCGGATGTTCCACCTGCAGTCGTGTGTTCATCTCGAGGAAATAAAAATTCCGATCGCTGTCGACCAGGAACTCCACTGTCCCGGCATTCGTATAATCCGAAGCCTTCGCCACCCGGACCGCAACTTCGCCCATCCGCCGTCGCATGTCAGCGTCCACGATTGGCGAGGGCGATTCTTCCATCACTTTCTGGTGCCGCCGCTGAATCGAGCATTCGCGTTCCCCGAGGTAAACGACATTGCCGTGCTCGTCTGCCAGCAACTGCATTTCAATGTGCCGGGGATTAATCAGCACCCGTTCCAAATAAACTTCATCGTTGCCAAACGCGCGCAAGGCCTCGCTCCGCGCCGCTTCCCAGGCTGACTTCAACTCCCCAGGGTTGCCCACCATACGCATCCCCTTGCCGCCCCCGCCGGCCGCAGCCTTCAGCATTACGGGATATCCAATCCTCGCCGCCGCTTCTGCCGCCTTCTCGAACGACTCCAGCCCACTCGACGTGCCCGGCACAAACGGAACCCCTGCCTTCTGCATATTCTGGCGAGCGCGGGTTTTTGAACCCATCATCTCCATCGAAGCCGCTGTCGGTCCGATGAACTTCAATCCCGCATCGACGCAGGCTTGCGCAAACGCCGCGTTCTCCGACAAAAATCCATACCCGGGATGAATGGCCTCCGCACCGGAGCGCTTCGCCACGTCCAAAATCTTCGGGATATTCAAGTAAGATTCGGTCGCAGCGGCCGCGCCGATCGAGTACGCTTCATCCGCTTTTCGCACATGCAGCGAGGCTCGATCCACATCTGAATACACTGCGACGGATGCAATCCTCAGCTCTTTACACGCGCGGATCACCCGTACCGCAATTTCTCCTCGGTTGGCAATGAGGATTTTCTTAAACATGCGATTGCTCAGGTCCGGAGAAATCCTGAAACAGCCATGTCTCGCCCGGACTCTCAATTCTACCGGAGGAGCGCGATCCCGAACGGCGGGCTCACGAGCGATTCCGCCGCCGGGTTTAGCAACACCAGCATTGACAAACCGGAGTGAGGATTTTGCGGGATACCCCGATTTATCGTCTATTGCGATGGCAAAAGACAGATGCAGTACAATCAATGTTGTTTTTTAGAAGCCTAAGGAGATTCCTGGTGAAACGCATCTTCAGCATACTCGCACTCACATTGCTTGTTACCGCCGCTTCTGCCCAGACTTTCAGCGTCTTCTACACTTTCAATTTTAAGAACGGCGACGCTCCAAACGGAGGTCTCATTCTGGACTCCGCGGGGAACTTCTACGGCACGACCCAATTTGGAGGATCGTCCAACCGGGGGATCATTTTCGAACTGTCCCCCACGGGGCAGGAGACTATTCTCTACACCTTTACTGGTTCAACCGACGGAGGAATTCCGATTGGCCGGTTAATTCGCGATAGCGCGGGCAATCTCTACGGAATCACTTCTTTGGGCGGTGATCCCACGTGCAGTTGTGGCACGGTCTTCCAACTGACGACGACTGGAACGTTGAAGACACTGCATGCCTTCCTGGGCGGTACGGATGGTTCTCAGAATCAGGGCCAGGCTGAGCTTGGATTGGTCATGATCAAGGGCAATCTCTACGGCAGCGCCAGCTTTGGCGGCATTACCAGCTGCGATGGCGGCTTGGGCTGCGGCGTTCTTTTTAAGGTCACGCTGGCTGGCGTAGAGACCGTGTTGTACCGATTTACCGGACAAGCCGACGGAGGGTTTCCTCAAGATCTCATCAACGATGCGGCCGGCAACATCTACGGCGCCAGCGGCGGCAGCTACATGGCGGGCAATGGGGGAACGATATTTAAACTGGACACGAGCGGCAACCTGTCGACACTTTACACATTTCCTGAAGGCGCGGAGGGAACTTCTCCGCGATGGCGCCTGCTGCGGACGGGAAACGGCGTTTTTTATGGCGTGACTCAGTTCGGGGGCAACACCACCAGTTGCGTCATTGGCACCGTCGGCTGTGGCGTTGCCTTCTCGGTGAACGCTCAAGGCAAGGAGCAAGTCTTACACACGTTTGGCGAGCAAGCGGGCGACGGAGCAGAGCCCTCCGCCGGCCTCTTCCTTGCTGACGGCAACGGGTACGCCACGACCTTCTACGGCGGGACCGTGAACTCAACTTGCCCCTTTGGTTGCGGTGTAGTAGCCCGAGAAAGCACGAAGGGCAAATATTCCGTGATCTACAGCTTTACCGGCGCAGACGACGGATTCAATCCGGCCGGACCCTTAGCCGAGGACAGCTCGGGCAACATTTACGGCGCCACCACCAGCGGTGGCAGCAGCGGAGACGGCGTCATTTACAAGATCACTCCGTGATTCGGTTGACAACGTTGGCGGACGGCGAGCCTTATGACTCATCTAGCAGCCGTCCGCAAGCGCAATAGCGATAGCTTCCCGAACAGCCGTCGCTGTCCGCGAAAATCTTACGGCGCAACATCGAGCTGCCAGAATAGAAAACTCAGCTCATCCACGTCGTCCCCGACCTCTTGGCTCAAAGATCGGCCGCCGGCGTGTCCCGCAGCAGTCTCGTATCGCAACAGAATCGGCCGGTTCGACCCCGTATCAGCCTGCAGCAGCGCAGTCATTTTGCGCGCATGCAGCGGAGCCACCCTCGTATCGCCGTCTCCGGTCATGAACAACACCGCCGGATATTTCACGCCCTGCTTCACGTGTTGATACGGTGAATAGGCATACAGCCACTTGAATTGTTCCGGATCTTTCGCCGTCCCATACTCCGTTACCCAGAACTGAGCTTCCATGAACTGGTCATAGCGAAGCATGTCGAGTAGCGGATGCCAGCAAACTACTGCCTGATAGAGCTCCGGACGCTGGGTGAGCGCTGCTCCCACCAGCAACCCGCCGTTACTTCCTCCAAGAATCGATAGCTTCGCAGGATTGGTGTACTTGTTTTGGATTAGCCATTCGGACGCGCCGATGAAGTCATCGAACACATTCTGCTTTTTGTCGAGCATGCCGGCTTTGTGCCAGGCTTCGCCGAATTCGCCGCCACCGCGCAGGCTCGCCAGTGCGAATACTCCCCCGCGCTCCGCCCATACCACCGCTTGCCGGTCGAAGTAAGGGGTGTTGTTCACCGCAAATCCGCCGTATCCCTCGAGCAGAGCCGGGTTCGTGCCATCCAGCTTCGTGCCCTTGGCGTAAACCAGAAACATCGGCACCTTGGTTCCGTCTTTCGAGGCATACCAAACCTGCTGCGTTTCGAACTTCGCGGAATCGACCGGAACTTTCACCTGCGCCCAGACCGCTTGTTTCCCCCTCTTCATATCCCAGCGATAAAGAGTGTTGGGCACCACAAAGGACGCAAAGCCAAAGTAAAGATTCTCGTTCTCCCACTTCCCTTGAAAGTCGAAGGTCGCGCCAAGCGCAGGCAGACTCGCCTCGAATGCCAACTTCCCATCCGGCTCAAACGCTTTGACGATGTTTGTCGCGTTCTTGACGTACGAAACTATGATCTTTCCGCCGGCGAGCGTGACACTGTCGATCGCATTTTCGGATTCCGGCACAACTTCGCGCCAGTTCTCCGGAGCCGGCTTCGCCAGATTCAGCCGCATCACTTTGCCCTTGGGAGCCTGGTAATTCGTCTGCAGGAACAGATCGTCTCCCACGGCATAAGCAAAAGTCCGCGCCTTGAGATCTTTAATCACCGGCTCGATCGATCCCATCTTCGCCAAATTCTGGACCCAAATTTCGACCGAGTCTGCCGCAGAACCGTGCATTGCCTGAATCACTAAATGACGGCCATCTTCTGAAACATCGCCCACAATGATGTCTTGTTTCGTGTAGCCCTTGCCGAATACATCCACATCCGCATCGGCCTTCGTGCCCATTTTGTGAAGGCGAACGCGCGGTCCCTCGTCGGCCATCATCGAGTAATAGAAACCGCTGCTGTCGGGCAAGAACGAAACATCGAAGTACACGTGTGCCGGCAGCATGTCTCCGAGATCGCGTCTGTTGTCTACGTCCATTACATGCAGTTCACTCTCATCCTTGCCTCCGAGCCGGAGGCCATAGATCAGGAGCTTCCCGTTTTTCGCAACATCCATAATGCTGACATTGGTGGAATGGTCGGCGCTCATCGGGTTGGGATCGATTAACGCTTGCTCCTTGCCGTGTTCGCCCTCGCGCATGTAGATGACAAACTGTTCCTGGTATGCGGCACACTTCAGGTAGAAGAGGCGCCCATGACGCTCGATGGGCGAAGTCATACGCTCCACTTCCCACAATTCTGACAAGCGCTTCTCCAGCCGGTCGCGCCCCGGCCACCGATCCAACAGCGAATGGGTATACGCGTTCTGCTGGTTGATCCAGGTCCGCGTTTCCGGTGAATTTTGGTCTTCCAGCCAGCGGTATGGATCGGCGATGGTGACGCCATGCAGCGTTTCCTGCACGTCGTCGCGACGCGTTGCGGGAGGCCCGCCCGGTGCAGGGGCAGCCGTCTGAGCAACACCTAAGCCGGATAACACCAGCAGTGACAGGAGAATCAGAATTCGACGCTTCATGGAAACCGCTCTATGCAGTTTTGCTCTGAGCTCGTTCGAGTTGCTTGATCTTGGCCATGTTCGCAGCAATCCGCTTCGTGTCCTTACGCTTTCCGGAACGATTGCGCCGCTTCGTCTTGGTCACGTAGTGATTTTTCGCCATTCTTGACCCCTTGATTGTTGAGTAATGTCTGACAGGAAAGGTTAGCACGTAATCACGGAAGAAGTGGAGCGGGGACCGAATTGGAGCCCGTCCTCGGGAACCCCAGGATCTGCGAGACGAAACGCGGTCGACCGGGTGACTTTCGTGCTATACCCGCCGTGGCCCATAGGCACCTCGTCCTGCCCACGTCATCAACCTACACTGTCACCGGGGAGCCTTCCGTTGACCGTTGACGAAGAACTAACGCTATTCGAATCGCAATTGCGCCGCCTCAAAATCGAGTACGAGGTGTACTTCAGCAATCCCACCAAGAAGCCTCCCACCGATCTCGAATGGAAAGTGCTGAGCTTGTTGCGCAAGTTCAGCGACGGCGGCCGGCTGACGTTCTCCCAACGCTTCAAGTACAACGAATTGGCGCAACGCTATGCCGTCTACAGCGACTTATGGAGGAAAAAAGGCCGCATTCGCGAAGAGGGCTATCGCCGTCCGCAGGACGCTCTCCTTTCTGTCCAGGGCGTGCGTGCCGAAGACCACGCGCCTCAACATCGGCCGGCCTATGGGGTTGGCCATGGCGTAGCCGCTGGACCCGCGCCGGCCAAGGGCGAGCAACCTCTAACTATCGACTGCTCCGATCCCCGTGCCGAGCGCGAGCGTGTCGAGAAACTTTACCAGGCCCTGACTGCCGCCAAGAAAAAAGCCGGCGAATCCGTTAGCGGCAACCTCGATAGCTTTGCCAAGTTCGTGGAGAAAAAAACCAGCCAAATCCGCAAGGAGCACGGCTGTCATGCCGTCGAATACTCGGTCCAGGTCGAGAACGGGAAAGTTCACCTCAAAGCCAAAGCTAAAAGCTGATCCCGGCGACGCTCTGTCCTATGAAAGCCTGCATGTGTGGGATATGCAGTACCGATTGCGGGCAAACCAGCGCTAGGCTATGTGAATCAGTCGGTTAAATCCTGGCAGGCTGAACACCGCATAAAAGGGCCATGCCCACCAGATTCTTCGCGCCACCTGCAGATACACATTCGCGCCCGCGGCCGTTTGACCATCTTTCATGAGCATGCGCAAGTCATAAAGAAGCTCAGGCCCGGCAAGTTGCAATCGCTCTGCAACCCAGGCCTCTTGAAGAGAAGCAATCTCAAAACCGTATCGCTTTAGAGTCGGCTGCCAAAATTTCAGCCATCGCGAGCAGAAACCGCACGCTCCGTCGTAAAACACCCAGCCACGATTCGGGCTCTCGGTCGCTGGCATTGCTTTACAATCTCCGGCCACGGCAAACGGATATTAAAGATCCTTCGGCAAGAAACGCTGATGTCGGCGAGTCCTTCAGCACTGAGCCAAATTCTCTCCCATACAACTCATCCACCTTTCCTTCAAAGCTCGCCTCGCATGCTGTCCAAACCTTCCACCGCGGATGCCGCACCTCATATTCCATGCATCCGCCGTCTCTCTGCGACGCGTATCCCCAATAGTGCTCGGTGATAAATTCCTGCTCCGAATCTTCCTGCGGTAGCGTGGGAGCTGTATCAGCCTTCAATGACAGCTTGTTCCAGGTTCCATTGAATTTCCACCCGTATTCCACTTCGGCGGCATCGCCACCAATCCTAATATTGTGGGACATGGGTAGAGCCACATAGCGTTCGTTGTAAAAACCGCGGGCTACAGCGGCGATGAGTCGTCGGGGAACAATTTCGCGGATAAATACAACGCCGCGTTTAATGTTTGGTTCGTCTTCGCGTCGGACATAAAGCCGCAGATTAATCTCGTCGAAGTTGCGATGAAACGGAAGTGAAACCCCCCGGACCCGGGTTTTTAAAAATCGAAATCCCACCAAGCTGATGAAGGTCTTGCCGTTCCAACTATCTAGCATCGCCCCCACTGGGACAAATTGCGTGAGCAGCTTAGGGTCGACTTCGTAGTTCAGCATCGCAAGGTGCCGCCACTCCGCCGTAAGGAATACCGGCTCGCGCGAATACTCCAAGTCCCGGTCATCCATTCCACGCCAATATAGCCGGAGAGCGAGTTGTTCCGCCAATTTCCGCTGTGTTAGCATCGGAAGTTTCGGCAAGCTGCTCAGTGTGAGCTTGTAACTGGTCCTCTTTCTCGTTCTTGACGGGCCCGCCGTGGTGAAGATCCGCCGTGGTGAAGATCCAAAGAGCAGAAGGCCGGGCTGTGCTCGGCCCAGTGGGCGGTTTCCGCCCTTCTTGAGATTTTTTCAAAGGAGTAATCCGTGAAAGTTTACGAAGGCGCAAATATCCGGAACGTAGCCGTGATGGGACACGGCAAGGCCGGCAAAACTTCGCTCGTCTCCGCCATGCTGCAAACCGCAGGCTCTACCCAGCGTCTCGGTCGCGTCGATGACGGCACCTCCACCACCGACTACGACGACGAAGAAATTGCCCGCAAAATGTCAATTTCTTCCGCCCTGGCCTACGTGGAGTGGGGCAAGTCAAAGATCAACATCATTGATACGCCCGGCTTCAACATGTTCGTGCATGAAGCCAAAATGATGCTACCCGCCGTCGACGCCGCGATTGTGGTCGTAGACGGCGTGGCCGGAGTGGAAGTCGTGACCCAGCGGGTGTGGAATTATTGCGACGAATTTAAAACTCCCCGCCTTATCGTCGCGAGCCGCATGGACCGCGAACGCGCCGACGCCACTCGCGTGCTGGACTCACTAACCGCGGCTTTCGGCCGAAGCGTCATTCCTCTGGAACTTCCCATCGGCAGTGAGAAGAGTTTTTCAGGCGTGGTCGACCTCGTCAATATGAAGGCCTACACCTATGAAATGGGTGGCAGCGGCAAAGGGAAAGAGGGGGAAATTCCGGCCAATATGAAAGACCAGGCTCAAGCCGCGCACGAAAAGCTGGTCGAAATGGTGGCGGAAGGCAACGACACCTTAATGGAAGAATTTTTTGAGAAGGGAACCATTCCCGAAGAGCATCTGATTCCCGCGTTGCATGAAGCCATTCGCGAAGACAAGATTTTCCCTGTCATTTTCAGCTCGGGACTTGGCAATATCGGCGCCGACCGGGTGATGGATTTCATCGTCGATTACACGCCTGCGCCTTCCGAGCACGAGTGGGTGCAAGGCGAAGCCGCGGCTTCCGGTAATGGCGATACTCCGCGCCGGCATGAAACCGACGCCGAACCGGTTTCCATCTACGTCTTCAGGACGGTCAACGATGTTTTCGCGGGGCGCATTTCTTACTTCAAGGTTTTCTCCGGCGTCCTGAAAAACGATGCGACTCTGCAGAACTTTTCTCGTGGTACTGCCGAGAAACTGGCTCATATTTCCGTCATGCAGGGAAAAACCGCTGTGCCGATCAATGAACTTCACGCTGGAGATATTGGCGCGGTGGCGAAATTGAAAGATACGCTTACCGGAGACACATTGGGCGACAAGAGTGCGCCAATCCAATATCCCAAGGTTCATTTGCCCGAGCCCGCCATCACCTTCGCGATTGAACCGAAAAGCCGCGCTGACGAAGACAAACTCGGCCCTAGCATTCACAAGCTGATGGAAGAAGACGCCATGCTCCGCTTCTTCCGCGATCCACAGACCAAAGAATTCCTCATTGCCGGCACCGGCCAGCAACATATCGAAGTCGTGGTGGCGAAGATGAAGAAGCGCTACCACGCAGAAGTGAACCTGAAAGCACCGAAGGTTCCGTATCGCGAAACCATCCGTGGCAAAGCCGATGTTCAGGGCCGCCACAAGAAGCAAACCGGCGGCCATGGTCAATACGGCGATTGCAAAATCAAGATGGAGCCGCTGCCTCGCGGCGGCGAGTTCGAATTCGTCAACGACATTTTTGGCGGCGCGATTCCGAAAAACTTTATTCCTGCCGTAGAAAAAGGCATTCGCACCGCGGCTGCGCGCGGATATCTCGCCGGCTACCCAGTGGTCGACTTCAAGGTCATTCTCTACGACGGCTCCTACCACGATGTCGATTCCAACGACCTCTCGTTTCAGATGGCCGGCCGAATTGCCTTCAAGAAAGCGATGGAAATCGCCAAGCCCACGCTGCTTGAGCCCGTGATGCACGTAGAAATCACCGTGCCCGACGAGTTTGCCGGTTCGATCATGGGCGATTTGAACAGTCGCCGCGGACGCATTCAGGGCATGGACAACAAAGCCGGCAACACCATCGTAAAATCCGAAGTGCCCATGTCCGAAATGCTGACCTACGGCGTCGATCTCACCGCCATGACCCAGGGCCGTGGCAGCTTCAACATGGAAATGCACCACTACGACGTGGTCCCGGCGCAGTTGCAGGAAAAAATCATCGAGAAGGCGAAAGCCGAACGCGGCGAGGTGAAGGAAGAAGAAGAATAGTGTCCGTGGCCTTCACTGAGTCGTCTTTCACGATCGAGTCTCCGGAACACTCGCGTTAGAAAAACAGCGGTATTTTCGTGGATCAATTTAGCGCCAGTTCCTAATTCGTCTTCATTCCTTCAGCCTTTGCCACTTTCTTCTGTCGCTCATCAAACGTCCAGAATTGCTCGGCCTTGAGTTCCAACGCGCACGCTACGTGCAGGCTGTCGAGCATACGTACGCCGAGCTTGGCACCGTGACGCCGGGCCAGCTGGGCACAGAGTTCAAAGGAACTTTCAGGGATGGTGACGTGACGCCAGAGGCCTGCTTGATGATCCGTCTCGAATTCCCGTTCGACTCGGCGCGCGTCGGATGCGGAGATCTGCCGGCGAAAGACTTGCTGACCAACCGCATGGGCCCATTCCGCTATATGGAGTGAGGTTAGCAAAATGGTCGGCTGGGTACTCAGCAACTCATCGGCTGCGGGAGAATGAACGTCTTCGATGTAGACCGAAACCAGAAAGCTGCTGTCGACGTAAACCGTCAATCTCGGTGCCGGTCCCTTAAGAAATCATCGACGGCAGTAAGAATCCGATCGCCAAAGATCGCCTTCCGCCGAGCCTCAAAATCTGGCCATTCGACTTTCCGCTCAGTCGGTTGCTCCGGCACAATCCTTGCAATCAGCTTATCTCGCTCGCGTAATTCTACCGTCTTGCCCGCACGCAACCACGCCTTAAGACGGCGGGTATCACGCAGCTGGCGCATATTCACCGAAGGCATAATCGTAATGTGACACATTATGTGTCACATTGTCAAGATGGCTTTCTACCACCTCTCGCTGTGAACCTCCGTGCCCTCTGTGCTCAATCCCCCAAAGTCGAATCCACCTAGAATCTGGAAGCTCATTCGCTGACCTGCTAGTATCCCCTCAGTGGCCACAGTCAGAAACATTCCCAAGCTTCCCCAAGAGCGCGAGCGCCTGGTCTCGGCCGCTCCGGTCGAAGACGATTCGTCCTTTGAACTAAAGCTTCGCCCGCAAAAGCTCGCCGAGTTCATCGGCCAAGCCAAGGTCAAGGAGAATCTGGCGGTCGCAATTGAAGCAACCAAGTCGCGTGGCGAAGCGCTCGACCACGTTCTCCTCTATGGTCCGCCCGGACTCGGCAAGACCACGCTCGCCAACATCATCGCCAACGAATTGGGAGTTTATTTTCAGCCTACCGCTGCGCCCTTGCTGCAAATCAAAGGGGATTTGACCGCAATCCTTACCAACATTCGCGACAAGCAAGTCCTCTTCGTCGACGAAGTTCATCGCCTGCAGCCGGCGCTCGAAGAAATCCTTTATCCCGCGCTCGAAGATTACCGGCTTGATATCATCATCGGCCAAGGCCCGGCGGCGCGGACTCACACGCTCGACATCAAGCCCTTCACTTTCATTGGCGCCACCACTCGTGCCGGACTCATCTCTTCTCCCCTGCGTTCGCGCTTTGGAATCGTGCTGCGCCTGGAGTTTTACAACCACGACGACCTTCGCATCATCGTGAAACGCTCCGCCGAGATTCTAGCCGTCGAAGTTGATGAAGCTGGTGCCATGGAAATCGCCAGCCGTTCTCGCGGCACGCCGCGAATCGCCAATCGGCTGCTGCGCCGCGTGCGCGATTACGCCCAGGTCCGCGGTGCCGGAAAAATTGATCTGCCGACCGCCCAAGCTGCCTTGCAGATGCTCGAAGTCGACCGCTACGGATTCGACGAAGTCGATCGCAAACTTTTGCTGACCATCATCGAGAAATATCAGGGCGGTCCGGTCGGTGTAAACACCCTGGCAGCTGCGCTTGCGGAAGAACCCGACGCCATCGAAGAAATCTACGAGCCATTTCTCATGCAGATCGGCTTTCTCAATCGCACGCCGCGTGGCCGCGTGGCCACTCAGCTTGCCTACGAGCATTTTGGGATCGCGCCCAATCGCAGGCAAAGTTCCCTGTTCTAGCAGGCCCGCCGTTCGACGCCCCTCCCGCCCGGCTACAATACCTTAAGCATGATTGCTCACCTTCGCGGAAAGCTGCTGGCTAAGCAGCCCAATCAGGTCATCGTCGAGACTGCAGGCATCGGTTACGACGTTACGATTACTGTGCCAACGTTTGCTGAATTGCCGCAAGTGGGCACTGAGATCGCCCTCCACATCCACACCTACGTGCGCGAAGACGTGCTCGCCCTCTATGGTTTTCTTCGCCCCGAGGAAAAACACCTTTTCGAAAAACTCATCAGTGTCAGTGGCATCGGCCCCAAACTCGCCGTCACCATTCTTAGCGGCATGCCGGCCGACGACATGGTGGCCTCCATTCGGTGCAACGATATTGTCAGGCTCACCAAAATTCCAGGCATTGGCAAGAAAACTGCCGAGCGCATGGTGCTTGAGCTGCGCGACAAACTGCCACCACTGGGAGCGGAGATCGTGAACGAAATCCCGAAGCTTACCGCCATCGAAGAAGACGTATTGTCGGCGTTGACTAACCTTGGCTATCAGCGGCCGATCGCGGAAAAAGCGGTCAGCGTCGTGGCGAAGAATGGCAAGAAAGATTCTTTCGAAGCGATGTTTCGCGAAACACTGGCAAGCCTGTCCAAGTGACGAACCTATTTCCCGATACAAAAGGTGCTGAAGATCAAATTAAGAATATCGTCATTCGTGGTTACACCGGTGATTTCATCCAGCGGCCGCAGAGCACTGTAGAGATCCAGTAACAGCATTTCATGAGGAACCCGATCGCCCACCGCGTTCTTGGCCGCATTCAACTCCGCCATCGCCGCTCGCACCAGATTCTGATGCCGCAAATTGGTGAGAAATCCAGCCTCAGTTTGTCCGCCTGCCTCTCCGCCCACGTGCCGCAAAATCTCGCCTCGCAATTCGGGAATGCCTTCCCCATTCGTCGCCGAGGTCCGCACCCGAGCTAACTGGGAATTGAGGACCGGCAACTGAGAACTGGGTAAATCACATTTATTCTCAACCGCAATCGCAGGCCGTCCATCCACATGCCCTAAGAGTTCATCATCTTCGCTCGTCAGTGGCTTCGAGGAATCCAGCACGATCAACACCAAGTCTGCGTCGGCCAGGGCCTCCATCGATTTGCGAATGCCAATGCTTTCCGCTTCGTCCAGCGCTTTCCGGATGCCGGCTGTGTCAATAAGCTTGACGGGAATCCCCCCAATCGCAACCGTCTCGCTCACCAGATCGCGCGTTGTTCCCGGAGTTGCGGTCACGATCGCGCGCTCGCGCTCCACCAGGCGATTGAATAAACTCGATTTCCCGACATTCGGTCGTCCGACGATCGCCAGGGTCAAGCCTTCATGCACGATCTTGCCGTAGCTGAACGAAGCCGCCAGCTCTTCCAGCGGTCCCTCCACCTCGGAGATACACTGCAAAATCGTCGCACTCGGCAGAACGGACACGTCGTCCTCCGCAAAATCGATTCCAGCCTCCAGTAGCGCGATCAGTTCCACCAATTTTTGTTTGATCGGTTGTAACCGCCGCGACAGCGCTCCTTCCAGTTGCTGTGCGGCAACCTTCGCTTGGTAAAGCGTCTGCGCATCGATCAGATCACGCACCGCCTCCGCCTGCGCAAGATCGATGCGGCCGTTGAGAAAGGCGCGCATCGTGAACTCTCCGGGCTCCGCCAGCCGCGCGCCAGCGGCAAGTGCAAGCTCAACCACGTGCCGCAACACAACCGGGGAGCCATGCGCAGAAATCTCTACGATGTCATCGGTGGTATACGAATGAGGCTTGGTAAAGAAAGTGACAACCACTTCATCGATGCGGCTCCGCTCTGCCTGACAGCCAATTGTCTCCGCATGGTCTGCGCCAGGTTCAATCAATTCTCCAAACACAGCCCGTCCCGGCTCCAACTCGCGCTTCAGCCGCAGCATCGGAAGCGCAATCTTCTTTGCCTCAGCCCCCGCCAGACGCACCACGCCAATCCCTCCGCGTCCTGGCGGAGTCGCGATAGCCACGATCGTATCGTCCAGATTCACCCGTTCAGTTTCAGGTTTCCAGTTGGAAGTTTCAAGAGACCGCTTGGACCGCGGGGAAATCGAAGGAACACTCAAGGACTAAACGTAGGGGCGCTGAATACTCAATGCTTAAGAAACTATGGAAGTTGTCTACCTTGCTTTCGCCGGAGCCTTGTAGTTCTGCGGATACACCACCAAACATCTCCTCGGACCTTCCCCTTCGCTTTCCGTCCGCAGATCGGAATAATCGCGAAACGCCAGATGTACGATCCGCCGCTCGCGCGACGACATGGGCGCAAAATGATAGGGAACCCCCGTCTGCCGAACTTTGTCCGCTGCCACCTCTGCCGCCGCCCGCAACTCCTGCAACCGCATCGCGCGATGATTCATGCAATCGAAGCAAATTTTCTCGTGCTCATTTCCCGGCAGGCGCAGCATCTCGATCGCAAGCAGTTCGATCGCTCGCAACAACTCGCCGCCGCGTTCTAACAATAGCGGCGAGTCTGGCCCAGACAACTCTACTAAGATTTCCGGCCGCTCCCAATCCCGCTCTTCCGTCAGCGGTGGATCGACGGTGATCCGATACTTCAGGCGCAACCCTCCATGGGTCACAACCCCGCTCAACATTTCGTTTATCTTCTTTGCAGCAGCGATTTTGTCTGGTATCGGCATGGCAAGTCCGAGCTTTGCTTAGCTATTAGCATTTAGCCCCAACGAAGCTGCTGATCCGAAAAGGGGCCAAATGCTAAGTGCTAAATGCCAATTGCTGACTACTGTTTCTTTTCTTTTTTCCTTGCCCTCTTCAGCGCGATCTCCCGCATTTCGATCCCCATGCTGGTTCGGTTCAACACCATCTGCTGTGCGATTCCTATCAGGCTGCTCTCGCACCAATACAAGCACAAACCAGCTGCAAGCCGGAAACTGATGATGCCGAACATCATCGGCATCATCACATTCATCATTTTCTGTTGCGAAGGATCGATACCCGCTTGCGGCGTCATGCGCTGCATCAGCAGCCCGGTGATGATGATTAAAATCGGCAGAATCAGATACGGATCCGCCGATGACAGGTCGTGAATCCACAACCAGTGCGCCTGTCGCAAATCGATGGCTATTCCCAGCATGCGATAGTAGGCGATCAGGAAAGGAAATTGCACCAGCATCGGCAGACAACCACCCCACATGCTGACGCCTTCCTTTTGCTGCAGGGCGAAAATCTCTTTTTGCATGTCCTGCTTGCGCGGATCTCGCATGCTGTACTTTTTGTAGCGCTCTTGAATCGCCTTGATCTGCGGCTGAATCTTCTGCATCTTCAACGCATACTTGGTCTGCGAGATGCGCAACGGCATCAAAGCCAAGTTGATGATGAGCGTCTGTACCACGATCGCCCATCCCCAGTTGTGCACGCCAATGTACGGATTTGCGTAAGTCCATTTCAGCCAAATAAACAGTGGGCGTGCAAATACCCCCCACCAGCCGAAGTCGATGAGGGCTCGCAAATCCGGCTCCGCGCCGGTGATTCCATGGACTGGCACCGATTCAAGAACGTTGAGACTCTTCGGACCAACAAACATTCTTTGCACTGTCGGCCCGTGCGGGTTGCCCACGGCAACTCCAAGCACTTCAGCTTTCGTGGTTTCCTGCGGGTTGGGCTTTTGCGGGTCCTTTGGAATGTCGATGGCGTTCCGCAAGGTGACCATGGCGGCGTTCTGGCTGGAGTCGGGAAGGAAAATCACCGCAAAATATTGGTCGGTCGTTCCCGCCCAGTTAAATGGTCCTTGCAGCGTATTTCCGCTGCTGATTTTCTTGATCGCGAGCCGCTCGACGTTGTTATTGAACTGGTATTCGATTCGCCCGGAAGCGTACGAGGGCAAATTGGTTTCGTCGCCCAAGCCTGCCGGCCACATCGGATACGCCGTCACATTGTTTCCACCGGATGTGACCGAGGTTTCTACCTGCACCGCATACGTGTCGTCGAAACGAAAGCTCTTGCGAGCGGTGGTGCCCTGATTAGCGTATTCAAAGCTGAGTTCAACGGGAGTATGAAGCGTACCTGTCGCCGAAGTTACGAAGAGCGCCGAATTCAACTGATTTCGCTGTGTCTCGTCATACATCCACAACGAAAGGGGGTAGCCATATTTTTCGGATGCAGCCTGATTCACCAGTTCCAGCGGCTGCCCCTTTTCATCGTTAAACTTTTTTAGGATCCACGATTTGACCTGCGCGCCGCGATTGGTGAACGTGATTTGGTACAGGTCACTTTCAATGACAATGGTGGATTCCGAGCTCGCCTGTTTCGTGGCAGTCGACTGCGGTTTGGGCCTGGATCGAGTCACCTCTGACGGTTGATTTATCTCGGGCTGAGCGGCAGGCGGAGTTTGTGTCTGAGTTGGCGCAGGGGGCGTCGCCGCCTGCGGAAGATATTTTTTCAGGATCGGCTGGAACAGCAAAATCACCAGAAACGTCAACGCAAAGGTCAGGAGCAGCCTGCGCTCCATGCCGGGATCTTGCTGAGGATTTTGAAAGTCTGGCAAAGGTCTTCTCAGTGACTACAAAACTCGCCGGAAGCGGATACCGTCGCGCGCACATCCGCGCTCTTCGCGACCGGATCATATCCGCCTTTGGCGAAGGGATGGCAACGCAGCAGACGCCATACTGCCTTCACCCCGCCGACCATCAAGCCATAGCGCTCTACCGCCTCCATCGCATATTCCGAACAAGTCGGCACGTAGCGGCAAGCCGGACCCATCATCGGCGAGATGAGCTGTTTGTAAGCTCGCAGAAAAAGCAACCCGAAATTTTTTCCGATATCGCTCATCTATCCTGATCTAGAGCCTCATCCCCGCGTTTTCTCCAGCGGGGCGAGGAATCTCACATCAGCTCGCTTAAGATTTTATCCGCCCGGTGTTACCGATCGCAGTGAACGCCCGGCGAATCTCGTTGCACAACTCCGAAAATTCCGCTTGCCGCGCCGACTTTTTCGGATTCACCACAACGTCGCATGGCGGCAAACCCTCCGGCCAATGCAGCCGAACCGCCTCCCGCAACCTTCGCTTCAAGCGGTTGCGTTCTACGGCGCCACCCAAAACTTTCCCGACCGTGAATCCTACTCGTGGGCCGACGCCCTCGGCTCGGAGCAAATAAAACACCGTCATGTGCGACGCAAAGTGCCGCTTCCCCTGCTTGTACACGCGCTCGAAGTCGCTGTGTCGCAGCAGCCGGAACCGCCGCAGAAATTTCTGGCGCTGAGCAGGTTCGTCGGGGCTCTTGCTCACAGTTCCACCCACCTGGGCTGCGGAACTTTTCACCAAATCCAAGAAGGAAACTCTCTACTCGCGGAATCCGGCCTTCACTGACACACGCTTGCGCCCTTTGGCGCGCCGTCGCGAGAGTACCGCCTGGCCGCCCTTGGTCTTCATTCGTGTGCGAAATCCGTGCGTCTTCGAGCGGTGACGGCGATTAGGTTGGAACGTGCGCTTGGGCATGAAACTAAGCTGCTCCTCATTTTCGTGAATTGCTTCGCTAACCGCGATGCGGGCTGAAGAAAAAGTATAAATGAGTGTGGGAAAGGGGGCAAACGCGCTGGCACCCAGGGCTCCTTAACCGGCCTCATTCCGAGGTCCCCGCGTTTTCTCCAGCGAGACGAGAAATCTCACAACCCCTCCACGAGAGGGACGGCATTCAACACTCGGCACTGGCATTCAGAACCACAGCGATCGAGAATTGACTCCTCGCCGTCACGTTGAATGCCGACTGCTGACTCCTGACTACTGCCCCACCGCAAGTGCACATGTCACATACCACACTGTCTCCCATCGCTGCACATTCTGCGCGGCAGTTATAGATTCGCCACTTGACAGAATTTTCTTTTGGCGTTTTCAATCGTTGTGGCTGACAGAGTCGCTCGGAATATTTCCCGCAAAGAACAAAAAATTTGTGCTACTATGCCGCCTGTTCCTGCTCAGTGAAATAGCTGGCGGCTTCCGCAATCCGGAAGCAGCGCGGGCTCCCAGCTTCCGGGGCCGGCAGGATGCTTTGCTGTAACTTTTTATATTGGGAAGCCCAATAGGCAGTAGGTTTCACGAGAATTCTTAACTATGTCCGTTCCAAGCCCAACCATTGCTCCCAATCCGTGGATGCGCATTCTGGACGCGCTCGAAAAGAAAATTAATCGCCATACTTACGACACCTGGCTCAAGCCCACACGTTACAGTCACGCCAGTGGAGGAACTTTGTTCGTCCGCGTGCGCGACGCCGAAGCGCGAAGCGAAAACAATAAATACGCCGATCTCATTCTTGAGGCGATTGACAACCTCGGCCTGGAATATCAGGACGTGCAGTTCGTCACTCCGGAAGACGATCCCGCCGCAACTCCGGTGCGTCATGACGGCGGCCTCTCGCCACGTCCGATACCGGTCACCTCTTCCAGCCAGTCGCGCTTCGATTGGGATGGCGCCGCGCAGCTCAACCCCCGCTACACCTTCGACGCCTTTGTTATCGGCAGCGGCAACCAGTTCGCCCACGCCGCTTGCCAGGCGGTCGCCGAGCGGCCATCCAAGGCTTACAATCCGCTCTTCCTCTATGGCGGCGTCGGCATGGGCAAGACTCACCTCATGCAGGCCATCGGGCACGAGATTGCCAAGCGCCTGCCACAAGCGGCCATCTGCTACATCTCCAGCGACAAGTTCACCAACGACATGATCAACTCGCTGCGTTATGACAAGATGACCAGCTTCCGCGACAAATTCCGCAACATGGATGTCCTGCTCATCGACGACATCCAATTCATCGCGCAAAAAGAACGCACGCAGGAGGAGTTTTTCCATACCTTCAACGCCCTGCACGAGTCGATGAAGCAGATTGTCATTGCCAGTGATCGTCCTCCCAAAGAGCTGGCGGAGATCGAAGACCGCTTGCGTAGTCGCTTCGAATGGGGCCTCATCGCCGACATTCAGCCGCCCGATCTCGAAACCAAAGTCGCCATCCTGCAGAAGAAAGCCGAGCAGGAAAAAGTCACTTTGCCGACCGATGTCGCTCTCTACATCGCTTCGAACATTCGCTCCAACGTCCGCGAACTTGAAGGCGCACTGATTCGTCTTGTGGCACATTCTTCCCTCATCGGTGCGGAAATCACCCTCCCCTACACTCAGCAAGTGCTGAAGAATTTCATCGATTCCCAGGCGCGCAAGGTCACGATCGAGTCGATCCAGAAAGCCGTTGCCGAACAGTTTGGACTCCGGTTGGTCGAGATCAAGGCCAAGAATAATTCCCGCGCAATCGTCTACCCTCGACAGATTGCCATGTATTTGGCCAAGCATCTCACCGAAGCTTCATTGCCCGAAATCGGCCGCCAGTTCGGCGGCAAGCACCACACCACCGTGCTGCACTCGGTCGAGAAGATCGACGAGGTGCGCAAGAACGACAAGGATTTGAACCGGCTTTTGAATAAGCTGACCGAGCAGTTGGGCGGCTGAAATGGCGCTTCCAGCCTGATTTCCGGCGCAGACGATTCCAGAACGGGGATTTTTTCATCCGCCTGCGCTTATCGCTGGTTTTCAGGGTTTTTCTTTTGATATAAGGGAAGTTAACGACTTATTCGCCACTCAGCGGGAGATTGGGTGCTATGCCGGTAGAAGCCATCGCAACTGCAACGGGAGTTATGGAAATCACGCTTAGCAAATTCGAGTTGCTGCGTGAACTGACCGCGACCCAGGGTGTGGTCGAGCGCAAGACCACCATCCCCATTCTTTCGAATTATTTGCTCGAAGCCGCCGGCGACAAGCTAGCCATCACCGCCACCGACCTCGATCTCAGCCTTCGCACCTCGTGCAACGCCAAGGTCAAGAAAGAAGGTTCCTGCACCGTTCCCGCGCGCAAGCTGCACGACTACGTTAAGCTGCTGCCCGATGCCGACATCACCATCAAGCTGCTCGAGAACCATTGGGTCAGCATTCGTTGCGGCCGCTCGAATACGAAGATGGTCGGGATGGCCCGCTCGAATTTCCCCAGCTTGCCCGCGTTTCCGACCTCCGGCGTCGTTAAGATTCCCTCGCAAGTTCTGCGCAGCATGATCGCGAAAACCGGCTTCGCCATCGCCAGCGAAGAATCCCGCTATACGCTGAACGGCGCTTTGATGGTGCTAAAGCCCGAATCCATCATCATGGTCGCTACCGACGGTCATCGTCTCTCGCACATCGAGCACAGCGGCTCCAAGTTTGAAGGCGTTTCCGGCGAGATGAAAACCCTCGTCCCCAAAAAGTGCATGGACGAACTCCGCTCCCTTCTCGACTCCACCGACGCCGAGGAGATCGAATTCGCCAAAGACGAATCGACTTTGTACTTCCGTATCGGCCTGCGTCTGTTGACGTCTCGCCAACTCACCGGCCAGTTCCCCAACTACGAAGCCGTCTTGCCCAAGGACAACAACAAGTCCATCAACGTTCGCAGCGAGGATTTAACCGCCGCCATCTCTCGCGTCGCGCAATTCGCCGACGAACGCTCCCGCGCCGTGAAAATTCGGCTGGAGAAGGGCGAACTGAAGCTCTCCGCCTCGTCCACCGAGACCGGCGAATCCGAGGATTCCATCGAAATCGACTACAACGGCGATTCGCTCGCCATTGGTTTCAACGCTCAATATCTGCTGGATTTTCTCAAGGCCAACGGCAGTGGCGACGTGAAGTTGGAGTTTAAAGATTCGCAATCCGCCGGTCAGATGCGTCCTGCAGAAAGCGAAGACTACAAGTACCGCTACATCGTCATGCCCATGCGTATCTGAAATTCTCTTCCTGCGAAGCGGGCGGCCGCGGGGCAGCGTTAGAATGCAGCCGCGAACCTACGATCCCGGCGGCACGTTGAAATCAATTCCCCGATCATCATTCGCCTTCACCGTCGCATCCAGATCCAGATCCGACAGCGCGATCCTGTGCCGGCGATCGCCCGTCAAATCCCAAAGCGCGTCGCCGACAATCGCATAATTCTCCACGTCCTGCTGATGACCATCCTTGAACACCAGAACCGTCTTAGGCTGCTCCGTCGGCGGAGGATCGGGTACGCTCGCCGCTGCCGCTAACTGCTCGTTTCCCTGATCGAAAGAATCTGCCGGTGGTCGAGAAGCCACGCCCGGTCCGCGCCGGTCAAAAACCGTTGGCCCACCGTTGTACTGATCCTCAGGTGCGCCATTATCCGCGTCGTCCCCCGCATCGCCGTACGCGTACCCATAAATCGGTACCGCGTAAACCGCAGCTCCGAGGGGAGCATACCCGTTGTGATTGTGATGATGATTGCCGTAACCGTAACCGAACATAGGCCTGCTGCTTGGATATGCCGGATTGAACCCTGGGGTATATCCGCGCGGCCCTAAGGAGGTAACACTCGGCGGAGCGCCATTGATCGCCCTCCCGCCGAAACCCATCGACGTTACCGAAGGAGGCGCCGCATTGATCTGTCCCGCTGCCAGGCCCGCGCACAAAAGCAGGCCCCCAATTACCCCAAAACCCGTGCTGGCCGACCGATTCAAACCGTTCACCCGGCCATCATACCCGATCTTCAAAGCCATGGCGCACTTCCCCCTCAGTATTAGAACATCGTTAATACCGCGAAGTTGCGCCAGAAATGAAAATTTACTTTTCGTTACGATTGACCCAGCGGAGACTGACCTTGGGTCGCTGAAGTCTATCTCCTCATATCGATTCTCTTTTCTTCAGCGTCACGCTACCGTTGACCGTATTTACCTTTAAATCCCGTCCGCCATTGCCGATCTGCCCTTTTATCATGTGCGAAGTCAGCTTTCCGCTCGAGACAAAGGGGAAATCCGATTGCAGCGTTCCGTTGACCGAGGCGAAACTCACCTCCGCGTTCGTATCGCTCGGCAGTTCAAGGGTAATCGACCCATTCACGCTGTCCTCTTTGAGGGCGCCCGTCCAATCGGCGCTACCCATCTTCGCTTCGATGCTCCCATTGACCGTGGCCGCCTCCACCCACGATTTGGTCGAGACCCGCACCGAGCCATTCACCGTATTGGCGCGTACAAATCGCCCCAGGTGTTCCGCCTTCACATCCCCATTCACGCTCTGCGCGTGCAGCCGAACATTCTCCGGGACCTTAACCCTGAAATGCACCTTCGTCTTGTCGCTTCCGATGTTCGACGAGTGCCAGTCCTGGCAATGTTGCTGAAACCATCCCGGATACACCGCACAAATCATCACCCCGTCCGGCAATTGATCGACCTCGATGGTCACATCTTTCGCCCGCGGTCCGCTTTTTTCCGCCGTGACCTCTGCTTGATCGCCCGTCGCTGGCTCCGCATCAATATCGCCGTTTACGTTCTTGATGATGATGACGCCCTCGGCAGGAATCTTGCCGTTCCAGTGGAATTCGTTACCCTGAGACTCGCTTTGTCCCTGCGCCCACCCGGCCCCAGCCATCATAGCCACGGCAAACGCAGCCAGCAGATAACTGCGACAGCTTCGAATGCCCATAGTCCTGCCTCCTGCCTCTCAGACGTTGTTACGCTGCTTGCGTGAGCAAAGTTCCAAGCTGCGTGGGGCGAACCTTTTGTCCGCCAAGCTACCCTTACCCAACCCGCGCCAGCTGCACCACATTCCACAACGCATTCGCCGATAACAATCCCCAAATCACTGCCAGCACCACTCCTCGCTGTGGGGTCTCCAGCAAATCCGCACTAACTCCTGCTACGAACAGGAACAAAAATGGCACCGCCATTAGCCGGAACCCCGCTCCGTCATAATGCGGCATCGCCAACCCCGCCAGAAGGAAAATAACTATGACCAGCAACGGTGCAGTATTGCCAAAATACCGCGCCCGCGGCCACGCTAAATACACTCCCAACACCACCGGAATCACCACCAGAAACGACGGGCCGCTCAGTACCAGTTGATCCATGATCTCCTGGTAGCTCCCCTTCATCACAAAGGCCCGCCAGGTGATGCCAAAAAAATGTGCATGCCGCATCCCTTGCCAGAACTCGCCCGCGTGAAAGGCATAGGCCGCGTACAAAAGTAAGATCGCCACCACGCACGACGCGGCCCAAATCACTATCGCGGCCATTCTTCTCGTGGGCGCCACATAAAGCATGAAGGCCAACGCCAGCGGAGCCACAATCACCAGCGAAAACTGGCAACCAATGGCCAACGCCAGTGACAGCCCCAGCAGCACGATTCGCCGCCAGTTCCATAGCACCACTTCGCGCGGAGCGTACAACGTATGCGCCACCGCGATCGCCGTAAAAATCGCGCCAAATGTTCCCCAGGCCGCACCCATTTCCGGCCGTGCCGACCACAACGTGCTGTTCCGAAGAATGACTGGAGAAAAACAGTAGAAGCCCAGCGCAATATATCCCCCCGCGTTCCCGTACAAACGCCGCGCCACATACCACAACGAAGCTCCCAGCAGCACGCCAAAAATCACATACGGCAGCCGCGCCAGCCACGACCAGTACTGCATGGAGTTCATTTCGTTCGCGCCATGCCATCGCACCAGCGCCACCGACGCCAGCAAATACCACAGCGGCGAATGGTCCGGATCGTATCCGGCATTTTCCTCAACCTCGATCGGAGTCGGCGATGCCGCCTCTGACCGCTCCTGCGATGGCGTCCCCGCAGTCCCTCCGCCCTGCCATTGCCGCAATCCTTCTTGTACTCGGAAAAGCTCGTCTGAGCTGACATCTAGCGGCTGCGTTCCCCGCACCAGCATCCAGAAACACTGCCCCATAAACACCAGCAGCAGCAAACCCGCCAAAAATTGCGGTTGCCCAAAGCGTTCGCGCGTGAAAAATTTGCCCATGAAGGGACGCGGGAGTGTTTTACCATTTTCCGTGGCTGTTGGGAAACGGCATGCCAGAAGAGCACGACCAAAGCACGAGCAAGACTGACCTAGGGGATGACGCTGAGACGGCCCGGGCGGGAATGGGCGCTCCGGCCCTTCGTGCGGAGCACAGCTCCGCCCATGAGCCCCTGCGCGGTATTTTCATCGGCGCTTCCGGGCCGCTTCCTGGATGGCGCATCTTTCTCTACCTCGGAATGGGCGTCATCCTGTTTTTCCTCCTCTCGCCGCTCGAGCAATTGATTCCTTTGCGCGACGCAGGCCGCCTCTGGCGCGACCTCTATATTCAATCCGTGCTTGTCATTGCCTCGCTCGTGCCTGCTGCCCTAATGGCAGCCATCGAAAAGCGGTCGTTTAGCGCCTACGGACTCACCGCCCGCTCCGCTTTTGGCAAGCAGTTTTGGATGGGCCTCCTCTGGGGTCTTGTATCCCTTTCCGCGCTCATGCTCCTGATGCATTTGGTCGGCGCCTTTTCGACCGAAGGTCTTGCCCTTCACGGCAGCCGCATCGCAAAGTTCGCCGTATATTGGGGTCTTTATTTTTTGCTGGTGGGCTTCTTCGAGGAGTTCACCTTCCGCGGATACACCCTCTTCACGCTCGCCAGCGGGGTAGGCTTTTGGCCCTCCGCAGTCGTTCTTTCCCTCATCTTCGGAGGCCTTCACCTCTTCAATGCCGGAGAAGCCTGGATGGGCGCGCTGGCCGCGGCCTGCCTCGGCCTGTTCTTTTGCTTCACCGTCCGCCGCACCGGCATGTTATGGTTCGCCGTCGGCATGCATGCCTCCTGGGACTGGGGGGAGAGCTTCGTTTATTCCGTGCCCGACAGTGGCAGCATGGTTCCCGGTCATTTGCTGAATCCTTCGTTCCACGGATCACCCTGGCTGACCGGCGGCTCCGTCGGCCCGGAAGGCAGCGTCCTGCTTTTTGTGGTTCTGGCGATCCTCTGGGTGCTTTTTGATCGCCTCTATCCAACCGCGATCGATAAAGGACGCGCGTCCTCGCCCAACACAGAAGAAAATCCGCGTTGATCCGCGCGAATTCGCGGCGCAAGATTTTAGGTTTTGATGCGTGAAGATCCGTGCAAATCCGTGGCTGAGGTTTTGGGCGCTGCCATGAAGTGATCCGCGTTGATCCGCGCGAATCCGCGGCGCAAGATTTTAGGTTGATCCGTGAAGATCCGTGCAAATCCGTGGCTGGTTTTTAGATATCCAGGTTCTTCACATCCAGCGCGTTATCTTCGATGAACTTTCTCCGCGCCTCGACATCCTCACCCATCAGCGTGGTGAAAATCGTCTCCGTCTCGGCAATGTCCTCAAGCTTGACTGACAGCAACGTCCGCCGCTCCGGATCCATGGTCGTTTCCCAAAGCTGCGGCGCCGTCATCTCGCCCAGACCTTTATAGCGCTGCACATCGTAGCCTTTGCGTCCCTCCGCCAGAACATAATCGCGCAGGTCCCGTGGTGTTGACTTCTCGGCGATCTCCGGCTCAGTTTTCTTCTTCGCTACTTTTGCCGGAACTTCTTTCGTCGTCTTCTTCTGCGTCTTTTCCAGATCCTCGCGCTCGGCGTCGCTCAGTTCTTCACTGTCGCCGTTGCTGCTGGCGGCAGCCGCTCCGCCCTTCACGATCGTCTCCACGACAAACGGTGGCTCCATGTAAGGCTCAATCTGCTTGAACTTCGAAAGCAGTTGCCGATATTCCGGTGTCGACGCCAACTCCCAATTGATCAGATGTTCCGCCCCTTGCGAATTGACGTAGCGGACTTCCCACAGAGTATGTTCCTCGTCAAACCGCATCTCGACTTCTTTGAACTGCCGCTCTTTCTGGATCTTCTTCAGTTCTTTTTCCAACTTCTCGATCTTCTTCGGCGGACTCTTCTTGTCCCCTTCAAAATCGGCGCGCTTGGCAAGATCATGCTTCGGCAGAAGTTCCGTGACATGCTCGTCGCGCACCCGCTTGTCCATTTTTTCGAACAGCTTCAAATACTCATCGAGTACCGTGATGAACTTGGCCAGCGCCGCGCCTTCAAGCTTGGCTGCGCCTTCGCCGTAGCGCACCGTCAATCCCTCCGAGGCCCGCTTCACCATCACTTTCACGTACTCTTTTTCATCTTTGATGTACTGCATCGACTTGCCCTTCTTGATCGAGAACAGCGGCGGCTGCGCGATGAAGACATTTCCGCGTTTGATCAGCTCCTGCATGTGCCGGAAGAAAAACGTCAGCAGCAGTGTGCGGATGTGACTTCCGTCTACGTCAGCGTCGGTCATCAGGATGATTTTGCCGTAGCGCAGTTTGGCTGCATCGAAATCGTCTTTCGCGATGCCAGTCCCGAGCGCCGTGATCATGGCGCGGATTTCTTCGTGCGCCAGCATCTTGTCGTAGCGCGCCTTCTCGACGTTGAGAATCTTTCCTTTCAGCGGCAGAATCGCCTGGAAACGCCGGTCGCGGCCTTGTTTCGCCGTTCCGCCTGCGGACTCGCCCTCCACCAGAAACAATTCGCAGCGATCCGGCTGCCGCTCCGAGCAATCGGCCAATTTTCCCGGCAAACCTCCGCCATCGAGCGCCCCCTTGCGCCGCGTCAGATCCCGCGCTTTTCTCGCGGCCTCCCGCGCCCGCGCCGCTTCAATCGCTTTATTGATAACCTTTCGCGCGACCGGCGGATTCTGCTCCAGGTACGCGCCCAGGCGTTCGTTCACGAACGCCTGTACCACGCCGGCAATATCCGAATTCAGCTTGCCTTTCGTCTGACCCTCAAACTGCGGCTGCGGCAACTTCACGCTGATCACCGCAACCAACCCCTCGCGCACATCGTCACCAGTCAGATTTTCTTTCACATCTTTGAACAGGCCCATCTGCTGCCCAGCGTAATTAATCGTTCGCGTTAGCGAGGTACGAAAACCCGAAAGATGCGATCCGCCATCGACGGTGTTGATGTTGTTGGCGAAGCTGAACACCGTCTCCGAATATCCGTCGTTGTACTGCAGTCCGATTTCCATGGCCACGCCATCGCGTTCTGCTTCCATGTAAATCGGCTTGTCGTGCAGTACCGACTTCCCGCGATTCAAGTGCTTGATAAACTCCGCGATCCCGCCGTTGTATTTGAACTCGACCGTCTTTGGCTCACCCGTCTTCGGGTCAGTCGTCCGCTCATCCGTGAGCGTAATCAGCAATCCTTTATTCAAGAACGCCAATTCGCGCAGTCGCTGCGCCAGCGTGTCGAAGTTATATTCCGTAACCGTGAAGATGCTCTTATCCGGCAGGAAATGGACCTTCGTCCCGCGCTTTTTCGACGCGCCCGCTTTCTTCAGTTTCGTCGTCGGCTCGCCTTTGGAATATTCCTGCTCCCAGGTAAATCCATCGCGCCAGATTTCCAGCTCCAAATCCTCGCTGAGCGCGTTCACGCACGAAACGCCCACTCCGTGCAATCCGCCCGAAACCTTGTACGACGACGTATCAAACTTTCCGCCGGCGTGCAGCTTGGTCATCACCACCTGCGCCGCCGATACTTTCTCTCCATCGATATCCATCGGGTCGACCGGGATGCCGCGCCCGTTGTCCACCACCGTAATCGAGTTGTCGAGATGAATCGTGACTTCGATCTTGTCGGCAAACCCCGCCAGCGCCTCATCGACCGAGTTGTCCACCACCTCGTACACCAGGTGATGCAATCCCAACTCCCCCGTTGAACCGATGTACATGGCGGGGCGCTTGCGCACCGCTTCCATGCCGCCCAGCACCTTAATCGAGTCTGCGGTATAGTCGCCGTTCCCGTTGTCGGGCTTTTCGTTTTTTGGCTTAGTGTCGACGATTGCTGCGAGTCCTTTTGTGGCCATTCCACTCCCGAGAGATGCCGGAATTTTTCCCTGCTGCGGGGCTCCTCCGGCGAACCTCAAATTCCCTACAAATGACTGAAATACAAATATTTACCGCCCCAGTGATTACCTTAGATTTTACCATATTCGGGGCCGTTTTTCGACCCAGTATCGGCGCGGTAAACCCCGCTTTTCGAGGACTTACAAAGGAAGAGAGTTCAGGATTGCGGGCCCTTGGATTTCGCCTTCGGCTTGTGCGAGTAATCGATCTTCAGGCCTTCGATCATCATCTGCAATTCGTCCAAATACGTGCCAATAAACGTGAACGAAACCACGTAGCCTTGCGTCAGCCACACCAGCGTGCTTTGCTGCATTCCCACGTCACCGATCTTTTTTCCGAAATCTTCGCGCACAATCGGTTTCCCATCCACGGGAAATTCGTAGGGATCGTTTGCCTTCGTCACCCCTTGCTTTTCCATGATTTCGTCGAGCGGACCAAAATATTGCGCTGCGCTTTTCAGCCCCGGATACGCCGCCGCCGACTCCGCCGCGATCACGATGCTCGAATTCACCGTGCTGCCTGGTGCCATCGGCGGCCGCTCAAACACTCCCAGCAGCACCATGGCCTTTTTCGGATCGTTCGACGCCTCGCGCATTTCGTCCGTGCGATCGACCCAGCCGAACGGAATGCGGCAACTGAATCCGAACCAGGTGTTGCGATAAACCTGACTTTCGGTGTCGCCCGCGGCCGCGGCTTCCTGCAACGGTGTTGGCGCTTGCGATTTGGTAGCGCTGCCTTTCGATTCCTGCGCCACCGCAACGCACGTCATCGCCAGCAAACATCCTGATACCAGCAGTTGTGTTCTTGATTTCGGCATGTTGTAACAATACACCGGAAGCCCACGGCGCACGCGTCCTTGCCTCCCACCCTTTCGCACAGAACGCGAAAGGATGGGGCACCCCCCGTCGTGGTGAGTCATGAAAAACACCCCGTGGGTGCCCCATTCTAACGGAGTGTTCTTTACGACGTTAGGGTGGGGAAGTTTCCTCCCGATCCAATTCCTCTTCCACAATTTCTCTCTCACACGGCGGAGGCGAGGTCTTCGTGAGCGGGCACGTTTTGGGCGGTGGCGGCTCGCGAAACAGATGCCACGCCTCGCGGTATCTTCCGTACTTATCCCGCTTGCTCCCCGGCGTGAAATGCAGGCTGAAGTTTTTCGCCACCCGCTCAAACGGAAAGATGTACCACGTATCAATCGGAATCAGATACACCGCAAAGAAGTCCACCGCGCCTTCTTCGTAAAGTTGCCGCCGAGGACCATGAATATTCAAACTGTACGACTCAATGCCGCGCCGCCGGTAAATCGTCGATTTCACCTGCACGCGCAGGATGCGGCTCCCCGATTCGACACCCACATCGTAGCGCGACGTATCACCGTAGGGCTTCGAAACGTGCAGGCCTTGCGATGCAGCTTTGGCCATGAAGCACAGCTCGGCCCATTCGCCGCGCTGCTTGGGATCGTGAATCAGTTCGCCGGGATTGTTCATACGTCTCCGCCAAAAGAGAAACGCGGCCCGTGGGCCGCGTTGCGGGAGAGATTTTTCTCCCCCTAATTTAATTATGACTTATAGCATAGGTATCTTGGCCATATTAGCTGACAATATATTTCTATCTGCTACAGCGAGATAGCTTCATTCGTGTAATTTCTGCCTATTGACAACTTTCTTCGTGTAGCGCGGACATTCCTGTCCGCGCATGCAGATTCCCAATTTGGGACGCGTTGAGATGCTTGACGTTGTTGCGCGAACCAACAATAGACTTGTTTGGCGAAAAGCGTTCATTTGCCCCGGCTCATGGCCGGGATTTCTAGTTTCTGACCCCGCATAGCATGTAGACATCAAACTGCGAAGTTGCACTCCGCGGACAGCCGAGGGCGGCTGTCCCCACGCGAGCAGGCTTGGCAAACAGGAATGTCCGCCCTACACCATCCGTTCCTCCGCCGCTCTTCTCACCTTCTCCGGAAACGGACACGACTTAC
The DNA here is from genome assembly GCA_035507035.1 of Terriglobales bacterium. Taxonomy (GTDB): domain Bacteria; phylum Acidobacteriota; class Terriglobia; order Terriglobales; family Acidobacteriaceae; genus DATJOJ01. Next base: position 19,644 of record DATJOJ010000032.1, on the reverse strand, counting down.
GGGTGTTGCGGTCCATGTGGACCGCGGTGATTTCGCAAGTCGCCGCGAGTTCCTGCGTTTCAATATTGGTCATCTCATGCAGGAAGCGGATCACCTTCTCACGAATCTCCAGAATCCGGGTGCGGACTTCGATGACGTCGCCCGCCATCAGCTCGCGCTTGTAAGTAATGTTTTGTTGCACACCGGCCACGCCGAAATTTCCCTCCCGCAGGTACGAGGGCGTAATGCCGACGGAGGCAAACAGGTTCCAGTTGGCCTCGTCGAACTTGCTGACGTACCAGGTGATGTTCATGTGGCCGATCTGATCGCACTGCCAGGGATAGGTCACGCCGCGGTACGTGACCATGCTTGCGCTTGGGTTCGATGTGGACACAGTTCCGCCACGATAGAGCCGTTGAATGCAGAGGTCAACCGAGAACCAGCGAGCGGGGACGTCTTTCCTCTGAACAGCGGGTGCCCCACCCAAGCCGGTTTTGCTTGGGTGGGGGTGTTCCGAGATTTCGACATTCGGGGTGCCCCACTCAAGCCGGGTTTGCTCGGGTTGGAGTGTTCCGAGATTTCGACATTCGGGGTGCCCCACCCAAGCCGGTTTTGCTTGGGTGGGGGTGTTCCGAGGTTTCGACATTCGGGGTGCCCCATCCAAGCCGGTTTTGCTTGGGTGGGGATGTTCCGAGATTTCGACATTCGGGGTGCCCCACTCAAGCCGGTTTTGCTTGGGTGGGGATGTTCATCGGTCACAGAATCGTTCTGAAGTCCGTCCTATTTTCGGAGTATGCCGTGGAGTCTCAAGCGCTACCAGCACACCCGTGACCTGCACTTCATCACTTTCAGTTGTTACCGACGTCAACCATTCTTAAATTCTCCCCACACCAGAGACCTCGCCCAGTTCGCCCTCGAACGGACACGTCGCAGCTACCAATTCTTTATCACCGGATGCGTCATCATGCCCGAGCACGTGCACTTGCTGGTGAGCGAGCCTCGCCGCAGCACGTTGGCTGCGGCCATCCAGGCTTTCAAGCAGTCCCTCGCTCGAAGGCTCGTCGGTCGTGAGGAGCACTTCTGGCAGAAGCGCTACTACGATTTCAATGTCTGGACCGAGAAGAAGTCGGTCGAAAAGCTGCGCTACATCCACCGCAATCCGCTGACTCGTGGTTTGGTCGAGCGCCCGGAGGATTGGCCCTGGAGCAGCTTTCGACATTATCTGACGGGTGAGCCGGGTATAGTCGAGATTGAATCTCACTGGACCGCGCGACGCCGGGAGCATAAGGGCATTACACTCCTGTGCTCGACTCGTTGAACTACCCCACCCAAGCAAAAGCGGCTTGGATGGGGCACCCCGATTCCGTCCCACTACCGCTCGCTACTGATACAGTCTTAGCGGCAGGGCCTTCGCATATTGTTCGAAATCCCGGTCGGTGGTGAGTATCTGCCAGCCGCGCCGATGCGCCACACTACAAATCAGCAGATCCACCACAGAACCGGCGACGCCCCGTGCGCGGCATTGGTTGTGCATCTGGGCTGCGTCTTCATAGTCCGCTAGCTCCAGCCTGGGCTCTTCGAATGCCCGCAGATAATTCCGCAGCTTTTCAAACCGTTCGGGGTCGCGAATGCCGGAGAGCAATTCTTGCCGGATCACTCCCATAATCTGCGCCCGCCCGTCGCGGATCAGGTCGGAGAGGGTGCGCGTCAGCGCCTGCTCGCTGCGGCTCAAATCCGCCGGCTTGCGCCGCAGGGCCAGCGACCAGACGGGAGTGTCCACCAGCACATTCATCGGCTTCGCTTGCGCCGTTCGGCTTTGTAGTCGTAGCTGGGATCAAATTCGAATTTGCCGAATGCCGCAAGAATCTCGAGCTGCTTGCGGCGGCGAACGTATTCTTCCAGGGCAGCGCTAACCGCTTCTTTCTTGGTCTTGTGCTTGCCCGCCCGCCTCGCCGCTTCGATGAGTTTGTCGTCCAGCGCCAGATTGGTTGCCATGTGTAGATTATTACACATACAAACGTGTGACACTAGAAGTTGACGAAAAAAGGGGACTACACGGGGCTTCGCTTGAGTGGGAGCTGCTCACCCGGCTGGTCATTCCCCGAGAAGCGCAGCGACGAGGAATCTGCTATTTCATGTGTCACCACGGCAAGGGCGGGGGGCAACACCTTCTCCAATTTGTCATCCTGAGAAGCGATGCCGTGCGCGAAGCGCAGGGTGGAGCGACGAAGGACCTATGCATTGTTTGTGGAAGGGCACCGCTTCAGCCGCGCGGAAAAAGGACACGAGTCAGTCCACGCGCCGATGAAGCGCAACTGGCACGAGCCCCTTGCAGCAGGTCGTTGCCAATCAACTGCCCACTCAGGCAAAGTCGGCTCGAGTGGACAACCCCGCCGTCAATGCTAGAGTGTGAAACGTGGATTTCACTGACATCCGTAAGCACGTCATAGTCGCCGTCTTCGCGGAGGACGAACTCCTAGATCAGCTGGTGCTGAAGGGTGGCAATGCCATAAACCTCATCTACGGCTACGGCTCCCGCAGCTCGCTGGATATAGATTGCTCAATTGACGGCGATTTCGCGAATCCGGACAAGATCGGGCGAAAGCTTAGGGGTAGCTTGGAGGCAAGATTCGGTGAGGTAGGGCACCAGGTTTTCGACTTCAACTTCCAGCGAAGGCCTTCAATTCAGCAGCCGGGCACCGGTGACAGGTGGGGAGGATACACAGCTGAATTTAAGATAATCGAGAGCTCGCGCGTCGAACTGTCCCAAGGAAACGTGGAGAGGATGCGACGGACGGCGGTCGAAGTTAGCCCCAGCCATCAACGGACGTTTCGTATCGATTTCAGCAAGTATGAATTTTGTGCACCAAAGAGGCAGGAGGAACTGAAAGATTACGCGATCTACGTCTACACGCCCGAAATGCTCAGCCTGGAAAAACTACGAGCGATATGTCAGCAGATGGACGAGTACCCGATGCAACGGAATCGCACCCCGAGGGCAAGAGACTTCTATGACATATACGTCGTCCTAAACGAGGGAAAAGTTGACTGGGCAAGTCAGGATTGCTTGGCGCTTGCGCAGAATATTTTCGCGGCCAAGGCCGTTCCGTTATCCCTGATCGAACTGATTCCGCGCTACCAATCTTTCCACCAACAAGATTGGCCGTCCGTCGAAAACTCTGTGAGAGAAAAGCTTGAGCCTTTCGATTTTTACGTGGGCTTCGTGGCAGCTCAGAGCAAGAAATTACAGCCCCTTTGGGTAGTGTAACCGCCACTCACGATCGAATTGCGGCTCCTTCATCCCGTAGGAGACGTAGAAATCGAAGTTCAATCCCAGGTGCTTAAGCCGGGAGTATCTCTTCTGATCGTACCCAGCCCGCTGCATGTAAAAACCGATTACTTGATGGTAAGGATAGGTGTAATTGAGCTTCTTTAGCATGGCGACGAGCGCATTTACAGAGACGCGATCCGCTGCAGATTTGTACACTTCAAGCACACTAAAAACGCCGCCGGCATAAATCGGCCGAACCGCAATGTCGATGAGGGTCCTTTCCACACCTGTCAGATCCAGTTGCTCTTGAAAAGGTCCGGTACTCTTCACAACGCCCAGGTTACCCGTGTTTTTTCCGCTCAGCAGGATTATGCGTGACTGCTCGTATTCCAGAATGTAGCTAGATTTTCGCTGCTGATTCGAAAATGCCCGATCGACCGAATCCTGTGTCAACCCGCCCGACGGCGTCGGCTTGGGGCTCTGCTCCTGATTGACGTATATCACGTTGGGGATTGCATCCGTGAGACCGAGTAGAAAAACAGCCGTCTCGTGAGAGAGGTAGGATCTGGGTCGTACGGAGAGCCCAACCTGGTATGACGAAACTTCGCCCCAAGCATAACGCACAAAACCTGGGTATCGAGCCGAGGCCAAGCTTACGGCCCTCAGCCTTGATCTTTCGATCAGGAATGCGATGAAATCTGCGACCGTCGTGCTCTTCGCCAGCCGCCAAAATCTGCGATTCTCAAAGAGGACTTTGGCTAAGTCTGCCTTGGTGTATACACGTTTAGGGTTTTCGTCGAATAGCTTGACGATATCGGCCTTGGCGATCTCTATACGGGACGGCAGTCTAGGCATTTGCGTTCATTTCTCAGGAAGACAGCTCGGTATATATACCGAGCTGTTTTCCTGAGAAATCATACTGCCGAAATGTTAGGGATAGCAAACGCGACAATAGAGGAAAAACACCAAAGGGTATATATACCCTTTGGTGAATGGGGTATTTAACTGTTAAGGGCTATAATTATGAATCGGATAACTAATTCAACAGACTGCTATCACTAGGTATATATACCTAGTGATAGCTGTCTAGCTACATCCGCTCGTGCTGCCGCAGCTCATGCAGCGGTAGCAACTGCCGTTGCGGGTCATAATCGATCCACAGAAGCTGCAAGTCGGCGCGTCGCCCAGGTCGACAATCCCGGCGAGAGCGTCGGCGGCGTGAATGGAACCCGTCGCCGGCCCTCGGTCGTTGGTGGTTGGTGACGAGCTCAAATCGCCGGCTTCCGGCAGTTGCGTGGCCGAGCGTTTGAAGCCGAGGTTTTCGAACAGCATCTGCTGCTGTCCGGTGAGGAAGCGCAGATGCAGCCAGCGGAAGATGTAATCCATGATCGACTTGGCGAAGCCGATGTCGGGATTGCCGCTCCAGCCGCTGGGTTCGAAGCGGGTGTGGGCAAATTTCTCGCACAGCATTTTGAGCGGCACGCCGTGTTGCAGGGCCAGCGAGATGGCGCAGGAGAAGCTGTCCATCAGGCCGCTGACGGTCGAGCCTTCCTTGGCCATGGTGATGAAGATTTCGCCGGGCTCGCCGTTGGGGTAGAGGCCGACGGTGATGTAGCCCTCGTGTCCGCCGACGTTGAATTTGTGCGTGACCGAGGCACGCTCGTCAGGCATTTTGTGACGAACGGCGCGCGGCGGCGCGTTGAGGTCTTCGGGTTCTAACACAGGGGCCACAGAGGCTTGATTTCCTGATTGCGCAGTTTTGGTGCCGGCGGCGCTGAGCGGCTGCGACTTCTTGCAGCCGTCGCGATAGACGGCGACCGCTTTGAGGCCGAGCTTCCAGGCCTGCAGGTAGGCCTCCATGATGTCTTCGACGGTGGCGGCTTCGGGCAAGTTGACGGTCTTGGAGATCGCGCCGGAGATGAAGGGCTGCGTGGCCGCCATCATCTTGAGATGTCCCATGTAGTGGATGGAGCGCGTGCCCTTGGCCGGTTTGAAGGAACAATCGAAGACGGCGAGATGGTCGTCCTTGATGTGGGGCGCGCCTTCGATGGTGCCGGTGGCGTCGATGTAGCTGACGATCTTGTCGGCTTCGTCGTGCGAGTAGCCGAGCTTGAACAGCGCGGTCGGCACGGTCTGGTTGACGATTTTGATCATCCCTCCGCCGACCAGCTTTTTGTATTTCACGAGAGCGAGGTCAGGCTCGACGCCGGTAGTGTCGCAGTCCATCATGAAACCGATGGTGCCGGTGGGAGCGAGCACGGTGACCTGCGAGTTGCGATAGCCGAATTTTTCGCCGTGAGCGAGAGCGTCGTCCCAGGAGGACTTGGAGGCGTCGTAGAGCGAGGCAGGGACGTTGCCCTTGTTAATGTTGTTGACCGAGGCGCGGTGCATGCGGATGACGTCGAGGAACGGCTCGCGGTTGATGTACCAGCCGGGGCAAGCGCCGCCGGGCATCACGTTAGAGCCGAGATTAGTCTCGGCGAGGCCTTTCTTTGTGGGCTCGGTCGCGGGGATCAGAGGCTCGCAGAGTTCGGCGATCTTGGATGACTGCAGATAAGCCTGGCCGCACATGATGGCGGTGACGCAGGCAGCGTAGTCGCGGCCAGCGTCGGAGTCGTAGGGCAGGCCGCAAGCCATGAGCAGCGCGCCGAGATTGGCATAGCCGAGGCCGAGCGGACGATAGTCGTGCGAGTTGCGGGCGATCATCTCGGTGGGATAACCGGCGTTGTCGACGAGAATTTCCTGCGCGGTGATGACGACATCGACGGCATGGCGATAAGCCTCGACGTCAAACGTGCCGTTGGGCGCAAACTTCAGCAGGTTGAGGCTGGCCAGGTTGCAAGCAGAGTCGTCGAGGAACATGTACTCCGAGCAAGGATTCGAAGCATTGATGCGAGCGGTGTTCTTCGAGGTGTGCCAGCGGTTGACGGTGGTATCGAACTGCATTCCGGGATCGCCGCACTGCCAAGTGGCGTCGGAGATCTTCTTCAGCAGATCTTTGGCCTTGTAAGTATTCATGACACCGCCGCCGATCACGGCCTTGGTGGAGAAATCGGTGTCGCGGACGACGGCGTACATGAAGTCGTCGGTGACGCGGACGGAGTTGTTGGCGTTCTGGAAGAAGATGGACGAGTAGGCGTCGGAGTCGGGATGCGAGCCGTCGTAGCCCATGGCGACGAGGGCGTGAGCTTTGGCCTCTTCTTTGGCTTTGCACTCGACGAAGTCGACGATGTCGGGATGGTCGACGTTGAGGATGACCATCTTGGCAGCGCGGCGAGTTTTGCCGCCGGACTTGATGACGCCGGCGAAGGCATCGAAACCTTTCATGAAGCTGAGCGGGCCGCTGGCAGTACCGCCACCGCTAAGGCCTTCGGTCGAAGAGCGCAGCGGAGAAAGATTCGTACCGGTGCCGGACCCCCACTTGAAGAGCATGCCTTCGGTCTTGGCGAGGGTCAGGATCGAGTCGAGAGAATCTTTTACCGAGTTGATGAAGCAGGCGGAGCATTGCGGCGTTTTATAGCCGGTGACACTGAATTCGACGCGGCCAAGCGCAGGATTCCAGTGCCAGTTGGTGGCGTCGGAGTTGGGCTCAATGCGATCGCAGCCGACGTTGAACCAGACGGGCGAGTTGAAGGCGACATATTGGCGCAGAAGAATGTGGGCGAGTTCGTCGTGGAACGTAGCGCCATCTTCGGGAGTGCGGAAGTAGCCCTGAGCGAGACCCCAGTCACGAATGGTTTCTGCGACACGAGTAATCAAAGCGCGCACGCCGCTTTCGCGCTCGGGCGTGCCGAGAGTTCCGTGCAGATACTTCGAAGCGACGATGTTGGTTGCAGTCATCGACCAATCTTTGGGAACCTCGACATCTTTCTGCTCGAAGATCACGTTGCCATGAGCGTCGGTGATGGCGGCGGTGCGGCGCTCCCACTCGATCTCGTCATAAGGCGAGACGCCGGGCTTGGTGAACAAGCGACGGAAGGTGAGACCGGGGGCTTTCTTGGTGTTGGGCGCCGCCGAAGTTTCGACGGTAACGGGGGCTCGCTTCTCTGTAACTTCCGACATTCTGGGGTCTCCTTACTTATTAAAGATGTGTTGCCGCACGGTTCGTCGCTGATAGTTGCGCCCTAAGGGCACGTGTCTTTTTCTTAGTTCCTCAATCGGCACGACTAAAGTCGTGCCCTTCCCGGTTGTACCTCGGGCGCTAAAGCGCCTGTCAAAAACAAGACGCTATCGCAGCGCTAAAGCGCTGCGCCACCCAAACGCGTAACTGCAGATTCCTCGCACGGCCTCGCCGCGCATTCGCGGCTACGATCGGCTCGGAATGACAGATGGTAAAGAGCAGTTATTGGCGCACCCAAAGGTGCACCCTTTCAAATCCAGCCAACTTTCCCACCCTAACCTTGCGAAGAGCGCTTGGTTAAGGGTTGGGCCACCCTTCAGATTTTCATTGTCAAGCTGTTGTCGCCCCGCGGGGGGAAGTCCGGCTAAACCGGAACCGCGGAACGGCCACCGCAAAAACCGCTGTCAGCTCTCCGCCGTCAGCTAAAACACGGGTTTTGAGGAAGCACCTCACTTCCACTTCCCCACTCAAGCAAAATCGGCTTGAGTGGGGCACCCGACCGACGCTTTCTCTGTTGCATCGCCCTGTTTTCCGAGGGCGTTTTCACAGCCCTATGGGATGGCAACAGTACTCCTGCAGGTTGTGGTTGTCAATAGTGAATACCTATATATTGTATCTGAAAGGAATTAACTGCGGCGATGCCTGCTTCGCGGACCAGTTTTCCACAAAACTCGATCCACTAGCGCCTAAACCCACGCAGTAGTGGGGCTTACGGTCCGCCTCCGGATTTGAGCTGGAGATACGGCCTTTTGACAGACGGCGACGGCCGGTTCCGACGGTTCAATCGAGACGTAGGCGATAAATTTGCCGTACGGCGACCGTGTTCTTCACTTCGATCGCCCTTGGGGAGGGAAAGACGGTTCTCGGTTGCCGGTTTTTCGTTGTCAGCTTGTTTCTGAAGCAAGGTGAGCCGAATCTACTCGCGAGCGGAGGGAGGGTCAATTCCAAACTTGTGGTGCAGTGAACAAAAAGAAGGCTGGGATTTGCACTTCAACACACACAGGCTGATTCGGCAATCTCTGACACCGTCTCATCGCTGTTCGCAGGAAGAATGGTCCTAATTTCCACAACGAGAGCACAAGAAACGAACAGATGCTCACTGCTGAGGCGGTTTCGGAGGATTCCCGGTGCCAGGACTCGGGGGCCCCTCGGCGCCCGAAATGTTTGGATCATTCTCGTTAGGCGGAGCTTGGGTTGCGGTCCCGGGGTCCGTGTAGGGAGTAGTGGCGGGATTTTCGCGGGTACTGGGACGATTGGCGGGAGCCGGATTCGCTGCTTTCGATTCGGGATGCGCATGGATTGGGCACTTGTCGGCGACGAGTCGCATATTGTTGACGCTCAGAATGGGAAGTTCTGAGTGATCGCGGGGCGCAAATTCATCGGCGGTAATCTCGACGAGTTTCCCCCGGACCGGAGCGAAGCGATCGGTCTCACCTTGCAGTTGAAACATGGCGCCAGTGCCGGCTTGCATGAAGGTGTAGCGTTCGCCCCCGGTGATGCAACCCCGGACGGTAACTTCTGCAGTGCGACTGGAGGCTTTCTGTTGAGCGCTTGCGGAACATAAGAGAAGCCCCGGCAATAAAGAAAGTGCCAGCATTTGATGACGCATCGAGAGTCTCCTTGCTGAAAGGCAGCTCTTTAGGATTGGTTTGCGAGAGACCGGGTTGCCCTGCGAAAGTGGGCGGTAAAAGCTAAAGCGTGTGAGATAATTGGCGGCCAATTGGGGTTACAACATGCGTTCCACTTCGCGTACCTCGTCTTTATGGGTTGTGGTGTGCCTTCTCGCAACAGCACTGGCTCATGCGGCCGCCTCCGATGAAATCGTTGCTAACCAAAATCGCACTCCCGCAGGGAAACTGGAAAATGGAGTTCTAACCGTCCAACTGGAATTACGAAACGGCACATGGCGGCCGGAGGCGGAGGATGGACCTCCGGTGTTTGTGCCAGCGTTCGCGGAAGTTGGAAAGGCAGCACAGATTCCCGGACCGCTGCTTCGCATGCCAGTAGGCACGACTGTCCGCGTTAAGATCATGAACAACTTGAAGGACAAAGCCACGTTGTTCGGATTCAACCCGCGTCCCGGCGATGCGAACGCGGGCATTGAGCTTGCGGCGGGCGAGAGCCGCGATTTGAGCTTTGCAGCGGGTGCGGCAGGAACCTATTTTTATTGGGCCAAGACGACCACTTCGGCGAAGGCAGTGATGCCAGTGCGCGCAGACGCGTTTCTCACGGGGGCGTTTGTTGTAGATCCCATCGGACATGTGACTGCCGATCGCATTTTTGTCTTGAACCTTATGTTGGTGCCGCCAGATGTACTGCACGGCGGGGAAGAAATTGTCAGCATTAATGGGAAGTCCTATCCGTATACGGAGCCGCTGGAATACACCGAGGGCGAGACCATCCGCTGGCGGGTGATCAACGCAACGTTTTTTGAGCATCCGATGCACCTGCATGGTGCGTTTTACAAACTGTTGACGCTGGGAGATGCCGAGTCGGAGACGGTGTTTACAGAGGGGGATCAGCAATCGGTGGTGACCGAGAACTTGGCAGCCGCGCATACCATGATGATGGAATGGACGCCGCAACATCCAGGGCGTTGGCTATTTCATTGTCACTTTCAGGGACACGTTTCCGTGGAGGAGCGCGTGCCGGTCATCAAGGAGATGGAGTCGCCCACATACGGTTCGCCTATGACGGCTGCGGAGCACCATGATGCGATGGCCGCGATGAACGACATGGCCGGACTCGTCCTAGTAACCAGCGTAAAACCAGCGCCGGGTCAGAAGGCGGCAGAGGATCCAGCGCCTTCGCATAGACTCGATCTGGTAGTGGAACCGACGGTGGCCAGCGGAAAGTCACCAACCTTTACGTGCTCGGTGCGGGAGGGAAAGAAGATTGTGGCGTCGGTTGAGAAATCTATGGGACCGCCAATCGTGGTTACGCGGGGCGAACCCGTAGAGATCACGGTCACGAACCACCTTACTGAGCCGACGACCATCCATTGGCATGGGCTGGAGCTGGATGCGTATTACGACGGTGTGGTTGGAGGAGGGACAGCGGGTCGGGTGACGCCGGCGATTCCACCGGGGGGAAGTTTCGTGGCGCGATTCACGCCGAACCGCGCGGGGACATTTATTTATCACACGCATGCCGCCGATCCGGATCAACTCACGGGCGGAATTTATGGCGCGCTGATTGTGTTAGAGCCGGGAGAGAAATACGATGCGGAGCGGGACCGGGTGATCATGATAGGTACTCGCGAGGCCAGCTTTTTTGCTACGCGGATCACGATCAATGGCGAAGAAGCGCCCAACCCGATGATTTTCAGCCGGGGAGTTCGGTATCGTGTGAGGCTGATCAATATGGCGCCGAATCTGGCGGCAGATTTTCAGCTGGGGAGCAAGGAGCATCCGGTGATGTGGAGCGCAGTTGCGAAGGATGGAGCAATCTTGCCGAAGCGACTAGCAAAGACAAGCGATGCGAGCCTGCACATTGCATCGGGAGAAACTTACGATTTCGAATTTCAGCCTACTGCGACAGGGGAGATTCCGTTGCAGGTGCAAAACATTGTGAATGATGCGAAGGTGCAAGGGAAAATCGTGGTGCAGTAAGTAATGCCATACGGCGGCGAGGTTTATTCGAGGAGCCAGCCCCACCAATTGCCACATTCGATCTCAGTGGGCGAGAAAGCCAGAGTCTTGTCGGATTTCTGAACCCAGACGTAGGTGTGCTCGGCGCGCTGGTTCACAGTGAGTTGGACGATCACGCCGCTGCCACTGCCGGGGCTCAGAGAACAATCCACCTGATAGGACTTGATGAGTCCCCACTCGCCGCCAGGACCCCAGTCGCGGTAAAAATCATTGTATTGATAGCTGGAATATTTGGCGGGATGCCGTTGCCAGCTGGGATCGTTGAACCAGACGGCGTAGGCGGAAGGATAGTCCTGTTTTTGCAGGGCGGCGAAAAATTTTGCGGCGGCGGCACGCTCAGGATAATTGCGGAAATGATAGGCGACCCACGCGAGGATGAGGACGACGATGACAACCATAATAATCAGGTTTCTGCGGTTGCGATCGCGGGCCGGGTCGTATTGCTTGGCGTCCATGAGGGTCATGCTTCTTTAAGGATAACGGAAACCGAAGGCGAGGAAAAAGTTCCAGGGAATCTGAACACAGAGGGCACAGAGGAACACAGGGATTTTTCCGAGATGGCCTGCTATAGGGTTCGCTTGAAGAGCGGGGTGGCGATGGCGAGGGTGACGACGGCGAAGATGGTGAGATAAATCATGTCGGGCATGATGGCGGCGAGGCCAGTTTCTTTTAGTAACAGAGATTTGAAGCCGTGGACGGCGTAGGTGAAGGGATCGACGGTCGCGATCACGCGCAACCAGCCGGGGAAGGCTTGCACGGGGTAGATGGAGCCGCTGGGAAAGAAGAGCAGCGTATTGAGAATTCCGAAAATTGCGCGGGGAACGAGTGGGTCTTCGATCCGGACCATGAGCAGGAACATCATGGTGTTGAAGGCGATGGAAGTGAGCACGATCATGATCAGCAAGCCGAGGATGACGGCGGGATTGAAGATGGTGCCGACTCCAGCCAGCAATGCGCCGATCAAAGTGATGACAAGGCCGGTGAGAACGGCTTTGATGGCGCCGGCGCCGTTGAGTCCGAAAACGAGTTCGGATTTGGTGATCGGAGTGACGAGATAGCCCTCGTGTACGCCGCGGGCCTTGTCATCGATATAGAGCATGCCACCGCCGATCATCACCGAGACGAACATGGCGAGGGTGATCGAACCGGGCAGCAGGTACTTCATGTACTCGATATAAGGATAGAGTTCGACGATCTGCAGAACGGTCTGCTGAAGGATTCTTGGTTCGACGGTCGGTTCGTTGAGGGCGTTGGTGATGCTAGTGAGTTCGTCTTCGAGAGTGGAACTCATGAAGTTGTCAGTGTTGTCGACGACGAGAGCGATGCGAGGTTGGTCTTGTTCATACACGCGGCGGGAGTACTGCGGCGGAATTATGACGGCGCCCTGGATCTTGCCGTTGCGGACATCGTTCATGGCGGTTTTGGGATCGGTGTAATAGATGGGCTCGAAGGTGCGCATGTTGGCGCGGACGGAGTCGAAGGCTTCGCGGATTTTTAGCGCTTGCGTGCCGCCGTCCTGATCGACAAGGCCGAGCTTGGCGTCGCGAATTTTGCCGCCGAAGGCGTTGCCCAAGATGATGAGCTGGACGAGCGGGAAAATCATCGACGCCATCATCAGCGCCGGGGAACGGAAGAACTTGCGCATTTCGCGCTCGATAATGGCCATCATTCGATTCATGGCTGTAATCCTGGTCTCTGCGGCATGACGAAGCCGTAGGCTTTTTGGAGTTCGTCGCGGAGTTGGCGGCCGGTGTAGTGGACGAAAACGTCGTCCAGGGTGGTGTTCTGCACCGAGAGCGATTTCACGCCGACTTTGGCGTGCACGGCGGATTCGACGAGTTCGGTAGTGGTTTGAGTTCCGTTGCTGGTCAAGATTCTGTACATACCAGCGCCTTCGTGCTGAATGGAGGTGACGTCGCTAAGGTTGTGCAGTTGCTGCTCCCAATCGGCGGGAGCGTTATCGAACTGGGCTTCGATCACGTTGGAGCCGGGGACGCTGGCTTTGAGGGCCGCAGGATTGTCGAGGGCTACGAGCTTACCGTGATCGACGATGGCGATGCGATCGCAGAGGCGGTCGGCTTCGTCCATGTAATGGGTGGTGATGAGAATGGTGAGCTGGCGATGCGCTTTGATGTTGGTGAGCATCTCCCAAACGGCGACGCGAGAAACGGGATCGAGGCCGGTGGTGGGCTCGTCAAGAAAGAAAATTCGCGGGCTGTGCACGAGGCCGCGCGCGATTTCGAGACGACGGCGCATGCCGCCGGATAGAGTTTTGGTTTGCGCATGGCGCCACTTGGTGAGATCGACGAGTTCGAGGAGTTCATCGATTGCGGCCTTGCGCTGCTTGGCGGGGACGTCGTAGAGCTTGCCGTAGATATTCAAATTTTCTTCGATGGTGAGATCGAGATCGCTGGTGAGAGCCTGCGGGATGACTCCCATGGCTCGGCGAGCGGCGTCGGGCTCCTTGGCGACATCGTGGCCCATGATCAAGGCCTTGCCGGCGGTGATCGGGATGAGCGTGGTCATCATTCGTATCAGCGTAGATTTGCCGGCGCCGTTGGGGCCGAGCAGTCCGAAGATCTCGCCTTCTTTGACCTGGAATGAGACGTTGTCGACGGCGGTGAAATCGCCGTATTTCTTCACAATGTGATCGACCGCAATGGCGTCGACTGCGGTGATAGGAAAGCCGTGCCCGTTCGATGGTTCGGTCGACGTGGAGCCGGGCTGGCTGCCGGAATTGAGGTCGGAGATCATGGCTGCTTCTCTGTGCTGGCTTCGACGGTGCCCTTGAGTTGGGCGGGCGAAACCAGAACGTCGGCGGTCATACCGGGGACGTAAGCGCCTTTGGGATTGTCGAGACGGACTTTGAGCACGATGGTGCGAATGTCGCGTTTGCGGCGGCTGACGTCGCGTTGAGTAGCGAAGTCGGCTTCGGCCGATTTGAAAAACACCTTGCCGGAAGTGATGGTGCCCCCGGGCAGCTGAATGCGCAGGGTATCGCCGAGACCGATGTGATCGGACTCGGTTTCTGGAATGGCGGCGCGAACCCAGGTGTCGCTCAGGTCAACGATCGTGACAATCGGCTGACCGATGTTGAGGACTTCGCCTTCGCGGGCGGCGCGGACGGAGACGGTGCCGGAAATGGGGGCGTAGATCTTGGTGTAGCCGAGGCGGACCTCCGCTTGCTTAAGCATTTCTTCGGCGTTGGCTAATTGTCCCTGCGTGGATTCAACGGTGCGTTGCGCGGCGTGGGCCTGGTTCACGTTGGCGATGGCGGTTTGCAGATCGGCTTGGGCGGCGCTGACTTGCTGCTGCAGCGATTGCACAACGGCTTTTTGCGCGGCGAGGTTGGTTTCGGCCTGCACGCGATCCTGATCGGAATCAACGCCAGCTTTGGCCAGTTCGATGGTGCGCCGGCTATCGCTCTCAGTGCGCTCGAGGGTGGCTTCGGCTTGAAGCAACTGCGCACGAACCGAGGCGAGCTTGGCCTCGGCATTGCTGACGGTGCTACTGGTCGAACCTTGCATGGCGACCGAGGTCGAACGGGTTTCGGCGACTTTGTACTTCATGCTGTCGATGGTGGCGGCAGCGGCGCGCTCTTCGGCTTCGAGTTCGGAGGGATCGAGAATGGCGATGAGGTCGCCTTGTTTGACTGGCGTTCCTTCGTCAACAAGAAGTTTCTGAATGCGGCCTTCGACCTGCGGGCTGACGATGACCTGATTGCTGTCGACAGTGCCGATCAGGATGAGGTCGCGATTGCTGGGAGTAGAGATGAAGTAGTAGCCCAGCGCGATCACAAAAATCACACCGACAATCATTAAGAATTTATTGCGCGTACTCATGAGCGCACTCCTTGCTTCCCGGCCGGATTTTGAAACAGAGCGGCAGAGATGAAATCGAGGACGGCAGCACGGCGTTCCGCGAGACGTTGCGGGGTAAGCGGGTCAAGCCCGGTGACATGCTTCATGACCGGAGCGCTGATGAAATAGAAGACGACGAGAGCGACCATGGAGGGGACGAATTGCAGAGGATTAATGGGGCGAAAGTCCCCGGCGGCGATGCCTTCGCGAATGACAGCACCAAGACGCATATAAAGAGGATGAAAGTAGCGCTTGGCGATACGTTTCAGATGAGGAGAGCCGTGGGTGGTCCGCATCATTTCGACTTGCGCCAGGTTGCGGTAGAACCGGTGGCTGGCCACGAAATCGAAATAGGCGCCCACGTAGGTCAGAACTTTTTCGCGCGGCGGGAGATCGCGGTTGAGAATTTCGAGCATGTGCGAGCTGAGGTCGCCGAAGGCGGCATCGATGGCAGCGCCGTAAAGGGTCTCCTTGTCTTTGAAGTAGTAATAAAGGAGGGCCTTGTTGACTTTGGCGGAGCGGGCGATAGCGTCGGTGCGGGCGCCGGCAATACCCTGGGAAGCGAATTCGCCGACGGCGGCGCGGAGAATGGCGGCGCGGCTTTGTTCGGGGTGCCCGCGGGAGCCGAGACGGGGTTTGGGAAGAGTGGCAGCCATATTTTTAATTAACCAGTTAGTTAGATTATACGAGCCGGGCGAGCGATGCGCAAGAGGGTGACGATGACGGTGGTAGTTGGCCTTAGGACCCTCGGATTGGAGCTTGTTTCCCATGAAGCGAGATTAAAGGGAGGGTGAGGCCCAGGGCTGCGGTTATTCGGCGAGTTGCGGATGGTGGTCGGCGGGTGGCGAGGATGTGCGACGGGGCTGGGCCTCCCGCAGACGCCGAGCAGGAATCCCCGTTTCGGCGCAGTTCGATAACTTACCTAGAAGGCGAATACAGGGCGCAAGCTTGTGTAAGCGCCCCGTTCTCGCCAGCTACATGGGTTTCAATAGTGAAGAGCGACAATGTCAACGCCAACGCGAGCACGACCCAAAGAATAGCCTGTCCGCATTGCTATATAATTCGGCCCTCGCTGCTTGGAATCGGGGCAGGAGAGAGGAGTTTTCATGACCACGCCTCGCATCCTCATGACCTTTGTTTTCTGCTCGTCCTTATTGGTTGGAACCGCGTGGGCCCAGCAAACCCTTTCCTCCCACCCCGATATGGGCTCGTGGACCCGAGTCACGGCACCCGCGCCGTTTCTGGTTGGTGCTTCACATGCCCAACTCATGACCGATGGAACCGTCATGATTCAGGATTACTGCTCCTCAGATTGGTGGAGTCTAACTCCAGATATCCACGGCAGTTACATCAATGGCACATGGACGGAAAAGGCCTCGCTGCCGCCAACTTATGGACCAGTGTTTTACGCGTCTGAGGTGCTGGCGGACGGCAAATTGATCGTGAATGGAGGCGAGTACAATACTGGCGGCCCGAATTGCCAACCTCAACTTACGAATAACGGTGCTATCTACGATCCGGTTGCAAACACTTGGACCCCGGTTGCACCTCCCGATGGTTGGCTAAATATCGGTGATGCAGCCAGCGTGGTTCTCTCGGACGGCACGTACATGATCGCCAACCCATTTTCGACCGAGGTAGCGTTGCTCAACGAAAACACCATGACATGGACTACGGTTAGTAGAATCTATGCGGAGCTCAACTTGGAGGACGGTTGGACCCTGCTTCCATCGGGGGACGTGTTTACGGTCGATGTGTTCGGTGAGCCTCATGCAGAACTCTTCCATCGAGCGACCAGAAGCTGGTCGTACACGGCCAACACACCTCAGCCGCTGACAGGGGGCGAAATCGGCCCGCAGGTACTTCGGTTTGATGGAACCGTATTTGTCATCGGATTCATGAAATACACGGCCATTTACGACGCAAAAACCGCAACCTGGTCGGACGGGCCCGATTTGCCCTACGTGAATGGGCAGCAGCTAGACGACTCGGATAGCCCAGCCACACTGTTGAAAAACGGAAATATCCTCAGCGTCTTGGGCATAGGTGTCTACACTCCTGCCTACTTCTTCTTGAGCGACGGCAAGACGTTCACGCAGATTCCCGGACCTCCAAATTCGGTAAACGACGAGCAAGAACAGTTCAACACGCTGATGCTTCCAACGGGTCAGGTACTGGTTACCGACTGGAGCAATGACGTTGAGATTTATACCCCGTCCTCGGGCGAAATCCAGGGCATCAAGCCTGTGATCACCTCAGTGCCAACCACCCTGGTTCCCGGCGAAACCTACACGATCACCGGAAAGCGGTTCAACGGCTTCTCGCAGACCAATTTCTACGGCGACGATTCACAGAATGCTACGAACTACCCGCTGGTGCGCATTACGAATAACGCTACAAAACACGTCTTCTATGCTCGAACGCATAACCATAGCTACATGGGCGTTGCATCCCAAGCGCCCGTCTCAACAAAGTTCGACGTCCCGACATCGATCGAGACTGGGCCGAGCACGGCGGTTGCCGTTGCCAATGGGTTTAGCTCCCAACCGGTCGCAGTAAACATTCAGTAGAGCGGACTCCTTGAGGCTGAATGAAGTCGTAGGCACCGATGTTGGATCAAGGTGGCGAGGCTGCTTGTAACGATTTGGTTGGTCTGATGAGATAACCGTGTCGGATCCTTTCCTCCGAGCCTTGGTTGCTTGAGCGCTTCCAAGTCTACTCGGCCGGGAGGAGCCAACACGGTTATCTCATCAGCCTAAGAGGCGAGCACAAGGCGCAAGCTTGTGTAAGCGCATGATGTGTTCAACCAAGAAATACGGCCTTGACCGGCTTGCCCCTAAGCGGGATAATTTCCCGCGCTGGTCGAACACGAGTCCAGCGCCAGCTGCGAGCCGAGTCGCCACAGACAGCTTACAATCACCGAGAGACGAATATGACCGCAACGCGTTCCATCTGCTCGGCACTTATGGCCTTATTAGCCCTCTCAACAATAGCCATCGGGCAGGGGCGCGAAAGCGTTTTGTACAGTTTTGGCGCAAATCAGAACGATGGAAATACGCCTAATGGCGACCTGCTATTCGACGCCGCCGGGAACATTTATGGCACGGCGCCTTACGGCGGGGCGAACAACGGCGGAATTGTATTTGAGCTGTCACCTACCGGGAACGGCAATTGGACGGAAACCATCCTTCACGACTTTTGTCTCTCCAACTGCATGGATGGGGCAAGCCCTTCCGGGGGCTTGGTCGTCGACAGCGTCGGCAACTTCTATGGCCTAACGATGCGGGGTGGAACCTATGGGAGCGGAACATTCTTTGAACTGTCGCCTCCGACTAAGCCCGGCACAGCGTGGACGGAGACCGTATTCTGGAACTTCGGAAGCAATCACTACGTTGAAACACCGATCGGAAGATTGGTCTGGGGACCCGGAGGAAGTTTGTTCGGTGCTACGGAGGAGGGAGGCGCCGGTTTAGGCTCCGTTTTTGAACTAACCCTTAATCAGGGAGGAGGTTGGTCTGAAAGCGACCTTTACGCCTTTTGCAAGAATGGGCCTCCGTGTACCGACGGTGCCGAACCCATGGCTGGCGTGACGTTTGATCAAGCCGGTGATCTTTACGGCACAACTGAGGCCGGAGGATTCAAGAGTCAATGGGGGGTCGTTTATCAGCTCAAGCCCGTCGATGGGGGCTGGACCGAGACTACTCTTCATACGTTCTCACCAGTTGGCGGAGGAGGAGGACATCCGCTCTGTCAGGTAAGCATCGACCCATCAGGAAATCTATACGGCACCGTGTACGAGGGCGGGCGTAACAGCGGGCAATGCGGCGGCGTGTGGAAGCTCGCACCGCAGACTGGCGGTACCTTCAAAGCAGAGAGCCTGCCCTTCAACTGCTCTGACCCGTTTGGTCCGTCCGCACCCGCCGCAGGGGTTCTCCTCGACCCCAAAACAAAAGGCGCGTTCGGAACATCGTACGGCGGTGGCGAATTCGGATACGGCGGTACGCTCTACAGGATTATGGGGAATAGGAGCAGCGTCGTTTACAGCTTCTGCCAGCAGACCAACTGCACCGACGGCGCTGGTCCAACGACTCCGCTAACTGCGCACGGGGCGGCGCTTTACGGTACCACTTCTGGGGGCGGAGCTTTTAACAAAGGGATAGTCTTTTCTGTTGCTCCCTGATTCCTAGCGCATCCGGCTTGCTGCGTTATTACGGTATAAACGCGACCCTCGGCGGGCCATGTTTAATCAACCACGGCCGCCGGCGTGTTGAGAAAAGGTAATGTACCGTTTCATGTGATTCAATAGCATCGCTGGGCGGGCGGCCCGTCCTTTCGTCGTCAGCTTGCTCTGAGGGTGGCCTGCCTCTTGTCCCTCTCGCTTTTGGAGGGACAGGGCGGAGATTTGCAAACGATCGCGGCTGTGACTGCTGAACCTCCCCAGCCTTCGCACAAACGCGAAAGGCCGGGCAGCCGCCGGCCGGGCGCTCCTTTCGGAGCTGCCATACTTCGCGCCTGACGCGGAAGGCAGCCCATCGAAGGCCGGCTCAAGGGAGGCAGACATGAAACCCTGGAAAGCAGTTTCGCTAATTCTGATTGCTCTCGCGGTTGCAGCCGCTGGGTACGGGCTGATTCTCGTGCGACGAGGCTTCAGCGCACTTGCGACACCATCGGCGATTGAGGAGCTCGCGGCCACAACGGCACGCAAATTGGCCGTGCCATCCTCGTACCGCGAGCTTCGCAATCCCATCATGCCTTCAACGGAGA
>DATJOJ010000031.1:0-5912 GCA_035507035.1 Terriglobales bacterium | reverse complement strand
AAAGCTAAAAATTGTCGGAAGCTGCGTCGGCGCGAAAGCAGACACAAGTTGGATTCACCGTAGCGGAGGCCGCTTGGGGGCAACGAGCACGTCGCAACAAACGCATTTGACACTTTCTCAACGTCTTCAGGAAATCCGCACCGGCTTCGAACGCCCGTTCTGGGTCGCCAACATCAGCGAACTGTTCGAGCGGCTGTCGTATTACGCCGTGTTCGCGGTGCTGGCGCGCTATCTGCACGAAGGTCTGCATTTCAGCCTCGAACAATCCAGCAGCCTCACCGGCATGTTTGGCGGATGGGTGTGGTTCCTCGCTGTCATTGGCGGCGCTGTCGCGGATCGACTCGGTTTCCGGCGCGCGCTATCGATCGCCTATCTAATTCTTGCGATCGCGTATTTTCTGCTGGGGTCGATCGCCGCGCCGTGGTTCTCGGCTGCGCGGAATGCGATGCCTTTAGAAACTCTGGTTGCCATCGTTCTGGTTCTGCCGGCGCTCGGCGTGGCGTTGGTCAAGCCGAGCGTCGTGGGCACGACGGCGCGGGCCTCGAACGAAAAAGTTCGTTCCGTTGGATATTCGATCTACTACACACTGGTCAACGTCGGCAGCACCGTCGGGCCGCTGCTCGCGGGATGGCAGGAAGAGCACGGAAATGATCAGACGGTATTTCGCATCGCCGCGCTGAGCGTGCTGCTCATGCTGTTCCTGGTGCTGTTCTTGTTCAAAGAGCCCCGCCAGTCGGGCGAGGCGCAGTCTGCGAGTCTTGCCCAGGTTGGACACAATTTCCTGACTGTTCTCTCGAGCCCGCGCTTCATGATATTCCTTCTTATTTTCACCGGATACTGGGTCGTGTTCTGGCAGGAATTCATCGCATTGCCGCTCTATATATCGCAATTCATCGATCCGAATGCGAATACCGCGAGAATCCTGGCGACCGATCCGATCGTGGTGATTTGTTTCACGATGCTGATCGGATTTCTGACCAAGCGCGTTCCGGCGTTTCACGCCATCGTTCTCGGAACATTGATTTCGAGCCTGGCGTGGATTCTTTTAATCGTGCATCCGTCGGTGTGGATGGCCGTTCTCACGCTGGTCGGCGTCGCGCTTGGCGAAATCGTGCAGGCGCCACGCTATTACGATTACATATCCCGCCTCGCTCCGGCCGATCAGCAAGGAACCTACATGGGCTTCGCGTTCTTGCCGCTCGGCATTGGATCGTTCATCGCCGGCAAGTTCAGCGGCTGGCTCATGCATCACTACGGCGAACAGTTGCACCAACCCAAGATGATCTGGTGGGCCGTTGTGGCAGTGGGACTGGCCACTACTCTGCTGCTTTGGATCTACGACCGCCTGCTGCGAGTGGGAAAAAATCAGAACGCTTGACTGTGGCTTCTGCCGGTGGGATGATTCGCCCCCAAGGTGAACTGAAAGGAGGCTGCATGCCACATTATCTGCAACAGGTCGCCTACTCCCGCGAAGGATGGGAAGCGGTCGTGGCGAACCCACAAAACCGGATTGAAGCGGTACGGCCCGCGGTAGAAAAACTGGGAGGCAAGATCGAGTCGGCGTGGTTCTGCTTTGGGGATTATGACATCGTGGTCATCACGGAGATGCCCGACAACGTGAGCGCCGCTGCGATTGCGATGGCGTTTGCCGCCGGTGGAGCTTGCAAATCGGTGCAAACGACCCCGCTGATTTCTGCGGAAGAAGCGGTACAGGCGTTGAAGAAAGCGCGAGATTGCGGCTATGAACCTGCGTCGGCGACGGCTCTAGCAGCCTAGCTTGCGCTGGAATCCCGTCGAATTGAGGCGGCCGCTTTCGGCCGCCTTTTTGATTCAGGCCGCCTAGGATCGGCGATCTGAAGAGAACTGAGGGGCAGAGGACTAAAGCTGTTGCCGAACTCCCGCTCGCAAAGCTTCGCTCGCCACGGGCCGCCGTGGAGGCCAGATTTCCGCCGAGATGGGCGGACGATGCTCGACCGTTCCGATCACTGGCGCTTCCTCCAGCGCATCGGTGTACGCTATCGAAGCGAAGCTCTGTTCGCTGCACATTCGGTCAATCATGCGTTGCTGCCGGCGCGACAGCACCGCATGCGGAAGAATAGGAAAGTTGCGAAACATCCAGAGCAAATACAGTCGCTGCGGAAAAGAAGGCATTACGTAGCGCGGTCCGATAGGAGTTTGCACTTGCACCACGCCAGCCGCGAGTTTTTCGATCAGCATACCTGGCCCACCCGAACCTAGATTGACAATAGCAATTGCAGGGCCGCCTATTATTGCACCAGAGCTGATGCAATGGAAGCCCCTTTTTCACAATTTTCAGGCCAAATGCACAAATGCCTTAAGACCGAGAGTCAAAACATTTCCAAGCCGGGAAATTGCGCGCAAGAAAAATCCGGGAATGAACTCAGTCTCACAAGATGAGAGCTTAGGTCCCGATTACCAGATCCGCAAAAAGCGTCAGCCTAAACGGCGACTTCTGGCAGGATGTCCATCCGCCGAATCTGGGCGGCCAGGCCAAACTCGGCGCCGCCATCCTCGACGCGAACAATTGTCGCTTGGCAACAAACCCAGTACTTCTCGCCCGACGTAAGCTCCGGTGGGAGGATTAGAACCAGCTCAACATCTGCTCCCTTCTCGATGCGGGACTGTGTGTAGAGGTAAACGCCATTGGCGCTGACGTCGCGCGTATGGGCGTTGAGGTCGACCCCATCTGCAGTGCGAACACGGGTAGGAACGCGGGTTGCGATTCGAGTACCGGCGCGGCGTTCGCTGTCGAGGTCCATAGGGCCGAAGTGGGAATACTTTACACCAAGGCCGACCGGCAGGCGAGGACTTCCCCAGGTTCCGGGATCAAGGTTCCGGAATCAAGTTCTGGGGAACGACGTATCCCCTGGGAACAGGCCGCAACCACTTACCGGGGTTGCGATGGACCTCAACAGGCCAGCAAGCGCAAGTCCAATGGCAGCAGAGAGATGCGACCGCTTGCGATGGAACCATGTTGAAAGCTACATGCTCTAAATGTTCGGTCGTGTGGCGCGGACGGCCGGAACGACCAGCGCCTGCTCCATGGTCGGCATATTCGTGCCCCGGAGTTTGGCCTCCATGTCGTGCAGCTTGTCGGTATCCCCGGTTTGATAATAGGCTTGGACCAACAATTCCATCGTAAAGGGGTTGTCCTGGTCCTCTTCGAGGTGGGCAACTGCCTCATCGTATTTCTTCTGATCCATCAGCAGCGTACCCTCGGCCGCTTCGTACGAGCTTTGAATGACCCGGTTGCGGCTACCTGTCGCGAGGGCTTCGAGCTGCTTCAAAGATTCATCAGCAAGGGCCGGATTGCCCGAACGGGAGGCACGAACCACCACATTGCGAAGGATGCGCGACAACTCTTCATCTCGATCTGAGGGTGTGATTGTGCCCGGATCATGCAGAGCATTTTCCGCCAGCTTTAAATCCTTGAGAGCGGACTGATCGTCGGTCTGATACTCGGATAAATGCCGGTATGCCTTGGCTTCGCCCAAATGCAGATCCTTAGCGTGGGCAGTCTGAGCAATCTCGACGAATTCTTTGTCCGCTTCCGCGTATTTGCCGTCGCGAACCCAGGTCGTCGCCCGTTGCAAGCTGTAATCCAGTCGATCAGTCTCGTTGTGCGCAAAGCGGATGGCTTTATCATATTCGACCCGGGCCTGATCTTCATCGCCCATCAGCGCGTAGGTATCGGCCAATCCGACCTGTGAGCTGACGAAATCAGGGTCGATCTTGAGCGCGGCCCGATAGTGGGTGAGCGCGCCTTCGAAATTCCCCGACATACGCAGCAGTTCCCCATAAGAATCCTGCGGATTTGGCTCGTTGGGCAGGAGCGCGACATAGCGGTCCATAGCCGAGAGTGCTTGCGGAAACTTGCGGTTGCGGGCATCGACATATGCCAAGTCGTTCAAGGCAGCGGGGAAGTTCTTGTCAATCGCCAGAGCCTTTTTCAGCAAAGACTCCGCCTGCTCAGTACCGTTCTCGCCCATCAGCCAGTTGGCAGCGAGATAGAGAATATGCTTGTCCTTGGGATACATCTCAAGCATGTCATTCATCGCCGAGATGCCGCCGATATAGTCGCCCTGTTGCACTTTGGCGATCCAGGAGATCATTAACTGCTCTCCGGGCGTAAGTTTCGGCGCAATTTCCAATGCCCTCTCGCGCGCTTCGTTGACCTCCTGGGGATTGCCGCTATTGAAGGCGATCCAAGCCCAGGCGGCACCGAAGTTAGGATCTTCAATCACCGCGGCGCGCCAGTCATCATTGCAGCGCTCCAGATAGAGATTCTCGTAGTCGGCCATCCCTTTGTCGTAGAGTTCTCGAGCCTTCGGCGACGAGGTCGTCACCTGAAATTTGTCGGAGGCGGCTTTTTTCAGGTGATGGGCAAAAACCGGCGTAGCCAGACGGCCTAGGACTGCGATGATGACCAAGGTCTTGAAAGACACGAAGTTACGCATCGGGATCTCCGGAACTAGAGCTGTGAGGGGAGGGATACTGAAACTTGAGCGTAGCATCGGCATAATTGGGAAACGAGGTGACGAAAGGCGGTGGACCTTTTCAGGGTTCCGAGATCAGAGGCCAGTTGCTAGAGACGGCCTCAAAAAAGCTAAATCTGAGCTGGAATTTAGCCAAAAGATGAGAACGATGACTTTCCCGGAAACGGAACTGAGTAACCGATCTCCGGATTATCCCCGGCCTATTGCAATCAACTAGTTAGCGCCAAAATGCGGCTTGGCCACCCTCCCCGCCGATTTGTGGGCAAGAACAAATGGAAAAAATCCGATCCGTAAAATGAGCCGGAGTGTCGGCGCGTCTGTGATGGCAATCACACTTTCCTGTGCCTCTTAGTAATCGGGTTCGTGATCCGGGTGATAGCCGTCCACGACATACGCGGGCAGAGTTGAATCTGGGATTTTTTCCACTTCATTCGGGGCTTGGGGTGTAGCACCGAAGGTGGAAAGGAGCTCAGGGGCTCTATATGTCTGCGCAGCTATATTGCTCGGTTTCAACAGAGCTTGACAGAGAGCAAGTTTGGTCGCTCTTTTCCGATATCGAGAACTGGCATCTGTGCTCGGACGTGTACGACGGACTCAGATGGGAGGGTTCGCCTTGGATGACCAACGCCAGCATCGTTGGAAGGGTCCGACACAATCGCAACGAAAAGATACGCTACGTTGTGGAGAAGTGCCAGCCTGCTCGAGTGGTCAGTTATGTGGGGCACAGCAATGCGAGTGGGTTCGCCTCGCACCGCACGATTCGCTTTGTGGATCGCGCAGAGGGCGGGACGCTGATTGAGATTGACTACTACACGATGGGCACCTCTAAAACCGCCGCCGCCGGCGCGGAATTCGTGAAATGGCTTACCGAGCGCTGGATTTACGGGTTCGCCCGCTTTTGCTCAAACCGCTCGCTATCGGTGGCCACGCCGCCGCTCTGAACCGGGATTAAAATCAAGTTCCCCACTCTGGCCGCACTGCACGCGGTGGGGCACCCACCTTTTGGTTGACTCGGAGTGCCTCCAGTCCTAGGATTCCGCCCATCCAGAGCAGAAGTTCGAAACGCTATATGGGCATACACAGTTCCTGCCAACGAAACTCGCTCAGATCATGGCGATGCCGTCGCCAGCCGAAGGGCCGCTGACGATCGGTATTCCCCAAAATGAATCGTCCTACATCAGCGGGGCGGGCGTTCCGTCGGACCATCTGCCCACCGGAACAATAAACACGTCGATTGGTTGCACGCCTTTGAATTGCCCTATAAAGAGGGAATGTCAAGAGACATTTCTTCGGCTCCCTCCAGGGAGACGCGGCTGCTCTCGCTGAACATTCAGCCCCATCTCATTGCTGGTGGTTTTTTCGACGCGTCTTCGCATGTCAGGTTCTGCCTGGTTC
>DATJOJ010000030.1:0-4407 GCA_035507035.1 Terriglobales bacterium | reverse complement strand
TCGCGATATCGACGACTGGAAGATCACGTTCGTCGAGACCGGCGCCAACGCAACTGTCGCCGAGCGCCTCAAGACGGTCGAGCCGCATCTTCAGGGCGAGGAAATGTTCCTCGCGAATTACGGCGATGGACTCAGCGATCTACCTCTTCCGACGATGCTGGACACGTTCGGAAAAAGCAATTCACTCGCGGCCATGATTCTGGTTCAACCTACGGCCAGTTTTGACACCGTGCTCGCCGATGAGGATGGTACCGTGAGAGGTGTCTGCCCGATAGCCGGCTCCGACACCTGGATTAATGGCGGATTTATGGCCTTTCGCAGTGAGTTCCTTCGCTACATCCGGCCGGGCGAAGACTTGTTGCGGGAGCCTTTCGAGCGGCTCATCAAAGAGAAAAAACTGATGGGGTATCGATATCGCGGCTTCTGGCAGTGCATGGATACGTTCAAGGACAAGCAGCGCCTGGAAGAATTGAACCAGGACACTGCGCCCTGGAAGGTATGGAACAACAAAGCGACCGAAAATCCGGCGCCGACTCCCTCTGACTTGAAACCGGCCACCGCATGATCCAGTTGGGCCTGGGCGGTGGGGCTGATCAGGCACTCACGTTTCTGTTCTTGGGCGCTCACTCCGATGACATCGAAATCGGGTGCGGCGGCACGATTCTCCGGCTGGCAAAGCAATATCCCCGGTCGGCTTTTGGTTGGGTCGTTTTCAGCGCCGTCGGTGATCGCCAAGCCGAGGCCCAGCGCTCAGCTAGGCTCTTCGTTCAGCCGCCGCAACTCAGTGAAGCTGTGGTGAAACCGTTCCCCGACGGCTTCTTGCCTTACGTCGGCGGCGAAGTGAAAGCGGTGTTCGAGGAATTGAAACGTACTATTTGCCCCAACGTCGTTTTTACTCACAATCGCAAGGACGCGCATCAGGATCATCGGCTCATCGCGGAGTTGACGTGGAACACCTTTCGCGATCATTTGATCCTGGAGTACGAAATCCCGAAATACGACGGCGACATGGGCCAGCCGAACTTCTTCGTGCCGCTCGAGAAGGATGCGTACGAAAACAAAGTTCGCTTTCTGATGGAAGCCTTCTCGACCCAACGAAGCAAGCGATGGTTCGATCCGCAAACCTTTCTCGGGCTCATGCGGCTCCGCGGAATGGAATGCAACTCTCCCAGTGGCTTCGCCGAAGCCTTTTACTGCCGGAAGATGGTGGTCTGAGACGCGGCGCAAGAAATCTTTACAAATAACCCAGCATCATCTCACTACAGGCGCACATCCCTAGACGACGATGAAAGATCTCAAAGAACGGGCGATCCGAGGCGGCGGTGCCAAGGTATTTGCCCAGGGGGCCAACCTGACGCTTCGCGTCGGCTCCCTCATGGTGTTGGCTCGTTTGCTGAATCCCAAGGATTTCGGTCTCGTGGGAATGGTGACCGCGATTACCGGCGTACTCAATCTCTTCCGCGATTTCGGGCTCTCATCCGCCGCGGTCCAGCAAGTCGAAGTCACCGATCAGCAGGCCTCGACTCTTTTCTGGATCAACGTCATGGCTGGAGCGGGCCTCTGTGCGCTCCTCGCCGCCGCGTCCCCTGTGGTCGCCTGGTTCTACCGCGAACCGCATCTCCTGTGGGTGACGGTAATTCTGTCTTTGGGTTTTCTGTTCAATTCGGTGGGAATCCAGCACTCGGCGATGCTCCAGCGCCAGATGCGGTTCACCACCATCGCCGGCCTCGAGGTTGTCGCCTCAATAGCGAGCATCGCGACGGGCATCGGCATGGCCTTGGCCGGGTTCGGCTATTGGTCTCTCGCCATAATGTCGATCGTGGTTCCTCTCGTGTATAGCTGCGGCGCTTGCGTGGCGACCCGATGGACGCCCAGTTTGCCGAGAAAGAACAGCGGGATCCGCGCGATGATGCGTTTCGGCGGAATGGTCACCCTCAATAGCATCATCATCTACATTGCGTACAACCTCGACAAAGTGCTCCTTGGCCGTTTCTGGGGAGCGGAAGCCATCGGCGTTTACGGCCGCGCGTATCAGCTGATCAATTTGCCGACGGACAGCCTGAATTCGTCCGTGGGCGAGGTGGCGTTTTCCGCTTTGTCGCGAGTTCAAAATGACCTTGACCGGTTGAAAAGCTATTTTCTGAAGGGATATTCGCTGGTTCTGGCGTTGACGGTCCCAATCACAATAGCCGGCGCCGTTTTTGCAAACGACCTGATTCTTGTCGTCCTCGGCCCGAAATGGAGTGCGACGGCTCCCATTTTTCGCCTGCTCGCACCCACAATTCTGATTTTCGCAATGATCAATCCCCTGGCGTGGTTGCTTTTCTCCACCGGGCTTGTCGGACGAAGCGTCAGAATAGTCTGCGTAATCGCTCCATTGGCGATCACGGCCTACCTTATAGGATTGCCTTACGGGCCCAAGGGTGTTGCGCTCGCATATTCGACGGTAATGACACTATGGGTCATTCCGCACATCCTCTGGTGCGTACATGGCACGATGATTTCTTTCCGCGATATCATGCTTGCTGTGCGTCGCCCGTTGCTTTCAGGGCTGGTTGCCGCCGCGTGCGCCATTGGAGTTCAGCTCCTCTTTGGCCACTTGTTGATTCCGGTCTTGCGCCTGGCTGTGGGAGGCATCGTTCTTTTGGGCGTCTACCTTGGCATGCTGTTGTACGCCATGGGACAGAGAAGTTTTTACCTGGAAATTCTTCGAGGTTTGAAACGCCCGGCGGTTAAGGAAAAGTCGCTGGCCCCAGCGTGAAGCCCTAGGTCAAGGAATACCCGCATGTCGACTCACACGTCAGAACCGCTCGTAAGCATTGTCACTCCCGTTTACAACAACGAGGACTATCTCGCGGAATGCATTGAGAGCGTTCTCGCTCAAACGTATCAGAACTGGGAGTACACCATCGTCAACAATTGCAGCACCGATGGTTCCGCGGGGATTGCCCGGCGTTACGCCGCGCGGGACTCCCGAATCAGGGTGGTCGACAACGAGCAGTTTTTGCGGGTCGTTCCCAACCACAATTGGGCTTTGCGCCAGATTTCACCGGAAAGCAAATACTGCAAGATGGTTTTCGCCGACGACTGGATCTTCCCTGAGTGCCTCGAGCGAATGGTCGCGGTGGCCGAACAGCACCCGTCTATCGGAATCGTAGGCGCCTACGTGCTGGAGGGGAGCGCGGTATCGTGTGTAGGGCTCCGCTACCCTAGCTCTTTTGTTGACGGGCGGGAAGTGTGCCGGGATCACCTGCTGAAGAGCGTGTATGTTTTCGGATCGCCGAACTCTTTGCTTTATCGCTCCGATCTTGTCCGGAACAATGATCCCTTCTTCAACGAGGGCAACATTCATGCGGATACCGAGGTCTGTTTTTCTCTTTTGAGGAAGTGCGATTTCGGATTTGTCCACCAGGTTTTGACATTCACCAGAGTGCGAGACGGGTCGATGACGAGCACGGCGTCGGACTTGGGAGCTTCGCTCGCCGGTAGACTGCAGATCCTGCTTGGCTATGGTCCAGACTTCCTCGCCCCGCATCAGCAGGAAACGCTTCTAGCTGATCATCTTTCGACCTATTACGAGTCGCTCGGGAGAAGCCTATTGTTGGGGCAGAAGAGATTCTTGGAGTACCACAAGGCGAAACTCCGGGCCTCAGGCGTCGGTTTTAGTTACATGCGTGTGCTTGGAGGGGCTTTGGCCACGCTGTGGCGCCTTGGAGCCAACCCAGGGCGGTCGATCACGAACGTCTTCAACAACAGTTCCTCGAAATCCTCGGCGCCTGCTCCGCAAAACTCAGAGTCGGTGGTGCCCCCGACTGTGCCCGCGAAGGAGACGCGGGGTTAGGATGAATAGCGGTTCCTCAACCGGCGTGCTCGGCCTCAAAGCCGGCGACTGGGTCGAAGTGCGCAGCCAGGGTGAAATTCTCTCTACGCTTGACAGCCGTGGTTGCCTGAACAATTTGCCCTTCATGCCGGAAATGGTGCGGTACTGCGGCCGGAGATTCCGTGTGTTCAAGCGCGCGGACAAAACCTGCGACAACATTGCCGCCTGGAGCATTCGCCGCATGAAGGACGCAGTGCACCTCGAGGGATTGCGCTGCGACGGATCAGTTCATGGGGGATGCGAGGCCGGTTGCTTGATCTACTGGGATGAAGCCTGGCTCAGACGCGCGGACGCGCCTGCCGAAAATCCTTTGACGGCGCCCGTCAATGATCTGCAACCCGCCGCGACTCGCTTGAGCGAAAACTTGATCGCAGCCAGCCGAACCATAAGCCCTGATGGAGAATCCATCTACTTTTGCCAGGCAACGGAGGTGCGTAACTTCACCTCCGAAATGCGTTGGTGGGATCTTCGGCAATATGTCCGGGATGTGCGCTCGGGCAACCTGTCAACAGGCCTTGCGGACAATA
>DATJOJ010000029.1:0-4621 GCA_035507035.1 Terriglobales bacterium | reverse complement strand
GCGAAGCATCGGACAATGAAGCCGCCGTAGGAGTGCGCCACCAGAATGTAAGGTCCGGGGATGCCCGCGTTGGTGAGCAAAGTGTGGAGTTCTTCGGCGCGTTCGGCAATGCTGCGTCCCGCTGCAACCGGCTCACTCCAGCCGTAACCGGCTCGATCATAGGTACAAACGCTGGCGAACTCGGCGATTTTATCCTGGACAGCCCACCACAGCTGCGATGGTTCACCTGCCCCCCGTTCGATAACGGCGGTCGGGCCGACGCTCGCCGTGTACAACAAGTGAAGTTTGTGATCTCCAACGGCGACGATCCGCCCTGGCGCCGGATGGACCTTCTTATCCCTCCATTCGGCAGCTTTCTCGTAAATGTAGCCGCTCGTGAGAAGCGCAACCCCGAACAACAACGCGATGCCTAGATCCCATTGCCAGTTTGCCGTCATGAGAAGGGTATGATAATACATTGCTGTATAAAATACGAGGCTGTATCTTATGAAGGAAGGACACCGGGCGGGCGGAGGCGAATGTGATTGATCGGGCCGAGGGCGGCAAGCGCGCCCGTACAAGAGAGAAACTCATCTCGGCAGCAGCGGCAGTCATCGGCGAAAAGGGTTATGACCGGGCGTCGCTCGAGGAGATCGCCGCCCGCGCCGGAATGACCCGAGGTGCGGTCTACGGCAATTTCAAGAACAAGGAGGAGCTCTTCCTGGCCCTTATTGCGTCCCGATGGAAACCGATTGTCCCGCTATTGAAGCCCGGCGCCAGCCTGAAACAGCAATTACGCATTTTAGGCGCGACGGTCGCCACAGAGGCAAAGGCTCGTCGAAGTCAGGCTGCCGCTGCCACCGCATTTCAGCTGTACGCGCTAACGCACGAGCCGATGCGGTTTCGTCTGACCAAACAGAACGCGGCCACCTATCGACGCATGGCGAAGGAATTACTGAAGGTCGTACCAGCGAAAGGGCTGCCCATGTCAGCCGAGAAGTTTGTTCGCATACTGGATGCGATGACTACAGGCTTGCTCTTTACGTATTTTCAAACGCCAGGACTGATAACCGAAGACATTATCATCACTGCATTTGAAGCGCTGGCATGAAGCACCGGTCGCGCTTCCGTGCCGGTAGTTGGATTGAGACGCGCGGATCAGCACTTGCTTCTCGACATCAATCGGTCGACCGCTGCTAGCGTGTTTCCCGGTAGTCATCCGACTGAGCAATTGATAACTTCCGGTCTGTCCATCACTCGCCCGCACTCGTCGGGGATACTGCACAAATTTAACGCTTGTCGCATTCCCGAAGCTTTGCTGCGTCTTGGATTTACTTCCGGAGGAGCCGACCATAATTTCTATGTTGGAACGGCCTGGGAACAGAGAGCATGAATCAGCAGGACGGCACGGACGCACGAAGACGTTGCGGCCCGTGTTGCAAAGCGTTTGCCACTTGACTTTCTGTCTCCATTTGTTCTATATTACAAAACAAATGAAACGCGGGGAGCTTCTAGGATCTCTGGAGCACATAATTCTGCTAGCCCTGGCGCGGCTGGATGGAGGCGCCCACGGAATGATCGTGCGGCGCGAGATTGAAAAACGTACCGGCCGCAACATCTCTATTGGTGCGGTCTATGCGACCTTGGAGCGGCTCGAAGCGAAAGGATACGTCAGCTCATTCACCGGCGAACCGACCGCGGAACGCGGAGGCCGTGCGAAACGGTTGTTTCGCGTCGAGGCTGCCGGCAACAGGGCGCTGCAAATATCCGAACAAACGATTCGCAGCATGAAGGCTGGACCAAGAAACCGCTGGGAGAGCATATGAGGTACGATTCGGCGCCAGCTCTTGCTTGCTGGCTTCTCGAATCCGTCGTACCGGCAAGGTATCGAGAGGCTATGCTAGGCGACCTGATCGAGGAATACAATCTTCGCACCAAGTCTGCCTCGCCACTCACTGCATCTCGCTGGTTTTGGAGTCAAGCCTGTCGATCAATCGCGTTCACAGTCTGGTCTTCCTTGCGCAGCGGAAATTGGCTAATCAGCATGAGCATCGCTTCGGGTGTTTACATCGTCATGGCGATACTAAAACTGACGGCGGACTTAATGATCTCGAAGTTGGTTGCCCCACAGCAGGCGACGCAAGTCGTTCTTGCGCCGGTTGTGTTTCTCTCGGCAGCCGCAATCGGTGGTTGCGTGGCCGCGCGCGCTCGCCGTGGCGCAATGATCTCCCTGGCATTGATGGTAATGATTACCGTTGCCGTCTCGATCGAACGAAAGGTCTGCGCAATACCGGTTCCGTGGTGGTATGAGTTTGGGTTTCTTATTCTGGGACCTCTGGCAGTGCTCATTACTCCGGCTCTGATTGGGTTGCTCATGGCAGGAACTGCACAACCGGGAAAGTAAGCTACGGGCTCGATTCAAGGGATTTCATTGCGGACTAATTACCGCAGGAGGACAGCCATGGCATCCAATTTCTGGAAATCGAAATGCTGGACTACTTGTGCCATCGGTTTGCTCTGCTTTGCCGCTGGATTGCTTGTGGCTAGCCGCCTCTCGCACATACAGCAAGCGCGTGCCGACAGCAATCGCGTCTTCGAGCTTCGCGTTTATCATGCCCTGCCGGGCAAGCTGCCGGCCCTTGAGTCACGATTTCGCGACACAACTTCCAAGATACTGGTCCGGCACAATTTGAACGCCGTGGGTTACTGGGTGACCGACGGCGCTTCCGCTTCGGACAACGAGTTCATCTGGATCGCGGCTTACTCCAGCCTAGAGGAAGGGAAAAAGGATTGGGCTGCGATGCGGGCCGACCCAGAGTTTCAAAAGGTCATAAGCGCCGAGCAGACCGAAAAGACGGTAGAAAAAGTGGATGTGACGTACATGCGTCCAACGGACTTTTCACCGCTGAAATAGTTGTGGAGGAACCAGCCGAGTGACCTGGAAGCCGACACGGCGAAGCATCCTGCTCACCGCATTCGCACTGGCTCTGCAAGATGCCTCAGCGCCGCGAAGGACAGTTCTATGATTCAGATCGCCGAAGAATTCGGTAGCCTCAATCCTAATGCCCCTGTTGCGCTTTCGCGATTTGCCTTTCTGATTGGCGAATGGCGTTGCGAAGCGAAGCTAAAATCGGCCGATGGATCATGGCAGACATTTGAAGCAGTATGGCTGGGCCGCTTCATCCTTGATGGCTATGCCATCGCCGATGAATACAGGATGATGAGTCCCTCCGGAGAGTTGATCGTCCTCGGCATGAACTTTCGCACGTACGATGCCGCTAGAAAGGCCTGGAATATAAAATGGCTCAACGCACTCACTGGAAACTGGATGGACCTCGTATCGGACAAGTTGGGCGGTATCAGAATTGATGACCAATCCATCACCTACGCCTTCAAAGAGACAGTCGGCCCCTACGCCTATACGCGCGCTACTTACACGAATCATTCTGCGACACACTTTGCCTGGCGAGGTGATGGGTCGGACGATCGAAAAAGCTGGAGCGAATTCATGACGATCGACGCGTGTCGCGTCAAATAGTGACGGTCCAGGAAGTCCGAAAACCGGACTGGAGACGAGTCGCCAGTTATCGAGACAGTCAAGGATAAACGAGGGGCAGATGATAAACCATGGAAGGATTCTGGAAGCGCGGCCCAATGGGCCCACACGACGGCAAGCGGTCGTCGGTGTTGCGATTGCATTGGGTGGTCTAGCCCTGGGTTCGACTAAGGCTTGGGCGGGAACCGAGGACGGCATATCTCATACATGCGAGGCCATTCACCAAGAGCCTATTTTTACAGCAAGCCGTAAGCGCGTCTACGATGCGCTGACTGACGCCAAACAGTTCGACAAGGTCATACAGCTGAGTGGCGTCATGCAGACCATGCACTTGCCCGACAAGCCCGCGGAGATCAGCCGTGAAGAGGGGGGCGCGTTCAAACTGTTCGGCGGATACATCACGGGACGACAAGTGGAACTGGTGCCGAACGAGCGGATCGTGCAGGCTTGGCGAACGGGCGGCTGGGGTCTAGGCATCTATTCGATTGCGAAGTTCAAACTCGTGGAGCAGGGCTCCGGGACCAAGATCATATTCGACCATACGGGTTTTCCTCAGGGAGAGGCGGAAGTTCTGGCCTCTGGATGGAAGGCGCACTATTGGAATCCGCTTGACACACTATTGGCTTAGGCGCCTCGCATCACCACGCGAAGATCACTCGCCGCCGGGCGAAAGCGTCGCCCTCAGGTTGACGATCCGCACAGCCAGAAGCTATTCCGGGGCCGAAGTCCTCTGCTGGGAAGCCTGTCCCGACAATCGCTGAGGTTTCTCCCGAGCACGGGCAATACAGAAGCTTGGCTGCGCTTCGGGATTCGTACCGGGAAACGCCCAAGGGGCTAGGAATGCCACTGGGCGCATTTCGCAGCGGCGATGCACTTGAGCGAATGGTAGCCACGCCGGCAATTGACCCAGAGAACTGTTGCGCGCTTGCCAAGTCAGATAGCGGATGATAATGGACGTTTGCTTCAATGATCCCGCGTGCCGCATTTCTTTGAGACGCTGACGCCGACGGTCTTTTTCAGCGTCTGCTGTCACTGGGCCCTAAACACGGATCGAGAACGGCAATCACGACGGGCAATCGTCACCAA
>DATJOJ010000028.1:0-88658 GCA_035507035.1 Terriglobales bacterium | reverse complement strand
AGGCAGAACTTAAAGATGGAAAAACTGGATGGAATGGTTCTTAGGTCTGTGATGTAGCTCATTAGGGAAAACACTGGAAGAGGTCGGGGACGGATTGTAGTTCGTCCAGCGTCGTGTGATCCGCCAAGTCACGCCTACCTGAGGAAGAGATCCCTAATAAACATTGGTAGCAAGCCCAGCAGAGTGACGACCGTTGATTGGGCGTTCAGTTTCCGCCTGGTGGGAAGCCCAGTCGCTAGAGCTTTAACCAGGAAAAACAGTGCCAGTATGAAGGTAGCGAGATAACAGGCCACCCCGAGGATGCGCGTGTTCCCGTGTTTCCAGATGCTGACGACAAAGCCGAGGAGGCCGACAGCAGCCCACACGGCGTAAAGCCAGACGTACAAACGCAAGGACTGTTCAGGTGGTTCCTCGCGGGGATCCAGACTGTCAAACATCTCGTGCCAATCCTGATACTAGAGATGCGCATGCGCAACGTCCAAATTGACCCGTGCGGGGCCAGGCGCCATCTCATTGTAAATAAACCCCTTCTCTTGGTGCCACAAACTCTTTGGACCTTGCATCTTTTCCCCCGCCTCCCCCGTATACCCACTAGCATGAACGCCGCAGCGTATTATTTCGTGGACACAATGGAGTCCGAGACCAGCGCAATTGCTCGCGGTCTTCGCCGGCGCGATCCCGACCTGCTCGACCGTCTGATCGAGCAGTATCAGCACCGCCTGCTGCGGTATTTGGTTTATCTTGTCGGCAATCGCGAGTTGGCCGAAGATCTCTTTCAGGAAACCTGGATTCGGGTGCTGGAGCGCGGACATCAATACGACGGCAAACATGAATTCAGCACGTGGCTCTACGCGGTCGCGAGAAATTTGACTATCGACTATTTGCGACGAAAAAGCCCAGTGAGCCTGGATGGATTGATGGAGGATGAAGATCACGCTCCGATGGAGCCTGCCGATACGCGGCCAGCGGCATGGGAAGTCGTGGCGCAGCAGGAGCAAGCCGAGCGCATCAATGCTGCGTTAGTCGGCATTCCGGCGGAATATCGTGAAACAGTCGTTTTGCGGTTTCAGGAAGGTTTAGCTTTAGAAGAGATTTCCACCGTGACCGGCGCGAAGCTTGGGACCGTGAAATCTCGGCTGTATCGCGGGTTGAACATGCTGATGGAGCAATTAAAGGGAGCCCAGGCATGACGCGCAATGTGCATGAAGAAGCGCGGCAATGGATCGCCTTGGGAGACGGCCTCGCCGAGGCGCAGCGGACCATGCTGGATGCTCATCTGAAAGAGTGCGCGGATTGCAGAAATTATGCTGACGCGGCAACTCGAACCATTCGGGCTCTACGTTCCCTGCCTTTGGCGGCCGATTCCCGTCTGGTACGAGCCACCCAGATGCGAGTGCGCTTTCATGCCAGTCGCATGCGAGAGACGCGGCAGCGGATGTGGTTCGTCGGAGTAGCTTGCCTGGGCGTGGGTCTTTCCGCAGCGGTGACAGCGCCGTTCTTATGGAAGCTGTTCGCGTGGATGGGAGAATTGGCGGGAGTCTCGGCTCCCGTCTGGCAAGCCGGTTTTGTGTTTTTCTGGATCGTTCCGGCACTGGTGGTTGGCGTGGTTTTGCTGGCACGAGGCACGCACCTGAGCGACCGAGGCCGGTCGCACGAATGGAGATGAGGAAACGAGTGAGCTTATGGAGCTAAGAAACGAAAGTCGAACCAGCCTCGCGGCAGAAGTGCGAATTGTGCCCGCGTGGGCGTGGGTGCTGGCGGGCATTGGATTCGTGGCAATTCAGTACGGCTTCAACGTCATCATTGCCCGGGAACCCGATGCTCCGCCGGCTTGGGCAAGGCCGCTCCTCGGCCTGCTCATGGGCCTTCTCATCGCCGCTTACTTTGTCTTCGTCGGCTATGTGAATCGAGACGCGAAACGCCGCGGCATGCCCCGTATTTTGTGGACCTGCGTGGTGGCCTTCATCCCTAATGCACTGGGTCTGATCATCTACTTCGTATTGCGGCAGCCCTTGCGGAGTACGTGCCCACAGTGCGGAACTTTCGTGCAGAGCGAATTCAACTTCTGCCCGCAATGCAACTATCATCTGAGCGCCGGCTGTCCGCACTGCCAACGCGTGGTCAGCCCCGGAGATGTCTATTGCCCATATTGCGGGACTTCACTGCGCAATCAACCGATGCCCGTTTCAACCGGGATTCCACGCTAAATTCCGCTCTTCCCGCGCCATGTCAGTTCTGTTATCCTGCCTGCCATCAAAGGGGGTTGTGATATGCATCGGGTCATTCGCGGTTTTTTGGTGGTGGCGTTTGCTCTATCAACCATCTCGGTTTTCGCGCAGGAAGATTTTTCCGCAGACATCGTAAACAACAAGGACGGCGGCAACCAAAACCATGCCAAGATTTATGTGACCAAGGACAAATGGCGCGTCGAGGGCATGGGGCAGGGCCGCATGGCTAGCAGCGGCGCCGCGATTATCGATTTGACGACGCAGCAAAATACGGTTCTCATGCCGGACCGCAAGATGTATATGCAATTCCCCATGGGGCAGGGCCCCGCCGGGCAGCGGTTGACAAACTTCTATCGTGCGCGCGATGTCGATGATGCCTGTTCCGATTGGCTGAAGCTTTCCTATAACAAAGGCGGCACCTGCCACAAGATCGGCTCCGACACCGTCAATGGACGTAGCGCCGTGAAGTATGAAGGCACAAACTCCAACGGCGATACTGGTTACGTCTGGATCGATAAAAAGATCGCGTTCCCCATCAAATGGGAGGGCAAAAACGGCGGCGGCGAGCTGGAGAACATAAAAGAGGGATCGCAGCCTTCGAGCCTGTTTGAAATTCCGTCCGATTATCAGAAATTTCAGATGCCTGCGGGCATGAATATGCCTAACATGCCGAACCGGCAATAGACTTAGACGGTCGCGATTTCTCCGCGAACTCTCCGATCAAAAGCTTGTTAGCTCAGAGCTCGCGGAGCACGACCCTTTTCCCCGCGTTGACGCTGGCAAAACCGCCTCGCTATACTTTCCCTGTCCCTCCCAGGAGAAGGAATGTCCCTATCCGCCGTGATCGTGGACGACGAGCAACTCGCCCGCGATGAGCTCGCATTCTTACTAAAAGACATAGGCGACATCAACGTCGTAGCCCAGGGAAAAAACGGCGTCGAAGCCGTCAATCTGATCCGCGAGCACAATCCCGACCTGCTTTTTCTCGACGTGCAGATGCCCGGCCTGGATGGCTTCGGCGTAATCAAGAAACTGCTCGACCGCAAAGTTCCTCTGCCCAAGATCGTTTTTGCGACTGCCTTTGATCAGTATGCCGTGAAAGCCTTCGAGGTGAATGCGGTCGATTACCTTCTAAAGCCATTCGATAAGAAGCGGGTCGCGCAATCCGTGCAGCGTGCCCGCAGCAAGATGGAAAGCAGTGGATCGTCCTCGGACAAAATCGAAACCCTCGTCAAGATGCTCGAGTCTCAGCGGCCGCAGACCTCAAAGGTTCTGCTCAAAGCCGCCGGCCGGTTGTTCCTCATCAATCAGCGCGACATATGCTTTGCTTCGATCGAGGAAGGTATCATTACAGTCGTGACGAGCGGGCCCAACGGAATGGAGGGCCAATCGAATTGCCGTACCCTCGAAGAACTGCTCGACAGCCTCGATTCCAATTTGTTCTGGCGTGCTCATCGTTCCTATCTGGTGAATATTAATCGAATCAAGGAAGTTGTTCCGTGGTTTAAGAGCTCCTACCAGCTCCGCATGGACGATAAAAAGCAGACCGAGATTCCCGTCAGCCGGGCTCAAACCAAGCGCCTGCGAGAGTTGTTCGGCCTGTAGCGGCCACTTATCTTTTAAAGATCCTCGCTCTAAAGAATTGTTGTTTTTCCCTTATACATACCCTGGTATGTATCATGATATTCTATCTCTAGCGATGAGTCATACCGTCCACAACAAGCAGAAATTGCTCGCGAGAATTCGCCGCGTGCGCGGCCAGGTTGAGGCACTGGAGCGTTCAGTGGCCGAGGAACAGGACTGTTCCGACATTTTGCAGTTGATGAGTGCGGCCCGTGGGGCGATGAACAGCCTGATGACCGAACTCCTCGAGGGCCACATCCGCACCCACGTGCTCGACCCGCGAAGGCGTCCCACATCTGAGCAATCAAACGCCGCGGAAGAAGTGATTGACATGGTGAAGACTTATCTGCGTTGAACTTTTGTGAGGAAGTGCACGATGGGCCTGCCAAATCTTGTCGAAGACTCCGGGGCCGTGGGCCCTCAGGTAGCTCCCGCTCCCACCCCGATCCCGCAGCATGAATCCGCGCGCGAACATGAGTTTGACTATGTGGAGTGGTTGCGCATTGGATTCGTAGCGCTCGCCGCAGCGGCAGTCTGGTTCACCATCTGGGAGCCGTTTCCGCGCTTTAGCATAATTGGCGTTCTCGCCACACTTATCGGCGGTTATCCCATCTTCAAGGAAGCTTACGAAGACATCGTCGGCCGCAAAATGACGATGGAACTTTCCATGACCATTGCTCTCCTTGCGGCTTTGGCAATCGGAGAGTTTTTCACCGCTCTTGTCATCACGCTTTTCGTTCTGGTCGCCGAAGTACTGGAGGGTCTCACGGTCGGGCGCGGACGGCGTGCCATTCGCGACCTTTTGGACTTTCTTCCCAAGACAGTCACCGTTCGGCGCAGCGGTCAAATGAGCGACATTGAATCGTCGCAGCTCCAATTGGGCGAGACCGTTATCGTCAAGCCCGGTGGTCATATTCCTGTCGATGGCGTGGTCGCGACGGGGCAGTCCTTTGTAGACCAATCGGCTGTCACCGGTGAGCCGATGCCGGTGGCAAAAAGCCCCGGGATGCAGGTTTACGCCGGAACCATCAACCAATCCGGCGCATTGGACGTTATCGCCCAGAAATTAGGTCGTGATACGACATTTGGAAGAATCATTCAGGCCGTCGAGCGGGCCGAAGGCTCGCGCGCTCCCATTCAGAAGACCGCTGATCGCCTGGCTGGATACCTAGTTTATTTTGCCCTTGGTGCCGCGATCCTGACTTTTGCCATCACTCGCAACGCGCGCTCCACCATCTCGGTGATCATCGTGGCCGGCGCCTGCGGTATTGCCGCAGGAACTCCGCTTGCAATTTTGGGCGCCATTGGCCGAGCCGCGAGGCAGGGTGCGATCATCAAGGGAGGGCTCTATTTAGAAGCGCTCGCAGCAGTCGATACTGTTTTGCTCGACAAAACTGGAACACTCACCTTTGGAACGCCTCAGATTCGCGAAGTCGTACCTCTTCATGGCGCGAGCGAGCGGGAAATTATCGCGGCGGCCAGCATCGCCGAGTGTAAGTCGGAGCATCCCCTGGCAAAAGCCATCATGGTGCGGGCTGCCGAACTAGGCGTTTCTGGAGTTAATCCCGAGGACTTTGCCTACGCTCCCGGCAAGGGCGTGACCGCAAGGTATCGCGGCGAAACGATTGCAGTCGGCAGCCGGACTCTGTTGACGGACTGTGGCGTGGACATCTCTCCGCTCGACAATCCGGATGCAGGTGGAATCTCCGAGGTCTACGTGGCACGCGGCCAACGAGTCTTGGGCAGCATACGAATCGCCGATATCTTGCGGCCTGAAGCCAAAAATGCGGTCGCTTCCCTGCACCGGATTGGCGTAAAAACTGCGCTACTCAGCGGCGATTCCCAAAGTGCCACAACAGTAATTGGCCGCGCCCTCGGCGTGGATAACGCCGTCGGAAATCTCTTGCCGCATCAGAAGGCGGAGTGGGTGAGACAGCTTCGCTCCGAGAATCGCAATGTCGCCATGGTCGGCGACGGCATTAACGATGCGCCTGCCCTGGTGGAATCCAATGTGGGCGTAGCCATGGGCTCAGGAACCGACGTCGCCCGCGAAAGTGCGGATGTGATTCTGATTGGCAGCGACTTGGGTAAGTTTGCCGAGACTCTACGGCTGGCAAGACGCTGCCACGGCATCATCATGCAGAACTTTGTCGGCACCCTGGTAGTCGATAGCGTCGGAATCGGATTAGCCGCTGTGGGCTTGCTGAACCCCCTGCTGGCGGCGTTCATTCATGTCACTTCCGAGTTGGCATTCATCCTGAATTCCACACGACTGTTGCCACGCGGGCGAACCGCGACGCTAACCAATTAAGCATCTCCCTCGTCTTTCTCTGATTAGCATCTTTTGAGTTACGTAGTGCATCGCACAAGCTTTGTAGTAATCTGGAGTGACATCGTGGGGAGCTGAGAGATTTGGCTGGAAGCAGACCCAATTCGTGGCCGCAAACGGTCTTTCGGGCGTTGTCTGTTTTCTGTGTCCTGATCGTCGTTTTCACGGGCTTTATTCAGGCCACTCACGTCCACACCGAGGATTCCAAGATTCCCAGCCACGAGTGCACCATGTGCTCGGTGGCGCATGCGGGAATTCTCAGTCACGTCGTTTCCCCACCTGCTCCTTTATTTGTTGAGACAACTCTCGTTGTCGTATCCGAGCCTGTCTCGAAAACCTGCGAGGTTGCTTCCTCTCTCCACATTCGGCCGCCTCCAGCGGTCTAGGGTCAGACGAAAGTTGGTTCCAGCCGTACAGATTTACCGTTGATCCCTAATCTCGTGGAGGAATCATGCTGGGGTTTTATAAGAAGTCCGTTTACGCGGCCTTTGTGGCGGCGTTGTGTCTTGTGCTGATCCCATTTGCGGCGGCACAGACTGCTGGAAACTCGACTGCTATCACCGGTACAGTTTTGGACCCCTCAGGCGCCGCTGTGGCCCATGCAGCGGTGGAAGTTCGCAATCCGGTTAGCCAGTTTGACCGTACAACCACCACCGACTCATCCGGAAAATTCACCATCCCGAATGTGCCCTTTAATCCGTACCATTTAACGGTCACGGCGACAGGGTTTTCTCCGCACGTTGAGGACATCGATATCCGCTCCGCTGTGCCCATTGATCTCCACGTCGACCTGGAAATCAAGGGATCGTCGGAGAGTATCACCGTGGAAGCCTCGGCAGAAGACTTGCTGGAGAACAACCCAACCTTTCACACCGACGTGGACAAGAGCCTATTCGACAGGCTTCCGCTGGAGAGCACGACGTCGTCGCTGAGTTCTCTGGTTACGCTCGCGACCCCGGGAATCGCTGCCGATTCCAACGGCTTGTTCCACGGTTTGGGCGATCACGCGGAAAATTCGTTCTCCGTCGATGGTCAGCCCATCACCGATCAGCAGAGCAAAGTTTTCTCCAACCAGCTTCCCGTCGATTCGATCGAATCCATGGAAGTCATCTCGGGTGCGCCGCCCGCAGAATACGGAGGCAAGACCAGCGTTGTGATTGTCGCGACCACACGCTCAGGCCAGGGAGTGACCACTCCGCATGGCAGCATCAACGCTTCCTATGGGTCGTTTGGAACATCCAACGTGGGATTCGATCTCGCTTACGGAGGGAAGAACTGGGGAAATTTCATCTCCGCCAACGGTTTGAACACCGGCCGATTCCTGGATCCACCAGAATTCACCGTGATGCACGACAAAGGCAACGAACAGAATTTGTTCGACCGCGTGGACTATCAACTCTCCACCGACGACTCCATCCACCTGAACGTCGGCTACAGCCGGAGTTGGTTCCAGACGCCGAACTCGTTCGATGCCCAGAACGCAACCCCCTGGAGCGGACTGTTCGGGATTGAGCCGCAAATGGCAGCCTTTGACGGAATTGGTCCCAATGGAATCGCCGTGGGATCGACCGATCAGCGCTCCAAGATCGGGACGTTCAACATCGCTCCTTCCTGGACGCACGTGCTAAGTTCAAACGCCGTATTTACGTTGGGCGCATTCGTTCGCCGTGACGACTATAACTATTACCCCAGCGACAATCCGTTCGCCGACCTCGGGCCTCCGAGTCTTCAGAGGCAATCCGTGGGTCAGAACCGCACGCTCACGAACGCCGGGCTTCGATCCGATCTCTCTTACGTCAAAGGGATCAACAACATCAAAGCCGGCGTCACTTATCAACAAACATTCCTTAATGAAGACGACACTCTCGGCATCGTTGATCCGACCTTCAACGCGCCCTGCATAACTGCTGTGCCGACCAGCTCGGTAAATCCGTACCCGTACGTTGCGGCACCCGGTCTCACTACCACAGACTGCCCCGGCAACATCGGCATCTATCAGCAAAACAACGCTTCCAATCCGAACGCACCAGGCAACGCTCTTTACCCTTACTACAACCCAGTTCTGGCTGGTTACGACTTGACCCGTGGCGGAAGCCTCTACACTTTCAACGGCCACACTGACGTGAAGGAACTTGCCCTTTACGTGGAAGACACCATAACGAAGGGAAGATGGTCTTTGAACCTGGGCATTCGTGGGGATCTCTACAACGGGATCACCATCGCGCGGCAGGCCGAGCCTCGTTTGGGTGTGGCTTACAATGTCAAGAAAACCAATACGATCCTCCGCGTCTCCTACGCTCGCACCTTGGAGTCTCCTTTCAATGAAAATCTGGTGCTTTCGAGCATCGGATGCGCCAACCCTGTACTGAACCCGCTCCTCGCATGTTCTTCCTTGGCGTTGACCCCATTGAGTCCCGGCTTTCGCAATGAGTTCCATGCTGGGTTCGAGCAGGCTTTCGGGAAGTATCTCGTCTTCTCCGGCGATTACATCTGGAAGTACACGCACAATGGCTACGATTTCAGTGTGCTCGGCGATACTCCGATCACGTTCCCCATCGAATGGCACAACTCAAAAATTCCCGGATATGCGGGGCGCGTGAGCGTACCCAACCTCCATGGCTTCTCCGCGCTGGTGGTTTTCTCAAGCGTGGCGGCACGCTTCTTCGCCCCGCAAATCGGAGGAGCTGGAGCTGCTCCCTTGGCGCCCAGCGGAGTGTTCCGCATTGACCACGACGAAAAGTTCAACCAGACCACCCACTTGCAATACCAGCCCTGGAAGCGCGGGCCTTGGCTCGGCTTCAACTGGCGGTATGACAGCGGCCTGGTCGCCGGCAATGCGCCCTGCTACGGAATAGGGCCGAACAACGATTGTCCGCAGTCCACCACAGTCAACGGGCTGCCAGGCGTCTTCTTGCAGGATGTCTTCGGCAACCCGCTGACGGCCGATCAGGAATACCAAGCGGGCTTCACTTGCAATGGGGTCCACG
This sequence comes from Terriglobales bacterium, assembly GCA_035507035.1. Classification (GTDB taxonomy): domain Bacteria; phylum Acidobacteriota; class Terriglobia; order Terriglobales; family Acidobacteriaceae; genus DATJOJ01. The sequence continues at coordinate 79,491 of DATJOJ010000028.1, read as the reverse complement.
CAACCCCGACCACCCCGCTGCCTTCGCCTTGCATCGCGCCAATCGGATCCAGCCTTGTAAACGTGCCACCGAATGGCGCCGAGAACGATGACCACTATCCGCCCCGCATCGCGTCCCGGAGTCTGTTCGATCTCTCTCTGGGCCACGACAATCTCTTTCACGGCGAGAGATACAAATGGAGCTTGCAATTGACCGCTATCAACCTGGCGAACAATTATGTGCTCTACAACTTCCTGTCGACCTTCAGCGGAACGCACTACGTAACTCCGCGCAGCCTGACGGCGCAGCTTGGATTTCATTTTTAGAGGAGCAAAACCGGTTTGAAAGAGAACGGCCGGGGAGGAGGCTCCGGCCGTTTCTCTTGGGAGGGCCGCTCTCAAGCAGCCATCGCTTCCAGCGCCACCCGATTGCGAATGACCAGAGTTGAACCCTCCATGCGAATAAAATCCCTTCGTTTTAAATCCCCGATGAGCCGCGTCACCGTCTCCCGCGAGGCGCCGATCATCTGCGCCATCTCTTCGTGAGTAAGTGTCGGGTGAATGCGAATTTCGCCATTGGCAGGTTTCTCCTGCCGCTCCGTCCACGAAAGCAAAAGCTTCGCCAACTTTCCTGCCGACGAACGCGCAAGCACAAGATCGTAGATATCGCGGTACGCGGATTGGAATTCGCGGCTCAGTGCCTGTGAAGATCGCAGCCCCAGTTCGCCGTTCTTCTCGATTCTCTGCAGCAATGCCTCGCGTTCGATGAAATTCACCTGGCACGGTCCGGTGGTTTCTGCCGTGAGTTCGAAGGGTTCGCCGGAAATCACTGCGCTCAAGCCCAGAGCTTCGCCCGCCTCTGCAATCCGCAAGATGAGCACCTTACCTTCGCGCGAGGTGGTCGAGAGTTTTGCCTTTCCCGCGCAAAGCACAAAGGCACCGCGCGGGCTTTGTCCTTCAACAAATAGCAACGCGCCAGAGGGATATGTGATCAGGTGACTCGCATCTCCGAGCGATCTCAAACTTTCCGTCGAAAGTCCGCAGAACCATTGCTTCCTGCGCAGACCGCATGTCATGCAGTTTTCCACCATTTCCAGTCCGTACGGAGTGTTCATTCCATTCACTTTCTGCGAACTCTTTAGCGTTGCGTCCCGGGTGCTCGCCATCCGCAACTGCTCCAGCTTCCGTCTGGCTCGTCGGACGTCTCGAGCGCGTATTCGCTCCACTTTGGCCAGCAGTGCAACAGCCAAAACCCGCACGTCGTCATCTTCTGAACGAGTCAGTTGCACCAACTCCCAGCCTGCATCCGGATTCCTTTCTTGTTGCCACTCCAAAGCGCGAGCCATGATGTATAGCGGATCAACCGCCGCCGGCTTGGTGTCCGACACCACATTGCTGAATTGCTCGGGCATGAGCCAGGATTTGGCAAAGTCACCCCCGTGGTATGTAGGAGTTGTTCGGTAGTCGCCAGGACCGATAATTGGGTTCAGGGTCAGGCCGGAGTCCATAGTCCACCTGGAAGCGTCAAGGAGTCTTCATTCCTCGGTTTCGTGAAATGAAAGGATGCCTATGGCAAGAACCCTGCCAAACTGGGACAGGTGAGGGGCGAAGCTTAAGTTGCAGGAATCATGGGCGTCGAATTTTCGCTGGGTCGCTTTGGGCAATGTCCACCGGACTCTTTGCTGACGACCGTTGGGCAGGATGCCGAATTTTCGTCAGAAAAAACCAAGTCGCGGACGGTCGGACACCTCAGTTTTCGTACTCAGCCCGCGTAATTCCTAGTCTTTGGATTCTCGATTGGAGGGTTGTCCGCTTCATGCCTAGTCGCGCAGCTGCTCCGTGGACACCAGCTATCACACCGCCGGTCTCGCGCAGAACGCGAAGGATATGCTCTCGCTCCAGGTCCTCCAATGTCGTTCCCTGCGTGCAGCCGTCTCGCATGGGTATTAACTCGGCCAGCGGCGCCGACAACGAGCTTCCCTCCGAAAGAATCACCGAGCGTTCGATAAAATTCTCCAGCTCGCGTACATTCCCCGGCCATTGCCAGCCTTCGAGAGTGCGCATTGTCTCGGCCGGGATCATTTCGATTTTTTTGTTCATCCGTTTCGAGAATTTCTGCACGAAATACCGCACCAGCAAAGGAATGTCCCGGCTGCGTTCACGCAAGGTCGGAACGCGAATAGGAAATACATTCAGCCGGTAATAGAGATCGCTGCGGAACTCGTGATTCGCCACCCTTTTCGGCAAATCCTGGTTGGTCGCCGCGATCAACCGGATATCCACTTTGATGGTTCGGTTTCCCCCCAGGCGCTCAAACTCCTGGTCCTGCAAAACTCGCAACAGCTTGGGTTGGAGCTCCAGAGGAATCTCGCCCACCTCGTCGAGAAAGAGCGTGCCCTTGTCTGCCAACTCCAGACGCCCGATCTTTTGCGTGATGGCGCCGGTGAACGCGCCTTTTTCATGCCCAAATAGTTCGCTTTCCAACAACCCCGTCGGAATTGCCGCACAGTTTAACTTGATAAAACTGGCCTCTGCTCGACCGCTTAAACGATGGATAGCCCGCGCTACAAGTTCTTTGCCCGTCCCCGTCTCTCCTAAAATAAGTACGCTTGCGTCACTCGGGGAGACAGTCTGCACATTGGTGAGCAGGCGTTTCAGAGCAGGGCTGTCACCGATGATTTCGTCGAAGTTGACGACCGAACGAATTTCATCCTGCAAATACAACTTTTCTCGGCTCAGAGCCCGGCTCAGTTTTTTCACTTCGCGGTAAGCTGAGGCGTTGTCGAGCACACCCGCGATTTGCGCTGCCACTTGACGCAAGAAAACGAGATCCTGGGAAAGGAATGCCTTGGTTTGCCGGCTGCCCACATGCAGGACCCCGAGAGTGCCTCGGCGGGAAATCAGCGGAAGCGAACAGAGAGATTGGATCCCGCGCTCCAGAATCATCCGATCGAGACTGGTACCCATTTCCAGCAGTTCCTCACGGTTGCGCATTTTAGCTTCGCCGTGCAAAAACGAGGGGTCCGATATGGGTAGCAAGAGCCCTCCCGGGGCGCTGCTGGAGTCTCCTGCAACCTCTGCATCGAGCGCATACACTCGAAGCTCTTTGCTGCCCTCTTCGTAGAGAGCCACACTGGCGAAATCGTGTTCGATCACTCGTTGAAGGAAATCGGAGATTGCCGGGACGATTTCATCAACCTCAACGCTGGCCATGAGTGCGGTACTGACATTCAGCAACGCTTCCAGCCGCTCTTTCTCGTGCTGAAGCGCAGCGCTGGTAAGAACGTTTTGTAAGGCTGAGGAAATTGAGTTTGCGATCCGAGAGAGCAGTTGAACATCTTGCTCGCAATACACATGACCGTTGTTGCTGGCCATGCTTAACACGCCAATACGCCGTTGCGCCGCAGTCAAAGGCACTTCACAAAGGGCCCGCACGCCCATTCCCTTAAACAATTTTTGCGACTCGGCAAAGCGGTTTTCCTCTTCCAGATTAGTCAGAACAAGTGGCCGCTGGTTCTGCCAAACCCATCCAGAGGTGCTGCCTTCTATTGGCAACTCCATCGCCGTATCAGCCGACTGGGGACTCTCCCAGAGCATCAGTCGCATAACATCCTTGCTGGGATCGTGAAGATAGGAACCGGCGATTTGAAAGGAGAAGTAACGGTGCAGAAGCTTGGTTAGTTCACGTGATAGCTCCGCCAGCGTAGATTGATGAACCGCTAAGTCCGCAATCTCCAGCAAAGCTTCGTGACAACGCGAAACATCGTTTTCTTCGAAGTGGCGATCTAAAACCATTGGCGCGAGACCACGTTTACGCCCCCTCGTGGTAACGCCCGCGTAAATTGCAACCCTTCCTTAAACCAATAATAGCTCACAGAACCTTCGTGTTGGAACCCGAAAATGCTGATTGCGTTCCGCTTTTGGGAACGATGCCGACACTCGCACGGGGGGGAGACAATGGAGCCTAGCAGTAGTCGACCAGGGAATCCACTGGCTGTTAGTAAAGTTTACTTTACCTTTGTAAGCGCTGCTGCTAATGTCCGGGAATGCCCAGTTTCAGGGCCATCCTCACCAGCTTGGCTACGGATTCCGCACCCAACTTATGCATGAGTTGATTGCGGTGCACCTTGACCGCGGCTTCGCTAATCCCGATTTCCGCTGCGATTTGCTTGTTGAGCAAGCCAGACACAACCAACGGCAAGACTTCTCGTTCGCGCGGCGTCAACAAATCCACCCGTTTCCGCAGCGCCGCCACCTCTGCTTCGTGGTAGCGCCGCATGCGGTCGCGGTCCAGCGCCTGATGAATCGCGTCAAGCACGTCTTGGTTCCGAAATGGTTTGGTCAGGAAATCGACTGCGCCCGCCTTCATTGCCTGCACTGCCATGCGTATGTCGCCGTACCCCGTGATGAAGATAACCGGAATGAAGTCTTTCGCCGCCGTCAGCTCCCTCTGAAAATCCAACCCGCTGCTCCCTGGAAGTCTCACATCCAGGATCAAACAGGCCGGGAGATCGGGACGCCGCGCTTGCCGGAAGTCGGCCGGCGAAGGGAACGCATCGGCTTGTAATCCGACCGAACCTGCCAGGCTCTTCAGCGTATCCCTCATCGATGGGTCATCATCGATCACAAATACCTTGCCAGAAGATTCTTTCATCGCGAACTCTCCGTGCTGGCAAGGAAATACGTCTGGTCGGTTGCTGGCTGCAGATTTAGAACACGGAAGGGTACTTCAGCGCCGAGGGATCGGCCGCCTCGCGTTCGAGCGGCACGTGATCTTCTCTTACTGATTGTTGGCGGCAACGGGCAGCCACCACATCGCGCTATTTGAACATCAAACTTGCGGTCACGGACCATTGCCACGAGTCTCCCAACGGCATCCCCCCTCGTGTCGAACGTCACCCGTGAGTTGTAACTAAAGATTACCCGCCCATTGTAGGCTGTCTGGCAAATGGTGCAACTAGAAAATTTATCTGTGCACGAACGAAAATCCAGCTTTCCCTAATATAATTTTAAGTTATGGCCAGAGGCTGGGAGAGCAAATCCGTCGAGCAGCAGCAGGCGGAGGCGACCACTCCTTCCAGCAAGCCGGCGGCCCGGCTGACTCATGAGCAAATGAAAACGCAACGGCAAAAGCAAGGTCTCTTGCTTTCCCGCCAGCGTGTGCTGCAGCAGCTTGCATCGGCGCGAAATCCCCATCATCGCAAGATGCTTGAAAAAGCGCTGGCTGATCTGGATGCCCAACTAGCGCAACTGGGCTAGCTCCAAGCTGCGCAGTTCTTGCGATGGTCACTGACGTATAATGTTGTATCCCCCATGAAAGCCTACGTTTACGTTTCGCTGAAGAAGAGCGTGCTCGATCCTCAAGGTAAGACGATCCATGGCGCGCTCCGCAAGATGGGATACAAAGGGCTGGAAGAAGTCCGGCAAGGAAAATACTTCGAGATCACCCTGAATGGCGGATTAACACGGGCGGAGGCGCAAGCCGAGATCGATCGAATTGCCCGCGAGGTCCTGACCAATCCTGTGATCGAAGAATGCCGCGTCGCCCTCGAAGACTGAGAAATAGGAGCTGTTATGTGCGGCATTGTCGGTTACGTCGGCAAGAAGCGAGTCGTTCCTGTCATCATTGATGGGCTGCGCCGCCTGGAATATCGCGGCTACGATTCCGCCGGCATCGCAGTCTGCGGGAATGGCGAAGGGTTGCAAATCCGCCGTGCCGAAGGCAAGCTCCGCAACCTGGAAGAAGTTATCCGCCTCAAACCGCTGGACGGAACCTACGGTATCGGTCACACCCGCTGGGCTACGCACGGCCGCCCCTCGGAAGAGAATGCTCATCCCCACCGTGATTGCACCGGAAAAATCGTAGTGGTGCACAACGGCATCGTTGAAAACTATGTGAGCCTGAAGAAAAAGCTGATCGAAGAGGGCCACAAGTTTACGACTGAAACCGATACGGAAGTGATCGCCCATCTCGTCGAGAAGTATTTCTTTTCTTCCGGCAACGGCCGCCACGTTCCGCTAGAAGAGGCCGTCCGAAAAGCGGTGAGCCAACTGACAGGAGTCTTCGCGCTCTCTGTCATCGCTGTCGATGATCCCAATAAAATTGTCGCCGCCCGCAATGGTCCACCCGCAGTCATTGGCCTTGGCAAAGACGAATACTTTGTTGCTTCGGATGTACCCGCCATTCTCTATCACACCCGGGATCTGTTCTTCCTAGCCGATGGTGATCTGGCCGTCATCACCCCGAACGGCGTGCAGCTAACGGATTTCAACGGGCGGCCAATCATTCGTCAGGTCCAGCATGTTACCTGGGACCCGATCATGGCGGAAAAGGGCGGTTTCAAGCATTTCATGCTCAAGGAAATTTTTGAGCAGCCCCGCGCCGTCCGGGACACCACTCTCGGCCGTATTTCGCAGGAGACTGGCCACATTTTCCTGGATGAGATGGAAGTTACAGAGGCGGAGTTCAAAGCCGCAACCAAGATCAACATCGCTGCCTGCGGCACTAGCTGGCATGCTGCTCTCGCCGGTAAATTCATGATCGAGCGCCTGGCGCGCTTGCCGGTCGAAGTCGATTACGCCAGCGAATGGCGCTATCGCGATCCCATTATTCCCCCCAACACCTTGACCATGCTGATCTCGCAGTCGGGCGAAACCGCCGACACGATCGCCGCGCAACGCGAGGCCAAGGCTAAGGGATCGAAGACGCTGGCCATCTGCAATGTGGTTGGTTCGATGATTACGCGCGAAGCCGCGGGGACAATTTATACCCACGCGGGGCCGGAAATTGGCGTCGCTTCGACCAAGGCCTTTACCGGCCAACTCACCGCGCTCTATCTCTTCGCTTTGTATCTGGCGCAAGTTCGCGGAACCATGAGCGAGGAGAAAGCTCAACAGGCGATGCAGGAACTGACTCGCATTCCAGGCAAGCTCGAGCACTTGCTTACTCACGAAGAAACAACCGAGGAGTTGGCAAAAGAATATGTCCGCTCCCAGGATTTCCTCTTCCTCGGCCGCGGCATTCACTATCCTATCGCGCTTGAAGGCGCCCTGAAGCTGAAGGAAATCTCATACATCCATGCCGAAGGCTATCCCGCCGGCGAGATGAAACACGGGCCAAATGCACTGATCGACGAGAACCTTCCGGTCGTGATTTTGGCCACGTGCGATGCCAACGATGAGCTATCGGTATTGCGCTACGAAAAAACCATGTCGAATTTGAAGGAAGTGAAAGCGCGCTCGGGCATTGTTATCGCCTTAGCAACGGAAGGTGACGAAGAAATCCGGGAAGCGGCCGATCACGTCATGTACGTTCCACCTGCGCCGGAAGAGCTAGCCCCGATTCTGGAGATTGTTCCGCTGCAATTGCTGGCGTACCACATCGCCGTTCGCCGTGGTTGCGATGTGGATCAGCCGCGAAATCTGGCGAAATCCGTAACAGTCGAGTAAGCCCTAAATCACCGCGCCTGGCCGCTTGGGTAGCGAAGCTGGATCCGGATATTTCGCGCTTCGGAATCGCCACAAGATCAACGGCACAAAAGCTAGTTCTACGAGCAAAGCGAAAAGGCTTCCTTCCGGTCCGGTCGTTCCTCCGCTCAACCACGCAGCTCCATGCGATTGCCCTTCGAACATATGGCCTCTTGTTATAAGCCCGCTGTCGGGAACACCATAAAAGAACGATTGTCCCCAATCCCATCCCAAGTGAATTCCCATCGAAAACCACAGTGCCCCGGTCCGGCGGAGAGCGACGACGAGCAGAAAGCCAGCCATAAAAACCTGAGCCAAACCCACCGGAGTCTCACCTTGATTTCCGGTATGGGCGAGCAGAAAAATTCCCGAGGTCACTAAGGCCGCCGGCCAAAAGCTGATTCCTGAGGTCAGGGTGTACTGAATGTATCCACGAAATCCAAACTCCTCAGCAAAGCCCACCAAAAGGAAGCAAATACCCCATAGCAGGCCGTAATACAAGGTCTGTGTACCGAAACCTGTGAACCGACCGTAGCTGAAAACTCCGAACGCGTGCATCAGCAGCAGCAAACACGATAGGCCGGTAAAACCCCAAAGCGTGCCTTCCGCGAATCTCTTGATTCCCTCGCTTCGCCAACCCAAACCATAATCAGCGAAGGAACGCTTCTCCAGACGCGCCATGACCAGCGCCGACCCTACGAAAAGCACAACGTTCAGGCATTCCAGGAAGATCGCGGCCCACGGATTTTGCCCTATTGCGCTTTGTAGGGACGGACCAAACATTCGATGCAAGGTGAAATTGACCCCGAACCCGAGCGTGATTAGAGGGATTGCATAAATTACAAGCCGCCACCCGGCCCGCAATCCGTTTGGACCGAACCAGACGGAGTGCTTGGCGCCTTGCGAAGCCGGCGGTCCCGGCTGCTGCGAAACGCCTTGAGTGTCGTGATCTAGTGTCATGGCCCAATGTTACTACGCTCGCGGTGCGACGTTGGTTCCGTGATTCTTCGCTTGCGGCGTCTTCGCAAAGCTTTTTATCATCTACATAAATCAGGATGGCACCATTCCAGACTTTCACCGCGCAACTCACTCGCTCGACGTCGCTCTCCGAATTCACCAAGCACTTGGAATTCGAAATGATGGGCGTGCCGCATTTCGGCTTCGTGGCGGGACAGTGGCTTTCCTTCAAGACTACAAAAGCAGATGGCGAGGAAATCACCCGCGCCTATTCCATCGCTTCTCCGCCCCCAGACAATGGCACTTTCGCGCTCTGTTTGAACCGCGTGCAAGACGGTTTCATGTCGAACTTTCTCTGCGATATGAAGAACGGCGATCAGGTCTTCTGCCAAGGGCCGTTTGGCGATTTCATTCTGCGGCCGCCACTGCGCGACACGATCTTTATTGCCACCGGGACGGGCATTGCCCCGATTCGCTCCATGTTGCATTCGCTGTTTGTCCCTCTCGCAGACGGGCGAGCGCACCCTTCTTCCATTGATGCGCACCAGCTCTGGCTTATCTTCGGCAATCGCACGGAGAAAGACATTTATTATCACGACGAGTTTCTCCGGCTTGCCGCTGAGCACGTCAATTTTCATTACCTGCCGACCTTGAGCCGGGGCAGCAGCGAGTGGCGCGGGCTACGAGGATACGTTCAGGAACATGTGCCTGCGATCGCTCAAGGTCGCACCGACATGCACGCCTATATCTGCGGCTTGGAGAAGATGGTCAAAGCTAACCGCGAATTGCTGAAGTCGCTTAAGTGGGACCGAAAGTCAATTCTTTATGAGAAGTACGATTGACGGCGGAACAAGCCGCTCATGCAGGTGCTGATCCTTATCCGCCCTTTCACAGAGACTCATCTCGGTCGAAGTCAGTTGGGTCTCATGTCTCCGGTCACTGAGAGAGGGACCGATGAGCAGTTAGATCTGTCGGGGCGAACAAATCATGCCACGCTATGAACTCCCACGGCGGCATGCTCCACAACCTCTTCGTAAACCTGCAGAACGCGCTGCGCCGAAACTTCCCAGGAAAACTTTTTTACCTGTTCGTATCCTCGCTGCTTCAGCTTTTCTCTGGTCGCTGGGTCCAGCAGCACTCGGTGCAAGGCTCGCATGATTTCAAACACATTTTCCGGATTTACCAGCGTTGCCGCCTGACCCACAACTTCCGGCAGCGAGGACGTATTGGAAGTGACTACCGGTGTGCCATGCGCCATTGCCTCCAGTGGTTGCAATCCGAACCCTTCGAAAAGCGAGGGGAAAACAAAGACTTTGGCCGCATCATAAAAAACGCGCAACATTTCGATGGGAACAAACCCCATGAAACGCACGTCATTTTGCACCCCGCTGCGAATCGCGGCCCGGCGCAAGTCGGGATGCTTGGAAAGCTCATCGCCGATGATGATTAACTTCAGATCCGGGTATTCCGATTGTTTCTCCAGTTCGGTTTTGAGCGCTGCAAACGCCTGGATGATGCGTACCAGGTTCTTGTGCGGGCTGATGCGACCGGCATAGAGCAAAAACGGATACGTGACCAGATAGCGTTCCACTAAAACCTGGCGATCGGCGTCTGTCGCGTGTCCCCGCAGAAACCGCTCGTCGATGGCGTTGTACACGACTTCAATTTGGCCTCCGGGGATTTCGAACAGTTTCTCGATTTCGTTCTTGGTGAAGTTGGAAACCGCCAGAATCCGTCCCGCCCGTTTCAGGATGCGGCGGGTCAATTGAAAATGCAAGGAACGCGTTAGATTGGACCGGTCGCCGGCCCGATACATGTGTTCGACCACATCGTGCACGGTAATCACACAAGGACAAGGCAAGTTACGCGGCACCCAGGTTAGCTGCGGAATGTGCACCAGGTCGCAACCGCGCTGCTTGACGATCCGGCGAAATTCCAGGTGTCCTTTGAGCGTATTCTCGGGTTCAAGCAGAGGCACAACCGTAAAATTTGCCGGCAATTCTCCGATCTCGGACGCCGCTTGAGGTAACCCGATCAAAAGATATTCATTGACATGGTCGATCCTGCCCAGTGCCCGCAGGATGTTCCGGGTGTAAGTGCCAACGCCAAATTCTGTCGCCCGCCGGATGTCGAGTGCGACTCTCACGAGGTGATTTAACCACAATTCTAGCTGCTACGGAGAGGAATCCTGTGATTGCGCGCTTGACCTTATTTTCCGTTCGCAAAGCGCAGCACTGAAGCACGAGGAAAATGTGAACCGAGGGCATGCTCCCGTGTCCGTTCCGAGACATGGGTAACAGAACGTTCCGGAGACATAGGTTACACTTTTCGGCCCGAAGGGGGCGGAGAGGTGATGCCATGGAAGGAGTGTTCTGTGATGGACGAGCGAATGCGGTTTGTGATCCGGCTCAAGGACGGCGAGACGATGGCTTCACTGTGCCGGGAGTTCGGTATCTCGCGCAAGACCGGCTACAAGATCTTTGAACGTTACCAGCAATGTGGACTGGAAGGGTTGAGTGACCGAGCGCGCCGGCCCTTCCGCTACGCCAACCAGTTACCCGAGCAGGTGGAAGCGGCCATTGTGAGCGCCAAACGGGAGAAACCGCACTGGGGCGCACGCAAGATTCGGGAGCGTCTGCTGCGCCGCCTGCCCCATGCCATCAAGCTTCCCGCTGCTTCTACCATTCACGCCGTGCTCGATCGCCACGGGCTGGTCACGTCGATGGGCCGTCGCCGCAGTCAAGCCCAAGGAACCCCTTTATCCCAGGGCCTTCATGCCAACGATCTCTGGTGCACCGACTACAAGGGCGAGTTTCAGCTGAGCGATAAACGCTATTGTTATCCGCTGACCGTCACCGACTACTCGTCGCGCTACCTGCTCTTGTGTGAAGCGCTGGAATCCAACCGGGAAGACCTCGCCTTTCCCGCTTTTGAGCGCCTGTTCCACGAACGCGGTCTGCCCCGGGCCATCCGCTCTGACAACGGGGTTCCCTTCGCTTCTCCTCATGGCCTGTTTCAGCTCTCCAAGCTCTCGGTATGGTGGCTGCGGTTAGGCATCTCCATCGAACGCATCCGCCCTGGTCATCCCCAGCAGAACGGCCGACATGAACGCATGCATCTGACCTTGAAAAAAGAAGCCACTCGTCCGGCGGGCGCCAACCTCCTGCAGCAGCAAGCCAAGTTCGATGCCTTCCTCGAGGAATTCAATCACGAAAGACCCCATGAAGCCCTCAGCATGAAATGCCCGGCCGAGGTTTACTCTACTTCTCCCCGTCCTTATCGAGGCATCCCAGAACCGCATTACCCATTTCACCACCGTACGGTCGTGGTCACCAGCTGCGGACGCCTTTGCTTGTACAACAAGAAGATCAACCTCGGCGTCTCCCTCGCCGGCCAGGCCCTCGGCCTCAAAGAAGTCGACCACGGCATCTGGCTGGTCAGTTTTATGGATTACGATCTCGGCTATATTGATCTGGAGGAAAAAACCTTGCAGCCCTTGCAGAACCCCTTCGGGCCAAAAGTGTAACCTATGTCTCCGGAACGTTCTGTTACCCATGTCTCCGGAACGGACAGAAGGTGGAGTTGGTTGCGGGGGGTGGATTTGAACCACCGACCTTTGGGTTATGAGCCCAACGAGCTACCAGACTGCTCCACCCCGCGAAGCCATAATAACATACCTCGAAGGCTGAAATTAAGGACGGCTTTCGCCAGCGACGTGCCCGCGACCGTGCTGCATCGTCAATTACATCGTCCTACGATGTTTTGTGGTACCGTTTCAGTTCTTCAAGGCTGGGCGCTGGCAGGCGTCCACGATCTTGGTGGGATCGATGGCAGCGCTGTCAATCTGCTCCTCCATAATCTTGCCGTCTTTTCCGATCAGGAAATTCACGCGGCGAGCAGCTTTGTATTTGTCGAGATAAATGCCGTATTTGCGGGTCACTTCGCCGCCCCAGTCACTCAGCAGCGGGAAGGTCACTCCAATTTGTTCGGCGAAGGCGTGGTTGGCGAAGGGGCTGTCCATGCTCACACCCAGGACCTGGGTGTCGGCTGCTTCCAGCTTTTGCAGATTCTGCTGGAAGGCCTTCATCTGGGCAGTTCAACCACCAGTGAAGGCGAAGATGTAAAACGCCAGCACGACGTTTTTCTTGCCGCGATATTGGCTGAGGCTCACCTCCTTCAGGTCATTGCCATCGAAGTAGTTGAGCTTGAAGTCAGGGGCTAGGTCGCCGACCTTCAGCGCCGGAGGCGGCATGGCAGGCTTATCGGAAGCTTGCGCAGTCGGGATTATTGCCGAAGCAGCCAACAGCCAGGCCGCCAGGCCGGTAAAGAAAAGTTTCCGCATCCTGATTCTCCTTGGAGACAGCACGGTCATTTTAGCGTAGGGAAGCGGGGGAGTTGTAAAGGAGCTGTAAAGTCGCGCCACGGAGGCGTGGGGACGCAGAGAACCGAGGATCAAGAAATCCTCCGTGATTCCGTGTCTCGGTCATCGATCGACGGCGGCGGCTCGCGGAAGATTTCGCGGGCTATGTGCAGCAAGCAGCGTCGCCAATCGCGCTCAGCACATTCAGGACGGTAGGCAGCATCGAGTGCGGCGAGCGTGGCGGCGTTCTGGGAAATGCGCTCGGTGGTGCGAAGCAGGTCCCAGGCCTCGCGATATTTTTCCCAGCGGGCGGACTTGCATTCGATGCCAGGATAGAAGCGCAGGCTCTTGCGCGGGGCGAAGACCTCGACCGGCAGCACGTACCAGGTGTCGACGGGAACGATGTGGGCAACGAGAACATCGATGTCGTCAGCGGTGTAGGCGATTTTGCCCTTGCCGTAGCTGGCGGACGCGGGCTGAATGTCGTATCCGCGGGCACGGAGAACCTGAGTACACTTCAGCTGCACGCGCCAGCGACGATGTCCGGAATCGAGGATGAAGTCGTAGGGCTCGCTGTCTCCCCAGGGTTTGGCGATGTGGAAGCCGAGGCTCTCGGCCTTGAGTAAGAATGCCGCTTCCGATAGTTCCCCAGTACGCTTGGTATTGGATTGAGTGGTTCCGACCCTTTCGCAAAGAACGCGAAAGGATTGGGCACCTTCGGATCGTGCCCCGGTACGCTTGATAGTGCGCCGGTTCGTTCCGACGCTGTCGCAGGTTCCCGCGGGCTGGCCAATGTGTGTCGAATTGAGGCAATCATTCATGGGCACAAAAAAGGCGTGGCCACCGGGCCACGCCTGATTTTTCCTCTCTAATTCTAGAATATCAAAGCGGAGCGGGTGGTTGGCCATTATTTAGAGAATTATTTCTTTAAGAGAATCAATGAATTATGGGGGAAACTTGTGGTTAAGGGGCTTGACAAGATTTTAGAAGTCGGTAGTCGGGAGGCAGCGATCAGGATTTGGAATCCCCCACCCGAGCAAAATCGGCTTGAGTGGCGCACCCGGTTGAGATTTTTGGGATTAATGACGAAGTTTGCGCCCCGGATAAAATCCCCACCCAAGCAAAAGCGGCTTGAGTGGGGCACCCGGTTCAGATTTTTGGGATTAGTGACGGAGTTTGGGGTCCCGGATAAAAGCCCCCCACCCAAGCAAAACCGGCTTGAGTGGGGCACCCGACGGTTCAGATTTTTGGGATTAATGACGAAGTTTGCGCCCCGGATAAAATCCCCACCCAAGCAAAACCGGCTTGAGTGGGGCACCCGAGTGTTTCTCTGGTAACGGCCAACTCGGCGAAGGCATTGCAGGAGTGTGTCCCGATTCATTACAGTTCCCCAAAGAACCCCTTGCATCCAACTGCGGCAACTATGAGCCTGCGAACTCTCAACGACATTCTCCTCGCGATAGCAGACCGCGACGATCGCGTCGTCATGATGCATCGCCAGGCGATTCAGTGGGTGTCGATTTCGGCGAGCGAACTGTATCAGAGCGTGGTGGGCGTGGCGAACCGGCTGCGCGAGTGGGGAATCGCCAAGGGGGACCGGGTTGCGATTCTGAGCGAGAACCGGCCGGAGTGGACGATCGCGGACTTTGCTTGTGTGGCGATGGGAACGGTGGTGGTGCCGATTTATGCGACACTCACGGGCGAGCAGACGGCGTACATCCTGCGGGACTCAGGCGCAAAAGTAATTTTTGTTTCCAGCGAAAAACAGTTTTTGAAAGTAGAGGGGATTCGCAGCCAGACGGGCGTCGAGAAAATTGTGGTGATGGATGCGGTCGAGACGGCGCATGCGTTTCACATGCAGCGATTGATGCGGGAAGGGCCGAGGGCGCGGGATGCGGAGTTTGATTCGCGGGCCAGCACGATTCAGCAGCAGGATGTTGCAACCATTATTTACACATCAGGAACGACAGGCACGCCAAAGGGCGTGGTGCTGACGCATGGCAATATCGCGGAGAATATCAATGCCTGGTTGCCACAGTTTGATTTTCATGCCGGGCATATCAGCTTGTCGTTTTTGCCGCTGTCGCACATCACGGCGCGGAATGTAGATTTGGGAACGCTGTATAGCGGTGCGACACTGGCGTATGTGCCATTGATCGATCAGCTGCCGCAGGCTCTGGCGGAAGTGCGGCCGACGATTTTTGTGGGTGTGCCGCGAGCCTACGAAAAACTGCATGCGAAAGTGGATCAGCAGGCCAAGGGATTTCCCAAAAAACAAATTTACAAGTGGGCGCTGGGCGTGGGGCGGAGGAACCGCGAGGAGGTTCTAGCCGGCGGACGTCCGCAAGCATGGACGTGGCGGCTGGCGGAGCGCTTGCTCTATTCGAAGATTCGCGCGGGCATGGGCGGGCGCGTAGAACTTTTCATTTCCGGCGGAGCGCCGCTGGGAAAAGATTTGGCCGCGTGGTTTGCGGACACGGGGATTCGGATTCATGAGGGATATGGGTTGACGGAAACGTCTCCGGTGATTGCGGTGAATACGCCGGGGGCGCACAAGTTGGGGACCGTCGGAAAGCCGTTGCCGAATGTGGAAGTAAGGATCGCAGAGGATGGAGAGATTCTGGTGCGCGGGCCATCGGTGTTTCAGGGATATTGGAATTTACCGCAAGAGACACAGAATGCGTTTGTGGATGGATGGTTCAAGACGGGGGACGTGGGCAATATAGATGATGAGGGATTTTTGTCGGTTACGGACCGGAAGAAGGACTTGATCAAGACGTCGGGCGGGAAGTTTGTGGCGCCGCAGCCGCTGGAAAATGCCTTGAAGCACCATGCGCTGGTGGCGGAGGCGGTCATGATTGGTGACAAGCGGAAGTTTCCGGCAGTGCTGATTGTGCCGCATTTTCCGTTGCTGGAAGATTGGGCGCGGGCGAACCAGGTGGGGTTCGGGTCCCGAAAGGAGTTGATTGAGCAAGCGAAGGTGCGGGAGTTGTATGAGGGAATTGTCTCAGACTTGAATGGCGGGCTGGCGCGGTTTGAGCAATTGAAGAAAGTGTTGCTGGTCGCGGAGGAATTCTCGGTAGAGAATGGCGCACTGACGGCGACCATGAAGCTGCGGCGGCGGGTGGTGGAAGATCGGTATAAAGAAGAGATTGAGGGGATGTACAGGGAGTAAATTCCCCACTCAAGCCAAAACCGGGCTTGAATGGGGCACGTGGCGACGATCCGGGTTCCGCGTGACCCCAGGTTAGCTCGCGGACCTCGCTCGCGAAACCTGGGGCACCCTGCGTCGGCGGGATGAGCTCAGATCGGGAGCGGTGTCCATGGGGATTAGCGTGGGTTCGGGCGCCGTGGTAGTTGCGCCCGATGGGCGCGAGTATGTTTGCGGCGGTGATAGTTGGCACGACTAGAAGTCGTGCCCTTCCCGGCGTGTCGTTCGGGCGGAAAGAGATTGAACAGGCGCGTCAGCAGGAAATTCCCCACTCAAGCCAAAACCGGGCTTGAATGGGGCACCCGGCTCGCGGACCCCGCTCGCGGAACCTGGGGCACCTTGCACCTGGGTCAAGGCCTTACGCCCCAGACAGTGCCACAACCTGAATCGCCGCAGTTCTGGCTTGATCCGCCGTACAACGAACTGCCATACATCCCGCTACCACCGTTTACAAAGCCTAGATCCTGGGGATCGTAGGCATTTTGGGAACCGAATGGCGGAAACGTGTAGTCCTCCGAATAAATCCATTGTCCTCCTTCCTGGCCGGGAGGCTGCAGTTGATAGATGGCCCCGCCGTCGCCGGGATTACTCCCACCGGCCGTGCCATAAAATGTTAGGTTCGGACCGGAGAGTAAGGGCGAAGTGCCATCTCCCTCTTCGCCGCCTCCGAAGACGTGAATTATGGCTTCAGTCCAGTCGCCGTCTCCTCCAGGGGTGAGCTGAAGTTGAAAGATAGTACCGTTCTCTGGGGCACCGCCGCCGACGGTCGTGCCATAAAGTGCTCCATCAACAAGAATCAGGTTACCGTTGGGACCAACCCCGTCGTTGGGCTGTCCTTGAAAACGATGGAGTACCTTTTCGGTCCAGCGATCGCTGTTTCGACGGGGGGCAAGAAGTTCGAATGCAGTGCCACATCCTGCTCGAGATTCGCAAATCCCGGCAGAGTCGCCACCGTAGAATGTCGTGCCATAGATGTTGCCCTTCGCGTCGAATACGAGACCGCCGATCGGTTGGCCTCCGTCTCCGTTAACGCTCCACGGTCCAGCCCCGGCAAAGCTGTATAGCACCTTCTCTGTCCACGTTCCGCAGTTTCCGCCATAAAAAGCATCACACGTTGTGCCTCGGCCTCCGCCAAACAGGGTTACACCATACAGGTTGCCTGCCTTATCAAATACCAGGTCTCCGTTGGGCACGTAACCATCCTTGCCGCCCTGAAAGTTGTAGATCACTGCTTCGGTCCACGCCCCGCCCGGCTGCGATGGGGGCGACATCTCATAGACCGTGCCGCAGCCATCAACACTTCCGAAAAGCTCGCATTGTCCGGTGCCTTGGTAGCCGGTGACTCCGTACAAGTTTCCGGCGCCATCCATAACCAAGCCGCCTCCGGGCGCGGCCCCGTCGCCGGTGTCAATGGGTTGGAAAACATGGAGGACAACTTCCGCCCATGGATCGCCGTTCTTTGCGGGAGGGGTTAACTCATAGACCGTGCCACACTGGGCGGTGCCCTGGCAGTTGGCAGCGCCGCCATCTACGGTGGCCCCGTAGAGATTGCCTTGCTTGTCGTGGACGATCCGGCCGATGGGGCCGATTCCATCCGGGATGCCTTGAAAGCTGTAAAGCACTTCTTCGTTCCATTGAGCGGAAGCTGCGGGGGCGAGCGCGAGGGCGACGAGCGCGGCGAAGATGTAAGGCTTGCGGAGCATAGGACAACTCAGCGGCAGGGGCCGGGCGTCGGCGATATTAGCTCAGATCGGGAGCGGTGTCCATGGGGATTAGCGTGGGTTCGGGCGCCGTGGTGGTTGCGCCCGATGGGCGCGAGTATGTCTGCGGCGGTGATAGTTGGCACGACTGGAAGTCGTGCCCTTCCCGGCGTGTCGTTCGGGCGGAAAGAGATTGAACAGGCGCGCCAGCAGGAAATTCCCCATTCAAGCCAAAACCGGGCTTGAATGGGGCACCCGGCGACGATCCGGGTTCCGCGTGATCCCCAGGTGAGCTCGCGAAGAGCGCTCGCGGCACCTGGGGCACCTTGCGGACGAAATGCAGAATGAACGGTTCCAGCCGTGGATGCCCTAAACGATTTCTATTAGTTGCCCCGGGCTGACCGAGTCAAGCGCGTCAAAAATCTTCCGGGTATGCGGCAAAAGATCCTGCAGGCGGCTTGAGCGGGATTTGATCAGAACGGTCGCAAGTCTTCGGGCGCTGAGATTCTGCTGATACTCAATTCCCCGATCAATGGTCAGAAAAACATCGAAGCCGCTTGTCTCCGCCAGTGACAGAAGTTCTCCGTTTTTCTTGCCCGCCCAGCCTAGTTCGGGAACGGTCTGACAGTCATGGCCCAACAGGTGGCGCTTAAAGGATCTGGGGATGCACTCGTCGAGGAGCAGCTTCATTTAAAGTTCGTTGAGGACGAGCGATTTGGCGTGTTCGAGTGCGTGAATGGCGGCATCGCGAGAGACGGTTGGAAAGTCATCGAGGAATTCCTGGAGATTTTGCCCGCCTTCGATATAGTCCAGGAGAGCTTGAAAAGGGACACGAGTGCCACGAAAGACGGGTGTGCCGCCGAGAACCTCGGGATCGCTAACGACCGCATTGTTTCCGTGGGCCATAGATTTCGCCGCTCAACTCAAGTCTACTCCAGGGCTTTTTCAAAGCCAACACGATGGCGCAGCCAGAATGCCTACGGCTTTATCCCGAACACCGTCCCGCAGCCACCTTCACCGCAAGCCTGCCCAGTCCCGCCGCCGAGCGAACTGCCGATCATCCCCTGACCACTCACCTCCAAAATGTCTGGGTCATAGGCATTTCCTGACCCCAGTGGAGGAAACGTGTAGTTCACTGAATACGTCCACAGGCCTCCTTGCTGTGCTGGAGGCTGCAACTGGTAAATGGCCCCACCGTTCCCGACATCTCCCCCGCCGGATGCGCCGTAGAGCGTTCCGTCGGAACCGTAAACTAGCGGTGAGAAACTATAGTTTCCTGGCCCACCGGTAAAAATGTGAAGGAGGTTTTCAGCCCACACACCATTGTTCGTCGGCAGTAATTGAAAGACAGTCCCGTTCTCGTAGGTGCCCCCTCCGTTGGTCGCACCGTAAAGCGCACCGTCGGCTAAGACCAAATCCCCAAAGGGGCCCCCGCCGTCATTCGGTTGTCCTTGAAAAGCATGCAGCAACTTTTCCGTCCACTGGCCGCCGTTCTGACGTGGTGCCACAAGCTCGAAAACGATCCCACAACCAGGGCCGCCTCGACAGACCCCGCCGGTGTGGCCGCCAAACTGGGTTGTCCCGTAGAGATTGCCTTGGTCGTCGAATACGAGGCCGCCATTAGGTTGGCCTCCATCGCCCACGAGGCTCCATGACCCAGTGCCCGCAAAGCTGTACAGCACCTTCTCCGTCCACGCTCCGCCTTTTTGCTTTGGGGGGCTCAGCTCGAAAACCGTGCCGCAATTTCCACCGTAAAGACCGTCACAGGTTGTGCCTCTGCCGCCGCCCCACAAGGTCACGCCATATAAGTTGCCTGCCTGGTCAAACACCAGATCCCCTGAGGGAACGTAACCATCCTTGCCGCCTTGAAAGCTGTAGATGACAGCTTCGGTCCACGCCCCGCCCGGCTGCGATGGGGGCGACATCTCATAGACCGTGCCGCACCCAATCACTGCCCCGAATAGCGTGCACTGACCGGTGCCGTCGTAGCCGGTTGTGCCGTATAGGTTGCCGACGGCATCCATGACCAATCCGCCTTCCGGCGTAGCCCCGTCGCCAGCCTGCAGACCTTGGAACACGTGGAGAACAGTCTCGGTCCATGGGTCGCCGTACTTGGAAGGAGGGGAAAGTTTGTAGACTGTCCCGCATTGACCCGGACCATAGCAATTCACGGCCCCGCCATCGATCGTGGCTCCGTACAAGTTGCCTTGCTTGTCGTAAACGATCCGACCGATGGGTCCGATCCCGTCCGGGATGCCTTGAAAGCTGTAAAGCACTTCTTCGTTCCATTGGGCGGAAGCTGCGGGGGCGAGCGCGAGGGCGATGAGCGAGGCGAAGATGTAAGGCTTGCGGAGCATAGGACAAACTCAGCGGCAGGGGCCGGGCGTCGGCGATATTAGCTCAGATCGGGAGCGGTGTCCATGGGGATTAGCGTGGGTTCGGGCGCCGTGGTAGTTGCGCCCGATGGGCGCGAGTATGTTTGCGGCGGTCATAATTGGCACGACTGGAAGTCGTGCCCTTCCCGGTTGGCTTCACCCGGCGGTCATCCAAAGCAGATTCCTCGCGACTGAAATCCGTCGGAATAACAAGCGTTAGAGGTCCGTCGCTAGTGCAGTGGAAAAATATTGGAAAGCGATTGAACAGGCGCGTCAGCAGGAAATTCCCCACTCAAGCTAAAACCGGGCTTGAATGGGGCACGTGGCGACGATCCGGGTTCCGCGTGATCCCGAGGTTAGCTCGCGAAGAGCGCTCGCGGCACCTGGGGCACGCGGCTACAAAAGCAGGTCCCTCCGAACTGCAGTCCGTCGGAATGACAAGGCTGAGAGAGGAGTCGGGCTCAGTTACTGCGCTTACCATTATTGAGCTGAGCGAGCAGTTGCTGGAATCGCGGATCGTCGCGGATAGGATCAAAGGTTGGATCGGTTTTGAGCGTGGCAATAATCGGCGAGTGCGCTGCGTAGAGTTTTTGCAGCAACGAGATGGCCTGATCTTTCCGGCCAGTCGCGATATAAGGCATAAGCAGCCCCGGCTCCGGGTCGTTTGGATAGCGCGAAAGCAATTGCTGAAATTTTGCGAGGGCCTGCTCGGCATCGGCTGTGCGCCCCCAGCGGCCGTAAACATAGGCCCTCCAGCCCCAGGCCCAGGTCGCTTCCGGTTCACCGACCCACTGGTCAACCTGGTGTAGGGCTTGCGGAAACTTTCCGGTCTGCACGTAAGAATGAATCAAGATTCCGCGGGCGCGAAGGAAGTTCGGATCCATGTCGAGCACGGTGCGAGATTGTAAGATGGCGCGATCGTACTGACGCGCGAAATAGAGAATGGAAGCGTGATCGGTGGCAATGATCAGTGACAGCGGATCGAGTTCACGGGCGCGCTCGCTCTCGGCCAAGGCTTCGTCAAAACGACCCTGCCAAGAGAGGAACTCGGCATACCATTGGTGGGCGGTGGCGTAACCGGGATCGAGTTCAATAGCGCGGCGAAACTCTTTCTCGGCAGTCTGCCAGTCGTAGTCATAGTTCTCCGCAATCAAGGCCAAGGACGCATGAGCTTCGGCCAGAGACTCGTCCAACGCAAGCGCCCGCAACGCCGCAGTACGTGCCTTCGGCATGAAGTCACTGGAGGGAACCTCGTTCCAAGTGCTCATCAAGGCATACGTGTCCGCCAACCCGGCGTAGGCACGAGCATATGAAGAATCTTGAGCGATGGCTTGCTGGAAGTACTCTGCCGCCTGCTGAAAACTCTCGGGTGTCCGCTTACTCAAAAAGTATCGACCTTTTAAGTAGAGGTCGTATGCCTCATAAGATGTGTTTTGAGACATGGCGTGATTGGCGACGCTTCCCACTCGCTTGTCGGCGAGCGTCAGTTTGAGTTCGTCGGCAATTTCCTGCGTGATCTCCTGCTGAACCGCTAGTAAATCAGTGGCATTGCGGTCGTAGTTTCGTGCCCAGAGGTGGGTCTGGTCTTTGAGTTGGATCAGCTGCGCGGTGATTCGCAGCTGATCGGCCTCACGACGCACACTCCCTTCGAGCACATACTGGACACCGAGTTCACGCCCAACCTGATCGAGCGGCTTGGGATTGGTTTTATAAAACATGACGGAGGTGCGCGCGATCACAGCCAAGTGCTGGGGATCGAGATTGCCGAGCTGGCTGATCATTTCCTCGGTCATGCCATCACTAAAGTATTCTTGCCCGGGATCTCCAGTAAGGTTCTGAAAGGGCAAGACCGCCAACATGGTGCGTCCGGTGGAAGCTGGACGCGGACGGAACCACAGTAGGTACGCCGAAACACCGAGTAGCAGAACCGCAGCAAGGCCAAGAAGAACAGCCATTCGGTAACGAATGCGCTCAACCCGCCTAGGCGAGGATTCCATCGCGTGAGTGATTGGTGGAGTGTCGGCGACCGGCTCCGATGTTTTTGGCACGGGCTTCACATCGGCCGTAAAACGATAGCCTCGCCCGGGCACAGTCACGATGTAGCCCTGCTCACGCGTCTGGCCCAAGGCTTTGCGCAGCATGAAAATCGTTTGAGTGAGGTTCGACTCTTCGACGAAGCTGTCGGGCCAGACCGCCTTCATTAAGTCGTCTTTCGCAATGACCTGCCCTTGGCTTTCGATCAAGACGAGCAGGATGTCAAAGGCCTTGGGAGTGAGCGCTATTGGCTGTTGTCCTTGCCACAGGGTTCTTTTCTGTGGATCAAGGCGAAACTCCCCGAACTCGTACAAGCTATTGACTACGCTGGACATGGCTCGACTTTGAGAAGCTTTGAGAAAGTTTGAGCGCCTCTTTTAGGACTTGGCCAGATCATCTCGGCTAGCTTTCTCCCGCCTGAGCGAAGCGGGAAGCAGAAGTTGGAGGCTCATTGTAGCACCGCGCCCAACCGGGTTCTGGTGGATTCTCGCATTTTCGAAAGTAAGGACGACGTGGGGAGGATGCGTTCCGATTTGCGTTCAGGCGCGCTTTCACCCAATCAGGAGCAGTTGGAACAACATCAAGAAACAACTTTAAAGGAGAATGAAATGAAGGCAGTTTGGAAAATGGATAAGACCGTTCTATTGGCGATGACCTTGGCCGTAGTCGTTATCGGTTTCACGGCCTCCGCCGCCTGGGCCCAAGGAGTACCGCCCGTGGTCTGGGGGGGATTGCGTTTCAGTACGACAGCGGTCAGGCGCCCTCAGTGGCGGTTTCCGGCTCGTTCATCGTAGAAGTGCATGAGGGAGAGTCGGGTGCGCTCTTGTATGACACCGGCAAGATTCAGGAAAACGGTGCTGTCACCTGGGCGAAGACCGACGTTCCTTATGACACAGGATATGCCCCATCGATCGCGATCAGCGGCAACAGCATTATTGAGGTTCATCAGGCGAGCACGAGTCCGGGACCACTGTGGTATCACGCAGGGTCAATTAGCTCCGTCGTCGCCGGACAGATCACTTGGGCACCCAGTGCACAGTATGATACTGGCTTGGCACCTTCAGTGGCAATCAATGGACAGACCGTCATCGAAGTGCACCAAGCGGGCAGTGGAGTTGGTCCGCTGTGGTATCGCACCGCAGAGCTCGAGCTCGACGGCGCCGTCGGTTGGAATGGCAGTTCATTCCAGTATGACACCGGGGCCGCACCGTCGATAGCTATAGCCGGATCGACGGTCATCGAAGTACACCAGGCAGGTACGAATGAAGGACCGCTCTGGTACCACGACGCCGAAATCCAGGCGAATGGTTCGGTGGTGTGGGGTGGTACTCCATTCCAATACGACACCGGCCTCGCGCCCTCCGTATCGGCATCGGGCCCGACTGCCGTTGAAGTGCATCAGGCGAACAGTGGAGTGGGTGCATTGTGGTATCACACTGTCGCGCTCCAGTCGGATGGCTTCGTCCAATTCGGGGCAGTGTTCCAATATGACAGCGGTGAAGCACCACGCATCGCGGTTGCGGGGCCGACGATCCTCGAGGTACACCAGGCAGCGACCGGATCGGGACTGCTTTATTATCACACCGCTGCTTACTGAGGGGAGCTGCGACACGAGGGCAGGCAGCGATGTCTGCCCTTTTTTCGTGACGCAGACTTCCCCGCTCGGTGACATGCATCACAGCCGCTTGCCCACCGATCCCCGGAGAATGGGATGTAATCACTCGGGGAATGAATGTTCACAATCCAATACGCTGAATTTCTGGCGCCGGGGATCAAACGGTTCGTCATCGAGGCGCCTCGCATTGCACGCAAACACCAGCCAGGACAATTTGTAATCGTCAGGATTTATCAAGAAGGCGAGCGTATTCCGCTGACCATCGAGCGTTCGGACCGCAAGCGCGGCACGATCAATCTGGTGGTGCAGTCGATTGGCAAAACCACCAACTTGCTGAACCTCCTTGAAGCCGGCGATGGCCTGCTCGATGTGGTTGGGCCGTTGGGCAAGCCGTCGGAGATCGAGAAGTTTGGCACGGTGGTGGTAATGGGCGGCGGGGTGGGGACCGCGATGGCGTATCCCACAGCGCTGGCGCTGAAACGCGCCGGCAATCGGGTGATTTCGATCGTGGGCGCTCGCACGAAAGAGCTGGTGATTCTCGAGAAAGACATGCGCGATGTGAGCGACGCGCTAATGCTCACCACTGATGATGGGAGCTACGCCGACAAAGGATTCGTGACGGACAAGCTGCGGCAATTGATCGAGAACGGCACGCGCATCGATCTGGTGCTGGCAGTGGGGCCGATACCGATGATGCGTGCGGTCGCGGAGATGACGCGCAAGGAAAAGATCCGGACGATTGTCAGCCTGAATCCGATCATGATTGACGGAACCGGAATGTGCGGCGGTTGCCGAGTGCTCGTCGATGGGAAGAGCGAATTCGCCTGCGTCGATGGGCCGGAATTCGATGCGCACCGGATCGATTTCGCGGTGCTGGTGCAGCGGAATGCGATGTACCGGACGCTGGAGCAGAAATCGATGACAGATTTTCAGCGCGAAGGCGCTTCCCTGCTCGAGAAAGTGCATCGGGAACAAAGGGAGTGCACCCTGCAAGGAGGTGCACGGTGAGTACGCCCGCGAAGTCATTGAACCCAGTTCCGATTAAAGAACGCATGAAGGTTCCCCGGCAGCACATGCCGGAACAGGCACCGTTGCTGCGGGCCGCAAATTTCAAGGAAGTAAATTTGGGATATTCGGAGGAACTGGCGCGCCACGAAGCACAGCGCTGCCTGGAATGCGCCAAGCCGTCGTGCGTGGATCATTGTCCGGTGGGAGTGAAGGTGAAGGATTTTGTGCGGCTGGTCGTGGCAGGAGATTACTTGGGTGCGGCGGCGAAGATTCGCGAAGATAATGTCCTGCCGGCGATCACGGGACGCGTGTGCCCGCAGGAAGATCACTGCGAAGGCAGTTGCCTGATGAGCAAGAAAGTGCTGCCGCTGGGAATCGGATATCTGGAAAGATTTGTTGCTGACTACGAACAGCGGCACTTCGATGTAAAGAATATTCACAAAGCGCCGCCGACGGGGAAAAAAGTGGCGATTGTGGGCAGCGGGCCTTCGGGGCTGACGGCGGCGGGGGATCTGGTGCAGAAAGGGCACGAAGTGCATGTGTTCGAAGCGCTGCACGAACTGGGCGGCGTGCTGGTGTATGGCATTCCGGAATTCCGGCTGCCGAAGCAGATCATTCGCCAGCAAATCGATTACATGCGCGCGATGGGGGTGCGATTCGAGACGAATGTCGTCGTGGGAAAGACGATCACGATCAATGAACTGATGGAAGAAGAAGGATTCGACGCGGTGTTCGTTGGGACCGGCGCGGGATCACCGCAATTCATGGGCATTCGCGGAGAACATCTGAATGGGATTTATTCGGCGAATGAATTTCTGACGAGAATTAATTTGATGCATGCGTATGAATTCCCGAAATATGACGAACCGATGGTGGATTTTCGCGGGAAGGATGTTGCGGTGATCGGGGGCGGGAATACAGCGTTGGACGCGATTCGCTCGGCGCTGCGCTTGGGTGCGCGCAAGGCGTATGTGCTGTATCGGCGGAGCGAAGCGGAGATGCCGGCACGCAAAGAAGAAGTGAAGCACGCAAAAGAGGAAGGCATCGAGTTTCACATGCTGACCGCGCCGATTGAGTTTCTGGCGGACGAAAAAGGCTGGCTGACGGCGGCGCGCTGCCAGCGCATGGAACTGGGCGAACCGGATGCCTCGGGACGGAGGCGACCGGTGCCGGTTGACGATTCGGAGTTTGATCTGCCTCTGGCAGTTGCCGTTATTGCGATCGGAACAAGCGCGAATCCGCTGATCCAGAGCACCACGCCGGGACTGAAAACGAACAAGCGCAACTATATTGAAGCGGACGAGACCACGCAGCGGACTTCCCGCCGCGGCGTATTCGCCGGCGGCGATATCGTGACCGGGAGCGCGACGGTGATTCTGGCGATGGGCGCGGGCCGGCGAGCGGCGAAGTCGATTGACGAGTATCTGAGTACAGGATCGTGGTAAGCGGAGGTGAGGACGAGCGCTCGTCCTCGAAACTTCAACCATTGGCGGCGGGTGCAGCCCGCGGGAGAATTTATGAAAGATGAAGACCTGCTGAAGTGCCCTTTACTGCAAGGGCTTGATGCTATGCACCGGGCGGAACTGCTCGGCTTGCTAAACGACAGTAACCTGCGGGAAAAAATCGAAAAATGCCTCGCGCAGCAGGAAGGCCATGAATCAGCGGCGTGCGACGAGACCGAACCGCGCAGCTTCGATAAAAAAGTGCACAGTTGGAATCCGCAAGAACTGGTGTTCGGTAGAAGCCCGAAGGAATAAGACACCGACGATTGGGCCTGACTGTCGCATATTCTTGTTTTGCGGCTGTCATTTAACTGCAGGTTCCTCGCTCTGCCGAGCTGCGCTCGGCCGGACAGCCGAGGGCGGCTGTCCCCACATGATTCCGGCTTGACCCGCTTTTCTCTCCTTGCCATCCTAGATGTGTGGGTCTAGGAGCCAGCGAAATTACGGAGGTTGTAAAGCAGTCGGCGCGCGAGGCCGGCTTCGAACTCGCGGGCATCGCGCCGGTTCGGGAGTTCGCTGAATTGCGGCATTTCCACGAGTGGATCGCAGCTGGACATGCAGGAGAAATGAAATACCTGGAAACGCGCGACGAGGCAGGCGCGCTGAAGCGTGCTTCGTTGCAAAGTGTCGCGCCATGGGCGCGAAGCGTGATTGTTTGCGCGGCTAACTACAACGCTGATCAACCGTATTCGACCCAAGTCGAGGATGCGGATAAGGGGTGGATTTCGCGCTACGCGTGGAGCGAGGAAGATTATCACGATGCGGTGATGAGACGGCTAACCGTGGTGGATCAGAAATTGAAAGAAGTTTGTTCCCACCCCTTCGCAAGGAGCGCGAAGGAGTGGGGCACCCAAGATGGGATTCGGACGCGATGTTATGTCGATACCGGGCCGGTGGTCGAGCGAGTGTACGCGAAGTACGCGGGAGTTGGATGGATTGGAAAGAACACCTGCATCATCAATCAAAAAGTTGGTTCGTGGCTGTTTCTAGGAGTGATTTTGACCTCGCTGGAGTTGCAGGCGGATGTGCCGGCACCGGACCGGTGCGGTACCTGCACGCGATGTATCGACGCCTGCCCGACAGATGCGTTGATTGCGCCCTATCAGATGGATTCGAATCGGTGCATTGCGTATCTGACGATTGAGAAGCGGGGCACAATTCCAGAGGAGTTGCGCGCGGGGATTGGGCGGCATGTGTTTGGCTGCGATATTTGCCAGGATGTGTGTCCGTGGAACCGCAAGGCGCCGCGGACGGGAGCCACGGAATTTCAGCCGCGCGAGGGATTGGTCAATCCCGCCCTGGAATGGTTAGCGGAGATGAGCGCGGAAGAGTTTCGGGAACAATTTCGCGGATCGCCAATGCGGAGGACGAAGCGAACGGGACTGCGTCGAAATGCGGCGATCGCCATGGGAAATAGCGGCGAGCGGCGGTTTGGGAGAACTTTGGAGAAATTGGCCGCGGATGAGGATAAGGATGTGGCGGAGAGTGCGAGGTGGGCGAGGGAAAAGCTGTTGGGTGATTCTATGACGGATTCCTCCGGGCCGAAGCGCTGAAGAAAAAGATGAGGAGGCGTTTCTTGGGAACGTACCTCGGGCGCTAAAGCGCGGCTCTAATCGCGGCGTTGAAGCGCTGCGCCACCCAAAATCCAACCGTCGGTGCGAGGCGCCCGCCCTACCGACCAACCGCGTGCTAGCATGAGCTTAGTTCCGCTTACATCGCGTCATGCGTCGCTATTTCGTAATCCCGCTTTGTTTATTCGCGATTAGTCTGCTCAGCGCGTTCTCCCCTGCACTACCCATTAAAGATATCCAATCGCATTGGATCCGCATCGATTCCACGCATTTTTCCATGCTCACCGACGTAGATCAGGAAAAAGCGCACGTGGTCCTAGCACGATTTGAGCAGATGCGGGTTTTGTTCGGCGAGCTGTTGATGAAAACCCGGGTGAATATGCCCGAACCGATTGAGATCATCGCGTTCAAAACCGCGGATGAATACGAAAAAGTTACGCCGACACGAGCCGGCGAGGGATTGGGAGCCGGATTTTATTTGCCCGGTGATGGCCGCAAATATTTTGTCCTAAATCTCGCGCAGGAGGACAGTTGGCAAGCGGTATCGTACTACTTGGCGCGGGTCTTTCTCGACTACAACTATCCGCCAGCACAGCCGTGGTTCGATGAAGGCTTCGCCGAATATTTTGCCAGCGCGAAGTTGACTGATACGCAGATGCGAATTGGCGGCGATCCGCTGATGGTGAAAATCTCGTCGGGGAACGCGGTACCATCGGCGGCGTCATTCTTGCAGATCCTCAGCACATCGACTTGGCAATCTTTGCCCGAATTGTTCGCCGCCCGCCCCGCAAAGTCGGAAAGCCGACGGACATTGTTCAATGCGCAGTCGTGGATTGTCATGCACTACCTCCTGAACAAGGAGAAGCTGTCAGACGCGGGAACATATCTTGGGCTAGTGGAAACTGAGAACCTTTCGGTCGAGGACGCGATTCGGAAGGCGTTTGGGATGAGTTCGGAGCAACTGGGACAGGCTGTGAAGGATTATTTTGGATCGATCTTGCCCGATTTGCAGGCGCAGGCCGAGGGAAAATGGATCGATCCGAAGAAGTCGCCGCCGTTGCCTGCGCCGCTGGCAGCAGATCAGGTGGGAGCGACGGCCCATGATATTTCCGACCCAGCGGCCCAAGCGCTGATAGCCGAGATGGCGTTGCGGTTGCCGGAACGCCGCGAGCAGGCGAAGCTACAGTTAGATTCGCTGATCGACGGCGAGAAAACCGAGACGGCAATTGCGCATCGAGCGCTGGGTTGGTACTTCCTCGAGAAGAAGGACTATGAAAAATCCAGCGAGGAATTGAACGACGGGATTAAACTCGATCCCCACGATATCTGGACGCACTTTTACCTGGCGGCGGGGAAAGATCGGCAGGCACAAACAACAGGGCATCCGATCCAGGGCGTGGCCAATATGATTCAGGATTTACATATCGTGCTGGATTGGTATCCGGAATTCGCCGAGGCCGAATACATGCTGGCGAAGGCAGACCTGGAAGGCGGAGGGTTGCGCGCGGCGACAGACGCGATTCGGGCCGCGACGAAGCTGAGTCCGAGGAACGAAGCTTACCGGCTGGAGATGGCGCAAGTGTATATAACGGGAAAAAATTGGGAGGCAGCAACCGCCTTGTTGCAATTTCTTTCTGCCAGCTCCGATTCGCAGCTTGCCAACTCCGCCAAGAAGATGCTGCAGGAGCTGCCCTATCTGAGGAAATATGGTATCGCGCCTCGCGAGGCTGCGACTCAGCCAACGACGCCGCCTCCGCCAGCGCCTATGAAAGTAGCTTCGGCACAGAAACCCGCCAGCCCACCGGCAGCCCAACCCGCGGAGGATACAAGCGCTGAAAACTCCGATGAGGCTCCGGAGGAACCGCAGTTTGATCGCCGCAAAACCCAATATCTCAAAGGTAAACTGCTGGCGGTAGATTGTTCGCAATCGCCGGTCGCCTTGTTGACAATCACATCGAGTGGGAAAACCATGAAGATGCGCGCGGAGGATTACAAGTCACTGGTGCTAATTGGGGCGGATGCGTTTTCGTGCGACTGGAAAAACCTCGCGGTGTCGGTGAATTACAAAGCTGGCGGAAAGTCCGACGGGGACTTGGTTTCACTCGAACTGCACTGAGATCACATTAGCGCTTAAGCGCTTCGCGAGTGCGACTCTCTCAGGATACTGGTGACAAAGAGACCAATCAGCCAAGCACAGCGGGTCAAACGAACGTCAAAAAAAGGTCACGGGCTAACTAACAGAAAATTAAAGCTTCAACGGCCGAACCCCATACAGTCCTGCATGTAGAATGATGACACTGGTGCGCTGTAGGCGGCTGGCGAGACACCCTACCTTAGCAACTCAGCAGGACTTCTGATCTATCTGTGTTGACGCACACGTACGTAACCTTTGGTGACCTTTCATGTTTCTCGGGCGACAACTTATTGTTTCTGTTGGGGTTCTCTTCTAAAGACATGCAGCGGTTTGCCCAATTGCGATGGCTGTGCGCCCTGATTCTGTTCCTAGGGGCTTTTGGGCTGCGCGCCAAAGCCGATGCAACGTTGCTGCTCGAAGAGCCGTACGGACATTTTGGCGCTTTCACCGCGACGGGCCATGCCGCCGTATATCTCAGCGGAGTGTGCGCGGATTCACCGACGGTGCTTCGGCGCTGCCGGGAAGGCGAAACCGGGATTGTCATCAGCCGTTACAACAAGGTTGCCGGGCATGACTGGCTGGCCATTCCACTGCTTCCTTATTTATACGCGGTGGATGAGCCAGAGGACATTCCGCTCTACGCGAATCCGAAGATTGTGGCATTCCTGCGGAATGAATATCGCAAAAAATATCTGGAAGCCATTGCACCCGACCTTCCGAACGGCGAGCCGCCGGAGGGAAATTGGACCCAGTTGGTGGGCGCCTCATACGATCGCACGATTTACGGCTATACGATCGAGACCACGCCGGAGCAAGACGAACGTTTCATTGACGCGTACAACGATCGACCTAACCAGTCTCATTTCAATTTGATTCTGCATAACTGTGCGGATTTCGCCCGCGGTGTCATTAATTTTTACTACCCTAAAACGCTGCACCGGAACTTAATCGCCGATGTTGGGATTACGACCCCGAAGCAGATTTCGAAGCTGCTGGTGAAATACAGCGCTCGTCATCCGGAGCTGGAATCATCGAGCTTTGTGATTCCGCAGGTTCCCGGCAGCATGGGACGAAGCACGCCGGTGTACGGGGTGGTGGAATCGGTGCTGAAATCGAAGAAATATCTTTTGCCGGTTGCGGTGCTGCATCCGGTGGTCACAGGATTTTTGGCTGCGGCTTACGTCACGGACGGAAGATTTAATCCGGGACGAAATGCCATGGTATCGGAATCGGGGCACGACCTCGAACCACCACTGGCGGCGCAGCAGCGAAAAGCTTATGAGAGCGGGTTGCGGCTTGAAGAAACTCGAACCGAAGCCAAGCAGTGGGCGCGTCTCGAGGCTGAGGGTGAACCAAGCCTGGACGAATATGGGCGGCCGACGTTGCGCTTGCGCGTCGACGGCGAACCGGTGGACGTGGGGATTTCACGGGACAATATTGGGCTGGGCCGTCCGGATGTGGCGAGCGAGTTGATGGCCGCCCGGCTAAGAATGGAATTGCGGCGTGATCCCAAGGCCTCCGCGACTCAGGTGATGGACGACTGGAAGCTGCTACAGCGGCTGACCACGGCAGACGCCAAGGCGGACTGAGCTTTTCCTACCCAGACAACAAACCCTCCCGGCGGTTACCGGGAGGGTCCGAGAAGTGTCGGGAACGAGGGTTAGGCACGAACCACGTTTGCGGCCTGGAAACCTTTGGGTCCCTTGAGCAGGTCGAACTCGACCGTTTCACCTTCGTTTAAGGTGCGATAGCCGTTTTCTTGAATCGCGGAGAAATGAACGAACACATCCTCGCCCGTGGACCGTTGGATGAAACCGTATCCCTTAGCCCCGTTAAACCATTTGACAGTGCCCTTCTCTCTCACAGAAAAACTCCTTTCGCCTCTGCAAAGATTGGAATTTCACATCCCCTCGTGAAGCGAGAACCGACTCGCCTCCACTTCCCCCTCAAAGGATGTGATCAAGCCAGTCAATACTTCGTGTTTGCATCGGACCCGCGCCAAAGATGAAAGGCTCCAAGGTCGTGGCCGTGGAAAGAAGGCACGGCGCATGGCCCTGGAGCCAGTACTGGGGGAGCGAATTTCGACTGCCGGACACGAAACATCAACCCTATGACAACGTCGCTGCCCTACTATTGTGGCAACGAGGAAAGCATCATATTCAGGAAATTACCGTTTTGGCAAGAGAAGAATATCGTGTCGAGGATAAATTCATTTTGTGACCCGCAGTCCGGTTTGCCCGACGGGTTGTGGAATATCCGTGGAAAAGTGGTCACCATTCGTGGGGCTGAATAGCTGCAAGCGCCTGATAATATTAGCTAAACCTGTGAGCGAGCGATCCACAAAGCCAGTTTCCGTTCTACCCCCATCGCGGGCGGATACGTCCCCTGTCACGGATCCCAAACTTTATTCCAATTTACTGGTCTCGACCTTCAAATACTTGTTTCGGACCGAGGTGCACACGTTTGCATTCTCGGTAGCAGCGAACGCGATTCTCTCCTTCTTTCCGTTCATGCTGCTGTTGCTCACCATCATTCGGCAGGTGCTGCATTCGCGGTTGATGTATGAGGTAGTGGTGGATTTGTTGCGCGACAACTTGCCGGCGGGACAGGATTTTGTCATTCGAAACTTGAATGCGCTGGTGGGAGCACGGCATCAAGCGCAAATTTTATCGCTGCTGATTCTGCTTGTGACTTCGACCGGCGTCTTCATGCCGCTCGAAGTGGCGATGAACCGGGTGTGGAATTTTCGCAATAACCGGTCGTATCTGGGGAACCAATCGATCGCGCTGGGTCTGGCGTTTGCCTGCGGCGTGCTGGCGCTGATCTCGATTGGATTGACGGCAGGAAATATTGTGTTGCTGAAGACAGTGACATTCGGGCACGGAATCTTGTTTGTGCGCGTGGTGCGGTTTTTGGCGATGAAGGGTTTTGCGGTGCTGGCGAGCATCGCAATTTTCTTTCTGATCTATTGGCTGCTGCCGAATGGGAAAGTACCGGCCTTAGCGGTGCTGCCAGCGGCCATCATGATGGGGTTGCTGTCGGAAGTGTTGAAGTATGCATACATTCTGGCATTGCCGCGATTGAATTTTCAGGAAGTGTATGGCCCGTTTGCGCTGTCGGTGAGCTTGATGTTCTGGGCGTTTCTGTCAGGGTTGTTACTGCTGACGGGAGCGTATTTGTCGGCGCAGCGGCATGTGCGGAGGCGGGTACGGTGAGACTTTCGTCTCTCTGGGATTGAAGGCGAATGCGGAGTAGAATCGCGGGCGCGCGGGATTGGATGGCTGGTTCGCGCGGGGAGTGAAAGATGGCAAGACGATTCGTGATGGCGGCGATGGCGATGGTGGTTTTCGTGGGGTCGGCGGCGTGGGGAGTCAAGGGGAGGGAATACGGGTTCAAGGGATCGCCGAAGGACGGGGCGGCCCCCTTAGGCGCGCTTGTCTCCGATGGAGCAGGTAACTTTTACGGAGTAACGTACCAAGGGGGAACGGGTCCATGCAACAATCAGCAGGGCTGCGGCACTGTTTTTAAGCTCAGCCGTGGCCCGGGCAACCACTGGGTCGAGGAGGTGATATACAACTTTACGAGCACCAACGGGGTAGTGGGCCCTTGGGGACCGCTCGTAATGGATAGCCAAGGAAATCTGTACGGAACCATTGCGTACTCAGGGTATGGAAGTGTGTACAAGCTTAGTCCTCAGAACGGCACATGGACGCGAACAACGCTCTACAGCTTCCAGAATGGCACCGACGGGGCGTATCCCGCTACGGGAGTCATCTTCGACACCCAGGGGAACCTCTATGGCACTACCAACTATGGGGGAGCGTGCAACGACTGCACCGGAACGGTATTCGAGCTTTCCCCCACTCCCAGCGGTGATTGGGCTGAGACCACGCTATATGATTTTGCCAGCAACGAGCTGGGCCCTAGCGGGCTAGCGTTTGACATCGCAGGAAATCTTTATGGCACTACGTATCAGGGCGGCGACTCGCAGGTGTGCGGCGACCCGTATGGCTGCGGGAGCGTCTTTGAACTTAGTCAGTCGCAGGACGGGGGCTGGACGAAGGCCACTATCTATAGCTTCAACGACGGTCTGGACGGAGGCTATCCGAGTGGACGCGTCGTGTCCGACGCGGTTGGCAATCTCTATGGCGAGGCTACTCAGGGCGGCTCGTTTGCCTGCCCCGGCAGCGGTTGCGGTGTGGTCTACGAACTTACCCCACAACCAGGCGGAAGTTGGAAGTTTTCGGTTCCATATACCTTCAATGGCCTGGATGGGTCGAAGGGTGAACAGCCGAGCGGCGGGTTGACCTTGGACAGTATGGGCGATCTCTACGGAACGACTGCCGAGGGCGGTGCGGGCGACTGTTTCAGTTCGGGTTTCAGTTGCGGCACGATCTTCAAGCTCTCCCTGAGTGGAAGCGGCAGGTACACATTCGATCTCATTGGGTCATTTAACGGGGCTGACGGCGCTTTTCCAGAGTCTGGGGTGATTCTCGATTCGGAAGGAAACATCTACGGTAATGCGGTGGAAGGGGGCGATCTGAATTGCAGCCCGCCATACGGCTGCGGAGTCGTCTTCATGCTTACGCCGTAGGGGTTAGAGCCTCAACTGCAGATCCCTCCGCTCCGCTGCGCTCCGGTCGGGATGACAATTAAGAAGAGTTGTGCGCCCGAATTGACAATCGTATCAGGGCACAGCTTGATCTGTGCCGCCCGAACCATTCCGGTTTGACGCTCGGGCCCGTGGGGCGCATCCACTACACGGTCGGGAGCGATAGTTGCGCGGCATCGTCGCGTGGGTCAGAGCCGTGTACGGCACGCCCGGAAGTCGCGGCTGGATGGTCTCCGGCCGGCGAAAGGTCGACCTCAGGCGCTAAAGCGCAACCTGCCTTTAAAGCTTTAGCGGCACGAGTAAACTGACGATTATGTACTTGATGAAGTATAAGTGATAGCATGTTTGCTCATGCTATCGCACCTCGGCCCGTTGAACGCTGGCGTCTGCTTCCAAAGAGGAAGTATATGACGCTCATTATCGGCAAACTTCATCCTGATGGGTTAGTTATCAGTGCCGATACCGAAGAAACTCTCGGAACAGCAAAGAGAAGCTGTCAAAAGCTATTTGCGTATACGAATAATGACGTAGGATCGCTGGTCATCGGTGGTGCTGGGCCTGGGCCTATTGTTGATGAACTCAGCCAACTTCTCTTTCGTTATTTCGGCAATTTGAAAACTCTCACAGGTGAGGACATTGAGAGCGCTCTTCGCACGCAGATCAGGGAATATTATGACGCTTCCGTGTTGCGTTGGCCGAGTTACGAGGAACGATCAGACAATGATTTCTCTCTTATCGTGGGACTAGCACTTTACGATGGGGAGGAGGCTCGTTATAGGCTTTGGATTTCGGAGGAGGGTACCTTGGTGGCAGTATCTGGTACTCCCGGTCGCGTGGCAATTGGAATTGGGGCGGATTACGCCAAGATATTGCTTGATGGACTGATGTGGCAGAGTGCTTTGTCTTTAGATGTATTGCTGTCAATTTACGTACTTCAAAAGGTTAAAAAAAGTGGACTCAATGTCGGGAAGGAAACACACGTCCTTCGCGTAACGCGCCATACGCATGGGATTTTTGGGCCGCTAGTCAAGAAAGCGGAAGATCTGTTCGCAGAGTACGAGGACGCAGCTACGAGAACATTCGCAACAACGATAATGGAAAAACCCGCGTGGGAAGGCTTCGATGCCGATGCGGACAAAACAACCATCTCTTGCATTCAAAGTTTGCGCGAAAAATTTCGCAGTCTACTGGAGGAAATAAAACAAAATCGGCTAATCCCGTAAAGGTTCTAGGCGGTCAGTTTTTCAAATGTTAGCACGGGTGCAGTAACCATATGGCGAAGGGTATCGACGAACAGATCGGGATTCTTGCGACGATTGAAGCGAAATGTCATTTCATGCAGATAGGATTCTAGGTGCTTCGCGCTGATCTTATGCCACGTTCCGATGATGCCGCGCTTCAGGAGCGAGAACGCGGATTCGACTGTATTGGTGTGAATGTCGCCATCGACATAGACTCTGGCTTTGTGCTTGATCGTCTTGTGGCGACCCGCGAATGGAGTTTCCTTGAAAGCGGTCGGATAGGCGTTCAATTCGTCGGTGACAAGCACGTCCACATCTTCGCTGACGTTTTCGCGGATGTACTTCGCCAGAGTTCCGGCTTTTACGTCACTGGCATGAAAAAATCGGAGATCGCCGCCACGCTGCCTGATACCGACGACGATCTGCTTGTTGGAGTCGCCATATCCGGCTTTGCTGTAGGTGTGCTGCTTTCCGCCCAGATAGGTTTCGTCAACTTCGACCGTGCCATCCATCATTGGGCGCTCGGTTTCTTTCATGGCTGCCCGGATGCGATGGCAGAGATACCACGCGGTTTTGTAGCTGACTCCGAGTGTCCGCTTTACCTGATTCGCACTCATTCCTTTCTTCGCTTCGCAGAGCAGCAGCACAGCCATGAACCACGTTTCCAGCGGCAGATGGGTGTCGTGAAAAACTGTCTGAGTGAGAACGCTAAACTGGTATCCGCACTCGACGCATTCAAACTTCTTCTGTGTCGCCACTTCAAACACTCGCTTGCTCTTGCATCGAATGCATTCCACTCCGAGCGGCCAGCGCAGTTTCTTAAGCAGAGTGCGGCACTGTTCGTCGGCGGTAAACATCTGAGTCAGATCGGTGAGTGTCATGGCTAATAGACCTCGTAAGAGCAAGCCCCAAAAGAATCCACTTGACCGCATTCCAGTGCGGAAACTAGCCGCTGGTTTGCGTAAGCAACTGATCCGCAAATTGAAGGAAAAATATCCCGACTTGGAACTCGGTAAGCCGCGGAAGGATTAAGGGTTGCATCCATTACGAGGACACATTAGCAAAAGATTGATACTTCGTCAAGTAAATAGTCGTGAGTAAACTCGTGCCCTTCCCGATTCCGCTAATCTGGTTTTTTCGCAAGCTGCGGAGGGGCGGGCCCTGATACACAACGTCCTGCCGCTTCACTTCTGCGTGATGCAATACTCGCCCAGCAACTGAGCGTCTTCGGCTGTCGGATCGGTGGATTGCGCATACAGATCTACGTTGTCGCAATCGTACATGCCGTGGTTTTTCTCCAGGCGCACCATCCCGTAGCTGCCCGGCTTCGGTGATACGCAATTGCCCGACGACTGATTGCACTGCAACTCGTAGGTCTTGCCCGAATCCTGAATCGTAACGATCACCACGCCGTTGTTGACGGTGGCGGACTTCACCGTGATCAGAGCTCTGTCCAAGGCAAAAAGCGTTGCGGCCAGAAGCAGGAATAGAACCAGGCTCTTCTTCATAAACCCTCCCCCAGTGCGGGGTAACCATCTTCAAGTTCATTGTTGACCGCTCGTAACCAGCGCGCAGTGACTGGGGTCACAAAGCTGCGGAAGCCGGTCACTCCGCCCTGCCAATCGGTCACAGGCGCAAGTGACATGCAGCACTGCCCATAACTACAGGCGCGAAGGAAGATAAGTTGTCAGCTCTATGCGGGGGATGCCATGAAAAAAGTCTTGATCCTGGGCGCGGCCGGCCGGGATTTTCATAATTTCAACGTAGTCTTTCGCAATAATCTCGATTACCAGGTTGTAGCTTTTACCGCTAACCAGATTCCCGACATCGCCGGGCGCCGTTATCCAGCGGAACTGGCCGGACGTTTATACCCTAGCGGGATTCCGATCTATGAAGAGAAAGAATTGGAGCGTCTGATCGCCGATTCAGAAATCGACACGGTGGTCTTCTCCTACAGCGATGTTTCTTACCCGAGCCTGATGCATTTAGCTTCCCGCGCATTAGCAGTGGGCGCGGATTTCTGGCTGCTCGGCGCTGAGCATACCCAACTCAAAGCGGAAGTTCCGGTGGTATCGGTCTGCGCGGTGCGAACGGGGTGTGGCAAGAGCCCGGTGTCACGTTTAGTGGCGTCGGAGTTACGGCATCAGGGATTGAAGACGGTTGTGATTCGACATCCCATGCCGTATGGCGATCTGGCGGCGCAGGCGGTACAGAGATTCGCAACCATGGAAGACCTCGACGCGCAGCAGTGCACGATCGAGGAGCGGGAAGAGTATGAGCCGCATATTCGCCAAGGGACGATCGTTTATGCGGGCGTGGATTACGACAAGATTCTGCGCAGCGCGGAAAAAGAAGCCGATGTGATCTTGTGGGATGGCGGAAACAACGACACGCCGTTCTATGTTTCGGATTTGGAGATTGTGGTGGTCGATCCGCACCGGCCGGGACATGAACTTGCTTACTTCCCGGGCGAGGTGAATCTGCGGCGCGCGGACGTGATCGTAATCAACAAAGTCGATACCGCACAAGCGCACGATATCGAGACGGTGCGGCAAAACATCAAGCTGTGCAATCCGAAAGCGGTGGTATTTGAGACGGCGTGCCAGGTGACGGTGACGACGCCAGACCTGGTTAAGGGCAAGCGAGTGTTGGTGGTCGAAGACGGGCCAACGCTCACGCACGGCGAAATGCCCTACGGGGCGGGAGTAGTTGCGGCGCGAAAGTGTGAAGCGGCGGAATTGGTCGATCCTCGGCCGTATGCGGTGGGATCGATTCGCGGAACATTTGCCAAGTACACCCACTTGACCAGTCTTCTTCCGGCAATGGGATATAGCGCGATGCAACGGCATGAACTAGAAGAAACGATCCGGCAAACGCCATGCGATCTGGTGCTGATTGCGACGCCGATTGACCTGACGCGGGTGATCAAAATTGACAAGCCTCACCTGCGCGTGACCTACGAAGTGGAAGAGCTAGTTCAACCGGGACTGGCGCGGCTCATCGCAAAGTTTGCGCAAGAGCACGCACCGGCCCACGCGGGGGTCTAGTGATGACGGGCAAAGACTTTCTTTCGATTAAGGACTTTTCGCCGTCGGAGATTCAGTACCTGCTCATTCTGGGGCGGCAGGTGAAGATGCATCCGACCACTTACGGCGAAGCGCTCAAGGGGCAGACGCTGGCCATGATCTTCGAGAAGCCGTCGCTGCGCACAAGGGTGAGCTTCGATGTTGGCATCCAGCAGCTCGGGGGATTCTCGATTTATCTTTCGCCGGCGGAAATCAACCTGGGCAAACGGGAATCGGTGTACGACGTGGCGAAGAATCTTGAGCGCATGGTGCAGGCGATCATGATTCGCACCTTCGCGCACGAGACTGTCGAGCAGATGGCGGGGTATGCGCGAATCCCGGTGATCAACGGGCTTACGGATTACAGCCACCCCTGCCAGGCGATGGCCGATTATCTGACCATGTGGGAGTGCAAAGGCAATCTTGAGGGGCTGAAGGTTGCGTTCATCGGCGACGGAAACAACGTGGCGCACTCGCTGATGTTTGCGGGAGCACAGCTCGGAGTGAATGTGTGGGTAGCGACGCCGCCGGGCTATGAACCGAAGGCGGAGGCGCTGGAGTGGGCATGCTGGAGATGCGAAGAGGCGCACGGAAGCTGCACGATCACGAACGATCCGGGCGAGGCAGTTGCGGACGCCGACGTTGTATACACCGACGTCTGGGCCAGCATGGGGCAAGAAGCCGAGGCGCAGAAACGGAACGAGATTTTTCGGCCGTATCAGGTGAACCGAGCGTTGTTTCACCATGCAAAGCGCGACGCGATTTTCCTGCATTGTCTGCCGGCGCATCGAGGAATGGAAGTCACGAATGAGGTCATTGACTCGCCGCACTCGATGGTGTTTCAGCAGGCGGAGAACCGACTGCATGCGCAGAAGGCCATCATGCTGGAAATGATGAAGGGCGAGTTCCTAAAGCTGCCGGACTTGGCGGAGTTGCACGAATTGGTTCACGCGTAGTCGCGCGAATGCTCAATGGTCTTCGAGTCTGGTCGGAATCGCTGACTACTTCACTATGAAGACGATGCTACTTGCCGTGGGCGGGAATTCCCTGATTCGCGCGGGAGAGAAAGGGACTGTAGCCGAGCAGCGGGCGAATGCGCGGCGGACGGCGGTAGAGATTGTAGGACTGTGCCAGGCGGGATACCAAATTGTGCTGACACATGGGAATGGACCGCAGGTAGGGGCGGCCCTGCTGCGATCGGAGCGGGCAGCGAACCAGGTGCCCGGACATCCGCTGGATGTTTGCGATGCGGCGACGCAGGGCGAGATTGGATATCTGCTGCAACAGGCGCTCGAAACGGAGTTGAAAATCGCTGGGATGAATACGGCGGTAGTCACGGTGGTGACGCAGAGCGTGGTTTCTTCGGAAGATCCGGCGATGAAACGGCCGACAAAACCGATTGGGCCGTTTTATTCGCGCGCGGAAGCGGACGAGCGCAAGCGGCAATTTGGCTGGGAGATCGTGGAAGACGCGGCGCGTGGCTACCGGCGCGTGGTGCCATCGCCGGAGCCGATTGAGATCGTGGAGTTCGAAGTTATTCGGGACCTGGCGGAGCGGGGCGTGCTGGTCATTGCCTGCGGCGGCGGCGGCATTCCGGTGGTGTGGAATGGCGAAAAGTTGGAAGGAGTGGATGCGGTCATCGATAAAGATCGCGCGTCGGCGCTGCTGGCTTCCCTGCTGGGAGTGGATCAATTTGTGATTTCGACGGACGCGACGTATGTCTACCTGGACTACAAGAAGCCAACCCAAAGACCGTTGCTGCGAGTAGGTGCAGAGGAGTTGCAGGAACATTTGCAAGCGGGCCAGTTTCCGCCAGGAAATATGGGGCCGAAGGTGGAATCGGTGTTGCGATTCCTGCGCGACGGTGGGCGCGAGGCAATTGTCACCTCGTGCGAGCACTTGCGGGAAGCGGTGGCGGGACATGCGGGAACACACGTTCTTTCCGGGCGCGAGCAGGCGAAGCTCACGTGGCAGCAGCCCATCGAGCTTCCAGTGGGAGGGCGGCGATGACGACGATGACGCCATGGGTACGGACAAACGGAGCGAAGCACGAGATGAAGCTGCGGCACGTGGTGGAATCGCAGCAGTTCACGCTGCCAGTGCTGATGGAATTATTTGACCGTTCGCGAGGGATGGAACACGTGGTGGCGCGGGGAGGGTCGCTCGATTTCCAGAACCGCATCATGGCGACGCTTTTTTATGCGCCTTCGACGCGCACGCGGCTTTCCTTCGAAGCGGCCATGCATCGCCTAGGCGGCCGCGTGCTTTCAACCGAGCAGGCGCAGGCATTTTCTTCGGAAGTGGAAGGCGAGCAAGTCGAAGATTCGATCCGCATCATCAGCGGCTATTCGGATGTGATCGTGATTCGCCATCACGAAGAAGGCGGGGCAGAGCGGGCGGCGCAGGTTTCCTCGGTGCCGGTGATCAATGCGGGAGATGGGGCGGGCGGACAGCATCCGACGCAGGCGCTGCTGGATCTTTACACCATTTATCGCGAGCGGCCGCTGGATGGGCTGAGCATTGCGATTGTCGGAGAACTGGATAAAGGACGGACTGCAAGATCGCTGGCGTATCTGCTCGCGAAGTTTGATCGCGTGAAGATGTTTTTTGTGAGCCCGCCGGAACTGCAGATGAAGTCGGACATTTTGGATTATCTCGACGAACACAACGTTGGTTACGAATTGGAAGCGGACCTGGAAAGGGTGATCGGGGAAGTAGACGTTGTGTATCAGACGCGAATTCGGCCGGACCGAGTGCGAGATGCGGAAAGCTTGAAGCCGTATGCGATCAATTCGGCGGTGGTGCAGCGGATGAAACCGGATGCGCTGATCCTGCATCCGTTGCCGCGGACCGTGGAACTGGACAAGTCGGTGGATGACGATCCCCGGGCGTTGTATTTCCGCCAGGCGCGAAACGGACTTTATGTGCGGATGGCATTGCTGACGATGTTGCTGGACTAACAGGAATCGAGGAGAGTGACATGGCAACCGAAGTTGTGAATCGGAAACAGACGCAGGAATTCGTGGAACTGGAAAATCAATACGGAGCGCACAACTATCATCCGCTGGATGTGGTGATTGAGCGCGGTGAGGGAGTTTGGGTTTATGACACCGAGGGCAAGCGCTATCTTGATTGTCTCGCGGCGTATTCGGCGCTGAACCAGGGACATTGCCATCCCAAGATTCTCGCGACGCTTATTGAACAGGCGTCGAAGGTAACGCTGACTTCGCGCGCATTTCGCAACGATCAGCTTGGACCTCTCTACAAAGACCTGCATGATCTGACCGGCTTCGAAATGGCGCTGTTGATGAATTCGGGCGCGGAGGCGGTCGAGACCGCGGTGAAAACCGCGCGCAAATGGGGATATAAGGCCAAGGGCATTCCGCAGGACAAGGCCGAAATCATTGTCTGCGCCAATAATTTTCACGGACGTACCGTGACCGTGATCAGCTTCTCAACGGACGAACAATACCGCGATGGATTTGGGCCATTCACCACGGGGTTCAAGGTTGTTCCGTTCGGAGACATTCAGGCGTTGCGCAATGCGATCACGCCTAACACCTGCGCGTTTTTGGTTGAGCCAATTCAAGGGGAAGCGGGAATCGTGATTCCACCGAAGGGATTTTTGAAGCGGGCGGCAGAAATCTGCAAGGAAAACCGTGTGCTGTTGATGACGGATGAAATTCA
This sequence comes from Terriglobales bacterium, assembly GCA_035507035.1. Classification (GTDB taxonomy): domain Bacteria; phylum Acidobacteriota; class Terriglobia; order Terriglobales; family Acidobacteriaceae; genus DATJOJ01. Next base: position 36,974 of record DATJOJ010000028.1, on the reverse strand, counting down.
ATCTGGCCTGGGCCGTACAGGCAAGCTGTTTGCATACATGTATGAGGGAATTACGCCGGATGTGCTGATCGTGGGCAAGGCACTGGCAGGCGGATTCTATCCCGTGTCGGCCGTGCTGGCTTCCAGGGAAATTCTCGGCGTGTTCAAGCCGGGCGATCATGGCAGCACATTCGGAGGAAATCCGTTGGGATGTGCGATTGCGCGCGCGGCGCTGCGTGTTTTGATCGAAGAAAAGATGGTCGAAAAATCGGCGGAGATGGGCGCGTACTTCCTCAGCTTGCTGAAGACACTGCGCTCCTCCGACCTGAAAGAAGTTCGCGGCAAAGGGTTGTGGATTGGGATTGAACTGAACAGCCCCGCGCGGCCGTACTGCGAGGCGTTGAAGGATCAGGGAATTTTGTGCAAAGAGACGCACGACCGTGTGATCCGCATTGCGCCGCCCTTGATCATCAGCCGCGAGGAAATTGATTGGGCATTCGAGCGGATTCGGAAGGTTATCGAGAAGAAGTCGTAGGAGTTTCGCGTAACAAATTTATCGATCACGAACCAGGTTCGTGAGGAGGAATCATGCCGGTATCGAAAAAAGAGGCACTGGATTATCATGCACTACCCACGCCGGGGAAAATCGAAGTCACCCCGACCAAGGCTTGCCGTACGGCACGAGAACTGAGTTTAGCTTATACGCCAGGAGTGGCCGAGCCGTGTCTGGCAATCAACAAGAACCCCCACGATGCGTTTCGCTATACCGGACGCGGAAATTTGGTTGCAGTGGTAACCAACGGGACGGCGGTGCTGGGACTGGGCGACATCGGGGCGATCGCCGGCAAGCCGGTAATGGAAGGAAAAGCCGTACTGTTCAAACGGTTTGCCGATGTCAACGTTTTTGACATCGAGATCAACAGCCACAATCCCGACGACATTATTAAAGTCTGCCAACTGCTGGAGCCAACCTTTGGCGGCATCAATCTTGAAGACATCAAGGCACCGGAATGCTTTTACATCGAAGAGACGTTGAAGAAGACGATGAAGATCCCGGTGTTTCACGATGATCAGCATGGCACGGCGATCATCACCGGAGCGGCGTTGATCAATGCGTTAGAACTGGTTGGCAAGGACATTTCCAAAGTCAAGGTAGTGTTCAACGGCGCGGGCGCCTCGGGAATCGCTTCGGCGGAACATTACGTGCGGTTGGGAGTGAAGAAGGAAAACATCTTCATCTGTGATACCAAGGGTTTGCTTTACAAGGGCCGCACCGAAGGAATGAATCCTTACAAGGAGCGCTTTGCGCAAGATACGAACCTGCGCAGTTTGGCGGAGGTGGTCGAAGGTGCCGATGTGCTGGTTGGCCTGTCAGTGAAGGGTGCGTTCACTTCGGAGATGCTGAAGTCGATGGCGGCGAAACCGATTCTTTTTGCCATGGCGAATCCCGATCCCGAGATTACATATGAGGAAATGCGGGCGGCAAGAAAAGATATCATCGCCTGCACCGGCCGATCCGACTATCCCAACATGGTGAACAACGTGCTCGGTTTCCCGTTTATTTTCCGCGGAGCGCTGGATGTTCACGCCACGGCGATCAATGAAGAAATGAAGATTGCGGCGACGAAAGCGCTTGCCAATCTCACCAAGGAAGATGTGCCGGATTCGGTTTGCCGCGCGTATGGGGCGGAACGGTTCGCGTTCGGACCGGATTACATCATTCCCAAGCCATTCGATCCGCGAGTGCTGGTGTGGGAGGCGTCGGCGGTGGCGCAGGCGGCGATGGATACAGGCGTTGCGCTCGAACCGGTCGACATTGCGGAATATCGCGAGCAACTCGAAAAGCGACTGGGGCGCGCGCATGAGGTGATGCGGTTCGTCATTCATAAAGCACAAGCTCATCCCAAGCGGGTGGCGTTTCCAGAAGGAGAAAACGACAAAGTGCTGCGTGCCGCGCACATTTTGGTCGACGAAAAAATCGCCAAGCCGCTTCTGGTCGGTGACTCGCATACGATACGGACGCGGGCGGCGGGGCTGGGAGTTTCGCTGAATGGCATGGAGATTGTCGATCCAGCGACCTCGACGTGGCGAGAAGTTTACACGCAGGAGCTTTACTGGCTGCGGCAACGGCGCGGAGTGACGCTCTCGGAGGCGCGCGAGCTGATCGATAACAAGAACATCTTCGGATCGCTGATGGTGCACATGGGCGACGCGGATGCGCTGGTCTCGGGCATCACGCAACATTATCCGGATACGATCCGGCCGGCGCTGCAGATTATCAAACTACGCGACGGCATGCACAAAGTTGCCGGCGTGTATGCGTTGGTGACCAAGAAGCGCGAGATGCTATTCCTGGCCGATTGCACCGTGAACATTGATCCGACGGCGGAGGACCTGGCGGAAATCGCGCTGTGCGCGGCGGAAGCGGCGCGGCACTTCGATGTGACGCCGCGGGTGGCGATGCTGTCGTTCTCGAATTTTGGCAGCACCAAGCACCCGCAGTGCGAGAAAGTGCGGCGCGCGGCGGACCTGGTGAAGCAGCGAGATCCGTCGCTGATTATTGACGGCGAAGTGATGGCGGACACGGCGTTGTTGCCGGAGATCATCGAGCGCGAATATCCGTTTTCACCGCTCAAGGGCGAAGGGGCGAATGTGCTCATCTTCCCCGATCTCAATTCAGCAAACATTGCTTACAAGCTGCTGATGCGCGTGGGCGGCGTGGAAGCCATCGGGCCGATTCTTACCGGATTGAGCAAACCGGTGTACTTGCTGCCGCGCGGCGCGGAAGTTGAGGACATCGTGAACAGCACGGCGCTGGCGGTGGTGGATGCGGAAGAATGCTTGCGGTGTGCGCCGGTAGAGAGCGGGAAGGTGTTTGCGAGCGCGGATTGAGGAAGAGGGAAAAGTTCTCCTTGGTAAAACTCCCGGGGGCTTTTCGGCCGCTGTCAGACATGGACGAGGTCCCCGAGTTTTCAAGGGTTGTAAATCGCACCTGTGAGCGCGGAGCATGGAGATACCCGACTCAGGGAGTCAATTCAAAGGCCACTCCGCAGCCGGGGAGAGCGCCTTGGCATGAGCCGGTCCCACCGTAGAGTGTCGTGCCGAAGACGTCGCCTTTCTCGTCCAGAATGACCCCAGCCTGTGGATTTGCTCCATTCGCGCCGTTGAACCTGAAAAGGCTTTCGAGCCACCGCGTTCCAGATTTGTGCAGTCTGAAGACCGTGCCACATCCTGGAATCAAACCGATGCTACACGATCCGCCGCCCCCGAAGGCGGTTGTGCCATAGAGATTACCAGCGGCGTCGAGCGTGACGCCAGCATATGGAAGGCTTCCATCTTCTCCGCCGAGGAAGCTGTACAAAATGGTTTCCGTCCACATTCCATTGGCGTTTTTCAACTCGTAGACTGCGCCGCAACTTCCGGGCGGGCAAGCTGTGCCCGAACCTCCGTAATTCGTCGTACCGTATAGGTTCCCGGCGGTATCTAGCGTCACACCTCCGATGGGAAAGGCACCATCGGCGCGACCGTTGCCGTTATACGTAAAACTGTAAAGCATCGATTCAGTCCAAATTCCGGCCCTCTGAGTTAGTTCGAACACGGTGCCAACCTCGTCTGTTCCTCCGTATAAGGTGGTGCCATATACATTTCCCACAGCGTCCAACGTAACACCATTCGGTTCATCGCCATCGGGACCGCTGAAGCTGTAGATAATGTTCTTTGACCACGTGTTGCCGGAACGACTCAGCGTGAACACGGTACCGAAGCCGGCGCTTCCCCCGTCGGATGTAGTGCCATAGAGTGTGCCGAGCGCATCAATAACCAGGGGAAACGTCGGATAGGAACCGTCTCCCGGAAGACCTTGGAACGAGTAGAGCACTTCCTCAGTCCACGTTCCATTTGAGTCAGGAGAGAGTTCGTAGACTGTGCCATAATTCCTCGTGCCGCCTTGGACAGTCGTTCCATAGAGGTTGCCGGAGGAATCGAAAACAAGGCCAGAGTCGGGTTGGCTCCCATCACCCTCGGCCCCGGGAAAGCTGTACAGCACGGTGTATTTGGGGCCAGCATCGGAAACGCTTATTTCGAAGACTGTTCCGCCACCGTGCTCTCCGCCTTCGAAAGTCGTGCCGTAGAAGTTGCCTTTGCTGTCGCGAATTAAACTTCCGGCCCAGATCGGGAAATTTCCTTCCGTGCCTCCCGTGAAGCTATAGGCCCTGTAGGTCACCGCATAGGCCCTCGAGGACATCAGGATAAAAAGACAAACGAATGGCCCGATCACGAGAAGAGAAGAAAGGCAACCACTTCGATTTTTCATAATGCCCTTCCAACCGCCTCGGCATTTTCGCAGGTCAGAATTGTTGAGTCAATATGCAAGCGTTTTCCTGGACCGAAGCCTGCGTGAGGATCATCGGCAAACCAGGCGGCTCTCCACGAGCTGGCTCATTGTGAGGGCGGCTGGCTACGCTCCGCCGCGTGCCGTCTCTACGGCTCGCAGCACCGCGCGAGCTTTGTTCACGCACTCCTGAAATTCGCGCTCGGGGTCGGAGTCGGCAACGATGCCTGCACCAGCCTGGAGATAGGCCTTCTTCCCCTTCATCAATAAAGTCCGAATGGCGATGCAGGAATCGAGGTTGCCCGCGAAATCGGCGTAGAGGACCGACCCGCCGTAGATGCCGCGGCGAACGGGTTCTAGCTCTTCAATAATCTGCATGGCGCGGACTTTGGGAGCGCCTGACAAAGTCCCGGCGGGAAAGCAGGCGGCGAAGGCATCGAGGGCGTCGAGATCGGCGCGCAATTTTCCTTCGAGAGCGGAAACGATGTGCATGACGTGGGAGTAGCGCTCAACGTACATCAAGTCACGAACTTTGACTGAGCCGTATTCACTGACGCGGCCCAGATCGTTGCGTCCGAGATCAACCAGCATGACGTGCTCGGCTCGTTCTTTCTCGTCAGCGAGCATGGCTTTTTCGAGGCGTTCGTCTTCGGCTTCATCGTGCCCGCGAGGGTGCGTACCGGCGATCGGACGATACTCCAGCTTGTGGTCGGTCACTCGCACCAACATTTCGGGCGAGGATCCCAGTACGTGTGTGTCGCCCATGCGAAGAAAATACATATACGGCGAGGGATTGACCGTGCGCAGGGCGCGATAGATGTCGAAAGGCGCGGCGCCAGGCATGAAGTCGTGGCGTTGCGAAAGAACGACCTGGAAGATGTCTCCGGCGGCGATGTATTCGCGGCAGTGTTCGACAGACTTGAGAAATTTTTCGTGACTAGTTGCCGCGTGGACTTTCAGCTTGCCGGGACGTTGCCTGGTCGATTTCTTCCAGATTGCCGGGCGCAATCCCAAGGCCAGTTTTTTCTCCAGGCGTTCGATATCGGCGACGGCGCGGTCATAGGCGCGCTTTGGGCTTTCGCGGGCAACGTCGGCGGAGGCGATGATGTGGATTTGATGACGGAGATGATCGAAGACCAGCAACCGGTCGAAGAACATCATTACGCAGTCGGGCAAGGAAAGATCATCTTTGGCGTGGCTGCCGATATTCTCCAATTGGCGGACGCCATCATAGGCAAAGTAGCCTACAGCGCCAGCGGTGAATGGAGGCAAATCCGAGAACGTGGCGGGACGGTGTTCGCGAAGTAACTCTTTCAAAACCGGCAAGACGCTTCCCTGCCGCCGCTCGGCGCGCTTGCCGCGATGCAACACGGTGTCCTGGCCATGAGTTTCAACCCACATGTAGGGCCTTGCGCCCAAAAAGGTATACCGTCCGATGCGCTCGCCGCGCTCAACAGACTCGAGCAGGAATGCTTGAGGCTCGTCGCGGGCGATGGCGAGAAAGGCCGAGACCGGGGTCAGCAGATCAGCCATGACGGACTTGACCACGGGAACCAGTGTGGCTTCGCGGGCTAGACGGGCAAACTGCTTGTAATCAGGACGCAGCATCAATAGTAATGGCCGGCGGCGTGGCAATGCCGCGGCCTCATTCTAATAGGGTTAGCGGCTCGGTGTCCTGCCCTGTGGTCGTCCTAAAGGCGAGAAAATCCTCAAACTATGGTAATGCGCAAACGATTGACTGATCATCTAACAGACTGCAAGATAGGTGTTTAGGTAGAATTGCGGGCGTTTTGAGGAAGCTATGCGGATCAAGTTTTGGGGGGTGCGCGGGTCTACGCCGTCGCCTCAACCCGAAAATATGCGCTACGGAGGCAACACCTCCTGCGTGGAAGTGCGCGTCGGAGAGGAGTTGTACGTCTTCGATTGCGGCACCGGGTTCCGCATGCTGGGACAGGAACTGAAACGACAAGCGAACGGCGGCCCAGTTTCGGCTCACGTTTTCGTTTCGCATTTCCACTGGGATCACATTCAGGGGCTGCCGTTTTTTGGTCCGCTGTACGACAATCCCAAGAACCGCTTTCAATTTCACTGCTCCAGCAAAAACCGCCGTTTGAAACAAGTGTTGGAAGAACAGATGGCGGCACCATTTTTCCCGGTCGGATTGAATCAGATGCAGGCGCGACAAGACTTCTACGACCTGGAAGAAGGCAGCGTTGACCTAGGGGATGTGCGTTTACAGGCGAAGTGGCTGAACCACCCGCAGGGATGCATGGGCTTTCGGTTGGAGAGCAAAGACGGAATCTTTGTCTATGCAACGGACAACGAGCCCGGTGATCCGACTTTTGATAAGAATGTGCGCAAGCTTGCGGAGGGCGCGGACGTGCTGGTTTACGATGCGCAGTATCTGCCGGAAGAGTACGAGGCAGTACGGCGCGGGTGGGGTCATAGTCACTGGCGGGAAGCGATCAATATTGTGATGGAGAGCGGCGCCAAGGAACTGGTCCTATTCCACCACGACCCCGATCACAACGATGCCTGCATCGACAGGGTCCTAAAGGAAGCGCGCAACTACTATCCTCGCGTGAGTGCCGCGGCCGAAGGTATGCAGATCGAGGTACCGATCCGCCGTGCAGCTGGCCGATAGTTTTCCTCAAATTTCTCTGACCAATTCTTTCCATTCTCTGACATGCTGGAATCGTGCATTACAATGAGGCAAGCAGTCGAATCAGTTTAAGTTCTCCTCGAAAGGGTTGATGAGTGGCGCAGTTTTCAGCAGCATGGCCGCAGGTGTCGGCGTTTTCGGTGGTTGACATTCTGCTGGTCGCAATCGTCATTTATGAACTGCTTGCGCTGATTCGCGGCACTCGGGCTGCTCTCATGCTAGTGGGAGTGGCTGGGGTAGTCATCGCTTTTTACATCGCCCGACTGGGCGAGTTGACCACGCTGAACTGGCTCATTAGTACTCTGCTTCCTTACGCGGTGTTCGCTCTGATCGTGGTTTTTGCTCCTGAAATTCGACTGGCACTGACCCGGCTGGGCCGGAAGTTGACGCTGAGCCGCGGGTCGTCATCGGAGGACGCGTACGATGATATCGTTCTGGCCGCAAATTTGTTTTGCCAGAACCAGACTGGCGCTTTGATGGTGATCGAGCGGGAAATTGGGCTGCGAACTTATATCGAGAGCGGCGTGCCGCTCGATGCCAAGTTGTCCTATGACCTGCTGGCGAGCATTTTTCGGCCGAGCGCGCCGCTGCATGATGGAGCGGTGATCATCCAGAAAGACCGCATTGCCGCGGCCGCTTGTTTTCTTCCCCTTTCGATGAATCCCGTGCTGTCCACGCAACTAGGCACCCGGCACCGTGCTGGCATTGGCGTCACGGAAGAAACCGATGCCATTGCAGTCATTGTTTCGGAAGAGACAGGGACCATCAGCCTGGCAGTAGCGGGCAAAATCGAGCGCGATCTGACGATCGATCAATTGCGAGACCGACTGGGACACTTGCTACACCGCTATGTTCCGCCAGCCACTTTGCCCACTCCTATTAGTAACGAAGCCGATGTTGCGGAAGAGAACCCGCCTCAGCCAGTCGACACGCGGGTGAATCAGGGGACGGACAGATAGCCATGGGCGACTTCCTCCGCAAGTACGTGCTGAACAATTTCGGCCTCAAGATGATCTCCTTGGCGCTGGCGTTCGGGCTGTGGCTGGCAATTCAACGAGAACCGGTGGCCGAGGTTGCGGTAGATACAGCGATCGAGTTTCACAATGTGCCTGCGAACCTGGAGATCAGCTCAGAAAATATTCCTAAAGCACAAGTGCGGCTGCGCGGACCAGAGCGAGTGGTGCGGCGCCTGCAAGTTTCGGATGTTTATGGCGAGATCAACCTCGAGGGAGTAAAGCCTGGGGAACGGACGTATGATCTAACGGCGCGGGAAATCCACCGGCCCCAGGAACTCGAGGTGGTACAAGTAGTCCCGAGTGAGGTGCACCTTGCGTTTGATTCAAGAATGACCAAGGAGGTGCCAGTCCAGCCACGGATTACCGGGACTTTTGCGACCGGCTACAAAATCGGCCAGGTTCTGGTGAGTCCTTCGACGGTCACGATCACGGGGCCAAAGAAGCATGTAGAGGCCGTGGACGCTGCGACCACTGATCCGATCGATGTCACCGGCGACATAAGCCGAGCCGGCTTCACACGCCATCCTTATGTCTCTGATCCGCTCATTCAGGTAAATACCACCGATCCGGTGCGCATCACGGTTATTATGGAGAACGATTCCGCGACTCATGCTCACTAGCACTGGAACCGCGATGACCTCCAGCAGCCGACAACTCTTCGGAACCGACGGAATTCGAGGCATAGCCGGAGAGTTTCCATTAACGGCGGAAAGCACCTATTTCATTGGCCGCGCCCTTGGCCATGATTTGCTCCGCACACAACCGAAACCTGTGGTGGTGATTGGACAGGATACGCGCGAATCGAGCGGTTGGATCGCGGACCGCGTGATGCTCGGATTGTCGTCGTGCGGTTGCGAGGTGCATAGCGCGGGAGTAATTACGACACCCGGCGTAGCTTATCTCGCTCGCTCGCGAAAATATGCTGCTGGGGTGGTGATTTCAGCTTCCCACAATCCGTGGACTGATAACGGAATCAAAGTTTTTTCCGGCGACGGATACAAGTTGCCGGACTCCCACGAGTTGGCTATCGAGAAAGAAATTTTTTCGCTGCTGGAAAATCCGGAGGCGGGCAAGTCCGCAACGACAAAATCAGGCCCCAGCTTGCCCGGAGAGGCAAAGCTACGCCGAGCCTATATTGACTGGCTGGCGAAGAACGTACACGGTGACCTCGGCCGACTGAGAGTATTGGTGGATTGCGCCAACGGCGCAGCAACGGCCGAAGCGCCGGAACTTTTTGCGGAGTGTGGGATTCAAGCCAAGTTTCTCAATGCGTCGCCGGATGGCCGGAACATCAACGAGAATTCCGGGGCCCTACATCCGCAAGTAGTGGCGGAATCTATGGCTGAAAGCTCCGGTCAGTTCGATCTCGGAATCACGTTCGATGGCGATGCGGACCGGGCGTTGTTCAGCGATGTTAATGGCCGCGTAGTCAATGGCGACGCGGTGCTGCTGATGACGGCGCGGGATTTTCAATCACGGGGCGTGCTGGCAGGCTCGACCGTGGTTGCGACAACGATGTCGAATATGGGCCTGGAGATCGCGCTGCGGAAATCCGGGATTCGCATGATACGAGCGAATGTTGGCGATAAGTACGTACTGGAAGAAATGTTGAAAACCGGGGCGGTTCTTGGCGGCGAGCAATCGGGACATATTATTTTTCGTGATGGCGAAGCGACAACCGGGGATGGCTTGCTGACTGCGCTGCGGGTGATGGAAATCATGGCGCGAAGCGGAAAGTCACTGGCGGAGTTGGTGACCGATCTCAAAGTGTTCCCCCAGACGATCCAAAATGTTCGGGTTCGAGAAAAGATACCCTTCGCTCAGGTCCCGGAGATTCAAAGCGCGATTTCGGCAGCAGAGCGCGACCTTGATGGCAATGGCCGGGTGGTGGTTCGCTATTCCGGAACAGAAGCACTCGCACGAGTGATGGTGGAAGCCGAGTCGGAAGAGAAGATGAAGATTCTGACCAAAAACATTGCCGACGCGATTCAACAAGCCTTGGGCGCGTAGAGGTTGCGGCGATAGCGAAGGGTTCGTGCTTCAGTCCAACCTGAATCTGCGCCATGAAAACTTTCCTATATAACTTCGCGGCTTTCTGGAACCTGCTGTTGCTGCTGGGGACGGCAGTGGTTCTGGCCTGGTTTTTATATTGGTTTCTGCTCCGGCGTTTTGTACGCGCCAGAAGGATTGCGGGCGCACGCGAACGAAGACTGTTGAAAGAAGCGGCAGAGCGAGAGACGAGGGAAGACAGTTAACTTCCGCTGGTAACCCCATGCTGGGCCACTGGTGACCTCCATCACAGACACTTAATCAGGTCGACGTGTCTCCTGATAGATGGAGACACAGCTATGCCCCGGACGATCATTGAGCCTTTCCGCATCAAGAGCGTCGAACCGATCGAATGGACCACCCGGCAGGAGCGCGGACAATTGCTGCGTGCGGCTTATTACAATCTTTTTCTTCTTCCCGCCGAAGATGTGTTAATCGACCTGCTCACCGACTCGGGCACGGGCGCCATGTCGACGGCGCAATGGGCAGCGATCATGGAAGGTGACGAGAGCTACGCCGGCAGCAAAAGCTACGATCATTTTCGCAGTTCGATCCAGGACATCTTCGGATATCGGCATGTGATTCCGACGCATCAGGGACGGGCGGCGGAGCGCATTCTGTTCAGTGTGATGTGTAAGAAAGGCGACGTGGTTCCGAACAACACGCACTTCGATACGACGCGGGCGAATATTGAATTCGTGGGCGCGGAAGCGGTTGACCTGGTGATTGCTGAAGGAAAACAGCCGAGTTTGATTCATCCGTTCAAAGGCAACATGGACGTTCAGGCCCTAGAGGACCTGATTCAGCGAGTGGGACGGGAACGAATTCCGCTGGTGATGCTGACGGTGACCAATAATTCCGGAGGTGGGCAGCCGGTTTCGATGGAGAATGTGCGGCGAGTAAGCACAGTGTGCCGACAAAATCGCATTCCGCTGTATTTTGATGCGTGCCGTTTTGCGGAAAATGCATACTTCATCAAGGAACGGGAAGAAGGCTACGAAGACAGGCCTCCGAAAGAGATTGCGCAAGAAATGTTTCGTTACGGAGACGGATGCACCATGTCGGCGAAAAAAGATGGCATGGCAAATATCGGCGGATTTCTGTGCACAAACGACGACTTGCTGGCACAGCAGGAAAAGAATCTGTTGATTCTGACGGAGGGCTATCCGACGTATGGAGGACTAGCTGGCCGCGATTTGGAAGCGATCGCGGTAGGAGTGCAGGAAGCGCTGCACGAGGATTATCTGCGCTACCGGATCGTGTCGACAGCGTATTTAGGGAATCACATTGCGGAACAAGGAGTGCCGATTGTCCAACCGCCGGGCGGACACGCGGTGTACATGGATGCACGGGCGTTTTTGCCACATATTCCGCCGAGCGAGTTTCCAGGCGTCGCGCTTGCGGCCGAACTCTATCTGGAGGGCGGCATTCGGTCGGTAGAGATTGGAACGCTGATGTTTGGAGCAGCAGCGAAGATGGATTTGGTGCGGCTGGCGATTCCGCGACGCGTCTACACGCAAAGCCACATCGATTATGTGGTGGAGATAATTCTGGAAGTATGGAAAAAACGCGAGCAGATCAAGGGCATGAAGCTGAGTTATGAAGCGCCGTTCTTGAGGCACTTCACGGCGAGGCTGGAACCGATCGAACAAGCTGTGGCGCAGCCGGCCTGATATTACTTTACCGTGGCGATTTAGCCTTCGTTTCCTGGCGCTGGCTCTCCGATCGCGCCAAGCTGGCTTTGAGGAGATCTTCCAGCGCTGGGTTCTCCAAGTCCGAGTTTGACTTCAGCTTCACATGGCGATGAACCTTGCCACTTCCTTCCGTCAACTTTTGCGGATCGGGCAACTCGGCGCCCCAGCCGATTCCCAGCGTGACCCAGGTTTTCGCGGGCATGAGGCTGCAGATCATGTCTTTATAACCCGTACCGAAGCCGAAGCCGATGACCTTTGATTTCGTATCGACCATCTCCATCGCTTTAGGGGCAATTCGCAACACGAATTTTCGGCTGGCGAGAGCGAGTTTCTGAACCTCTGGCGGATACGGATCGAGCAGATCGTACACAGCTTTGTTCGTTCCTGCGGTGCGCATGGCGCTCCTCGTTTATCTCGACGACAGCACAAACTGATTTCCGTCCTGATCTTTGAAGATGGCGCAGGATCCCCATTCTTCTTTCTTTGGTTCCATGGCGAACCCGACACCTTTGCTTTTGAGCACCTGCGCCGTGGCCATGACATCGTCACACCAGAACGAGATCGGCTGGCGTCCTCCAATTCGGCCAGCGTCATCGTCGGTATTGAAAAGCACGACTCCCGCGTCACCGCCGGGAATGCCGAGTTCGATCCAGCGCTGCTTGTCGTCGTAAGGCTGGTCGGTGAGCACGCGGAAGCCCAGCTTCTCGGTATAGAATTTGACGGCTTTGTCCTGGTTGGAAACCGGTACATTCACGAATTTAATGCCTCGAATCATTTTTCGTTTACCCCCTAAAGCGATTTCGCAATGCAGTATAGGAAAGCGGCAGAGGCGACGCAATCAGGTAGTGTTTGCTATAGTATCGGCTGGTATAGCGATGAACGTCGATGACTATGTCGTAGACGTCCTGATGCGTGACTTGATCGGCCACGATCACCAACCGACCAGCTTTCTAATCTATCTCTGGTTCACGTATGAAGCAGGACGGGTGAGGCGGGAACGAGTCTATGCCAGCTATCAGACGGTCGCCGATGCCATTGGCATTTCGAAAAGTGCGGCGCAGTTGGGGGTGCGATGGCTGGTGCGGCGAAAGTTGCTGGAAGCCACTAAAACAGCGCCGACAGCGGTTCCGGGGTATCGAGTGATGAGGCCTTGGAGGCGGTAACCGATTTGATAGGGAAGGAAATCAGGGTTTCGGTGGCCACACCGTGCTTTGTACGCCTGCGGCATTTGCCTCTGCTTGCTGAGCTTGCAGGCTTTCAAAAGCTTGTCTAAGTTGTATCTCCCTGATAAGCCTCTCCTGAGCCTGAATTGTCGGAAGGTAAAAGCGTGAAAGATCATCGTTCCGCAACTGATCGGCGATGCCCAGGTCAGCTGCTATCGCCGACAGCAGTCGGCGAAGCCTTTCGTCTACCACATAGTTCAGCATCGGCCTCATGTTGAGCGCAGAAAGCAGTTCCGACCAAGCCTCGCGTACATCTCTCGACTCGTTGAACACGACATCAATCAGGTTCAGAGCCCGCACACTATCCTTGGAATATATTTCGCTGCGCTCTTGCATTAAAGTCGTGAAAATTAACATCTTCTGCCTTTGTCGCTCACTTGCGTCCTCAGCGGCACGACGTAGGGATTCTGCAAGCTTGGCCGCTGTGATCGGAGCCCGCCACGTGGCGACAGCCGCGAGCGCCGTTGCTATCGCACTGAAAATGGCCGCGCACAATGCGAGTTTTTCAGTCATCGAGCTCCCGAAGCCTCATAACCTTCGCGTTCACCGGCCCGTGTTTTGCGTTAACTCGGATAAATGGCTGATCGAGGAAATCGGCGGGCAGATGAAAATCGAGTTCCGATGTCTCCCCCTCCGGCCCTGCCCTGACACCCTGAATCAGAATTGTGTTGGGTGGAATCGAAATCTTCAGTCTGACGTCGTAGCCGTTGGGGTGCTCCTCGTAAGAACCGTCGTACTTAACCCCTGAAATGTCCACGCCAACGATTGTGCGATCTTTAAAGATCAGCATCACGAGGCCTTGGCCGGCCGTTCCGGTCAGATAGACCGCGTAAAAACCGTTAATGGATGCCTTCACGTGAGCGTCCTTGGGAGTAAAACATGTCCCAACGCGGGATTCTACCATCGAGGCGCTTCGCAAAATAGCATGGGCTCCTCGGTGCTAAAATTAATAGTTCGGCACTAATCTCAGCAGCATCCATATTACTTCCGAGGTCATTTATGGCAACCGTTGAAGCCCCACTCCACACACAAGTTCGCCTCCACGACAGCCCGTTCAAGAACGAGGCCCTGACCGATTTCAGCAAAGAAGAAAATGCGCGGAAGATGCGCGCCGCCATCGAAAAAGTACGCGGCCAGCTCGGCCGCGAGTACGACCTGATCATCGGCGGCAAAAGAGTCAAAACCAGTGACAAGATCAAGTCGCTGAATCCCGCCAATCCGTCGCAGGTGGTGGGAATTCACCAAAAAGCCGGGAAAGAGCACGTTGAACCGGCGATGCAGGCGGCATTGGCGGCATTCGAGTCGTGGAAACGGACCTCCGTTGAAGAGCGGGCCAGCTTGCTATTCCGCGTCGCAGACTTGCTGCGCGAGCGGAAGTTCGAGTTTGCCGCGTGGATGGTGTTTGAAGTAAGCAAAAACTGGGCGGAAGCCGACGCCGATATTTGCGAGACCATCGACTTCACCGAGTACTACGGCCGCGAGGCGCTGCGCCTGGCGAAAGCAAAGACTGATGTGCAGATGCCCGGCGAGCGCGACGTTTTGCGCTACATTCCGCTGGGCGTGGGCGCGGTGATTCCGCCGTGGAATTTCCCCTGCGCGATTATGGCCGGCATGACGATGGCATCGGTAGTTTCGGGAAACACGGTTATTTTGAAGCCGTCGAGTGATTCCCCAACCATTGCGGCAAAGTTTATTGAACTGGTTGAAGAGGCCGGGTTGCCGGAAGGCGTGGTGAATTTCTGTCCGGGATCGGGTGCAACTTTCGGCAACGCAATTGTCTCCCATCCAAAAACGCGTTATATCGCCTTTACCGGCTCGCGCGAAGTTGGGCTCGACATTAACAAACGAGCGGCGGAAGTGGCGAACGGGCAAATCTGGATCAAGCGGACGATCCTTGAAATGGGCGGAAAGGACGCGATCATCGTCGACGCGGATGCCGATTTCAACGCGGCGGTCGAAGGCGTGGCGCAAGCTGCGTTCGGGTTCCAGGGACAAAAGTGTTCGGCGTGCTCGCGCGCGATTGTGGATGAGCGAATCTACGACAAATTCCTCGAAGCGCTCAAAGCGCGCGTTGAAAAAATTACGGTCGGCGATCCGGCAGAGAATCCGAACATGGGCGCGGTAATCAACGAATCCTCGATGAAGACGATTCTTTCGTATATCGCGATTGGCAAGCACGATGGGCGGCTGATTACGGGTGGTGAACGCGCACCGGGCGAGGGTTATTTCATTCAGCCTACCGTGATTGCCGACATCAAGCCTGGATCAACGCTCGAGCAGCAAGAGATCTTCGGGCCGGTGCTGGCGGTGATCAAGTCGAAGAATTTTGATCATGCGCTGGAGATCGCCAACGACACGGAGTTTGGCCTGACCGGGGCGGCGTATACAGGATCAAAGGATAAGATCGAGCGGGCCAAGCAGGATTTCCACGTCGGCAACCTCTACATCAATCGCAAATGCACGGGCGCGATGGTGGGAGCACATCCGTTTGGCGGCTTCAACATGTCGGGAACGGATTCGAAGGCCGGGGGCCCGGATTATCTGCTGTTGTTCACGCAGGCCAAGTCGATCGCGGAAAAAATTTAACTGGCGAGGACGGGCGGCCTTGCCCGTCCTCGGTTACCTTACTTAGTAGCTGAACGACTGCAGCTCAAGAGCTTCGTCGGCCGGTTCCACGATCACGGGGATGAAGCCTTCCCTTGTCACAGGATTCAGCGCAATAGGCGCCGGACTCACCGGAATTCGTTGAATTCCGGTGATCGTTTCAAGCACGTTCCCGGCTTCGTCATACACATAAACACGTGGTTCAGGATCTTTCGGATTGCCGGTGGAACTGTACTGTGTGATCACGAAGAGTTTGTGAATGGGATCGAATTCCACATCCAACCCAGCCTGGATGCCATTGCCAGCGTTGGGAATCTGGACCTCGAAACCGGTTTCCTCCGCCAAATTGTAGAATTCGGCTCCCTGATCGATGGCGGTCGTGGTGCAGGCGATGCCGGTGTTCGAGTCAACCGCAAGACCGTTGACCGTGCCCACGCCCAAGTTATCGGTGAACTCAGTAATCTTGCCGCTGGAAAGATTCACCAGCGCAATGCTCATGACGCAGTCCGGCTCCGAGCAATCCTGAGAATCGGCAAGCACCGCTTCGTCGGTTTTGCGATCAAGCGCAATCAGCGGATGAAAAAATTCATCGACATCAATGATGGATTGCAGAGATATTTGCGGACCGAAGGTGTTCTTGGCTATGTTTGAGGCGAAGACATAAGTAAGGCCGGTGTCATAAGAGGACTGGTACGCGGCGACGTCGGAGCTGCCGTCGTCGGCGCTCGTCGCCCATAGCTGATATTGGGGCTTGATCGGCGGCTTCCACGCGCCGTTGAACTTATTTCCGCTGAACGGATTCATCGTGAGGAAATAATTCGAACCCTTGTGCTGATAGAGCACCATGCCAACACTGCCGAAGATGCCCTGGGTGGCAAAGTCATCTTGAGTTTCGGTCTTGGCAATGACCTTCAAGATTTTTCCGGTGGATTGGTCGAAGGTTTCGGTAGCGGCTAGCACGTTGCCGTTTGCAAGAGCGACAGCTTCGCTTAGGATTCCTTCCGTGCCGCCCGGATCGACGGCATAGCCGAGGATTTGGCCGCCGAACCTAGGGATGACGAGAATGTTCGAGTTGGCACCGGTCGATCGTTTGGATGGACTGTCCGACGGCTGAGGGGCGGCAAGCACCTGCACCGCAAATGACGAAAGATAGAGAATTCCCGCCGCTAAGAAAAATCGCTTGTGCAACATTTTAGCGCCTCATCGGGGCATGGGTCTTAAGCCCGCAGGAATGGTAGCCGAAAGGCCTGAAGTCAGGTGTCAAATTTTCGTCATAGATTTGCTAGAAAGTTGTCAAAATGGATGGGAAAGCAGATTCGCGTCCGAAAGGGAACAAAAAAGGCCGCCTTTCGGCGGCCTTTTCATCGTTTCGAAAAAATTCTACGACGGCACGGCTTGACCTGGCTGTTGTGGCAAGGCTGCAGCGGTAGCTGCCGCCGCCTCGTTCAGAATGCGGTGATGGATGGTGAATAGCGCCAACTCCAGGCGATCGGAGACGCCGATCTTGTCGTATACGTTGCGCAAGTAATTTTTGATGACCTGCTCGGTTGTGCCGAGTTGGGACGCGATCTCTTTGTTCTTATATCCCTGAACGATGAGCGCCACGATGCGTAGTTCTTTGGCGGTCAGGCGATCGCGAACTCGCAGACCGACCATATCGTTCTCGGTGAGCTCGCTCGGAACGGCGATGTCCTGAACCCAATTCTCGCCCCGGGCCACTTTTCGCACGCAATCGACCAGCGCCGCGCTCGTGACATTGCGGTAGACCACTCCCTGCGCTCCGTTGGTGATGTAGCGCTGGGCGCTCTCGCCGGTATCGGCGAGGACGACGACACGGGTCTTTACTTTGTTGGATGCCCCCACCACAGCGCCGAAATCAGTGTGAAATCCTCCGGCGACAACCAGCACGGCGGCGCGAAATTTGTCGAGCGCCATAAACATCTGCTCGGACGTCTGGGCCTGCGCCACAATGCGCATCTCGTCTTCCACCGCCAGAACTTTGGCGATTCCCGCCCGGAAGATTGCCTGATTGTCGGCCAAAATGAGCTTCAGCATG
The DNA here is from genome assembly GCA_035507035.1 of Terriglobales bacterium. Lineage (GTDB taxonomy): Bacteria > Acidobacteriota > Terriglobia > Terriglobales > Acidobacteriaceae > DATJOJ01. The sequence goes on along the minus strand of DATJOJ010000028.1, from coordinate 19,361 downwards.
GTCTGAACCTCGAATCTTTGCAGCGCCGGCTTCTACGACCGGCTGTTGCGCGAGCATCCCGCTCGCTGCGGGGCCGCTGCAGCGGCGTTGGTGTCATTGGCGAACGAAGTCGTAAGAATCGATCACGCAGGCCACTCCGCGGCCTTCCTCGCCCTTGCCCGGGTTGGGATCGTCGGTACGCACCACGCGTCCCCGGCATTGGACAACGACGTTCTCTTTGGCACCGGTCATTTCCGGCGGCAAGGAAATTTCGAACTCAACATTGGAACCCACTTCTAAGGCCGCATCGGCGCGAATGTAGACGCCGGCGGCGCTCAGGTTTCCAGTGACGCCGCTGTGTTGTCCGCTTTCTTCTGCGCCGTGAATCTTGATCGGCAATTCCAGGGGAAATCGCTTTCCCGTCCGCGCTTCGGACACATGCCCTCCTCGCTTCTGGCCGTTACTGCCTGCCAAAGCCAACTCCATATTATCCCTCCCGGATGGAGTCCAAGCCAACTAATTTGCCCTTATACCACGGAAGATACCCCAGGTAAAAGTCCGATTACTGGTTCGTTGCCGGGTAAATCTCACGGGGCGCACTGCCAACTGAGTTGACAGGCAGGCGTCTGACAGCTGACCATCCGGGAAGTCAGATGAGTCGTCAGCGTCGAGCTCGTCAACAAAAGAAACATGTCTCGGAGCAGGCTCAGGCCGTTGCAGCGGCCCAACCGGCCATCCCCGGCGTCAAGTGGTGGCTGGCGCTGGCTTTTTTGTTGCCCAACCTTGGCGCACTGGCCTGCGGCTTTGTCTTCGATGATATGCCGGTGATCGTACAGAATGAGGGCCTGCACCCTCGCTCTCTGCGGCAGTTTCTACACATCTTTGCCAGCGGCTACTGGCCAGATCGTCGCGGGCTGCAACTTTATCGGCCGGTCACGCAAGCGATCTGGGCCTTGACTTGGACGGCAGGTGGCGGAAGCCATCCCGCGATTTTTCATGCGTTGGGCTTAGGGTTAGGTCTGGCAGTAGTGCTGCTGCTTTATTCCTTCTTTTTGGAAGTGCGGACACCACCACGGACTGCTTTCATTGCCAGCGCGCTGTTCGCACTGTTTCCGATTCATACCGAAGCGACGACTTCGGTGGTTGGTTCCGCGGAGCTGCTGGCAGCGGCATTTGGGCTCGGCGCCCTCATCCTTTATTACCGTCGGCGACCAGTTTGGGCAGTTCTGTTGCTCGCCCTGGCTGTTTTCTCGAAAGAAAGTGCGGCGGCATTCGCGGCGGTGCCGCTGATTTTTCCGCCTAAAGAATGGCGGTCGCGTGAATCGTGGATCGCGGCAGCCGGTGGGGCGATGGTCCTAGCGGCTGCGCTGGTCGCGCATCATATCGTGGCCGTGGGAGCGTTCATTCCTGCAATCGATAATCCGATGGGGCTTGTGGGCACCGGACCACGGATTTTTACTGCGCTCTGGATTCAATGCCTGTACTTGTTTAAAACCGTCGTGCCGATCACACTTTCCGCGGATTACTCCTACAAAGAAATTCGTTTGGTGATGGGCCTGCAGGATGTGCGCGCCTGGGCAGGTCTCGCGTTGGCAATTGCGGCCCTGATTTTAGCCTGGCGCAACAGGCAATTCCGGGCGCCGGTGCTGGCGTATGCAATTCTGTTCTCGGCAACCTCGAATGTTTTGTTTCCGATTGGCACGATCATGGGCGAGCGGCTTGCATACGTTCCCAGCCTAGCGCTGGCGTTGCTGCTGGCGATCCTGCTGGCGCGAAGCCGGTATTGGAAGGAAGGGTTGATTGTCGTGGCGCTGGTGTTTGGCACGCGAACGGTTGTACGCAATCTCGATTGGCTCAATGCCGACCGCTTCTACACCAAGCTGGTGAAGACTTCGCCGAACAGCGCGAAGGTGTATTACTTTTACGGAATTCTGCGGGCGGCACGCGGCGACGATCTGGGAGCGATTCAAGCTTACGATCATGCGATCGCAATCTTTCCTGCGTATTCCGAGGCCTTTCATAACCGCGGCAATTCGCTGGCTCGACTGGGTAGACGGGATGAAGCTATGGCCAGCTATCGCCAATGTTTGCGCTTCGATCCGGGCCATGCGGGGGCAGCAGCCAATTTGATGCAACTACAAGCTGGACTACCCCTGAATCCACCGCGTCAACATTTGTAAAGCGAAAAAGTTGCGGGACAATCTTGGACTGAAACGCGGAAGATGAGAAGGGAAAACTGGCGTGCCGAGGCATTTCTTATTTGCTCAATCAAGCATCACTAGAGTGAGTCCGCTGCCGTACACTATTGCGAATGCACATGCGGTCAGGAGAATTCCTCATGCCTTGGGTTCGTGGTCTTACTAATATTGTCTCGATGAGCGGCAGAAGTATTGTTTTCTGTTTTCTGGCCGTAGCAGCGCTGGGGCAACAGCCGTCGAACAAGACAGCTGGCAAGTCGTCGGCGCAGAATGTCCCAGAGCAGCCGGCCAATGCGTCGCGTTCTATGGCCAGCCAAGTTCTTCAACAGTTCAATGCCGACCTGCAAAATCTGGTCGCCAAAGTCTCTCCTGCGGTAGTGCAAATTCAGGTCACGGGATACGGGGCGCTCGAAGGCAGCAATCCGAGCGAGGCAGCGGTAATCGCCAGGCAACAGGCGATCGGAGCGGGGCTGATCGTCGATTCCGACGGCTACATCATGACGAACGCGCACGTGGTGCGGGGCGCGCAACGCATTCGCGTGGTGCTGGCGGAAGCTTCCCCGGAGAGCGCGGGAATTTTCCCAGCCGGCCGGGAACGACTAATGGATGCCAAACTGATTGGCGTGCATGAAGAATCCGATCTTGCCTTGCTCAAGATCGACGGGAAGGGTTTGCCGACGCTTTCACTACGGACGGCCGGGCGCGCGCATCAGGGTCAACTGGTGCTGGCAATCGGCAGCCCGCAAGGTTTGGAGAATACGGTCACGATGGGTGTGGTCAGCTCTGTGGCGCGGCAGCCCGATCCTGACAAGCCAATGGTCTACATTCAGACCGATGCTCCAATCAACCCCGGTAACAGCGGCGGCCCGCTCATTGACACGGACGGCTACGTGCTCGGGATTAATACGATGATTCTGTCGCAAAGCGGAGGCAGTGAAGGACTGGGCTTTGCGATCCCTGCGAGGGTCGTGCAATTCGTCTACGAGAGTCTGCGCAAGAACGGGCATGTGCATCGAGTGGAGATTAACGCCGGAGCCCAGAACATCACGCCCAGTTTGGCCGAAGGTTTGGGACTGGCCCAAAGCTATGGAGTGATCATTTCGGACGTGACACCGGGCGGCCCTGCCGAATCTGCCGGTTTGCAGATCGGCGACATCGTGGTCAGCGCCGATGGGAGGGTCATCAACACTCTGCCCCAACTTACCGCTGCCATGTATTTGCATCCTCTCGACGAGGTTCTCACGGTGGTAGTGAAGCGGGGCAACGAAGAGAAAACCTTACACATTCCGGTGATTGAACAACGCGATCCCATGGATAAACTGGTCGACCAGATAGATCCGGAGAAGAGCCTGGTGCAACCTTTGGGCATTTTGGCGATCAGCCTCGATGATCAACTGCATTCGCTGGTGGGAGATGTCAGAATTCCGTCTGGCGTAATCGTTCTGGCCCGCGCCGTGAGTCTGCTTGGGCCGGAAACCGGCCTGAAAACTGGCGACCTGATTCACAGCGTCAATCGAACTCGGGTGGACTCGTTGGATTCGCTGCGGGCCTCATTGAAGGATTTAAAGCCGGGCGCTCCAGTCGTGCTGCAAATTGAGCGCGACGATAAGCTGCAATGGCTCGCGTTTGATATGGAGTAAGTTGTGGTCACCGTACTCTTCGCCGGCGTGACCTCACACACCTCTGTGACGTAGTTCATCGTCATTCCACCCGATTTGGCCTGGAATAAGAGAGAGGAACGTGGCAGGAGGAAGCCATGCGCACTTGGGCTTTGGCGATTGCGATTCTGTTTGCTTTGTCTGCGGCTGGCAGCGACGAAAAGTCAACCCTCAACCAACTCCCACTGAAGCGTGCTCCGTGGCTGTCGGGTCAGCAAATGTTCCAGGAGTACTGCGCGTCGTGCCACGGAGCGAAGGGCGCCGGCGATGGCCCAGCGGCATCTGCCTGCAAAAACCCGCCAGCCAACCTGACCACGATGGCCAAGCGCAACCAAGGGAGATTTCCTTACGACTATTTTTATGCGGTGATGCAATTCGGGGCATTGCTGCCGACTCCGGCACATAGCTCATCCGATATGCCCATCTGGATGCCTTTGTTTTATTCGCTCGATGAGGGGAACAAGGCAGTCGCCGAACAGCGAGTGCAGAACCTTGCGAATTATCTGGCGTCACTGCAGGCGAAGTAGTGTCTCTCTGCGATCTGCGAGCGGGTTGAGAAGAACCCGTCTAGAAGGCGCTTCCCCCGCCGCCTCCGAAACCGCCGCCCGAGAAACCACCACCGCCGCCTCCACCACCCCATCCCGAACCGGTGGAGCTGGCACGCGGCGCGGAGACAAAAACCTGATGCATATCATTCGCCATGCTGTGCATGGAATTTGAGAAGAAAATTGGATTAAAGCCGGGTCCGTAAGCATATCCGCCGGGGCCGACGTACCAGGTTGGCGGATTTGTAATCAGACCGGCGAAGGCTTGCGCCCAATGATGCTCGACGCCGAGTGCCATGGCGAACGGCAAGTATTTTTCGAAAGTGTCGGGAGGCATGCGCTTCAGGCGATCGGCATCGACGCGATTCATGAACTCCTGGAAACCGAGAATCGCCACTTGCGTGCGGCCGCCATTCACGGTTTTCGCAGTCATCTGCCGCGCGAAGAGCCACCAGATGACCGCGGAAATCAATCCGCAAAGGATTAGCAGGCCGACTGAACTGAAAACATCCTTGAATCCAGTGAACTGGGAAATGAGAAAGGGCGCAACAATAACGAGGATAGCAACGAAGCTGTAGCCGTTCGCAGTATCGGGATCGAGCAGATACATTCCCTTATTGCGAAGTCCAGCCATCACGTCTTGGCGGATGCGTGGAATCGCGGTATAGAAGCGGTTCTTCAAATCTGAAAGACGAGTTTGGTCGCCCTCGGTGAAGACATTTTCCAGCATGACGCGTTCGTGCGGTTGCAGCCCATCCCACTTTTCGCGCGGGATCAGCAGATGAAAAATGTAGTCTTTGTGGTGAAAGACCAGCCCCTTATCATCCGTCTCTTCGATTTTGATGAAGCCGCGGACTGCGAGATCGACGATGGTCGAAGTAATGTCGCGAGGATGAACTTTATCTTCGAGCAACGTGCCAGCCTCGGCGGGAGTGAATCCTTTGGGTGGCTCATACATCGGCGCGACGGAAACGCCGGGGTCGGGATCGCGTCCCCAGGTGTGCCAGACAAAAAACATGATGGCGAGCGTCCAGAACGGAAGAAAAACGATCGGATTGCTCTCGAGGAACCACAGCGTGCGCGTGAAGCTGCTCGGCTCCTTGAGAACGTCTTTCGGAATATAAATGTCGATGGTCAAGCCGCCGCGCATCGGCAGCGGGTTATTGGTCTCAAAAGAGCAGGTTGCGCCGTTTATATCTGACGTCGCGTTGCGCTCGGCGGAGCCGTACACACCGGTGAAAGCCTGAGCGCGTAGTGAGCCAGCCGCCGAACTCGGAAAGGTCACCGTCGCGCTGGCGTGATCGATGGGTACCGGCCAGTCATTCCCGGTGACATTCCAATAGAACTCATCGTGATCTTCAAAGAAGCGCGTACCATTGCGGACGGTGTAATCGATTTCAACTATGCGGGTTGCGTCGACGGCGCCAGGAATGTAGATCTTCAGATCGCGAAAGCCGTGGGAAGTGGAAGTGTCATATTTTAGCTTGCCGCCGCTGCCATCGGTAACGCTGGTGACGTTGAGGAAAAGCGTGTAGTTTGTGCCGCGAGGACCGGGATATTCGACGGGAATCAAACGGTGGATGCCGTGCCATTGGCCGACAAAAGATAAGGTAATACGCTCCTGCACGGCGGCAGTGCCATCTTCGGAAATCGAGATGTCGTCGTGGAAATCGGTGATTCGCCAACTCTTAGCGAACAGAGGGGCGGCGGACAGGCAAAAAATTACGATGATCGCCGCGAACCAGTACCGTGGCCTCATAGTTGTTCGGTCAGGAGCAACTCAGAATTTCACCGCGACCGGCTCGCGATCGGCTGCCGTAGTCTCGAAGAATTGCCGCTGCTGGAAGCCGAACATTCCCGCCAGAATGTTGGTGGGGAATGTCTGGATTTTTGTGTTCAGATCGCGCACCACAGCATTGTAATAACGGCGTGAATTCTGGATCGCGTCTTCCGTCTGGCTCAGCGAACCCTGCAATTGGGTGAACTCTTCAGAGGCCTTCAGTTCCGGATAATTCTCGGCAACAGCGAACAAGCTCTTCAACGCACCGGTCAGTTGATTTTCGGCTGCCGCTTTATCGGCTGGGGAAGTCGCTTGCATGGCCATGGAACGAAATTTGGCGATGTTCTCAAACGTTCCCTTTTCGTGCGCAGCATAGCCTTTCACGGTTTCCACGAGGTTGGGAATGAGGTCGTGACGACGCTTCAATTGAACGTCAATGTCGGACCATGCGGAATCGCAACGCACCCGGAGCTGTACCAGGCTGTTGTACATCCCGGCCAGCAGAAAAGCGATGACAACGAGAATGCCTAACATGATCCAACCGGCCATCGCAGCGCTCCTTTCGCCGAAGAAATAGGAATCAAAGGGACGGTAACACACGACCGGGGCCGATGCAATTGGCGGGCAAGAACCGCCAAGACGATTCCCCAGGATTCGGCAAAGCGCTAGTATTTAAGATGTCAGAAATGGCGACTTCGCCGGTACAGCGTGAATCGAAAAAGTGACATCTTAAATGCCTGGTCATCTCTCGCACACCTGGCAAAAGGACGATGACGAATCATGAAAAATTCTAAAGGGACCTCGCCACGCTTATTCGTTCGCGGAATGATTCTCGCATTTCTACTAAGTGCAGTCTTCGCTGAGGGGCAAACTTGTTTGACCGCCGACGACATGGACCAACCCACGCGTACGGCGCTGGAAAATACGGGCAAGCGTTATTTTGATATGGCGATGCGCGGCGACGCTGCATCACTCAAACAAAACGCGATTCCCGCGCTTGCAAACGATTTCTCGGGCGTGGAAAACGCGCTCAAAGACAATCAGCCAGACCTCACGGGCGCACAGGCATCGGTGCGGCCACCTTTTCTTTTGAAAGCAGGCGGACAAACTTCGCAAGAACACGGCGAGTTTCTTTGTGGTGTGTTTGGAGCAAATGGACAAACCAGCAATAGCGCTGAATTCGTCATTCCGAACTTAGCCGCGGGTAATTATGGCATTGTGATTCTGGATGCAACCGGCGGCAAGGAACCGCGCTCCGTGACCTTGGTACTCGAGCAGCAAGGGAACGACTGGAAGCTCGGCGGGTTCTATGTGAGGAGTCCGGAGATCGCCGGGCACGACTCGAAGTGGTTTCTCGACAAGGCGCGCGCTTTTAAGGCGAAGGGACAAACTCACAATGCGTGGTTCTACTACCTCGCCGCGCGGGACCTGCTGTCCCCGGTAAGTTTTATGTACACGCAGGCGACCGACAAACTATACGACGAAATGCAAGCGGTCAAGCCAACCGACTTGCCTATCGATGCGCCCGTCGATCTCACGGCGGGGGGCAAAACGTATAAACTCACGGCCATTTTTCCGCTGCCGCAAGGAAAAGATTTTGATCTGGTCGTGAAGTACCAATGGCCGGACGTTTCGAATTACTCCAAAACTTTCGATGAGAACAGTCAAGTCATGAAGGCCTTACTGTCGAAATACCCGGAGTTCCGCGACGCCTTTGACGGCATGGTGGCGCGCGCAGTCGAGCCTTCGGGAAGAGATTACGGGTCGATGTTAGCCATGAAAGATATCAAGTGATGGCGTTTCGCGAGCGCCCGAGCCCGCTCCCTGACGAAATTCGTCTGTTGTCTCAGGCTTCGGTTCTTACCTGCGGCAATTGGCTTTCCAGCGTGCAGTCCTTGGGATTTTTATCATCTCGCAATCGGAGAAAGACGGGCGCGCGTAACTTAAGTCCGCCCTCCGCGGTTTCGTGAGTCCATTCGGTAAATTTGATCTCGGCGACGCGCTGCGGCTTCACCCAGTGAACGTGTGCGGCTTCTACCGGACCCGTAAATGGAGATTGCTTGGTTTCCAACTTGTGAAGCGTGTGCCATATCTGGGATAGAGTCACCTGATTAAAGCCGGTGCCCGCCTGGCCGACGTGGAGCAATTGATTCTTGTCGTCGTAAAGACCAAGGACCAAAGCGCCAAAATAGAGCCTGCTCCCTTCCGGGTCGGTGTAACCGCCGATGACGCAGTCAATGGTCTGGGTGATTTTAATCTTGAGCCAATCGCGGCTGCGGCGCTCCTCGTAAGAACTTCCCCGGCGCTTGGCGAGAATGCCTTCGAGACCCTGCTGTTTGGCGGCTTCAAATAACGCGATACCGTGCTCCGGGAAGTGTTCTGAATAGCGAATGATGTGATCTGGAGTGATGATCTGTGACAACGCTTTCTTGCGATCCTCGAGCGCAACTCGCCGCAGGTCGTATCCCTCCACATAGATCAAGTCGAAAGCATAGTATGAAACATCCACGTCTGAGCGTCCGGCCACGCGCCGTCCTCCGCTGCGAATGCCGGTACGCTGCTGCATCAAGCTGAAGGAAGACCGGCCTTGCTCGTCGAGCGCGACGATTTCGCCGTCAAGGACAGCCGATTTCGCGTTTACAAACTGTGCGAGAGTACGGAGTTCGGCAAATTGGCCAGTGAGGTCGTTGTGATTGCGGGACACGAGACGAACCTCGCCATCGTCGACAAACGCCACGGCGCGGTACCCGTCCCACTTGATTTCAAATAGCCAGTCGGGACTGTCGAAAGGCTCCTTGACTGACGTGGCGAGCATGGGCGTGACCGCGGTGGGCATAGCACGCTTGCTCGCGCCGGGAAACTCCTCTACCGCCGAGATCGCTGAGGTCGCCGAGGAATTAGAGTTTTTTTTTACCGACCTGCTCTTCGGCGACGACGGGTGAGCACCTCTGGGCTTGGGTTCCGCATCCTCCGCTGCAGCTTTCCTTTTATTTTTCTTGTCGAGTTTCGCCAGAGTGTCCGCCAGCCAGGGCGCTTTCGGCGTTCCGCGCGAGGCTTTCTTGCTGCTTCGCCATTCGGCCGCGTCTTCGTCGCCGGCAATCTGCGCCATGGTTTTCTTGCTAAGCGCCGAAGTATCGTACTCATCGATGTCATAACCGGACGCGGCGTACTCATCGTGTTTCTTGATGAGAAGCCACTCCGTACCTTTGCTTCCCGGTCGCCGTGCTTTGATGTGAACCAGGGCGAAGTCACCATTTAATTTCTTGCCATGCAGCCGGAATTTGAGATCGCCCTTCTTCAACATTTCTGCGGCTTCAGCTTCGGTGCCAGCGATGTACTTTCCATTTACCGGTTTCGGCGATAACGGTTCCCAGGTACCAACGTCCCACACCATCACGGTTCCGGCGCCATAGTTACCCTCGGGAATGATGCCTTCGAAATCAAAGTAAGACACGGGATGATCTTCCACCTGCATCGCCAGACGCTTGTCCGCAGGATTGAGGGATGGGCCTTTGGGTACGGCCCAGGATTTGAGCACTCCCTCCATCTCCAAACGAAAGTCATAGTGAAGACGGGTTGCGCGATGCTTTTGCACGACGAACCGATGGCGAGACTTTTTTTCGAGCTTCGGCGGCGGCTCCGGAGTTTCTTCGAAGCGGCGTTTGCGTTTGTACTCTTCTAAAGGCACGCAGCTATTCTACTGAGAACTGGACACTATTATCTGAGATCTGCTTGTTTACATCATTCCAGGGTTTAGAATCGGCTCCGGGAAGCAAGGTTTTCTAAAACACCCATAGAATTTCGCCATGAAACGAGAATATCCGGATGCGCCGCTGGTAGGAGTGGGCGCAATCATCATCGAAGGAGATCGTGTGTTACTGGTAAAGCGAGGGCATCCGCCGCTACTCGGAGAATGGTCAATTCCGGGTGGAGTGCTCGAGGTTGGAGAAACCTTGCGGGAAGCGGCGGGGCGCGAGGTCCTGGAAGAAACTGGCCTCACAGTCGAAACGGCAGATTTGCTGGGTGCTTACGACCGTCTATTGCGGGACGTGGATGAGCGCACTCTCTATCACTATGTACTCATCGATTTTCTTTGCATGCGAGTCGCGGGAGAGGCAAAGCCCTCAGGAGATGCGGAGGATGTCGGTTGGTTCACGTATCAAGAAGCCGTTGAACTCTCGCTGGCTGAAGATACGCTGGAGGTGATCCGGAAGGGATTTAAACGAACGGCGCAATTTGATGACTAAGGCTTGGCTTCGTCAACAGTGGTTCCGTTTCAGCGTCCGACAGCACAGAAAACAGAACGGCCCGCGCATTTAGCACGGGCCGCCCGGTGGACTGTTTGGGATTGACCAAGAGGTGGTCACTCTACGTGGCCTCTTACGGCAACTCCGGGTACCAGATCGAAAATCCGGCGCGACCTACGCCGGCATCGAGTCCAAACTCACCGGTTAGTGTGCGGGCTGTAGCTTTGGCGCAAAAGGCGCGCCCAAGCCCCGCTTAGAGCAACCAGCTCTAAGTCTCAGCCACCTCACCTGGTCTTAGACTCCCACTACAGTTACTACAATCAGAACTTGTCATTCGACCACCTCCTTTCCGGTGTAATTGCAGATTACCGAAAAAGGCTGAATGGTGCAAATGGCACGGAGGTGCGGGAGCGAGAGAGTAAACGCCTCAGCGATTTGCCAAGGTGGCAATTTCACCTAAGCCGAGCAGCCTAGCGTCTGCGGTTACCAGAGTCAGATCGAGCACCTTAGCGGTAGCGGCCAGAAGTCGATCAGCGAGGTCTTGGGATCATAGTCTGAAATAATAGTCAATCCTCGGCATCCGTGTCTGATTGCTATCCTCCGGCGAGACGCTCACGAAGCGGCGACACGTGTCTCATACATGTAAGGATTCTTGCTTTGGCACGAACGAGATTTCCGGTTAGGCTAGGCTGATTTTCTGGCGGCGATCACCGCTTGTCCTAGGCTCAAGCCACCATCGCCAGCCGGAACTTCGTGGTGGGTGAAAACCTCAAAACCGGCTTCAACAAGACGCGATTCGACCTGTTCAGATAGATAGACATTGTTGAATGTCCCGCCGCTTAGGCAGACTCGGTTCAGCGATGTCTGATTGCGTAGCATCGTCGCTAGACGAATAAACACGTTCACCAGCCCATCGTGAAAGCGCCGGCTAATTGCGCCGATTGAAGTTCGCCGCTCGAGATCGGAAACCAATGATTGGAAGAGGGGGCGTGTACCGATGATCCAATGGTTGCCGTCGGGGATCAGGTCGAGGGGATATCCTTCGCCGCTCGCGGTCGGCGAAATCGCCATTTCCAACTCGATGGCGGCCTGGGCTTCGTAGTTAACTCTTTGCCGAATTCCGATCAACGCAGCGACAGCGTCGAAGAGCCGCCCGCAACTGGAAGTCAAAGGCGAATTCAGCCGGTGCTCGCTCATGCGGATTAAGAGCTCGGATTTCTGGAGGTCCAACTGCTGGACGAAGGGGATGTCGGCATTGCGGAAATCCTCTCCAAAGTGATGAAACAAGTAACTCAGTGCCATCCGCCATGGTTCGTGAATGGCGACTGCCCCGCCAGGCATGGGGGCATATTCCAAATGAGCGGCTCGTTCGAAAGCTGCATAATCTGCTATCAGCACTTCCCCGCCCCAGATATTGCCGTCTGTTCCGTAACCGGTTCCATCCAGGGAGAAGCCAATCACGCGACCATCGAGATGGTTTTCCGCCATGCAACTCGCGATGTGAGCGTGATGGTGCTGGACACCGCATAGCTTCACGCCATTCTGCTGCAACACCCATTTGGTGCTGAAATAATCAGGGTGAAGATCGTAGGCGAGAATCTCGGGACGGATTTCGAGAATCTTCTCCAGGTGGTCGATGGCCTCGCGAAAGAATCCGTAGCTTTCGACATTTTCGAGGTCTCCAACATGCTGGCTGAGGAATGCGTTCTTCCCTTTGGTGAGACAGATTGTATTTTTCAGCTCGCCGCCGACCGCGAGCACAGAAGGTTGCTCGTCTTTCAGAAAAACGGGCACCGGAACAAATCCGCGCGAACGCCGCAACTGGCGCGTGACGCCACGATCGACTCGCAGAACGGAATCGTCACAGCGCAGCAGGATGTCACGATTGTGAACTAAGAAATAGTCGGCAAGGCCCTGCAGGCGAGAAACCGCTTCTTCATTACCGATCGCAATCGGTTCTTCACTGAGATTTCCGCTCGTCATGACCAGGGCTTTGAAACCTTCCGCCAACAGCAAGTAGTGCAAAGGTGTGTATGGGAGAAATACTCCGAGATAACGATTAAACGGTGCTACCTGATCGGAGATTGCACTGGGCAATTTCTTGCGAAGCAGGACAATGGGGCGTTGCGGGGATTGCAAGAGCATCGTTTCAGTAGCGTCAAGGTTGCAAATGTCCTGCGCCGTGGAAAGATCGGGAACCATCACGGCGAATGGTTTCTCTACGCGTCGCTTGCGCCTCCGTAACAGCGCGACTGCGGCAGAGTTAGCCGCATCCGCGGCCAGGTGAAATCCACCGAGACCCTTGACGGCAACGATCGATCCGGAGTGCAATGCTGATGCAGCTTCGACGATCGGATCGCTGCAGGAGACTCGACGACCGGATTTATCCCACAACTCAACGCGAGGACCACACTCCCAGCATGCGTTCGGCTGAGCGTGAAAGCGCCGATCAAGTGGATCCTCATACTCTGCTTGGCATGCTGGACACATGGGAAAAACTGACATCGAGGTGCTGCGACGATCGTAAGGGATGTCGCGAACAATCGTGAACCGCGGCCCGCAATTGGTGCAATTGATAAAGGGATAGCGGTAGCGGCGATCGGCGGGATCAAACATTTCCCGGATACAGTCGGGACAAATGGCAATATCGGGCGAGATCAGGGTTCGGACTTCACTTCCCGGTTCACTCTGGACAATGCGGAACTCGGTATCGCCGCTGCATGGCACTTCCTGGATGACAAGCTCAGTAATCCGCGCCAGGGGCGGCGCTTCAATGGACAAGCGTTCGACAAAGTCGTCGACGCTATCGGCTGAACCTTCGATCTCAATCGTGACACCTGTGCCGGTATTGCAAATGCTGCCGGTGAGTTGACGTCCTCGCGCCAGCCGGTAGATATAGGGCCGGAAACCGACTCCCTGCACGATACCCGACACTTCAATGTGTCGCCGGATTTCCATATCGCTTCATAACGGCAAAAATCGGTCTTTAACAAATCCGCGGCAATTGATCGCCGGCCAGCATATCGACGAGGCGCGTGGTCCCGAACTGCGAGCGCATCGTGAGGAGACCGGCATTTCTTTCGGTTACGGTGCCGATGATCTGCGCACTCGTCCCCAGTGGATGACGCCGCATGGTCTCAACGAGACTGTCGGCGACTTCAGGCGCAACAATCGCGATCAGTTTGCCCTCGTTGGCCACGTAAAGAGGATCCAAGCCGAGCAACTCGCATGCGCCGCGAACTTCCTCGCGAATGGGAATGTTCTGCTCCTCAAGTTGGATACCGACACAGGATTGCTGAGCGATTTCATTCAGAGTACTCGAAACACCCCCACGCGTCGGATCGCGCATGCAACGGATTTCGCGGGTTGTCCGAAGCATTGCGGCGACCAGCGTATGCAGGGCCGCGCTGTCGCTTTTTATCTGCGTTTCGAACTCAAGGCCCTCGCGCTGCGCCAGAATTGCAATGCCATGCTCGCCGATGGAACCGCTGAGCACAACACGATCTCCGGGCCGAGCGAGATTGGCGGAGAGTTCCAGACCTGGAGGTACGAGGCCCACACCGGTCGTGTTGATGAACAACCCGTCACCTTTTCCCTTCTCGACGACTTTTGTGTCGCCGGTCACGATTTGTACGTCGGCGGCGCGAGCCGCGGTGTGCATGGACTCGACGATTTGCCGAAGCTGCGAGATGGAGAAACCCTCTTCAATGATGAAGGCCGTGCTGAGAAACCGCGGCGTTGCTCCACCCATTGCCAGGTCGTTGACGGTGCCGTGCACGGCGAGAGAACCGATGTCACCCCCCGGGAAGAATAGCGGCTTCACCACGAAGGAATCGGTGGTGATGGCGAAGCGCTGACCATTGACGTCGACGACAGCTTGATCGTCCAGGCGCGCCAGAAAGGGATTGGTGAACGCGGGCAGAAAAACATCGCGTACCAGTTCGGCGCTCAATTTCCCGCCACTGCCATGCCCCAGTAGAATTGTGTCCTTGGCCGGAAGTGGGGCCGGGCAGCTTAGTTCAGCAATTGTTTTCACGGCACACATAGAGGCCCTCCTAGCCCGCGAGCGCGCGAGGCCGGTAGCGATAGTAGGCCGCACAAGCTCCTTCTGAAGAGACCATCGGCGCACCCATTGGATTCTCCGGTGTGCAGCCCATGCCGAACATCGGACAATCCGTCGGTTTTTTCAGCCCTTGCAGCACCTGCGCACTGATGCACTCGGCAGGCTCATCCACGACGAGTTCTTCCAGATCGAAAACGCGGCTGGCGTCAAAGGCGGCATATTCCTGGCGCAAGCGCAATCCACTTTGTGGAATCACTCCGATGCCGCGCCATTTCTGGTCTGCGACCTCGAAGACTTCCTGCATAATCTGCTGCGCCGGCAAATTCCCCTGATAGCTGACCGACCGCGCATATTGGTTTTCCAGCCTGCTTTCTCCGCCTTCGAGTTGCTTCACGAGCATGAGGATGGCTTCGAGCAGATCGATGGGCTCAAAGCCGCCGACCACGATGGGCACATGGAAGTCGCGAACCAGGGCTTCGTACTCGCCGCAACCCATCACGGTACACACGTGACCCGGCGCGATGAATGCTTGAACGCGGTTCGTTTCAGAAACCAGGAGTGCGCGAATGGCGGGTGGCACGAGCACGTGCGAAGCCAGCATGGAGAAATTGGTTAAGCCTTCACGTCGAGCCTGCCAAGCAGCCATGGCGTTCGCCGGCGCAGTAGTCTCGAAACCGATTGCCAGGAAAACGATCTTGCGATCCGGGTTGGAGCGAGCAATTTTCACAGCTTCAATGGGGGAGTACGCAATGCGAACGTCCGCACCGTTAGCCTTCGCCCGCATTAAGTCAGAGTGGGAACCAGGAACCCGGAGCATGTCGCCGTAGGAGACCAGAATTACCTCGGTGCGCGACGCGAGATTGATTGCCTTGTCGATAGTTTCGAGCGGGGTAACACACACTGGGCAACCAGGACCGTGGACGAGTTCGAGACCGGCCGGGAGCATCTCATCGATGCCGTAGCGCATGATGGTATGAGTTTGGCCCCCGCAAATTTCCATCAATACCCAAGGCCGGGTTACGAGCTGCGCGATTTCGGCGGCCAGGTTGCGGGCGATGCGTTGGTCACGATATTCGTCGAGATATTTCATGGCGTGCGCGAGCGTAGCGGTAGCTCGCAGGCTTCGCACTGAAGCCAAACCCTCACAACCTCACTGTAGCGAGGGGTGAACATGCTATCGGTGACGAACATCACATTGGGGAGTGATTTAAAGGACTGAGGGATTGCGGTCCGAACTATCTAAAGCCCAAGCTCGGCTTCCAACATGCCCATGTCTTGCAGGAGCTTATAGGTACGTTCCGCTTCCTGGGCATCCACCCGGCTAATGGCGTAGCCTACGTGGACAATGACATAGTCGCTGACGGAGGCTTCCGGAACGAAGTCCAAAGAAACCTGGCGCACGATGCCGCCGAATTCAACCCGCGCCATGCGGCCGGCGCTTTGCGGCTGTATCTCGAGAATCTTTCCTGGAACTGCCAAGCACATGAAGTTCGGCCCTCTCCAAGGAGTGAAGCATGCATTGTTACAGAGGTCTGTGACGTAGAACACAATGCCCGGTGAGTTGATTTCGACGGACTAGCCGATCGGAGGAAGCAAGGCGGAAGAGCCCCAGAGAAAGATCCCGCCCACGATCAAGCTATAAATAGCAGTGATGGCGGTAATGGCGTACTGGATCCGTGGAGTGCGGGCGCTGAATCCAAATAAGCCGGAAGCGGAAGCGGTCATGATGGTGTTCATGACCAGGAGGCCAACGACAAACATGCCTAATCCCAAGAAACCTTTGGTGACACCGCCTAGATTGGCCGCCAATAGGAAGATCAGCAACTGGCTGGGCGTCTCTGCCCCCAGCCCGTGGATGATACCGATGCCGAAGACCGACTTGGAATCGTAGTTCCAGTTCACGTCTTTGGGCCGCGGATGCTCATGGTTGTGCCACTTCGACTTCACCTTCCAGTGCAGCCATCGCAAGGCATTGGCCACTAAGACGAAACGGCTGCGCGGAACATAATCGCCGCGAAAGAGCGAACCTAAAACGAAGATGCCGAGGAAGATAAGCGTCAATCCGACCAATCGCTCGGCCACGCGATCAATACTGTGCGGCAGCGACAACTGAAAAAAAATGACAATGCTGCCGAGCAGCGCGACCGTGGCTGCATGCCCAAGCGCATAGAGAAAGCCCAGGCGCATGGCACGGCGGGGCGACTCCTGCACGCTGGTAATGTCGGAGATTGCGGCTATATGGTCGTAATCAAAACCGTGGCGAAAACCCAGCACGGCAGCCGAGAGCAGGGCGAGTTGGAGGCCAGAAGGAACCATTGCAAGAAATCGTTTCGTCAGGAGCCGCGCCTTGACCTTTGTATTGTGCCATAAAGGCGCACAGCCAAGCGTGATGCCGGTCACACATAGACCGACGTAATCGAGATGCGCAGCGCAGCCGCTTAGTTACGCAGGAA
The DNA here is from genome assembly GCA_035507035.1 of Terriglobales bacterium. Lineage (GTDB taxonomy): Bacteria > Acidobacteriota > Terriglobia > Terriglobales > Acidobacteriaceae > DATJOJ01. Next base: position 2,438 of record DATJOJ010000028.1, on the reverse strand, counting down.
TGCGAGGGCGAGGGTTTAAAATTGGGCGGCATGCGACCGGTTTTCGAATGGAACATAGGCTCGCGCACCCTGCAACTGGGCAAGCGCACGCTGATCATGGGTGTGCTGAACGTCACTCCGGATTCATTCTCCGACGGAGGCCTTTATTTCGATTGCGAGCGCGCGGTCGAGCATGGGTTGCGGCTGCTGGAAGACGGGGCTGACATCATCGATGTAGGCGGAGAATCGACTCGACCGGGAGCGAAGGTTTTAAGCTCTGGACCAGGCACTGGGAAAGCCCCGACCGACCAGCGCCAGGTGGTTAGCGAAGAAGAAGAACTGAACCGCGTGCTGCCCGTTATAAAAGCCCTCAAGCAGAAGCGATCGCAGGCCGTTCTCTCGATAGACACGTACAAGGCGAATGTTGCGCGAGCGGCGGTCGAGGCGGGCGCCGAGATTGTGAACGACGTCAGCGGATTCCGATGGGATCCACAGATGGCAAAGACCCTCGCGGCGCTGAAATGTGGTGGAGTCCTGATGCACATGCGTGGGCGTCCCGACGAGTGGCGGAATCTGCCAGCGGTTGCGGATATGGTGACTTTGGTCAAGCGCGAGTTGCGCGATTGGGCCGATGCGGCGCTGATGGCGGGAGTCAAGCGGGAGCGACTGGTGCTCGATCCGGGCTTCGGTTTCGGCAAAAGCTTTCAGGAGAATTATCCGTTGCTGCGGCGTTTTGAAGAGTTTCATGAGTTGCGATACCCACTGCTGGTGGGTGTCTCGCGAAAATCGTTTATCGGGCGGGCGTTGTCGCGGGACGGACAAGACCCGTCACCGGAAGACCGCGCCTACGGGACGGTGGCGATGGAAACTCTAGTCATGCTGAAAGGAGCGCACATTATTCGAACGCATGATGTGCGGGCTTGCGCGGACGCGGTGAAGATCGCGGATATCGTGGTCAGCTAGGGAATCGAGACAGCGGCGCGCACTTGCATCGCAAAAACGCGATAGGACGCGCGGCTCGCCCAGGTGCTTCGCGGCGCAGGAGCGGATTGCTCAGGATGACGAAACCGGCGGTAATGTTTTCAGCAAAAGCCGTGAATGGTATGATGGGTACAACAATTGAGCAGCACGTCTACTCCTCAGTAGCTCAATGGCAGAGCATCCGGCTGTTAACCGGAGGGTTGTAGGTTCGAGTCCTACCTGAGGAGCCATTCTTTGGGCGACACTCTTAGGTCTCTTCTAGTCGCCGAAACGGGTTCGCGGCCGCGGGCAGCGGCCGGCCACTGCTGAGCTATCAGGAATGCCCCGGTACGTACCCCTTTGCCGGTATACCCCCTCCCCCCTGCGGTCTAGTGGAATCATTGATTTAGCAGGAAATTCCCGCCAAATCTTACGATTCAGAGGATTTGGAGGCAAAGTATTCCGGAATAAGGACTTAGATTATCAAAGAGCTAAACAACTAAATAGAAGAATAGCTTATATGGAAACCGGTTGTCCACGGAATTCGGGATGGCGGCATGAGGCTGGGCTCCATTTTGGGAATTGGATGGTGCCCAGGTTAGCTCGCCCAATTCGCTCGCCCAACCCGGGCCAACAGCCGGCTCAAGCGCCGGCGAGAGAAAGTTATAGCTTCTGCTTGCCGATGGTCTTCAGGTGCGGCAGGAGCACCAAGTCGGCCGCTTCCTCAGCATCTTTGAGGAGCGTCTTACGCGGCGTGCCTATCCGCGCACGCATGGTCAGCCCACGCGCTAAATCCGTCACTTGGATCGCGCGAGCGGCTACCGGAAAGTCAGGCGGGACATCTCCCGCACTGATCGCGTCCCGGAAACGGCGCTCCACCAGCGCCGTGCCCCCCGCGACCGCGCTCTGCAGGAACCGCTGAACCTCAGCGTCGTTCACAAGCGGGGCGACGCACACGACAAGGCAGCCCCGGGCGGACCCTTTCTCTGTCGCACTTTCGACGGCGTACCTCAGAAAGCCGACGATCGAGTCGCGAAGCGTCTGTGGCGCGAGGAGTGCCTTGGTGGCCGCTGCTCCCTTGCGTTCTGCGTACGCCTTAAGGGCGCGCAAGAATATCGCCCGCTTGTCTCCAAAGATGGCATACAGGCTCGGCCGTCCCACACCCATCCCTGCGACGAGATCGTCAATCGTCACTCCGTCGTAGCCTTTCGACCAGAACACCTGAGTCGCCTTTTCCAGCGCACCCGTCTCGTCGAAGCTGCGCGGTCGACCCCGCGGCCTAGCGGTATTTTGAATCATTTGGTTCGAAAATCATTGACACCGATCATCCCAGCATTATAAAACCAAATAGTTCGAAATTAGCAAGCCGATTCTGGCCTCGCGGGGCCACCTTCACTTTTCACCATGGAGACGCCTATGAAACACTCGATCGCTCTCGTCACTGGCGCTACTTCCGGGCTCGGCCATGCGGCAGCCCGCCTGCTCGCCGGAGAGGGCTA